>JAZNKV010000020.1:0-4730 GCA_045578765.1 Christensenellaceae bacterium | reverse complement strand
GTGTGTTGATAACATCTATAGTTACGAGCAGTAAATTAGCGTGGGGATTTTCTTCGGTAGCAAGCGTATTGATATTTAATTTTCTATTTACAAAGCCGAGATTTTCATTAATGGCTTACGGTGACGGATATCCTATTACGTTTGCGATTATGTTTGTCGCTTCTTTAATTACGGGTAGTTTGGCGTCTAAAATGCATAACCAAACGAAACAATCTTCACAAGCGGCATATCGAACGAAAATTCTTTTTGATGCTAATCGGTTATTACAACGTGCAAGCGACGACGAAGAAGTTCTAAAAATAACGGCGGAGCAATTAAAAAAGTTATTAAATAGAGAAATTGTTATTTTTAAGCAAAATAAAGATGCTTTACAAACTCTCGTTTATGCGTTAGATGATTCATTTCAGATGGGAGAAAAGGAACTTAATATAGCTACGAGCATACTTATAAACCATTCTTATGATTATAAAGATGCTCAACTAAGATGTGATTACTATCCCCTTAAAACGCAATTACGAACATATGGTATCGTTGCCGTATATAAGAATGAAAAAGAAATTGATTCTTTTGAAAATAGTATTGTATTATCACTTGTGGGCGAATGTGCGTTAGCTCTTGAAAATCTTTTTAACGCAAAAGAAAAAGAACTTGCCGCAGTGCTTGCCGAAAATGAACAATTGCGTGCAAATCTACTTCGTGCAATTTCACACGACTTGCGTACTCCGTTGACTGCTATTTCGGGAAATGCGAGCAATCTTATTTCGAACGCATCTTCCTTTGACGAACAGACTAAATTATCAATTTATAACGACATTTACAACGATTCAATGTGGCTTATAAATCTTGTTGAAAACTTGTTGTCCATAACTCGCCTTGAAGAAGGCAGAATGAATCTAAACTTCACGGCTGAACTTATTGACGAGGTTGTGGCTGAAGCCGTTAAACACGTTCATATGCGTCAAGGCGGACAAAAAATAACCGTAGTCCATAAAGATGAATTTTTGCTTGCAAAAATGGATACACGCTTAATTATTCAAGTTATTATCAATATACTTGATAACGCTATAAAATATACGCCGAAAGATTCAATGATAACTATAACCACTGAAAAACAAAAAGATAAAGCAATAATTAGCATTGCCGACAACGGCGCAGGTATTCCTGATGAATTAAAAGAGCGTGTTTTTGATATGTTTTATACAGGAGCGAATAAGTTAGCCGATAGCCGTAGGAGCATCGGGTTAGGTCTTGCTCTTTGTAAATCTATAATTAGCGTGCATGGCGGAGAAATTTTTGTAAAAGACAACGTGCCGAGTGGCGCTATATTTACCTTTACTTTACCTATTGGGGAGATAAAAATAAATGAATAATCCTGTGATATTGATAGTTGAAGATGACGCGCCTATCCGTAATTTAATTACGACTACGTTAAAGGCGCACGAATACAAATACTTAACCGCTCAAAACGGAGAAAACGCAATAATGCAAGCATCTTCACACAATCCCGATATTGTTTTGCTTGATTTAGGTCTTCCTGATATTGACGGGATAGAGGTAATAAAAAAGATACGAACTTGGTCGGAAATGCCAATTATCGTTATCAGTGCCAGAAGTGAAGATAATGATAAAATAGAAGCGTTGGATGCAGGCGCTGATGATTATTTAACCAAACCTTTTTCTGTGGAAGAATTGCTTGCGAGAATTCGTGTTACCACACGAAGATTGTCTGTCTTGCATTCAGCAAGGCAATCGGACTCACTATTTACAAACGGTAATCTTAAAATTGATTATGCCGCAGGTTGCGCGTATATCAACGGCAACGAATTGCATTTAACACCTATTGAATATAAATTGCTGTGTTTGCTTTCTCAAAACGTAGGGAAAGTTCTCACCCATACCTTTATAACGCAAAAGATTTGGGGCGCGGCTTGGGAAAGCAACGTTGCGTCCTTGCGTGTGTTTATGGCAACGCTTCGAAAGAAGATTGAAATAGAACCAGATTCTCCACAGTATATTCAAACGCATATTGGCGTGGGATATAGAATGATGAGAATAGAATAATATTACAGTTATAAAAGTAAAAAATACACAAACTCAAGAGATTAAAGTAGATGTTTCGTCGAAAAATTAAGCAAAATAAAATTACCGACAAGAAATGCTAAAATTCTAGCAATAAAAATCCACGGGTAAAAGCCCTCTTTTTGTTTTAGATAAGAAAGGGGGCTTGCATATGGAGAAAATTTGCTTGTCAAATTTGTCCTTAGGACTAAACAGTGGACACCCACTGTTTATCGGGTAGGTCGCACGGGCGAAAGTCCCCACATCTCCACCACGTCGAAGCACCGCCTTACGTCAGCAGTTTGCTGTTGCAAACTGCACGACAGACAGCGGGCTTCTCCTTTTTCCCAAAAATCTTTTGCGTTGCAAAATCTTTTCGGGAGCCCTAATAATACTTGGTGTCCTCGGTGCGTATTTCACACGCCCAAGTCCACCAAAAATAAAAGAGGGCTTTTTGCCCTCTTTTTATGTTTATTTAAATTCTTTGCCATGAACTAAAAAATCAATGGAAACATTGAAATATTTTGATAAAGCAACTAACATCTCAACGTCGGGACTGCGCTTCCCGTTCTCATAATGAGAAAGTGCCTCTCTGCTTATGGATAAATCCATAGCAACTTTTAACTGGTTATATTTCTTTTGTTTTCTTATAAGTTTTAAACCAATTAATTTCATTTTACCACCAAAATTCCTTGACTAAATTGTAACATAATGTTACAATATAAAATGTTACAATTTGTAACAAATCATACATTTAGGAGGCTTGTTATGTTTAAGAACTTAACAAAAGAAGGAAGAAATGCAACTGATGATCAAATCATCAACGAAAACCAAAAATGGTTTAAGATTTATAGGATAGCACCTGAAATAATTAGCATTACGCTAATGGTTCTCTCATTCATTTGGAGTATAGTCGATGTTGCAACTTTCCAGTTTTATAACGGGTATTATGGTATTATGTCAATAAGGTCGGCTTTTGGAGCATTATTAATTTGGTGGATAATAGGGGCTGTGTTATCGATTAGTGCGTATTTTGTTTCAAAGATAAAAATTTCAGCAAAAATTTTAGAAATTCAATACTTAAATAAAATAAGCGAAAAATAACAACAAAAAATAAAAACGACTTAGAAATTTCTAAGTCGTTTTTTTGTTAAAAAAACCGTGCATCCGTAATCGACGTATCACGCCGAAGTGTTAACGCGTCAGGTAACTACTCCAAAGCTACCTTATGGCACACGAGCCTTACCGTTTAGTGCTGCTGCATTCCTGCTCTGACACGGTTCGCGGGGGCGCGTTGCATAAGACCTTGGTATCAACGTCCCTTAACGCGCGCGACCTTCCACGAGATAGGCCTTTTAACGGCATTCTGCTCCGCTAAGCGAATTGCGGACAACAGGGCATCGCTAACTCCCCACATAGCACGGTAGTATTATTCTATCTTAAATTCATAAATTTTGCAAGCAATTTTACAGTTAAATTGTTAAATTCGAGCAAATTAACTTTACAAAATTTGCAAATATAGTTATAATAAAATAGTATATTTTAAATACTACAATTTTCTATAAATTTTTTGGAGCGCAGTTATGTATAAGAAAGTTGATACAACGCTTAATTTTTTAGACAGAGAAAAGGAAGTTCTCGCTTTTTGGAAAGAGAACAAAATTTTCGAACAAAACATTGACATGAACAAAGGTAACCGTGAATTTACCTTTTATGATGGTCCACCCACTGCCAACGGCAAACCGCACATTGGGCATATTTTAACGCGTGTAATTAAAGATATAATTCCACGTTACCACGTTATGAAAGGCGACCACTGTTTGAGAAAGGCTGGCTGGGATACGCACGGGCTACCCGTTGAACTTGAAGTTGAAAAACTTCTCGGTATTGACGGTAAGCAAGAAATTGAAAAGTACGGCATTGAACCCTTTATCAAAAAATGTAAAGAAAGCGTTTGGAAATATAAAGGCGAATGGGAAAAGATGAGTGACCGTGTAGGCTATTGGGCAGACATGGAAAACCCATACGTTACTTATGACGATAACTATATTGAATCAGTATGGTGGGCGATTAAAACGATTGCTGAAAAAGGTCTTTTATATAAAGGTCATAAAATTGTTCCATACTGCCCGCGTTGCGGAACTGCGCTTTCATCTCACGAAGTGGCGCAAGGCTACAAAGACGTTAAGGACGTTTCAGTTTTCGTTCGCTTTAAGATTAAAGGCAGGGAAAACGCATACTTCTTAGCGTGGACGACTACGCCTTGGACGCTTCCTTCAAACGTTGCTCTTTGTATGAATCCTAAGGAAGATTACGTTGAGTTAATCGCTGAAGACGGTGCAACGTATGTTTTAGCACAAGCGCTTGCGCCTACCTTGTTTGAAAATTATCAAACCGTAAGTGTAAAAAAAGGTATTGAGTATGAATATACCGAATATGAACCACTTTTTGACTATGCGCTTGGCTCTTTCAAAGAAAAAGCATATTACGTTGTTTGCGACGGGTACGTAACCCTTACCGACGGTAGTGGTATCGTTCACATTGCTCCAGCTTTCGGTGAAGACGACGCTAACGTTGGTAGAAACTATAACCTTCCTTTCGTAAAACTCGTAGATGATAGGGGTAGAATGCTTGAAGCAACTCGTGAACTTGCAGGCATGTTTGTTAAAGAC
>JAZNKV010000019.1:0-70156 GCA_045578765.1 Christensenellaceae bacterium | reverse complement strand
TATTAATATTGTTTGCATAATTATTTTAAATATACAAAATAAAAAAGCACGGTTTCCCGTGCTTATTATAAATATAAACTATCTAGATTAAAATAAATTAAATTTTTTCAACTTCTTCGCCTTTTAAAAATTCAGGTAATTCTTCTTCGGTAAAATCGGGCAAATCAAAATCTTCCTCATTATCAGCATCAATATTTTTTTCATTATGTGTAATAGAATCATCTATTGAAACAGCAGCTTCTTCCACATAAACGTCTTTTTTGTACAAATAGTCGTCTTCATCTTTGTTGCCACGAATAAGTTGAATTTTATTTAGCAATTCATCATAGTCAGGCAACTCATCCAGAGAAGATATTTGAAATCTTTTTAAGAATTTATCAGTAGTGCCAAATAAAACCGGCTTACCTACCGCATCTTTTCTACCAACAGGTTCAATTACCCCTAACTCTAAAAGTTTTTGTACAGCATATTCACTGTTACCTCTAATTTCCTCAAGGTCAATTCTAGTAACTGGTTGTTTATATGCAATAATCGCAGCAACTTCAAGCATACTCCTAGACAATTCACGCTCTTTTATGGGGTTCAACACTGAAGATACTTCATCTGCGTATTTTGGATTAGAGCAAAATTGCAACTTTTTATTAAAAGTTAAAAGATGAACACCGCTTTCACCCGAGTACTTAACTTTTAGTACTTCTACAGCCTTTTGTATATCTTTGTCAGTTACTTCAAGTTTTTCAGCGATATCGTTAATGGCAACTTGCGTGCCCGAAACAAACAATATTGATTCAATTATATTCGTCAATTTCTCCAAGTTCTTCATTCCTATCTTCCCTCAACGTTATCGTAATATCGTCAAATATACCGTTTTGTTCAACAGTGATATATTGTAATTTTAACAATTCAAGCATTGCCTGAAAGGTTGTAATTAGTTCATTTTTTGTATAATAACTTGTAAACATCTCAAAGAAACTTGCTTCCTTTCTATCTAGCAAAACGTTTCTAATATGCTCAACTTTATCTTTAACAGTAAAAACTTCTTTGGGTATTTCTTTTAGTACGTTTTCTTGACGTTTCTTATCGTCAACGCGCATTAATAGCTTTGAAAACGCAGCAATTAAACCATCTAGATTAAAATCTGTATAAACAACTTTCACGTCCCCAACAGATTTATCTGGCTCTTTATAAAAACGCAAAACGTTTTCTTGATCTTTAAGCTTGGTACTAGCTTCCTTAAATAGTTTATATTCTTCAAGCTGGCGGATAAGTGCAGTTTCTGGATCTTCAATATCATCAAGATATTCTTCAATTTTGGGCAAAATAGACTTTGATTTAATTTCTAAAAGCGTCGCAGCCATGTTAAGATATTCACTAGCCTTGTCTACGTCTAATATCGAAACACCTTCAATATATGCCAAAAACTGTTCAGTAACTTGTGAAACAAACACGTCTTTAATTTCTATTTTTGCTTCCTTTATTAAATGAAGCAACAAATCAAGAGGCCCTTCAAAATTTTCTAGTTTTGTAGAGTAATCTACAACAGATTCAAACTCAGCCATTAAAAATTAACCCCCAAAACAAACGTATCGGTGTTCCTATAAAATTAGAAACTTCAGTAATTGCGTTACTCAAAACGTCAAGTTGATAAATATTAGTTACATCTGCTATTATTCCAAGTAAAATAAACGCAAAAAACACATAAACACCGTATTTTTTAAATGCATAATAAGCTTTACTGCGCTTTTTTACAAACACGTCAACAACTCTAAATCCATCTAAAGGATATATCGGCAACAAGTTAAACACCGCAAAATTTAAGCTGAGCCCATAAATAAAACGTAAGGTTAAAATTAAAACTTCAGTAAACTTGCCAAAAGTTGGAACGTAAATAATTGCTAAAAGTATAAGCGGGTACACTATAAAAGCAAGTAAATAATTAGAAACTATGCCCGCTATAGAAACAAGAAAACATCCAAGTTTGAAGTGTTTAAAGTTATTAGGGTTAACAGGCATAGGCTTTGCCCAGCCAACACGAATTATTGCAAAGCTTATAAGCCCAAAAAGATCAAAATGAGCAAAAGGATTTATGGTGTATCTATCATAAAGTCTAGGAGTGTTATCCCCACTTTTAACTGCAACAAACGCATGCGCAAATTCATGAATAGACAGCACTGCCATCAAAGCTAAAAATATTGAAATGTATTCGATAATTTGTTGTACCATCTAGCATATCCTTTTACAATTTTATTATATTATATAATAAAAAATATAAAAACGCAAGAAAAAACGCTTAATATGATATTAAGCGTTAATATTCTTTTATAAATCATTTCTAACCAAGTCTTCAAGTGTTTGCGATTTTACGACACATCTCGACTTGCCGTCTTTAACCATAACAACGGGCGGAACAAAATTTCTATTATAATTACTTGACATTGAATAATTATACGCACCGGTTGAAAGAACGGCTAATATATCACCTTCTTTTACCATTGGCAACACAACGTCTTCAGCAATAATATCTCCACTCTCACAGCATTTTCCTGCAATAGTATATTTTTTGCAAGGCTCATTAGTTGAATTATCTGCACGAATAACTGTATAAACAGCTTGATAAAGCGCAAACCTAGGATTATCAAACATACCACCATCAACAGCGATATAGTTCTTTACGTCTTCGATTTCCTTAATTCTTCCTGCCGTATATAAAGTAATACCAGCTTCCCCCACAATAGAGCGCCCTGGCTCTAAAATTAAAAATGGTTTAGTTATACACTTTTCTTTTATGCATTTATTTAGTGTTGAAGCAATATTTTTGATATAACCAGCATATTCATTACAAGACTTTTTACTGTCATCTTGTGAATAATATATACCAAACCCTCCGCCAAGATTCAGCGTGCCAAACTCAATGCCAAACTTGTCTTTTAAATATTTATAAAAGTCAGTCATTTTCTCCACAGCAAGAGTAAAAGATTTATTTTCAAAAATTTGTGAACCGATATGGCAATGTAGTCCGCAGAGCTCTAAATTAGTCTTTTCTTTAACGTGAAGAACTATTTCTTCAGCTTGGCCGTTATCAATGGAAAAACCAAATTTTGAATCTATATTCGCAGTTTGTATATAGTGATGAGTATGTGCTTCAACACCAGGATTAACCCTTATTAAAACTTTTTGCTTTTTGTTTGAGAATCTTTTACATATTTCGTCTAGGTCGTCTGCTTCGGCAAATGAATCCAAAACAATATACCCGACACCATTTTCTACAGCGTATTCAAGTTCAGCTTTAAGCTTATTATTACCATGAAAACAAACCTTTTCCATTGGAAAATTTACGGAATTGGCAGTATACAGCTCTCCAAGTGAAACAACATCTGCACCAATAGAACAAGAATTGACAATTCTATAAATTTCCTTACAACTAAACGCCTTTGACGCATAGCAAATCAAACCATCACCATACTCCTTTTTTAGCGTTTCAGCATAGACCTTACACATGCTCTCAATGTATGATTGATCCATAACGTATAAGGGAGTACCGTATTGATTAGCAAGTTCAACAGCTTCAATTCCGCCTATTTCAAGCAAGCCGTTTTTATTGATTTTTAAAGTATCTCTTTCGTTCATAAAAACACCTATTAGTTTTTTAAAATTTTACCAAAACAAGAGATAATTGTCAATCAATATGCTTTAAGTTTTGCTTAGCAATACATTAAACTAATCTTATATTAAACAATTCCCCAATTATCAATAACGTCCTTTACGTTATCAATATAACCTTTCTTTTCTATATTTTCATTTGAAACAACGTTAATTGTAGCAATTTCAACACCATTTTCATACACAACTAACTCGCCAATAGATTGTCCTTTTTGAACGGGCGCTTTAATCTTTTCTTTTAATACAAAATCAAACTCTACACTTCTTTTTTGATTTTTATTTGAAAATAGATATAACGGTTGAGAAGCTACAATTTCTAAATTATCTTTTTTCCCGCCCAAAACTTTAACGTCAAAATTTAACGGCTTATTAGTATCGACAATCATTCTACTTACATAATTATCAAATCCATAATTAAACATTGAAGAAGCTTCCTTAAACCTAGTTTTACTATCTGGCGCTTTTATAATAACACTAATTAACCTTGTGTCACCACGTTTTGCGCAAGCAACTAAACAATGTCCAGCCTCACTCGTATATCCTGTTTTACCACCATCACAGCCTTTATAAAACCTTATAAGTTTATTCGTATTAGATATTTCGGTAATTCTATCGTTTGGATGTTTAACCACGTCTGTCCAAATTCTAGAAAATCTAAAATATTCTTCATTTTCAATTAAGCACGAAAACATTTTTGCAACGTCTTCCGCACAACTATAGTGTCCAACTTTTGGCAACCCTGTACAATTAACAAAATTAGTGTTTTCCATATTTAATTGGCTAGCTTTTTCGTTCATTTTTTCAACAAAAGCCTGTTCACTGCCACAAATACGCTCAGCCATTGCAACACAAGCATCGTTTGCTGACGCAACAACTATACTTTTGATTAACTCACCCACAGAATACTCAGCATTTTTCTCAAGAAAAACCTGTGAACCACCCATACCTGCAGCATTTTCACTAACTGTAACTAAATCGCCAAACTCAAACACGCCTTCTCTTATGTTGTCAAAACATACAATTAAAGTCATAACCTTGCACATACTTGCAATCGGCAGTCTCTCTTTTGAATTTTTTTCAAAAATAATTGTTTTAGAATTTGCATCCATAAGTAACGCACTTTTACTTGAAGAAACAGTTTCGATACTATCCGCATAAACTTTTTTATACGTAAAACCACTAAAAATGATTGACGAAATTATCAATGTTAACAAAATAAAAATTGCAGAAATCCTTTTCTTCATATCAACCTCCGTTTATAAAGATATTTTCTGCAATTTAATATTTTTAATGCATTATGTTACACATAATATATATTATTTTCCTTAATATTTTACTAATTATTTATCATGTTGTAAATATTTATACCAAATCCACGTGTTGGATCATTTATAAACACGTGCGTTACAGCCCCAACAAGTTTTCCATTTTGAATTATAGGACTTCCACTCATGCCCTGAACAATTCCACCAGTAGCATCAATCAATTCCTTATCAGTTATTTTTATTACAAAATTTTTCCCATCCACGTCGTTATCAGCCTTTATTATTGAAATAGAATACTCCTTCGGCCCGTCTTCAGCAATAGTGGTATAAATGTTAGCATCTCCTGGAACAGCATTTCCAATTAATATTTCTTTTTGTTTTAACGAATTATTACTTATACTACCATATACACCACAACAAATATTCTTTTCAATAGTACCAATCGAGTTTTTGCGCAAAAACACGCCCTTAAGTTCACCAGCCTTACCCCTTTCTCCTTTTACACAGCCAGAAATCGAGCAAGAATAAACATTTCCACCAACAGTTTCAATAATATTACCATTATCATCTAATATTGGGTGTCCAAGCGAAGCAAAACGACTACCTTTAATATAAGTAATAGTTCCTATACCACTAACACTATCTTTAATTAGCACACCAAGTCTAAACTTACCACTAAAATCTTTTACAACGTCAACACTCTTGATAACGTTTTCACCATTTCTTCTTAAGAGTATTATATTGTTTTTTTCTAAAATCGCTTTTTCGATGTCACTAAAACTCAAAATTTTAACGTCATTAATGCTTACAATAAAGTCACCAACTCTTAAATCAGCGTTTTTCGCAGGGCTTTCCACCCCTTTATCAGTTATGACGTCGCTCAGCCCAACAATTTCGACACCATTTGTTGCCAAAGTAAATCCAGCAGGAGTTCCACCAAGATATATTTTTTCATCTGCAGATGCATTAACAAAGTTAAAATTAAACAATGTTAACATGACTAGTAGCACACAAACGAACGAAAATCTTCTTCTCATAAACACCCCTTTCGTTTTAGTTGTGTGCAGAATTTTATTCAATATACAAAAAAAGCGCCTTAAAATTAAAGCGCTTTTATTTTGAGCTTATATTTGTCAGCTTCTACAATCATTTCTTTTGCATGTGCAACCGCATTTACACTATCAAACGCCCCTCCCACCAATCTAACTATCTCTAAAACTTTTTGTTCTAAATCTAGCGAAGCGACATTAGTAACCGTCTTATCCATAGTTTCCTTCTTTGTTATAAGTAGATTGTTATCCGCCATTGCCGAAATTTGAGGGAGATGAGAAATAGCGATAATTTGTTTATCAATTGCAATTTTTGCAAATTTTTTAGCAACAACCTTAGCAACGTTTCCACTAATACCAGCATCAATCTCATCAAAGATGAAAGTAGAAATATGATTATATTTGGCGGTTTGAGCTTTTATCGCAAGCATAAACCTACTCATTTCACCACCACTAATTACTTGTGACATGTTTTTAAGTGGCTCACCGTTATTTGCAGAGAATAAAAACTCAACAACGTCAGCACCATTACCGCTATCAAAATCACAATCTTCGAAACAAGGAAAATCAGTAAATTTTATAGAAAATTTGGCCTTTTCCATGCCGAGTTCTTTTAATTCACAAAGTATATTTTGTTCAAAAGTTTTTGCAGCAGACTTTCTTTCTCCATTTAATTCTTTATATAACAAATAAAGATCTTTTTCTATTTTTTCTTTATCTTTAATCAAGTTTTTAGCATTTTCATTAAAGTTTTCAAGTGCTTCTTTTTCAGCCTTAGTCGCATTTAAAAAATCAAAAATGTCACAAATTGTTGCACCGTATTTGCTTTTTAATGACTTGATAAAATCTAAACGATTTTCTATTTCATCTACATTATAATCAAAAGAATTAAAATCACTTATCAACGATGAGCAGGTTCTCGCAATATCATCAAGTTCAGAATAACAGCTATCAAGTCTTTCATAGAGTGAAGAATACTCATCGCCAAAACTAGATATACCAGAAAGCGCCCTAACTGCACCAGAAATAATATCGCTTACTCCGCCCTCATCATTGATTGAATGATTTAGTACATTCAGTGAAGATAGTATCTTTTCTTGATAACGCAGTTTTTCTCTTTTAGAAAACAATTCTTCCTCTTCGCCTTCAACAAGGTTGGCTCTTTCTATTTCATTAATTTGATAGTTTAACACATCAAGTCTAATAAGCCTTTGGCTTTCGCTTCCACCTAAATCATTTAGTTTAAGAACAGTTGATTTATATTTTAAATAATCTTGTTTTAATTTGGATTTCACATTATATAAAGCTTGACCGCCAACCTCATCAATCAATTCAAGTTGATTAGAAGATTTTAACAAACTAAAATGTTCACTTTGTCCGTGAACGTCTATTAGTCTAGAAGCAAACTGTTTGAGCATGCCCACAGTTGCCGTATTGCCATTTATCTTAATAGTTGATTTGCCCTCGCTTGTAAACTTTCTTGACAAAATCAACACGTCTTCTCGCTCAAAATCGAATTTATCAAAAAGCTCAACTACCTCTTCGTCAAGCCCGCAGAATTCAGCCTTAACAAAACATTCGTTTTCCCCACTTCTAATAAGCGTTTTGTCAGCTTTTGCGCCCAAAACAAAATTGAGCGACTCTATTATCACGGATTTACCCGCGCCAGTTTCGCCCGATAAAACGTTAAGCCCGTCATTAAAACATATTTCAGCACTATCAATTAGCGCCACGTTTTTAATTAGAAGATTGGTTAGCATATTACATTGACCTGTATTATAATGTTTTTAAACTTTTTACAACAACGTCAGCATCGGCATTAGTTGTTGCTATAATAAGCACGGTGTCGTCACCCGCAATTGTCCCCAACACTTGTGGAAGCTTCATCTCATCAATAACCATACCTGCAGTGCCAGCATTACCACTTAACGTCTTAATAACGATCAAGTTGTTGGCACAATCAATAGAAGTTACTATTTGTTTGAAAAGATTTATCGCTCTCGTTGAGGCAGAACTTAAATCTTGCATAGGTTTAGCATATTTATAACCACCGTACCCATCATCTACTTTAATTAAATTAAGTTCTTTAATATCTCTAGATACGGTTGCTTGTGAAACAGAAATGCCTAACGACAACATTTTTTCAGCAAGTTCTTCTTGAGTTTTAACACAACTACAATCTATAAGATTAAGTAAAATCTTAAGTCTTTCTTTTCTATTCATCAAGATCACCGTTAAATTTTTTAGTTAGTTTATCTGATAATTTTTCAAAGAAATTGTACCCAACGCTACGCAAAAACGTAACGGGCTTTTCAGCGCAAGATAATTCAATATAATCTTCATTGGCAATTTGTGCAATATATGCGCCATCAACAAACACACTAATAGCAGACTTTCCCGTATTAACAATTTTACAAGTCGCCCCTGATGGATAAACTATTGGTCTTTGGTTAAATGAATGGGCGGCAATAGGCGTAACGACAAACGCAGAAGTTCTTGGCGAAACTAAAGGCCCACCCAACGAAAATGAATATGCTGTTGAGCCAGTTGGAGTACTAATTATAGCGCCATCGCCACTAAAATTAGAAACAACCACACCATCAATTTGAACGCAAACTTGCGCAACAACGTTACCTTTATCATAGTCGTAGGTTCGTTGAACGTAAACGTCGTTAAGAGCATATTTAACTTGATCATTTAACGTCATTTTTAGCAATAAACGTTTATCTTTAATAAGATTACCCTCAACAAATGAACAAACTGCTTCTTTAACGCTGTTTTTTTCAAACTCACATAAAAAGCCAAGTTTACCCGCATTTATGCCTATAATAGGAATTTCGGTACGTTTAGAAAACTCCGCTAAAAATAAAATCGTTCCATCACCACCAATTGCAAACACCGCATCGGCTTTTTTGTCTTGGCAAAGTTCTTCATCACAAAGCAGCTCATAACACACATTTTGCAGATCAAGCTCTTTCTTAAGCGCTGACAAACATGCTCCGCCAACATCTTTTTCTTTGTTGTCATAAATTAAAACTTTCATCATATCACCACGACTAGAATATCACATAAAACGAATAAAATCAATAATTATTCAAAAATAATTGAATAATCATAAACTTTTAATATAGTCTTTACTTAGTTTTGAATAATTTTTCTTGTTTAATAAAATTAAAAACTCTTTATTTTTACCCTCAACTATGGGTGCGCATGTTATTGCTTGTGGCGCCAAATTCAAACTAACAGCCAAATCGTATACGCCAAGGCAAACTTGTTGATGAATTTTAGCGTCTTTAACAATACCGTTTTTAAATTTTATTTTTTTGCCTGTTTCAAACTGAGGTTTGATTAAAATAATTATACTTCCATCTTCATCTATCAGCTGAGAAAAAACATTAAGAACGTTGGAAATCGAAATAAAACTTAAATCAGCTACAATTAGGTCTAGCTTTTCATTAAAATCATTAAAACAAAGCTCTTTTGCATTTTTTACAACCAAATTAACGTTATCAAGTGATTTTAAGCTTTCATGTAGCAAATCATCCCTCAAATCAACAGCATAAACTTTTTTAGCACCATTTTTAATTAGACAGTCAGTAAAACCACCCGTACTTGCACCTATATCAGCAACTATAAGACCACTCACGTTAAAATTAAAATCGCGCAAAGCCTTTTCAAGCTTGAAACCGCCTAAAGAAACGTACTCGCTTGCACACACTCTTTCAACCTTGACGTCGCCACATACAACGTCATAAGAAGGTTTATTAACAAGTTTTCCATTAATATAAATCTCATTTCTTTCTATAGCCTGTCTAGCTTTTGTTCGAGTAGAAAAATACTCTTTTTCTACCAAAAACAAATCTAATCTCATATTACTTATCTCTTGACCAAATAATTTTTGTAAATTCTAATAAAAATCGGCTATTATTTATTCCTTTAAGCGCATTAACGCATTTATAGTAGTGCTTGTCTCTAATTTTTTTTGCGCCATCAATCCCAAATATTTTAACTGACGTCAATTTGTCACTGTTAGCATCCTTATTTGGTGTTTTTCCTATTTTATCTAGGCTTCCCTCAACATCTAAAATATCGTCTGAAATTTGAAAAAGAACACCTAAATTATACGCGAAATCCTTCAATTGCTCAAAATATTTGCACCCAGCCTTAATCGACGCTATCAAAACAGGTGCCATTATAAGCTTTGCTGTTTTATTTTCATAAATAGAATATAAAACTTCCTTATCTAATCTTGGGTTTTTCTCATTGCTCAAATCTAAAACTTGACCAGCAATCATGCCTCTACTTCCCGCACATTCAGCTAAAATAGAAAGCGCTTTAACATCATAACTATCAAACTTTTCTTTAATTAGGCAATGTTCAAATGCAAAATTAAGTAAGGCATCTCCTGCTAATATCCCAAACGCTTCACCGAACTTTTTATGTGTAGAAAGTTTGCCCCTGCGATAATCGTCATTATCCATTGCAGGCAAATCATCGTGAACTAGCGAATATGAATGAATACATTCAATCGCAACAGCAAATTCTTTAACACTCAACAAGTCCACCCCAAGCATATCTGCAGTTGCAAATAAAAGAACGGGACGGATTCTTTTTCCGCCCCCTTTTACCGCATAACACATAGCCTCTTTTAATAACGCAGGAACATCGTTTAGTGAATTAAAAGCAAAATCTAACTGTTCGTTAAATATTTTTAGATAATTATCATATTGACATTTATAATCAAACATTAAATCTCCTACACGCACTTAAATACGTATTTTCTAAAAGCATTGCAATCGTCATTGGTCCAACACCACCAGGCACAGGCGAGATATAAGACGTTAAATGCTTAACGTTATCAAAGTCAACGTCACCCTTTAGCCCATTTTCAGTTCTATTTATCCCAACGTCTATTACCACAGCGCCTGGTTTTATCATATCCGCAGTAACAAACTCAGTCTTGCCTATTGCGGCAACTAATATGTCTGCATTTTTGCAAATTTCTTTTAAATTTTTAGTCTTACTATGACAAATTGTAACCGTGCAATTTTCCTTCAACAATAACATAGCCATAGGTTTACCAACAATATTACTCCTACCAAGAACAACGGCGTTTTTGCCAGCAAGCTCAATATTTTCGCTTTGTAGCATCTTCAACACCCCAAAAGGCGTGCAAGCAACAGTCGTTGGAAGCCCTAGCACAAGCCTACCAACGTTTTCAGCTAAAAACCCATCAACGTCTTTTTCTGCAGGAATTAGTGATAGAATTTTATTTTCATCAAGATGTTTTGGTAACGGTAATTGAACTAAAATGCCATCAACCTCATTATCTTGAGATAGTGATTTAACCGTGCTTTCAACTTCTTCATAAGTTGAATTTTCGGGCAGATAGAACGATAACGATTTCATTCCAACGTATTCGGTTGCCTTAACTTTATTTTTAACGTAAACTTGCGATGCAGGATTTTCGCCAACAAGAATAACAGCAAGCGTAATTCTATGTCCTGTTTTATTAAAAAAATTCTCCACTTTAAGTTTTAATTCATCTTTTACTTTTTGAGAAACAGCTTTTCCATCAATTATCTTAGTCATAATCTCTCCTTAGCATATTCTGCCAATATTCCATTAACAAAATTCGCGCTACTCTCAGTTGAGTATTTTGCAACAATATTAACCGCCTCATTGATAATAACTGCTTTAGGCGTATTATTAAAATTATCCAATTCAGCCATCGCCATTAAAATAACACATTTATCAGCAACGTGCATTCTATCAAGCTTAAATCCAACTGCAAGATTTTCCATTTTTTCTAAATATTTTTGCTCGTTTTTATCTACGAAAGATAAAAGTTCATCAGCAAAGTTTTTATCATCTTCATTTAAAGTATTACACAACACAGCAAAAAGCCCTTCATCACTCGGATTGAAGAGCTTAGAAAATATATACTTAAAAACACATTCTCTCGCAAGACTTCTCATAAGTTTACCTATTATTCGTTAGTTTTATTTTCGGGTTGGTTTTCGTTAGATAATACTTCTTCAGTTTTATCATCAAAAGTTACACCGCAAATATTCACGTTAACATTAGAAACATGATACTCCGTCATTGTTTCAACCGTGTGGCGAATTGCTTCTTGAATTTTAAAAGCAATGTCTGACACAGATTGAGAAAAGTGGATTTTAACGTTAACGTCAACATGGATTCCATCTTTTTCTTTTTTAACTTTAATCGAACCTGTCTTCGTACCTTCTTGCGCTTTGTCATCAAGCACAACATAAGGAATTTCCCTAACAGCGTAAAGAACAATGTTGTCAACTATTCCGTAACCGTAAATCAACTTACCTTCTTCAACTTGAGGTATCTTTTTGAAACGAGCCATAAATATCCCCTGATAAATAAATTTCTATATTTATTGTACCACAAAATATTTATTTTGCATAGTATTTTTTAAGAAATAGGAATAATTTTTACATTTTCAGGGCTAACTGAAATTTCTTCTTCAACTATCGTATATATTAAGATAGCATCATCGGTAGTTAATTCGGTAGATTTTGCGATAACGTTTACGTTGTTTGACTCAAGTCCAATAACCACAACCGCATCTTCAAAGCCGTACGCTTTAATTAAACTTTCAAGTAAAAGTTCTTTTTCCGTTAACTCTGTAAGCTCTATTTTCATAGATAAAGCCTCCGCTCTTTCTTCGCTGTTTTGCGAAGCCGAAGCAATGATTTGGTCAAGTTGCAATAATTCTTCATTTCTTGTTGTCATTCTTTCATTTCTATATTGCGAAAAATAATTAGCTGAACTTACGGGAAGTGAACTGCCATCTTCAATGGGACCGGTTGTTAACACAAAGTTAAATACTGCCGTTACCGCAAGTAATGCTATCATGCATGACAATACTACGATTTTTCTTTTTTTGTTCATAATAATCTCCTTTATTTCATTGATAAAATTTCAATTTGTTTTACACTAATATCTAGCAGTGAAACTGTAGCCTGTTGAAGTTTATTCATCACCGAAATGTTTCCAGCGCCTTCAGCCACAATTAACACACCAACGATTTCTGGATAAAGTTCTTTAACAACGACGGTTTTCCCGTTTACGATTAACGGCGAACTTTCAGTTTCCTTTCCTTGCGCATTTTCTTTAGTAGTTGTTTTCATCGCCAAAACAGTTTCTTTGCCCGACTTTACTGTTATAACAACCGAAACTCTCCCAGCGCCACCAACAGTACTTAACGTTTGAGATAATCTATTTTCCAAATCATTAACGTAAATCAATATTTCATCTTCAACGTTAGTATTTTGAGTAGGTTTATTATAATTTGTAAACAAAACAAATAAACCGATGATAATTGATAAAATAACTACAAAATATTGTGCCTTTTTATTACACTTAATTTTTTTAATCGTGTTTGAAAATAATGTGCTATTTTTGCTTTCCATAAACTTTAACTATACTTTTACTAACATTTAAATATGAAGAGAGTTTACTCGTAATTTGTTCATTAATTTCTTGTTCTTTTTCTAGATATTCATTGGTTAATTGTACATACACTAATACTGTCTCAATTTTTATTTGATATTTTTCATCTACGCTATATTCTATTGTAACAAAAGCATCGTTTATGCCTAATTCTTTTGTAATTTGTTCGCAATTTGATTGATAAATTGTAATTTTTTGTCTATTTACAAATTCTAAATAATTTTCTTGTGAAATATAATTGTTTCCATCACTAAAACTTAAATCAAATAAATCGCCGTTTCTAATATTAAACATTGGTTTAAGCAATAAAAGCATAATCACACTAGAAAACGTAAGTTTAACAACTTTACTAGTTTTTCCTTCCGGGATTAGCAGTGACAAAACGGTAAATAAGACAATCAATAACCCTAAGCTAAAAACCCAATCACTCATAATTAAATAAAAGCATTTGCACTTATAATCATTAACAATAACATCATAAAAAACATCATTCCAACCATAATTAAACACACGTTAACGTACGTCAACCCCTTAGAGATACTGGTTAAAAATCCTGAAACACGTTCATCAGCAATAGGCTCAATCACTGCTGAAAACGCTTTTAGTAGCAATATAAACACTAAAATTTGCAAAACCGGAGATAAAACAATATAAAATAAATTAAAAACACCAATAATACCAATGGTATTTTTAATTATTACACTACCAGCAACAACCAAATCTAACCCATCTCTAACAAAACCACCAATTAACGGTATTGAGTTTGATAATGCATATTTAGCAGTTTTAATTGATATACCGTCAAACGTTGCGCTAGTTATACCTTGTAACGTAACAAATGCTCCAAAAACTGTTGTTACAATACCAAAAAACCATTTTATCATAGAACCAAAAAAGTCTATAAATTTATTAAACCTAACTTCAAATGAAATGGAATTAAAAAATGATAACATTATTATCAGCGATATAATTGGCAAAATAAAAGTCAAAACAACGTTAATAATTCCACCGCTAAAAACTGCAACCGCAGGTTTATATACACCAACTGAAACCGTTGCACCTGAAGCAACCATCAAGCTCAATATTATGGGTGACATAATCTCACACAATTTCGCTATATTATCAATAACGATTATTGTGTTTTTATAAATTGTTATTATATGGCCAATCAATACCCCAACAGCAGATAAAATACACACGTATACAACCATGTTATTTATCCCATTGTCCATAAAACTTGATCTTAAATTCCGCATCCAACTACATAATAAAACAATTATTAGTACCATAATTAGTGAAGGCAAAAAATCTTCTACACTTTTAAATATGACACTTAAAATATAACTAGAAAATTCATTTGTACTAATATTATTGCTGCCTAATATGATATTATTTATTAACGAATAAAAATCTAAACTTTCTGGCAATTTGCTACTATTAAAATAATTTTCTAGTTCAGTCAAATCTAGATTTCCAAGTTGCTGATACACGTTATCAGTAAGTTCACTCGCCTTTACTTCTTTTACCCCAGTCGCGCAAAATATTACAAGTAGCACAATAATAAAAGCCAATATTTTTTTAATCATCACAACAAGCCTTTAATCAAATTTAGAACAGCATATATTATTGGCAAAGAAACAGTAAAAATAGTTAATTTACCAACAAGAGAAAGTTTATCCGCAAGGCTTTTAAGTCCAAAATCTACAAGTATATCAACGCCAAATTCAACCAAGTAAGCAATACTTATAATCTTAAAAATTACTATAAACAGTTCTCTATTCACGCCGGTCTTTTCAATAATATCGTTAAAAAATGTCAAAAAACTAGACATATACTGCAATGCGTAAAATATTATAACTATGCCCGCAGCAACCGTTGCAAGTAAAACAAACTCACTATTTACACTTCTTAAATAAACAATCAAACACGCGAAAACAAGCGTAATTGCAACAATTTTTACCATTTAATATAAATAAAATATGTTTTTTATCGTTTCAAAAAGCTCACTTATCATGTTTATAACAAGCGTTAAAACGATTATCAATCCAGCAAGCGATACAAGTGTCGCAATATCATCGCGATCACTTTTTTTAAGTATTTGCGTTATTACTGCAATTAAAATTCCTATTGCTGCAATTTTAAATATAATCTCTACGTTCATTTTTACCTACAAAAATATGATAAAACAAATCAATCCAATCAAAACACCTAATTTTAGGTAAAGTTGTTTATATTTTTTTTCCTCGTTCATCGTTTGAACTAATTTACTTTCTAAAACTTGTTCAACACTATTAACGTACTCGATTTGCGAACGGTTATCGCTTTTTCCTATAGAATTTAAATATCCTACAGCAAAGCCCATTTCTTCTTTCGATAAGTATTCTAACGTATCAAACGCTTCGCCATTATGAACTCTATAAAGCAAATTTTTATAGTCACTTTCATTTATGCTCTCTAATATATTTTTAATAGTATTTTGCGTGTATAATATCTCGCGTTTTAATAACTGATTAAATGTCATAAAATCATTATAAAACTTGTGTCTATTTGTATATTTTTTTGACAACATACTTGCAACATAAATACAAAAAAATAAGCACCCTGCTCCTATAATAATATTCACACACAAACAAACTCCTTGTCATATATCGCTTTAACAACTCCAGCCTGTCCTTCACTATTAAGCAAAACATATCTATCAAATAATTTGCTTATAAAATTTTCGTTGTTCAATATTCCAGAAATTTCACTTGCATGACAGCTAGCAAGCACTTTAACTCCGGAATTGACTGCATTGTTAACACATTCCCAATCACTTTTATCAATTAGCTCATCAGTAATAACAACTTGCGGTGTCATAGTACGTAAAATGACGTTAAAAGCGTAGTATTTATTTGAATACATAATTGAATCGATATTTTCTCCCTTTACAGTCAAAAACTCCCCACGCTCATCAATCAAAACGATATTATATAACCCAATTTCATTTAATTTTCGGGCAATATCTTTTAAGATTGTTGTTTTTCCATAACCAGCAGGTGAAATAATCAAAGTATTAAGAACCGTATCGTTAAAACAAATTTTTTCAAATATATTATCCGCACAACCAAATATCTCGTGTGGTATTCTAACGTTTAATGAACTAATATTTTTTATGGAAAGAAGCTTTTCTTCATCGTACACGCATTCTCCAACTACACCCACTCTAATACCATCTTGTATAGTAATAAACCCTTGCTTTATCCTATCATTAAAAGCGTACATGGAACCCTCAGTAATGTGTTTCAATATACATTTAATATCATCTTCTTCGCACTTTATTTTTTTATTTTCAGCATCAAACAAATAGCGCGGATAATTTTTATCATCAGTCATTTTAAGCCGAATGTTAAAACCTTTTCTCAACCTAATCTCACACAACTTGTCCACGTCTATCTTACTTAAAGCACTCATTATATTTTTAGGTAAAAAACTGAAATCCATTTATATAAATATATGGCATATAAAAAATTTTTAGAACGAAAAAAGCGCCCCAAGTTACAGGGCGCATAAATTAATAAAATAAAAAAGCAGACTTAACGCCTGCTTTTAATCAATTATTCAGCATTATTGCCAAGCATTTCAGCTATTGAAACACCAGCATTGTCATCATCTTTCCATTCACGAAGTTCTTCTTCACCCTCAACTTCTTCTTTTGCCTTGCGTTTTTTATCTTTATCATCGGCTTGAGGCTTTTCAACTTCAGGAAGTAAAGCTTTAATAGAAAGAGTCATTTTTTCTTTTTCAATGTTGATATCTAAGATTTTCGCATCAACTTCTTGACCAACTTGAAGCGCCGTAACGGGATTTTCAAGCCATTCATTAGAAATTTGCGAAACGTGAACTAAGCCATCAACACCTTTTTCAATTTCAACAAAAGCACCAAAACTTACAAGTCTAACAACACGACCCTTAACAACGTCACCAACATTATACTTATCAGCAACTAAGTCCCAAGGTTTAGGTTGTAATTGTTTGTAACCAACTGATACTCTCTTGTTTTCTTGATCGATTTTCAAAATAATGAATTCATATTGCTTACCAAGCTCTAAAACTTCAGCACAATCTTTACATCCAGTCCATGAAAGATCAGAAATATGAGCTAAGCAATCGAAATTATTAACGTCAACAAACGCACCAAATGCGGCAAATCTAACAGGCGTTCCTAAAACAACGTCACCTTCTTGAATACTAGCAAAGAATTCAGCTTCCTTTTGAGCTTTAATAGCATCACGTTCAGCTTTTTCGCTTTCAAGAATAACTTTTTGCGAACCAACGATTTGTCTACGAGCACCTCTTGATTCAACTTTTTCAGCTTTTAATCTTAAAGTTTTACCAACGTATTTTTCAAGATCTTTTACAAATCCTAACTTAATTTGTGAAGACGGAACAAATACTTGATATGAACCGTGCTTACCAATCAAACCGCCTTTGTTTGTAGCAGTAATAACAGCTTCAAAAATTTTGCCGTTCTTTATTTCTTCAATTTCAGCTTCCTCTTTTAAAACTTTTTCCATAGCTTTTTCAGAGAAAACGATAGGATTTTTTGCAATTACCATAACGCGAATTTTTTCGCCAACCTTAGTAAGATAAGCATCTTTTGAATATTCGCCCATGATTTGTTCCTTTGGAAGAGACAAATCATCTCTCTTTGAGTCTCTTACTTTCAAAGTAAGACCTTCGTCCTTTGCAGAAGTTATTGTTGCGGAAACAATTTGACCAATCTTTAAGTCTCTATCAGCTCTAATACTATCAACTGCTTTTTCAAATTCAGACTTTTCGTTAGCAACAGCAATGTTTTGAGCTTGTTTTGCTTCTTTTTCAACGGTTTCCGTAGTGATGATTTCTTCTGTGATGTTCTGCATATGCGAGATTACCTCCTGGAATTGTTCATCGGGCGTAGATGCACCTAAAACAACCCCTACCTTATTATAACATTTTATTTTTTCAAAATTAAAATCAGCGAGATCGTAGAGCCTAAAAGTGTTTTGACAATTACTTTTACAAATATCGTAAAGTTTGTTAGTGTTGTTACTGTTCGCTCCGCCTAACACAAGCACAGCATCACACTTTGCGGACAAAACTTCCGCCTCTCTTTGTCGCTCTGTTGTAGTATAGCAAATTGTTTTGAAAATATCAACTGTTTTGACCTTGCTAGAATCAAAATTTTTAATTATTTCATCAAATTTTTTCTCAGAATAGGTCGTTTGAACAACCACACATAACTTTTCCGCATTTATCAAAGATAAAACTTGCGGATCTTCAGTTATAACTGCGCTCTCATCACACCAACCGTTTATTCCAATCACTTCTGGATGATCCTTGTTGCCGATAATTGCAATCTTATAACCTTTTTGGTGATGTTCTCTAACAATTCTTTGTATGTCTTTTACAAATGGGCAAGTACAATCAATAACGTTAAGTCCAAGTGCTTTTGCCCTTATAAAAGTCTTTTCGGGCTGACCGTGTGTTCTAATGAGCAAAGTGTCACCCTTATTAAATTCAACTTCATCAAAACTATTTATAGTTTTAACTCCAGCTTTTTTTAATCTTTCAATTACAAGTTCGTTATGTATCAATTCGCCAAGAACGTAATTACCATCACCTGATAATTGTTCTGCGCATTTTACCGCGCGACTAACACCAAAACAGAACCCACCATGTTTACCTTTAAGTATTATCATTTTTCTTAGTCACTTTTTTAGTTAAAATTATTTGTTGTTCAATCATTTTTTCTCGCACAAGTTTATCGAGCTTTTCCACTTCTTCTTCATCAAGTTTCTTGCCATAGAAATCATCAAGAAAGAACGGCTTTCCTATAATCAATCTTGCGCGCCTAAATATCTTGCCTTTTTTTAAGAACATTATAGGAACAATAGGACACTTTGCTTTAATAGCAAAAACAACCGCACCCCCTTTAATTTCTTGAAGCTCGTTTGTGCCAGACTTGTTTCTTGTTCCCTCTGGAAATATACAAAGCTTTTTGCCTTCCTTAATCGTCTTTATAGCAACCAAAATAGATTTCATATCCGGTTTATCTCTATCGATTGGAATAGCACCGTATGCATTCAAGATCTTTGTAAAAAGCTTGTTTTTAAATAGTTCTTTTTTTGCCAAAAACTTAACGTCGCCCTTATAGGCCCTAACAATATATCCTGGGTCAATTGCTCTAAAATGATTACAAACAAAAACTGCACCACCTTCTGGCACGTTTTCTTTTCCATAAACTTTAAGTGGATACAATAAGGAAAAGAAAAAAACCGGAATTCTCTTAATAAAGTTCATTATCTAACCTTCTATATACGACGTTACTTTTCTTATTACTTGGTCAATCGTCATGTAAGACGTATCTATTTCAACAGCATCTACTGCTTTTGTTAACGGAGCAAAATCTCTTGTCTTATCATTATAATCACGCTGTTCAATTTCAGCTTTTAGCTCATTAAAATCGACTTTATGACCTTTTAAAATCAACTCTTTATAACGTCTATCCGCGCGGACATCAACACTTGCAGTAATATAAAACTTAAAGTCGGCATTAGGAAGAACGTAAGAACCAATGTCTCTACCATCTAGAACGCAAGACATTTGGCTTGCAATCTTTCTTTGCATATCAACCATTTTGAGTCTTACACATTTCAAACTAGAAATATTAGATGCTGCCATAGAAACGTGTGGTTCACGTATTTTTTCCGAAACGTCTTCACCATCTAAAAAGGTGTGCTGTGTGCCATTTAAATATTTTATCTCAAGGTTTATATTGTCAATAAACGTTTTTACGCCTTCAGCATCTAAGGTATCAATTCCAAGCGCAATAGCCTTTAATGCCGTCGCCCTATACATTGCACCTGTATCTAGGTACAATATATTAAGTTTGCTAGATAACTTTTTAGCAATAGTACTTTTACCACTTCCAGAAGGGCCATCTAATGCAATTCTAACAATTTTTTCCATAAATCCACCTCATATATAAATTAAACTGATATTTTAACAATTTTTTCCCGCGACAAAACCTGTTGACCAAGCTATTTGCAAATTATATCCACCCGTATAACCATCAACGTCAAGCACTTCACCCGCAAAATACAAGCCTTTTATCAATTTGCTTTCCATTGTTTTAGGATTGACTTCTTTTACGCACACTCCGCCTGCAGTAACAATTGCTTCATCAATCGGTCTCAATTTTTTTACTTCGAAAACTAAACTTTTAAGAACATTTACAAGGTTTTGGCGCTCAGCCACCGTGATTTCACAACATTTCTTTTCAGGGTTTAATTTTGCACGTCTCAAAACAACGTTAATAAGCGCTTTAGGCAAGACTGCACGCATAACAGTAAATAAGTTTTTCGTATTATTTTCTTTAAACTCACTAATAAGTCTTTTGTCAAGTGTTTGAAAATCAATAGCAGGTTTCAAATCTATAGAAATCTTAACTAAATTCAAATCAATTCTATTAATAGCTGTAGAACAAGACAATACTATCGGTCCCGAAACACCAAAATGAGTAAACAACATTTCACCAAAATCAGAATATAAAACTTTTTCACCGCTCATTGCGTATAGTTTTACGTTCTTTAGTGAAACACCCTGCATTTCAACAAAATCATTACCTTTAAGTTCTATACCCACCAACGACGGTTTTGGTTGAATTATAGTGTGACCTAATGTTTTGGCAAAAGCATATCCGTCACCCGTACTTCCAGTAAGCGGATAAGAAACCCCTCCGCAACAAACAATTACACTATCCGCTTCAATGTCGCCACAATCAGTTTCAACGCCCACAATCTTATTATTGTTTGTAATTATCCTTTTTGCGTTTACACCAAGCCTAACGTCAACACCGTTATTTTTGATCATTTTTTCAAGCGTTTTAGTGACGTCGCTAGCTTTGTCACTATTAGGAAACACCCTATTCCCACGCTCAACTTTAAGCGTCAAACCATTTGTTTCCAACAAAGACATAAAATCTTTGCACGACAAAGTGTTTATTGCGCTATACATAAATTTAGAATTGCAAACTACACCACATAAAAACTCTTCGTTTGCCACACAAGCTGTAACGTTGCATCGACCTTTGCCCGTTATGTATATTTTTTTGCCTAATTTTTCGTTTTTTTCTAGTAAAACAACATGCTTACCCATGCTTGATGCCGAATATGAGGCCATTAAACCCGACGCACCGCCACCGATAACAACAACTTTATTCATAATCTTTCACTTCGTTAATTTTGTCAAAATTTGTTTTATTATATAAAATCGGCGTAATACTAACGTATCCTTTTTCAACCCATTTAACGTCACAATCTTCATTGTTTTCTTCGTGAATTAAGCGTTCGCCAACCAACTGATATTCATTATTACCCATATCAATATATCGATTAGAGTAAATTTGCTTGCCAAGCGGGGTAATCATTTCTCCTTTAATTTCACCACATGTTTTTATATCGGGAAAGTTAACGTTCCAAACGTCACCGGAATTAGATTTTGGAAGGAGTTTTTTAATAATATTTACCGAACGTTCAGCAAAAAGCGAAAAATCTTCTTGTTCAAGATTAAAAGCAGAAAAAGCAAAACCGATTTTACCAAAAAAAGCGCCTTCGCTAGCAATTGCTACAGTACCAGAATATAAAACGTCAGAACCAAGATTATGCCCTTTATTTATTCCCGCGATTATTAAATCAGCATTGAACTCTGGATAGTTTAACATTGCGAATTTAACACAGTCAACTGGTGTTCCAGAAATCGCAAATGCAGTACATTTATCACAAAAATTTTCAACTTTACGCACTTTAAAATTCTTAAAAAAAGATATTGAGTGTGACGCCCCAGATCTATTCCCATCTGGTGCAACTACCAAAACTTTATATCCTTCGTCAACTAAACGCTTGGCAAAGTGTTTTAATCCATTACAATCAATACCATCGTCATTACACAAAATAACGTTCATAGCTCACTCATTTCATCACACATAAACATCTATATTTCATCGTGATTATTCCTAGTTTTTTTTCTTTTGTTAAAAAATATTTTTTCAATCTTATCGCCTTTATTATATATAAAAACAGTCAGCAGTATTGTAAGCGCAAAAAACACAATCCACAAAGCAATTCCCCACCAAGTGTCGTATGGAATGATACTATTATTCATTGAATATGAGGAAATAAATACTGTAATTATTCTAACAATAAAAATCATTACAAGAAAGAATGTTTTGCTCATAGAAGTAATCCCACACACAAAACACAAAACATCATCAGGAAAAAACGGAAATAAAAACATAAATGTCAACACAACCTTGTCCTTTCCCTTGATTTTTTTGAGCCAAGATCTGAGATTATCTTCGCCAACCAACCAGCGAGCAACTTTAATACCAAATATCCTACCAATAAAAAACGCAACAATAGAACCTAGTATAATTCCTATACAGCTGAGAATTGAGCCTAAAAACGGCCCAAACAACAGTACCCCAGCCCCAACTGTTATAAATGCAGGAATAGGCAAAACAACAACTTGTAAAAACTGAATAACTACAAACAATATAATAGCATAACTTCCAAACGAACTGACGTATTGCCTAAAATCATCAACACTATCCATTTGATCTAAAAAGCCTGTTATTTTTATAAAGTACAGCGCACAAATTATTAAAAACAATAGAACGACAAACAAGAAAAATAATTTATGAATAAACTTTCTCGTGTGGTTTAAAAATGTTATTGACAGCATCGTTAACACCGAAATAATCGAAACAGTAACTGCCGTCATTATAGTTGAATTGTCATACCAAAACCCACTTGAAAATGTATCAATATACAATACACTAAAAACAATACCAGCACAACCAAATAAGGATATCAGTAGGATATTTAACAGGTCTTTAATTTTTGCAAGTTTTTTACTATTACACATAATAATATTATACTTCTTTAAATGTAATATTATTATAATAAGATTTCAATTCAAACTAAAATTAACTTTGTTCTTGTAATTTTTTATATTCAGCCACAGCAATTTTATCACAACGGTTGTTGTTTTCGTTATCAGAATGGCCCTTAACTTTAATAAAATTAACCTTGTGAACTTGAATAAGCTCTAACAAATCTTTCCATAAGTCAATGTTTTTAACTTCTTTTTTATTTGAAGTGCGCCAACCATTCATTTGCCAAGCAACAATCCAGTTTTGATTAAACGCATCTACAACGTATTGTGAGTCACTATATACGTCCACTTCACAACTTTCCTTTAACGCCTTTAAACCTTGAATTACCGCTAAAAGCTCCATTTTGTTGTTAGTCGTTTGACTTTCTGCCCCGCTAATTATCTTTTCTACGCCATTGTACATTAAAATCGCACAATAACCGCCTGCACCTGGATTACCGCTACACGCACCATCTGTATACAATTCAACTTTTTTCATTACAAATTTTCAAGCTCTCCCGCTCTTTTTACACAAGCATTAACCGCTTTTTTAGTGATACATTCCAACCCATCTTGTTTAAATATTTTTACGGCCTCAATCGTGGTTCCACCTTTACTACAAACAGCATCAATAAGCTCGTCAATAGACTTATCAGCAAACTTTTTAACCATATTGCCCGCACCAATCATAGTATTTGTAGCAAGAACTTTAGCATCATCGTATGAAAGTCCATTTTCAACACCACATTCAATTATACCTTTTAAGAACAAGTAAAAATAAGCTGGAGCACTACCGCTTATGCCAGTAACAGCATTCAATAATTTTTCCTCAACAAATACAACTTCAGCAAATGAAGAAAGTAAATTTTTAATAAAATCAACGTCTATTTCGTCATCGAAATCACATATGTCAACACCAACAGCACCGCATCCAATAGCACAAGGCGTATTCGGCATACATCTAGCCACTTTAGCATTGGGAAACGAATTCTTTATTTTATCTTTTTTAACGCCAGCCATTATAGAGATAAATTTTTCACATTCAGCACCAGAAATTTGCGACATGACGGCATCAAGACTTTGTGGCTTTACAGCAAAAAGCACAAACTCTGATTGATTTACAAGTTCAAAACTATCTTTAGTAACACTAACTCCGTTTTTTTGAATTAAACTAAGCGCGTTATCATTAACGTCGCTAACGACAATCTGTTCAGCAGGTAGTTTTTTACCGCTTATAACGCCATTAATAATTGCAGTAGACATAAAGCCAGCACCTATTACACCTAATTTAAATTTCTTTTTCATTTTTTCACCTTAATTTACTTAAATTCGTTTGACTAAAATCTAGATTTAGTATATAATCGTATATGTTTTTAGGGGAGTGGCTCAATTGGTAGAGCAGCGGTCTCCAAAACCGCCGGTTGCGTGTTCGAGTCGCGTCTCCCCTGCCAATATTCAAAAAACGCTTGTTTTTGGCTATTTTTAGTTAAAAATGGGCGTTTTTTATATTGTAGTTTACTGTATTATACCCCAGTTTACTCTGTTTTGTGACATTTTTTTGTGACACGAATTTTTCAACGCTTATATTATAATCTTTTTTTCTAAAAAAATCAAATAAAAAGGGACGGAAATCAATCCAGCCCCTTTTTTTCTTAATAACCACACTTTTCTAAAAGAAGTTTTTTCTGTTCTTTCGTAAGTGACGTTTTGTTTATTGCGCTTTTAACAACACCTTCGCCTTTGGTATTCTTATATCCAAAGTATCGCATAAGCATATATTTTTGCGCAGAACTTAATTTAGTGGCTTGCAAGTATCTTTGCACGGTTTTCTTTTTGTTGGTTGAGTTCTCGACCAGTAATGGAACTTCTGCAAGCGCAAGAGCCATTTTCTCAATCGGAACAATTTGACCAAACAAATACAACTTGCTATCTAAATCAGCATTTAACGCTTGGTATTGGGCTTCATAATAGTAATATTTATAAATATACTTTATAGCCTTTGCCTTTGCTTCGTCGGTAGCAATCTTATAACCATTGCTTGACACAAGTTTATCGACAGCACTAATTGATTGCGAATAAACCTTTTTGAAGTTTTCTTTTTGTGGGCCAGTAAGCGTATATTGAACCTCATTGATAGTCATTGAATTGCCGACTGTTTGTGGTAGAACGTCAAAGCCAGCAGAAAGAAGTCTATTCACTTCGTTTCTTGTAGAGCCGTTTTCAAATGCGCCAATATTTTCGTCCATTATCAGCCCGGCAATAGTAGCAATCATTTCTTCGTCGTTATTCTTAATTGCTTTCTTTAAGTCTGAACTATAACTTTGTTTGTAGAATACGTCGTCAATCTTATAAGCAGTTTCTGGACTAACCCTTTTGGTTAAACCATAGAATACATTATAAACGTTTCTAACTGGAATACCAAATAACTGACCAACAGCATACGACATTTTCTTAATATTTAACGCAACATCTCTTGAATCAGCGTTGCCAGAGAAAATATCACCAGTCAAATTGATTACATCAGACATAGAATCAAGTAAATCGTTTATCGCAGAATATTGATATCCGTCAAAGTCATAGCCTTCTACAAGTTTAGCATAAACATCTTTGAATATAGGCAAACCACCGAAAAGATTACCAACTGCATCAACAGTCATATTTTCGACAATATTGTCTTCTTCGTCGTCTTTGTTGTAAAGTGTTCTAAATGCTTGTGCTATTAAAGCCATAAAGATTGCAGTGGTCACAAGCGCAGAAGTTGACTTCGCCGCTTTCTTCCTTGCTGTCTTAATTTGCTTATCAAGATTAGCCTTTTCAGAAGCATCAGTTGTAGCCTTTCTTCTTGCCTTCAAGATAGACAACTCACCGTAAGAATCTATAACCCTACCTATTACTTTCATAGAATCGGAAGTAAACATTGTCAACGTCTTCATTAGTTCGCTTGAAGAACGCATTGCTTGTGAACGTTCCGTCGCCATTGTGTTTTGTTGGGTTTCAAGAATAACTTTTTGTAAAAGTTCGCCAGCCTTAACCTTGTTTTCTTCTGTCCCTATTTTAAGACCAGTATTCTTTTGAACTTGAACTTGACAAGCGCCAAACAATTTCTTTACTACAAGTCTATCAGTCATTCCGATAGGTTTCATTAAAACATTGCTAACCTTATCAACCTTATCAAGAACGCCTTGCGCAAGTGCTACAGTATTATCGTTATTACGCAACTTTGCAAGCGAACAGTATTTATCAACGTCACCAGTTTTAATTGCTAAACCTTTTATTACTGAACTATAATCAAGAATACTTGTGGAAGCAAAGAAAGAAGATAGTTGAGTAAACCAAACTTTTGGATTTGCGCCAAGTTGATATTTTGCATAACTACCACGTATAAACCCAAACACACGACTACCTTCGCCCCTTTTAATACCTTGAATATCCGATATTAAATCTTGCAAATAGGTCTTGCCTTTATTCCAAACATTTACACTCTCGGACGCAATGCTTTTTACACGGTTAGCATTACCACTTATATCCATATTATATATAATATTAAAATTATCAATAACATTAGATAAGTGATAATACTGTGCAATTCCCCTTAAATGTCTTGAAAGAACAAGGTCAAGTGATTCGATAAATAGTTCGTTCTTTGCGCCTTTTACAGCAGACTTATTAAACGACAAATTACTTACACGGTCAAGTTCAAATTGCAAACTGTCAACGTCAACACTTTGTGCTATATACGCCCTACGAATAGGAATATAATAATCGTCAACAATGTTTGAATAACCAAGTCTTGTTTTGTCCCTTTCAGACTTCAACTTTTTACAGTCTTCGTTGAAAAGTTTTTCAGCAATTTTTATATATTCAATTTCTTCTTCGGTAAATTGCTTTTCAAGTTCTGATTGAACTTCACTCGCAATAATTTTTATATCGTCCAAGGTTAAGTCTTCATTAGTTTCAAAACCAGCAACACGAATAGTCTTTCCTTTGTCGTCTTTATAACTAAAACCAGACCTTGCAAGCCCCATTAGAGCCTGTTCCCTATTAAGAGCCATATACAAATATAAAGCCTTGTCAGCAGGGATTTCGACGTTATTATACTTAATCGTTTTAGCCTTTAAGTTCTTCAAGAACTTTTTGTGCTTGTCGTAAAATTCTTCAACACTTGCATTTAATTCCATTTCAAGAATAGCAGAGTTGACTGCACCTTCTCTAAACGATTCAAGTGTTTGGGTAAAGAAGCCGTCGCCATATTTATCCATATATCTTGCAATCGTCATTGGGTCATTGAACGTTTGCATATAGTTAAGTTTTGAATTGTTAAACAACTTATCAAAAACCTTACCAGCCCAACTGATTTTAAGATTTTGTGTTTCAGTAATCTTCTTGATATAATCTTCTACAATCGGCTTTGCATCAATATACTTACCAGCACGGAAAATCTTGTTGTTGGTTTCAATAAAGTGCCTAAAATACGCCACTGCAGTAGCAAGCCCCTTAATTTCTTCTGCTGTAAGTTTGCCAGTTCCAGAAGATATTTTGTTTAGTATGAATGATATATCTTCAATAAACCTATCGCCAACGACAGGATTATCTTTGCTATACCATTCATTTAACCCAGCAACTATGCTTCTCGTTCCAGATTTATTAAGGTCGCCACGGTGTTTAATTGCCGACAGTCTTTCTATTGAACCACGGAATAATAAGTTATGTGATTGCGTAGAGTTCTGGAAGTCCCCAAAGTGAATATCACGAATTTTACCCACTTCGTAAAGAAGATTATTGATAGCACTATTACGTTGTTTTTCTTCGTAGTAAAGGTCTTTCCAGACTTTCGCCCTTTCTTTTTGTTGCTCAATAATTTCTGCAAGTTTTGATTTTTTACCATTACTATCAAACGCACGAAGAATATCTTTTGCAATGTCTTGACGAAGTTTATCTCTTTCTTCCTTACCAAGTGTATCTGCAAGGAATTTATCGCTTTTCTTTTTTAACGCCCTAACTGCTTCACGATAAGCACGGTCCATTTCAAAGAAAATATCTGCTTCGTTTTCAGCATCTATAAAGAAACCACTTTCTGCAAGTTCCATTGCGATTTGGTCAGCCGTTTGTCCGTCTTCACCCTTTCTCTTGCCCCAAAGAAGATAAACACTATTATCCGTATCATAACGATATTTTATTTCACCCTTTAACGCCTTTAAGTCAACGCTGTGCAAATAGGGCTTTAAGAACGATATCGTTTCGGTATAAATTTGGTTTTCTTCTTCAAGATAAATGCTTTCAATTATTGTATTATCAATAATGTAGTCAGCAATCTTTAATGAGATTCCAGTTCTCTTTCCAGCATCTGCAGTATTCAACGTCTTCCAAAGAACGTCAATCGCATCTGCTTTTGTTTTTCCAGAGATTCTAACAGAATAATCTTCAAGATTAAAGTTAGTTTCAAGAATACTGTTTATAATGCTTTCGGCTTCTACTTTTGAATAAACCTTTAACTTTGTAAAGTTTGCAACTTTCTTTTTAACTTGTCCGTCGCTTAAAGTATAGGTTGCGTTGTCTTTTAATGAAAATTTTATAGTTTCTGAATCTTGGTCAAGATTTCTTCTTCCGTTTTGCAAGAACGAATTATCGGTCTTATTTGTGACGCTGTTGCGTCCTTGTTGTTTGAGTTCCCTATAACTTGGGCAATCTCCCAAACGATAGATTCTGACAAGTTCCTTTCCGTACACTCTTTCAATAATAGCGTCCGTTCGTGTCCAACCACGTCTTTCCCACTCATAAATATTTCTCCTTATAGACTCTATATCTGTCTCATAATTTAAATTAATCTTAATTATTTTAGTTATTTTATAATTATCGTATGAACCTTTTGCATAAACAAGAGTATTGTTTACAGCAAAATCAGCACCTTTCGAATTATTTACTTCAACTAAAATTTCGCCATTTATAGATTTGTTAATACGGTTCAAAGTCCCGTCTTTAATTTGTCTATATTTAGTCTTGAAGTCTTCATTTTCATTAATTGATAATATACCGTTTACTCTTGCCCAACCAAAATCATTATATTGTTTTTCAGTATATTGATTTATATCTGCTTTATCTTTTCTCGAAAAACGAATATCATTACTCGTTGTAGGTTTTTTGTTGGTCGTAAGTTTTATTTGATTAGGCTCAAAAACGACATACAAATCAGATGCTGGACGAGTTTCAGCGACGGAAGCGTCAACCCTTTTAATTATAACACCGTCGTGGCCGTTAGATTTTGCTTTTGTTATTGCTCGAATCATATCCAACTTGTAATGTGCTTTTCGCTCCCAGTTTTCGACGTAAGGATTTTGGATATTTAAATACACATCATATATGTCATTTAGATTTTCATCCAAAGCATTGTCAATTTCTCTAACTTCGTCATAACTATCTTTGTCGATAATGTTTTTTATAGCATCATAATTGTTAAAATTATTTTTATTAGACAAGAAGTTTAATACTTCGTCATTTCCGTCAGCTACTTTATGAATTATATTAAAACGTTTATTTTCTTTTGCGTTTTTAGAATAATCTTCTGCGAGTGTTTTTGATGCAGTAAAAAAGAAACCAAGTTTTGCATCTGCTCCAAAATTCTTACCAAGTAATGCTTTATCGAAAGTATAAAACTCTCCATAAGTCCCGTGATAAACTTCTCTCAATCTTCCGTATCTATCACGAACTTTACTATCCTTAAAAAACTCTATTTGTTCATTAGAAAGTTTTCTTCCCTTGCTATCAATGTCTTTATTTGAAGATACTTGATTGTCGCTAGATGTTATTGCTATTTCTTCGTTTTGCGAAGCCGAAACAGAATTGTCATTCGTCCAATTGAAAAGGTTTGGGTGGCTATATATTTCGTCCAACCATTTTTCAATAGTTTTTTCAGAAGAGTAATTTTCGTAATCTATCATACGAATTAAACGCATAAACAACTTTTCGTGTTTTGCACAGTCTATTTGAACAATAGGCGTAAAACCGTTCAGTGTATTATCTTTAACTATGTATAAATACTTATCAGTCATTGCCCAATCAATTTCTGACGGACGATTTCCGTTTCTACGTTTTAATTCACGTTCAAGCCTATGATATTCTTTTCCGTCTTCTATTTTAATTTCACTAAAATGATTTAATTCTTCTTTGAGAGAGAATCTAACTTTTCTACTACTTCTTGTTCCGACTTGCTCTCCATTACTATCTTGCGAATAGTTTTGAATTTTGGCAATGAAGTCATTATATCTGAAATCTTTTGAATAGTAGATTTTGAATAAGTCTGAATTTTCAGTGTGAATTCCGTTTCTTTCTCTTGCATAAACAACGCTCCTTATATCGGTTAAATCCGTTTCATTATCGCAAGCAATTTCAATAATAGAATTTATTGAATAACTACCTTTTTTGCCGTCTGTGAAAATTATCTTATTTAAGATACCCTTTTCCCCAACTGGAATCATAAAGAATCCGTCAGAATTCTTATTATAAACTTCGCCCCTATTCATATTGCCAATAGCAGAGTTTAAAACGCCAATTTCTTCTTTCAAAAGAAGATTGCTTGCAACAGCCCAGTAGTGGTGGTTAAATTCTTTTTCCGTCACAGATTTTGGGTTGCGTTCCGCATATCCTTTTTTAGAATACCTTATTTCACCAGAATTGTCAAGTTCATTGCTGTCGCCAATAGCGTCGTCAGCAAAATCTTCTGCATTCCAATCGTTATCTTTTAACCAACTTTCCCTTTGTTCTTCGGATAAAGTATCATATTTTTTCTTTGCTTTTATATATTCAGCAATGCCTTTTTCGTATCTTTCAGCAAATTCTTTGTTTTGTTTCCCAATAGAAGATAAAGCCTTTTCAAAAAGCATTTCTGCCTTTCTTAAATTTATAACGGTATTCTTATCAGCATTAGTTCCTTTGAAAATTTGCAAAAACTGCTTAATGCGATTTAAGATTTTACTTGCTAAATTTGAATTGTCTTTTACCAAGCGATTGATACTATCTTCGTTTGTAAATAAATCTTCGGTAATATGCGCAACAACTTCATCATAAAATTCACTTTCTCTTTCACTTACTTTTTTGCCATTTTGGATTTTGCTAATAATTTCTTTTGCTGTGTTTAAATCAAAATCATATTTATAAGCACCATCAACTTTCAAAACAACGTCAGCCAAAACTTTATCGTCGCTTGTAATATATTCAGCAAAAGAGTTAAATTCTTTACTTTTCTTTGCAAAGTGAGAAACTTCGTGTGACAAATATCTCGCCCATTGCCCATCTTCCAAATACTTTTCGTTTATGTAAATAGTATTTTTGTCAATAAAAGCATTTACATTGTTAGGATTATCCTTAATTGCAACAATGCTTATTCTTTCGCTAACTTTTTCATTAAGTTTTGCAACACTTCTATTGATTTTTGCAAAACTCTTTCGTTGGTTTTCTGTAAAAGTAGTGTCGGACAATTCAATGTTCATATTGTATTCTTCGTTTACTGCTTTTATCTCATTTTCAATTTCACTTCCACGATAAACTAAGTCACTAGAAACATTATAGATTGCACCATTATTCATTACTTCTGCATAATTATTTCTGACTTCTTCTTTTATCGTTCCATCACTATTAAAACTATCGTCAACAAAAGAAGTGCTTTCTCTCAAAGTATCAAACGTTAATTTTCTTTGTTTATCGGTCATTGATTGAAGTCCATCCGATATTTTCTCAATAGAATCCATCATTCTTTCCGAACTTCTGATAGTTGCATTGTTTATCCTTTCTTGCGTTATTCCTTTATGTTGTTGCAAGTATGCTAATGCCTTGTTTGTATTAGATATATCTTCTAAACTTTCTGCCACGCTAACAAAGTGTTTGCCACCTTTGTCTTTATGAATAAGAGCAGAAGCACCGTTTTGAACACCGTCCAAAATAGAACCAACAGCACCACCAATTAAGAATGTTTTTGGTAATTCAGCCCAGTTAACCGTGGCTTCTGAATCTACACCAGTAATACGTTTATTTACTGGGTCTAATAGGTCAGCAACAACTTCTTCCAAGCCTTCCGAAGCAAATGAATATGCAGCCTTTCCAACGCTTTTTGATATAAACTTATCTGCGCCAGTTTTTATTGCGAGTTTGCCAAGCAAAGTGTTATCAAGTTTGGTTGCAGAACCTATAACACGACCACCTATCATTTCCGTTCCTGCTTCTATTGCACCACTCAACGCACCATATCCAAGTGCTTGACCATAAGTAGCACCTTCTTGAAGCGCAGATTCCGAAGCATTACCCATTGCGCTTGCAACAAATGTTCCTGTCTGTGCTATTTTAGCCCCTATCGTTGCCGCTTTTGCACCAGCAGATGCAGCAGTTCCAGCAAGCGAAGTTCCACCTGTTAAAATTCCAATGGCTACCGTGGGTAAAAGTCCACCCACCCCTTCGGCTATCTGATTTACAATATTCTCATTATCAAGATAGGAAACTTCTGCAAGGTTTCTGCCCCACGACCATTCAAGCAAGCCTTCTCCTTCTTCGTCTGCACCAAAAATATCAGCCGTAAAGTCATAACTTACAAAATCGTCAACGTCAGCCCCAAATAAGCCAACAAGCATAGCACCAGCATCAACAATACCTTCTATGGATTTTACTGCCCCCATAACGATATTGTTAACGAAGTTTCCTATTGTTGCAAGCCCCCTAACAAACCAGTTTTGTTCACTCTCTTGCTTCGGGGGATTATTGTTATTAAGCGAAGTTTGGGCGTTGGTGTCAACGCCGTGTAAATTTAGTTGCGCTTTTCTTTGTAATTCTTGTGGATTATACATGATATTTCCTTTTCTATTCTACTGGTTCTAATATTGCCCAAGTTCCAATGCCCGTTAATGCCATATAGTACATACCATTGTCTCCACGAGATATTTCACCATCATTAGGATTAAAAGTTGTAGAATTTATTATCTTCTTAAATTCATGGTCGCCAATAAATTCATTGTTAATAACCTCAACAACCCTCCAACTATGGTTATTATCATCAGTCACAACATTGCCTACCCTAATCTTTCGGCTATCATATTCGGCGCCGTCAGTAATTTTTGCTAATTTAGTGTGAGAAACCATGTTTTCATATGCTTTAGACCCATAAGTTTCATGTTCTTTATAATAGCTTTGCTCATTTCCTTCATTATAGGCTTTTAACCATTCAGAAAATCCGTCTTGACTTTCAAGATATGCCATTGTGCTTTCTGGGATATCTTCGCCATAAATACGTTTTACGTAATCCCAAGTTTTCTTTGCTGTTTCGCTCGTTATTGTCCCGTCTTTATTAAAGGCATCGTCTTCCGCAAGCATACCAGAAACTTCTGAAACCACCTTACTTTCTTTTTCATCTTGATACTGTTGTTCTTGCAAATCTAACTGCTTATCAGTCGCTTCTTTCGTATCTTTCGCTTGTTGCAATTCTGTCATTTTGGTTAAATAATATGAATACAACTCGTTATTCGCAGAATTTGCATCAGAATAAGATTTATTTACGCTATTTCTATAAGCGTTGTAAGCATCAATGGAAGTGTCGCCAGCATAACCAGTATTTGTCTTACCGTTTGCTTTATTTATTTCACCAATGTTTCTATTTACTTCTCGATATTGCGCCCCAGCCGAAGCCGCTTGATTAGCGGCGTTTTTATTATTTGTTTCAACGCCTTGATTGTAAATGTTTTTTGCTTCTTCCATATACATATCATAAGCAGACTTTGGCTCTTCTTCGGGCAATTTTCCAGAGTTTCCAACACTTACGTAGTCATTGAAAGTTGGTGCTTTGCCACCTTCAACTTCGCTATTGTCAGGGACAACTACTGGAGTATTAGAATCAGAGTTTCCACCGTTTTGAGAAAGATAATTCTCATAAGAACCAAATTTTTCTTTTAAAACTTTATCTTGCTCAAACGCTTCTTTGGTCACTTGTCCCATTTTCAGTTTCTCCTTTAACTTCGTTTTCTTGAACATTTTGTTCGCTTGGCTGAACATTAAGTTCTAAATCTGCATAAAACTCGTCCAGATTATCTATTTTTTTAATTATTCTTCCACGATAATCGTTTGTAATAAACATTGTTGACTTGCGCATTTTAACAAGCCCGAACACAGAAAATAAACAGATTTGGAACGCTCTCCATAAAAGTTCTATCCAACTAAAATCCTTAATCAAAGATATACCATAAACACCAAGAATTATGGCAAAAAATATTTTAGTAATCCAAGTCTTGATTGAGTCAACTGTCATATAATCGTTTATGGTAGGACCAAGATTGTTTGGGTCGTCTTTTTTGCCACCTTCACTTGTCAGGTCGTTAGGATATAATTCGGTAAGTTTCAATTTGACTGCTTGCAAATAACACTTGCGCTTGAACTTATCTTCTTTTTTTGCTTCTTTATTTTCACGTTTTAAGGACTTAATTCTAATTTTTTCGCTCTTTCGTGAAGTTCTGTCTTTGTTTTTTTCTTTATCAAAAACAACTGGTTTTTCTACAAAAGTAGAAACGAAAGGTTTAGCCGTTCCGTCTTCGTGAAAGCAGTCTTCATATCGCAAGCCAACCCTTGACAATATTTTTGTCCTTTGCTCTTTGTACGTTCTGCGATTTTTCTTGTGACACCATTCACCAAGTTTATTTATGTAAGAATTGATTTTCTCAACAGTTTTTCCGTATAATACCATTGTGCTGTTAACTATCTTACTTTTCATACCGTTAACGATACCTTGAATACTAAACAAATGGTCCATTGTTATGCCCATACACAAAACCAAGATACCGTCACCGATAATCTGCCAAATAGTTTTTCCAGTAGGATTTAAGGCAAATATTGCAGTTAAGACGTAAAGCACACAAGTTATAATAATGATTATATAACCGAAGATATTGCTTAAAATTTCTTTTGCTTTTTCACTCATACTCTACCATTCCTTTCTTCGTCCAAAAGTTTTTTAACTGCAAGTTTAACTTGTTGTGTAGTAATATCGGCAGTTTTTGAAGCAACACGAAGTTCAGCATATCTCTTTATAATCGGCTTAACAATTATCACGTCTAACAATGCGCCTATCGCTGCAGCACCAGCAAAAATAGTCATATAATTTAATAAAGGTTTCATTAGTTCTAACACACCAAAAACAATACATAGCGTTGCTACTCGATTTATTTTTTTAGGCAATGTTCCAAGCATTGTTATAACTAAAAAGAAAACCCACACAAAGCCTGTGACTGATATTGCAATGCCTTCACGCTTTGTTTTAGTGCAAACTTCCCAGTTGATAATCAAAACAATAATCAATGGTATTAAGTTCACGGCCAAACTTAAAGCATAAAGACCGAACATTTTTAATTTACTATATTTCTTCACTTGCATTTTCTTTCACTTCCTTGCTGGGTTCTTGTAATAAGTTGCAGACAGTTTCAGACGTTCCGTTTGCAACAAGTTCTTTCATACCACCAGCCATATATAAAACAACTTTACTTAATAGACTAACTTGTCTATTTAACGCTTCAAACTCTTTTTTGTTAATTTCAAGCATTTCACTCTTAACGTTTTTAAGGCTTGCAAGCGTGTTGTCGGCTTCTTCCTTTATCTTCTTAATATCTTCTTCGGCTGTGTCTTTATTTGTCTTCAAGAGCCCCAAAGCAGTTGATACGCTTTTTATTAAAGATTTAAGATGTTTTCTAAAAGCAATAGCCACAGCAGACGTTCCAAGTAAACCTAATACACCAGCGATAATCCACTCGACAATTTGTGCCGTGTGTGCTTCTATCCCTTTTATTTCGTCAAGTTCCGTGTCTGGCAGAATAGGTTCTTCTGGCGTTTCTGAATCTACCATCGTCAACGTGTTATCTTCGCCAACTTCTGCTTCCAAAAAAACTTCTCCTGCAAGATAAAAAATAATTCTATTGCCTTGCTTCACATAATTCCCAGAAAAATCAACAGTGTCACCACTTGCTGGATTAGTTCCATTGCACTCATAAGACGTTTCGTCTTTTAGTGTAAAGATAGCGTTAATAGATTCGTCTTGATATGTATAAACATCATAAAGTTCAGTTGCATATGCTGAAAATACTCCAGCAATCGCAAATACAAATGTTAAAATTAAAAATGTAGTTGCTAAAATTAATACTTTTTTCATTTTTACACCTATTCTTGAATATCATCAAGCCAGCCTGTGAATTTGCCATCAATAAATACTTCTTCAGTTCGCCTTGTAACAGGATTATCATAAGTGTGTTTAATCTTTTCTTTACCTTTTTGGTAAGCAAAAGCAACAAGGTCGCACTTTCTATCCCAATCTTCAACTTTAACTCTTACCTTTTTAACTTCCAAAGGTTGTTCGTGTAAAGCGAGTTCTCTATTAGCGTGAATATCAAACGCCACTTCGTACTCGTTGCCTAATTTACGAATATTGCCGTTGAATACTGCGTAAACTTCTGGATAAACATATCCGTTAATCTTGTAATTTGTGTTTTTTAATCCCATAATTTTATATCTCCTTAAATTTGATTTACATTATCTCTTATAACCGTACAATGCTGTAAAGAAATAATTCTTCCCCAAATAGTTTCCATAACATCATCTTGTCTTGAATAATTAAAACTTAAAGCATCAGTCGACGGCATCGCTGGCGAAGCCATAAGTGTACCCTCGGTACTGATATAATCTCCACTAATAAATGCAGGTTGATGAAACTCATCACAATAACTTTGCACATCACTCAAAGTCAAAGCCGTTGATTTGCTTGATATTATTGAAATTTGTATCTCATATTGTGCTGTGTCCGTACTATCTTCGCCATCGTATTGATAACCTTTAAGGGTTACATTATGACGATATAAAGTCGCTCCACCACCAGCATTTGCTACGGCTTGATTTACAAAACCAACATTTGCTATGTCATTATCAACGGGCGCGTCTGCCATTTTTACTTGTGCCGAACCATTACCTAATCTACGAATTAAAGTATTTCCAGTAGTGCCGTAATGCCATTGAATTGTAGTTCCGTTTTCAAGTACAACGCTCGTGCCTGTACCTTTGAGTAATGCACCTAACCACTCACAAGCGACTGCCTTTTCTCCGTCAGTAAGAGTTAGAGTGTTTGTAGTAATACCGACTTTTATAGCAAGGTCTAATTTTGGGGGTGTAATGGGGTGGTAGCCCGCTGTTTTATTGTTTATGTCGTTATCACTTGCGGGATAAATGGCAAAAATTTCGCCTTGCATTTGTATTCCAGCCCAATTCGCAACTTTGCCAACTCCCGCCTTTTCTATTGAGGCATAATCAGTAAACCCAACTTTAGTATCAGCGTCAAAGGTTTCTACTTCTTCACCGTTTACGGTTACGATAGTACCGCCACTCTCACTCACGCCGTTAATAGCCTTAAACTTTGCACCATTATAAAAATATATAACCCTATTAGTATAATTTTCTGTAGTTTTGCCCGCATGAAGATAATACGTATTAGCGATAGGCACAATTACACTCAAATCAGCATTGACAATGGGAATATTTTTTAAGTCGTTATAGTTTGCGTTAAATTCAGTTGAACCAATCATTTCCCACAAATACAACCCATCTTTTTCAACTGTTATATATTCATTGTAGATATTTAACATTTTTGAATTATCTTTTTGTACTAAATAAATATTTCTCGTAGTATCTAAACTTGCGTCTGGCAACTCGTTAACAATAACAAAAGTTGTCTCCATAGCAGTTTCAATTTTCTGCTTAATATCTGCAAGCACTTGCGCAAGCGTGGTTTCTATTTCCATAATCACGTTAAGGATTTCTTTTTCTGGGATATAATAAAAACCACGGATTTGTCTTTCGTCATAGCCTTGCGCCGCAGGGTTCTGTGGCATATCTCTTACGCCTTTTGAAAGTATCTTTTCAATAAGGTCTGTCGTTATTTTTTTTACGTAATCCATAATTATCTGACTCCTATATTACGCTTATATAATTTAAATTCTATTTGAATTGAGTTAAGGGCAACGTCTTCTACTGTATCTGACACAAAGTAAAACATTAAGAAGTTTATATTTCTAATGTTTAGTTTCTTTGTATAGGAAGAAGCAAAGTCAGAGTCCATTGAAACAGTCTGCAAGTCCAGTTCAGTAAAGTCAAGGTCGTTATTCGCCCTTAAAAGTTCGTAGTCCCTATGAGTGAAGCGAGTCTTCAATCCATATTTAAGACGATTTGCAAGGTCCTTTTCGCCAGTCAAAACAAGATATGTAAGCGATTTTGAATAAGCCCTTGTTCCTAAATCCATAGCACCACTTACCCACTTTGCGACAACTGGTTCTTTGTGGCTTAATGTTGCAGAAAAGTTGCCAATACTTGGATTAAGCCCACCGTTTGAAGCAACCTTTGACCAAATCGGAAAATTGTCTGCACTATCTTTCAAAGCCATAACAACGTCGTCCATAACGGTTAACGGTTTGTTTTTATAATTCCTATAAATCGTTAATTCGGTCAATTCTGTTGTGTATGGTATAGAAAAATATAAATCGTGTTTCGTTATTGTGTAAGCAGTGTTGTCAATATAGATTTTTTCACCGTCCAAGTAGTCGTTTAACGGTAGATAGAACTTTGTTTCTCCGTCAACACACTCAAATTTGTTTGTAGTTACACCACCATAAAAGTCGCAAGTTGGTGTAAATATATCGCCTTTTCTAAATTTAATGTCATTTACAAAACCAAAACCGATAATATCCTCACAGACACAACCATCGTCATTATGTTCACAATCATAATAAACAAGCCCCTTTCCTGCAGGGAAACAAGTTAGTATTTCGTCATAAAAGTTTTCTGTAAAGCAACACAACTGACCGTCGTTAGTTCCAAACCATAATTCGTTCCCAACGAAGCCCCACACATTGACTGGGATATTAGTCCAGCGCCACCATTCATAATTGACAACGTTTTGAATATCACCTTCAAAAGCAGCCGTATATTTATTGTCTGCGATATAACACTCTTGTTCTTCTCCACCAACGGCTACAAAGAATTTTCCGTTGAAAGACACGCATTTTGCATTAGCAAGGTCAAACTTTTCAAGTTTGTTTGATATCTGTCTTGAACGATGCAAAACGTATCTTGAATCAACCGTCATATTTTCGCCAAGTGAAACTGCATATAGTCCGTCTTTGCCGACCATTATGCAATCACCATTGAAGTTAACTATTTCACCGACAGCGCCCATACCAACTTGATATCCGTGTGGCGTAAATAATGCCGTGTAATCTACCGTTCCTGCTTCCGTTTCGCCAGTCATAATATTACCAGTGATAATAAAGATTGACGGCTCTCTGGGTGAATACTCTTTAACGATAAGCAACGTGCTATCATTTAGCCTATCCATACCAGTAATGCTTTTGTCTGACGTGCCACAAACACACCAAGACTTTTCACCAAAGTAAGTAAAATCTTCGTCTTTTGACCAACGGACCGTGTTTCCAGTATTATCAACGATAAACAATCTATCTGTGCCACCTTGCGCACCGAACTCACAACCTTTTGTAGCAGAAATTATGCTTGCAGATTTATCTGTAAATGTCATTTTTGCTGTTATATTTGGCGTGTCTGGTGTCAAAGGTGCATAAAATCTTGCATTTTTTGTCACAGTTATAAATCCACTAAATAAACTATAATATTCAGTTCCACCCGAACTTCCACCACCAGTGTCCCCACCAGAATCGCCACCAGCATCTTCAACGGTCTTTGTAGAAGGATAAAGAACTAATTTACCTATATCTGGATAAACTTCACCGATAGCAGAATCGTCTTCTGACCTAACAACGAAGGACGAAAAATCAAATATAGGAAATCCATAATCTGTCCTATTATAGTCAGAACTTAAAACTGCATTATATTCAGATAAGTCATAATCCATTGACGGAAAGTGTAGATTTTTATTATAGGTAAAACTCGACTCTGTTGCGCTTATCATTGAAACAGAGATAGAACAAGAAGACATACTTTTTAGAGCAATTCTATTACCGTCACTTTTTTCGTAAATTAAAGTTGCTTGAAATTGTGTTGGTGGGTTAAATGTAAACGTCTCACCGTCCACGGTCCAACTTTTTGACACAAGCGTAGAATTGCCACCTTCGGTGCAATTAAATAATAGTTTGTCCCCATTTTCCATCAATGCGACATCAACATCATATCCACTCGCACCACCTACGACTGGGAACGTAGTGGCAAACGGAACAGCACCACCACTTTCGCCTGTGCTGGGCAATGTAGAAACCCCATTTTTTATTTCCCCAGTCATTTCTATACTTTTTGTGTAAGACGGCATTGCTAATCTTTTGATTTTAGAACCAGCAGTGCAATATGCGTATGAACTTGAATCCCTTTTCATAGCAGTCGTTGTTCCGTTTTCGTGTTCGATAGAAAGTTCTAAATCAATAAAACCTGTTGCATCTAAATAATAGGTTGCTGTATCATAATTTGAAGCGTCAGTGTATTCCATACTTTCACGACCAAAAAGCAAGTTTTTAGTTTGTGGAGAAAGTAAGTTCCTTTCTTCTGCTGTAATTCTGGTGTAGTGCTGTCCGTCTTCTTCACTTCCTATATTTTCAGTTGTAGTAGGAATATGAACGTCTTCGTTCCCCACAACTCGTCTTAACTCAAACAACCCATTTCCCCATTTAGAGAACACAAGCAAATCGCCACAGCCTATAAAATAAGCCTTATTTCCGTTTACATAACACTTGCATTCGGTATCGTCTAAAAGTGTTTTGTCAATAACAGCAATAGTTGTTGCGCTGTCTGTAATATCTTGATAATTGTTAGATAATGCATCAATACGCCAAAACTTTTTGCCAGCGTAAACAATAAGAAACCTTTCGTGACATATAGTAAAATCAAAAATCCCTTGAATTTTTAGAAAAAGTCCATTTTCGTCACGGATTCTGAATTGTGTCTTCCAGCCAAAACGTTTATGATTTACACCGTCCCTTGATATTAAGTTTTTCATTTCGGTTGCGTGAATTGCGCTAACGTCAACTGCTGCAGATAGAGTGTCAAGCCCCTTGAATCCACCTAACGTTATTCTTGAACGGTCACGTAAACCAACATTTGCGTTTATATTCATTTTTTCTTCCTTTCGACTATTTTCTTTATAGCAACTGCAAGTGCTATTTGAAGTGGAACTGCAGGTGTAAAAGGTCCAGCCCAAAACGCACAGATTGCCCCAAACGCTGACCACCACCAAGGGTTTACTATCAACGCAAGCAACGCAGTCACAACACACGGCGACCAGAATATCGCTTCTGCAATAAGCACGTAAACAATCATTTGCTTATTTAAGGCGTTTTTTCTTAACCAACACCAAACTTTTCTGGTCCTTTCTTTAACCTTTCCCATTAGAGCATTACGTTTTTAACGTATTGTTGCCTTTGTTTTCTGGTAATTCCAAAGGAAACGTATTCAGTCAATGCACTTTCAAAGATATTCCTTGCTGTCGCTGAAAGTTCTGGTTCGTCTTGCTCATATAAGTCAGCCTTAACAAAGTAAGGGATAATCCTTGCAAGAGATTCGGGAATATCCAGTTCTGTGTTATTGTCCGTGCTAACCGATACTGGCGCAACGTTTGGTGTGTATTCGATATTAAAAATTTCTTCTTCTGAAACTTCTTCCCAGTTGTTGCCGTTCCAGTATTTGCATACACCACCTACATTGTAAGCAACGCCAGCAACAGCGCTTTCTGGGAAAGATTTTGCTTCGCCCTTAAAGATATAACTTGAAGAAAACGGTATTAAAATAACGCCGTCTGTTATAGTCTGAAACTCAATGTTTGGGACGACTCTTTCATATATGTAAATTATCCGTTCAAGCGAACCGAAGTCGGATATAATATTTTTCAAATTGAATTTTAGGAATTGCTTTAATGTTTCACCTTGTGACGGTTTAACTTCTACCGTTTTAGTGGGTAAAACTTTATAAGTCATAAATCTTGATATAGCACGGTTTATTGCGCCCGGCATTCTATCCAGATAATCCCTATATCTATCGTCTTGCCTATAATTGTCAAGGTTAACGATATTTAAGTCTTCGTCGTTTGCGTTCATAAGGCGCAAACTTTCAAGTTTAATTTCACCTATTTTCATAATTTCACCAAAGAAAAAACGGCATAGGGGGATAGAAAATCCGTCCCCCTTGCCCTTTTAATTTTAAGGAAGTGTGATGCACGCAACAGACACTTTCGTCGCAGACGATTTAATTAGATAGCCGTCAAACGACATATCTTTATAAAGTGCTGAATCGAGCGAAACAACAACTTCTGAACTTGCAGGAACAGAGATTTCAAGGGCGTTTTCAGCCTTGTAAGGACTTGTTCCGGGTGCAACGTTTACAGTTGCTGGACTGGTGTCAGCGTTCTTTAAGAGAATAACAGTTCTGCTGTCGTTTCTATCTGAAACTACTTGAACGCCATTGCTGGTCACAGCCGCATAAACAACTTGAACAGCGTTGTTTCTTTTGTTGGTATTAGTATTCGTAATAGCCATAGTTGTTTTCCCCCTTTATTAACCTTTGTAAGCAGTGCGGTCAATCTTAACGAATTTGCACGCTTTTTCGTCAATAACACCAGCATCATAAAGGTTAAAGCCTTTAAGAGCGTCGCCAAAGCCTTTTTCTGGTTGATAAGGCTTAATTTTGGTAAGTGGGTCAAAGAACGCAACTGAATCGCCAGTTCTAATGAATAAGTAATCCACGTTGTCGTTTACGTCGGTCATAACATTTGACATTGAAAATTCAACGCCGTTATATGAAACAACTTCACGACCCCTTACAATCTTGCTGTTGTTAGTGTCAACACGAATTAAAGCAGTTTTTAATCTACGAATAAATGCAGGTGATGCTTCGCCAAAGATTTTTTCGCTGTCTTTTACGTTGTTTTGTCTTAACTGCATAATAAATTCGTCGATAAGGTCAAGAATATGCACGTGACCAGAAGTGACGGTGGTTTCTGCAGATATTTTAAGTGCAGTTGCAACGCCGTTAGTTTGGAAATTGCTACCAGTAAGAATACAGTTCTTATTAGCAGTAATAACGTTTCTAACGTGTTCGTCTTGTTGGGCCGCAATGTCTTGTGCTGCTTTCGGACGTGATTTTGCGATAATACCTTTTTCAGAACTTTGTTGTTCGTCGATATCACCAACCATAAAGTTGAAGAGCGCCATTTGGTTTACTTCGAACTTTCTTTCGTAGCCCTTGATTTCTTCTGCATCAGGAATACCTTTGTGAATTACGTCTTTACCAGAGCCAGCAATACTGCCCTTGCCAACGCCGTTTGCGCTGTAAGTGCCATTCTTGTCTAACTTATAAACGGTAGGTCTGCCAAGACCTTTAACGATAATAGAATCGCCACGTTTCTTAATCTCACCTTCCCACTCTCTGGTGCAGTGGTCGGCAAGAATCAAATGCTTATCTCTTTCCGTAAGAAGTTTCTTCGCTTCTACGGCTTCTATAAAATTTGCGTAAGGCATAGTGATTTTCTCCTATAATTTTTTTATTTTTTGTGAGTTTGCCAGTAGTTGTAAGATGCTTCTACATCTTTCCAGTTTTTGTCTATTTCAGACTGGGACATTTTTCCTATCTGTTCCAAAGAATACTTTGGCGCACCAGCATCACCTGCTGTTGCCAGATTACCAGCAGAAGAATTGTCCTTTGCGATTTTTCTCGCTATTTCCTTTTTAGCCGTTTCTTCGGCACTTGCTTTAAGACTACCACGAACACCATTGTAGGCTTCGTATATATCTTTAAGTGGAACTTTACCTATAAACTTGTTAGAGAACTTAACGAAGTCTTTATCCTTGTTTAAGTCGTTCAAGTTTACGTCGGGGAAAGCGCTTCTAAAATCTTCCACATCTTTCTTGATGTTTTCGGTGCGTGTCTTCTCGTTATCAATCGCTTGCTGTTCTTCCAAACCAGCGTATTTGTGATAATCTTGAACTGGGTCGCCACCGTTCTTTTCGATTTGCTTCATAGTTTTATAAACTTTGACGTCACGAAGCGTTTCGATAGGCGTATTAGTGAAAGGATTCTTGCCTACAAATTCCTTTAACACTTTTAGTTCGGTTTCTTCCCTTGTTGCTTTTTCAGCACGCCTTTTTTCTGCAAATTCCCTATTCTTTTCTTTGCTTTGTTTCGGCTTGTCTTTTTTACCGTCCTTATCGTCCGTCTTTTCGTCTTCGGTTGCGCTTTCTCCGTCGTCGTCAGTTTCTTCTGAATCAGTGTCGGTAAATTCTTCGTCCACTTCCAACCCGTCGTCTTCTGCGATAACGACTTCCTCGTCCACGTCCGTAGTGGTCACGTCCGTAGTTTCTTCGGTTTCTACTGCAGAATCAATTTGATTATCCATAAATCTCCTTTTGCTTTTAGGCTTTCGCCACCCTGCTGGGGGAATAAAATATTTTTTAGGCTTTACGCCTTGTTAACGTTTTGTCCTTGCATATCTGCAAGTGCTTGCGCTCTTTCAGTTTCGGACATATAGCCCCAAAGTTTATTAAACATATCGCCAGAATCTTTGAACAGTTTTTGTTTTTCAGTTTCTGACTGTTGAATTACGCCGTCTTGCTCTTTGATGTGCTTGTTAGCCATTTGAATCTTCTGTGAGAACTCTGCATTTTGCTTAATTGCTAACTGTTGCATAGTTTCAAAACCCTTGATACACTGAATAGCCTTTTGAACAACTTCGTCTTGTTTTGCAACCACGCCAGCAAGTTTCTTGATTTGTTCTTCATACTGTGCGTTTTGTGCCTTTAACTGGGTGTTTTCGTCCTTTTGGCTGTTTTCAAGTTCTTCTATAAGTTTTGACTTATCACTTAACGCATCTGACGGATAAAGTTTCAAATAACGCAAGAAGTCAATAGACTTCGTTTGTAATGCCAAGTCAAGCATTGCTATATCACCAGACACACTTGAACGAGTTCCAGCCGTCACTTCTACAACAATGTCAAAGATTTCTTCTGAATACTCTGTGGCGTTAAATACGTCACTCTTAATTACTTCTTCGGTCTTGTTCTTTTTTTCGTTGTAAACGTTGTCTGTATATGTAAATTCTCTATCTTCGTCATAGTGAGTTCGGAAGAACATTTCCATTATTCTGCCTTGCTTCAACTTAACGTCTTGTAGTCTTTGGCGCTTTTCTTCGGTAGGCAATAATGCTTGACTTTGTAATTGTGCAATAGCCTGCCCCGACATATTTCTTCCAAGGACTTCGCCACTCATTACTTCGGTAGAACCAGTCACACTTCTTGATAAACTCATAATCGTTTCAATTTCGTTTAGTGGCATTTCAGACATTTGTGGGTCGTTAAGTCTGTAAATACCTTGTGAATTTATCTTTGAATGGTCATAGATAATTTGTCCGGGCTTATTGTCGATAGTCTGGTCGCCCAAAGCATCACCCTTTACAACGATTTTACCGAATGCGTTGTTTTCGGTGGCGTATGCTTGAAGTGCCAGAATATTATTAACGGTCTTTTGGTTGTTGATTAAACCAGATACTTCACCGATACCATAAATAGAGCCTTCACGTTCTTCGTAGTTCCCAACAACGATAGGAAAATAAATTGCCTTGTATCTCTCTGGTTTCTTTTCTTCTGGAACGTCTGGCGTTTGGTTTGTGCTGTCGATTTCTTTATCGTCTGCCTTTTCCGTTTCTTCTGGTTCTTCTTTCGGCTGTTCTGATTTTTTATACTTTTCTTCAACGAACTTATAAGCCTTTTCATAGTCTGGCGCAAGTGACATTTCTTCGGTTAAAACAACTTGTTTTGTTGCCTTAACAAAATAAACTTCGCCGTCCTTACGATAATACTTTGTTAAGACTGTAAGCATTTCAGTCCCATCTTGGTCAATTTGTCCGTCGTAGTCGTTTGTTTCGTTATCTGGGACAATTAACTCTTGTAAACGTTTAGGTGCTTTATCTCTTACACTCTTAACAGTTGCCCTTGAAGCAATGATTATCCATTCTTGCTTTTGTTCGTCTTTTTCTTGTGGGTTTGCAAAAACAATGTTCCTAACGTCTATGAGTTGACAGCGCAATGCTCCGTCAATCTTTCCACGCTTACCCATTGCTTCATTGTCCCAGTAATAGTGATAAATAAAAGTTCCTTTAATACAGCCAGCCTTTATTGCCTCGCTGTCTAAATACTTAATTTGTGCTTCCTTTTGCCAGAACTCTGCAAAGTGATTAAACTTCTCTGTCAATTCAGTTGGTTTGTCCGACTTATAAACTAAACGCAAAGGCGAAGACATCAAGTTTGCCCTTTTGTTATCAACTATCATTTTGATAAAGTTAACTACTGGACGTGGGAAGTTTTCAGTTCCTTTCTTTATCTTGCCCCACTGTCTGCCTTCATAGAAGTCAACGCATAAAGGGATAATTCGGTCAAGTCCAAGCAAAGACTGATACGCTCTGCCGTTTTCGTAGTCTTTCCAGATTTGTTCTGCTTTTTCTTGTGAACGTGCTACCTTACCCATTACTTAACCCCTTTGTGTAAGAAGTCTTGAATTTCGTCAACTCTGTCGTCTTGCAACCAGTCTTGAACTTTGTCGTCTTCTTCTTTTTTTCTTTCTTCGCCTTTGATATGGCTGTTAACTTTCTTGTTTATAGCCCTTAAAGCATTAAAAAGCATAGTGATTTGCTTGTCGGTTTTATCGCTTGCTTCTTTCTTTTCTTTAAGTTCAGTATTTTCTTTTGAAAGTCTTGCATTTTCTTCTTCAAGACTTGCTATCCTTTTTAACAGTTCTTTCTTGCTTACCATTCAGTAAAACCCCCACTTTGTTTAGGTTCTTTGTCTTCAAACTCTTTGAGAACGTCATATTCTTGCTGTTCTGGTTCTTTCGTCCAAGTAAAACTTCCTTGCTTGCCTATAAAATGCGCAATACAGTCAGCCATAACTAAATCGTCGTGCTTTCCGTCCATAGCAGATTCCTTTCCGTCTTCGTGTCTAATGAAAGTAAGCATTTCCCTTAAAGTTTCCTTGTCGCATTCAGTTTCGGGACACTCTCTGAATAATGCTTTATAATCTGCAATGATTGCTGGACGTGTTATTCTGTTAGTATTAAAACCGTATTTCTTAACGATTTTCTTTGATATGTCGTCAACTTGTTCACGGATATATAAATTCTTATAACCCAAGCGAACAAGTTCATTTGTCGGAGAAACAGAAAAGTTTGTTTCTATACCGATTATTGCTTCATTGTAGAACATACCCAGACAATACATCTGGTCAGCATACAAGTCGTCGTCTATTCTTTGTCGTCTATATGTAGCCACACACTTCTGCGTGATATTATCAATTACTTTTGCCGTGAAGTAGTCAGAGCCGTCCCCAGCCGTATCGCCACCAAGCGCATAAGGTTTCTTTTGTCCTTTGCTGTTTACTTCTGGCACTGCGTGAATTTGAATTTCTCCGTTCACGTCGTCAACCCAACGAATATTGCTTATCTTTGCAACTTCTCTTGATATGATTGTCTTTTCATATTCAAAGTGACCAGTTTTAATCGGTTCAACGTTTCGCAGTTCTGCAAGTCTTTGGATTATTAAAGCCTTGTTAAACACACACGCACCAGTTGCGATAAACGCTTCTTCTGGGCTTGCTGGATATTCTTGCTTAAACTGGTCTATATCGCCGTTAAACGTTGTTGCAATCTTTGTTCTTCGCCAGTAAAGTTGTCCGTCCGTCAAATTAAAAAGAGCCTTTAAGGACAATTCTTCGGGCGTAGGTTTGAAGTCTGCTGGTGGTTCTTTCGTGTATTCTGGTAATTCGTGCCAAGCACAGAAAATCGGAATATATTCACTTTCACCAGAAACAGCCTTTTGCCAACGTTCTTGAAACTCGTCAAAGCCGTTTGCTGTGCTTTCAATAATCACAATGCTGTTCGGGTCGTCTGGGACTGTTTGAAGCAATGCAGTCAGTGTTGTCTTCTGGTCTTTCCAGAACGCATATTCTGAAAGGTGCAAAAGGTTAAACGTTCCAGAACGTCCCAAGCCGTCACGACTTTCAGCCGTAAACAACTGGATTCGACTGTCAAGCCCACTATTGTCTTTATCGTTGAAAACAAGTTCTTTTGCATTACTTTTCAACATACTGGGCTTTAATGGGTCTGGTAAGTGGTGATAATATCGTTTGAACATCTCAAAAAGGTTATTCGTTGCGCTTAATTCGTGCGCTACAATACCAGCAGTGATGTTCTTTTTAGTTGCGCAGTTCTTAAAGATAATTGCTTCCGTTAACGTTGAAAAGCCCATTTGTCTGGCTTTCAATACAATCATTCTGATAGGTTTCCCTTGTTCTGCTTGCAACTTTATCGCATTATACAAACGGTTTTGTGGTGCGTTTAACGTAAAAGGGACGATTTGCATATCTTTTGTTTTTATCTTCAAAAACTTTTCAATATACTCTTTTGTCGTCAATATTCGTTCCCCTTGTTTATCTCTTTCAACACTTCGTCAAAACTTAATCCAACGCTTGCAGTCTTTCCACCAGTTAGAATTTGCCTTTTGTCAAAGGTTGTTCCCATAACAGCAACTGCATCACGTGGAGAGAGTTTGTCATTATCAATCGCTTTGTGGATAACTTTCACAGAACGCTGAAAAAGACTTTCAAAAGATTCTTTCATTGTTTCGTCAAACTCTCTGTTTGCTTGTTCTTGAAGTTCTTTCTTTTTACGTTCCTTTAATTCTTCAAACTCTTTTGCTTGCTCTGGGTCGCTTAATATCCTTTTCATAACAGTAAAAACAGTGTTGTCTGGTATTCCACCGACAAATTTTGCTGTTTCACTTAAAGACATTCCTATCGCCCTACAAAGTTTAATCTTCTCTATAACTTCTGGGGGCGTTGCTACACCTTTTGCCATTTTTACACCTATTTGATATGCTTACCGAGAACCCCACGTTCTTTTCTGTCGCACTTTCTTTTGTTTAACCACATAAGGGCTTCTTCTATACAAGTAAGCGCAAGCGCAGATTCTCTTGAAGAAAATTCGCCTTGCTGGAAGCATTGAAGCCTATGGCGAACTATTTCAAGCAAGTCTTGGTCAAGAACACCAGAAACAGAGCCGTCTTCATTTCTTGCCCCACATTGGAATTGAATATCAAGCAAAGGACTTGCAACTGTATCGGTTGCGCCAGCCTTAAAAATCTGATAGTGATGTCTTCCGTTGCCGGGTCCAGCAATATCTTCAAATACTACTTCATTCAAATTGTCTTCTCTTTGTATGCGAAAGTTTAATGTTTCTTGGTTTTGCATAATTCTCTCCGTTTTATTCGCACCACTCTTTGGGTGCGTTTGTTTATGTAAATATTATATATCTAAATTCTGTATCATTTCGTATCAATTCGTATCAATTAAAATCGCCAGTATTTTCGTGGCTTTTTACCCCTTTGAAAAATTTTTTAATTTTCTTTTGAAAAACGCTTGACACACCACTCATTGAGTGGTATAATAAGGACAATCAAGACGGCAGGGAAAGACCGCAAGGAGATTGTAAAATGAAAACCAACCAAACAAAATTTGATTCTTACCAAATGGCTACTGACCAAATCGTAGAACTTCTTGAAAAGGGCTTAATCCCTTGGAATAAACCTTGGGGCTTAATCGGAACTGGTTGCTGGTCACGTGCAACTAAAAGACAATATTCTTTCTTGAATACAATGCTTATCGCTGGGCAATATGCGAAGCGCAACAAGGAAGAAATGAAAGACATTAAAACCTTTTCTGAATTACTTGCAATCATTAAAGGCGAATATCTTACCTTTAACCAAATAAAAGAACTTGGTGGAAGCGTTAAGAAAGGCGAACAAGGCTTTCAAGTTGTATTCTTCAAATGGCTTGAAAAGGACACCGAAGAAGTTGACGAAAACGGCGACACTATTACAAAGAAGTTCCCAGTGTTAAAGACCTATACTGTTTTTAATGTAAAGCAATGTAAAGACATAGAACAAAAGCACTACACCGACGAAGAAATAAACGAATTTGAAAAAGACTTGACTGCAGACGGAATCGTCGTTGATTATCTTGAAAGAACTGGCGTGAAATTTGAACACGTTAAACAGAACGAAGCGTTTTATAGACCGTCAACCGATTCAATAACAATGCCACTTCAAGAACAATTCAAAACTGCTGGCGATTATTATTCAACCCTATTCCACGAAATAACACACAGCACTGGACACAAGACCAGACTTGACAGAATATCTGAAATGGCTTCTTTTGGTTCTGCTGATTACAGCACAGAAGAACTTGTCGCTGAAATAGGTTCTGCTTCTATCCTTTCAACGATAGGGCTTCAAGACAGCAAGACACTTGAACAAAGTGCTTCTTACTGCAAAAGTTGGTTAAAAGCATTAAAGAACGACAAAAAAATGATAGTTATTGCAAGTGCAAGAGCAGAAAAAGCAATTCAGTTAATTTTAGGAATTTAAGGGGGAGACAATAATGAAAAGCGAAAATTTTTATATTGAAGAACAAGCAATAAAGAAAATCAACGAACTTCGTGACCAAGGCAAAAGATATATGGTAGAAGAAATGATTGACTATGATACTTGCGAAGGCGTTCCTATCACCTACACGTGCATATCTTGGGAAGAATAAAGGTGGCGACAATGCTAAAATGCAAAAAATGTGCTTATTATTACAGAACAATGGCTTCGGGTGCTGGTTATAATCCAGCCCCTTACTGCCACTATTTAGACGAAACTGGGAAAAGCCCGGACGTGCTTGAAAACACTTGCTTTAAGAAAAGAAAAACTTTTAAGGTAAACCCCTTGCACCTTAACGGTGAAAAATCATTTGATAGATTGGAAGAATTAGAAGCGCAAATTGAAATCTACAAAGGAAAAGAGAGCCTTACAGAAACGGAAAAAACTTATCTTGAAGCATTGCAAGAAGAAGCAGAAGTTCTTTCAAACTGCTTATAAAGGAGAAAAAATGTATAATTGTGCTGAATGTGCTTATATAAATAAAAGCGTTAAAAAATGGAGCGATAACAAATACTGCTACACTTACCCTTGCGAAGTAAACACGCAAACTTGTGGCTGGGTTCGTGAAGATAAAGAGTTAAAGAATATGGGTTGCAGTAGTTTCTGCCACAAGAACGCTACACCGTTTTACAAGGCATATATGAAGATTCAAGATAAACACTGGGACAGCATTGTTCTTTATCGTCTGGGCGACTTCTATGAAGTTCTTGGAAAGAACGTTGAAAAGGTTGCAGAAATTCTTGACCTTACAATTACTGGAAGAGATTGCGGACTTTCGGAGCGTGTTAAGATGTGTGGATTCCCCTACCACGTTGCAGATAAATACATTAGCAAACTTGTTGAATCTGGGCTTAAAGTTGCTATAAGCGAAGAAATCAAAGAAACACCTATCGCAAGACCAGAACCAAAGAAAGAAGTTAAACCAGAGCAGTTGTCTTTGTTTGACTTGATGTAATCGCTTGACAATACCACTCATTAGGTGTAGAATATCAAAAGGAGAATATATGAAAATAGTTTATAAAGACGGCTGTGGTTCTTACAGCATAACCACCCAGAAAGACGGAACAGCAATCTTGCGTTGTAGAAATTCTTCAAACAATAATCTTGACTACAAAAAAACTTATAAATCCGAAGTTAGTGCTAAACGTGCATTATCACGTTATTGTGGCGGTATGCCCTACAAGGTTTAAGGAGATAATGAAATGGCTTTCAAAGATATATTGACGACATATCGTTCAGAACACAAACTGACCATTCCAGCAATGGCAAAGAAAATCGGCGTTCCCCAGAGAACTCTGGAAAACTGGCTTGCTGGTTCAAGAGTTCCAGACGAATTAAAACAACGTATGGTAAAATCAATTTTAGGTGTAAAATAAAAAGCCCCTTTCGGGGGCTTTCTTTTTTTAAATTATTTTAGAAATTTTTTGGTAGGCACGCCAGCGCTTTGTGCGTATGTAGTCAACCGATAAACACAACTGCTTTGCAATTACTTTTTCGGGCAAGCCGTCTATATGATACTTTTTGAGAACGTCCACGTCGCAATCTGTATTGTTAAGCGTGTTTATTATTTTAAGCGTTCTTGCAAGGGCTAAATCTGCGTTTAGAACTGCTTTTTTGTAAAGGTCGTTAAGTTCTTCAAGTCGCTCGTTTACTTCGCTATCGGCTAATTTGCTTGCCGTTAAAACTTCAATCCTTTTTTTAAGACATTCTGCTTCGCTACACGCCTTGTAATACTCGCTTAATTTTTCTTTGACTTCATACTTTGTCATTTTGCTTCTGCTACCTTTTTAATAATTTCAAATGCAGTCTTTTCAGTCTGCTCATAAGTAATTTTGCCGTCAACTTCAAGTGGTTTAATCTCTGCTAATAACGTCAGAAGTATTTCTTTCGTAATCTTGTTTTTTATAACGCCAGCAAGCATTTCTGCGCTTTTCATAACAGCCATATTAAGTTGACCTTTCGTGAATAAAGTTTTTTCTTCTTGCTCGTTCTCAAATTTTGCAAGTTTTAAGTAAATACTTTCTTCTTCGGTTCGATTTTCTTTTTTTGTAAGAAGTTCTGCTTTTGCCCTATCTGTTAACCTTTCCATAAATCCCCCTTTTAGTTGCTATCGCAACTGATTAGTGTTTGTCCGTCAAGTATGCAAGCGGGGACAACGCCAAAGTCGTAGTACGCATCGTTGAAGTTCAATACACCCGAAGTACTGACAAGGCGCACGTAGTCGGCGCGGGACGAATGCGCCCAAGGCGTGCAAGTCCACCACCAGTCTTTATATTTAGGAATAACCTTGTAATACTTTCTTATAAGGTCGCAAGTAAGTAAGCCAACCTTTGCCGTGTAAGTCCCAAGACTGTCGTCGCCGTTGTCAGATGTTAGGTCCATAGTGTAGTCAAGAACGTTTTTGTCTTTCTTCTTCCCCCAGAACTCTTTTTCAAGAAGTTCTTTGATTTCTGATTCTTTGTAGTTTGCGTTATCACCGAAACGTTGTTCTGTTCTCCATAAGTCTGCCGTGATACATAGAATACCGCCTTGCTCATTGCCAAGTCTGATGTATTCCCTATCTTGATATGTAAACTTTGCGCCGGGCAGTAAGTCTTCAAGAACTTTCGCTTTTTCAACGTTCTGGCTGGGTTCTTCCATAAGTTCCTTAATTGCTTCAAGATGTTCGAAAATCTTTGCTCTGGTTTCTTCTTTCATTTTAATTTTCTCCTTGATTATAAATTCTTTTTTTAATTATCTTTGAATATTCTGGGGAAAGTTCAATCAGAACGAATCCCCTTTCGTTTTCTTTGGCTACAAGACCAACCGTGCCACTTCCAGCAAATGGGTCAAGCACTGTCCCACCTTTGCGACTTCCAGCAAGAACACACGGTTCTACAATCTTCTTTGGGAATGTTGCAAAATGCGCTTCTTTAATTCCTTTTGTTGCCACCGACCAGACGGAACGTTTTCTGCGTAGTCCTTTATCATTCGGGACATTTCCAGATGTTTCGTTTTGCTTGTCCGTGCTGTTATCAAAAGAAGCGTTATTTGTATAAGCGCCACCACCACGAAAGGTCTTTCGGTTTCCTTTACGTCTGCCAGAATTAGGGTGTTCCCAAGTCTTTGAACCACGTGGCGCAGATTTATCGAAACCCACGCACGGTTCTTGAATTGCTTCCCAGTCAAAATAATACTTCTTTGACTTCGATAGCAGAAAGATGTATTCGTGCGCCTTTGTGCAACGGTCCTTAACGGATTCTGGCATACAGTTTGGCTTCTCCCAGATTATATCTTGTCGTAAATACCAGCCGTCATTTCTTAACGCCAACGCCAGCAACCACGGAACACCAAGCAAATCTTTATTCTTGCAGTCGTTGTTATGTATTCCAGTCGGTAAACTTCCAAATCTTTGACCACGAACAGCAATGCTTTCTTTGTGCTTGTTATTGTGTAAATTGTCAGCGTTTCTGCCTTTATTGCTTCCAGAATAACTGTCTGCTATGTTAACCCACAAAGTGCCGTCTGTTTTTAGAACTCTCTTTACTTCTGAAAATACTTCGACAAGTTTGCTGATGTATTCTTCCACGGTTTGTTCAAGCCCTATTTGACCAGTGATTCCGTAATCTCTTAACTGGTAATATGGTGGCGAAGTCACACAACAGTCAATGCTTTCTGCTGGCAGTTCTTTTAATACTTCAATCGCATTTCCTAAAATTATTCTTTCCATAGGTTTCTCCAAAAGTGATATCATAATATCAATTTGACCTTTCTAAAAAGTTTATAAATTCTTGATAACAGTCTTCGCAAAGGTCTATGCGTTGACTGGGACAAGTTCTGCGCTCTCCTATCGCATACAAGTCAATTCGTGCGCTTTGTTTAGAAAGTTGCACGTTATTTACAAAGGCAAGTTCTTTTCCACATCTGTCACAAAGTATTTTTTCAACTCTGCTCATAAAAAACGCTCCAACAAGTCACGGTCTTCGTAAATATTACCAACCACTTCTTTAAGAGAAACACATCTCCACGTGCAAACACGATTTTGCTCTGTCCTTAATACAATTCTTGATTTTTCTTGCACAACCATAAACAAATCGCCATTTGCGTTTTTTAGAATATCACCTTGAAAAACCTTATTGCCTTTTCTATCTGTAAACCCCGAAAATTTTCCGACGGTTTCTTTCAAAACTTCGTGCGCAATAAGTATCTTTGCTAATTCGTTGTGAACTCTGAATACATTGTTCTGTGGGTGGATATAATAAACGCCTTTATTTGTCAGTAAATCACCATAAACCCAGACATTATTAAATCCGTGATTTTCGTTTTCTTTTTTTGTCGTTTTTGCCCTAAATAAATTATTCACATTGCACCCCACTTTCAACATAGAACCAACTTTGCGGTGGTCTTGATAAACGCTTTTTGTCGCAGTTTAACTCTTTGCAAAAATGACTGCCATTTTCATAAGCCATACAAAAGTCCATATTAAAACCACGCTTTTTATGTTCGCAAGGCATACCCCACATTGCAGAATAAAACTCACATAACTCTCTCGGCTCGCCGTAAATTTTAAGGTCGGATATGTGCCAACCGTAAAGGCATAATCCTTTGCTGTATGAATACAACTCTCCGTCCGACAAACAGCAGTTCAAGTCTTTTGCTTCATAAAAATATTTACAATAAGTTTCTGCAATATAAATCCAGCCAACACTATCGGCATCAATTTTGTAAATTTTATCGCAAGTAAATTCGCCAATTATCTTCCCTAAAAACTTTTGCATTAAGGATTGATATTTTTTCGGTATCAGATTGAACGATTTTCTATCCTTACTACAATAAATTTTTACAACCTTATCCCATTTTTCGCCTTGTGGAAAGTTCTTTCTAACTTCTATGTTTTTGTGTTGTTCTACTTTCCACCCCATTATCTTTGCTATTATTAAAAATACCCAATAGGGTTGAATACTGATTAAAACAGATTTCATTTTCTCTCCTTATACTGCACGTGGATTTATGAAAGGAATATCATAAAACCTTGCCAATATTTCTTTTATTTTTACCACTCTACGATAGACAGGTCGCTTTTTTTCTTGTGTGTTATTTTGCAGTTGCAACAAGTCAAATATTTCTTCATATTCATAACCGTTTAATATGTATTGTAAAATTTCTTTTTGCTCATTAGTAAGTAGTTTAGAAAACTCCATATTCTCTATTCCCCAGTTATAAACATCTACAACTTTAACAATATCCACTTGGTCAACATCTACTAAATAAAGGTTTTGTTTCTCTTTTTTAACTAATTTTAGTATTTCATTACGCCATATCGTTTTAAGCCATTTTCCAATAATAACGCCTTTGTTGTAATCATATTTTTTATAGGCTTTCCAAAATCTAATAAAGCAAGTCTGTTCGATATCTTCCCTTAAATGTTGCAAGGAAGAAAAATTTGAATAGATTAAAGAATAAATAATGCTTTTATTTTTCTCCCACACCCACAAAGGCGATACGATTTTTACTTCATAGTCATTGTCAAGTATTTTTAACATATCTTTCATTCTTCTTTGCCCTAATTAGTTAATATTTTTATAAATTCGTGGATTCCACGTTTGTTATTTATGCCAACTATTTTTCCAGTTCCAGCGTAAAATTGAAACAGTTTATCGTCTGACTTACGTCTGCAATGAAAATGCCCAGTCGCTTCATTTTTTAACGTGTATTCAATGTTGTTATTTTCAAATTGCTTCATAGCAAACTCAATTCTGTTTGGATTTTCAGCAACCCTTTTTTCGTATTTCTCTTTTGCGTATTCGTGATATCCACAGTCAAAACTTTCGTCTTGTATATATGGGTTAAATCTTTTGTCTTTGTAAATGTCAATTTCTTTGCCATTTTCATAAAACTCAAAATAGACTGAATTATAAACTCTAAAAAATTCTTCCAAATAAATGGACGTGTATGACTGCCCCATTTCGATTTTCTCGACCTTATAGTAAGCCCCCACTTGTAAATCGTGTTCGGTCCAACTACAATCACCACTCTTTTGTATGCACTTTGCATATATTGTAGTTTTCACATCAATTCCGTTTGCTTGCATATTTTACCCCCTAATCTTTTACCCTTTCATAAAACTTAAATGTATAATGCCTATTATTCGGCAACTCTTTTAATATTTCTTTTACTTGCCAAGCGATAGTCCACGAAGTTCCACTTGGTTTTGATTTTGTGTATTCCTTTACAAAGTCATTGCCGTAAACACCTTGATAAACTGCGATATTGACTTCTGCGCCAACTTGCCACAAGCAATTTGCCCATTCTTCTGATATTTCTAAATATTTCATACTTTTCTATTAAAGTTCTCCTTTCCTATTAAAATTTCCCAGCCTTTGTCTTTTAGTTTTTTGACACAATTATCGTCGCACCAAGAACAAGCGCCCCTAACTTCACGACGTAGTTCTTCTTCGGTTATTCCAGCATTGTCAAGACAACGTTCAATTTCTTTTTCACACTTTGCAACACCACGTCTATTTGGGCAATCGTCGTCTTCATATTCAAAGATTTTCATATCAAGATTTTTAATCTTATTGATATAATAAATGTGAATTTTTTTAATCTGGTCTTTCATTTTCCTTTCTCAACGCTCCCTTTAAGTATCGTTCAAAAATTTCAACGATTATTTTCGCTTTAACTGGATAATCTTTAACGAAGAAGCCACCTTCCCACAAGTCTGGCGCATAAGAAGTGACAAAATCGTAGAATCTGACTTCGTTCTCGTCAACACTGTCTATCTCGTTAAGAAACTCTTTTATTTTTTCTTTGTCCTTACACTTGCCATAACGGAAAAAATCTTGCCTTGCATTCTTCTTGGTTTTCTTCCAGTCAATTTCACTTCGGTTTGATATTTTGTCACAAAGATAATAACCGCCTATACGCAACATTAAAGCCTTAAACGTTTCTCTTTCAGATACACACCAGCGATATGTAAATGCACCCCAGTCGCTTTCAACCGACAAAATAAAGTGTTGAGTGTCAAGCATAAATACAGCATAACCACCGTCAAGACAAACTTTGTATTTATCTACTTCAACAACGTCTTCACTTTGAAAACGAAAAGTGTATTTTTCTACTGTTCCTTTTGTAAAAATCATTGTTTCTCCTTTAATACTGCCAAATCGTAATCGCTTTCAACAAACTTAATCGTCAATTTGTGCCTTATGGCTTTGCCTAAATATTGATAAATAATTTCCATATCTTCTTCCGTGAAGTCAGTTCCTAAAAACTCATTCACTCTTTCAAGAATTAACTTGTGATATTCTTCATTTCGCCAATTACTTCTAAATGGCATTGACTTAAAACAATCCCTTGAAAACCACTCTAAAACTTTACATTTAACGTCAAGCAAGTTTTCACAATTACCAAGAATAAAATACAAATTAGTTCTTGGATATGCGATAAATTCTTCGTGGTCGTTTATAAAACTACTTGGGAAGCATTCTAACAAACTATTTATTATTTCTTGATTTACTTTCATTTTAGTCTTCCGCCTTTGTTTCCCAAAAATTCAATTCCTTTTGTAGTTCGTGCAAAGTTCCTTCTGCTTGACTAACCTTTCGGTCAAAAAGAAACAAACACTCGTCAACACACCGTGCAACACTATATTCTTGATATTCTTGAAACTCTTTCGTAGCGTTATTAAAAACCCTGTCGCTTACAATGTCGTTTCCCCAAAACTCTCTTAATTCTTCAAACTGCGCTTCTGGCTTTAAATTTGGCGTGCAATATTTCTTAAAAAGATTTAGCAACTTCTTAAACTTGTTTTTAATAAAATCGTCTATCGCCGTTTCAAGTATTTTTTGAAACTCTGTATATTCTTTTATCAACTTTTCTTGATAGCGTATTTGCTTTTTTAAGTTTTCAATTTTTTCATTTTGCTCAATATACATATTTCTCTCCTTTTAAATAATTTTCAAATAATTTTACTTTGTGAAAAATAATTCTATTATTCACCCAACGTTGCAACTTTCTCATAATATGACCTTTTGGAATTTTTTCTTTGTTATAAAGCATTACGTAAGGGTTATATCCTATATCTCTCAACGTATATATTCTGTCTAAATCTTGTTCTAACGTAGTATTAAAATTACATAAAACAAACACGCTCATTTTATTACACGGCCAACCTGTTATTTCCTTAAATTCTTGAAACTTCGGCACTATTTTTTCTTTATCTTCATATCTATCCCAAGCAAAATGAACACGTTTGACTTTAATGTTTTTTAATAACTGCGACTTTTCTTTTGTCATAAGCCTAATATCTAAACCTTGCGAAAAGTCAACCCACGCTTTGCTATCTATAAGTTGTTGAAACAGTTCTCGCCAGTCCTTGCACGCAGTAATATTTGGGTCAAGTAAGACAATGTTTTTCTGCCCGCTCCAAAACTCTGTCAGGTCAGCACATTTATAAGTCATACGACCTTCTTTTGCTTCCACGTGGCAAAACTCGCAACCACGTGGACAGCCCCTTGTAAGATAACCATAGGCAGTATGTTTTGTTAGTTCTGGATATATTGAATAATCAGGGTATATATGTTCAACTTCGTATGGTAAAAGTTTATCTTTTGATGTATCGTAAAACTCTTTTCCGCTACTGTCAGTCTTTATACAATAACCACTTCCACCTTTTACTATCTGCTTTGCTCTAATAGGATAAATATAATCTTCGGTAAATGAGAAAACTTTTGATATATAAACAATATCCATATTGCTTGATAATAAAGGGTCATACCATTCTACATAGTCACCTTTATTTTTGTGATACGCTGACAGTTTCATTAAGGCTAAATTTGGAAAGTTGTGTCCATCAACGTCTATTAGTCCTATTTTCATAAGTCATACCTTTTTATATCTGTATAGCCACCACGGATAGCCTTGTCCAGTGCTTCTTCTCGTTCTCCGTCGTCAGAATATTGTCGGTCAAGAGTGAAAAGAATATCGCTTAAATGGTCGTTAGTGATTAAGTGACCATTTGCATAACACGCCCTTAAAAAACTTCTTACTTTTGGTTTTAACCTTTCTGAAACACACATAGAAGTCATTACTTCTTCGTGACTCATAAGTCGTTCAATATTACTGCCGTCGTTAACTATTTTCCCAGTCCAGCCGTTTCCGTGTCTTCGTTTTACTTCTTCACTATAAGCAGTAAGTTTTTCATAAAACTCTGGGTCGTCTGGTGCCGTTCCATTTTCGCCCCAAGCGACAAGTTCTTCGTCCGTCATTACAGAAAAGCCATACTTATCTTCTTGAACTGGCGCACCACCAACCACAGAAGTTAATTTCTTACCTTTTGAAGAATCTAACGTGTAAGAATTATTATCTTTCAGATAAAGCAACGATTTTTCTTTTATGTATTCCGTTGGCTTGTATCTATCTTTGCGCAGTAAATTGTGCATTCGCCAGTGTTTTATGGCAATTACACCACTTTCAAAAGGGATAACAAAGGCTTTTTCAATTAGAACGTTTAAGTCGTCTTGGCTGGCTTCTGTTTGTCTTACGATTGATTTAGGTGCTTTCACAAATCCGTCGTCGTCGGCATCTAAATTCAAATCGTAATACAGAAGTCTGGCTGACCGTGGCATATCTAAAAAGGCATCACTTCTTGTTATTTGCTTATTGAACATACGACGTTCAGCCAATGCCTTCACCCCCTTTGTGTGTTGTAAGGGCTTTTTCTGGCGACCAACCATAAGCAAAGATTCTTGCAAAAATCGTTGTTCTTTTCAAACCAGTTCTTTTTTCCCAGTCCGATATGTGTAGTGTTTCTCCACCACAACTAATATAGGTTGAATTGGTTTTGTTAGTTGCTTGAATATGATTATTCGCCCAGCGACAGTTAGACGGTTCATAGTTGCCATAAACGTTAATCCTATCCAGTGAACAGTTTACTGGTCTTTCGCCCATATCTTGCAAAAAGTTTTCAAACTTTTCCCAACGTTCGCAATAAGATATATTTTTATATCCTTTCTTTCGTCCACACCTATACTTCATTTCGGACCAACTTTTATATGTCGGTGTTCCAAAATAACCGTGCTTGTAGTTTCCTGCCATAATTTACCCCTTTTAGAAAGGTAATTGATTATCGTCAATTTCTTCAAGTTGTGGTCTTTCTCTCTTAACAGATACAACGCTTTCTTCTTCTGATTGCTTTGGCGTTAAAAATTCAACGTCGCTTGCGATAACGTCAGTGACAGTTCTTTTGATTCCGTCCTTATCTTCGTAAGAACGATTTTGCAAACTACCGCAAACAGCAACTTTGTTTCCTTTCTTCAAATACTTTCCACACGTTTCTGCTTTTCCACGCCACGTTGTTATGTTAAAAAAGTCCGTTTCCCTATTTCCTTGGCTGTCTGCATAATCTCTTGAAACTGCTATTGCAAACCTACAAACTGGCACGCCACTTGGCGTTTCTGTAAGTTCTGGGTCACGTGTTAAGTTTCCTATTAAAATTACCTTGTTCATAAATTCTCCTTTTTGTAAGTCAATTTTGATTTATCCCAGTCTGGATATATTGACTTTAATCTAAATAATTTTTACCTATTAGTTTCATAAACTCTTCTCTTTTATTAGTTTTTTCATATTCTGCTTGACACAGTTTCTTTATCTCCAAATCAAGCACACGATTAAAATGCACTCCTTCATTTGACAAATTATGGTGGTAAGCACAAAGATAAACTGTAAAACCATTTCTTTCGCTTGTATTTCTATTTGCGCCACCAAAGATATGATGTTTATGTAAGTTAATAGTTCTGCCACACACATAGCAAATTTTTTCATTTTGTAAAATGCTTTTAGCCATTTATAATCTCCCATTTATAATTTGAATTTTCCATAATGCCAGATTTAATCCTTGCACTTACATAGGCACAATTTTTCTTCATAAAGATAGATGCCTTTGCAAGAGAAGAAAAAACCATAGACTTACCAGAACTTTTTTCATAGACTTTCACGCTATTACATTGTTTATTTAACTTTTTGCTATATGCGTGAGAGATATTTTCAGAGCGTGTATTCCACTCTAAATTTTGAACGTAATTTTCTTTTTTGTTTCCGTTTTTATGATTTACTTGTTCCTTTTTATTCGGATTATCTAAAAACGCCAAAGCAACTAATCTATGGACAAAATGTGTCTTTTGTTTTCCGTCCTTATAAAGTCTTGCAACTAAATATCCGTCTCTATGTTCCTGCAGTCGTAAAACTTTAATTGGACGAAGTCCACCGTTTGGCATTTCTCTATTGCCTACCGACATTACATTTCCGAAACTACTAACCCTATACAAGCCTTCATACCCTTGAATATCTTTCCAAATTTCTACCGTCATTTCTTTATCTCCGTTTCCCATAGCGATTTCATTTGCGCAATCTCGTCTGGGGTTCTCGTTTCTATCCCCAACGCTTGCGCTTCCGACACAACACCGTCAATAAGCCTTGCCATTTCCTTTGTGTCAAGGGTGTGGGTTTCTTTGTAAACCATATAAACATCAAACTGCTTTCCGTTCTCGCTGGTTTCCTTAACCCACTTTGGATATTTAACCACGCCTTGAACGTTAGCACCTTTTGGGACTTTAATAGCAAACAAAGTATCTTCGTCAATCCTTAACGGTGAACCATATTCCAGATTCATTTTGACTTTGCACTCGTCGTTCCCTATCTTTGTCACTTCGGCAATCTTATGGACCAGCGTGTGAAAATAATCGTTTGCGTTCTTGCTTCGCTTTTCTCTATGTATCTTGATATCAACGTCATAAGCCTTTTGATTAAGTTGCGGAGCAAGATTTGCTACTTGTGTCAACGCTTTTGATAGGTCTTTTTCATTTCTTATTGTTATACTGAACATATTCTTCTAACCTTGGGAATTTTTTAGCCCTTAAACATCTTGCAAGATATCTTAAACGTGGAAGATATTCGTTTTCGATAAATCCCCTATCATATAAGATTTCGTGCTTAAATAGCCTTTTTTCGTCAATATCGGGGAAGTATGGATTCAAATAATCAAGTTCTTCCATTCTGTATTCATAAAGCGCAGTTCTCTGCTTGCGTTTACGAAACATTAAGACTTGGCACTGTTGCCAATAGTTTTTAGGAACTTTCTTAAACCCCTTTCCTGTTGTTTTTATTTCTATTACTTCTGACTTTCTTAAACCGTCATAATTGCAACGCAAACGAAGACGTATATTATAATAAGGGTGTTTACCTATTTGGATTTTAGAATTTTCAAGCCTTTCTATAAATCTTATAAGTGGTATTTCCATAATGTTGCCACAATCCATAGCCCAAGTTTTAACACCGTTGTTTGTGTTAATTCCCAGTTTCATAAGCCACCATTCCTTAAACGTTTCCGTTTCCCAGTTGCCCATAATCATAGAAGTATCGGAAGCGCCAAACCATTTACTTCTGTTCTGATTCTTTATCATTGTTCGTCACCTTAATTAAAACCCTTGTAATCCTATCAATCTCTTTTGTCTTTTCTATAAGGGTTTCTATCTGTTTCCTACTAACGTCTTTCAAATGCGCAAGCATTTCATTTACGCCACCACATTGTTTAATAGCACTGTTTACAAGCGTTCTAAACTGTTCAGCCAAACTTGCTTCACGGTCCTTAACAACGGTATCTGGATTTTCTTCTTTTTTCCATAAAGATATCCCCAGCCCCCAGTTCACAGCAACGCACTTAACAAAGGCACGCTGTTTTGCGTTATAAATATCAGACTGTGTTAGTTTTTTCATTGCGACATCTTTCGTTCCGTCCATTACTGGATAAAAAATTTCACGTCTTACACCGTCTATCTCTACAAAAACCTTAATTGACATTGCATTGTTTTCGTCAACAAACAAAAGCCCGCCTTTTTCGTTTAGAACGTTTTCAAAGATAACCTTTTCCGCACCGTTCTCATATAAGCACGTTAGACAATCTGCCCAAGACAGAGTGTCAACTTCTCCGTTTTTTTCGTATTTTTGTTTTGCTTCGTTATAAGCAAATGTTGGTTTTTTAGTAATAGGAACATCAACTTGTGATAAATCTATAAAATTCTTAATCATTATTTCTCCTTAATAATTTTCTTCACTTTCTTTTGCTTCGTCTTCAAACCACTCTTTTAAGTCGTCTTCAAACGCTTCTGCAAGGTCGTCTTCAAAATCCATTTTACTTATCAAATCACTAACCTTGTTTTTAAGTTCTTCTTTAAGTTCTGGATTTTTCTTTATAATTTCCCCGAAGTAGTAATCAGTCACAATTTCAACTACTGCTTCTGAAAAGTCGCTGTCGTCGGGCGTGTATTCAAAGTCGTAGCCTTCGTCACCGTCCCACTCATAGTCAATTTCGCCACCTATATTTACTGGACGGCGAATTTCCCCTGTCTTTCTAAAATAAGTGAATGTCTTACTCATTTTCGCCCCCTTGTTGAACGCCGTTTTCTTTTTCGCATTCTTCTTGGTATCTCTTTATATTTCTTTTATAGTCGTCCCTAACGTCTTGAACCACGTCAGCCATATCAAGTAAATCTTGAATAAGTTGTTCTTTCTCTGTTTCACTTTCGGTTTCGGTGAGTTTTAAGGCTATATCTTTGACTTTGATTTCAAAGCACGGAACGAGTAATTTAAGTTGCTTTTCTGCTTTATCTGCGTTTGATTTCCAAATTTCTTTCATAATGTTTAATTTCTCCTTGACTTTTGATTTTTAATTTGATAAAATAATAATGTTAAAAATGCTTTGGTTGGCGTTTTAACAATCTGGCTTTTCGCTTTTGCGAAGAGCCTTTTCCTTTTCTTTGGCTTCAATTATTTCAAATTGCTTTTGTAGCCTTGCATAGCAACGAAGAATCCAGTCGGTTATATCTTTATAACCACACTTCTTCAATGCTTTCTTTAAGAACGCTTGCGCTTCTTTCGGAAGACTGACGGTAAGTTTATACTTGTCGGTCTCTTTTTTTGTTTTCTGCTTGGTTGGCTTATAATATAGTTCTTTGTTTGTGTAAATATCTTCTGGCGTGCAGTTCAATACTTGACACATTACTTTTAGCATTTCTGGTATAGGTAAACACTTATAGTGAGTAAACCTGCTTACCATTGGCGCATCAGTTCCGATTAGTTCGGCAAAATCCTTACTGGATATTCCTGCTTTTGTAATTTGTTGTTGCAGTTGCATTGTTCTACCCCCTTTTTAGATTTTATATATTGATAACGCTCTGTGTGAGTCGCCATATAAAGTAAATAATAACTTTCTTCTTTTTGGGATAACGCTATCCCCAGTATAATCTTACATCTAATTTCGTGTTCTCTGGTTTGAGTATCTATCATAAATTCTCCTTAACATAACGTTGTTTGTCAGTAATGTTGTAATATTCAAAATAATCTTCTGTGTGAAGTTTGCCTTGAATACCAAGTCTGTCAAACTTAAATTTGATTTGGCGCATCAACTTTGCAGCGATTTGATACGAAAGCCCCAAAAGTTGTTGCAAGTCTTTAATTGTTAGATAATCTTTTGAAAAGATTTGTTCTCTCTCTGAATACGACATATTTCACCTTAATAAAATTTGTATCTTTTTAGGATACTTATTCAGCAAAAAAAATTATTTCTATCTCTTCAGCTGTTAATGAATATCTCTCTTTTATTTTATCTATTTCACTTCTTGTGAAATCTGCATTTCTTGTGCCATTCTTCTTAGATGAAAGAGATTGGGGTGATATTCCGATAAATTTAGATAATGATAAATTTGTGTCACCAAATAGTTTCATTTTACTCTCTAAAACTCTTTTATTCATTTTATTGCTCCTTTTTTGTTTGTATCTTTTTAAGACACTTCCATGATACTACTTGTTTTGTGTCTTGTCAAGAGATTTTCGTAAATTTTTTAATTTTTTTCAAAAAAAATTGATTTTTAAGAAACTTTATGCTAAAATACTATTACAAAGGAGATATTAAAATGGATTTAGGTAAAACATTAAAAAAATTAAGGATGGAAAAAGGTCTTACGCAAGAAGAACTTGGAAAAATCATAGGTGTTCAAAAATCTGCAATTCACAAATACGAAAGTGGAATTGTTGAAAACATGAAAAGGTCTACTATCGACAAGTTGGCAAGATTTTTTGACGTTTCCCCATCTTATTTGCTGGGTTATAGCAACAATGATGTCCCAAACAACATCTACCCCGTTGATAATATTATATCTTTTGAAGTATTAGGCACCGTTCGTGCTGGGTATGATGGAATGATTGATGAAATTTCTACTGGTGAGATAATTGAGTTGCCCCTTTCTATGATTTCAGGTGGGCATAAAGATGAATACTTTGTTTTACAAGTAACTGGAAACTCTATGTTCCCAAGGCTTTTAGATGGTGACAAAATTCTTTGTAAACGAACAGACAGCGTTGATAGTGGAAGTTTAGCCGTTATTATATATAATGGTGATGACGCAACCGTTAAAAAGGTTAACTTTGTTTCTGGCGAAGATTGGCTTGAACTTATCCCCTTTAACCCAGAATATGAAACCAGAAGAATCGAAGGTAGAGACCTTGAACAATGCCGCGTTATCGGTAAAGTCGTAAAATTAATTAGGGATTTATAGAATTTACCATTTGTAAAAAAAAGGAGAAATTGATTATGTGGATTTCTACTGGAATACTTGCTCCAATAGTTTTCTTTGCTATTTATTTTATGTGCGAATATATTAGAAAAAAAAGATTTATTGACGGCAATACTTTAAAGAAAGAGATTAAGCCTTACTACGATAGAATTAAAGAAATTCTTAACCCCTATATAACAATTGAATTTTCTAAACAAGTAATTTATGATTCACAGAAAGCTTTAAAGAGAATATATTTGGACTATCAAAGTTATAAAGAACAAGATAAATTAAACGATTCAGAACTTTCTGTATTTTTAATTAACAATAATAATGATAGATTTATAGTTAATTGTTTTGCTCTTTGTTTTTTATATTCTTTTAGAATGCCACCACGTTTGTCCCCACAAGAAGAAGAGAGAAGCGCAGAAAACGCCATTTTTAAATATTGTCAAAAAAAATTAGCTCAATTTGAAAATGAAATTCCTGAAATTATTTTAAATTACTTTGAAATAAACATCAAAGCACTTCAAACAAACTTAAACATCTAAAAAAATTTACGCTGTCTTGGTCGAGCAGTGTCTTTTATGAGTAATTTATAATGAAAAACACACTAATAAGATGCCTAGTATTTATTTTAATTGTAGTTTCTATGTTTGCTTGCGCTTGCAACACAGAACCAGCCGGCACGTCTAATAACGACAATAATCAAGAAGTGGTCACGCCAGAAGAACCACCAGAATCACAACCCGAATTAAAAAGTTTTGATATAACAGAAGACAATTACACGGATTATTTAAATATAAATATTACACAATCAAGCCAGACTTCAACTCTTATTAATGCCCTATATAGGATAAAATATATTAGCGGTCCCGAGTACGACGTGTGGGGATTAAACCCAAATTTATCTAATGCAAGTTCTTGCAAGTTAATAAAAACAAAATATACTCAAATCACGACTTTTAGTATAACAATTTTCCCAAAACAATCATCATATCGATTTAGCGGAGTAATAGTTTTAGTCTCATATAAAAATGCTTTTACATCTGTCTCTATTAACGAATATGGATTAGGTTCTGGCTCTTTTGTTTTAACTGAAACCTTATATAACTTACATATCTATAATGGCGAATACTATAGATACAACTTAGATGCAAATGATACAATTTCTGCTATTGCTGGACGTGTATATTATTATGAGTAAACTCCCCTATTTTTCTCTGGCAACCATTTGGCAACCATTGGTATACCAAACGGCAACCCAGTATAGTATAGGTTAGTATAGTTTAAAAAGAAAGAAAGAAAGAATAATAAATATATTTAAAAAAACATAACATGTGCGTGCGCACGTGCGTGAGAGATTTATGGCAGAGTTTTTTATATCTTCAAATAAATATTCATTGAGTGAACGACAAACAAAGCGTGGTAAAGTTTACGATATACGCTTTCGCATTGTCACGCCCGACGGTATTGAAAAACAAAAAAGGCTTGCTGGCTATGCAAATAAGACATTAGCAAAACAAGCCTATATTGATTTTATAACAGAAAAGTGTGAACTTATAAAAAACAACCCAGTTAGACGGCTTGCAAGGGCTGAAAAAGGTCAAGAAGTTATAACCATAAAGGATTTATCTAAAACTTACTTCCTTTCAATTAGAAACCAAATTAAAGATGCTACAATCTATGAAAAAGAAAAAATCTTTAATTCAATTATCTTGCCACGCTTTGGCGACTGTCAACTCAAACACCTTACAAAGCAAGAACTTTATATTTGGCAAGACGAATTATGGTCCAGCAAAAACCCAAAAACTACCGAATATTATTCCTATAAATATCTTTCAAAGATACGGACCTATTTTTCTGCCTTTCTTACTTGGTGTGCAGAACGAAACGAAGGCTTTACAAACTTTCTTTTGAATATTAGAAAGCCAAAACGCAGAACGCCTAAAAAAGAAATGCAGTTCTGGACCAGAGAAGAATTTGAAACATTTATTAAAGTAGTGGATAGCCAAACTTACAGAACGTTGTTTTCAATGTTGTTTTATACTGGCAGAAGAAAAGGCGAAGTTCTTTCCCTTGCCCCAGAAGACATCAAAACCAACGGAATTAAATTCAATAAATCACTAACCAGAAAAACGCTTGACGACAGTTCTTATAAAATCACTTCTACAAAAACAGAAAAGGTTGCCACAACACCTATCTGTAAACCATTAAAAAAAGAACTGCAAAACTATACAGTTCCAAAAGGTCCTTTTTATTTTGGTGGCGAAGCGCCTTTGACCGATAATACAATTAGACGTGTTTTTAATAAATATGCAGATATTGCCGGGGTGAAACAAATTAGAATCCACGACTTGCGACACTCGTTTGTTTCTATGCTCATACATTTAGGCGCAAACTTAACCGTTGTGGCTGACTTAATCGGTGACACTTTGGCCCAAGTCACGAAGACTTACGCCCACTTATACGAAGAAGATAAACAGAAAATTATCGACAAAATAATCTAAAAGGGCGAGATTACTCGCCCTTTTTATCATCTTTTCTTCTTAAATCATCTGTATCTTTAAAATGCAAAATTAAATCTTTAATTGCGCTATCTTCATCTTCTGGAAACAAATATTTACCAATAATTCTAGGAAGTATTAGAATTGAAGTAGCAATACTCGCAAGTCCAGATATTATTGTTACCATAGAAGCAACAACGTTTTCAACAAGAAAACATACTAAAACACTTAAACCAATACAAGCTAAAATTAAAACTGTCAGCAAAATAAAGCTAAAATATAAAAAACTTTTTCTTAATGAAATATTAACTTCGGATTTGCTTTTGTAATATTGAGTATATGAATCAACCAAATCTGTATAACTTTTATCACGAACATCTAATGGGTTAGACGCCTCTTCTTCGCTTAAAATAGGTTGGTAATTGATTTCATCTACATCATCAAAAAAATCATCAAAATAATCAGGAGAACGCTTCTTCATCTTTTTCTCCCATCTCAAGCATCTCATCAATTCTTCGTGTCACTAATACATCACTAGTTTTATATTCCTTTTGCATCATTTGAACAAAGTAAGTATCTTTTTTCAACTCATCTTTTGCACTCTCATCAAACTTTTTGTCGTGTTCATTGAGATAACTTACAATTTTATCTAAAAACTCATCTTTGGGGATTATCATAGCTGCAGCCATATAGTCCATTTCTTGTTCATTAATATTGTGATGATACTGATTATAATCACGACGTCGGTCTCTCACGGCAAACAAAATATTTTTATCCGATGATTTGTTTTTTTCCATTATATAATGCGATAATTCGTGCAAAAGGACAAACTTGGTATTATAAAGGTCCTGGTCATGACTGTATAGTATAACTTTATTTGAGTTAAATTGGTCTATTTTATCAATGTTTTCATTAACAAAAATCATCCCAGAAAGTCCAGATATTTTAAACTTAACCTTATAAACATCAAAACCTATTTTGTTTAATTCCTTAAACACATCTTCCTTAAAATTAAGTTTAAATTTACTAACAAAATCATCAACTATTTTTTCTAACTCAATTTTTCTTCTGTAAGATAAACACATTAAATAATATCTTCCTAACAAGTTTTTAC
>JAZNKV010000018.1:0-39702 GCA_045578765.1 Christensenellaceae bacterium | reverse complement strand
ATGCATGTGGTAAAAAAATATAATACGAAAAGCAAATATATATTAAATGAGTTAATTGGCAAGAAGATAGAAAATATGGAATATGAAGTTAATATTCCTATTGAAAGTAATAGTATAAATTTTTATTTTGAGAATGGTTGGGAATTAAGAGTATATTGCTTTATGAGAGTTGTTCAAAACAACAAAGTAATATTATGTACAAATGATTTTTATATAGACAAGGAGTTCGTAAAGTGTTTTAATGAAATTAAAGCACAACTTGAATCTTTAGTATTAGAAAAAATCAAATTCACTGTAATAGGAGACGTTTTTTTATATCTAACAAATGGTGTAACCGTGCAGATTTTTATTGATAACTCTATTCATGATACAGATTATTTTAGACTTGACTCTTTTGGCAATGGTGAATATTATGAAATTTGCAGATATGAAAAAAACCTAACTGTTATAACGGGTTGTTTAACCGATGACGGCTAGCGCACAAACGCTTGCATATCGCCAACAAATAGAGTATACGAACGGCAGAGTAACAAGCATAAACTATGGTTATGACGCTGAGCAAGCAGAATATTTATACAGTTTTGACCTTACTCACTCTGGCATTGATAGGTTAACCGAAGTTAAACACAACGGCACAACTATGGTGACTAATGCGTATTCAAACAGCTTGTTAACGCAAAAGACGTATGCAAACGGCAACGTTGCAACCTTTAGTTAGCACCAATCCTATAACAGGACTGTATTAAGGAGGAAGCTATGATTAAATTTGAAGGGAAGATTACAAGCGAAGGAGCAAAGAAACGCGGATTAAGAACTATTTTAATAGCAATATTAGTTGGTGGCTGTTTTCAAGTAGGTATTATGGCTTTTGTATTCTTTGTGGGGTTATTTACGGAATTTTATAAAATATTATTTTGTGTTGCAAGTTTTTTGTTTTTATTAATTGTAATTATTATTTGTTTTTATAAAGCTAATGCTTCTTTACCTATAAGTATAGTTATTGATGAAGAAAATGTGGATGGTACATATGAAGAAGAGGAATTCACCACAAGGAAAACGGAGCATATAAAACATATTTTAGATTATGGTGATTTTTATATCATAAAGTTCTATTTTCCTAATCATTGGGTAGATTGTATTTGCCAAAAAGATTTGATATTAGAAGGCACAATAGAAGAATTTGAACAAATGTTTGAAGATAAAATCATAAGAAAAATAAAAACAGCAAAAAAATGAAAGTCAAAAAAAAGCGGGTTGAGATTTCAACCCGCTTTTTGCGTGTGTTTTTTAAAACCCATATTGACAAGGTGTATAAAGTATGATAACACAACATAAAAAAGAACTTATCGACTAACAAGTGCCTTTTAAATGATAAGTTTTTTAGATTTAGAAAAACTCTCTATATATAATGTTTAGAAAAGTTCAAAATTTTGGTTTAGATTGTTTACAAATAAAAATAAATATTATATAATATTAAAATAGCGGACTATTGTTCGTTGTAAGATGCTAAAAGGTAGCGGTAAGATTAATGATTGCAAAAGTATACGGCTTTACACTTGTCGGGTTAGAAGGCGTTCCCATTGAAATTGAAGTAGATATTAACAACGGCTTGCCTGCGTTTGACATTGTTGGTTTAGCAGACACTGCGGTTAAAGAAGCTAAGGAACGCGTTCGCTCTGCTATAAAGAATAGTGGCAGAAGCATGCCCGTCCGTCACATAACGGTTAATCTTGCCCCTGCAGGAATAAAAAAGGAAGGGCCTTTTCTTGATTTAGCGTTGGCGCTTGGCGTTCTTATTTCAAGTGGTCAACTCGTGTGTGAAGTAAACGATACGATATTTATTGGCGAGCTCGCGCTTGACGGGAGCATTCGTGCAGTAAACGGGGTTTTGCCAACTTTAATTTCGGCGCTTGAATTAGGTTATAAAAAGTTTGTTATTCCCAAAGCCAACGAAAAAGAAGCGTCTTTTGTTGATGGAATAGAAGTTTATACTGCGGAAAACTTAACGCAAGTTATAGACCATTTGTCAGGGTTAAACGTATTGTCGCCTATCAAAAAGCACGATTTTTCAATGGATAATAGCACAAACAACTGCTATGATAGTGATTTAGCTTTTGTTAAAGGGCAAGCGATTGCAAAACGCGCGTTAGAAGTTGCCGTTTCAGGCGGGCATAATTTATTGTTTGTGGGCGCACCCGGTACGGGCAAAACTATGCTCGCAAAGTGTATACCTACAATTATGCCAGACATGACCTTTGAAGAAGCGCTTGAAACCACAAAAATACACTCTGTTGCGGGGGTGTTGAAGCAGGCTGACGGGATAGTTCTTGTTCGTCCGTTTAGAAGCCCGCACCACACAACGACTACGGTTGCGCTTGCCGGCGGTGGAACACACGCAAAACCTGGAGAAATCAGCCTTGCGCATAACGGCGTGTTGTTCTTAGATGAAATGCCAGAATACACGCGTTCTGCATTAGAAGTTTTGCGTCAGCCTTTAGAAGATAAGCAAATAACTGTTGCAAGGGCGCAAACCACTTCAACCTATCCTGCTGACTTTATTTTATGCGGAAGTATGAACCCGTGTCCGTGTGGAAATTACGGGTCTGCGGAAAAAATATGCACGTGTTCGCCCGCGCAAATAAACAAGTATAAATCAAAAATTTCAGGGCCGTTGCTTGATAGAATTGATATTCAAGTTCAGGTTGATGAAGTTAAGTATGCAGAACTTACCACCGACGAACAAGCTGAAAGTTCGTTGACGGTAAGAGAGCGTGTTAATAGAACGCGCCTTATACAAAAAGAGCGTTTTAAGAACGATAAAATTTTAACTAACAGCAATATGGGAGCAAAGCATATTGCAAAATACTGCAAGTTAACCAAAGAGTGTGAAGATATCTTAAAGAACGCTTACGAAACCTTGCACCTTTCACCGCGTGCACGCAGTAGAATAATCAAGGTTGCGCGCACTATTGCAGATATGGCTTTATACGACGATATTCGCCCCGAACACGTATTAGAAGCAATAAGTTACAGGCATAGTTAACTAAGATGTATAAATATACTAAAGAAGAACTTGTTTACATTTGGATAGACAGCTTTTTGGGGCTTGAATATAAGCACAAGATTAAGCTGGTCAATTACGTAGATTTAGATAAACCCAGTTTTAATTTACCGTTTAATAGGGAACAATTTTTAAGTGTTATTGACCAAAAGACATATTCGACTTTATTAACTTCGGCAAACACCGTTTATCTTGATTACGTTTTGCAAGCACTTGATAAAAGGGGAATAACAGCAATAGCGCTTTGTTCAAACAATTATCCGCAGAGCTTAATTGAAGTACCGTTTGCGCCATTTGTGTTATATGCTATTGGTGATGTTTCGCTTTTATCTAATAAATACGTTTTCGGTATTGTGGGGAGCAGAAGAAGCTTGCCCTTATCTATAAAACTTGCTGAAAATTACGCAAAAGAGTTATCGAATGCTGATTTTACGCTAGTGACCGGCACGGCTGACGGAATAGATAAAGCGGTGTTACAAACCGCCCTTTCAAACGGTGGAAAGATAATATCGGTTGTCGCGGGTGGTTTTGACCACGTTTATCCCGCAACAAATAGAGAACTAATAGGAAAGGTAGCAAAAAGGGGTTTAATTATAAGCGAATATCCGCCCGAAACTCTTGTTAAACCTTATCATTTTCCCGTTCGCAATCGAATAATTTCCGCGCTTTCTTTAGGCGTATTGATTGTCAGTGCGGGATTGAAAAGCGGTACAATGTACACAGCCGAATACGCGGTTGAATATGGCAAAGATTTGTTTGCTATTCCATATAACGTAGGTGTTCAATCGGGTACGGGCTGTAACGAACTAATAAAGAAAGGCGCGCTGTTGACAGACAGCCCTAAAGACGTTTTGGATTTTTATGGAGTTCAAAGCGCAAAAACAAAAGTAGAGATAGCCGAGCAAGAAAGGCTGGTTTTGAATGCCCTTTCAAACGGTGAACAACACGTTGAACGTTTGGCTGAGTTGCTGTGCAAACGTGCGTATGAAATTATGCCAACCTTATCTATTTTAGAAATAAAGGGCTTGGTAACAAAAAGCGGAAATATATACGGGCTTACAGGGAATTATTTGGAGGATTAAATGCAGTTAATAATAGTAGAGTCGCCTCACAAGGCAAAAACGATTGAAAAATTCTTAAAAGGCGACTATAAGGTTGATGCCTCAAAAGGGCACGTTCGTGATTTACCCGTTAACTATATGGGCGTATCAATCGCAAACAACTTTGAACCGCATTACGTTATTTCAGCAGAAAAAAAGCAAGATATAAAAAGGCTTGAAACAATGGCTAAAAAAGCCGATAAAGTTTTTCTCGCAACCGACCCGGATAGAGAAGGGGAGGCAATATCTTGGCATTTAGCTGAAGTTTTGGGATTAGACCAAAATGAACTAAACCGCATTGAGTTTAACGAAATTTCGGAAAGAGCGGTAAAAAAAGCGCTTGAAAACCCCAGAAAAATAGATAAAAACTTAGTTGACGCGCAACAAGCAAGGCGTGTTCTTGATAGAATTGTGGGATACAGTATTTCGCCCGCAGCAAGCAGTAGGCTTAATGAAAACTTATCTGCTGGCAGAGTTCAATCTGTTGCACTCAAGATGGTGGTGGATAGAGAACGTGAAATAACTGCGTTCAAACCGCAAGAATACTGGAACTTGAAAGCAGACGTTCAGCCTGAAGGAAAGAGCAACTTTAAGGTGTTGCTTGTTGAAAAGAACGGCAAAAAATATAAACCTGCAGATGCTGAAGAAGCAAACGCAGTTGAACAATTTTTAAAAACCAACCCTTTATTCGTAAAGGACGTTAAGCGCCAAGTAGTAAAATCTCACGCACCCGCACCTTACATTACTAGTACTTTGCAACAGGACGGTTCAATTAGGCTTAATCTTACCGCTCCGCAAGTAATGCAAGTTGCTCAAAGATTATACGAAGGTGTTGAAACCCCGCGTGGCAACGTTGCGCTCATCACTTATATGAGAACGGACAGCGTAAGAATTTCACCAGATGCGCAAAAGGAAGCTCTTGATTACATCAAAGCAAATTACGGTGGGGATTACGTTCCGTCAAAGCCCAACTTATACCGTTCTAAAAAGGACGCGCAAGATGCGCACGAAGCAATTCGCCCAATAGACGTTAATAGAACTCCTGCAAGCGTGCAAGATATTCTTGATAAAAACCAATATAAACTTTATAAACTTATTTACGACCGTTTTATCGCATCACAAATGAGCGAAGCGAAGTATGATAGTGTTGCGGTTGAAGTTGGTTGTGGTGATTATTCGCTTAAAACCAGTGGGAAAACGCTTTTGTTTAAGGGTTATACCGTGGTTTACGACGATACTAAAAAGGAAGAAGATGAAGAAAGTGGCAACGCACTTCTTCCCGCGCTTACTGAAAACGAAGGGTTAAAGCTCAATGGTATTATAAAAGAACAAAAGTTCACCAAACCGCCCGTTCGCTACACCGAAGCGTCGCTCATAAAGCATATGGAAGACAAAGGGATAGGTAGACCTTCAACTTATGCTACCATTATGGCAAAGCTTTCGGACAAAAAGCGTGAATACGTTCATAAAGACAAGAAGAATTTAGTACCTAATTCAATAAGTTATGATTTAATCGACTTTTTGGTTAAATATTTCCCCGACGTTATGGATATTTCGTTTACGGCAAGAATGGAAACGGCGCTTGACGATATAGGCGAAGGCGGAAGGGATTGGCGCAAACTTATTGCGGATTTTTATCGTCCGTTTGATAATCAGTTGAGAAATTCAAAGATAACCGACGTCGTGTGTGACAAGTGCGGTGCACCAATGATAATAAATAGTGGTAAGTACGGCAATTATTACGCTTGTTCAAATTACCCCACTTGCCAAAATATTAAGGCTGTAAACGAAAAGACGGCAATTCCCACCGACAAAATTTGCCCTAAGTGTGGTGGAATGATGGTGGAAAGGGAGGGTAAGTTTGGTAAGTTTATTGCTTGTTCAAACTACCCAAAATGCAAAAACACGGTTAGCTTAACCGAAAGTGTTGGCGTGTGTCCCGAATGTGGCAAACCTACTAAAAAGATGACTAGCCGTGGTGGAAAAGTTTTCTACGGTTGCTCTAATTACCCAGGCTGTAAGTTTATGAGTTGGGATATTCCCACGGGTGAAAAGTGTCCGGAATGCGGAGCATACTTGGTTGAAGTTGACGGCAAGGTTGTTTGTTCGTCAAAGAAGTGTAAATATACAAAATAATGATGCAAAAAGTTAAAGTTATAGGCGGTGGCTTAGCTGGCGCAGAGTGTGCGTATTACCTTGCAAAAAATGGTATAAGCGTTGAACTTTACGATATTAAGCCTTTCAAAAAAACTCCCGCTCATACAAGCGATAAATATGCAGAGCTAGTATGTTCAAACTCGTTAAAGAGTAACGACGTTTTTGGTAATGCGTGCGGTCTTTTGAAAGAAGAAATGCGCCTTTTAGGGTCGCTTATAGTTGAGGCGGCGGATAACACTAAAGTTCCTGCAGGTAACGCTCTTGCTGTCGACAGAGAAAAGTTCGCGGAGTATATAACTCAAAAACTTAATGAACAAGAGAATATTAAACATATATCGCAAGAAGTTACTTCTATCGACCAAGATGAAATCACGGTTATAGCAACGGGACCATTGACGACTGATGAGCTTAGCCAAAACCTAACGGCGATAGTTGGCGGAAAACTCAGCTTTTATGATGCTTCAGCACCCGTAATCGACTTTGAAAGTATTGATATGACCAGCGCCTTCTTTGGTGATAGATACGATAAAGGCAATGGCGACCACATAAATTGCCCAATGACGAAAGATGAATATCTTTTGTTTATGCAAGCACTCACAACGGCAGAGAGGGCTAAACTTCACGATTTTGAAAGTACAAGCGTTTTTGAAGGGTGTATGCCGGTTGAAATTATGGCGTCAAGGGGCATTGATACTCTAAGATTTGGGCCGTTAAAACCAGTTGGTTTAACCGACCCCAAAACGGGAAGATGGGCATACGCTTGCTTGCAACTTAGAAAAGAAGACAGCCAAGGTCAAATGTACAACATGGTTGGTTTTCAAACAAACCTAACGTTTGCTGAGCAAAAGCGCGTATTTGCACTTATTCCCGCGCTAAAGAACGCAGAGTTTTTGCGCTATGGCGTTATGCACAGAAACACGTTTATAAACTCACCCAAAGTTTTAAATAAAGACTACTCGTTAAAGCAATTCCCAAACGTATATTTTGCAGGGCAGATAACGGGCGTGGAAGGTTACGTAGAGAGTGCAGGTAGCGGGCTTATGACCGCAATTTACATAGAGAATAAGCTAAAGGGAAGGCAAGTTGAACCTATTAACGAATATACTGTTTTGGGCGCTCTTGCAAGATATATTACAACTGAAAACAAAGATTTTGAGCCTATGAACGCTAACTTTGGAATTTTGCCGTCACTTGGCAAGATTGTAAAGGACAAGGCGCAAAGGAAAAGGCTTATGGCAGAGCGCAGTTTAGAAGAAATAGCGAAATTCAAGGAGAGAATAAAATGATAGAATTTAAGGGGACTACGATATGTGCTGTAAAAAAGAACGGCAAAACGGCTATTGCTGGTGATGGACAAGTAACAATGTCACAATCGGTAATATTTAAAAACAATGCCGTAAAGGTGAGAAGAATATATAACGGAAGCGTCATTTTAGGTTTTGCAGGCTCTGTTGCCGATGCTTTCTCGCTTTCGGAAAGGTTTGAAGAAATGCTCAACAAATATTCAGGCAATCTTATGAGAAGCGCGGTTGAACTTGCGGAACTTTGGCGTAGCGATAAAGCAAGAAAGTTAGAAGCAATGATGATTACCGCGGATAAAGATACACTCTTAGTTGTGTCAGGTACGGGCGAAGTTATAGAGCCTGACGGTGGCGTATGCGCAATAGGTAGCGGTGGAAATTATGCGTTGGCAGCAGCCCGCGCTCTCGTTCAAGAAACCGATTTTTCTGCTGAAGAAGTAGTTAAAAAATCACTTAAAATAGCAAGTGAAATTTGCGTGTTTACAAACGACAATATTACTTGCGAAGTTATATAGGAGAACGGTATGAATTTAAGTCCTAAAAAAATTGTTGAAGAACTTGATAAATACATTATCGGTCAAAATCAAGCAAAAAAGGCAGTTGCAATAGCGCTTCGCAACCGTTATAGAAGAAGCATGCTAACGCCTGCTGAAATGGAAGAAATAACCCCAAAAAATATTATAATGAAAGGGCCAACGGGCGTTGGTAAAACAGAAATTGCAAGAAGGCTTGCAAAACTTGTTGGCGCACCGTTTGTTAAAGTTGAGGCTACAAAATATACTGAGGTAGGCTACGTTGGGCGTGACGTTGAGTCTATGATAAGAGACCTTGTTGAATGTTCAGTAAGGCTTGTTAAGGAAGAAAGATTTAATAAGGTTACTGAAAAAGCTGGTGCAACGGTAGATGCAAAGCTTGCAAAACTTGTTGCCGAAGTGAGAAGACTTGACCGTGGCGAAACCCCGCAAGATATTTTTGAAAAAAATATTTTAGAAGGTCTTAAAAAAGGCTATTACGACAACGAAGTTATAGAAATTGATTTAGTTGACAATCCCAAGCCTATGGAACTTATCCCAGGTGGTGGAGAAATAAGTATCGGCAGTATTTTTGGCGACATGATGCCAAAGAAAACCAAAAGAAGAAAACTAAAAGTAAAGGAAGCAAGAAAGCTTTTACTTAACGAAGAAGCTGACAAACTTATCGACAAAGACTCTGTTAATGAAGAAGCAATTCGCCGTGCTGAAAACGAAGGCATAATCTTTATTGACGAAATTGATAAAATTGCAGCAAAAAGCAACAAAGGTGGCGGACAAGACGTTTCAAGAGAAGGTGTTCAGCGTGACATTTTGCCTATCGTTGAAGGTTCAACGGTTATGACAAAATACGGTGCGATAAAAACCGACTATATTCTCTTTATAGCAGCGGGCGCTTTCCACGTTTCAAAGGTAAGTGACTTAATTCCCGAATTGCAAGGTAGATTCCCAATACTCGTTGAGTTAAACAGCTTGACAAAGCAAGATTTTATCGACATATTAACCACGCCGAGAAACGCAATAACAATCCAATACGCAACCTTGCTTAAGGTTGACGGCGTTGACCTAAAGTTTACTGACAGTGCTATTGAAGAAATCGCGCGCATTGCAGAAGATATGAACGCAACCCGTGAAGATATTGGTGCAAGAAGATTGCACACCGTAATGGAAAATCTTATTGAAGACGTTTCTTTTGAAGCAGATGGCGAAACTAAAGAAATTGTTGTTGACAAAGAATTCGTTTTAAGTAAAATGGGTGCAGACAACAAAACTAAGGACTTGAAAAAATATATACTTTAAGGAAATAAATATGATAAACATACCAAAAGGCACAAAAGACGTTTTGCCCAGTGAAAGTTATAAGTGGCAATATGTTGAAAACACGGCAAGGGAAGTTGCAAGGGTGTTCGGCGCAAACGAAATAAGAACGCCCACTTTTGAGCACACCGAAGTATTCCTTCGTGGCGTTGGTGAAACAACGGACATTGTAAATAAGGAAATGTATACCTTTTTAGATAAAGGGGAAAGAAGCATTACCTTAAAACCAGAAGGCACGGCAGGCGTAGCAAGATCGTTTGTAGAAAACGGTATGAACTCAACTGCTTTACCTCAAAAATTATACTATATAACGCAATGTTTCCGTTATGAAAGACCGCAAGCGGGTAGACTTAGAGAATTTCACCAATTTGGCGTGGAATTTTTGGGTAGTACGGACGCTAATATTGATGCTGAAACTATTCTTCTTGCCAAAACTTTTTTGGACAAGGTTGGTATTAAAAACGTAACTCTTTATCTTAACAGCATAGGTTGTAAAGATTGCAGAAAAAAATACGAACAAGCATTAAAGGATTATTTAAGCCAAAATCTTGACGATATGTGTGAATTATGTAAGGATAGATTTAACAAAAACCCCTTGCGTATTCTTGATTGTAAGAATGAAGGCTGTAAAAAGATAAATCAAAACGCACCCAAAATTCTCGACTATATTTGTGACGACTGTAAGGCTCACTTTGAAAAAGTTCAATCACTTTTAAGTGCTGTTGGCGTTGAGTATAAATTAAATCCAAATATTGTTCGTGGTCTTGATTATTATACAAGAACGGTGTTTGAATTTGTTTCGGATAATATCGGTGCGCAAGGCACGGTTTGTGGTGGCGGAAGATATGATGGGCTTATTGCTCAACTTGGCGGAAGTGACGTTGCAGGCATAGGCTTTGCAGTTGGTATTGAAAGAATTTTAATGCTTTTAGAAAAAACTGGCGTTGAAATACCTAACCCCAACAAGATTGAATATTACGTTGCGCCTATGGGTGAAAAAGAGAGTGCAAAAGCTTTTGAAATAGTTCACTCTTTGCGTGCAAAAGGCATTACTGCAGACTTTGACCATATGGGTAGGGGCATTAAAGCGCAATTTAAGTATGCAGACAAAATCGGTGCAGAAAAGGTTATTGTAATCGGTTCAAACGAACTTGAAACGGGCGTTGCTAAAGTTAAATTTATGCAAACGGGCACTGAAGAACCAATCAATTTAAATGAATTGCTAAAATGAGAGAGCAAGGAATAGTTACGGCTGTTGAAAAGAAAGTCGCATCTGTAAGAATAGACAAAAAAAGCGAGTGCGAAAAGTGTGGAATGTGCTTATTTCCGCAAGGCGCAACAAACACCGAATTAAAAGTACAAAACAATCTTAACGCTCAAGTGGGTGATAAAGTAACCATAGAAACGGTAAAAGATGCAAAATTCTTAGGTGCACTTTTGGTGTTTTTAATTCCGCTTGTTTTAATAGCAATAGCAGTTGTTTTGGGCGTTGTGGTTTTACAAAACGAATTATACGTTTTGTTAATCAGCGTGGTGCTTATTGCCATTTGGTTTTCAATTTTAGCCGTCATTGATAAAAAATTAAAAAAGAGCAAAGGATTTATTCCAATTATTGTAAGTATTGACGAACAAAAATTATAAAAAATTAACTTGATATAAATCAAAGGAGAAACAAATGATTGACTTAACTTCTATCAAAATGGCAGACCCCGAAGTGTATGAAGGTCTTGAAAAGGAACTCAAACGTCAAAGAGACAACATTGAACTTATTGCAAGTGAAAACGTTGTTTCACAAAACGTTTTATTAGCAGCAGGAAGCGTGCTTACCAACAAGTATGCAGAGGGCTATTCAGGTCATCGTTATTACGGTGGATGCCAATGTGTTGATATAGTAGAAACGCTTGCAATCGAAAGAGCTAAAAAGCTTTTTGGCGCAGAACATGCAAACGTTCAACCGCACAGTGGTGCAAACGCAAACTTTGCAGTTTACTTTGCAGTATTAAAACCGGGCGATACCATTATGGGTATGAGCTTGGCTCACGGCGGTCACTTAACTCACGGTAGCCCTGTAACCGTTTCTGGTAAATATTTCAACTCTGTTGGATACGGCGTAAAGGAAGAAACTGGCGCTATTGATTATGATGATTTGGAAGCACAAGTATTAGAAGTTAAACCCCAAATTTTCGTTTGTGGCGCAAGTGCATATCCAAGAATTATAGACTTTAAGAGAATTCGTGAAATTTGTGACAAGGTTGGCTGTTTTATGATGGTTGACATTGCGCACATTGCGGGCTTGGTAGCAACTGGGCTTCATCCCAGCCCCGTACCTTATGCAGATTTCGTAACCACCACCACTCACAAAACGTTGCGTGGGCCAAGGGGCGGTATGATTTTATGCAAGGAAGAATACGCTAAACTTATTGACAAAGCTGTATTCCCCGGCACACAAGGTGGTCCTTTAATGCATATTATCGCGGCAAAAGCAATCGCATTTGGCGAAGCGTTAAAGCCCGAATATAAAGCATATATGGAACAAGTTAAATTGAACGCAAAAGCAATGAGCGAAAAGTTCTTGTCACTCGGCGTAAAACTCGTTTCAGGCGGAACGGATAATCACTTAATGCTTTTAGACCTTTCGGATAAGGATGTTACGGGTAAAGACTTAGAACATATGCTTGACGAAGTAAACATCACCTTAAACAAAAACGCAATTCCTTTCGACAAGCAAAAACCGTTTGTAACCAGTGGTGTTCGTATCGGTACGCCAGCCGTTACCAGCCGTGGCTTTAAGGAAGAAGATTGTGAAAAGGTAGCTGAACTCATAACTGAAATTATCAACAAGAAGGAAGAAGCATTTGATTACGTTCGTGCTGAAGTTCAAAAACTCATAGCAAAATATCCACTTTACCAAGGAGTAATCGACTAATTATGACGTATAAATCGTCGCTCAGTTTATTAGAAACTGAAATTGCAATAAAATACATAAAAGACACTTTTGAAGTTGAGCTTGCAAAAGCATTGAAGCTTACCCGCGTATCCGCGCCGTTATTCGTTTCGCCAGAATCTGGCTTAAACGACAACTTAAACGGTTTTGAGCGCGCGGTAAGGTTTGACGTGCTCACTTTAAAAAAGGAAGTGGAAATAGTTCAATCGCTTGCGAAATGGAAAAGAATGGCGCTTGCAAAATACGGCTTTAGCGAAGGAACGGGTTTATATACCGACATGAACGCAATTCGTCGTGATGAGGACCTTGATGCCCTTCATTCTGTCTACGTTGACCAATGGGACTGGGAAAAGATTATAGATAGGAAGGATAGAACTTTTTCTTATTTAAAAAAGACGGTTAACGCAATTTACAAAGCTCTTAAAAAACTTGCAAAAGCTGTAAATGCAAAATACCCGTCAATTACACATAGTATTCCCGACCAAATTACGTTCATTTCAACCAAACAGTTAGAAAAAGAATATCCCGATTTAGACAGAAAAGAACGAGAAAAGGCCATTGCAAAAAAATACGGTGCAGTTTTCCTCTACCAAATTGGTTGGAATTTAGCTGACGGCAAACCACATGATGGTAGAGCCGCTGACTATGATGATTGGAAACTTAACGGCGATATTATTTTGTGGTACGACGTTTTAGACTTAGCCCTTGAAATTTCTTCAATGGGAATAAGGGTAGATAAAGACAGTTTGGTAAAACAACTCAAGAAAAAGAAAGAAATGCATAAACTTGACAACCCTTACTGTCAAGACGTTTTGAATGAAAGATTACCGCTCACAATCGGCGGTGGAATAGGTCAATCAAGGCTTTGCATGTTCTTTTTGAACAAAGCGCACATTGGCGAAGTTCAAGCGTCTATTTGGTCTGACGAGTGTATAAAAGAAAACGCAGAAAAAGGAATTCACTTATTATAAAGAGAAGGTTAAATATGCAAACTTTTTCTAGGGTAAAAATGCTTATAGGCAGTAATAATCTTGAAAAACTATCTAACGCCTCCGTTGCCGTTTTCGGCGTCGGGGGTGTTGGTGGTTTTGCGGTAGAAGCGCTAGTTCGCTCTGGCGTTCAAAACATTGCAATTTTTGATGCGGATACGGTGTCAAAATCAAACATTAACCGCCAAATTATTGCAACCGAAAACACGGTAGGCCAAGATAAAGTAAGTGTAATAAAAGAAAGAGTTTTGTCAATAAACCCAAACGCAAAAGTGCAAGAATATAAGGTGTTTTACCTTCCAGAAAACGCACAAGATTTTGACCTGTCTAGATATGACTACGTTATTGATGCGGTTGACACGGTTACCGCAAAGCTTGAAATCATTATGCGCGCAAAAAACGCAAACGTACCAGTAATATCGTGCATGGGCACTGGCGGAAAGCTTGATGTGTCAGCATTAAAAGTTAGCGATATTGAAAAGACTGAAGGCTGTCCTTTAGCAAGGGTAATGCGTAGAGAGCTTAAAAAACGCGGTATAAAAAACGTAAAGGTTGTTTATTCAACTGAGCAAGTTTGTTTTTGTGAAGAAGAAAGAGAAAATGCCGAAAAAAACAATGCGGGAAGAAGTGTTCCCCCAAGTATGATTTTTGTGCCGAGCGTGGCGGGAATTATGCTTGCAAAAGAAGTAGTTTTTGACCTAATAAATGGAGATAAAAAATGAAGTTTTTAATAGCATCAGATTTGCACGGCTCAAGTTATTACGCTAAAAAAATTGTAGAAATTTTTGAAAAAGAAAAGGCTGATAAACTTATATTTTTAGGCGACATATATAACCATGGACCAAGAAATGCGCTTCCAAGAGATTATAATCCAGGTGAAGTTGCAAACGTCCTTAATTCAATAAAGGACAAACTTATTGTGATAAAAGGTAATTGTGATAGTGTAGTGGATACTATGATATCGCAATTTTCGTTCATAGAAGAAATGGTTGTTGTAAGCGGGGACAAATGCTTTTTCTTAACCCACGGCCACGTTTATAATAAAGATAATTTACCATCAACAAAGTTTGACGGTATAATTTACGGACATTTTCATACGGGGTTTATTGAAAAACAAGAGGGTGTTATAGTGGCAAACACAGGCTCACTATCAATTCCCAAAAACAACACACCGTCAAGTTATATTGTACTTGAAGATGGTATTTTAACCTTAAAGGACGAAAACGGAAAAGTAATTGTAAAAGATTAAGTAAGGAGATAAAGATGGCAAATTTACTTGGCGTAGATTTTGGAACAACTGCATTAAAGGCGTGCTTGTTTGATGAAAATGGCAATAGGCTTGCATCAACTAGTGCACAATACAAGCTTATAACTAAGGGTGAGTTTATTGAATTTGATGCGGAAGAGTTTTTTAATATATTTGAAAAGGCTGTTAAAGAAATTACCGATAAATTTACCGTTGATGCACTTTCGATTGACACTCAAGGCGAAACGCTTATTGTGATAGATAAATGCGGAAAACCGCTTATGAACGCAATTATATGGCTTGATAATAGGGCGGAAGAACAAGCAAAGGATATGGAAAAGCTATTCGGGCTTGAAAAAATCTATAATCTTACGGGGCAAGCGGAAATTCCCGCAGGCTATCCCGCGCCAAAAATTAGGTGGCTTAAAGAAAATATGCCCGAAATTTTTGAAAAAGCAGATAAATTTTTGCTTTTAGAAGATTATATCCTATATCGCATTACAGGGAAGGCGTGTGCATCACGCTCACTCTACTCATCATCACTTTTGATGAACGTTCATACAGGCGAATATATCCCTGAGATTTTAGGCTATTTAGGAATTACAACAAGCAACCTTCCTGAGTTAAAAGAAAGTGGTGAAATTATTGGCGAATATAAGGGCATAAAGGTTGCTACCAGCGCCCTTGACCAAGTTGCCGGCATAACCGGCGCAGGCGTTATAGAAGAAGGTATTATGAGCGAAACAACAGGGACTGCGCTTGCAGTATGTGCTTTAACTCAAAAGTTCCCACCTTACGTTAGTGGTATGAAGGTTTCTTCTTACTACCTTAGAAAAGGGTTGTATTGTATGCTTATGTTTTCGCCCACGGCAGGAGCATGCTTGGAATGGTTTAAGCGTAATTTCTGTGCGGACTTAAACTATGACGATATAAACAAAATGGCAAACGCCGTACCGGCAGGCTGTGAAGGGCTCATATGTGTTCCACATCTTTGCGGAACAGTTATGCCAAACAATATTCCAGATGCAAAGGGTGTTTTCTTCGGCTTAGAATTAAATCATGAAAGGGCGCATTTTGCCCGCGCTATAATGGAATCTGTTGCGTATATGATAAAAGAATACGTTGACTTTTTGGGCGTTGACGTAAATCAAATTCGTTCAATGGGCGGTGGCGCAAAGAGTGACGTTTGGTGCACTATTAAAAGTCAGGTTTTGAACAAGGCGGTTGTTACGTTGAAAGAGAACGAAACAGCGTGCTTAGGCAGTGCGATTTTTGCAGGTGTTGGACTAAACGTTTTTGATAGTGTTAACAAGGCATGCGAAAGGCTTGTTGTTAAAAACAAAACGTATACTGAAACTGACGATAGTTATAAAACTTTGTATGCTGACTACAAAGAAAAAGAAGAAAAAATATTAGAAATATTTTAACTTGTAAAATCTTTTAAGATAGCAAAAACCCCAAACATAGTTTGGGGTTGATTTTTTATTTTAACAAAGCTAAGCAACGCTTTTTTTATAAACTCTAACGGCTAAAACGGTCATGTCGTCGTTCTTTTTGCCACCGCTTTTTTCAAGCGCTTTTTTCAAAATATCATCAGCCAAGGTCTGTGGGTTTTTTGCGGGAACGGTACGTAGAAAATCTATAATTTCTCCCGAAGAAGAAAATGCGTCTGCAACCCCGTCAGTAATCAAAACAATCATATCTCCGCCGTCAAGACTTGTTGATGCAACCGATGGCTTTAGTTGGTCTAAAATACCGAGAGGCAGGGTATTGCCTTCAACTATTTTTATGCCATTATCACTTATGATAAACCCGTATGGTGCACCATATTTAATAAAGTCAGCAGAGCAATTCTTAAAATCTATTATAGATACGTCTAAAGCAGTAAACGTATCCTCAGTATTTATGGACAGTAGTTTGTTTACCGTTTGTAAAATTAAAGAGCTCTGTAGCCCCGCCTTATAAAAACTTTCAATGAGTGAAAGTGATGCTGAAGAAACTGCGTTTGCCTTTTCACCGCTACCCATTCCGTCGGACAAAGCTAAAAGGAATTTGTCGTTTGAAATTCTCATTACAGAATGAGTATCCCCGCTCTCACTTGAGCCGTCTTTAACAACGTTCGCAACGCCAAAAACAGCGTCGTATTCAACTGCCTTACTGAACGAAAGATAGCATTTTTCTTCGGTTATCTTTGCTCTGTCAACAAGTTGAACGTTTACGCCCAAAGTTTTGGTTATAACCGACTGTATTCCTGAAATAGAAAATTCTTTCATAGCCGTGACTATGCTTACTGAAAGCCTATCGTTTTCGCCAAAAACAAGCAATTCGTTTATGCAAAAGCCCGCTCTAAAAAGTTGCTCGCTAAGCGTTCTTTCAAGCCTACTGTGATACTTTACAAGACTGCCCGTTTCTAATGCTAACCCCCTTAAAATTTCCGCCACGCCCAAAACTTCGCTGGCGAGTAAATCCCTACCGTTGTTTAGGTTTGCTTGCTCTAAAAGTTTTAATCTATAATCAGCTAAAAGCTTGTTTAGTCCAAATAAAATACTGTTTGGGTAAGCGCAATTTTGTGCAATTTCTTTGGGCATGTCTATTAGTGAAAGTTTGCCTTTTGCAAAACCTATATCAATAAGTTTATCAATGCAACAAACGGAGTTTTTGTTTATCGCTTTACACCTATTAAAGTTAGCGCATTCTCTACAAACACCGTTATAGATTTGTTTTTCCATTATTATTTTTGCGCGGTCTTCAGTAATATTGTTTACTTTAAACGAACTAAACGCATTAGCCATTTCAGTAAACACCCCCGAAATATCGTAAAGTTTTCCAGAAATAGCCGTTCTATTGGTGTTTATAGCTTCCCTTGTAAGTTGTTTTTCCCTAAAAGAATATAGTCGTTCTTTTATGTTTTTAAGTAGAAGTGTGGGCGTTAAACAGAAAAAGCAACTTCCAACAAACACCGATATAAATTCAATAAGCTGATAATCAGGGTAAACGCTAAACAATACTTGCATTAAATAATCGCTTATTAAAAGTGCAAGCGCACCGGCATATCTTGAAAGGGGAAAGATGCTTTCGATTGACACGCTCCATACTAAAAATATAGCAACGTAGTTCAAATTTTTATAATATAGTGCAAGAGCGATTCCCAAAACAGAAGCAACGGTTGGGGCTGTACCTTTTCGGTAAACGTAACAAACTAAAAGCAAAACAAACGCAGACAGCCCTTTCCATACAAAAGGTGATAAAAGGTTGCTGATTCCTAAACCCATCAGCGCAACGACCACTAAAGTTGAAGCCGTTTCATCATGTCCAAACTTGAACTTTAGTCCTTTTTTAGTTATTGCTTTCGTAAAGACAAGGCAAATAAAGGTTAAAAAAACAGTTAGAACACAAGTTAGAATTCTCTTTTCAATTTCTATTTCCTTCGCAGTGTTGCCAAGCAAAACGAATCCGGTTAAACCTATTGTAGTAAAAAAGAGTATTTCCCAGTTATATTTGAAAGAAAATTTGCGGTAAACAAGCGTAACGGGAATAAAAAATACGGCAAAAATGCCCGCGCTTCCTAATAGACCGGGGCTACCCAAAATCAAAAACGCTAAAACGTATAACAAGGGGGATAAAACAACCGAACAGCCGTTTATGAGTGCACACACAAGCATTGCTGAAGAATATGGCAAAACTTGTTGTTCAAGGCTGTTAAAAATTAAAAAACACGCAAATAAGCATAGGTATTTTGATATAGTATAAACGTCAGTAAACGAGCGTAATTTTTTCAAGCTAATTCTCCTTGATGTTGACCTTAAAGTGACTTTTATTGTATAATAAATATGAACACAAATATTATAGAATTTTGACTTAATAAGGCGAAAAAAGGCTTAAACGTATTTAATAAGAAATATAAAAAAAACTTTTGGTAAAACCATTGAAAATTTTTACAATATAAAGTAAAATATAGTAAACAAAACTTAAAGGAAATATATTATGATAAAAGTAGCGATAGTTGGATATGGTAATTTGGGCAGGGGGGTAACCCTTGCTGTTAGCAAAGCAAGTGATATGGAGTGTGTGGGAATATTTACCCGTCGTGATCCAAGCCTTCTTAAACCCGCTGTAGATTATCCCGTTTATTCTATAGATAATCTTATTGAGTTTAAAGGCAAGGTTGACGTTTTGTTGCTTTGCGGAGGCAGTGCGACAGATTTACCTAACACAACAAAAGAATTGCTTAAGGACTTTAACACTGTTGACTCTTTTGATACACACGCAAAAATACCACAATACTTTGATACGCTTGACAAAATTGCAAAAGAAAACGGCACGTTAAGCGCAATCAGTATCGGCTGGGACCCAGGCGTTTTCTCTATTGCAAGAATGCTTTTTGGTGCCGTTTTACCTTGCGGTAACGATTACACGTTTTGGGGTAAGGGTGTTTCACAAGGTCATAGTGACGCGATAAGAAGAATTGCTGGCGTAAAAAACGCAATTCAATATACAATTCCTAAAACGGAAGCGTTAAATGAGGTTAGAAAGGGTTTAAACCCCAACCTAACAACAAGAGATAAGCACCTTCGTGAGTGTTTTGTTGCCATAAACTACGGGGCAGATAAACAAGCAATAGAAAGCGAAATTAAAAACATGCCAAACTACTTTGCGGACTATGATACAATCGTTAATTTCGTAAGCGAAGAAGAAGTGCTTAAAATGCAGAAAAAACTTTCACACGGCGGTTTTGTTTTCCGCACGGGAAATACAACTGATGAAAACGCTCACGTTTTAGAGCTTTCGCTTAAACTTGACTCTAACCCCGAATTTACGGGCAGTGTTTTAACGGCGTACGCAAGAGCTGTTGCCCGCCTTGCAAAAGAAGGGCAAACAGGTTGCGTAACAGTATATGATATTCCATTAAAGTATCTCTCTCCGCTTAGCGAAAATGATTTAAGAGCAAAATTGTTATAAAGGATAGAAAATGGCTAAAAGGAAAATAAGATCAAGCGACGTAAAAAGGGCGGTTAGAACAGCCAAAAAGATGTCGCCAACCGCGCTAATATTATCAATAATTTTTATTATAATCGCTATCGGTGGTTATTACATATATAAAAACTTTTTCAACAAACCCGCTCCGCCAAAGGGAGCAATATCCTTTCACTTTTTAACGCTTGGAAACGGTAGCTCTGGCGACTGTATCTACGTGCGCGCAGGCGATAACGATATACTTATTGACTCGGGAAGCCTTGAAAGTGGCGTTCCGCATATAAACAGCTATTTACAAAATTACGTTACTGATGGGGTTTTAGAGTATGTTATTGCAACCCATGGCGACAAAGATCATATTGCAGGATTTGGTGCAAACAATAGTATTTTTGATTTGTATAAGTGTGAAACTATAATAGATTTTCCAAAGACAAATAAAGCATTAAAAACCGCAAGTGGAGCAAACACGTTGTATGCCGATTACCTTGCAAAGCGCGATGCGGAAGTTGCGTTAGATGGTGCAGTTCATTATACGGCATTAGAGTGCTATCGCAACCAAAACGGTGCGCAAAGGGTTTACGAGCTTGCTGAAGACGGCAACGTAAAGATGGAAGTTTTATATAACTACTATTATGAGAACGAATTAAGTGGCGAAGAAGAAAATAACTACTCAGTATGCGTTCAATTTTATCACGGGGATAGGAAGTTCTTGTTTACGGGCGACCTTGAAAAAAGCGGTGAAGATAAATTAGTGGATTACTATAAAGCAAACCACCCAGGCGTTTTATCACACGTGAAATTATATAAGGCGGGGCATCACGGCTCTGCAACGTCTACAAATGAAGATTTAATGCAAATGGTAACGCCAGAAATATGCGTTGTTCAATGCGCAATAGGCGACAAGCACGATTTTCCCCGTCAAGAGTTTATAAACCGCATTGCGCCGTACACTAAACTGATTTACGTTAACACAATGGCTAACGAAGATTATACAAATGGTGATGATTACGTTGATTTTAACGGCAACGTAGTTGTAGTTTCGGATGAAAAAGCGGGCGTAAACGTAACTTGTTCTGCAAGTGACAGCATATTAAAAGATACCCAGTGGTTTAAGGATTTAAGGTACTGGCCAACTAATGGCGTAGCCTAATACAAAATTAAAAGTAAAAAGTCTTTTTCTTAAAAGTGAAAAAGGCTTTTTTTATTTTTAATGAATAAAATGAAAAAGCCGTCACATACTGATTTTAGACGGAGGAAATCACAAAACATGCAAGAGACGGGCATTGTAAGACGTATTGATGAACTTGGCAGGGTAGTAGTACCAAAAGAGATACGCAAGACGTTGCGTATAAGAGAAGGTGACCCGCTTGAAATTTATCTAGATAAAGACCGTTTGGTGTTAAAAAAGTATTCGCCTGTTAATTCCGTTTCAAGTTTAGCCGTTGCAGTAGCAAACGGAATAGAAGAAGTTTTAGGTAAAAAATGTTTAATAACTGATACCGACAACGTGCTCTATATATCCAAAGGCAAACAAAAAGAATTGATAGGTAGGTCCATTTCAAAGCAAATGGAAGAGGTCTTAGAAAGCCGAAAAAGCGTCAATGAAAGTAACGTAGACGGTGGAACGGTTATCCCGCTATATGATAATGACGACTTTCAGTATGAAAATCAGATTATTGTACCAATAATTAGCGCAGGTGATTGTTTTGGTTCGGTTGTGATTTTTGACAATGAAAAATCTCAAAAGTTCAGCACTAACGATTTGAAGATTGTTCAACTTGGTGCAACGTTTTTGTCCAAGCAATTTGATTGATGTCTTCCGTTTAATATGACCGCAAAGGATAACCTTTGCGGTCATTATTTACATATGAAACAAAAAAACACTTTAATTCGCGGGGCAACTTATCTTGGTGTCGGGGCGTTTGTGTCAAAAGTATTGGGTGCGGTATATCGTATACCACTAACGGCACTAATTAGTAGTAGCGGACTAGGAATTTATCAAATGGTATTTCCTGTATACGCACTTTTACTCGACTTTTCTGGCGCTGGCGTGCCAAGTGCCTTATCAAAACTAATTTCAGCAAGCAACGAACAAAAACTAACTCATGCTAGGGAATATTTGTCAGTGAGTATAAAAATTTTTACTATTTTTGGAATTATATGCAGTGTGATAATGGCTGTTTTTTCAAACACGATTGCTATATTACAAGGTGACGAAAGGGCAACGCTCGCATATTTATTTTTATCTCCAGCCGTATTATTCGTTGCGATTTTATCTTGTTTTAGGGGCTTTTTTCAAGGTCTTATGGATATGAAACCCACCGCCGTTTCGCAAATAATAGAGCAGGTTATAAAGTTGGTTTTAGGCTTAGCGTTAGCGTATGCTTTTAGGCAAGATTTAACGCGCGCGGTGGCCGGCGCAACGTTTGCAATCACGATTGCAGAGCTGGTCGCTTTTTTCTATCTTTTAGTTTTATACGTTTTCTTTAAGCGTAAACACGAGATTAGCCTTCCTATAAAGTACGAATTTAAGCCACTTGCAAAAACGCTTATAAAGACTACCGTACCTATCACTCTAATAGGTATAATTATTCCATTGTCACACGTTATAGACAGCTTTTTGATAATAAACATAATTAGCACGTATCGTGCCGACGCAACGTCGCTTTTTGGGTTGCTTTCAGGCGTGGTTATGACGGTTATCAACTTGCCCGTGTCAATTTGTTATGGCGTTGCAACTGTTGCAATACCGTCAATTTCAGGTGAAAAAAGTGAAAAAAACAAACTTAGAAACGCAAAAAAATCAATATTTTTAACTTTGCTTGTATCTTTGCCGTGTGCCATAGGCGTGGCGATATTATCACCGACTATAATCGAAATACTATTTAAAAGATTAACCGTATTTGAAAAACAAACGGCTATAAATTTACTAAGAATGACGTCCGTTTGTATTGTGCTATTGTCGCTCACACAAACCTTAAACGCCGTTCTTATCGGCAAGGGAAACAACTATAAACCTTTGATAAGTATGGGGATAGGCGTTGCGGTAAAGGTGGCGGTTAACGTGTTGCTAATAAAAAACCCCAAAATTAACGTTTACGGTGGTGCAATCGGTTTAATCGCTTGCTATTTTACTATTTGTTTGATAAACTTAATAATGATATTTAAGGAAGGAACGGCAAATGAAAGTAAACGCCCTTTTAGTAGGGAATGTACAAGTTAAAAACAACGTATTTTTAGCGCCAATGGCTGGGTATACAGACTTTGCTTTTAGGAACTGTCAGCTTGATTTGGGCGCAGGGCTTGCGTTTACAGAACTTGTCAGCGCAAAAGGTCTTATGTATGGCGGAAACGGCTCTAAAGAACTTTTGTTTTGCGATGGCAGGGAAAATCAAACGGCAGTTCAAATTTTTGGGGAAGACGCGTATTTTATGCGCTCTGCATGCGAAAGTGAACACTTAAAGCCGTTTAAAATCGTGGATATCAATATGGGGTGCCCCGTGCCGAAGGTGTTTAAAAATGGGGAAGGAAGCGCACTGCTTTTAGATATAAAAAAAGCTGAAAATATAATAAAAGAGTGCGTTAAAAGTGGCAAAATTATAACCGTAAAAATTCGTACGGGTCAAAAAATAGGTGACGATATTGCCACTGAGTTTTCAAAAATGGCGCAAGGCGCAGGCGCAAGTTTAATCACGATACACGGCAGAGTAAGGGAAGCATATTACTCTGGCGAAGTTGATTTTAATGCTATAGAGAAAACAAAAAAGGCAGTAACTATTCCTGTAATAGCAAACGGTGGAATATTTGCACAAAACGACGCTGATGAAATAATGGAAAAAACTGGGGCTGACGGCGTTATGCTTGCTCGCGGAGCGATAGCGAATCCTTTTTTATGCGCACAGTTAACGAACACGCCCGTAAATGAAACGCTAAAAGACTACATAAAAAAACATATAACATTAATGCTCAAAAAAAACCAAGATGAAAGAGTAGCGGTGGAATTTAGAAAATTTACGCCTTATTATTTTAAAGGTATGTTGGGAGTAAAGGAACTTAAAAACGCAATAAACCAAGCAAAAAGCACAAAGGAAATTATTAGTCTTATTGATGAAAATCTTTAACAAAACAACTGCAAAAGAAATACAATAATATTAAATGTATTTTCAAGGGGCTTAGTATGGATTTTTGCTTTGTAACGTCAAGCACACTTGCGACGGTTTTTGAAGAAAAGATGGAGCAAGTCGCTAAGCACGACGTGTTGGTTTTTGGTGACGGGCTTGGACTTGTCAGTTACAAAAAAGAACTTGCTGGTCAAACCGAATACTTTCACGACGTTGCAAGGCTTTCAAAACAATTATCATCAGTAATAGTTTGTGGGTGCGATACGGATACTTATGGGGTTTTTCGTCACTCTGCAGTTATAGCAGACAAGGGCAAAATTTTGGGTGTTACCGATATGGCACACGCTATTGACGACGGGGAGTTTGTTGCGGGTGGAAATTTTAGGGTTTATGATACAAGCGCAGGAAAAATAGGAATAATCATACAAGAAGATTTATATTTTCCCGAAACCGCACGCGTACTAACCTTGTGTGATGCTGACGTTATAATTTGCCTACTTAAAAAACTTGAAGATCACGTTCCGCTTATAATGTTAAGGTCTGGTGCGTTTGCAAACGGCGTTGCGATGGCGTTATGTTCAAAAAATTATGCTTGTGTTGCGGATATAAGCGGAAAGATAGCGTATTCCGGTAACGCAGATATTATAAAAACAAATATAAAAATACAAAAAGATTATCACCTTATAAGTTCGCGTAGGCGCGGACTATATCGTGATTTTCACTGTGGATACTAAGGAGAAAAACATGGCACTTAACGTAGTTTTAGTTGAACCGGAAATACCGCAAAATGCTGGTAATATTGCAAGAACTTGCGCTGTTACGGGTAGTAAGCTTCACTTAGTTCGCCCGCTAGGCTTCGAAGTGAGTGACAAGTACTTAAAAAGGGCGGGTTTAGATTATTGGCATTTAGTGGATATTTATTATTACGACAGTATTGAAGAAGTAATGGAAAAGTTTTATAACGGCAAAAACTTTTACTTTTTTTCTACAAAAGCAAAGCAAATTCATTCAAACGCAAAATATAGCGACGGGGATTTTTTAGTTTTTGGAAAAGAGACTAAAGGATTGCCCGAAAGTTTATTAGAAAAGCACTATGATGAATGCGTTCGCCTTCCAATGATGAGCGAAACCCGTTCGCTCAACTTGTCAAATTCAGTTTGTGTGGGAGTATACGAAGCGCTCCGTCAGCTAGGTTATCCAAATTTGACCGTTGAAGGCGAAATTCCTAAAAGATAACCTTTAATTGACAATGTGAATATAAACTAAAGCACGCGCAATTTTTTTTGTTTCGCGTGTTTTTTATTTGACTATGCGTGTGGTTATTTAGTAAAATGTATATGTAGGAAATAATATTACAGGAGAAAAATTAATATGATTTGGAACATATTTTTTATGTTTGGTGGCGTTGCCGTAATGATGTTCGGCATGAAGCTTATGGGCGCAGGCTTAGAGCATGTTGCCAGTGGTGGCATGAAAAAGATGCTCGGCAAAATCACTACTAACCGCTTTGCTGGCGTGGGCGTGGGGCTTGCTGTAACTAGTATTATTCAAAGCTCAACGGCAACTACCGTTATGCTTGTCGGCTTTGTTAATATCGGGCTATTAACGCTTGTTCAAGCAACAAACGTAATTATGGGCGCAAATATCGGCACAACGGTTACCGCACACATTGTTTCGCTTTCAAGCGTGGCAGATATAGGCGCGATTGCTGCAATGATCGGTTGCGTGGGCGTGCTTATGTCAACGCTTATGAAAAACGAAAAAGCAGTAAATATCGGCAATATTTTAGGCGGTCTTGGCTTAATTTTCGTTGGTTTAGAATTTATTTCTACTTATGCTAAAGCAATAATGTTCATTGAGGGGACTAAACAACCGCACGCTTGGGTAGCTTCGATTTTTGGTGGCGACCATTTTCCGTTACTACTTGTTTTAATCGGCATTGTATTAACTGCACTTGTTCACAGTTCTTCAACCATAACCAGCTTAATGGTTGTATTGGCAAGTATAGGCGTTCTTTCGTTTGAAAACGCGCTTTTCCTTGCTCTCGGTTCAAATATCGGTACTTGTGTAACTTCAATAATGTCATCTGCGGGCACAAGCATTAACGCAAAGAGAACTGCTTTTGTTCACTTGGCGTTCAACACCTTTGGTTGTTTGTTGTTTATTGTTCCTTTGTGGATTTTGAAAGGCGAAGTAAGGGTTTTGTTTGCATCAATGTCCAGTGACGTCGGTCAACAAATAGCAATCTTCCATACTCTGTTTAACGTTGTGACTACGCTATTACTTTTGCCGTTTAGTAAATACGTTGTTAAACTTGTATGTTTGATTATTCCAGATAAACAGGTTGAAGAAGTTGATAAAAAATATAAATTCCAGTTTATTGACGAACGTCTTTTATCAACACCGCCTATCGCAGCAGGAAACACCAAGAAAGAAATCGTACGTATGGCCGACGTTGCAAAAGGCAACATAAATAACGCTATTGAAATGTTACTCAATGAAAAGGTTGATAACAGCAAAGTTATAGAAGAAAACGAAGATTTAATTAACCACTTAAACAAAAATATCGTTGCATACTTAACAAAGCTTATGGGTAAAGATTTATCGGATGAAGACGATAAAAAGATAGGTTCATACTACCACGTTGTTTCGGATATAGAAAGAATAGGTGACTATGCTGAAAACATTATGGAGTATGCGCAAAAGTTAAGAGAAGAAGATCTTGAACTTAGCGAAGATGCAAAGGCAGAATTGACCGAACTTACCAATAGGTTTAACGACCTTTACGTGCGTGCAATAACAGCGTTTGACGATAGAAATCTTTCTCTTTTAACTAGCGTTGCCGAAGTTGAAGAGAGCGTTGACGAATACAGCAAGGAACTTGAACATCGCCATATTGATAGACTCAAGAAGGGCGCGTGCACGGCTCAAACGGGTTCAGTATTTTTACAAACCGTTTCAAATTTAGAAAGAGTTAGTGACCATATAACCAACGTTGCGTTCAGCATTAAGCAGTATAGATCATCAAAATAATAATAAAAGTAAACAATATCCGCCGTTTTAATTGACAACGTGCGGATATTTTTTATATAATACTAAAGATGACTAAATATAACAAAATTTGGTAAAAATACATTAAAACCATAGGAGAACGATATGAACAAGAAATCGATTAAAGACGTACAAGTAAAAGGCAAAAAGTGTCTTGTAAGGGTAGACTTTAACGTGCCCATGAAAGACGGCGTTATTACTGATGAAACGCGTATTAACGGTGCACTTCCCACAATCAAATATTTGATTGAACAAGGCGCAAAGGTTATTCTTTGCTCACACATGGGTAAGCCCCACAACATTTTAACCGAAGGTTTTTCTTTAACGAAAAAAGAAAAGAAAATCGTAGATGCACTTCCCGAAGCTGAAAAGGAAACTGCTAAAGCAGAATTCCTTAAAAAAGCATTAAAGGATAAAGAAAAATTCACACTCCGTCCCGTAGCCGAAAAGCTTAGTGAAAAGCTCGGCCAAAAGGTAGTTTTTGCTGAGGACGTTGTTGGGGAAAGTGCTGATAACGCTGTAGCAAACGTTAAAGATGGTGAAGTTGTTCTTCTTGAAAATACACGTTTTATGGCTGGCGAAGAAAAGCGTGATGAAGCGCTTTGCAAAAAGCTCGCAACCTATTGTGACGTTTACGTTAATGACGCTTTTGGTACTGCACACCGTTCACACGCAACCACTGCAGCAATCGCTGAATACGGCTTTGTAGATACGGCTGTTTGCGGTTTCCTTATTGAAAAAGAACTTTCAGTTATGGCTGATGCTCTTGAAAACCCTGTTCATCCTTTCGTTGCTATTTTAGGTGGCGCAAAGGTTGCTGATAAATTAAAAGTTATCTCTAACCTTTTAGAAAAGTGTGATACGCTTATTATCGGTGGCGGTATGGCATATACCTTCTTAAAGGCAAAGGGTTATGAAGTTGGTACTTCACTTGTTGATGATGAACAAATCGGCTACTGCAAAGAAATGATGGCAAAAGCTGAATCTCTTGGCAAAAAGCTTCTTCTTCCCGTTGACGCTAACGTTGCTAAAGAATTCCCCAATCCCATTGACGCTACTATCGACAGCAAGGAATATGCAGTTACAGAAATTCCTGCTGACCAAATGGGTCTTGATATCGGTTCAAAAACTGCTGAACTTTACGCAAACGAAGTTAAGAGTGCAAAGACTGTTATTTGGAACGGACCTATGGGCGTGTTTGAAAACCCAGTGTTCGCAAAGGGTACTATAGCTGTAGCAAAAGCTCTTGCAGAAACCAGCGCAACAACCATTATCGGTGGTGGCGACTCTGCGGCTGCTGTAACTCAACTCGGTTATGCTGATAAAATGAGCCATATTTCAACCGGTGGCGGTGCTTCACTTGAACTTTTTGAAGGTAAAAAACTTCCGGGTATTGAATGCTTAAACAATAAATAATTAACTAAAGGAGACTTGAAAATGAGAAAACCTATTATCGCTGGCAACTGGAAAATGAATAAAACTGCAAAAGAAGCAGTTGAACTTATAAACAACTTAAAACCATTAGTAGCAAAATCTAAACCCGAAGTGGTTGTTTGCGTACCTTACACTGATTTATGGGCTGTAGCAGAAGCAATCAAAGGCTCAAAAATCAAACTCGGCGCTGAAAACGTTGCTTGGGCAGATAGCGGTGCTTTCACTGGTGAAATTTCTGCAGATATGCTTAAAGAAATCGGCGTTGAATACGTTATTATCGGTCACAGCGAAAGAAGACAATACTTCGGCGAAACTGATGAAAGTGTTAACATGAGATTAAAGCAAGCTCTTGCTAAAGACCTTAAACCTATCGTTTGTGTTGGTGAAACTCTCGTTGAAAGAGAAAAGAACAAAACCAAAAAGGTATTAAAGAAGCAAGTTCTTGAAGGCTTTAAGGACGTTACTGATTTTTCAAATATCGTTATTGCATACGAACCTGTTTGGGCTATCGGTACTGGCAAAACTGCTACGGCTGAAGATGCAAACAAAACTATCGGCTATATTAGAAGCTTAGTTAAGAAAACTTGGGGCGCAGAAGTTGCAAAAGCACTCCGTATTCAATACGGCGGGAGTATGAAACCTTCTAACGCAAAAGAACTTATGGCAATGAGAAATATTGACGGTGGCTTAATCGGTGGCGCAGCGTTAAAAGCTGAAGACTTTGCTGGAATCGTAAACTACAAAGCATAAACAAACAAAAAATCAAAAGAAGGCACAATTAAACTTGTGCCTTTTATAAGGATAATAAAATGAAAAAACCAAGTTGTATAATTATTATGGACGGATACGGCAGTAGTTGCGAAAAGAAAGGAAATGCAATTTCTTGCGCAATGAGTGGTAACGTAAACCGTTTAATGAAAGAATATCCTTCAACACTTATCGGTGCAAGCGGAATGGACGTTGGTCTACCCGAAGGACAAATGGGTAACTCTGAAGTTGGTCACTTAAACATGGGTGCTGGAAGAATAGTTTATCAAGAACTTACCCGTATTACCAAGTCTATAAAGGATGGCGATTTCTTTAATAACGAAGAATTTTTATTTGCTATTGAAAACGCTAAAAAGAAAAACAAAAAACTCCACCTTTACGGATTGTTGTCTGACGGTGGTGTTCATAGCCATATTACACACCTTTACGCTCTTATTGAGCTTGCTAAAAAGCAAGGTTTAGATGACGTTTACGTTCACTGTTTCTTAGACGGGCGTGACGTTTCGCCCACGAGCGGTGCTGACTTTATTAAAAGTTTGAAAGAAAAAATGAACGAACTTTCTTTTGGTAAAATTGCTTCCGTTGGCGGAAGATATTACGTTATGGATAGAGATAACCGTTGGGATAGAGTAGAAAAAGCATACGATATGATGACCGAAGCTAAAGGCGAACTCATAGAAGATGCTGAAAGTTACGTTCGTGCCTCTTACGAAAACGGTGTTACTGATGAATTTGTTATACCTGCACACGTTGTAAGTGACGGTAAGCCCATTGGCTTGATTGAAAAAGGCGATAGCATAATTTTCTTCAATTTCCGTCCTGACCGTGCTCGTCAAATTACCCGCGCAATGAGCGAAAAAGAATTTGATGGTTTTGAAAGGAAAAGCGGATTTATTGACCCCGTTTACGTTTGTTTTACAAGATACGACGCAAGTTTTACGAACGTAAGAATAGCATTTAAGCCCCAAGTATTAACCAACACTTTAGGTGAATATATTTCTTCATTAAATTTAGACCAGCTTCGTATTGCAGAAACGGAAAAATACGCTCACGTAACCTTCTTCTTTAACGGTGGTGTAGAAGCGCCAAACGCAAAAGAAGATAGGGAACTTATCGCATCACCTAAGGTTGCAACATATGACTTACAACCTGAAATGAGCGCATATGAAGTAACTGAAAAGGCAATCGCGTTATTAGATAGCGGTAAGTATGACGTTATGATTTTGAACTTTGCAAACTGTGATATGGTTGGTCATACAGGCGTGTTTGATGCTGCTGTTAAAGCTGTTAAAACAGTTGATGAGTGTATGATAAAAGTGGTTGATAAAATTCTTGCAATGGGTGGTCAAGCAATTATAACAGCCGACCACGGTAATGCGGACAAAATGATAGCTGAAGACGGTTCACCATTCACCGCACATACCACAAACAAAGTTCCGTTTATCGTTGTAAGTGAAAAGCTTAAAGGTGTAAACCTTCGTGATGACGGTATTTTGGCTGACGTAGCGCCCACGCTTTTAGACATGATGGATTTACCAGTTCCCAGTGAAATGAGCGGAAAATCTTTAATTATCGGCTAAAAACCAAATAAAGCCGTTAAAAATAGTTGAAAAAAGCAATTTTATTTGATATAATTAGCATTGTTAACGTTTAATAATAAACGGTTAAGGAGATAATTTATGAACATTTTAAGTATGTTGATGGCAAATGTTAGCGGAACAGCGGGATGGGGTATTTGGCATGATATTATTAAGCCCATCTTTTTAGTAATTATGACTATTTGTGCTATCTTCGTTATATTAGTTGTCATGTTCCAACCCGGTAACTCATCAGGCGTTGGCGCACTTGGCGGACAAACTGAAACTTTTTTGAGCAAAAATAAAAGCAAGACCTTTGAACACAAAATGAAAAAACTTACCGTGGTAAGTAGTATTATTTTTGGTGTTCTTTGCGTTGTTTTTGCAATAGTTGCATATTTTGCATAAGCTTAATAAAAAGTAAAACGTTTTTTAGTAGGTCCGGCATTGTCGGGCCTATTTTTATTATTAAAAGGTTCATAATATCTTTATAGGTGTTTACATATTGAGTGAGGTAAACGATAGTTAAATGAAAAGAAATTTTATTGAAGGGAAATTGCAAGGCAACGAGCGTGGTTTTGCCTTTTTAATGCCAACTGACGGTGGTGAAGACTATTTTATTCCGCACTCCGATTTGAAAGGCGCAATGCACGGCGATATTGTTGTTGCAGAACGCACAAGGGGTGAAGGTCAGCGCACAACAGCAAGGGTGTTAAAAGTTTTACAACGAGGAATTAGCGAAGTTGTAGGAACGTATTTTACTTGCAAAAGCGGTGGGTTTGTTACCCCTGATGACAGTAAGTATTTTTGTGATGTGTTTATTCCGTTTGGAAAAGGCTTAAGGGCAAAATCGGGTGATAAAGTTGTTTGTAAAATACTTTCTTATCCAAAAAGACAAAATCCAGAGGGGATTATATCAAAAGTTCTTGGTAGGCAGTTTGAAAGAAAAGCTGAACTAAAATCAATAATGTATTCTTATAAAATGCCTGAAAAGTTCCCAAAAGAAGTAATTGTAGAAGCGAAAAGCGTGGCTGTCAAAGTTAGCGATAACGATATTAAACATAGAAAAGACTTTCGCAATAAAATAACAATGACGATTGACGGGGAAGACGCACGCGATTTTGACGATGCAATCTCTATTGAAAAATTAAAGAGCGGAAAGTATATTTTGGGTGTTCATATTGCGGACGTTAGTCATTACGTTAAGATGGGCGGGGCAATAGACAAGGAAGCTTTTGATCGTGCAACAAGCGTATATTTTCCAGAGGGCGTTATTCCTATGCTACCCGATATGCTTTGTAACGACGTGTGCTCGCTTCGAGAAGGTGAGGACCGATTAACCCTTTCTTGTGTTATGACGGTTGATAAGGCGGGCAAGGTTTGTGATTATGAAATAACGCCGTCGGTTATTAATTCTAATGCGCGTATGACGTATACAAATGTACAAAAAATCATAGACGGTGATGAAAAATTGATACAAAAGCATAAAAATATAGTAAAAGAAATTATGCTTATGAACGAACTTGCCGATATACTCATTGAAAGAAGAGATACTCAAGGCAGTATTGATTTAGACGTTAAAGAAAGCACCATTACCGTAGATAAAAAAGGTCAAATTAACGTAACGGCAAACTCTAGAAATAAAGCGCATAGAATTATTGAAGAGTTTATGATACTTGCAAATTGCACTGTTGCCGAGTATATGTACTATTTAGAACAGCCCTTTATTTATCGCATACACGAAGATCCTAGCGAAGAACGATTAGAAAACTTTTACGAGTTCTTAAAAGGGCTTGGTATAAACGCCCGTAGAAATAAAGAAGGCGTGTACCCGAAAGACTTTCAAACAATTTTAAAACGCGCCGAAGGCACGCCAACGTATACGCTCATAAACAGAGTAATGCTCCGCTCAATGCAAAAAGCAAAGTATTCACCAATTGACGTTGGGCACTTCGGCTTATCGCTAAAGCATTACTGCCACTTCACGTCGCCAATTAGGCGGTATCCAGACCTAGTTATTCATAGAATAATTAAAGAGTTTTTAGTTGGGAAAACTAACTTAACAGAAAAATATGGCGAGTTTGTTTTTTCAGCATCAACGCAATCGTCGAACAAAGAGCGAAATGCTATTGAAGCCGAGCGTGCCGTTGACGACTACTATAAACTTATGTATATTAGCGACTTTGTTGGTGAAGATTTTGAAGGTGTTGTTAGTGGTGTTACGGGCTTTGGCGTTTTCGTTGAGCTTGAAAATGGGATTGAAGGTTTAATTAAAATAGAAAACCTAAAACATGGCAGAAACAAATTTATTTACGACGCAAAAAGCTATACCCTTAGTGACGGAAAAACGACTTATAAGATTGGTCAAAAGCTAAAAATAACAGTTGCTGGAATAAATATGGGTGAAAAGAAAGCAGAATTTGTTTTAGCAAGCCAATAATTTTAATAGTATGCTTGCAAAATACTACGTAAAGTAGTAAAATAATATAAGTGAGTAAAATATGAAAGACAACGTAATTTGCCTAAATAGGCAAGCCAACCACGAATATTTTATTTTAGAGCGCATTGAAGCGGGTATTTCGCTAGAGGGTGGAGAAGTTAAGTCGCTCCGCTTAGGTAGCGCAAATCTAAAATACAGTTTTTGCGTGGTACATAATGGTGAAATGCTAATTAAGAATATGCATATAGCCGTGTACGACAAATCAGGGGCTTTCAACACGCGTGATTCTCGTAGAGATAGGCGGTTACTGCTCCATAAAGAAGAAATAATCAAACTTAAAAGCAAGGTTGAACAAAAAGGTTTAACTCTAGTTCCGTTAAAACTTTATTTTAAGCAATCGCTAATTAAAGTGGAGTTAGGGCTGTGCCAAGGCAAACACACCTTTGACAAAAAGCGTTCGATTATGGAAAAGGACCGAATGCGTGAAAAAGAACGTGAGATAAAAAATTACAAATAAATCATAAAGCAACCCAAAAGGAGAAAATATTATGGCAAACAAAAAGAGAATAGAAACAGTTTGCGTTCAAGGCGGATATACGCCTAAAAACGGCGAACCAAGACAAATACCCATCTACCAAAGCACCACGTTTAAGTATGATACGAGTGAAGATATGGGCAAGCTCTTTGACTTAGAAGCAAGCGGTTATTTTTATACAAGGCTTCAAAATCCCACAAACGATTTAGTGGCAAAAAAACTTTGCGAACTTGAAGGCGGTTCGGCGGCAATGCTCACGTCATCAGGTCAAGCAGCAAACTTCTATTCAATTTTTAACGTTGCAAACTGTGGGGACCACGTAATTTCAAGCTCAGCAATTTATGGCGGAACTTTCAACCTTTTTGCTGTTACAATGAAAAAGATGGGCATTGATTTTACTTTTATTTCGCCTGACAGTACCGAAGAAGAAATTGACGCGGCGTTTAGACCTAACACCAAAGCTGTGTTTGGTGAAACTATTGCAAACCCCGCTTGTTCGGTTTTAGATATTGAACTTTTTGCACGCGTTGCGCACAAGCACAACGTTCCGTTCATTATTGACAATACTTTTGCAACGCCTATAAACTGTCGTCCTATCGAATGGGGTGCGGATATCGTAACACATTCGACCACTAAGTACATAGACGGACACGGCGTATCAGTTGGTGGTGCAATCATTGACGCTGGCAAGTTTGACTGGATGGCAAATAAAGAAAAATTCCCCGGGTTAACCACTCCCGACGATAGTTATCACGGAATAATTTACGCAGAAAAGTTTGGTAAAGAGGGTGCGTTCATTACCAAAGCAACCGCTCAGCTCATGCGTGACTTTGGCTCAATCCAATCACCCCAACATGCATTTTATATCAATCTTGGTTTAGAAAGCTTGCACGTTAGAATGAAGCGCCACTGTGAAAACGCGCAAAAGGTGGCAGAATTCTTAGCTTCTAGCGACAAAATCGAATGGGTTAGATATTGTGGCTTAAAAGAAGATAAATATTATGAACTTGGTCAAAAGTATCTTAAAAACGGCTCTTGCGGAGTAATCAGTTTTTCTGTCAAGGGCGATAGAAAGACTGCTGAAAAGTTTATGAAGAGCTTGAAAGTTGCCGCTATAGAAACGCACGTTGCTGATGCAAGAACTTGTTGCTTACACCCAGCAAATGCAACACACCGTCAAATGACTGACGCGCAATTAGAGGCTGCTGGAATTCCGCCTACACTTATTAGATATTCATGCGGTATAGAAAACGCTGACGATTTAATTGACGATATTAAGCAAGCACTTGATCAAATTTAACTTTAGAAGGGGGCAAACATGCCTATTATAGTTCCAAAAGACATACCGGCTTCAAAAATATTGCAGTCGGAGAATATATTCGTAATAAACGATGCTCGCGCAAAAACGCAGGACATAAGACCGCTAGAGATTGCAATAGTTAATCTTATGCCGACAAAGATTGTAACGGAAACACAACTTATGCGCTTGCTTTCAAACTCTCCGTTGCAAGTGAATATAACTCTAGTAAGCACTGAAACTTACGTGGGGAAAAACACGCCGTTAGAACATCTTGAAAGGTTTTATAAATCTTTTTCGGACATAAAGAATAGAAAATTTGACGGTATGATCATTACCGGAGCACCCGTTGAAGAAATGGAGTTTAGCGAAGTTAAGTATTGGGCAGAACTTAAAGAAATTTTTGAGTTTGCAAAAACCAACGTAACAAGCACGCTCTTTATTTGCTGGGGCGCTCAGGCGGGGCTTCATTACTATTACGGTATCGAAAAGCATATATTAGAAAAAAAGCTTTTCGGTGTATACAAGCACAAAAAGCTTGTTAAGTACGATAAATTGTTAAAGGGTACTGACGATAGGTTTTTTATGCCACACTCACGTCATACTACTGTTTACGAAGAAGATATTAAAAACTGCAAAGACTTAGTTTTATTGGCAAGCTCAAAAGATGCAGGCGCATCAATCATCAGGTCTAAGGACAACAAGTTCATATTTATAACTGGTCACGCAGAGTACGATAGGGATACGTTAGAGCTTGAATATAAGCGCGATTTGGCAAAAGGTTTACCCATTAATCCGCCAGAAAATTATTACGTAAACGGCAATAAAGGCGAAATTAAAATGAGTTGGGTTTCAACGGCTAACCTTATTTATATGAATTGGCTTAACCACTACGTATATCAACTCACACCGTACAATATTGAAAACATTTAGCTATAAAACATACTAAAAGAAAGGGCAAAAGTCTTTTCTTTTACGGGGGTGTTTTAGATTCGATTGGGCGACCGATAACGGATATAAGCATACCGAAGGCTCGGCTTCGTAAAAACGGAACTTAAATTTAAATGCTAACAATCAACAATTAGCATACGCAGCGTAATTGCGTACGTCTTGCTCTTTCTCTCCCGATGGAAAGGGTAAAGGCGTCAACAAGTCGGGGAACTGTAGCGTCGGTTTGATTTCGCTTACGTTATAGACTAAAGAAATCAAAGGGCAAGCGCTGGTCGCTAACCACCTAACTTGCCACTAAAACTAACGGTTGGCTAAGTATGTAGAAAATCTTTTTGAAGCGTTCAAGACTGGGGTGCAAGTCCCCACATCTCCACCACGTCGAAGCACCGCCTTACGTCAGCAGTTTGCAATAGCAAACTGCACGACAGACAGCGGGCTTCTCCTTTTTCCCAAAAATCTTTTGCGTTGCAGAATCTTTTCGGGAGCCCTAATAATACTTGGTGTCCTCGGTGCGTATTTCACACGCCCAAGTCCACCAAAAATAAAAGAGGACAAAAGGCGTTCCCTATAAGGGATTTTTTGAAACATTAAAAATTTATAGGAAATTGCACTTTCAAGCGGAGAAAAATCGGATTCCATTACGGGGTCTGATTTTTTTGTTTAACTCTCGTTATTAAATGGCGAGAGTTTTCTTTATACAATCTTAATGCCGACGAGAAAAATCATAACGTATTCTTTATAAAAAATATAGTACAATAATTAGCGAAGAAAGATATTCTAGAGGTGTGTTTATGGAAGTTAAAACAAAATTCAAATTATCTTCCTTTCAAATTATTTTACTCGGTTTTGCAGCAGTAATTTTTATTGGAGCATTTTTGCTTTGCCTTCCTATATCAAGTAAATCGGGGAAATGGACTTCCTTTATTGATTCTTTGTTTACGTCAACGTCAGCTGTATGTGTGACTGGGTTAGTTGTTTTTGATACGGCAACGCATTGGACGATTTTTGGGCAAATAATAATATTGATTTTAATCCAAATCGGTGGTATGGGTATTGTAACGGTAGCGATATCGTTTGCGCTACTTTCAGGTAAAAAAATTGGTCTTTTTAGTCGTGGCACGATGAAAGAAGCAATATCTGCTCCAAGCGTAGGCGGCATAGTTCGTTTAGTTGGCTTTATAATAAAAGGAATATTTGTTATAGAACTAATCGGAACTTTAATAATGTTGCCTATCTTTTGTAAAGATTATGGAGTTGAAGGAATTTGGATGGCAATATTTCACTCTGTATCTGCATTTTGCAATGCGGGGTTTGATATTATGGGGACGAAAAGTGGAGATTTCAGTTCGCTAACAAATTTTTCTGCACAACCCATAATTAGTATAACTGTTATGCTATTAATTGTAATAGGCGGTATTGGTTTTCTTGTATGGGAAGACGTTTGCAAACATAAATGGAGAGTAAAGAAATATAGAACTCAAAGTAAAGTCGTTCTACTTGTAACGGGACTTTTAATCCTTTTTCCTTCTGTTTATTTCTTTTTCTTTGAGTTTACTACTTTACCGATAGGTGAAAGAATTCTCGTTTCTTTATTTCAAGCCATAACCCCGAGAACGGCAGGATTTAATACGGCAAATATAACCGCTATTAGTGGAACAGGCTTGTTGCTTATGATAATTCTTATGTTAATTGGAGGCTCGCCGGGTTCTACGGCAGGCGGTATGAAAACGACTACGGTTGCGGTATTATTCTCATCTGCAATATCCGTATTCAAGAAAAAAGACAGTGCAGAACTTATGAAACGTAGAATAGATGATGCTACTGTTAAGAATGCTATTGCAATATTATTGATGTACGTAACGTTGTTTGTGCTTGGCGGAATGATAATGAGTTCCATTGAAGGGTTGCCAATTATGACATGCCTTTTTGAAACGGCATCGGCAATCGGTACGGTTGGATTAACTCTAGGTATTACGCCATCTCTTGGGATAATATCGAAAATAATATTGATGATTTTGATGTTTTTTGGTCGTGTTGGCGGGTTAACCCTTATATATGCAACTTTAGGTGGAAATAAAAAACAAGTTTCAAAGTTGCCAATAGATAACATAACGGTAGGTTAAGGAGAAGATATATGAAGAAAAAATCAATTTTGCTTATTGGGCTTGGTCGTTTTGGAAAGCATATTGCTATGAAATTAAACGAACTTGGACACGAAATTATGGCAGTTGACCACGACGAAGAAAAGGTCAATGAGATTATGCCTATTGTAACTAATGGACAAATTGGCGATAGTACAAACGAATTATTTTTACGTTCGCTTGGCGTGGATAATTACGACGTTTGTATCGTTACAATCGGTGGGGATTTTTAAAGTTCGCTTGAAACCACTTGTTTGTTGAAAGAACTTGGAGCTAAGAAAGTTGTTTCGCGTGCTGAACGCGATGGGCAGGCAAAATTCCTATTACGTAACGGTGCGGACGAAATAGTCTATCCTGAAAAGCAACTTGCGTCTTGGATGGCGATTCGATATAGTGCAGACCATATTCTTGATTATATAGAACTTGATGAATCTTGTTCGATATTTGAAGTATCCGTTCCCAAAGAGTGGATAGGTAAAAGCATTTTGCAAATTGATATACGTAAGAAATATAACGTTAATATCATAGCGATTAAGGAAAATGGAAAAATAAACGCAATGTTTGCGCCTGACACTGTACTAACGTCAAAGAAAACGTTGCTCGTGTGTGGAGAGTATAAAGCATTAAAAAAATGCTTTAATATATAAAAGCGGTAAAAATACAAACTTATAAGGAGGTTACATAATGGAAAACGAAGTATTAAGAGATATATTATTAGTAATAACTGTGTTGGCTATTTTTGTGTTCGGTTTTTTCGTTATGAAACGTCTTGACGAATTTTTGAATAAAAAGTATAAACCGTATTTTAGAGAAGATGAAGAAAAACCGACACGAATCATGCATAACGAAGATGCATCGGACGAAGAAATCCTTTCAGACATAAAAAGGGTTAAAGAAAAAGGTGGTAAGATGAAAGTAGTTATTTCCAATGAAGATGACTTTTGTGATGATAAAACAATTAAGGCGCATAGGTTGTAATAGATTTTTTTGAAAAGATATGTTATAATAGAAATGTAAAAAATAAAAAGGAGATGAAGTATGGTGCAAAATGCGGAAAAACAATCCAAGAAAAAAGAGCATATTTTAGTTGGGCTATCTTCTGCTCCTTCCAATTCAAAAATTGTTGAAACTGCATCGAAAATGGCAAGAGCGTTTGACGCTAATCTTACTGCGTTGTATATAAAAACTTCCCAAAGTGAAGTCTTATCAGAGGAAAATGCAAAGCGATTACAAAATAATATAAAGTTTGCAGAACGAATGGGAGCAACGATTGTGACCGTTTATGGTGAAGACGTAGCGCTTCAAATGGCTGAATACGCAAAAACGTCAGGGGCTACCAAAATCGTTATCGGTAGAAATGCAACGAAAAGAGCGGGAATTATACGAAAACCTACTCTTGCGGATAAATTGATTGCCCTTGCTACGAATATAGATATTCATATTATTCCTGATGCTGATTCTGTTTTAAGAGAACAAAAAGTAGCTTTATTTAAGAAAACAAATACTTTGTCTATTGTCAAAGACCTTGCAATAAGTCTTGGAGTAATTATAGTTGCCTCTTTAATTGGACTATTTTTTGCCCATCTTGGCTTTTCTGAAGCTAATATCATAACGCTTTACATTCTTGGTGTGTTGATAACATCTATAGTTACGAGCAGTAAATTAGCGTGGGGATTTTCTTCGGTAGCAAGCGTATTGATATTTAATTTTCTATTTACAAAGCCGAGATTTTCATTAATGGCTTACGGTGACGGATATCCTATTACGT
>JAZNKV010000017.1:0-38347 GCA_045578765.1 Christensenellaceae bacterium | reverse complement strand
TTTTTAGCTTGGAAAAAACGATTAGAAAATATTAAGCAAGGAACAAACGCAAATCAATCTTTTTACTATGGCACTTATCAAAAACATAAAAACGTATGGAAAACGTTTAGAACCAATTTTAATAATGAAAAAGAGCTAATAAGTAAACAAAGAACTTTAATTGAAAAAATATAATAGTAATGGTTATAATCAACCCTCAATTATGGGGGTTTTATTTTTATATAAAAATTATATCGGTTTTTGGTTTTGGTATTAAAAATTCCCGAGGTTAGACAAAAAATTAAGAGATTTGTATATAAAGAGTATATCTTATGGCAAAAGATTTAACACCCAAAAGAGAAAAATTTTGTCAGGAAATGGCAAAGTTAGGCAATCAAAGACAGGCTTATAAAAAGGCATTTAATTGCCAAAATATGAAAGACGAAACAATCGACAATAACGCCTATAAGTTAATGCAAAATAACGAGATTAAAACGAGGCTAAAAGAATTAGAACTTGAAATCAAAAACAAAAACATTGCAGATGCTCAAGAAATACAAGAAACCTTAACAAAATTAATGCGTGGCGAAATACAAGAAGAATGTGTTACCGTTGAGGGAACAGGGGACGGTTGCAGTGAAGCCAGAATAATTACAAAACAGGTTACACCTAAAGACCGCATAAAAGCCGGCGAAACTTTAGCAAAAATGAGAGGGTATTTTGATTTAAAAATCAAAATAGAAAACACACCGATTATTAAAGATGATGTGTAAATATGGTACAGCTTTCAGATTTAATTATTGAAAAATTTTACGATGTACACAAAGACATCAAAGAACGCAAACACACGCACTATTGGTTCAAAGGCGGCAGAGGCTCAACAAAATCATCTTTTATTAGTATTGAAATTGTTTTGAACATAATAAAAGATAGAGAATGTAATGCGATTTGTTTCCGCAAAATCGGAAAAGATATAGAAGAATCTGTTTATAATCAAATTTTATGGGCGATTAATTCTCTTGGGGTTCAAGATTATTTTAAGGCGTACAAATCACCTTATAGGATTATTTATATTCCGACAGGGCAAATAATCACTTTCAGAGGCTTAGATGATGCTAAAAAGACAAAATCCATTAAACCAAAAGACGGATATTATAAAATAACTTGGTTTGAAGAATTAGACGAATTTTCAGGGCTTGAAGAAGTCAGAAAAGCCGAGCAGTCTGTAATGCGTGGCGGAAACGAATTTATTTGTTTTAAAAGCTATAATCCACCGCAAAATATAAACAACTGGGTAAATAAAGAAGTTACACACGACAGAGCGGATAGATTAATTAATCATTCAACCTATTTGGATGTACCCCGTGAATGGCTTGGAAATCAATTTTTTATTGAAGCCGAATTTTTAAAAAAACTTGATGAGCTTGCATATCGCCATGAATACCTCGGCGAAGTAACAGGAACGGGCGGAGTAATATTCAATAACGTTGAACATCTTAATATAACCGATGAGATGATTTCACATTTTGATAATTTAAGAGAGGGTTTAGACTGGGGCTTTGCTGCTGACCCTCTGGCATGGAATAAGTTATATTACGACAAAACAAGAAAAACTATTTATATTTACGACGAGCTTCACAAAGTCGGTTTAACAAACGATAGAGCAATGGAACTTATCAAGCCCAAAACGCAAACTTTAATTACGGCGGATTCAGCCGAGCCAAAATCAATAGCAGAATTTCAAATAAACGGTTTCAACATAAAAGGGGCAAATAAAGGGGCTGATTCTGTCAGATATGGTATAAAATGGCTTCAAAAACTCGTTAAAATTTATATTGATAAAAAAAGATGCCCTTATACTTATGACGAGTTTACTTTATATGAACTTGAAAAAGATAAAAACGGCGATTTTAAAGACAAATACCCTGATAAAAACAATCACCATATAGACGATATTCGCTACGCACTTGAAGATGATATGAACAACACAAGAACAATTTTAACTTGTAAACGTCCATTCTAAGAGGTTTTATGCTGATTAAAGACTTAAACTTATACATAAACGAAAAAAATATTGTAACCTTAATGCCTTATGTTACTAATTCCGCTTATGGCTTAGAAATTAACGGAGTGCAATATAAATTTGGTGAAATGGCACTTGATAAGGACTTGCAAAAGGCAAAACTGGCAAAAATGAAAGCATTGCAAACACAATTAACTAAAAAGGTAGAAAAATAATGATTGATTTATTTTCTATAAAAATGAATGGCGAATATGATGAAATCGGGGCATTACCGACAATTCAAAACGGTACTTTTTTATGCTCTGATACGTTGGATTGTGATTGTAATTGCAATTTTCAAAAAGGGTATAGCTATCAAATTACAAACGGAGTTGCAACAAGAATTGAACAAAATATAGATTTTAAATTGCAAAACAATTTATATGCGACAATTCAAAATATTTGCGAATGGCTAAATAACTGGTTTACAATCCGTTATGACTATACGGATTTTTACGGGCATACAGGAAGGTGGCACGAAGTGGCACAATTCCCATCAAGCGGTGATTTATGTAAAATAAGAACGACAAATAACTGGGATTATATCAGCCAATATTCATTTTTCTTTTTGTCTTATGTAACGGTGGAGGGGAATACCGTTTCAAGCGACAATCCGAGATTTAATCCGAATGAAGCGTATTTTTATTATATTATGCACCTTCCACAGGATGTGGAGCTTGCAATAAGCCAGATGATGTACTATGACGGCTTTACAAGAGGTAAAGTTACGGGCTTAAAATCAGAAAATGTCGGAAATTACAGTTACAGCTTAGAGGATGTTACAATCGGGGCTTTGGCTTATCCAAAAAGTTTAGTTGCAGGGATTGAGTTGAATTATAAAAAAGTTAGGTTTGTTCAATAATGATTGATAGATATTATACACCTATTAATATTTTAGAATTTCAAGAGGGCAGTTTTGAAACACCTGCAAGCTATAAAGTTGTAGGAAGTTTTAAAGGGTTGATTCAAACCCCGAATAATTCAAGCACGTTTAATAATTCTAAAGATACATCTAATGTATCAGGCGCTTTGTTTTGTTCGATAAAAGAAAAGTTTGAATCTAAAACGATAATTGAGCAAAACGGAGAAAAATGGCTTATTTCAGGGCAAAAAACACAGAGTATGGGAGTAGCCGGAATAACACCCGTCCGTGGGCAGCATGCAGAATATAGTTTAATTTGGCTTGAAGAAAGTATTTAATGGATTTTGTTAATTTTATAAAACGGACAAATTATAAACTTTTTGGAAAAACAATTTTGTCGAAAGAGGAAATATACAACGAAAACTCCGGCGAAACGCAAGCAATTCAGGTATATGTAAGACCTGACTATTATAACTCAGAATTTAAAATAAATGACGAAAACAAAAATAACAATTAAACAACCGGATTTATCTAAATGGATTAAAGCAGTCAATATATTGACCGTTGAAACAGGAACGGCGATTCAAGAAACGGCAATTAAAAACGCACCCAGAAAAACGGGAGTTTATTTAAACAGTATTAATTATGACGGGGATAAAACAATTACCGCAAATGCTCGCTATTCAGCAGATATTGAATACGGTACAAAAGCACACGAAATAAAGCCCGTAACCGCTCAAGCATTGCATTTTAAACAAAACGGTAAGGAAGTATTTTATAAAAAAGTTAATCACCCCGGAACTAAGCCTAATCCTGTTATGAGAATGGCTGCAAGAACAGTACAAAAACAAATACCGGAACTTTGGGAGAATGCTCAAAAAAAAGCGGGATTATAAAAAATTATGTTTGAAAAAGAATTATTTAACTATATCAAGGCTAATTTCAGTCTTGATAATTTTAATATTAAATTTTATTTTGGCGAAGCACCCGAAAGCACAAAGCAACCTTATATAGTGATGTACCCTTTAGATATTGACGGTACAAAACAGGTATTATGCAACGAAAATAATTATACAGATGGAGTTAGCTATATTCAATTTAGTGTTTACGAGTTAGATTCGAGCAATATTTTATACATTAAAAAAGAGCTTGATACTTTTTTAGCTCTCCTTGATATTATTCCGAATTATCGAATTTTATTAGATAACCACGAAGGAGCAAGGGGCGGATTTTCAAGCAACACGAATTTAAAAATTGAAACATTAACAAGAACGTTCACATACACGACAATTAATTAATTGAAAGGATTTACTAATGGCAAAAACTAAAAGATTAACGGGTAGAGACGGTAAAGTTTACCAAGCTGCAAAATCAGCAGTCGTTACAGGCGATGGTACAACGACTTTAACAAAAGGAACATTTTATGTGCCTTTAACGATAACAACAGCTTCAAGCGGATTCCCTACAAACGCTCAAGTTGGCGTTCCTTTTGTTGCGGCAGGTACCGAAGCGCCGGCAGCGGATGAAACATATATTTCTTTAACTTTAAATTCTCAATGCGATGTTACAAGCGCAGGAGTTGAATTTGAAAAAGATGAAATTGATATTACGACTTTATGCGATGACATTATGACTTATGCGGCAGGGTTCACCGATGCAACGGGAACAATCGAAGGTATTACTACATTAAATCTATCAGAACCTTTTATCGCTAAATTCGTAACGGTCCAAGTACAAGACGAAACAGGGGCAATTACTACAACCGCTCAAAATGACGATACAATATTACTTGTAATTGAATTAAATAAAATCGATAATTCAGACGCAAATAGAGCCTTATTTATAGCTCCGATTACAATTAACAGTTATAACATTGAAGCCACAATTAACGAAGCTCAAACATATACATCAGGCTTTAGAATTGCACAGGATAACGGCATTAAACCGGCTTTACTTGAAGCAGATAAAGCGTTATTTGAAGTTTAATTAACTTGTCATATCTGCATAGGCATAGGGGGCTTTTTGCCCCCGCTCCTAAAAAATAAAGGAAAATAAAATGAAATTAACAATAGCAAAAAACAACGAAAATATTGAAATCATTCCCGAACAATTTAAAAATGAAAAGAACCCGCCTAAATTTATATTTAGAACCCCGAATAGTGCGGATGTTTTAAATTTTATCTGGGGCGGAAATGCAATTGATGAAGCTATATATAATTGTTTTTTAGGTTTTGAAAATAAAATAGAACTTGAAGACGGGAATGGTAAGGCTATTAACTATAATACCTATGAGGAATTTATAAAAGCGGGTGCAAGTCCTGAAATTGCTATAATTCATAATCAAATAAGAAATGAAATCGCTCTAAAACTTACTGATTTAATTCAAGAGGCAAAAACAACCGAAAAAAAGTAAAAATCGCTTATGCGTTATGGTCTAAGGGAGAATTAAATTATCCCCCGCATTTAGCAAATAAATTAACTTGGGCGGGAAGCGTAAAAAATCCAATTGCAATAGATACATATAAAAATTTATATTCAAACTTGGATGAAGAATTTTATTTAATATTGTCCATGTTTTCATGGCATAAATCGGGGTTAATCAGTTTAAACATTGAAAAAATACCGTATAACTTAGCTTTAGGGCTTAAATATTTAGTAGATTTAGAAGAAATTGAAAAAAGGAATTATTTAATTGGCTGAATCTGATGGAAAAGTAAGAATAATAATAGATACAAACGCTGAAGCAGCCGCAAAGCAATTAAATGATGTTGGTACTGCTTTTAAAAAAAATGCCGATACTATTCAAAAATCTTCTACGGTTTACGGCGGTTATGAAAAAGCGGTTAGAGATAATATTGAAGTTTTAAAAGAGCTTGCTTTAGGCGGAAACCAAAACACCGAGGGGTTTAAAAAATTAGCCCTCCAGACAAAAAATTATAAACAGGCACTTGATGAAGCAAATAGTGTCGTTAATAAAGCGGTTGGCGGTTTTGAAAAACAATCAAGCCCCGTAAGTGCTTTAACCTCAAAATTAAAAGGCTTAGTCGGTGCATATTTAGGTTTAAGAGGTATTCAAGCCGTATATAATTTTGCAATGCAGGCAACCGAAGCATTTAGAGAGCAAGAAAGAGCGGTTTTATCGTTAAATACGACTTTAGCAAATGCAGGGGTTTATTCGCAGCAATATTCTAAATCCATTCAAGAGCTGGCAAGCCAAATTCAAAGCTATTCTAATTACGGTGATGAAGCGATAATCAAAGCTCAATCATTGGGGCAAGCATATATCGGGCAAACAAAAATAACGGAGCAACTTACAAAGGCGGTTGTAGATTTTGCAGCAGCTACCGGAATGGATTTAGAACAAGCATTCAGTTTGGTTGGAAAATCCATAGGTTCAAGCACTAATGCTTTAGGCAGATACGGAATTGAACTAAATAAAAACATGTCCGATAGCGAAAAAATGACCGCTATTGCCACTCAATTAGGCAACCGTTACGAGGGGCAAGCACGACAAATGGCGAATGCTTCCACACAGTTAAAAAATGCCATGGGTGATTTAGCGGAAGAAATTGGAAGAAGTTTTAACCCTATAATTGAAAAAACACAAAAATTATTAGCAGGGGCAACAAACAAATTAACTACATTTTTAAAAACCGCAAGAGATAACAAGGTTAAAGAAGACATAAAAACCTATCAAGATTTAATCAGATTTGAAACGGGGCAACTCCAAAACGCAACCGGAAAAGAAAGAGCAAAACTTGAACAGAGCATAGCAAAGTCAAGAGCGGCTTTATCAAGTTTGCAAAAAGAACAAACGGGGGGCACTTTTACAAACAAAACCCCAGTTAAAATAAAAGATGAATTTAGTTCTTTTTCTATGCCTTCAACTTCAATAACAAGAAGTTCAAGAGCTTCAAGCGGCGGCGCATCATCTCAAGCAAAACAAATTAAAGATAGTTACGACTTAGCAACCGAAGCCGTTAATAATGCAAGAAGAGCCGTTCAAAATGCGGCTTTACAATATGGAACTTCATCAACGCAAGTTCAAACGGCTTTTGAACAATACAGGCAAGCTAATCAAAAACTGGCAGATGTTGACGCTATATTCAAAATAGAACAACAAAAAGGGGCATACCAACAACTTCAAGATAGGGTAACTTCTTTAACTCAAACATTAAGAGATTTAGCAGCCGAAAATAAAATAAATACGGATGAGTGGAATATAAATAAAACTGCTCTTGATGAAACAAAATTAAGACTTCAAAAAGTAGATGACACCTTAAAACAAACAGGAATCAACACGGAGCAAGTGGCAAAAAGCATTTCAAGCAGTTTATCAAGCGGAATAATTAACGCAGTAAGAAACGGGGGCAATGCTTTTGAAAGTTTTTCAAATATTGCGGTGTCTGCTTTGCAAAAAGTTCTTGATAAAGTCTTAGAAATGTCCGTTATAAACCCGATATTAAACTCAATAACGGGCAGTATCGGTGGCGGTGGAATATTCGGAACTATTTTAGGCGGGATTGGTAAAGCATTCGGTTTTAAAAACGGTGCGGCATTTAGAAACGGAAATGTTATTCCTTTTGCCCGTGGCGGAGTTGTAAATAAACCTACCGTATTCCCGATGAAAAACGGGGTAGGGCTTATGGGCGAAACAAGACCGGAAGCAATTATGCCTTTAACCCGAAAAAACGGAAAATTAGGGGTTGAAGCATCTAACACAGGAGCTGTCGTTAATATTTATAATTACTCCGGTGCAAATGTTGAAACCCAAAAAAGAGATGATGGAAGCCTTGATGTATTCATTAAACGTGTAAATTACGCTCTACAATCCGAAAAGACATCAAGCGGTTTTAAATCAGCTTATGCTCGTGAAGATAGAAAAGGGGTTCAGGCATGTTAGAGTGGAAATGGGGGAAACCATTATTAAGCGGATTTTCAAATAAACCCCAAAAAGGATATGTTGAAATTGAACCCGATGCGGGTGTTCCTTTCCGCCGTCAAACATTTAGCGATATATATGACCTTGTTACTGCAACATTCAGCCTAACCCGTGAGAAATATCAGTTTTTTTATTCGTGGTATAAGTACGATTTAAGGCAGGGGGCATTACCTTTTTTATTTTTCGATTGCAGATATAAACAAAATAGGATTGCCCGATTAATTGGAGACGTTCCGGAGTTTCAGCCAAATTCAAACAGATACACATTATCCGTTAATCTTGCCTTTGAACCGCTTATAATAAATCAAAACAGGTATTTAACCGTTCAAAACAATATACCGTTAATTGTAAACGATAATGACGTTTTAATTGTAAATTACGGACTAAGGGCATAATTTTAAAATGGCACAAAGATTTTTTGAACTTGATAAAAACAGTTACAGCCGTTATTTAGGGCGTAATGTTAATTTTTTAATTGAATTATCCCATAGTGTATGGAATCAAACATATTATTTAATTAATGACACTAAAGAATTAACCCTTGACGGTAAAACTTACGAGCCTTACCCTTTCGACCTTGCTATGCCATCTCAAACAGAGCAACAGGGAACACAGATTATTTTGTCTAATGTCCAGAATGTTGCAGGGAATTTAATTAAAGAAACGATTAACACGAATGAAAATATAACTATGCAATTATATTTAGTTAATCGTGAACTTGAAACGGCGGAAAAATACGATAAAGGATTATTTGAAATATTTGAACCTCAAATAACAAATGAGACAATATCCGCAAATATCAATCTTAGACATAGCTTTAACGTTAATTGCGGTTCAATAAGATATAATAAGCAACTGTTTCCTAATTTATACCTTTAATTTTTTTACTCCTTATAATAAGTTACCACTAACCCCCCATTTGGGGGGATTCAAAATTATGGATTTTTTAAAATATTTTAAAAACACCAAATACATAGACGGCAAAAACGATTGTTGGACGTTTGTTCAGGAAATTTTTAAAGATGAGCATAATTTTATTTTGCCTGAACACCCTATTTTAATTGATAAAAAAGATATTGCGACCGCATTAATTTCAAATATCCCGTATAAAATACTAAAAACACCCGAAAAGGGTTGTATTATTTACTATCATAACGGAACAACGCACCATGCGGGGTATTGTTTGAACGAAAAAGAATTTATACATAAGACTTTAAACGGTGTTGCCGTTTCAAAAATTCCTAAAAATTCAATAATATACAAGGTCTTAAATGATTAGAATTATAAAAAGATGTATGACAAAAAGTGAATTGTCCGAAAAAAAATGGGACGGGCATTTTGCGTTTTTTCATCTAAACGAATTTAAAAATCAAAAAGAAATATATCTAAACGGAAAACCTTTAAAATGGTATAACCGCTTTAAAAACGGCGATATAGTTGAAATAATTGAAAAACCGAAAGGAGTTGTAACAGCTCTTTTCAGTTTAGCTTTTTGGACTATTGCAGCGGCTCTGCCTGCAGCAGTAACACTTCATGCAGGGTTAATTGCGGGTATACTAGGACTTGCAGCCGTGGGTGTAGTAGGTTCAAGAGCCTTAGCGGGTGCAAGAGGAACAGCAGCAACCACTACCAGAAATAAAGAATATTCTTCAACCACACAGCCTGAGCTTAAAGGGGCAAATAATGAAATATCAAACGACATAATCCCCGTTGTTTTTGGTACAACTCAACAAACCCCCTCTTATGCTCAAACTCCGTTTAGACTTGTTAATGACGGGGGAAGCACAAACAAATATCATCAATATTTTATACCAAATTATAATAATGTCGCTTATAGTGATTTTAAACTGGGTGAAACTTCAATAAACGAATATTCAATAGACTATTTGGATATTCAAACGGAATCAGCAAGCAATAATTTTATAGGCTTTGAAAATGTTAGAGCAAATTCTATTGATGAAGAACTAAGTTACAACAAAAAAGAAGAAGTAAACCAATCATCAACTTATTATTATAATCAAACGGTATCGGCAACAAGCGTAAATGTTCAATTTCAAATAAAATTTACAAACGTTGATATTAGCAATTTTTCAAATAAAACATTTAAAGTCGTTTTAAACGCTCTTAACGGTTCAAGCGCAGTTACATCAACCCAAAATATTACGGTTACGAGTTCAAATATAACAGGAAGCGGAAGCACGTATTCTTATAACGGCAATTTAACTTTTTCAAATACAATTACCGAATTAACAAGCGTACAGATTGCACCGACAGCTTACACCAGAAACAACTCAAAAGAAACTACAAACCGCCTTGAGGCTTTATTAACAACTGAAACGGTAACAGCTGGAAGCTTCACAAAAACAACCACTTTAAATCAATCGGTTAATTATTATTCGGGTACAGTTTCGGAAGTTTTAAGTACATCTCCTGAAAACACAACCGAAGTTGATGTTATAATTGCTTTTCCGAGCGGACTATATACAATTAATCAGTCAACAGGTAACAGACAATCAAGAACGGCGAAAGTTGATATTAAATACAAGCTTGAAAATGGCGAATGGCAAGATATATCAAACGCTGATAGTATTTATATTCGTGATGTTGATAATGTTAAAAATCCTTTATCATCATCAACTACAACCGTAAGCGGTTCGACCGTTACAATGCACAGCCCCGCAAGATTATCATTAGCAGACCAGTTATTTTTCCGTCCTATCGGATTTACCGTTCCAAAAGGAAAATATACGGTTAAAGTTCAAAGTGCCGATTACTCCGAAAAAAGTAACTACATGGTTGGATACCCGAATTGCTCTGAAGTACAATTTAGAGTTGATGGTGATGTAATTGATAATTCAATTTTGCCGTCTGTTAATCAAATAAAATTTATTGCAACCGCTTACAAAGGTTTATCGGGTACACTTCAAAAATTTAATTATATGGCAAGTGCCAAAATCCCCGTATGGAATGGTACAGACTGGAATACAATGGATTACACCTCAAACCCTGCGGCAATTGTAAGATATTTATTAACGGATTCGAGTGTAAACCCCAGAGCTGAAAGCTTAGAACATATTGATAACGATTCTTTAGTAGAATACTATGAATGGTGCGAACAATCGGGATATAAGGCGGACGGGTGTATAGCTGAAGCCGTTAAGATTGGAGAAATTATAAACGAAATTTTATCTAATTCCCAAGCGGCTATGATTCCACTTTATAACGGCAAACACACCTTTGTTATAGATAAACCGAATAAAACACCGATAGGCTTATTTAATCAGCATAACTCATGGGATTTTAAATGGACACCGAATGTCGGACGTCAAACGGAAGCTATAAGAGCATCTTTTGTTGAAAATGACGACTGGACAGAGGACGAATTAACTTTATACTGGTATAACGGGCAAACAAACGAACAACCCGAAGCCGGAAAATCTGATTTAGATTATGAGATAGTTAAAAAAGAATATCGTTATGTTTCAGACCGTCAAAGTGTAAAAAACATAGTTGACTTTGAATTAACAACCACGCAAACAAAAAGAAACAATTTTGAATTTACCGTAAATCTTGAAGCAATGAATATGATGTTATTAGATAGAGTTTATATATCTAATACAGCAAACATGCAAAACGAACAAACGGGATTAATTAAAAACCCTATTGTTGAAAATGGCAATTTAACAGGTTTTGAGCTTTATTCGGATATTGAAATCCCAAATAACGCAAAAATAATTATTCGCTCTCTTGATTACGTAAACGAAAAGCCCGTAATTAATATTTATGACGTTATAAATAGCGGTTATGCATATAAAGTTATGATTAACCCCATACCCTATGACGGCATTATAAAAGGTGCGGGGGAAATTAAAGGAATTAAGGACTTTTGGCACTATGACGGGGATTTATTCACCATTGGACAAGATACAATTTATGATTGCGTTGTTACTGATATTCAATACAATGAGGACGGGACTGCAACAATAACGGCAAGGGACTACTAAAATGCTTGACTTTAAAGATAAAGAATTAAACTACATTGATAGAATTAAATATAATTTGCACCTAAGAGCGGAAAATAAACCCGCCAGAACTTTTTACTGGGATAACCCCGAAGAAGCGGACGGGATTCCTATTTTAGCACGTCAAGCTGTTAGTTTATCAGACCCGAACATCAAAGCAACATTTAATAATTTTTCCGTTATTATGCACAAAAAAGCGGGGTATTTGGCAGGAAACATTCAAAGAAAATACGCTGATAACATAACGGATTCCGTGAAAGAAAAATATAAAGAATTTGATAGAATAAATAATATTGATACTTTATACACAGAATTAATGGCATCGTGCGGAGGTTGGGGGAACACCTACACTTTAAATTATATTGATAAACCAAAAGAAGAAACAATAACCGAAAATAAAATAAATTACCCTGTTAGAATAAGAGAAGTTGAAAGTTGGCACGCTAAAGTTGAATATGACGATAACGGAGAACCCGAAAAAGGTTATATTTACGAAAGAAAAAAGAACAACCGCATAAAAGTTTTTGAATACGATAAATTATTTGTTAAAGAGTATGATGTTTCTAATTCAGGAAGAATTTTAAGCGAATTTGAACCATACCGTCATGGCTTCACCGAAATCCCTTTAATTGAATGGAAAAATAATAAACTTGCCCGTGGAAACGCTCAAGATGCTGTTAGCTTAATGGACGCTTATGACCGCTTAATGTCAGATAATATAACGGAATGGGCGACATTCAGACAGGCTTATTTATTCCTTAAAAATATGGGGTTAATTGATGAAGAAACTTCTCAAAGAATGCAAAAAACAGGGGCAATTATAGGACAGGGCGAAAGCTCCGAAGTAAGATTCGTTACAAAAGACGTTAATCCCGAATTTGTAAAATTTATAACGGATAAAACTTGGCAATCAATATGGATTGTAGCGGCTTCTATTGACCCCGAGGCACTTGCTAATTTAACACAAGCTACCGTATTTCAGATTCAACAACTATATGCAAATATGGAAGATAATTGCCGATTCGCAGAGCAATGCTGGATGAAATCTTTTGAATATCTTGATAGAGTTTTAAAATCCTATTGGACAGGATTAGATTTAAACAGTGTTCCCGATTATTCAACCTATGATATAGATTATGAGATGATAAGAACCATTCCAAAAGACGTAATGACGTATTTAAAAGATTTAAGAACTGCCGGCGGTTTGTTGCCAAACGCTGAAATTTTAAAACGCTCCGGATATGATGAACAAACAGCAGAAGAACTGGCTGCTAGAGCAAATGAAGAAAATTATGATAGTTTGCCCGTAATTGAATAATTATGTTAGAACCATCTGAAAACGATATAAAAAAAGAAAAACAATCAGAGCTTGATATGATAGCTGACGCAAACGCCAAATGCGTGGCAGGGTATCAGATTATAAGACAGCATATATTTGATAACCTTGAAAAAGCTGAAATTGAAGCGATGAATAAATATATTACGGTTGAATACGGTAAAATATATGGCGGTCTTAAACAGCTTATAATAGATGGATTGAACGAAGCAAAGGTTAAAAATGTTGAAGTCGTTGAAAAATTGCTTGACCTCAATTTAAGAAAGCCGAAATTGTATAAAACATTACCAAAAACCCCCGCTTTTAAATATACAAATGCGGTTTTTACAAAAAAATCCGTATCGGTTAGAAGCAAAAAAGCGGCGGATGCCATAACAAAAATTATAGCGGATGGAAGAAATGAAGGTCTTGCACTCGTTGATATTAAGAAAAAAGTCGATATTGTTATGGGTTTTCGTGATAAAAGAGGGGTTTTAACAAAAAAAGCTAAGGCATTGATTGAATCAGGCAAATTCACACACCGCAACGGCTCAATATATGAAACATATAGAATAGTTAATACAGAGCTTGCCCGAATGAATGCGATTGCTAAATACGAGCAATTCAAAGATTTAAACAAAGAGTTTGGTAATTGCAGATTAAAATTAAAAACTTGGTTTAGAAAATTACCAAACGGCAAATGGCGAACACGTCCGCAATCCCGTGCAATGCACGGTTTTATATCAGACGAAAAAGGGCGGTTTATTTACCCTGACGGCAAATATTATAAATTGGGTACAGCTCCGGCACAATGGAGTATTAACGATAACGAAGAAAGTTATTTTGTTTTTTTAAACGATAACGAAATAAAAAACCAGTATAAAACACAAGCAGAGCAAAGAATTAAATCAACGGCTGTATATGGTGCAAAAAACTAAATTAGCGATATTAGGCAAATTGCCGACAAAATTCAAAGCTCCGTTTGATAATCTTGATTACGAGATATGGGCGTTTAATATACATGATGATGAAAGAAGAATAAAAAGAGTTGATTTGTGGGCGGATATTCATTCAAAAGGAATTAACACCAAAGCAACATTAACCCGTAATAATTTTCCCTTTAATGAATGTGTAGAGTTATTGGGCGGCAATTATTTTAATAATACTGCAAGTTATTTAATAGCTTTTGCAATTTTAAAGGGATATAAAAAAATTGAATTATACGGAATGCGTTTTAACGGGGCAGACGAAAAACGCAAAAACGAATATTCAAACGTAAGAGAATTAATATTTTTTGCTCGTGGCAGAGGGGTTGATATATCAGCACCTTATGACCCCGATTTATTTACTCAATACGCTTTATATGGGGTTTAACCCCGTAAGACAATAAAAGGAGAAATTTTATGACACTACAAAATGACGGTGGCATTAATTCCGACGGCAAAATTTTAAACGGAACGGCGGAAGGAAATGCAAACGGCAAAGAAAACAATCAAGATGGCGGCAACAATGGAAAAGACCAAAACGCAGACATCAACAAAAGGATTGACGATTTAACGGCTTTAGTTGAAACCTTGAAAAAAGAAAGTTCCGGAAAAGACAAAAAAATCGCTCAAATGATGAGCGAAAAAGAACTTGCTGACCTTCAAACAAAAAGCGAAAAAGAACAGCTTGAAATTTATAAAAACAAAACTGCTCTTTATGAACGCAAAGAAGCCTATCGGCAATCACTTAAAGAAGTCGGTTTGAACGTGGATGAATTTATGGCGGTGGCGGATGAAAAAGACCCCTCATTGCAAGCGGCTAAATTCGCTGAAATTTTAAAAAAAGCAACCGAAAAAGCGGCAAATGATGCTCTAGAAAAATTCAAAGCAGATGAAATTAAAAAAATTGGCAATCCCCCGAAACCGACTGATAACAAAAACACAATTCCAAACGGTGATAAAAACGCATTTTTAAGAGCGGGTTTATCGCTTCAAAATAGCTAACAACGATACAACAAACGATACAGAAAAAGAAAGGGCTTAAGATTTATGGCTATCATTAACAGGACCGCTGCGGGCGGTTTAATTCCCGTGGAATATTCAAGAGAAATCATACAAGAATTGCCTCAAGAATCGGCATTTTTAAGATTGGCAAGACGTTTACCGAATATGTCAAGAAAAGAAGATAAAAGACCAGTTTTAAATTCTTTACCTATGGCATATTTTGTAAACCAAAATTCAGGAAATACAGGCGACGATGATATCGGTGTAAAACAAACTACACAAATGGAATGGGGTTCTTTGACTTTAACCGCTGAAGAAATCGCATGTATTATTCCGGTTCCCGAAAACGTAATAGCTGATGCTGATTATGATTTATGGGCTGAGATTGTACCACAAGTTAGAGCGGCTTTCGGTGTTGTTATTGACCAAGCGGCAATTTTTGGTGTAGGCACTCCAACTTCATGGGCAACTGCAATCGTACCCGGTGCAACTGCAGCAGGAAATACGCTTCAAGTTGGTTCGGTTCAAAACGGAGATTTAGCATCCGACATTATCGGTCTTGGCGGTTTAATGAACTTAGTTGAAGAAGACGGCTATGATGTTAACGGTTTTTATGCTGCTAACACTATGAAAGCTCGTTTAAGAGATTTAAGAGACTCCGTAAAACAACCGATATTCTTAGGACACTTAACCGAAGCTGAACCCGATAGATTAGTTAATGTTCCAATTTATTTTGATAGAAACGGAAACTTTAACACCGCTAATAACTTGATGATTGCGGGCGATTGGACAAAAGCCGTTTACGCATTCAGGGAAGATATTGAATACAGACTTCTAACCGAAGCTACAATTATTGACCCGACTACAAAAGAAGTAGTTTATGCTCTTGCTCAGCAAGATATGGCGGCTATGAGATTTAAAATGCGTTTAGGTGTTCAGGTTGCAAACCCTGTAACAAGAGCAAATCAAACCGCAGCAACTCGTTATCCGTTCTCTGTTTTAACACCTGCTTCAACCTAGTACAAAAAATTAAAGAGAGGATATTTTTTATCCTCTCTTTTTGAAAAGGAACAAAAAATGACACAATCACAATCAGGGGTGCAGGTTAATAACTTGCAAACCGTATCAACTTTATCAAACACAGCTTCAATTTTAGCTTTAACAGATTCCGTTAATAATACAGTTAATTTAATCGGTAAAAGCAATTTATCGGCAAGTTTAGTTAGTTCTACCGCTAATAACGGTTTATCAAATGATGAAAACGGTTTATTTGTTCCGAATATCGGGAATTTAGCCGAATTAGACACAACCGATAAAACAAGTATTGTTAATGCGATAAATTCTCTTAATGCCGTAACAACTCTTGCAACATCAGGCACAATTACACTGGCCGACAATTCAATTAATTCAATTACACCAACGGGAACGGTAACATTTACACTTCCAACTATAACAGATAATACAACTTTTCATCAAATATTAGTGCAAGCAAAATTGACAAATAATGTATATATATCGGCTGGCAGAATTGGAACGACTTATTATTTTTCTAAAGAAGCTCCTACATTCGATACATCAGGACTATACAATATTTACTACGAATTTGACAACGTGCAACAAGTATGGGTATGCGGTGTCTTGTCAAAAGGAACTATAAATTAATGAATATATTTTCAAAAAACTTACTTCGCAAAAAATCTACTATTTTTGCAGATTGGGCAGAGTATGAGCTATCGGGAACCGTTAACTCTTGTAGCTATATTTCATTTTTACAGACATATTTGATTACAATGTCAAATGGATATATAGCAACCACAACAAATTTAATAAATTTTGACACAAAGCAAATTGATACTTCTACAAGTTGGAAGTGTGCTGCTTGTGATAATGACACAATTATTTTATGCGGAAGCGGTGGTAAAATAGCCATAACTAATGACCTAACAAATTTTACAATAAAAACTGTGCCAATGGACACAATGAATGAAATTGCGTACGGCAATGGGAAGTTTGTTGTTTGTGGCATGAACTCATTAATACCTTGCATTTCTTACACTGTTGACAAAGGTAGCAATTTTTCACCAGTTGTTCAAGTAGATAACAGAACAGGTTATGGGGTTTATCAGTTGCAGTCTATATCATTCGGGAACAACATATTTTTTGCTGTTCCAAATGATTTAAATTATGGTTTTTTTGCTAATTCAGAAAATATTGAGAATTGGACATCTACTGTTTCCTTGAGTATAACCGGTGCCGGTCATCCTGTCAGATTTTTACCCGCAAATAATTTTTTTAATATACCTGCGAATTCAGGAAGTATGAGCGGTATTCAACAAAACGCAGGAGGGCGGTTCTGGTCGAGTTTCCAATCAATAGGCGTATATAACCGAGTTACAGACATAGCATATTTTCAAAAATATTATATAACGGGTGTCAATTCGTCAAATCAGGGAGTTGTACTTTCGGGTGATACATTAGACGACAGATATATATCAGCAGATTACCAGGGCACTATTACCCCTTTTAAGATAACCACAGGCTTAAAAGGTATTTTAGCAATTGGCTATGACACAAATCAGACCAGTTCAACAGCGACACATATATTAACAAAAAGGATAATTTCATGACTTGCAACTGTATTTATATGGGTGATGATGCACCCGATATGATAACAATTAATTACGAAAACACAGAGGGTTATACAATTTTAAAATTATACACTCAATGCGGAAGTATAACCCATGTTTATAATAATCCTGAATTTCCTTTTAAAGAGGGGTACATAGGACAAGAAACCGCACAATTTCAGCTAACAAATACATTTTATGCAGGGGTTGAAATAGAAAATATCGGAAAAAGAACTTTTAACGGTTCATTAACCTTTAGAGCATGTCCTAAAAAGATAAATTGGGAGGTTGATTAATGTCAAATGATGTTCATTTAGAGGCTGATTTTACTTTAAATACACAGCCCGATATGCAAGCAGATTTTATTATTGAAACAGGAAGAGTACAAGCTGATTTTAAAGACATAACGGGCGACCCCTATAATAATTCAGCTCTAGCAGAAGCACTAAACCAAAAAGCTGATAATTCAACAGTTGAAGAGCTATCTGAAAATGTTGACCTTAAATTATCTGCCCTAGGTACAAAAGTCGAAAACGATATAAATGCTTTAGAAGTTGAAATTGACAATTTAACAACGGTTGTAGGCGATAATTATAACTCTTTAGATACTAAAATCGATTCAACTCAAACCGCTTTAGAAAATGATATATCCGCTCTTGAAACCGATTTAAACGGAAAAATAAATAACGAGCAAAGTGCAAGAATTGAAGCCGATAATACTTTACAAGGCAATATTGACACTTTAGACGGTAAAATAGATACACATATTGGAGATAAAACTAACCCCCATGAAGTTACTAAAACACAAGTCGGATTAGGTAACGTTGATAACACTTCGGATTTAGATAAACCCATATCAACCGCAACGCAAACCGCCCTAAACGGCAAACAAAATAAAATAAATGATTTATCCGAAATCCGCACAAACGCTAGTAACGGTCAATCAGCATATAATACTATACAAACTTATGGAGACATCGTAAATTACGATGCCTCATCTTTTGCTACAAATTTGCAAGGTCAAAAGGCAGATACGGCATTACAACCGAATGATAATATTTCGGAATTAAATAATGATGCTGATTATATTACATCTGAAAGTTTGCCAACCGTTAATAATTCAACAATAACGTTTCAAAAAAATAATGTAACGGTAGGCGATATTAATTTAAACCAGCCAAATAATGAAACAATTAATTTTAATATCCCAACAAATGCAAGCGATGTTAATGCTTTACCCGATACTACAACGATAAACGATTTAACTACAACCGCTCAACAAGCGGCGATTAATTCAGGTGCAACATCTGATAATATCGGGCAAATTGCAACAAATACAAGTAATTTAAACAGCTTGCAAACAACCGTTACAAATAATTATAATACTTTAGATGGTCGTATAACAAGCGAAGTATCGGCTTTAAATACTGCAATAACAACAGAAAACACGCAAAGACAAACAGCTGATAGTGCTTTACAATCTCAAATTGATGCAATAGTTACTGCAAAAGACGTAACCGATATTGTAGGAACTTATGCAGAACTTTTAGATTATGATACTTCAACTCTTGCAATAAATAGTATTATCAAGGTTTTAGTTGATAGTACACATGATAATGCAAGTTCATATTATGAATGGAATGGAACTTCTTGGACTTATAAGGGTTCAGAAGGTCCGTATGCAACCCCCAATTATGTTCAATCGAATTTTGTTAATAAATCTACAACCGTAAACGGAAAAGCCTTATCAAATAATATAGCTTTAACCGCAACAGACGTTGGAGCGTTACCCTCATCAACTACAATCGGCTCAGGCACCTTAACAATACAAAACAATGGAGTTGATGTCGACACATTTAACGCAAACGCTACAAGCAATAAAACAATTAATCTCGTAACCCCAACAAAAACAAGCGATTTAGTTAATGATAGCGGTTTTATTGATAATTCCGGTTTATCAAATTATGCTACCCAAACCGATTTAACAAACGGATTGGCAACAAAACAAGATACGATTAGCGATTTATCAACTATAAGAAGTAATGCAACAAACGGACAAAGCGCATATACAACAATTGGCGGTTATGGCGATATTGTAAACTATAATGCTTCAAATTTTGCAACATCCGCTCAAGGCTCTTTAGCAGATACTGCCTTACAACAAGGCGATAATATTAGCCTTTTAAATAACAATGCGGGCTATATTTCGGGTATAGATTCATCTGATGTTATAACTGCTCTCGGTTATACTCCTTATGATTCCTCTAACCCAGCAAACTACACATCTAACACTGGAACGGTAACGAGTGTAAACAATGTTGAACCTGTCAACGGGAATGTAACTTTATCAATCCCCTCTGCCGTAACTGAAAGCACAGTTAGCGGTTGGGGGTTTACAAAGAACGCTGGAACGGTAACATCAGTAAATAATACTCAACCCGATGCAAACGGAAACGTAACATTAAGTATTCCAAGCACGTCGAACCTTGCAAACAAAGATTTAAGCAATTTATCAACAACAGGAAATTCAAAATTTCAAGCCCCGTTGGTTAGCGGTACGAATATTAAAACAATAAATGGTACTTCTTTATTGGGTGGCGGGAATATTGACACAAATCAGATATTTATTGCAACGTATGGGACTACGACATTTAACGAAATAAAAACAGCAATAACAAATGGCAAAATCGTTTTAGCTAAATCAGGTAATTTATATTACAATCTAACTCAAATTAGCGCTACAATATATTCTTTTTCATATTTTTTATCAGACGCTTGTTATATAGTGGAAGTTACAAACGGAAATTTATGGAATAGTGGAAGTTATACTTATCAACGGACTTCAACCGCAGTAACCCACACAGCAAACACGGCAGTTGGTAATAGTACAACACCTATATATGTTAATTCGTCAGGTGTTGCAACTTCAACGGGTTTGAGTATTGCAAGCACAAGGTTTGACGGGCAGTGGGTACAAAAGTTTTTGACGATTCAAGATGTTTCAACGCTTGCCGTAGGGTCTTATTCGTTTGACTTGTCGTCGTATTTACCATCGAACAGTAGCACTTATGATTACGAAATTATGGTAACTGTTTTCATAAATTCTTCCAACAGCACATATTATTATGTTGGTACAAAAGCCAGCCCGTACACGAATCGCAGTAGTTGTTTTTGGACTTGCGTAATGACGGGTTCAAACGGTAGACAGGGTCAGAATTTTGCGATTTTACCGATTTTACATACAAGCAGAAATATCTATACTCAGGTTGCAAACGAAAAAGCAACCGCAAGTACAGGGTGCCAAGTACTGGGCTACCGTCGAATCGGCACAAATAGTTAGGAGATTAAATGTTTTATTACGCTAATATCAATTCAAAAAATGTTTTAATCGGAATCGGACTTGGTTTATTGACAGAGGACGAATACGGTTCAACCGATGTACTTAATATCGAAGTATCAGAAGAGTATTATAATAACGCTCAACAGTATGGCGATAATAATTATTATATTTACGATAACGGAGAAATCATTTTAAATCCGAATTATGAGCAAGAGCAAGCACAAAAGAAAGCCGAACGAGTTGGCGAATTAACTATGACCGCTCTTGATTTTATAACATTTTTAAGACAAACAGGATTAACCCTAGAGCAAATCAGAGCATATTTAGATAATAATATTGAGCTTGATACACAATTAAAATATTGCCAAAATGTTTATTGCAAAGTTGCAAGAGCCGTTATGCCGATAACAGTAGACGAAATTACTATAACCGCTGAAATGGTTGAAGAAGCGTTTAAGGTGAAAAATGGAAAACTATAAATTTAGCGTAAATCACGATTGTTTAATTATCGGGAGGAAAAATTTAATAATCCGTTTTAATAACCCTTATCCCGAAAGCCTTTTAGTTGATAAAAGCTTAGTCGGATTAACAAATGGCGAACTTAAAGAAGCTTTAAATAAACCCTTTTTTGTAGCGCAAAATTTAATGGTTAGCGTTGAATTTGAAGGGCATAGTTATAGTTTTATTATTCCAAAAGGATATGATTGGAACGGGGCAAACGTGCCTTCTTTTGCGTGGCTTATAATCGGACAGCAAAAAGAACCTCGCTTTAAATTAGCAAGCTGCGTGCATGATTATTTATGCGAACATAAAGGGGTTATAAATTATAATCGGTATTTATCGACTTTGATTTTTGAAACATTATGCGAATATTTTGGCAGATTCAACGACTTTAAACGCTGGGCGATGTTTCACTCGGTCGATAATTTTCAAAAATTGCAGGGGTGGAAATCGTGAAAATTAACCCGATATGTCCGATTTCTTTTAAAAAGAACGTCTTAAAAAAAGAGTGGTTAAAAGGTAATTTGCCAACGGTTCAAAAGGGAATATACGGCGGAATATTAACAAAGGATAATATCAGCCTTGAACACGTTAATTGCAAATGCTTCGGCGGAAAAACAAAAACTTTTAATTTGGCTCTTGCAACGCAAGAATTTAATAATCTAAGGGGAAATCAACCATTAAAAGATTTTTTAAATAAAGATGTTTTTATGCAATACCTTGAACAGTTTGAAAAAGTTGATTTACCGAATTTTAACGGAAAAGAATATATCAAAGGGTTAATCAAAACAGTTATAGATGTACTTGAAGCGGGTAAATAGATGACAGTAGAATTAATGGGAATATTATTAACGGTTGTTATCCAAGCACTTTATATTGCTTATAAAATAGGAAAATTTGAACAAAAACTCGAAACATTGGATAAAAAACAAGATAAACATAATAATCTAATTGAACGTATGGTGAGGGTTGAGGATTCCGTTAAATCCGCCCACAAAAGAATAGATGACTTTACTTAATTTCCTTTATTTTTGCAATAAAAAAGAGCTACCGAATAACCTCGATAGCTCTTTGTACTTAAAAAGGAGTAAAAGACAAAATGCAGTTAAACTTTTCAATTTCAGAATTGGTGCATAGCGATAACGCAATTAAAGCGGGGATTGATAACACCCCGAATATTACGCAAATAGATAACCTTTTAAATTTAATTTTTTATTGTCTGCAACCGATTAGAGATAAGCTAAAAAAGCCGATGATAATAACGAGCGGATTTCGCTGTGAAAAATTGAATAAAATCATTGGCGGGGTTGCTGATTCTCAGCATCTTAAAGGGCAAGCAGTCGATTTTCACGTGAACGGAATGACACCAGCCCAATTAATTGATTTTATCGTTAAAAGCGGTGTCGAATATGACCAGCTAATTAACGAATACAACAAATGGGTTCATATTTCATTTAACAAAGGTAAAAACCGCAAACAACCGCCATTTAGAATTGGTTGGTAAAACTTTCATTACGGGGTTTTTATCCCCGCTCCTTTCTTTATAAACTACTACCCTGCTAATTAGTTTTAGCAGGGTTTTTTGTTGCTTTTAATTCGTTTAAATATTTGTCCATGAGTTCAACCAATTCCGGCGGAATCCTTCTATGATAACAGACAGTCTTAATTTCTTTTGGAGGTCTGCCTGCGCCCTCACGTTTCCCACCACGCATTAATCGATTACCTCAATTAATCTGAAAACCGGCTCAATTCCCCTTGGCGACGTCCAGGTTTCAGCCTCAATTAATTCTTTTAAGTATTCTTTTCCCTCTAAAATCTCTCTATAATCGCTATGCCAATGTTTAATGAAATTAGCCTTTTCTTCTTCAACGGTTTCTTCGTCAAAAAACTCCAGAGGGTTTTCTAAAACATAATCATAATCTCTCTTTTCGATTATTTTTTCTGCTATCAAATTTCGGTTATCTTCAAACAACTGTCTAATTTCAGATTCAGAATAGATGTATTCATTTCTGTCTTTCGTGTTTAATGTTTTGAATTTCATAATTCAATCCTTTCGTTTAACCTAATCTCTATATTATTATTTTATCATTATTATAGATTTTTGCAACCATAATTCAATAATATCATTCAAAAGGTTTACATTTTGTTACAATATAAACAACGTAGATTCTAATTAACATTTCCGTAGATTTTTGTTAATAAGTCGTTCGCTAAAATGCAATAATATCGCTAAAGACGGTTGAAAAAATGTAGACTTCCATTCGAAAATAAACGGATTTTGTAGAAAAAATTACAAAAACCGGTTATGATAACATCAACAGTGGCGGCAAAGCCTATTAACAATGCTCAAATGGCCGCCCTTTAATTATTTTTTATCTTTATAAAAGACTAAAAACCAACTATTTTTTGTCGTTTTTGTCCCTAAAAGTGGATGTTTGTCAAACAATTTTAATATTGAAGATAATTTTATTTGGGGTTCGCTCCACTTAAAAATTAATGTTCCGTTTGGTTTTAATACTCGCCAACATTCTGAAAAACCTTTTGATAGCTCATTTTCCCAATCTTCTGGTAATTGCCCGTATTTTTTCCTTAGCCAACTTTCACGGCCGGCCCATCTTAGATGGGGAGGGTCGAATATAACAAGACTGAATAAATTGTCGTTGAATGGAATATTTTTAAAATCCCCGATTACATCAGGTTCAATTTTTAAAACACGGCCATCGCACAAAACGTCTTCTAATTTACGTTTGTCCATATAAATTTCATTTTTATTTTCTTTGTCAAAATAAAACATTCTTGAACCGCAGCAAACATCTAATATAGTTTTTCCCATACAATACCTCTGTTAATATCCTTATAAAAATATTCTCTATTTTATTCTTTACTAAAATTCAGTAATAGCTTAAATTTTTTTTAAATTACTGAAAATTTAAGCAAAAATTCGCACTAAAAATCGCACTTGTTGTTAATTATTTGCGAAAAAATTTTTGCTGTCTTGGATTATTCGCAACTCAAAATTTTAGTATTCCGTTCCAATTTTGCTTTTGCAAAATTTTCACTTCATAAAATTTTTCGAACAAACGGGCTTAAACTTCGTTTATCGCCCTAGCGAAAATCCGCTGACATTTTGCTGATTTTTCTTGTCAAAACTATCAAAATTATCAAAATCCGCTAAAATAAAAACTTGTCTAAAAGTCCTAATTTTAAAGGATTTTGTCTAAATTATCAAAAGTATCAAAAATACTCATTTCTTTCTTACAAGGAGGATGTCGGGAGTTCGAGCCTCTCAACGCCCACCATTTAAAAACAAGTTCCAGACTGCTTTTTGCGGAATGGAATTATTTTTTTATTTGAGCCATTTAAAATTTTGCTGACATTTTGCTGATTTTTTTCAAAAATATTATTCAGCTTATCCATAGCATGATTAATCATATCTTGATTATTTCGCATATAAATATTCGTTGTTGTTTCAGCTTTTGAGTGTCCTAACTGATTCTGAGTAAACTTAATAGATAAACCGCTTGAAAGTGTCATATCTGTATATGAACCTCTTAAATCGTGAAGTCTTACCCTTTTTGTTATTTTGCACACATCTAAAAGTTTCTTCCAAAACCTCTCACGGAAATTTGAAGCATTAATATAATTGCCTGCCCGATTCGGAAATAATAGCGGGTTATCGGGTTTCAATGTTGTTATGTGTTCTTTTAAAACCTCTTTCAAATCTTCAAAAATATATATCTGCCTGTTTGAGTGTTCTGTTTTTGGGTGTTGCAAAAGTTTTCCTTTGTTGAATTGTTTTGAAATAGTGATACAGTTTTGTTCAAAATCGACATCCGATTTTTCAAGTGCGAATATTTCCGCTTCTCTTGCTCCTGTTCCAATAAACGCATAAAGAATAGGATAATACTCTCGATAACATTTTTTGCAAACTTCAAGAACATATTTTAATTCCTCAATCGTTAAGTGGTTTATATCCGCTTTTGGCGGTTTTATGAGTTCAATTTTATTAAAAACATTTTTCTCTAAAAGGTCATGCTTTATAAAATGATTAACCGCTGCTTTGCAGAATTTTAAAGTAATTCCTGCGACGTGCGGGCTGTTATCTTTTGCGATTTTATCAAATACATCCTGCCAGTGCAGACTGTTTACTTTTTCGTATGGGATATCGTCATAAGGCTTTAAATACATATTATAATAACGATTGTAGTTATCGTATGTATTCCAAGCGTTTTTTGTTTCAACTTTTTTTAGAAAATTCTGAAAAACAAATCCATATTTAACAGATTCGCTTGTTTTAACCTCGTCAAACTTTCCTAAATCCCTTTTTGCTTCTTTAATCGTCTCATAATACCCGCTCGTATGCCGTTTACCGAATATATCGGTATAGGTTATTGTATATTTAACCTTTTCGCCTGATTTGGTTTTAATTCTTTTTTTGCTTATGCCTGCCATATTAAACTCCTGCACGCTCTTTAGAATAAACTTCAAACAACTCTTTGAATCTTTCAGAACATTCTTTGTATCTATCGCAGCAAGAGCCGTAATTTTCGTATTTGCAACCATCACAGGCGGAGCCGTCAATATATATTTTTGCAATTTTCGAATATTCAAAATCGTTCATCTTATCCCCCTATCGCCCTTAAGCCCTCTGATTCAGACAATTTAAAACAACCTAATTTATATAGTGTCAATTTGCCTCTATCTCGGAGTTTATAAGGGTAGCTCCTATCTACTTTATACTTTTTCACAAACTCCCCGATTTTCATTAAGTCATCGGGGTAATCCTCAACCGGTGATATTTTAAATTTTATCACTTTTGACATTTTTATATCCTTTCTTTAACAATATTTCTTAATAAACCCCGATTTCATGCACTAGTCATGATTTCGGGATTTTTGGTTTTGTAAAGTTTTTATTTTATGTTCCAGTTCTGCAATAATCTCTTTCGCTTCTTGTTTTTCTTGTTTATAAGCTTCAATTTTATGTTCAAGTTCAGAATTATAAGCCGTGATTCTAATACTTTTCTTTGCTAATTCGGCAATCGTTTTAAAATCCAACCCTCTGAAATAAGGGTCAAGAAGCGGTTTAATATCTTCCTCCGAATACCAAGTAACCGCTTCACCTAAATAATTAATCATTGTCCACATCTTCGCTGTCCTTTAGAATTTCAATAAGTTCTTTTGCGGCATCTTCTAATGTCAAATATCCCGTTCCTGTCGCTCTGCCGATATATTTTTCATTTGTTCCGCTAAATATTTGGTTTGTTTCATAATACATCTTATACCGTTTTTTGCCGTCTATTTGTAGAAGATTGATTTTAAAATTATATTCAATTCTTTTATTATGCTTTTTATGACAATAGGGGCAATCGACATCAATAAATTTTGTAATTGTAAGAGGTAGATTATTTAACATTTCTTCAGCTGTTTTCATTTATATATCCTTTTTCTTATCGCCATTAATTCTTTATTGAGTTCAACTCTTAACCTGTCGAACTTTGCTCTTGCAGGACTTTGATAAATATAAATATAATCATCATCACATTTTGCAATCTCTTTTAAAGCATTAACTATTTGCTTTGTCATTTGCTCAATATAGGTTATTTCTTCTTTTTTAAGCATTTAATAAGTCCTTTATTTAACAAATATCGTATTTTCATTTACTTGATTATTGTCTGTTATCTTACAAGTCATAGTATCAGATACTTTGATTTTTACATAAGCTTCCGCTTTATCCCACAAAAAACAAGATTTATAATTTTTATTTATTAAGTTTTCTCCGTCAAATAAAAATTTATTTTTGTGATAATCTTCAATGTAACAGCCTTTGTTTAATGTTATTATTTTAGCTTTTTTGCCTATATGATTAGGCAATATTTTTTCAATTTCAGGATATTCGTTTATAAAATCCTGATACATTTTAGGCAATCTTTTTTTCATTTGATATAAAAATTCAGGGATTTGTTCTTCCTGATATTGCTTAATATATCTACCTTCAAGTACATTATGAGGTTTAAAAGTACAAATTTCGTACAACAAAGCATTATTTACTTCATTTATTGGTATAAATTTATTTGCGTTATTTTCAAAAAAAGATGGGTTGCAAACCTTATTATTTTCATTAATATTAATAAATGCAAGTCCAAAAAATATATCGTTTCCTATTTTGGCAATTTTACACCCATAACAAGAATCTAAATTGTCAAAATTTTTATCATTTTCATATTTTTTTCTAAAATCAGAGTATTTTCTCGCTTTTCTTGTATAGCCTTTTATTCTTTCCTTTTTCCCATATTTGCATAAACAGCCAAAAGGTCTTGTTATATGTAAGCATTTTCCTTCTTTGTATAAATCACAATTATTGTTTTCGCAACAGCTTATTATTTCAGCAATTAACGGACTTTCTTTTTTGCTAAAAAGACCTGAACCACCGAAAAAACTGATATTTATTTTTTTATATTCTTTATCATTCATTCAATATCCTCCTTATTTCCTCTTTTTCTTCAGGTGATAAATGATTCCATATATCTTTAATAAGGTTTAAAACTGCCAAACTGTCCGTTTGCCCTTCTCCTTGAAAACCTGTTATTGTGTTTGTTACCTTGCCATTTTCAACCTTTATATGGTTGCATATACAACCGTAATTAAAATCTATTAAACCTACATCTAAACAATGTAATAATTGTTTAATTTTTCTTCTTTTTGTTTCGGACAATATTTCAATTTCTGTCATTTAAAGCCTCGTCTATTAATTTTTTAATGCACCATAAATCTTCTAAAGGGTTTGCTATTATTGTTTTATTTTCATCAATACTATATTTTGATAATATATTCTCTCTTATCTCTTTAAGAGCTTGTTTGTATTTTAGCTCGTTTTTTGCAGAATTACATTTTTCATCACAATAATCACCGTTTAAAAAATATTCTGCATCTTCTTCTATTTTTTCTTTTTCGTTTTCAATTTCTTCAATTCTTAAAGATAATGTATTATTTCTTTTTACCAATTCATCAAATTGTTTTCTTAACCCCTTATGATGTTTTTCAAGGTTAATATAATCCTCTTTGCCATTACAATTACCGCAAGCATAACAGTTATATTGTTTTTTTATTTTCTCATTTTCTTCCTGCAAGCGTTCTATCTTATTTTGTAGTTCGTCAACAGCTTTTTGAGAATAATATACATCATTATTAGTGGCGGTTGATACCGATTCGCTTACATCTATGCCGTTTATTTTGTTATTGTTGTCCATTGGCTTTATCCTTTATTTTCTTCATTCGTTCTATAAATTGATTTTTTGTTATCTTACCCTCGATATATAATTTTGTTACTGATTCTTTTGTGTCTTTTAATCCCATTCCAAATATCGGATTAAACGGGTCTAGTTCCCCAAACGGGTCAAATTGTCCAAAAATATTACTCATTCTCCCTCCTTAATAGTTGTTGGATTTTAAGTTTAATATCATCTTTTACTATCAAACAATTTTTTAAAATGCGTTTTTTTAATTCTTCTATATTTCTTTCATTTAATAAAGAATAATTTGTAAAACCGTTAGTATATGTTGAATTATATATACAAATCATCTGCAAAAACTTTTCTGCTGTGATATCTGGATATTCTATTTGGTAATATATGCAATTCTCATATCCGCATTTATCAAGGTTTAAACAATTTGGATAAATTAAATTTTTACCACATTTATTTTTAGGTTCTATCCCAAACACCTTAAAAAATTGTTCTTCAAGTTCGGTTGTCATTTTATTACTCCTATTTTTTTAAGAAAATCATAAGTGCAGTTTAAACTTTTAGAATCGACATAAAAACTTCTAAAATCAGACCAAAAAATACCTAAAAAATAAAGCAAAATATCTATAAAAATTACAGCTGGCATAATCAAAATCCAATTTATTGTTCCCTTTATTTTTTCAAAGTTATTCATTTTCTTTTAACCTTTCCACTGATTTTTTCCAATATTCCGGTTCTTTTTCGATGCAGATAAAGTGCCTGTTCAGATTTTTGCAAGCGATTGCTGTCGTTCCGCTTCCTGAACAATTATCTAATATTAAATCACCCTCGTTAGAATAAGTTTTTATAAGGTATTCTAATAATGCTACGGGCTTTTGAGTCGGGTGAATGGCTCCTTTTCTAATTTTATTAAAAGATATTAGAGTTGTAGGATTTTTATAATTGTAGGTTTTATCATATTTATCGCCGTTAATGCACTTAAAACCTTTTTTATAAACCCCCGCTTTTATTGAGTTACCTCCTGATTTTATTGGTTTGTCGCGCTTTATCATTTGCGGATTATAAACTGTTTTCGACCCGTTTTTTGAAAAAATACAAATATCTTCGATTTTTTCCATTGGTCTGTATTTCGCATATCCCATACCGCTTGGAATTACTTTATCCCAACTTAATCTATATTTAAACCATTTCACTTTGCTTAAAATTAAAAAAGATGTAAAAGGTTCTGATGAGAATAAAACAATCGGAGAATGTTTTTTAACTATTCTTTTATACTGTTCCCAAAGTTTATCGAAGCGAATTATTTTGTCCCATTCCTCATCTGTTTTTTCATAAGGTAAATCGCAAATAATAGCGTCAATACTCTTATCGGGTATATCTTTCATGACTTCTAAACAATCACCAAGTAAAATAGTGTCAATTTCCATCAAATTCCTCGATTTCTAAAACTTGCAAAAATTAACGCAGGGCAATTTTTAACAATGTATTTCACCTCATTACCTCCCAGACCAGTTTTGCTCTTTTTCCTTTGCCCTCAATACAAAGCAAGCTATAAAGTTGTTGTATATGAGATTCAACCGTGTTCACTGATATTTTTAAGCTCTCTGCAATTTCTTCGTCCGCTATACACCCTGCTTTCAGACATTTAATAATCTGCTTTTTTCGTTGACTTAATTCTTCCACAAGTAAAATCCCTCTTTAATTCGTCCTCACTGGGCGCTCCTAATACCTTGTATAATTCCAAAACCGCAGCTTTCATCTGGCATGGCTGCGATTCGATTAAAAAATAATTTTTGCACTTCAAACAATCGAAATTGCTTTTATAGCATCTAACTGCTTCTCGTGTCCAATATCTGATACAAGACGGGGCAAAATTGCCTAATTCGTTACGCATATATTTCCTCAATTCGCCAGCCCTCACCGCCAAAGCGTTTTTTGTAATAGTGTAACATTTGTGCTTCGGTTGTTCCGGCGGGGAAACAATCCGTATTAACTACCGTTTTATAAATGGGATTATAAACTTTGACGTGAACCCAACCGCCTGAACCTTTTTTGTATTCCTGCTTGTAACAACTTTTCGACCATTCAAGCACATTACTTGCGGAAGGTACAAAGTCTTTTTCATTGTTTCTTGAAATAACATCAAGGAGTTTTTCAAAATCAACTTTTCCGCAAAGTTCAAAAAGTGTGCTTGCGTATTCTTCTTTTTTTTCGTCTGTATCCGAAGCGCAAACATAACGCTTGAAAACTTTTTCAATAAATTCGTCAAGTGTCATTTTTTTGTAACTCCTTTCTTGCCCGTACCTTTGCCACAATATCAGCCGTTGAAGTTTGACTATTCGTATTGCCCTGGGGTCTTTCCCCTCCCAATCCCGAATAAATCTCTGCGTGGTTTTTTATAAGACTTTTAAGGTTGATTTTGTTCTCATAGAAAACCTTTTGCTTATTTGCTCTATCCATTAAGTCAATTACATAGCTAAAATCAAGCCCTACGACCTTAAGAAACTCTCTGATTTCTATTAACCGCTCCCTTGTTCTATGTTCAAACTTAATAGGAATAAGACTTTTACAATGCTCTTTATACAAAGAAATGACTTTTAGAATGTTTTTATCAAAAAAAACATCTTCTTTAAAAGAAATATCCTTATCCTTATCATAATCCTTATCCTTATCCTTATCCCCAACTTGATTAGCATCTTGATTTTCAAGTTGATTTTCAAGTTGATTTTTTTTCAGTCTACCGGAGCCTTTTCGACTTCCGCCCCAATTTTCAAATTCTTTAATTTCTAAAAGCGATTCAAGATTATCATCAATTAAAGAATCGCCGGTCAAAGTTAATTTATTTTCAAAAATTAAATCAATTAAAATTTCTTTGGGACAGTTTAAACGAATAAGGGTATCAAGCTTTCTTTTATCGATAAGGATTTTTTGAGTTGTTTTGTACCTCATTTCTAACCTTTTTTATATTCATTTAAAACTGCGTACCATTCGTTTTTCTCTTTAGATTTTTTAATCTGAATCTTTACATATCCTTTATCGCTTACGGGATTTTCTTTAATTTTATCAACATGAATACTCATATTAATAATATCGCCATAATCACCGTGAAACGTATCTGTGTAAATACCTTTTGGAAATTCCATAATTCTATTCCCCTTTCAATTTTTCTTCTAATTTCAAAGTTTGTTGCCCTTTTTTTGTTGTTTCAACCGGAGCAAAGAAATCTTCTTTCTTTTTACCGTGTTTTATCTGATTAAAAACGGTGCGCAAAGTGTCCAAATCTTTAGCTGTAAATGTATCAGCTTCAAGGCAAAGATAAGTTTCAAGCTCATATTGTTTTACTCCTATTTTTTCAAAAGCCTTAATACAATTATCAATATCATCTGATAATTTGCTTTTGACTTCTTTAAATTCAGCTCCTTTATTAATTTCTTTAAAGTTTGGCTGAGATTGTTTAAGGTCATCGGGTAAAGCCCAGTTTGGCAATTTTGGACGCTCTAAAATTTTATTCTTGCCGTCAACTTTAACCCATTGACCCGGTAAATTATATAAATATCTTCCGATTCCCCATTGCACGGCAGCACGTTTCATACTGTCCGATATACCGCCTTTAGTAGCCTCAATTTTGGTATCACCTGCGCCATCATATTTAGTAATCCATTCATTATTAATGCGCAAACTTAAACCGCAAATTTTGCCTTTATCGATAACTGAAAATTCATTTTTCCAATTAGTGAAGCCTAAAACTTCATCAAGCCTGTTTTGTATGGCTCTATTTTGAACATAAGCAACTGCAAGCCCTTTACCGTTAGCGGTTGCCGTTATTCTATATTCAATTTCATCAGGTCTAAACGGGGCTTTAAGCTTTGTTTCAATTTCTTTTAAATACGTTTTAATATCGGCGTTATTACTTGTTGTATATTCCATATTAAGCCTCATATTTCATAAGTTCATTGTCAATCCATTTTGGGGCATATATTATGCCGTTTTCTTTGTCATAGTTTCCAAAAACATCATCAGGAGCAGGCTCAATTCTAAGCTCAATTATTTTATCCGAATAACCGCCCCAAATTCCTGTTTCTTTGCATTCAAGATATTTTTCAATCCCCGAATAAATCGCCTTTTCGCCCCAATTTACGATATGAAGTGTTGCAGGGTTAAAAATCTGTGTTACAAACGGAGCTTCTTTTTCTTGAACGATAAAGAAAAAGTTTTGAACATCAATTCCGGTTACTGCCTTTATCCCCATACGGTACATCGCAGCTTGAACGTGATAGCCGTATTTGATAAAAGAACCGTAAAATGTTTCAGGTTTTGCACTATCCGTTGTTTTATAATCCGGAACGTCTAAGCAGTCGTATGGCAGATAATCGGGTCTGCATTTTAGCCAAACCCCTGTTTTTTCATCCTGCCAAAAAATCGATAATTCCGATTCCCCTTTTTGGCTTAGAGCGTTTTTGCATTCGGGGTTATTGTTAATCGCTCTTGCCATACAAACAATCTGATTTAATTCACTTGCCGTTAAATGAATCGCTTTTGGTTCAATTTGAGCTTCTTTTAAAACAAGTTGCATAAGGTCAGCGGCTAAAAGCCTTTTAATTTCTTTTTCGTCATAATTAAACGTCTTTAAAAGTTCAATAAGTTCATCTTTTTTCATTTCGGAATAGGGATTATGCCAATATTCTTTTTCAAATTCTTCTTTACCCTCTAAAATATATTTATGAGCGGCTTTTCCGATTTTAAAATACGGTTTTTCCTTTGGTTCATATTCGCCCGATAAATATTTGTAATAATATTTTGCGGGGCAATCAATTAATGTTTTTAGCCCCGAATTAGATAACGCAGGCATTTTATGATAAATCTCACTTGGCATACCACGAATTATGCAAGGTTCGGTTATTTCCATTCCCCCAACATAATCAATTATTAAATCTTTGCAATTTTTCACTTTTTATGTTATCCTTTCCTTATCAAAAATAGGTGGAGCTTTTTAAAAGCTCTTTTTTTATATCTCCTCTAAATCCATTCTTAAAATTGACTTTATGCGGTCATAAGTCTTTTTGTTTTCGCTAAGTTTCAATAATATCGCTATCAGCTCGCACTTTACGTATTTCTTTAGTATCTTTTCCATTTTTTAACCCCTCTCTATAACATTGAGCAATAAACGCTTTTGATGTTTCGTCAAACTTTTTAAACGCTTGCCAAAAATCATCATCAAATAAGCTGTATTCCATTTTCACCCCCACAAATAATTATCGGTTATGGCTTCTTCCATTTCGGCGATTCGTGCCATTTCGACATAATAATCATTGCTGTCTTCCGGTCCGGGTTCATCGTCATAGGTTTCGCCTAAATAATCAGCATAAAAATCCATTTGGCTTTCTTCCATTTTTTCCTCCTTTTTTAATATCTGCTTACGACATTTTTAATTTCATCAATTACGTTTTTATCGAGTTGCCCTCTATGAATGAAATTGCATTCAAGCAAGTTTTGATAAAAGGCTTCGGCTCTTGAAGTCTTATCCTTTTCGGTTAAAAGCAAGCCCTCATCAGCCACCGCTTTAAAATAACAATATTCTTTTAGCAACTCCATTGTAGCTTTTTGACTAATCTTGTGCGCTTCAAATTCTTCCGTTAGAACGACATTTTCAAATTGGTTATAAGGGTCAATATTATTGTCGTTTGTCTGAAACCAATCCGGCTGAAGCCAATTAAAAGCCGTCTTAATCATCGCTTTTACGTGCATATATAAACTCCTTTCATTACGTAAGCCGGTGCTAAAAGCACTACGGCAATTCTTTTAAAAAAAGCCCCGTTGGTAATTAAGGAACTTCGGGGCAATATGTAGTTTACAGATTTAAATATGGATATGTCAGAAGAAAAACGGGCAAAAGCCAGTATAATAACTACTTACGGAGTATTAAAAGTATGAATCTTTAATAAAAGCCCGCATATATCATGACCTGACAATTAATTTAAGAGTTTATAAGCTTTGCGGGCGAACACTAATAGAATAATAGAGTATAAAAATCTTAACCGCTTTGGCGGGGGGTCGGTATTCCCCGCCTTTAGAAGCATATTTTAATTGCCGACCGTACATAAAGAGCGGTTTTAAATCTAATAAAAAGCGGTTGAAAGCTACACCGGTAATCAACCGCACGAATAAGTTTAATATTGTCAAAAAACTTGATTTTTAGAGAAAAATTCTCTAAATGTTTCATTTCCAAATTGATTATTAGTAATTTCTATAATTTCAGAAATTTTATACTTCTTTTTAGTTTTGGTTAGACCTTGAACAAAGTTTTTTGTTCCGAATTCGCAAGCGCCGGTTATTATTCGATACATTCTAATTGCTTCTTCAAAGCTAACAATTGTATCAAGCTTATAGTTTTTATAAACCGATGTATCACGGTCGTCTGATATTTTATAAATTAGGCTTTCTTTTGCTTCTTTAATGGTTTTTCCGTGTGAAAAAGTCGGAAGTTCATTATCGCCATTTTTAAGCATCAAACAATAAGATGTTTCGGTTTTGCCTGCAATTTGAATTTTAAAAACATTTTTCTTGCGTTCAATTATTTTAGCCAAAATTCCGTCCGCAAACAAAAAGCCAAGTTTTAAAAAGCATTCAAAATTGAATTTTAAACAAAAGCTTCTAGTTTTAAAAGCAGGGCAATTTTTATCATTTTGTTTGCAGTCATTGTTTATCTCTATTTTCGCATTCTCATAAGCTTCCACCGAACCGCCGACACTTGAGCAATTCGGTAAGCTTATTTTAATAGCGGTTTTTAAAATTAAATTGCCCCTAATCTCGAAAACTTCATTAATTTTTAAATCAGTTTTTGAATTAATAATTAAATCACTTTCAATAATTTTATCGTATTTCATAAAAATCCTTTCAAAAATCCTAAAGTCAGCGGGCAATAGGGGAACTATATACCCGCTTTATTAGAACTTTCGTTCTAAAACCCCGTCTTTCCGGAGTGTCAAAAACTTAGGATTGTATTATTTACCTTTTATGTTCTCTGGAACAGCTCTAGCAGACCCCTTAAAACGGACTTGCAATAGAGTTTGAACAATTCTCTATCAGTCAGGCTCGCTATACTAACGCTGCTTTACCCGTTAAATTCTATGCTACGTTATTTTTCCCCATAACGATTTACGCTTTATTCAATTTTCAAAGTTCAATTTTTTTGTACTTTTGTTAAGCCCTGTAATTGTTTTTTCGGGGCTTTTATAGTAAAATTTTAGTGATTATAACTAAATAACTATCCGGCATTGTCGGAGAGTTCATATTGTTTTTTGAATTCTGCAAAGAGGGGCGAATTGTCTATGACGTTTTTTGCAACCACCGCAAAATCTTGCTCTTTTATTTTTGCAATAAAGTCTAAAACAACAGCTTGTCTTTTTGGAATTCTCTTAACTAAAGATGTTTCTCGCATTGGTTATTTCCTTATCTTGATACCAATGTAACATTATTATTCTACTATGTCAACAAATAATTCTATTTGTTACAAAAATTAATACAAATGGAGTACATATTGGTAACGCAGGGAGAAAGATTAAAACAACTTAGAAACAGCCTAAACTTAACTCAAACAGAGTTAGGCTCAAAGCTTAATATGTCCAAGCAGTACTTTTCAAAAGCTGAAACAAATACTATTGTTTTAAACAATAAACAACTTGTAGCATTATGTGTTGACTATAATGTAAACATCAGTTGGCTTTTGTGCGGCAAAGGCACAATGTTTAATGAACCAAAAGAAGATACAAAAGAAGAAGAAATGAAAAAATGGTTTAATGATATGATTAGAGAAGAATTTAAGAAAAGGGGGTTATAATGTTTTGTCAAAAATGCGGAAAGGAATTACCCGATGAAGCGAAATTTTGTCAGTATTGCGGATGGCAAAATCAAGAAAATAATAAAGAACAAAATATCAACAATTCCCAAAACAATAACGGACCAGGTTGTATGGGTTGTTTTGGCATAGCTTTTGTTATTTTTGTGATTATTTTTATTATTTTAATGCTAATCCCTGAAAAACCCATTGAAAACGATTCTTATGCACAAGAGTTACTTGCTCGAACACTCTGTCAGCAAGAGGTACAATCACGTTTAAAAAACCCGAAATCAGCCGAATTTAACAGAAGCGAAGATGTTACGGAAAAAATAGAAAATATGCATTATAAAGTTGAATCAACTTTATACGCCCAAAATTCTTTTGGAACAAATATAAAAACATATTACTCTTGCAAAGTAAAAATCAATGATAAAGAGAGCGGGGACGTTTACGACGTAAAAATTCAATAACATTTGCTATTTGTTATTTTTATAAACATATTCCGGTGCTTTTATATACCATAAATCAAACTTAAAAAATTCGGTTACTTTTTTAACACGATAAAAATATTTAAAATCTTCAGGTTTTTCAACGATTAAAAGACAAACGGGCTTCTTTTTTGTTGAAACTCCGTAATACAAAGCTTGCCCGATACATTCCGCCCATTTTTTTGCAAAATCAAATTCAACGGCGTAATTTGTTGTAACACAATCTATGCGGGTTTTATCATTAAGCTCATATTCCATAATTCCGTTGTATTTCCCGCACCAAAGCCCCTGATAGTATTTTTCAGGGTGCAGGTGCTTTGCTTCGCACCAATTCGAAAGCAAGCTCGATATGGTTAAAATTAAAAATATTTTTTTCATTACAAAATTGTAACATATACTTGAAATAGTTTAAATACCATGATTACATGTTTTTTAATGGAAAAGAGATACAAAAACTTAATAAAGATATAAAAACAGGGGCATTAAGCCCCTTTTTTATTGCAATCACCCCATAGACTAAAGGATACAATATGAAAAAACTTGAAAAGGTATTATTTGAAGTGTTTAAAGCGTTGTTAATTTGCAAAGGAAAAAATAAAGGGAGCAAAATCTTTAAAGAATTACTTTTTTTTATTAATTTTTTTTAAAAAACGGTGAAAATCAATGATGTAAAAACAGCTAAGGTAATTTATAATATAAATGACCTAGGTTAGTGGTAGTTCCTTGTAAGTCAACTTCGTGAGTGCTTAGGATAACTGAAACTTTCCGCAACGGGTATAAAGTTCTTGTCTTTAAATAAAGGGTTTTAGAGGTTTTGAGTTTATATTTTAAATGCTGTAATACAGAGCCGAACGTATTATTTAAATATGAATTTTTTAAACCCGAATATAAATTTTTAGCATATTACGAATGCCCTAATTGCGGTAAAAGATGGTTTGAAGAACTAAAAGAAAATAGCGACAAACCCAAATATTTTTATGATAACGTTGCAAAAAATAAATTTTTAGCTTGGAAAAAACGATTAGAAAATATTAAGCAAGGAACAAACGCAAATCAATCTTTTTACTATGGCACTTATCAAAAACATAAAAACGTATGGAAAACGTTTAGAACCAATTTTAATAATGAAAAAGAGCTAATA
>JAZNKV010000016.1:0-102752 GCA_045578765.1 Christensenellaceae bacterium | reverse complement strand
TACCAAAGCAAAACACGGCCTTTACAGAGCGCTTTGCGCTAATATGGTAAAAGGCGTTACCGAAGGCTTTAAGAAAACTCTTATCGTTAACGGTGTAGGTTGGAAGGTGAATAAACAAGGCAAAAAAGTTATAATGAACGTTGGTTTCAGCCATCCGGTTGAAATTGAAGAAATTGACGGCATTGCTCTTGATTGTCCTTCACAAACCGAAATCGTTATCAGCGGTATTGACAAAGAAAAAGTTGGTCAATTCGCAGCAATGGTAAGAGGTATTAGAGAACCCGAACCTTATCACGGCTACGGCATCCGTTACAGTGATGAAGTAATCGAAAGAAAGGTTGGTAAAGCTGCAGGTGGCAAAGGCTAAGATTTAAAGGGCTTTTAGTGGACGCGCGTTTTAAGTTTAGCGCGTCTGCCGACTGCACGTAACTCGTGCGAAAAGTTATTAAATAGGAGTAAAAACTAATATGATTACTAAGATCAATAAAAATAAAGACAGATTAAAGAGACATAAAAGAGTAAGAGCAAAAGTTAAGGGCACTGCAGAAGCACCAAGACTTTCTGTTTATAGAAGCTTAACTCACATTTATGCTCAGCTCATAGACGACGTTAAAGGAAACACCTTGGTTACGGCGTCTACGCTCGATAAAGAACTTAAAGGAACTTTTGAAGGCAAAGACAGAAAGGCGCAGGCGTTCGCAGTTGGCGAACTTCTCGCTAAGAAGGCAGAGTCAAAGAAGATTAAAGCAGTTGTTTTTGACAGAGGTGGATATCTTTATACCGGACGCGTAGCAGCACTTGCTGATGGCGCTAGAAAGGGTGGCTTGGAATTCTAATATAATCAAGGAGAAAAGATAAATGGCAAGAGATAATAACAGAGCGCCCAGAAAGGCGGAAGAAAATGACGGCTTAATTAAAAAGCTTATCTGTGTAAATCGTGTTACTAAAACCGTTAAGGGTGGTAGAAACATGAGATTTGCCGCACTCGTAGTCGTTGGTGACGGCGCAGGCAAAATCGGTTGTGCAATGGGTAAAGCAAAAGAAGTTCCCGAAGCAATTGATAAGGCAACGTTAAGAGCAAAGAAAAACATGTTCCCAGTATCACTTTTAGGAACGAGTATTCCTCACGAAGTACTTGGTAGATTCGGTAGCGGTCAAGTTCTTATGATGCCCGCTGAAGAAGGTACCGGTGTTATCGCTGGTGGTCCCGTTCGTGCGGTAATGGAAGCAGTTGGTATTACCAACATTAGAACTAAATCTCACGGAACCAACAATCCTATCAACTGTGTAAAAGCAGCTTTGGAAGGTTTAAAAATGTTGAGAACGGCTGAACAAATAGCAGCAATTCGCGGTAAGACCGTGGAAGAAATTAACGGTTAAGGAGGGCGACTTTTATGGCAAAGGCAAAGAAAACAGAATACGGCAAAATAAAAGTAACGCTCGTAAAGAGTACTATTGCAACCTTACCGCAACACAAGAAAATAGTTGCTGCGTTGGGACTTAAAAAGATTCGTTCTTTCAAGATTCATGAAGAAAATCCCTGTATTCTCGGCATGATTAAAAAGGTAGGCTACCTTTTGAAAGTTGAAAAGATTTAAGTCGACAAAATTTAAGGAGTATTAAAATGAGATTAGGTGAATTAAGTCCTGCAATGGGCGCTACTTCGGAAAGAAAGAGACTCGGTAGAGGTATCGGTTCCGGACTTGGCAAAACCAGTGGTAAAGGACATAAAGGACAATGGGCAAGAAGCGGTGGCGGTGTTCGTCCCGGATTTGAAGGTGGTCAAATGCCTTTAATTAGACGTGTACCCAAGCGTGGCTTCAACAACCATTTCAAAAAGGTTTACAGTATTGTTAACCTTTCAGTATTAGAAAATTTAGAAGCAAACTCTGTAGTGGATATTGAAATGCTTAACGAAAAAGGTCTTATCAAACTCGTTAAAGGTAGCGTAGGTTTGAAAGTTCTTGGCAACGGTACTTTAACCAAAGCGTTAACCGTTAAAGCAGCAACGTTCTCTGCATCTGCAAAAGAAGCTATTGAAAAGGCTGGCGGAAACGCAGAAAAAATTTAATTACCCACTAATTTAAGGAGGGCAAAATGTTTCAAACGATAATAAATGCGTTTAAGATAAAAGAAGTAAGACGTAAGATATGGATTACTATTGCATTGTTGTTCGTTTACAGATTGGGTTGTTCTATTCCCGTTCCTGGCGTAACAATGTTTAAGGGTGTTGAAAGTTTATCGTTCTTACAAATCATGAGCGCCGTATCAGGTGGAGCGTTACAATATGGTACGTTCTTTGCTATGGGTATCGGGCCGTATATCAACGCATCAATTATTATACAGCTCTTGGCTGTAGCTATTCCTTACCTTAGCAACCTATCAAAACAAGGTGAAGAAGGTAAGAGAAAGTTGAACGCTTATACAAGGCTTTTGACTTTGATTCTTGCAATCGGTCAATCTATTGCTCTTTTACTTGCGTTTAATGGTGGCGAAGAATCAGGTATTGACTTTAACGCGTTGTTTGGTCAAAATTTTTGGAGCTATGCGTTCTTGGTAATTGTTTACACTTCAGGTGCAGCACTTACTATGTGGATAGGTGAAAGAATTACCGATTATGGTATTTCAAACGGTATTTCATTATTGATTTTTGCAGGTATCTTATCTACTGCTGGTACTTCTATCTTAGCAATGATTCAAGGTATCGGTAGCGCAACGTCTGGTCTTACAAACTTGTGGATTCTTATCGGATTCATTGCTGCGGCAGTAGTTATCTTTATGGCAATCGTTACTGTTCACAATGCAGAAAGAAAAATACCAGTTCAATACGCAAAACAAGTAAAGGGAAGAAAAATGTATGGTGGTCAATCTACACATATTCCCATTAAAATTAACTCATCAGGCGTTATGCCTTTGATTTTCTCTTTCTCACTTTTGAGCTTGCCTGACATGTTTATGAACATGTTTAATTATCAGCCCGAAGGTTGGTACAAGGAAGTCTTTGGTACTGGTGGCTGGGCGTACATCATTTTGATGTGCTTGTTGATTGTATTCTTCTCTTATTTCTACAATCAAATCCAGTTCAATCCTGATGACATTAGTAAGAGTATTCAAGGCAACGGTGGTTTTATTCCGGGAACAAGACCTGGTAAACCTACTGCTGACTACTTAAAGAGAGTTTCAAATAGAATTACTCTTTTTGGTGCGATATTCTTAGCGCTTGTAGCACTTGTTCCTTCAATCATATTCAAGGCAATAGGCGGTGAAGGCTTGATGAACGTTTTAAGTGCAACCGGTCTTTTAATTATAGTATCAGTAGCACTTGAATTTGAACAAGCTCTTCAATCTCAAATTATGATGAAGAACTATAAAGGATTCTTAAAATAGACATTATGAAATTGATATTACTTGGCGCTCCTGGTAGCGGCAAGGGTACTCAAGCGGCGTATATTACCGAGAAGTACGACCTGCCGCATATATCAACGGGAGACTTGTTTAGAAAAAACATTAAGAACCAAACGCCTTTAGGAATAAAGGTCAAGGCGATTATGGATTCAGGAAATCTCTGTCCAGACGATTTAACTATCGAAATGGTTAAGGACCGTTTAAGTCAACCTGATTGCAAAGACGGATATCTTCTTGACGGTTTTCCAAGGAACTTATATCAAGCACAAAAACTTGATGAAATCTGTGCACCCGACGTTGTTGTTAATATTGACGTTGACCTAAAGAAAATTGAGCACAGAATCGTTGGAAGAAGAAGCTGTTCAGCTTGTGGTAATTCGTACCACGTGCACTTTATAGGTGATGCGAAACTTTGCCCGCACTGTGGCGGAGTTCTCACCACAAGAAAAGACGACAATGCTGAAACGGTTAGAGAAAGATTAGACGTTTACCAAAAACAAACTACACCGCTTATTGATTATTACACTAAGCAAAACAAGCTTGTTTCGGTTGACGGAGACAAAAGCATTACCGAAGTTTTTGAACAAATCGTAAAGGTTTTAGGCTAATATGATTACAATCAAAACAGATGAGCAATTATCTTTAATGCGCGAAAGTGGAAAGCTAACTAAGAACGTACTTGATTTAATCGGGCGCGAGATTAGAGCGGGCATGACCACAAAAGATCTTGATAAACTTGCATATGACTATATTATGTCTTGTGGTGCATATCCTTCTTTCTTAGGATATTCGGGGTATCCTGCATCGATTTGTGCGTCTATTGACGAGATGGTTGTTCACGGTATTCCTTCTAATGACGTTATAATTCGTGAAGGTCAAATTGTTAGTATCGACGTTGGCGTTGTTTACAACGGCTGGCAGGGTGATGCTGCAAGAACTTTTATGATTGGTGAAGTAAGTCCCTTAAAGAAAAAACTCGTTAAGGTAACTGAAGAGTGTTTCTTTAAGGCGATTGAAAACCTAAAAGACGGCAGTCCACTTGGAAATATTGGTCACGCAGTTCAAACACATGCAGAACAAAACGGCTTTTCAGTAGTTAGGGCGCTTGTTGGACATGGAATAGGCCAAGAAATGCACGAAGACCCTTCGGTTCCAAATTATGGAAAAAAGGGCACAGGCATACGCCTTAAAAACGGCATGGCTCTTGCAATAGAGCCGATGATAAACGCTGGTGTTTATCAAGTTGATTTCTTATCTGATGGCTGGAGCGTTGTTACAAGAGACCGTTTACCGTCAGCGCATTATGAAAATACTGTTGCAATAACGGAAAACGGGGTTGAAATTTTAACTCTGTAATATCATGAAAAATAATGTTAAAACTGGCGACTTGGTTAAATCCTTAGCTGGTCGTGACAAAGAAAAGTTCTTTCTTGTAGTAAAAGTTGAAACGGATTTTGCGTTTATTGTAGACGGTAAAGTTCGTAAAACTAATAACCTAAAGAAAAAGAACTTAAAACATTTAGAAAAAATTCAAACCGAAGCGCTTATGAGCACTGCGGAAAGAATAAATTCGGGCAAGCCGATATCGAACAAAAAAGTTCAAAAGGCTATCAAAACCGCCCAACAATAAATAATAGGAGGAACAGTTTGTGTCAAAGGACGACGTTATAGAAACCGAAGGCGTGATTGTTGAAGCGTTACCAAATGCAACGTTTACAGTTAAATTATCCAACGGTCACATAATCACGGCATATATATCAGGGAAGCTTCGTATGCATTACATTAAAATTATTCCCGGCGATAGTGTAAAACTTGAAATGAGCCCATACGACCTAACAAAAGGCAGAATAATTTGGCGAAGCAAAAACTAAAACATAAACGAATTCCAAAGGAGAATAAAAATGAAAGTTAGACCTTCAGTAAAACCTATGTGCGATAAGTGCAAAGTAATTAAGAGAAACGGAAAAGTAATGGTAATTTGTTCAAAGAACAAAAACCACAAGCAAAGACAGGGTTAATCCCACGCGCTCTTAAACCCCCAAAGGGGTTAAGTGTGAAAATAATAGCGGAAAAATACGATTAGCATCTCATTCCAAAGCAAAAGTGTTTTCCCCTGACATAGATAAAAAATAAAAAAACAATCAAGGAGAAATTTTAATGGCACGTATAGCCGGCGTTGATTTGCCTAACAACAAAAGAGTTGAAATCGGTTTAACGTATATTTACGGTATCGGTCTCACAACGTCAAAAAAGATCATTAGTGAAACAGGCATAAATCCTGACACTAGAGTAAAAGATTTAAGCGAAAATGATATTGCTAAATTAAGAGAATACATTGAACACAACTTGCGTGTAGAAGGTGACCTTCGTAGTGAAGTTAGCCTTTCAATCAAGAGATTGATTGAAATTGGATGCTACCGTGGTGTTCGTCATAGAAAGGGACTTCCCGTTCGTGGACAAAGTTCCAAGAGAAACGCGAGAACAAGAAAAGGTCCGCGTCGTACCGTTGCTAAAAAGAAAACGGCAACTAGATAACGGAGGTAACTGAAAATGGCAGCAGCTAAAAAAATCGTTAAAAAACGTAAAGATGCCAGAAAGGTTGACAAAGGTCAAGCACATATTCAGGCATCGTTCAATAACACTTTAGTAACCATAACCGATATGCAAGGAAACACAGTATCTTGGTCAAGTGCAGGTAGCTTGGGCTTCAAGGGCTCAAGAAAGAGCACTCCGTTTGCAGCGCAAATGGCAGCAGAAGCAGCAGGTAAAGTTGCAAGAGATCAAGGTATGCGTTCGGTTGAAGTATACGTTAAAGGCCCTGGTGCAGGTAGAGAATCTGCAATCCGCGCTCTTACCAACTGTGATATGGAAGTAACTCTTATTCAAGACGTTTCACCCATTCCTCACAATGGTTGCAGACCGCCTAAAAAACGTAGAGTATAATGGAGGACAGATAAATGGCTAAATATACAGAATCAAGATGTCGTTTATGTAGACGTGAAGGCGCTAAATTGTTCTTAAAAGGTGAAAGATGTTTTAAGGGCGTTTGTGCTTTCGAAAAGAGACCCGTAGCACCTGGTCAACACGGTATGGGTAGAAAGAAAATTTCAGAATACGGCTTACAACTTCGCGAAAAGCAAAAATGTAAGAGAATTTACGGTGTACTTGAAGGTCAATTTAGAAAATACTATGAAAAAGCTGACCGTATGAAAGGTATTACCGGTGAAAACATGCTTTCGCTTTTGGAAAGAAGACTTGATAACGTTATCTTTAGAATGGGTATCGGTTCTTCAAGATCACAAGCTCGTCAACTCGTAACACACGCACACTTTACTGTTAATGGAAAGAACGTAAACATTGCTTCTTACAGTGTAAAGGTTGGCGATGTTATTGCTGTTAAAGAAAGCAAAAAAGACAACAAGTTCTTTGCTGAAATTAAGCAAATGAAAGTTGGCAACATGCCTAAGTGGTTAGAATTCAACCCCGAAACTTTAACGGGTAAGATCTTAGCTCTTCCTGTAAGAGACGACGTTGATATCCAAATCGCTGAACACATGATCGTCGAATTATATTCTAAATAATTAAATTAAATTTATAATTTCCGTTGGGTTTTTGCGGGGGGAAAGTTAAAGTTTTCCACGCTTTGACAAGAATTCCCGCAATAACTTGTAGCGGAACTATTTAAGGAGGTAATTTTCTTATGATGGAAATTGAAATGCCCAAAATAGCAGTGGAAGAAAGTGAAGACAAAAGTTATGCAAAAATCGTAGTAGAACCTTTGGAAAAAGGCTTCGGTCTCACGCTCGGCAATGCGTTAAGAAGAATTTTATTGTTAGCGCTTCCGGGAGTTGCAATTCAAAACATTAAGTTTGCAGAAGAATTAGGTATTAAACACGAATTCTCAGCTGTACCTATGGTAAAAGAAGACGTTACCGAAATTATTCTCAACTTAAAGTGCGTTGCAATAAAATCTACCTGCATGGACAAAGATTACAAGAAGACTGTAAGACTTTACAAAGAAGGTCCTGCCGTTGTTAAAGCAGGCGACATCGAATGTGATGCTGAGATGGAAATTCTAAACCCAGATCTTTACCTTTGTACGATTGACGAAGGTGGTAAGATTGATATGGAACTCACCATCGGTAGAGGCAGAGGATATCAGGGCGCTGATGAACACAAAGTTGACGTTATTGATAACATTGCAATCGACAGCAACTATTCACCTGTAAAGAAGGTAAGTTACAACGTTACCGCTACCCGTGTTGGTCAAAGTGTTGACTTTGATAAGCTCACTCTTGAAGTGTGGACAAACGGTGCTTTCTCTGGTAAAGACATTGTGAGCCTTGCTGCAAAGATTATGGAAGAACATATTAGAATGTTCGTTAATTTGTCAGAAATCGGTAATATCGGTATTTTAGTACCGCCTGAAGAAGATAAGAAGACGAAGATTTTAGAAATGACCATTGAAGAAATGGATTTATCTGTACGTTCTTACAACTGCTTAAAGAGAGCAAATATTCATACGGTAGAAGATCTTACAAAGAAAACTGAAGACGATATGCTTAAAGTTCGTAACTTAGGTAAAAAGTCGCTTGATGAAGTTATTTATAAACTTGAAAATTACGGCTTAAAGTTACAGGACAAGGAGGACTAAGAAAATGGAAAGAAAATTAGGCGTAAACGCAACGCAAAGAATCGCTCTTATTAAAAACCAAGCAACTGAACTTTTGTGGTACGGAAAGCTCAATACAACCGTAGCAAGAGCAAAAGAAGTTGCAGCATACGTATCAAAAATCATTACACTTGCAGTTAAAAGCTATACTGATACCGTTGAAACAGAAGTTAAGGTTACTGATGCTAAAGGTAAAGAAACCAGCAAAACTTTAGTTAAAGATGGCAACAAAAAGCTTAACGCAAGAAGAAAAATAATGACTATGGTTTATGATCTTCAAGAAGTTAAAGGTTTCAAAGAAAGCAAACCTGACTTCAAGAAGAGAACCAAAGCTATCAAATATCCACTTATCGAAAAGATATTTGACGAATATGCTCCTAAGTATGCAAGCCGTAAGGAAGAAAACGGTCAAGGTGGCGGATATACCAGAATATACAAGCTCGGTTTCCGTAAAGGCGATGCTGCAGAAGTAGCAATCATAGAATTAGTTTAATTTAGCTAATAACAAAAAGGTGTTGATTTCAACACCTTTTTTTATAAAAATCTTTGTCACATAAAAATATGTATAAAATTAAAAGCAACGCAGAAAGCGTTGCTTTTTTTGTTGTGATTTTCTAATTTACAAAAGTTTTATTAGAGCATCAACTAAAGTGTATAGTAATGAAATTGTTGCAACTGAGAAAATTGTTGAACCTAACGTATAAATGACCGCGTTTTCGGTGTCACCGTTGTATGCGTCGGCAAACGTTGAAGCAAGAGCGGCAGTTGGCATAGCAAATGCAATTAAAAAGCTCTTTATAATATCTTTTGGTAAGGTTGGGAAGATATAGGTTAATGCTATAGCTATAGCAGTTGCGACAACAGGTAAAACAATCAATTTTATAACGTATACGTATAAGCCCGATTTTGAAGAGAATAACGTTGAAAATTTAATGTCCGCAAGCTTCATGCCTATAATTATCATTGAAATAGGTGTAACTAGGTTTTTGAGATAAACCGAATAATCATAGCTTTCCTTAAATAGTGTCTTAACGTTCAAAACGTTGAAAATGATGCCGATAACAAAAGAGATTAGAACAGGGTTTAGAAGCGCTTTTTTAAGGTTCATAGTCTTTTTGTTTCCCGAAATCATATATATTCCAAAAGTATAAATACCTAAGTTTGTTAAAATATTTATAAGAGTAACAATGGTTACCGCAATAGCGCCATTACCAAATACTGCGATTGCTAGGGGAATTCCTAAAAAGCCGTTGTTAGAAAAACTCATTGCAAAACGCATAATTCCGCGTTGTTTTATATCGTTATAACTTGAAGTAAGGGGAGCTGACAAAAAGCCAATGCCAAGCGTAATAATAATGCAAGCAACGATTGTGACTATAGAAGTAAGCGCAAACTCAGCATTAAGCGAAATATCCATTGTGCTTGTCAAGATTAAAAAGGGCATGCCAACGTAAGTTAGTAGCTTGGATAGTGCCCCAGTATCACTTGATTTTAGTATTTTTGTTTTTACTAATATATAACCAGGAACAGCGAGTGCAATAAAGATTAAAACGTTCTTAAATATATTCAAAAAAGCATCCATATTAAATATATTTTAACATAATTAACTTGTTTTGTCTAACAAAAACTAGTCTCAATAAACATATTAGTAAAAATTAAAGAATAAATTATATTTATGAAGCTGAGTGACGCGACAATCAACAAAGAGTGTAAAGTATTAAAAATTGATTGTAAAAAAAATATTAAAAATAGACTTGAAAAAATGGGATTAACGGTAGGGGTTAAAATTAAAGTTCTAAGAAGTGCCCCGTTTGGAGATCCAATTATAGTTAAGGTTAGGGGATTTAATTTAGCGCTAAGAAGAAGTGTACTGCAGGAGATAACGGTAATTTATGACTAAAAAAATCGCACTTATTGGCAATCCAAACTGTGGAAAAACAACACTATTCAACAATTTGACAGGTACGTACCAAAAAACAGGCAACTGGACAGGTGTAACAACGCAAGTAAAAAGTGCAAAGTACGTAAAAGATAATGATATAGATATTTATGATTTACCAGGTGTATATTCACTTGAAGCTAACTCATTAGATGAACAATCTGTTATTGACTACATACGAAAAACTCCACCAGACGTAATAATTAACGTTGTTGATGGAACTAATTTAGAGCGTAATTTGTTTCTAACCGCTCAACTTTGCAAGTTGAAAATTCCATTTGTAATAGCTGTAAACTATATTGATGAACTTGAAGATAATGGAATAAAACTAGATGAGTATGCACTGTCAAAACTTTTTAACGTCTCTGTTGTTTCAATATCGGCACTTAAAAAAATTAGAACTGATAAGTTAATAAACAAAGCTATATCAGTTGATACTATCAGCGATCAAACGTGTGACTTTAATATTGAAACACGCGCGATTTATAATTTTATAGAAAAAAATATTGATAAAATTATAACGAAAAAGTTAACACGTAACGAGAAATTTACGCAAAAAGCTGACAACATACTGCTTAGCAAGGTGTTTGCTATACCAGTTTTTGTGATAGTGATGCTCTGGGTGTATTTTATATCTATAAAGTTTGGAGGTGTTGTAGGTCAAGGTGTTAATCATATAATTCTTAATTTAACTAAGACTATTGAAGGGTTTTTGTTTAAGCAAAACGTTCCAAATATTCTTATCGGACTAACTTGCGACGCTATATTAAAGGGTATGGCAACTGTTTTTTCATTTTTGCCACAAATTTTAATTTTATTTATGTTTTTAACAATATTGGAAGAAAGCGGTTATGCATCGCGCATTGCTTTTATTTTAGATAAAGTTTTTCGCGCAGTTGGGCTCAGTGGCAAATCTGTGATACCATTAATTGTTTCGTGTGGGTGTACGGTTACAGGACTTAGCTCATCAAGAACAATTGAGAATTTGAGCGAGAGAAGAATGACTATATTTCTTACGCCATTTATGCCGTGTGGTGCAAAACTAGCTGTATTTGCGTGGTTTGCATCTGTGTTTTTTGATGGTAGCGCACTTGTTGCCACGTCAATGTATTTTCTTGCGTTAACTTGTACAGCAGTTTTTGGTGCTATTTTGAAGAACTTTAAGCCATTCAAACAAAATAATGGGGAATTACTTATAGAAATACCAACTTTGAGAGCGCCATCTTTTCACGACGTTTTAAGTGTATTAAAAGAAAAGGTTAAAGATTTTGTAACAAAAGCAGGAATGATTGTATTTTTAGTTTCAGTTGGACTTTGGTTTTTGCAAAATATTGGTCCTAGTGGTTACGTTAACGGAAACCAAAAAGAGAGTTTTCTTTTTGTTATCGGCGACATGCTCAAATTTATTTTTTATCCACTTGGGTTTGGCAATTGGCAAGCGAGCGTAGCTATTATATCCGGAACGTTTGCAAAAGAAGCGGTTGTAGAAACGCTTTGTCTTATCTGTGAAGATTATTCAAGTATTTTTTATAATCAGTTTTCAGTATATGCGTTTATGGCGTTTGTTTTATTAAGTCCACCATGCGTGGCTAGTTTAGCGACAGCAAAAAGAGAATTAGTAAAACCAAAATGGTTTTTAGGAATGTTGATATTTCAATTTTTAAGTGCATATCTTGTGGCTTTCACAATAAACGCAATAGGTTTTTTCATTGAGTGCAATTTTGGCTTGATTTTATCTGTGTTTATTGGTATAATAACATTAATATTAGCGATAACGTTTGCGATTAAGCTAAAGAGCAAGCGTTGCAAGCTTTGCAAAGTTTGCCACAGCGGAGGGAAAGAATGTCAAAATCACAAAAAACGTTATACGACTTAATGCGTGAAGCAGACAATAAAGAAGAAGATGCTGCTTATCCTGAAGAATGGATGGATGACCACGTAAAGAGCGACAAGGAACGTTACTTTGAATACTATGATGACATTAAACTAACGCCGAAAGACGATTGGTGAGAAAAAATTAAAGCACCCTCAAGGGTGCTTTTTTGTTTTATAGTTTTGATATTATTTTATTTTAATTATGTTCGTTGTTTTGTTTTGATTTATTTTCAAGTGAAGGTTTTCCTGTGTAACGGATTTCAGCAATTATCGTTGAAATTAAACTCATCAAATCGCTTACAATACCCGCAATAGAAAAGGCAAGAACGTTATAAACTACCCAGCATACACTTGATGGAATATTTAATCTTCGAATAATATGTGGATTTTTAAATCCGTAAGCGATAGTTGTAATAAGCTTTGCAAAAATAGAAATTATACTAACGGAAACAGCTAAAATCAAAACAACGTTTTGGTCACTAGACCAGTGTGATACGTAACCAATACATTTATCCCACGTCATAATAATTGTTGTAACGCCACAAATAATTGTAACTATAGAAAAAAACCAAATCCAAAAGATATTTTCTCGTTTTTTTCTAACGTTATAGGTAAACACAATGTTTCTTATGCAACCAATAAGGTCCATAACCATACCTACCCACGCGCCCAAAAAGATATATTGAATAACAAAGGTAATAGAGCCAAGCGTTCTAAAGAGCATAATCTTCCAATGCACGTTAAACTGCACTGAAATTATTATTAGCGCAATGCCTATAAAACCAATTGCTTGAATAAAAAAATCCAATCTCTACTCCTAAAAAGTTTTTGTAGATATATTATACAAAAACAAAGACGTAATTAGCAAACAAAACAGACAAGAAAAGGCTATATTTTTTTATTTAATAATAAAAAATGATTGACAAAACAAAGCAAATGTTTTAATATATAAAACGGAAAGTGAGTTTAGTAAACAGAGTCTTTCCAAGCGATAAAGGACCACTCTTTAGCGATGAAGAGTTGAGGCCATACGGACAGCCGGGTCCACTGCCGAGTGGCGAGTATTCGCCTTATTGATTGAGCATTGTGCTCAAAGTTTATAAGTTGGTTACTTTATAACCGAAAATGCGAAATTCGCAGACTTGTGAAACGGTCAATAAAGAGTAGTAAAAGTTTTGTTGCTATATAGACTCTGATTACCCATTATCCTTTTTTTGTAACGGCAAAGGTGTTTGTCATTATATTTATTTTAGGGTATTTGTTTTGCAAGTTAGGTTAACTTGCTTTTTTTATTTTAAAGCAAGTCAAAATCTATCTTATGAGGTATTGTTATGACAAACAAAAGCGAAAAAATTATTGAACTTATTGATTTAACCCGTGAATTTGATGACGGTATGGTTGCCGTTGACAAGGTTAATCTATACGTTAGAAAGGGTGAATTTATCACATTTTTAGGGCCGTCGGGTTGTGGCAAAACAACGACCTTACGTATGATCGCGGGATTTGACAAACCCACTTCTGGTAAAATTTTGCTTAACGGTCAAGACATAAGCCTTTTGCCACCCAATAAACGCCCTATAAATACCGTATTCCAAAGATACGCTTTGTTTCCACATTTGAACGTGTACGATAACATTGCTTTCGGGCTTAAACTTAAAAGAGTTGAAGTAACGTATGAAGACAAAAAAGGCAAGCAGTTTAAAAGAATTGAGAAATTGCCTAAGAAAGAAATTATAGAAAAGGTTGAAAAAGCGCTTAAAATGGTTGACCTTGAAGGTTTTGAAAAGCGCAGTGTTTCCACGCTCTCAGGCGGTCAACAACAACGTGTTGCTATTGCAAGGGCAATAGTTAACGAGCCTGAAATTTTGCTTTTAGATGAACCGCTTGGCGCACTTGACTTAAAGATGCGTAAAGATATGCAGTTAGAACTTAAAGAAATGCATAAAAAACTTGGTATTACATTTATTTACGTTACGCACGACCAAGAAGAAGCGCTTACAATGAGTGATACAATCGTTGTAATGAAAGACGGTGTGATTCAACAAGTAGGCACGCCTACCGACATTTATAACGAACCCAAAAACTCTTTCGTTGCAGACTTTATAGGCGAAAGTAATATTTTTAGCGGAACTTATGCCGGCGATAATAAGGTTAGGTTTATAAACCATGTTTTTGAATGTGTTGACGTGTTTGATAAGAACGAAAAAGTTGACGTTGTTGTTCGCCCTGAAGACGTGTTCTTGATGGACGAAGGCAAAGGGCAAGTAAACGGAAAAATTATTAGCTCAATATTTAAGGGCGTTCACTACGAAATGGTTATGCTTGTTGGTAAAACAGAAATTGTTATTCAAGATACCATTGAAAGAAAAGTTGGTGAAAAGGTAAGCTTGTTTATAAAGCCGAGCGATATTCACATTATGGCTAAGGAGTTTTCTTCTAATAAATACGACGGATATATTACAAAAAAGAACACCGTATGTTTTGGCGATGGGGAGTTTGAGTGTGACGTTACGCAACTTTATCCTGGTTCTTTCCTTGATGAAGACGGATATCTAATCACGGCAGAAGGCGAAAAAATCGACCTTACCGACGTTGACGTTAACGTTGAAGTGGGGTTAAAAGATATAGAAATAAGTGACCATGAAGAAGATGGCGGGGCTATAGGTAATATCGTTTCAATGATTTATAAGGGTGACCACTATCAACTTATCGTTAGAACTGATGAAAACGAAGAAGACTTTGTATTTGATACCGAAGATACTTGGAATGAAAACGATAGGGTTAGCGTTATTATTCCTAAAGAAAAGATTAGGCTTTCATTAAAGCAGGAGATTAAAAGATGACCGAACAAAACACCTTAAACAAGAAGAAGTTCGGTTTGAACTTTTCTAGAAAACAATTATGTATTCCGTACGGGCTGTTTTTGGCGCTATTTGTTGTTCTTCCGTTGCTACTAATAGTGTTCCATGCTTTTACGGATAAAAACGGCGTGATTTCGTTTGATAATTTTATAAGATTTTTTTCAAGTGAAACTACACTTTCGACCTTAATAATAAGTATGCTTATCGCGCTTGCAACAACGATAATTTGTATAATCATTGCATATCCTGTTGCGTACATACTTGCAAAAAGCAAGTTAAACAAGGGCGGAACGCTACTCATGCTATTTATTATGCCTATGTGGATAAACTTCGTTCTTCGTGCAATGGCGATGAAAGATTTGTTGACGCTTATAGGCGTGTTTGGGTTTAATAATTACGTAAACGTTGTTATAGGTATGGTTTACGATTATTTGCCTTTTATGATAATGCCAATTTACACCGTTTTAATTAAAATGGATAAAAGTTTGATTGAGGCAAGCAATGATTTGGGCGCAAACGCGTTTACAACGTTTAGAAAAGTAACGTTACCACTTTCAATGTCAGGAATAGCCAGCGGTGTAACAATGGTGTTTATGCCCACTATGACTTGTTACGTTATTTCAGACACGTTTGGCAACGGGCTAATAACTATTATCGGCAAACTTATTGACGAGCAGTTTACAACCTTCCAAAACTGGAATTTCGGCTCGGCAATGGCTATGGTGTTACTTGTTATTATGCTTGTATCAATGTGGGTTACGGGTAGTTTTAAGAGTGAAAATAATGCAAGGGGGACTAACATATAATGAAAAAGTTCTTCCAAGTATTTTATATTGCATTAATCCTTTTATTTATTTATGCACCCATATTCACTCTTGTAGTTTACAGCTTTGTTGATACGCCCGTTGTAAATATTCAAGAAGCAATAAAGCAAGGTTTTTCTTTAGAATTATATAAAAAATTGTTTGCTGATAGTGCTTTGATGAAAATCGTTTGGGATACTCTTATTCTTGCCGTGTTAGTTGCGGTATTGGCAACCGTGCTTGGTACACTTGGTGCAATCGGTATTTATTACAGCAAGGGCAAGTTTGGTAAAGGCGTTTCCGCAGCATCAAGAATTCCCGTTATCAACGCTGAAATTGTAACGGCAGTTGCACTTGTACTATTGTTTGCATTTATATTTACCGAAAGTCGTTCATATTTTGCGCTTGTAATAGGGCATTTGGTTATTACCACGCCGTTTGTGGTATTATCAGTAATTCCAAAGTTAAAACAAATGGATTCTAACTTGTATGAGGCGGCGTTAGACCTTGGCGCGTCTCCAGCAAGGGCTCTATTTAGTGTAATTGTCCCAGAAATATTGCCAGGAATTTTGAGTGGTTTTATGCTTGCAATAACGCTTTCGCTCGACGATTATATTATTTCAGCATACACTAAACCTGCTGGTTTTGATACTATTTCAACATACGTTTATGGTGCAATGGCAAAGTCGAATGCAAATTCATCACTGCCCGCGCTCCGTGCTCTTTCTGCAATTATATTTATAGTTATAATTTTGGTTGTTGTTGTTAAAAACGTTAGCACTAGAAAAAAGGAGGCAAAATAATATGAAAAGAATTTTATCTCTTATTTTAGTTGCGTTAATGATTTTTTCAACGATATTTTCATTTGGCTGCGCATCTACTGAGCAAACCAACGTGTTGAGAGTTTGTAACTGTGAAGATTATATAGACGAGACCTTACTTCAAGACTTTGAAAACGAAACAGGAATAAAAGTAATTTACTCAACATATGGTACGAACGAAAATCTTTATAATGAACTTGTAATAAACCCCAACAGCTATGACTTAGTTGTTCCGTCAGAGTATATGATTGAAAAGCTTGCTGTGGAAGGCAGAATTCAAAAGCTTGACTTTAGCCAAATTGCAAACTATCAAGATAATCTTTCACCGTTTATCAAGGATAGGTTAAACGGAATAGTGTTAGATGACGGCTCAACCCTTTCACAATATATGGTAGGATATATGTGGGGAACAATGGGCTGGGTTTACAACACTGACGTTGTGGACGAGTCAACTGTTCAATCTTGGGGTGGCGTTTTTGAAGATGATGCCCTTATCAAAAAGGCAACGATAAAAGATTCTGTTAGAGATTCATATTTGGTTGGTCTTGCAATGGCTTATAAAGATGAACTTGAAAATGCAACTACCAATGAACAGATAACTGAGATTCTTAATAGAACAGGCGCTGAACATATTGAAAAAGTTGGCGAAGTTCTATCTTCAATTAAAAATAGGCTATACGGCTTTGAAGTTGATAGCGGTAAAAACGATATTATTCTAGGGAATATCGACGCATATATCGCTTGGAGTGGGGATGCCGCTTATGCGATAGACGTTGCTGCTGGTGACGCAGAAGATGAAGATGGAACAGTTTTAGATGGGGCGGATACACGTTCGCTCAGTTATTACGTTCCCGATGAAGGTAGTAATATTTGGTTTGATGGATTTGTTATGCCTTCAGGGAGCAATAACCACCAAGCCGTATACAAGTTCTTAGAGTTTATTTCTCGCCCTGAAAACGTTTATAGAAACATGAATTATACCGGCTACACTAGCATGATTGCCGGCGGGAATACGTTTGACGTTGAAATTGAAGAAGATGATGGCAGTATCATCGTTGAAAACTTATCACTTTTTGATGCCGTTGTTACCGGCTGGTTTGACGAAGGATATACTGAGGTTGAAGAAGGAACGATAGAAGTTGATTTATCTTATTTCTTCGGCAATGACAATGAATATAAAATTATCGTTAGTGAAGAATCTTATGGTAGACTTATTGCGCAATATCCCACGGAAGAAATTGTTAATAGGTGCGCTGTTATGAGTTATTTTGCACCAGATACGTTGTTGGATATAAATGAAATGTGGGAAAAAGTAAAAGGCGAAACTTTCCCGACTTGGTTTTTAATTCTTTTCTTCGTGATAGTTGCATTGCTTGCCGTGTTTATGGTATTATATAGGGACAAAGAAAAAATTTCATGGTTTAAACTTCCTGAACGCAAAACTACTTATGCGCAAAGAAAAGGCTTAAAAGTTGTAAAGAAAGAACATTTAAAATAAGTGTGGTATTTATGGAAAATTTGAGAAATAAAAAGTGTTTTATATGTGATATGGACGGTGTTATTTATCATGGCAACCGCCTTATCCCACGAGTTAAAGAATTTGTTGAGTGGCTTGAAAGTGAGGGGAAAAACTATTTGTTCTTGACAAATAGTTCTGAACGTTCTCCAAGAGAATTAAAAGAAAAACTCGCACGAATGGGGCTAAACGTTGGTGAAGAACATTTTTACACTAGCGCATTAGCAACAGCATCATATCTTAAAAGTCAATGCCCTAACGGTTCTGTTTACGTAATAGGCGAACCGGGGCTTACAAACGCGCTTTACGAAGCGGGGTTTTCAATGAACGACATAAACCCTGACTACGTTGTTTTTGGTGAAACTCGTTCACTTAATTATGAAAAAATTGAAAAGGCTGTAAAGCTCGTTATGAACGGTGCAAAACTTATCGGCACTAACACCGATCTTACCGCGAAGGTAGAGAGTGGCATAATTCCCGCTTGCCGTGCGCTTATTTCTCCCATAGAGCTAACTACAGGAAAGAGTGCATATTACGTTGGTAAACCTAACCCGTTGATGATGCGTCACGCTCTTAAAAAACTCGATTGTCATAGAATAGACGCAGCGATTATAGGGGATAGAATGGACACTGATATAATAGCAGGTATAGAAAGTGAGCTTGACACTGTGTTAGTGTTAACAGGCGTTACGAATAAAGAAGATTTACCAAATTACCCATATGCGCCCAAATACGTACTTAACGACGTTGGGGACATAGTTCCTAACAACTAATATTGCAAAAATAAAGGCTTTGCTTCAATATAAGCAAAGCCTTTTTCTTATCCTAAAAATCCCATTTGGGAATATATTTTTCATCAGCGCTAATTTGTTCTTGATAGAACATGTTTTCTATTCCTAACGAAATTGCATAATCAATAACGTTTTCATATTCACGCCTTGTTATTTTTCTGTTAAGCTCTGGAAAATTAGTAATGTTTCCAAACGGTGTATATTGACTCATAACGTTGATAAACGCGTTATCTTTAATAGAAGAATACCAATCCAAAATTTTCTTGCTGTCATTAACGTTTTGTGGTAAAACTAAGTGCCTTACAACAACGCCACTTTTAACTAGACCGTCGTCGCCAAAACTTAAAGGTTTACTTTGTATCATAAACTCTATAGCTTTACTTGCAACGTTAAAATAGTTTTCTTTTCCGCAATATTTTTTAGAAACTATAGGCGAGAAAAATTTTATATCGGGAAGATAAATGTCAACAAAATCATTTAACGTATTCAATATTTCAGTATTTTCATAGCCGTGCGTATTGTAGACTATAGGAATTTTTGGGCGATAGATTTTAAGCGCATCTATTATCTTATTAGAGTAATGAGTTGGACTGACAAGGTTAATGTTGTGTGCACCATTATCTTCTAAAAACTTAAATATGTTAGCAAGTTCTTTTACCGAAATTTCTTTACCGCGCATTGAGCGTGAAAGCTCAAAGTTTTGGCAAAAAACACATTTAAGCGAGCATCCGCAAAAGAATACTGTACCAGAGCCGTTTGTTCCGCTGATTATAGGCTCTTCAAAAGGGTGCAAGTAATATTTGGCGATAAAAATTTCATCGTCAGTCCCGCATAAACCTTTTTGTGTAGTTTTGTTTACTTTGCATTTGTTGGGGCAAAGATTGCAAAAATTATTCAAGTTCAAAAGCTCCAGTGTAAAGTTGGTAATATTTTCCTTGCTTTGCGATTAATTCTTCGTGTGAACCACGTTCAATGATTCTACCCTGTTCAAGCACCATTATAACGTCTGAATTTTGAACGGTAGAAAGTCTGTGCGCGATAACGAAAACAGTTCTGCCTTGCATAAGCCTATCCGTACCTTTTTGGACTAAAGCTTCGGTTCTTGTATCGATTGAAGACGTCGCTTCGTCTAAAATCATAACGGGTGCATCTTTAACCGCAGCGCGTGCTATAGATAGGAGTTGTCTTTGCCCTTGTGAAAGGTTAGCGCCATCGGCAGAAAGCATAGTGTTATAGCCTTCAGGCAATCTTGTAATAAAGTCGTGCGCGTAAGCAAGTTTTGCCGCCTCAATGCACTCTTCATCAGTTGCCGAAAGCCTTCCGTAACGAATATTTTCCATAATGGTTCCTGTAAACAGGTTGGTGTCTTGTAGAACAATACCGAGAGAGCGCCTTAAATCCTCTTTTTTTATTTTGTTAATGTTTATCCCATCATAACGAATTTTTCCGTCGGCAATATCGTAGAAACGATTTATAAGGTTGGTGATGGTTGTTTTTCCAGCGCCAGTTGCACCAACAAATGCTATTTTTTGACCGGGTTTTGCGTAAAGTGAAACGTCGTGTAAAACGATTTTGTCTTCAACGTATCCAAAGTCAACGTCAAACATTTGAATATCGCCTTTAAGCTCGGTGTAGGTGACAGTTCCATCCGTTTTGTGTGGGTGCTTCCACGCCCAATGTCCAGTGCGTTCTTCACATTCCGTTATGACGCCGTTTTTGTCAATGTTGCAACGAACAAGCGTAACGTAACCTTCGTCTTTTTCAGGTTCTTGGTCAAGCAGTTCAAAAAGTCTTGATGCACCGGCAAGCCCCATAACTATAGAGTTAATTTGTTGTGATGATTGCGATACTTGGCCTGTAAACTGTTTGCTTATAGGCAAAAATGCGATAATCGTTATTAAGAAAGAAAGTTTATTTTCCATCGTAAAAAGCGGTTCAAAACCTGTTATTGTTAAGTTTTGTACGCCAAGTGCAACTAAAAGTCCACCGATAAACGCAAGAAGAACGTATAAAATGTTGCCAAGATTTCCCATAATAGGCATCAAAATATTTGCGTAAGTATGTGCGCTTGTTGCGTCTTTGCAAAGCTGGTTGTTCTTTTCGTTGAACTTTTCTTTGCTTTCTTCTTCATGGCAGAAAACCTTTACAACCTTCTGTCCTTGTATCATTTCTTGGATATAGCCTTCTTCTGCGCCAAGAGCGATTTGTTGTTTAACGAAGAACTTTGCACTATTTCCACCAACAATTTTTGTAACGAAAAACATTGCAATCACGCCTAAAAATATTACTAACGACAGCCATATACTAGAAGTTAACATTATAACAAGCAAGGTTGTAACGCTTATCAAAGACGAATATAGGTTGGGGATGCTTTGTGAAACGAGTTGACGGATAGCGTCAGTATCGTTGGTGTAGGAGCTCATTATATCGCCGGTTAAATGCGAATCAAAATATTTAATAGGCAACGATTGCATTTTATTAAAAACGTCAGTTCTTATTTTATGCAAAAAGTTTTGTGTTACTGATGCCATTACTCGTGTTTGAATATAGTTGCACAGTATTGAAGTAAAATATACCGCACCCATAGTAACAAATAGGGTAGTAAGGGCTTGAGCTACTGCAGAAAAGCCTGAATCGACGCCAACTTCAATTAGTTTTAATAATTCTTTTAAGAATATTGAAGAAGTAACGCCAGTAATTGCGCTTATAGTAATACAAGCAAATACAACGGCCATATGCTTTTTACTGCTTGAAAAAAGCATTGATAAAACTCTTTTTAGTGTGCCTTTTTTTGCTTTAGGACGGGGTCCACCTTTCATGCCGTTTCTACCCGAACGCATATTCATTGCTCTAGCCATTGATATCACCTCCCTTCTTGTTTTGAGCATTGTGTTGAGAGTGATAAAGTTGTTGATAAATTTCGTTGCCAGCAAGAAGCTCTTCGTGTGTTCCAAGTGCGGAAATTTCTCCGCCATCCATTATGATGATTTGGTCAGCGTCTTGAACTGATGCTATTCTTTGTGCGATTATTATTTTTGTTGTTTCGGGAATATATTCTCTTAAAGATTTTCTAATAAGAGCGTCCGTTTTTGTATCAACAGCACTTGTCGAATCATCAAATATAATTATTTTTGGATTTTTGAGCAAAGCTCTTGCAATGCAAAGTCTCTGTTTTTGTCCGCCTGAAACGTTGACACCACTTTGTTCAATATACTTATCAAGCTCCATATTGCCAATTTGTGCGAGATTAAGTGCATGTTGGATTTGTTCGTCAGTAGCAGTTTTATTTCCCCATTGCATGTTTTCTCTAACCGTGCCAGAGAAAAGAACGTTCTTTTGCAGTACCATTGCAACGGCATTTCGTAAAGTATCTAAATCATATTCTTTAACGTCAACACCACCAACCTTAACTATACCATCAGTTGTATCGTAAAGGCGGGGGATAAGTTGAACAAGAGTAGTTTTGCTTGAACCTGTACTACCGATTATACCAATTGTTTGCCCGCTCTCAATTTTTAGATTAACGTTTGATAATGCGTATCTTTGTGCGCTTTGTGAGTACTTGAAGTTTACGTTGTTAAACTCAATGGAACCGTCATTAACTTCGTTAACTGCATTTGTAGGAGAAACTATTGTGGGCTGTTCATTAAGTACTTCTGCAATTCTTTTCATACTTGCAGTTGACATTATTAGTTGAACCATTATCATTGAAAGCATCATAAGAGACATGAGCATTTGGAAAGAATAAGTCATAAAACTTTGAAGCTCAGTCATCTTAAGTAATGATTCTTTTGAGTTTATTATAATGGATGAACCAATAATGTATATAAGTATAAGCCCAGTATAAACGCAAAAGTTCATTAACGGGCCGTTTAACGCTATAAGTTTTTCTGCTTTAATAAAATCGCTTTTAACACTTGAAGAGGCGCTTTCAAATTTTTCTTTTTCAAAATCTTCTCTAACGTATGACTTAACAACGCGCATACCGCTAATGTTTTCTTCAACAGATTCATTCATTTTATCATATTTTTTGAATATTCTGTGAAAGAACGGTATTGCCTTAGTCATAATCAAAATCAAACCAGTGGCTAAAATAGGTGTTGTACCTAAAAAGATTAAAGCCATATTTGCGTTGATTGAAAAGGACATTACCAAAGAAAAAATAAGCATAAACGGAGAACGAACAGCCGTTCTAATTATCATCATATAGCTCATTTCAACGTGCATAACGTCAGTGGTTAACCTTGTTATCAAACTTGAAGAAGAAAAGCGGTCAATATTAGCAAAAGAAAAATCTTGAACTTTATAATACATATCTTTTCTTAAGTTTTTAGCAAACCCGCTTGATGCTATGGCGCAAAACTTACCTGAAAGTGCACCGCATGTTAAAGATAGCCCAGCAAGTAAGAGCAATGCTAATCCAAACCATAAGATTGTTGTTAAAAGTACGGGTGGATTATTGCCGAATATAAGTTTAACAATGTTTACTGAAATAGGGTTGGGATTTTCGGGGTTATTTGATATAAAATCTATTGCACCAAGAAGTAAGGTCATAATGTAGGGAATAAAGCACTCCAACACTACTTCTATTGCAACGAAAATAGGTGCAAGAATAGACGGCTTTTTGTATTCTCTTATTGACTTTGCGAGAGTTTTGACCGAAGGCATGAATCCGCTTGTTTGTTTTGTTTTTGTTTTAGCCATTAGTTGCCTCCTTTTTTAAATATGTTTACAATAAATTCTAACATAGGGAACTTGAAGTTTTGTTTAAATTCTTTTGGGCAAAGTATAAAGTTTAACGTTGCACCTTGTATTATTGAATTATATAGTTTAGCGCACTCTTCTGGTGGGAAGTTGTCATTAAAGTCACCACGATTTATTCCTTTTTCAAAAAAGGCAAACATTCTTAAATGTGGTGGTGTTTCATTGCTATGTGGGCGGTTGCATTTTTTTGTGTTGTTAAATACAGTTGTAACAAAAAAGTAATAACGGTATGCAAAAATCTCGTCATTTTTAATATTTTCAAAAGTATATTGAGTCAATTTGTATAGTTTTTCCACATAGTTTGAATCATCTTTTAGCACGTCGTCTAAAAAGGTCATCATATGTTTACCACGTATTTCGCTAACAGCGTCAAAAAGCTCTTTCTTATTTTTAAAATAATGATAAAAAAGCCCGTGGCTACATTTTGCATGCTTTACTATGTCGTTAACCGTTGCACCGTCATATCCCTTTTTGCAAAACACCTTTAACGCGGATAAAACAATTTGGTTTTTTCTTTGTTCTTTTAGTGTTAAATCTTGATTTTTTTCTATCATAACAATCCTTGTATTGACACAAAAGTCAACAAATATATTATAATCCTTTAACGTTTTTTTTGTCAAACAAAATAGAGGTAAAAAAATAAAAAATTGACATTGAAGTCAATATTTTAAACTATAAAAAAACGTGCTAAAATATATCAATTTTCGGCAAAAAATTTAATGTGTAAATTTAAAAAATACAAGCATTATGCGTTAACACAATTGACACACTCTAATTATTAGTGTATAATAATTAAATAGTAAATTATTGCTTATGAGGAAACTATGAAATATTATTTTACCAGTGAAAGTGTTACCAGTGGTCATCCTGACAAAGTTTGTGACAATATTTCCGATGCTATTTTGGATGCTTATTTAGAAAAAGACCCTAACGCAAGGGTTGCTTGTGAATGTAGTGTTACTACTGATTTTTTGCTAATAATGGGCGAAATTACTTCTTCGGCACAAGTTGACATTGAAAGTGTTGCAAGAAAGGTTATTAGTGAAATAGGATATACGGATAAAAACATTGGGTTTAGTGCAGATGACGTTGAAATTATAGTCAAACTCAAAAATCAAAGTGCCGACATTGCGCTTGGCGTTGACAACTCTGTTGAAAGCAAGTCGGGTGACGATAAATACGACAAGATAGGCGCAGGCGATCAAGGTATTATGTTTGGCTATGCGTCGACTGAAACAGAAGAACTTATGCCACTACCTATTACGCTTGCTCATAAGTTATGTCAAAAATTAGAAAGCGTTAGAAAACAAGGCGAACTAAAATATTTGCGTCCTGATGGTAAAGGACAAGTTACCGTTGAGTATGAAGACGGAATACCTGTTCGTGTCAAGACGGTTGTTTTGTCCACTCAGCATGATGATAGTGTTAGCACCGAACAATTGCGTAGTGACGTTAAAAAGTTGATTATTGAAAAGGTAATTCCTGCAAAATATCTTGATGAAAACACCGAATATTTTATCAATCCTACAGGTAGATTTGAAATTGGTGGGCCTAATGGCGACTCTGGGTTAACGGGTAGAAAAATTATAGTTGACACTTACGGCGGTATGTGTCCGCACGGTGGGGGAGCGTTTAGCGGAAAAGACCCCACGAAAGTTGACCGTTCAGCAACTTATATGGCAAGATACGTTTGCAAAAACGTTGTAAGCGCAGGGCTTGCAAAACAATGCCAAATTCAACTTGCTTACGCAATAGGTGTTGCAAAACCTGTTTCAGTTTTGATAAACACGTTTGGTACGGGTAAAATAAGTGATGAAAACATTGCTCAAATTGTTCAAAAAGAATTCGATTTGCGCCCTTCGGCAATCATTGAAAAACTTGAACTTAATGCACCTGTTTATAAGGCTACGGCAAGTTACGGCCACTTTGGTAAAGAAGGCTTTGCTTGGGAAAGAACGGATAAGGCTTGCGACCTTAAAAAATACTTGTGAAACAAGGTATTTTAAAAAAGCTTTTTATAATTATAAAAAATGCGTTATTTACGCCAAACTGGAAATGTTTGCTTTGCGAACGTGAGATATTTGATAAAGACAAATATTTTTGTGAAGATTGTGAAAAGCAACTGCCTTTTAATGACGGACCTATTTGTGCGCATTGTGGAAGGAAAGTTATTGCTCCTGAACGCTATTGTACGACGTGTAAAGGCTATTTGGTCTCTTTAGACCTTTCAAGAAGTTGTTTTTCCTATGAAAAGCCCATAGACAAATTAATTAAAAACGCAAAATATGCAGGTAAACAATATTTGCTTGATTATTTTGCCCAACGTTTAGCGCTTTTGTATTTAAAAAATTATTTTAATGCTGATGGCTTCATTTATATTCCAATGACCAAAAGAGCGGAACGGAAAAGAGGGTACAATCAATCAAAAATCCTCGCGCAAAAGTTGAGTGAAAGTACTAATGTTCCACTCTTACATTGCGTAGATAAAGTAAAAGAAACTAAAAGGCAAGCGACATTATCCAGAGCAGAACGTCTTAAAAACTTAGAAGGTGCTTTTAAGGTTGTCGATAAAGGCGCTGTAAAAGATAAAACGCTTGTTATTGTTGACGATGTTACTACAACCGGTTCAACGGCGGAAATTATTGCAAAGATATTAAAGAAAGCGGGTGCTGAAAAAGTATACTTAGTTACAGTTGCCAGCACACCGCCCATTGATAAATATTAAAATTAAATTACGGAGAATGAAATGGGATTATTTAGGTATATCCTTGGCGGAGAAAGCCGAAAGAATTTAAAGAGAATTGATAAACTTGCTGACGACGTAATTGCTCTTGAAAGCAAGTATGCAAGTTTTACTGACGAAGAACTTCGTGAACAGACGGACTTTTTGCGTGGAAGGCTGAAAGCGGGTGAAACGCTTGATGATATTTTGTGTGACGCGTTTGCCGTGGTTAGAGAAGCTGCTTGGCGTGTTCTTAATATGCGTCACTATAAGGTGCAAATTATCGGCGGTATCTGCTTGCATCAAGGTAGAGTTGCTGAAATGAGAACAGGTGAAGGTAAAACTCTTGTTGCAACTCTTCCCGCATACTTAAATGCTTTGACTGGTGAAGGCGTACACGTAGTAACCGTAAACGATTATCTTGCTTCACGTGACGCAGAGTGGATGGGTAAGGTTTATAAATTTCTCGGCTTAACGGTTGGCGTGGCGATAACGGGTATGGAAGATAAAGACAAAAAGCAAGCATACGCGTGCGACATTACCTACGGCACGAACAACGAAATGGGTTTTGACTACTTAAGAGATAACCTAAAAACAAGGGTAGAAAGTATGGTTCAACGCCCTTTGGCGTTTGCGATTGTTGACGAAGTGGACTCAATTTTAATTGACGAAGCGAGAACTCCTCTTATAATTTCAGGTAAAGGTCAAGAATCAAGCGAAAAGTATTTTACGGCAAATAAGTTTGTTAAAACTCTAGTTTTAGACAAAGATTTTACCATTGACATCAAAGAAAAGTCTGTTCAAATTACCGAATCTGGCGCAAAAAAGGCCGAATCTTTCTTTGGACTAAATAGCTTTGCCGATATTGAGAATGCATCGCTTTCGCATCACATTCAACAAGCCTTAAAGGCAAACTATATTTTCAAGCGTGATAACGATTACGTTGTTTCGGATGGGGAAGTAATCATTGTTGACGAGTTTACTGGTCGTCTTATGATAGGTAGGCGTTATTCAGACGGGCTTCACCAAGCAATCGAAGCAAAGGAAAGCGTTAGAATTCGCAACGAAAATAAAACTTATGCAACCATAACCTTCCAAAACTATTTCCGTCTATACAAAAAGCTTTCAGGCATGACGGGTACTGCTAAATCTGAAGAAGAAGAGTTTAGGTCGATTTACGGACTTGATGTTTTGGAAATTCCCACAAACAAACCGGTTGCAAGAATTGATATGCCCGACATAATTTATAAAACTGTGGCTGGTAAAAACAAAGCGATTGTTAAAGAAATTGTAGAACGCCATAAAAACGGCCAACCCATTCTTGTTGGTACTGTAACTGTTGAAAAGTCTGAAGAAATAAGTAAGCTTTTGACTCGTGCGGGTGTAAAGCACAACGTTCTTAATGCTAAAAACCACGCAAGAGAAGCGGATATCGTGGCTCAAGCAGGCAGATTTGGTGCAGTAACCATTGCAACTAACATGGCGGGCCGTGGTACAGATATACTTCTTGGTGGTAACCCAGAGTTTTTGGCTAAACAAAAATTGAGAGAAAAAGGATATTCAGATGAAGTTATTGATCTTGCAACTTCATTTATAATCGATATTCCCGAAGAAGCTCAACAAGCAAGAGAATACTACGCTGAAGTTTACGCAAAGTTTAAAGAAAAAACTGATGTTGAAAAGGAAAAAGTTGTAAGCGCTGGTGGACTTCATATTTTAGGCACTGAACGCCACGAATCACGTCGTATTGATAACCAGCTCCGTGGTCGAAGCGGTCGTCAAGGCGACGCAGGATCTTCTGTTTTCTTTATATCTTTGGAAGACGATCTTGCAAAACGTTTCGGCGGGGATAGAATGCAAAGAATTTATGAATTCTTTAAGGTGGACGAAGATCAGCCCATGCAATCTAAAATGTTGTCAAGAAGCATTGAAAATGCTCAACGCACAATTGAAGGCAAAAACTTTGGTATAAGAAAACATGTTTTAGAGTATGATGACGTAATGAACAAACAACGTGAAGTTATGTATGCTGAAAGAATGAGAGTTATTACCGACCAAAACGTTCATCAAAACATAACCAAACTTATTCCTGACTTTGTTCGCTACGTTGTAGGTAGTGTTATTGATAACGAAAATAAGCCTGATACTTGGGATTTAGACGCACTAAACACGGCGATTGAATTAAAACTTTTACCCAAAGGTAGTGAGTTTATTACAAAAGAGCGCGCAAGCAACTGGGATTACGAATACTTTATTGAAAAACTCACGCAAGAAACTATTGAAGTTTATGACCAGAAGGTTGCAAAATACAATGAAATGGGTGTTGATTTTGCTGAAATTGAAAGAATGGTATTACTCCGCAACATTGACACCAAGTGGATTGACCATATTGACTCAATGGACCAACTCCGCAAGGGGATAAGCCTTAGGGGGTATGGTCAAGTTGACCCTGTTGTTGAGTATAAAAAAGAAGGTTTTGAAATGTTTGAGGATTTAACTTCATCAATTCAAGATGACACTATCACTTTGCTACTAAAAGCAGAATTACAAAGAGTGCCTGAAAAAAGAGAAACAACTGAAAACCTTCAAACAAACCAAACACAAGGCCCTATAATGCCCAAAAAAGCAAAGAAAGAAATCGGTAGAAACGACCCTTGTCCTTGCGGAAGCGGTAAAAAATACAAGAACTGTTGTGGAATAGGCAAATAGGTGATATATGATCAAGAGCGAAGAATTTAAGATTAAAATTAAAGAATTAAAAGGTATCCTTAGCGAGACGGGACACTCTCTTTGACGTTGATAATTTGCGTTTAGAGTTAGAAGAAAAGATAAACCTTTCTCAAACCCCCGAAATATATACCGACCTTGCTAAATCACAGCAAATATCTAAGGAAATTGCGTTTTTGACAAATAAAGTTACGGCTTTTTCTAAAGCGGAAAAAACGATTTTTGATGCCGAAGATTTGGTTGATCTTGCTGAAGAAGAAAATGACGAGAGCATTTTGGAAGAATTAAGTTCGGAACTTATTGAAGTTGAAAAAACGATAGAAGAAATGCGTCTTTCTGCGCTTCTTAAAGGCAAATATGATAAACTAAACGCGCTTTTAACGTTGCATGCTGGTGCAGGTGGCACAGAAGCGTGCGACTGGACGGAAATGCTTTACCGCATGTACATGTATTACGCAGAAAAGAACGGCTACACGTTAACCGAACTTGACCGCTTGGCGGGTGATGAAGCAGGTATTAAGTCAGTTTCGTTCAAGATAGAAGGTGATTGTGCATACGGATATTTAAAGGCGGAAAAAGGCGTTCATAGGCTTGTTAGGATTTCACCTTTTGACGCAAACAAGCGTCGTCACACGTCGTTTGCTTCACTTGAAGTTATGCCGGAAATTGAAGATGACGAAGAAATAAAAATTAGCCCTGACGAATTAAAGGTTGACACTTTCCGCTCGAGTGGTGCTGGCGGTCAGCACGTAAATAAAACCGAATCTGCAATAAGAATAACGCACTTATCAACTGGTATTGTCGTTGCTTGTCAAAACGAGCGCAGTCAAACTCAAAATCGTGAAATGGCAATGAGAATGCTTATCAGTAAGCTTATAGAAAAGCGTGAAGCAGAACGTATGGAGCAAGACCAAGAAATAAAGGGTGAAATCAAAAAGATAGAATGGGGCAGTCAAATTCGCAGTTACGTTTTCTGCCCATACACTTTAGTTAAAGATCATAGAACAGGGTTTGAAATTACTGACGTTAACTCTGTTATGAACGGAAATATACAAGGTTTTATAAACGATTATTTGAAAAAATCACAATGAGTTACTTTGATAAGATTAAAGAGCACGCGCCTAAAAAAGATGCAATCATAATGGGTATTGAAACGTCTTGTGACGAAACGGCGGTTGCGATAATCAAAAACGGTAGAGAAATATTAGCGGATGAAATTATTAGTTCGGCAACCGAGCACGCGCGCTTTGGCGGTGTTGTGCCTGAAATTGCATCAAGAACGCACACGTCTGCAATACTTATTGCCACAAAAAATGCACTTAAAAATGCAAACTTAAGTTTAAATGATATTGATGCGTTTGCAGTAACAGAAGGCGCAGGGCTTTTAGGTGCGCTTTTAGTAGGGGTGTCTTTCGCAAAATCTTTAGCATTTTCAGCAAATAAACCACTTGTTCCCGTCAGTCACATAAGGGGGCATATTGCTGCGTCATATTTGGCTGATAAAACGCTTGAACCACCGTTTATAACCATTCTTGCTAGCGGTGGACATACGGCAATCGTTGCAGTAGAAGATTATTACAAAATAAAAGTTTTGGGTAGCACGTTGGACGATGCTGTTGGCGAAGCGTTTGACAAGGTTGCAAGAGTGCTGGGGTTATCTTATCCAGGTGGACCTAACGTTGAGCGCCTTGCAAAAGAAGGGAAAAACGTCATTAAGCTCCCAAAAATGTTAAAAAACTATGTGGGTAGCGAGTATGACTTTTCATATAGCGGTTTAAAGACTGCCGTTATTAACCACGTGAACAACGAAACAGCGCGTGGCAATGAAATAAACAAAGCGGATCTAGCTTGTAGTTTCCAATGCTCTGCTATTGATGTACTTGTTGAAAAGGCGATAAAAGCAGTTGAATTAACGGGATATAATACTATTGCTGTTTCGGGCGGTGTTGGTGCTAACGGATACTTGCGTTTAGCTCTTTCAAAAGCAGTTGAGGGCAAGAATATTAAACTTGTTATACCAGAAAAAAGATATTGTACTGACAACGGCGCAATGATAGGCGCGGAAGGATATTTGCAATACGTAAGAGGAAATTTTGCCGATTTGTCGCTTAATGCAAGCGCTGTAGTTGCATTAGATTAAAGGAGATGTTATGTTAAAACACGTTGTATGCTTTAAGTTAAAAGAAGGGGAAAGTGCCGAAAAGGCTAAAGAAGTTTTGCTTTCAATGAAAGGAAACGTACCTATGATAAGAGATATAGAAGTTGGCGTTGACTGCTTGCATTCATCACGTTCTTACGACGTAATGCTTACGGTAATCGTTGACGATATGAACGCGCTTAACGACTATCAAGAAGATCCTTATCACTGTGGCGTCGTAAAAAAGCACATGCACGCTGTAAGGCAATCGAGCGTTGCGATTGATTACGAAATATAAAATTATTTAGCAAAACTATAATAAATGAAATATAATTGTTTTATTTATTAAAAGTTTGCGGATATGGCGGAACTGGCAGACGCGCTAGATTCAGATTCTAGTGGGCGACCGTGCAGGTTCAAATCCTGTTATCCGCACCATAGGGTTGGCAAAAGCCAACCTTTTTGTTATTAAAACCTAAAAATCAATATAAAAAATTTTATATTTATTGTAAGTAGTATTTGAGTATGATATAATAATCAAAAGGAGAAAACCATGAAGAAGAATTTAAAACCCAAAGCATATATGTACCCACTACCCGTGCTAATTATCGGCACCTATGACGAAAAGGGCAATCCCAACGCAATGAACGCTGCTTGGGGAACTGTTTGTGACGAAAATTTGGTGTCGATTTGTATTTCATCTGGGCATAAAACCATGAAGAATATTAAACTTAATAAACAGTTTACAGTAGCGTTTGCTGATGTAAAGAACGTTGTTCCGGCTGATTACGTTGGCGTGGTTTCTGGCAATAAAATAACTAATAAGTTTGAAAGAACTGGCTGGCATCATGTAAGAGGTGAGTTTGTAAACGCACCTATTATACAAGAGTTTCCGCTTTCACTTGAATGCGAACTTGTTAGTTATGATCAGGATAGCGAGGTTTGTATTGGTAGGGTTGTAAACGTTCAAGCTGACGAAAATATTTTAACCGATAAAGATAAAGTTGACTTAACTAAATTTAAGCCTTTGTGTTTTGATTGTGATACGCATGGTTATTATACTTTTGGCGAAAAAGTAGGGCAAGCTTTTAGTGATGGCTTAAAGTTGAAGTAGGGCATATACAAAAGTTTAAGAAGGTTTTATAACTTAATTAAAATTTTTTAAAGCATAGGCGTTTGCTGATAAAGGTAACATTTGAAATAATCAAAAAAGCGATAAGCAAAGCATAAAAACCAAAGGAGTTGCTATTTATGAAAATTATAATTGTGGGTGGGGTTGCAGGTGGCGCAACGGCTAGTGCAAGAATAAGAAGACTCAACGAACACGCAGAAATTATTATTTATGAGCGTTCGGGCTTTATTTCATACGCAAACTGTGGTTTGCCGTATTATATCGGTGGCGTTATTGAAGATAAGGAAGATTTGACACTTCAAACTCCCGAAAGTTTATTTCGTCGTTTTAGAATAGTTGCTAAAGTTAATCATGAAGTAACTGATATTGATGTGCAAAATAAAACCGTCAAAGTCACCGACTTGAAAACGGGAACGAGTTTTACCGAGAAATACGATAAACTCATTTTATCACCTGGCGCAAAACCGATATTGCCCGATTTCTATACTGAAAACGAAAGAACGTTCACACTTCGCACCGTAGAAGATACGCTTAAAATTCGTGCATTTGTAGAACAATTTGAGCCTAAAACGGCAGTTGTTATAGGCGGTGGCTTTATCGGTCTTGAAATGGCAGAAAACCTTGCGGAATTAGGCATTAAAACGACTATCGTGCAACGCTCTAATCATCTTTTACCGACGGTTGACTGTGATATGGCGTCGTTTATCCACGCTAAAATGCGTCACCACGGCGTACAGTTGTTACTAAACACTAACACAAATAAAATGAGTATTACAGGCGAACAAGTTTCGCTTGACTTTGATAACGGCTCAAGTATAAGCGTTGATATGGTTGTGCTTGCAGTTGGCGTTACCCCCGAAAATACGCTTGCCAAAAAAATAGGCTTGGAACTCGGCGTTAAAGGCGCAATTAAAGTCAACTCAAAAATGGAAACTTCAATTCCCGATATCTATGCAGTTGGGGATGCAGTTGAAGTTAAACATTTTATAACCGATAAGGATTCAGTAATTTCACTTGCAGGACCTGCCAACAAGCAAGGGCGAATAGTTGCCGATAATATTTGTGGGTTAAACAGCGAATATAAAGGATCGCAAGGCTCGTCAGTTATTAAACTATTTGATATGACGGTGGCGACTACTGGTATTAACGAACAGCAAGCAAAAGCAAACGGCGTTGAATACGAAAAGGTTATTTTAACGCAAAACTCACACGCAGGCTATTATCCAAATGCAACGGCAATGACCTTAAAACTCATTTTTGAAAAGTCGACCTATAAGATTTTAGGCGCGCAAATTATCGGCTATGACGGAGTTGATAAACGCATTGACGTTATTGCAACGGCAATTAGGGTAGGTGTGAAAGCCTATGAACTAAAAGATTTAGACCTTGCTTACGCTCCGCCGTATTCTTCTGCAAAAGATCCCGTAAATATGGCAGGTTTCGTTGTGGAAAACATCAAAAACGGCATAGTTAAGCAGTTTTACTATGAAGATATTCCGTCTTTAAGAGAAAGAAAAGACGCAATTTTGCTTGATACTCGCACACCTTTTGAATATCTGCGTGGTCATGCAGAAGATTTTATAAATATTCCACTTGACGATTTAAGAGAGCGTTTAAGCGAACTTGATAAAACTAAAAAAATCTACGTAATGTGTCAAAGTGGCTTGCGCAGTTATCTTGCAACTCGCATTTTAACGCAAAACGGCTTTGATGCCTACAACTTTGCAGGTGGTTTTAGATTATATAGCACTATCAAAAACGAAGAAATGCTATCCAAACAATGCTACTCGTGTGGAATGGAGAAATAAAAGGGAATAAAAATGGATTTTAATAATATATTAGAGCGTTATTCTTACGCAGAGGATAAAGAAATTATAGAAAGAATTAAAAATAGTTCTGGCGAAAACGAAACGGAAAATAGGGACATAATTAATTCCATTGTTTTATGGAAAATAAATAGGCAAGTTAATGTAGACACAAAATTATTTGCATTTATAAAAAAATTAAAGATAACCCCCGATTTATTTAATGAGAAAGAAAAAGAAGTTGAAAGTATAGTAATTGGTTTGTTAGAAACAAATGGCATTAAAATTGCTATGGCGAGCACAATATTAAAAATGTTTTATCCTGAAACATTTCCTATTATCGATCAAAGGGCGTATAGAGAACTGTATGGGGAAGAACTGCCTACATTTTATGGTAAAAATGCAAATAAAAAGCAATTTGAGTTATATATCAAATACATAAAAGATTGTTATTCGTATAATGAAAAAGTTTGCCCTAACATTAAGTTTGAAGATGTAGATAAGGTTTTGTATCAATTAGATTTAGAAAAAGGATATAAGGTAAAATATTAAGGATAAAAATGATAAGAAGAGCAATTGAAAAGGATATACCTAAAATTATTGATTTATTAAAGCAAGTGTGTTTGGTTCATCATGAGGGTAGACCTGATATTTTTAAGGTCGGCACTAAATATTCTACCGAAGAATTATAGGCGATTTTGAAAGACGAAACCAGACCGATTTTAGTTTCTGTTGACGAGAACGATAACGTGCAAGGCTATTGCTTTTTCATTTATCAATGCCACGAAAATAATTCAGTTTTAACCGAAAAATCTCTCTCATATGATAACCTACTATATAATATGATTTGTATGTGAGAAAAGGTCAATGTAATTAATTTATTATTGTAAAAATTACCAAATCGACAAAGCTTTTTGTCGGTTTAGCGAAAAAAAGAAAATCGCTAGGTAAACCTAACGATTTTCGTGGTGCCGCTGGCCGGACTTGAACCGGCACGGATGTTACTCCGAGGGATTTTAAGTCCCTTGCGTCTGCCTATTCCGCCACAGCGGCGACGCGATTTAGAAATAAAACTCCACGCTAAAAATAGCGAGGAGTTTTTTTGGAGGCGCCACCCAGATTCGAACTGGGGGTAAGGGTTTTGCAGACCCGGGCCTTACCACTTGGCGATGGCGCCGAATAGGAATAAAACTCCTAAAAATAAAAAAATGGAGCGGGAAACGAGATTCGAACTCGCGACATTCGCCTTGGCAAGGCGACGCTCTACCACTGAGCCATTCCCGCACCATGATGGTGCAATGACGATTTGGTGGAAACAATAGGGCTCGAACCTATGACCCTCTGCTTGTAAGGCAGATGCTCTCCCAGCTGAGCTATGCTTCCGTGTTCGTCATTGCTGATATAATATACCAAATTTAGAATTAAAAGGCAAGTGTTTTTTAGTGGTTTTTCAAAATTTTTTTATTTTTTTTTAATATTGCTAAAAATGTAGAAAAATACAGTTGATTTTTTTATTCTATATCAAAATATAAGACATGTTTTGCATATTGCTTGACCAAATATTCAAAATAAAATATAATTATTAATATATATTGTATTATATTGAAATAAATTATATGAATATAGGTGGAAATATGTATTCAATCGGTATTGATATAGGCGGAATGAGTATAAAGATTGGTGTTGTTGATAAACAAGGAAAAATTCTTTGCCAATCTCGTTTTGTTACGCCAAGCTGTATAGACGATGCAGTTAAGACCATTGCTGAACACGTAAACGAATTATTAAAAAAGCTAAATATTGACGTTAATGCTGTTGATGGCATTGGGATAGGTTGCCCAGGCGCAGTTACAAGTGAAACAGGTAATATAGATTATCTTCCAAACTTGGGATGGGAAAACGTTCCTATTGCAAAATTATTAAATAAACATTTTGATTTGCCGATAAAAATTTCAAATGACGCAAACGTTGCAACGCTAGCGGAAGTCTTGTTTGGTTGTGCAAAAGGTGTTGATACTGCGGTAATGTTTACGCTTGGAACAGGTGTCGGTGGTGGCATGGTTATAAATGGTAAACTATTTGAAGGTGGTTGGTCGCGCGGGGCAGAACTTGGGCATACAACCTTGTTTTTAGACGGCGAACAATGTACTTGCGGACGGCGCGGTTGTGTTGAATGTTACACTTCAGCCACAGCGTTAATCAAGCAAACCAAAAGCGCAATGCTTATCAATAAAGAAAGTTTAATGTGGGCTTACGTTGAGGGCGATTTAGACAAGGTTGACGGAAGAACTGCATTTGAGTGTGCAAAACAAGGAGATAAAACTGCAAGTGCAGTTGTTGATAGATACGTTTGCTATTTAGGCGAAAGTATGCTTAATATGTTCAATATTTTCCGCCCTCAAGCGTTTATTATTGGCGGAGGAATAAGCGGGCAAGGCGACTATCTAATTAACAAATTAAAAGGTTATTGCGAAAAGTTTGACTATGGTTATAAAGATGCGCCAAGAACGCAAATTTTAACAGCGTCGTTAGGGAATGATGCGGGAATAATCGGTGCGGCAGCGCTAGTGTTTTAATAAAATAAAAAGAGCATCCTACGGATGCTTTTTTTCGTTAAATTTATAATACGTTATCGGCTTTTATTGAATTTATATATTCAGTTGGCGACATGTCGGTGTGCAATTTAAACTGTCTACTAAAGTAATAAACCGAACCAAAGCCAAGAATATCGGCAATTTCACTAACAGAATATTTTTGTTGGCTTAGAAGCTTTTTAGCCTTGTCAATTTTCATGTTGATATAATATTTGATTATTGATAAGCCCGTTTTCTTTTTGAATTGTGATTTAATATAGCTTTTACTAAATCCTAACTTATACGAAAGATTGGCAAGGTTTATTGGCTCAGCTTGATCAAGTTTTTCGTTTAATATTTTTCTTATGTTAACTACAATTTGGTCAGAACTAATGTTTAGGCTAATCTCTTCGGTTGAGTTGTTTGTTGATTGAGTGTTTCTAATTATTGATAAGAAAAGTAGTTCAATACAGTTTTTGATAACTTGTTCGCATCCTATAGGAGCTAATGGGTTTTTGGACATTTTTTTAAGGTGCACGTCGTTAAGTTTGTCCAAAAAACCTTGCTTTGCTTCGGTGATAATTTTATTTAGCAAAGTTTTTTCATAATCGGTTAAAACGACCACTTTTTCGGCAAGTTTTTTTAATAACCTACTTTTGCTTTCAAAGGAAATAATTGCAGAGTTCGCAAAGTCTTCTTCAGTAGAAATAGTATGTTTAGCGTTTGGCATATGTAAAAACGCATTGCCTTGGGTTAGATAGAACACCTTGTCGTCATTAACAATTTTGGCTTTGCCGCTATCAATATACACTAATTCCCAAAAATCGTGAGATTCTTCTGCAAAACGGAAATTTTTTCCATACTTAAAGTAATGCACGGTGTAAATGCCCGAAACATTAATTGGACAAGATAATTGAGTTTTAACAAATAAATTTTCTTTCATACCGATATGATATAACATTGTTTAACAAAAAGCAAGTAAAAGTTGATTTTTTGTCTTTTTATGCAAATAATTGTTTCAAATTTATAAAAGTAGGCTATAAAAATTATAGTATAATTAAAGTATAAAAAACAAGGAGATAATTATGAAATTTATTCCCAAATATGATCAAGGATTTTATCCCTTAAGCTTAAAGCTTAAAGAATTCAAAGAACAAGTTGAAAAAGCGCCAAATAAAACGCTTAAGCTTTGCGTTGAAAGAAATGATGGATACAATTATATTTACGAACTTAAAATTTTTGCAGAACAAGATAAGGGTTTGGAAAACTATAAGGTTGCTGAAAGAATTATTAAGTCAATCTTATGGGTTGTAGGTGGATATAAGATTTATATTTGCGGTGATGATTTCGTTTACGAAAAAATCAAAGCCGATTATACCGATAAGGGTTTGCGCGCGTTTGACGTTGACTTTATGCAAACGGTATACGAATGTCCGTTTGAAGTTATTATAACGGATGAAAAATCTTTCCCGAAGGAAAACAAATGCTCTGTAAAAATTGGTGGGCACCTTGACGGATGTCGTATTGGCTTTGATGCAGGCGGAAGTGATAGAAAGGTAAGCGCTGTAGTTGATGGTAAAGTTGTTTATAGCGAAGAAGTTGTTTGGTTCCCAAAAATCAATTCGGATTATCACTATCATTATGAAGGAATCAAAGCGGCAATGCAAACTGCAGCGTCAAAGATGCCGAGAGTTGATGCTATTGGCGTTTCAAGTGCGGGCGTTTACATTAACAACAAGATCATGGTTGCATCACTTTTCTTAAAAGTTCCTAAGGAAGACTATAAACCGCACGTTCAAAACATGTATATTGATATCGCTAAAGAATTTAATGCTCCATTAGAAGTTGCAAACGACGGTGACGTTACCGCTCTTGCTGGGGCAATTGACTTAAAGGATAACTGTGTTCTTGGTATTGCTATGGGAACTAGTGAAGCTGTTGGTTACATCAACAATCAAGGCCTTTTGAACGGTTGGTTGAGTGAAGTTGCATTCGTACCTGTTGACTTTAACAAAGACGCTATGGTTGACGAATGGAGCGGTGATTATGGTTGTGGTGTTAAATACTTCTCTCAAGACGGTGTAATTAAACTTGCTGAAAATGCAGGGTACAAGTTTAGCGAAGATTCTTCACCAGCGGAAAGGTTAAAAGAAATTCAAGGCTTAATGAAAAATGGCGATGCAATGGCAAGACAAATATATGAAGATATTGGTACTTATTTAGGATATGCTATACCATATTACTCTGAATTCTATCAAATTAAGCACTTGTTACTTCTCGGTAGAGTAACTAGTGGTGAAGGTGGAAGTATTATAGTTGAAAGGGCGAAGCAAGTATTAAAAGAAGAATTCCCTAAATTTGCAAATATAAATATTACAATGCCTGATGAATCTAACAAGCGTGTTGGTCAAAGTATTGCAGCTGCTTCATTACCCGAAATAAAATAAACCTATTGACAATACCATATTAAAGTGATAGAATAATACTAAGGAAGGGTGTTATGAATTATTTAGATACTTTAATGTGGAAAGAAATCAATGAAACTCCAAGAATTTTTAGCGAAATTCAACAAGCAAATGTGCACGTTATGAACTCACTTGTTAAAGACGTTAAAAATGGCACGGCGCGTAATTTTGTGGCTGCGGCAAGGGGTACTTCGGATCATGCACTTATTTACTTTAAGTATGTGTTAGAAGTTAACTCTGAGTATACTGTCGGCTTATCTGCGCCAAGCGTTATAACTCTTTACAAAGGTAAAATCAATTATTCTAACAGCATTGTTATAGGCTGTAGCCAAAGCGGTAAGGCGGCGGACGTTTTAGAAGTTATTAAAAAAGGTAATGAGCAAGGTGCAATCACAATTGCCGTTACTAATGACGCCAATAGCCCTATGGCTAAGCAAGCAAAGTATCATCTTTGCTGTGAAGCGGGGCTAGAAAGCAGTGTCGCTGCGACCAAGACGTTTAATGCTCAACTTTTTATTCTTTTGTGGCTGGCGGCGGAACTTGCTAATAATAGAGAATACCTTATGTTCTTAAAGAATCTTAAGGCGGAAATTACGAAGGTTTTTCCAAAAATAGACGCGTTAACAACAAAGTATGCTGAGAAATTCAAGGCTATGAACAGTGGTTTTGTTCTTTCACGCGGTGTTACATATCCTATTGCACTAGAAGCGTCACTAAAACTTCAAGAAACTTGTTATATTCAAATGAAAGGCTATGCAGGCAGTGACTTTTATCACGGGCCTATGGCAATGGTGAACGAACAAACACCCGTCATTATTTATTGTGCGGAAAACAAAGGCGATGAAGAGATGAAAAAGCTTGTCCGTTCAGACCAAATTCAGTGTATAGAGAAGATGCTGTCTTTAAAAGCGCCGGTGCTTTTAGTTACTAATGACGTTTTGTTAAAGGGTAGATTTTCAAAGTGCAACGATGCTTTTATCGACTTTAGTGTGCCAGAAGAAGTATGTATGTTTGCTTTTGCGATTTTTGCACAAATGTTTGCTTGTAAAATTTCTTGTGCGATTGGTAACAATCCCGATAGCCCAAGAGCGCTAAATAAAGTTACAATTACTAAGTAAGGATTTATTATGGAAATAAAGAAGACATTAAGAAATTACAGGACAGGTGACCCAGCTAAGTGTGCTACTGAGTGTAAGATCACCTTAACAGAAACACATTTAAAATTTGAATTTGACTGTAAGGACTCAAAATTTTATTGTACGGGTGATACGTATAATAGTGATATATTTGAGGGTGACGTTTGCGAAGCTTTCATTTGTACTGACGGAAGCCGTAAACATTACTACGAAGTTGAAGTTGCGCCGAATAATTGCGTGTTTTTAATGAAAATAACAAATAACGGCAATGGTGATATTAGTCTAGAGCCTGTTAAAAAATGTTTTGTTGAGTCAAAAGTTGTTAAAAACGGCAATGATTATAAGTGCAGTTTTGCACTTCCCCTAAATAAAATAGGTTATAATAAAGAAATTGGTATTTTGTTTAACGCCTTTAGAATTGAAACCGAAGGTGGTACAAGGGATAAACATTTAATTGCGTGGCAACCCGCTTGCGATAATACTTTCCATAGACCAGACTTTTTTGTTAAACTTTAATAAAAAAAATAAAAATGCTTTTGCAATTTTGCAAAAGCATTTTTTTATTGTTTATTTAGATAAGCTATTTATAAGCAGAGGAAGAGCACTTTCAAACTCAACGCCGTACCAATTACTATTGGGATTGTTGATAGTGTTTTTTATACTTTCAACAGTAAAATCAACTGCGATTTTTAACGCCGATTTAACGTCCTTCCCAACGGTCATTGCACCGCATAGCGAGCTTGCGAAAACATCTCCCGTGCCGTGAAAACTTTTGGGAAGTTTTTCTCTATAGTAGTAAAAATATTCGTCTTTAACTTTGTCGTAAGCATAAACGCCAAGTTCGTTTTTGCTAAAGCTAACACCTGTTAAAACTGCAATTTTAGCGCCTATATCAGTTAATTCTTTTAGAATATCTTTGATATAATCTTCGCTATAATCATTAGGAATATACTCACGATTCAACATAAAACAAGCCTCGGTTAAGTTAGGAACCACTACGTCAGCTTTTTTGCACAATAAAGACATTGCTTTAGCGAACTCTAAGTTAAATCCTGCATATAGTTTACCATTGTCAGCCATTACAGGATCGACTAATATAAAGTTTTTATCATTTTTATATTCGTCAAAAATATTTGACACGATTTTAAGTTGTTCAAATGAGCCAAGATAGCCAGTGTACAATGCGGAAAAATCAATATTTTGTTCTTTCCAGTGTTTAGTTATTGCGGTTAAATCTCCGGTTAAATCACGGAAAGTAAAACCGTTGAACGCCGTATGTGTTGACAATACTGCCGTTGGTAATGCGCTACACTCAATTCCACATGCTGAAATAATTGGTAGCGCAACGGTAAGTGAACATTTTCCTACACAAGAAATATCTTGTATGGTTAAAATTCTTTTCATTTTTTCTCCTTGTATTCGAACACTTCTTCAAACATGTCAAGTTTAGAAGTTTTTAAGACTTTTGTAATAATTGAAGGGGTTGCTTTTGGCATTATCTTTCCAAAAAAGTTCATGAATCTTCCATCAACACCCATAACTATACGTTTTTTCTTTTTTGCAATACCCTTAACGATTTTTTTGGATGCTTTTTCTACAGGCATCATAAGTTTATGGATAAGTTTATTGCTTTTGTCATCAATGCTTTGTCTATTCAAAATATCCGTTTTAATAAATCCAGGATAAACTCCGCCAACGTAAATTTGCTTTTTGTAATCTTGTTGAAGAGATTCAGTAAACCCACGCATTGCAAACTTTGTTGCACAGTACATGCTTTGCCCCACAACAACGCAAAGCCCCGCAGCACTACTAATATTAACAATAGACGGTGTTTTTGACTTTTTTAATAAAGGCAAAAGAACTTTAACTGAATTTACGTTTGCAATAAAATTTGTGTTAATAATTTCTTCTACTTGTTGGTCGGTATACTTTTCAAATGTAGCAAAGGGGAGCATGAACCCAGCGTTGTTTATAAGCATATCTATTTGAGTATTGCTTTCAACAAGCTCGTTATAAAAATTTACCCAGTTTTCTTTTACTGAAACGTCAAACAGACGGTAGGTAAAGTTTTCTTTTTTATCGCCTAAAGTTTCAATGGCGGTTTTAATTTTTTGTTCGTTTCTCGCTATGCCGATAATTTTGCAGTTATACTTTTCTATAAGAAGTTTTGCTACGGCAAAGCCAAGTCCACCACTTGCGCCTGATATTACAACAGTTTTGTTGATTAAGTGTGTTTTTTTCATAAATTCACCTTATTTTTAGCTTGTTTATAATATATCACAAAAGATTGTACATTGCAAGAAAATTAAGCCAATTATGTGTTGTTTTGTGCGTTTATAGTTGAACAAATGATGCGGTTTGTGTTATAATAATTTCAGGAGAAATTATGACCGATATCAATGAACTTTTACAACAATTAAATGAAGAACAAATTAAGCCGGTGCTTGAAACTGAAGGTGCCGTTTTAGTTATTGCGGGTGCGGGTAGTGGTAAAACTCGTGTTTTAACAACTAGAATCGCATATTTAATAATGCAAAAAAACGTATCTCCAAGCAATATTATGGCAATAACGTTTACTAACAAGGCCGCTAACGAAATGAAAGAAAGGCTAAAAAATATCGTTGGTGATCTTTACGATATGTGGGTTTCAACAATCCATAGTATGTGCGTTAGAATTTTGCGTCGCGATATTGATAAAATCGGTTATGACGTAAACTTTACTATTTATGATGAAACTGACAAGGATAAAGTTTTAAAGCGTGTTATTGACGGGTTGGGTTATGATGTAGATAAGTTCTTAAAGCCTGTTAAAAACGTTATTTCCAATGCGAAAAACGAGTGTTTAGCACCGATCGAATATAAAAGGGCATACGCTCACGACAGATTTGTTGAAGAATATTATTCAATTTACAACGAATATGAGCAAATGCTTATAAAGTCAAACGCGCTCGACTTTGATGATTTATTACTTAAAACATATTATTTATTCACTTCCCATCCAGAAGTGGCTGATTATTATGCGCAAAAATTTGAGTATATACATATAGACGAGTTTCAAGATACAAATAAAGTTCAATTTGCTATTGCTAAAATTCTTTCTAGAAAGCACGGAAATATTTTTGTTGTTGGTGATGATGATCAAAGTATTTATGGTTGGCGTGGCGCTAAAATAGAAAACATTTTGTCATTTGACGATATTTATCGTGGGGCAAAAGTATTTAAGTTGGAACGAAATTATCGCTCTACAAAAAAGATACTGCAACTAGCAAATGCCATTATAAAAAACAATACCGAAAGGCGCGAAAAAGAGTTGTGGACGGATAATGCAGACGGGGTTAAGGTTGAGGTTTTTGTTGGTAACGATGAAAACAATGAAGCGACGTTTACTGCTCTACAAATTAAAAACTTGATGGAGCGCAATCAAAGTTATAATTACCGTGATTTCGCTGTTTTCATGCGTGTGAATGCCTTGTCGCGTGCGTACGAGCAAGAGTTTATGAAATATGGTATTCCTTGCAAGGTTTTTGGCGGGTTTAAATTTTTTGAAAGAAAGGAAATTAAAGACGTTTTAGCGTATTTAAAAGTGATTAACAACGAACGAGACGATGAGTCGTTTTTAAGAGCAATTGCCACACCTAAGCGCGGAATAGGTGACAAGACGTTAAAAGATCTTAGAGAATTTGCGGTGGCGAATTCATATTCCTTGTACGAAAGTGTTTTTAAACTGGAGCAATCTGCAATTTCAAGCTCAGCAAAAACAAAACTTTATAATTTTGGTAAGTTGTTAGATAGCTTTAGGGCATTTTCAAGGGCAAATAAAATTGTTGACGTAATAGATTTTGTGCTGGATAGCACGGGCTTTTTAGATCAATTTGAAGAAAAAACTGAAGATGCAATGTCAAAACTTTACAATATAAGCGAATTAAAAAACTCTGCTGACCAATTTGAAAAAGACAACGGAGTCGTTACGCTTGCTGATTATTTGAATTCTGTTACTTTAAGTTCTGATACCGACGCGATAAACGCAGAAGATGCTGTAACTATCGCAACAATTCACGCAGTTAAAGGTTTAGAGTATAAATGTGTGTTTGTTTCTGGGCTTGATGAAAAAATTATTCCAACGCCTAGGAGTGTTGATGAGCCTAGCGAGCTTGAAGAAGAGCGTAGGCTGATGTACGTTGCTGTTACTAGGGCTATGGAAAGATTATATTTAACGCGCGCTATGAGTAGATATCTCTACGGTAAGCGCGAGTATATGACGCAATCGCGTTTTTTAAAGGAAGCTCAAGCGATTTTGTCGCCAGCGCCTATTAAAAAAGAAAGCGAAAATTTTAATAAACCAATTCGTTTTTATGACGAGCAAGACGATTATAAATCTGCTGGTGGCTATACTTCTAATTATGCAAAAAAGACGATAATGGGAACAAAACCGCAAGAAAATAAGGGCGTTGCATATTCAAATTATAAGTCTGGAACGCGCGTTCACCACGTAAAATTTGGCGAAGGTGTGGTTATTTGTGTAAAAGGACAAGGGGAAACTACCGTTGTTGACGTTGCTTTTAAGGGTGTTGGAATAAAGTCGCTTTCCTTAAAGTTTGCACCTATGGAGATAATAAATGGATAAAATGAGAAAAATAGTTGATCTTCTTAATAAATATGCGCATGAATATTACGTTTTAGATAATCCAACCGTATCCGACAAAGAATACGATGCGTTATATGATCAACTTGTAAAACTTGAAAAAGAAACAGGTGTTGTCTTATTTGATTCGCCTACAAAACGAGTGGGTGGAGAGCCTATTTCTGCTTTTAAGAAACACAAGCACGTAAATAGACTGTATAGTCTTGATAAGGCTACAACGGAAGAAGAACTTATTGCTTTTGATAAAAGAATAAACAAAGAAGGGCAAGGGTTTGATTACACCGTAGAGTATAAGTTTGACGGTTTGACAGTTTGTTTGACGTATGAAAACGGCAAATTTATATGTGCTTCAACTCGCGGGAATGGTGTTGAGGGGGAAGACGTTACGGCACAGGTTTTAACAGTAAAAAGCTTTCCGCTAACTATTGAGCATCAAGGCAAAGTTGAGGTTCAAGGAGAAGCAATAATAAGGTTGTCAGTACTTGATGAATACAACAAAACAGCTAGTGAACCGCTAAAAAATGCCCGCAACGCTGTTGCTGGCGCAATAAGGAATTTGGACCCTAAAGTTACCGAAAAAAGACGCGTTGAAATATTGTTTTACAACGTTAACTATATCGAAGGCAAGGACTTTTCTTCACAAGTTGAATGTGTTGAGTTTTTAAAAGAAAACGGATTTAAGGTTCACCCATATCTTGCGGTTTGCAGAGATATTGAAGAAGTTATGCGTGCAATAAAAGATATTGAAATCAGTAGGAAAACACTTGATATTTTAACTGATGGCGCCGTTGTCAAACTAAATGATTTTAAGAAAAGAGAAGAGCTTGGCAATACTGATAAATTTCCGCGTTGGGCAATTGCGTTTAAGTTTGAGGCTGAAGAAGTTACGACAATACTTAATGACGTTAAGTGGCAAGTTGGTAGAACGGGAAAACTTACTCCTCTTGGGATACTTGAGCCGACGGAACTTGCGGGTGCAACGGTTAGAAAAGCAACGCTTAACAATTACGGTGATGTTTTAAGAAAAGGCGTTATGATTGGCGCTCGCGTGTTAGTTAGAAGAAGTAACGAAGTCATACCCGAAATTTTGGGCACGACAGAAGTTTATGATAGTTCAACTCCTGTAGAAAAGCCCTCTATTTGTCCATATTGTAATACACAACTTATTGAAACTGGTGCAAATTTGTTTTGTCCAAATAAAAAATGTAGGCCGAGAGTAATTGCAAAACTTACTCATTTTGCAAGTAAAGCTGGGATGAATATAGAAGGGTTTAGCGAAATGACAGCCGGCCTATTGTTTGATGAGTTTGGTGTAGATAAATTTTCCTGTCTATACACGCTTGATAGAGTTAAAATAAGTAATCTTGAAGGATATAAACAAGCTAAGACTAATAATTTATTTAACGCGATAGAAAAATCGAAAACTGTTGCCTTTGATAACTTTATATTTGCACTTGGTATAGATAACGTGGGGAAAAAGACGGCAAAAGACTTAGCAAAAAGATTTTTAAGTATTGATGACTTGATAGAGGCGGATAAAGAAAGTTTGCTTGCTATTGATGAGGTTGGTGATATTGTTGCGGATGGAATTTATAATTTCTTCCGTGACCAAGAAAACATCAATGAGATTAATGAACTTTTAAGTCTTGGCGTTACAATCATTTATGAGCAAAAAATAAATCATGACGGCATTTTTTCAGGTGAAAAAGTCGTTTTGACGGGCACGCTTGCTAGTTTTAAGAGAGATGAAGCGAGTAAAATAATAGAGAGTTTAGGGGGCGAAGTTGTTTCGAGTGTGTCAAAAAACACAACGATTGTGCTTGCTGGCGAAAATGCAGGGAGCAAACTTGATAAGGCGCGTAAGTTAAATATTAAAATAATAGATGAAGAAACTTTTAAATCGCTTATAAAAACTTGATAAATATGTTTTTTTGTGATAAAATATATTATATTTTAAAATATGACTGCCGTGTCGTTTAGGAGTGTAATATGTACAGTATGACTGGGTACGGCCGTGCGGAATATTCTAAAGATGGAATTACGCTTACGGTGGAACTTAAAACGGTTAATAACCGTAACTTTGATTTTAATCCAAAAATGCCAAGGGCGTTTATTGCACTAGAGGACGTTGTAAGAAAAACTGTTCAAACTTTCGTAAAGCGTGGGCGCATAGATTTGTTCTTTAATTTTTCCGATCAAAGAGAAGCATCTTCATCTATATCTGTTAATTTAGAAAAGGCGCAAAGTTACTACAATGCAAGTAAAGAAATATCTAATGCACTTGGTCTTGATAACGATTGCTCGGTGAGTATGATTATGCGCTTGCCTGACGTTATTACCGACGCAACCGCACCGGATATGACCGAGTTTACAGAAATTGTTAAGTCAACCGTACAAAGCGCGTGTGAAAAATTAAATGAAATGCGTAAGTTAGAAGGCGAGAAACTTGTTGCGGACATGCTTTGTAGAATGGATACGATTAAGAGTTTGGTTGAAAAAATTTCACGTCGCGCTCCAATGGTAGCAAAAGAGTATAAAGAAAAGCTTAAAAATAGGATTAGCGAAGCTCTTGCTGAAGTTAAGTATGATGAAACCAGGCTTCTTAACGAAGTGGCATTTTTCACCGATAAGGCTAACATTGATGAAGAACTTACTAGGCTAAATTCGCACGTTTGCCAATTCAAAGATATAGTGAAAGTTGATGGAATGGGTAAAAAGCTTGACTTCTTGATGCAAGAGTTTAATAGAGAAACAAATACCATATGTTCAAAGTCGAACGATATAGAAGTTACCGGCTATGCGTTAGAACTTAAAAACGAAATTGAAAAAGTTAGAGAACAGGTACAAAATTTAGAGTAATGAGAAACGTTTTGATAGTGCTTTCCGGTCCGTCTGGCGTAGGTAAAGGTACGATAGCAAATTTGCTTGTTGAAAGGAACAAAAATATTTCACTTAGCATTTCTTGCACTACTAGAGCACCAAGAACTTGCGAAGAAAACGGAAGAGAATACTTTTTTATAAACAAAGATGAATTTAAGGACAAAATTGAAAACGGTGGTTTTTTAGAATATTCGGAACATTTTGATAATTATTACGGAACACCAAAAGATTTTGTTCTTAGAAAGTTGGAAAAGAGTGATGTTTTGTTGGAAATTGATGTTAACGGTGGGTTAGAAGTTAAAAAAAGCTATCCATCAGCGGTGCTTATAATGATAACTCCGCCGTCAAAGGAAGAAATTAGAAACAGATTACTTAAGCGTAGTACCGAGTCTATAGAAAAGATAAATCTTCGCATGAGTAGGATTGAATATGAATTAGAAAAACAGTCGTTTTACGACTATGCTGTTATCAATGACGATTTAGATAAGGCATTAAGCGACGTTGAGCAAATAATTAAACAAGAAAAAAACAAATTGGAATAATTCCCAAAAGGAGAAAAAAATATGATACATAAACCGCCTATTGATGAATTGGCAAACAAGATTGGCTCAAAATACGAACTTTGCATAGTAACAAGTAAACGCGCAAGACAACTTATGGAGCAAGCGCAAAACCAAGGTTATACTGAACTTCCCAGCAAAGAAAAACCTTTGTCTGTTGCAGCGCAAGAAATTTACGACGGTAAACTTATTGCAAACGACGACTAATAATGCTTAAAATGTGTTCATCTTTGTGGTGAACATATTTTGTTTTAGGGTAAGATGTACGCACAGGTAATAATAGATATAAACAACACCGAAGTTGATAAAATATTTGAGTATTCTGTTTTAGACTGCAAGGTTTCGCTTGGCAGTCGCGTCGTTGTGCCGTTCGGTAAAAAGTTTATAGAAGGTATCGTTATTGGATTAAGTGACGTAAGCGACTTTGACCCTGATAAAATTAAGCCTATTTTTAAGGTTCTAGAGCAAACGCCAGCATTAACAAAAGAAACTCTCAAGTTAATGGATTTTGTTTGTGATACTTGTTACGTTACTCGTGCGGCAGCGCTTAGATTGTTTTTGCCCTCGGAAATGAGAAAGGGAAAGGTAAAAGAGCAATTCGTTAGATTTGTTCAATTACATAACAACTGTAACGTTTATGATGCTCTTTCTTCATTAAAGAAAAATGCAATAAAACAAAAAGAGTGCCTTGAATATCTAAACCAAAACGGCAAAACAAAGTTTACAACGTTAGCTGAGAAATTTGGGGCTAATGCTGTGAACTCTATTGTTGATAAAGGGTTTGCGTCAATCAGTCAAGAGAAATTTTTCCGTTCACCATATAGGGCGCTGGACGTGGAAAACAAGCAAATTACACTAACCGAAAAGCAAACTGAAGCCGTGCAAAGTGTTTTAGAAACAGATAAAACTGTTAGTTTATTATTCGGTGTTACTGGTAGCGGAAAGACCGAAGTTTATTTGAATTTAATAAATAAGACGATAAATAGTGGCAAAACGGCAATTATGCTTGTTCCTGAAATTGCCCTTACACCACAAATGCTCAAGCAGCTTCGCGCAAGGTTTGGCGATAGCGCGGCAATCCTACATAGTGGGCTTTCTGCGGGTGAGCGCTTTGATGAATGGTGGAGACTTCGTAATGGAGAGGCTAACATTGTTATTGGTGCAAGGAGTGCTATTTTCGCGCCTATAGAAAACGTTGGTTTAATTATTATTGACGAAGAGCATGACGGTAGTTACACTAGCGAATCTTCGCCTAGATATTCGACGGTTGAAGTGGCTAAGTTTAGGGCTGAATTTAATAATGCTAAACTAATTTTAGGTAGTGCAACGCCGTCAATCGAAAGTTATAAAAAAGCTTTAGAAAACGAGTATAATTTAATAGAATTACCCGATAGAGTTAATAAAAAACCTTTGCCTGAAGTAGAGGTTGCCGATATGAGAAAGGAAGTTATGCGTGGCAACAATTCTCCCTTTTCTTCGGCATTAAAAGATGAGTTAAAAGATTGTTTGGATAAAGGCAATCAAGCAATAATTTTCTTAAATCAACGTGGTTACTCTAAAACGGTTATTTGTACGGAATGTGGGCACGTTCAAAAGTGTTCTTCTTGTGACGTATCGCTCTGTTACCACAAAGAAGATGAGTCGTTGCTTTGTCATTATTGTGGCGCAAAGTATAAAATGATTGAGGCGTGCACAGAGTGTGGTAGCCCGTATATCCGTTATGGCGGAACGGGAACGGAAAGGGTTGTTTATGAACTTAAAAAACTTTTTCCAAGCGCTAAAATTTTAAGAATGGATAGAGATACCACTCAAAATAAAGAAGGTCACTTTAAAATACTTAACCAATTTTCGGCACGGGAAGCGGATATTTTAGTTGGAACACAAATGATAGCAAAGGGTCACGATTTTCCGTTTGTTACGCTTGTGGGTATACTTGATGCGGATATGAGTTTGCATTTTTCTGATTACAGAAGTAGTGAAAGAACCTTCCAGCTATTAACGCAAGTTGCTGGCAGAAGTGGTAGAGCAAATCAAGCTGGTAAAGTAATTTTGCAAACCTATTCGCCCGAAAATATCGTTTTAAGACAAGCGATAAACTATGACTATAAAGGCTTTTTTAATCAAGAAATATCAATTAGAAAAGCAACGGCTTTCCCGCCGTATACCGACGTTTTGCGTGTTTTAGTGAGTAGCGCTGATGATGAAAAAGCACTTGATGCTGTAAAAGCTATTCACGGGGAACTTGACTTGATTTACCAATGCGAAAGGGAAAAATTCAAGTTCTTTGGTTGCATGAAAGCGCCAATTAAAAAACTACAAAGCAAATTTAGATATCAAGTGTTAATGCGTGTTGACGCAAACGATAAAGATTTGTTGGATAAAATTTTCTTTACCGTAGACAAATACAATAACAGAAGCGTAAACGTTTCTTTTGAAATAAATACAAATAACTTAGTATAAAGAGGATGTAATGGCAATTAGAAATATAATTCAACTTGGCGACCCGACGCTTAGAAAAAAAAGCTTTCCAGTAACTGACTTTGGCGAAAAAACTCATCAGCTTTTAGATGACATGAAAGATACGCTCATCAAAGCGCAAGGCGCAGGTCTTGCCGCCCCGCAAGTTGGGGTGTTAAGAAGGGTGTTCATAGTTATGGCTGAAAATCAATATTATGAGTGCATCAACCCTGAAATAATTAGTGAAAGTGGCAAACAAATAGGTGATGAAGGCTGTTTATCTGTAAAAGGAAAGTATGGCACGGTTGAGCGCCCTAACAAGGTTACGGTCAAAGCGTTTGATAGATATGGTAAGCCTTTCACTGTAAAGGCGCAAGGTTTCTTAGCACGTGCATTTTGCCATGAAAACGACCACTTGAACGGCGTTATATACGTTGATAAGGCATATAATCTTCAGGAGGAAGAAGGTTGAGAATAGTTTATCTCGGCACACCCGATTTTGCGGTGTTACCGCTTAAAAAACTAATAGAAAACGGTTATAACGTTGTTGCTGTTGTAACTAATAAAGACAAACCGGTTGGTAGAAAGCAAGTTTTAACACCACCACCGGTTAAACTTGTTGCGCTTGAAAACAACATACCCGTTTATCAATATGATAAAATTAAACTTGAAGGCGTTGAAGATTTGAAATCTTTAAGACCAGACGTTATGATTACTTGTGCGTTTGGGCAAATTTTATCGCAAGAAATAATTGATATTGCTCCACTTGGTGTTATAAATATTCACGCTTCAATTTTGCCAAAATATCGAGGTGCATCGCCCATACATTACGCAATATTAAACGGTGAAAAGAAAACGGGCGTTACTATAATGAAAACGGATATCGGTATTGATACGGGCGATATTATTAGTTCGCAAGAAGTTGAAATTTTAGAACAAGAAACTTGTGGCGAACTTTTTGAAAAGCTTGCTACAGTCGGTGCAGAACTTATAGTTAAGACAATGCCTTCAATCCTTGATAAAAGTGCAAAATTTATTAAACAGGATGCCGATAAGGCAACCTTTAGCAAAATAATTACTAAAGAATTAGCGAAAATTGATTGGAACGACAGCGCTGAAAATATTGTGAATAAAATACGTGCTTTTAATCCTGCACCCGTTGCGTTTTGTATGCTTGGCGGTAATCCGTTCAAAATTTACAAAGCAAAAGTTGTTGATATGAGTGGTGAGTGTGGAAAGGTGCTTAAGTGTGATAATGAGCTTATTGTTGCATGTAAGGATAAAGCTGTTTCACTGCTTAACGTGCAAAAAGCAGGGGGCAAACCAATGAACATAGCCGACTTTTTAAGAGGGAATAAATTTGACGTTGGCGGAGATTTTTGCTAATGATAAATTATTTTTACGATTGTTACTCAATACTTCACAAGGTATATAGCGACGGCGCTTACGTTAAACAAGCAATAAATTCAACGTTAATTGAAGAAAAAAACCGCGCCTTAATAGTTAAAACTGTTTACGGTGTGCTTGATAAAGATATTGAACTTTCATATTATTTAACAAAAATTGCGCCAAAGTCACCAAAACTTACAATTCGCACAATACTTAAGATTTCAATGTATGCTATCAAGTATTTAGATAAAAAAGAGTATGCGGTAACAAAAAATGCAGTTGAACTTGTTAAAAAACTTGGCAAAGCAGGAGCGAGCGGGTTTGTAAACGCATTTTTAAGAAAGTTTATAAATACAAAAATTGAACTTCCTACTGAAAAAATAGAAAAACTTTCAGTACAATATTCGTGCCCTAAATTTATTGCAGTTGAACTTGTAAAAAAGTATGGTTTTGAACGTGCGGAAATTATTATAAGCGCACAAAATATCGGCACGTGTTTATCTTTTTACAACGTCAACGGTAAAGAGTATTTGGATAACGCAGGGGTGGAATATTCTTTAACACCTTTTGATAACGTGTATTTAGCCAAAAACTTTATAAGAAACGCAGATTACGATAAGGGATTGTATACATATCAAGCGCTTGGTTCGGTTGCTATTTGTGACGTTGTTGAGCCGTGTGATAACTTACTTGATTGTTGTTCAGCGCCTGGGGGTAAAAGCATAAGGCTTGCGCATAAGTGTAAAAAGGTTACAAGCTGGGATATTCACCCGCATAGAGTTGAACTTATTAGAGAATATAAACACCGAATGCACGTGAGCAATGTTTATGAAAGCGTATGTGATTCTAAAATCTTTTTAAGTGAATTTGAAAACTGTTTTGACGCTGTGCTTTGTGATGCGCCGTGTAGCGGGTCAGGGGTAATAAGCGATAACCCAGATATGAAACTAAAAAAAGATTTTAGCGACCTAAATTCACTCAATAAAGAGCAGTTTTCTATTCTTAAAAACGTTTCGCGTTATGTAAAGATAGGCGGATACTTATATTATTCTACTTGTTCAATATTAGATAGTGAAAATATAGAGATAGTTAATGCCTTTATGCGTGACATAAGCGACTTTGAATTATGCGAAATCAATAGCAAATTACAGCATGAAAACGTTTTTGGCGCAAATTTGTTTTTACCAGATATTTCTGGTGGATTAGGCTTTTTTGTTGCCAAATTAAAAAGAGTAAAATAGTATGAAAAGTTGTTTACTTGATCTTAGCTTTGATCAACTTAAAAACAAAATTACTGAACTGGGCGAAAAGGGATATAGAACAGGGCAGATTTTTAAGTCACTACATTTGGGCTTAGAATTTTCTCAGATGACCGATCTATCTAAAATATTTAGAGAGAAGCTTGAAAGTGAATTTATTGCCCAACCTGTAACCATTATTAAACACTTACAGTCTATTGATGGCACTGTAAAATTTTTGTATAAGCTTTACGATTCAAACGTTATTGAAGGCGTATTAATGAAATATAATCACGGCTATTCGTTGTGTGTATCAACTCAAGTAGGTTGTAGAATGGGTTGTGCGTTTTGCGCTTCTGGACTCAATGGATTAGTTAGAAACTTATCTTCAGGCGAAATATTAGGTCAAGTAATTTGTGCAAACAAGTTTTTAAATGGTGGTTTAGGTGAAAAGCGAAAAGTTATCAATATAGTTTTAATGGGAAGTGGTGAACCACTAGACAATTATGATAATACACTTGATTTTATTAGAAACGTAGCCGACAAGAACGGAATAAATATTAGTCAGCGAAACGTCAGTTTGTCAACTTCAGGAATTGTTCCTAAAATGTATGAGCTTGCAAATGAAAACGTTTCAATCAATCTTACAGTATCACTACACGCTGTTTTTGATGATGAAAGGCAAAAAATTATGCCCGTAGCGAAGGCGTACAAGATAAAAGAAATACTAGATGCTTGCCACAACTATTTTAAAAAAACGGGCAGACGATATATTTTCGAGTACGTTTTAATTAACGGCGAGAATGACACTGAACGCCACGCAAACGAACTCATAAGACTTTTAAAAGGTAGACCATGTCACCTAAACTTGATTAGACTTAATGAAGTTAAGGAAAACAACCTTAAAAGCACAACTGACAAAAAAGCTTATAGATTTATGGGCGTGCTTGAAAAAGCAGGGCTTTCGGTAACGGTTAGAAGAAAAATGGGGGAAGATATTGACGGTGCTTGCGGACAACTTCGCCAAAGATATCTTGAAGAAAATGAAGGGTGATTTTTTAGGTCAAATTTATAAGGCCACTTCTAACGCGTATTGGGTGAAAGTTGGTGAAAAACTTATAAAATGCGTTGCTCGTGGTGCAATTAAATCGCGCGGTGAAGATTTGTGCGTCGGTGACTTCGTAACTATTGAGAATAATGCAATCAAAAGCATAGAACAAAGAAAAAATAGATTCATTCGTCCAAACGTTGCAAACGTTGATTATATTGTTTCTGTTTTTTCACCCAATCCTAAACCTGATTTTTACTTGATTGACAAGCTTTACGTTAATGCAGTTAAAGAAGACGTTGAAATGATAATCGTTGTAAATAAAGCCGATATTGACGTATCACTTTACCAACATATGCTAAACGAATATGAAAAATTAGGCATTAAAATTCTTTGCGTTTCAGCAAAAACGGGAGATGGTATTGACGAACTAAAAAATCTGCTAAAAGGGAAACTTTCGGTGTTTGCTGGACAAAGCGCCGTGGGTAAAACCTCACTTGTAAACGCATTGTTTAATATGCAATTAAAAACAGGCGAATTAAGCGAAAAAATCGCAAGAGGAAAACATACGACTACGCGCTCGGAAATTTTTGAAAAAGATAACATTAAAATAATTGATTCGCCAGGGTTTGCAGTAATAGATGCTATGGTAGAACTTGATGAACTTCCCGAGTGCTACCCTGAATACTTAGAACATGCACATTTATGTAAGTTTCGTGGATGTATGCACGTCAACGAACCGCAGTGCAAAGTCAAGCAACTAGTTGAAGATGGTGTTTTGTCAAAAGAGCGTTACCTTAGGTACGTGGAAATATACAATGAATTATTATTAAGGAGAAAAAATTATGACTAAAATTAAAATTGCTCCCTCTATTTTATCTGCTGATTTTGCAAGAGCAGGGGAAGAAATTGCAAACATTACTCGCGATGGTGCAGACCTTTTACACATTGATATTATGGATGGCAGTTTTGTTAAAAATATTTCTTTTGGCCCAAAATTTGTTAAAGAAATTAGGCCGTATAGCAAAGCTGTTTTTGATTGTCACTTAATGATAGTTAATCCGTGGAATTATATTCGTCAATTTGCTGAAGCCGGTGCTGATATCATTACAGTGCACTACGAAGCATGTAAAGAAAAACTTATAGAAACGTTGCTTGCTATTAAAGATTTAGGCGTAAAATGTGGTGTTGTTATCAATCCCGATACACCTGCAAGTGCAATAAAAGACGTTATTGAACTTTGCGATATGGTTCTTTTAATGAGTGTTTATCCAGGGTTTGGTGGTCAAAAGTTTATTCCAGACGTATTGTCTAAAATCAAAGAAGTAAGGGAAATGATTGACGCGACGGGTAAAGATATAGATTTAGAAATTGATGGCGGAATAAATAAAGAAAACGTTGGCTTGGTTAAAGAAGCAGGTGCAAACGTAATAGTTGCAGGAAGCACTGTGTTTAACGAAGTAGATAGGGCAAAAATTATTAGAGAATTAAGAGAAATTTAATTTTTTAACAAGTTTTGGCGCTTTAAGCATATAATATATTGCGAGGTATATTATGAGAATTTGTTGTGTTAAACCGCCAATGATAATTCGTAAATTTTTAAAGCTCGTTTTTTGTCGTAAAACAAAAGAAAAATAAAGGTCGCAATCAGCGACCTTTTTTAATTTTAGCGATATTTTTTAAATTACGTTGGATAAATAAAAGCCCCAAAGTTATGGGGCTTTTCTTATACTAAATATTTTCTTATACTAAATCAACTATTGTCTCATAAATTTTGCCTTTTTCATTAAAGGTTTTATTCATGTTGTCAAGAGCCATGGGAACGTTGTCATAAGTTGAACTATCAAGTTTTAAATGGGTTAAGTTAATTGCTTTATTTGCAATTATATTAATGCTAGTTGCCGTGTTTCCAAAACCGTGATTTATACATATTATTTGAAGTTGTTTTTTTATAGCTTGTGCAAAATTTATTGCGTTGTTTTTTTGATATACGCCGGTAAATGCGATGCTGGCGTTAAACGACGCGAGAGAAAATGCTTTTGTGGTTGGAATATTACAGTCGGAAATATACACAACACTATTAGTCATGCGCCCGCTAGTAATTGAGTTAACTTCCTTTTGCCAGTTATCATCTGGACCTAAAACATAGTAAATACCAGAGTTTTTTGCAATTTGATAGTCTTCTTCATTGGTTGTAGCAACAATTGGAACAGCTTGATAGTAGATAAGAAGTTGAGCCAAAATATTGCCAAAGTTATTAGCGCCAACGATAGCTACGTAATCGCCTTTTTGTATGCCGAGTTTATCAACTACTTCGATTGCGAGTGAAATATGGTCTATAAAAAGAGCTTCAAGATCGGGAACACTATCGGGTAGGGCAAAGAGTTTGCCTGCATCAACGTTAACAAAATCGCTTAAAAACCCATCAAAGTCTTCGCCCGCAATTTGGAAGTTAGAACACTTTGTAGGGTTGCCACTTTGGCAGTTATAACATTCAGTACATTCTCTTCTTGGCTCGATATATACGTGCTTGCCTTTTTCTAGGCCGAAAAGATTTGCTTGTGTTTCACTAACAATGCCAATGCCAGAACTACCTAATACAACAGAGTAAGATTCTAATTCACCGTTATATCTCAAAACGTCGGAAAGCGAAATAAGCGCTTTTGTAACCTTTACTTTGGTAAGCGCGTTGTTTTCGATATTATCTTTAAGCTCTTGTTCTTTAAGAGTTAAAGGTTTAATAATTTTCCAACCTTTCATAAAGTCTCCGCAATGCAAAATTTTTAATAATTATATTACAAAAATAAAAATAAATCAAGTAAAATAATGTGGTAAAAACTTTTTAGAAAATTTTTATAAACGGGCTATTTATAGTTGACTATATTTGAAAAATATAATATAATTACTGAGTAAATTAGCAAGTGAGGTGTGTTATGAAAGAAGCTATACATCCCGATTATCATGAAGTAACCGTTGTTTGCGCGTGTGGTGAAACTTTTAAAACCGGTTCTACTAAGAAAGGCGACGTTATAAAGGTTGATATTTGCAGTAAATGTCACCCATTCTTTACGGGTAAACAAAAGTTGGTTGATACCGGCGGCCGTGTTGACAAGTTCAACAAGAGATATGGCAAAGCAGCAAAATAGTTTAAATATGTTGCGCGGCTTTAAGAGTATCCATAATATTCTTAAAGCCCTTTTTTTTACATTTTAATTTATGAAAGATAGTAAAAAATGCAATTTAACTCGTTGCAGTAAAACCGTTTCAATTGGTGGTCAAGCAGTAATAGAAGGCGTTATGATGCGCGGTAGGTCGGCAATAGCTACCGCGGTTAGAGATGCTGACGGAGTTATTAGACTTGAAACCAAAAGAATTAAACCGCAATCTAAACGCAACCTTTTTTTGAGGTTGCCTATTGTGCGTGGTGTGGTTGCTTTTATTGAATCTTTGGTTGGTGGAAGCAAAACGCTTATGCGCTCGGCTGAAGTGTTTGGAGAAAGTGAGCCTTCAAAATTTGAAAAGTGGATGGCGGAAAAATTAAAATTAAACGTGATGAGCGTTATAACAGTATTTTCGCTTATTCTTGGGCTTGCGTTAGCAGTTTTTTTGTTTATGTGGCTACCGCAGTTTGTGCGTTCTTTGATTGAAACACTCGTAGGAAGCGGATTTGTCTTTGATATTTGGGCAAAAAACTTTATTGAAGGCGGATTAAAACTTGTAATATTTGTTTCCTATATTTTATTAGCCTCGTTACTAAAAGACGTGCGTAGAACGTTTATGTACCACGGCGCTGAACATAAAACGATATCTTGTTATGAGTTGGGTAAGGAATTAACTGTTGAAAATGCAAAAACTTGTAGTAGAGTTCACGACCGTTGCGGAACAACGTTTATAGTTTTTGTAATGTTGATTAGTATTCTGCTATTTGCGGTTATCGAAAGTTTAGCTGGCCCAATTGATAAAGTATATAGAGTTTTGCTTAAAATTGCATTGCTTCCTGTTGTTGCAGGGTTATCTTATGAACTTTTAAAGCTTTTAGCGAAAACAAAAAGCATATTCGTTTTTCCGTTAAAAGTTCCAGGGTTGTTGTTGCAACGTGTTACGACGCGCGAACCTGATGACAAAATGTTAGAAGTTGCCATTACTGCTTTTAAAAAAGTTCAGCAAATGGATTTAGATGAAAATATTAAAGAGCAAAATTTCCCAACGCCTAAAAAGAGAAAAGAGCTTTTGGAGATTGTGAAAAAAACTCTGTTGGAAAACGGAATAGATGAAGGCGCGGAGAGTGAGTGGATCGTTTCTTTAGCACTTGGTATAAAAAGAGACCAGTTGTATAATGACGATTTGGTTAGTATAACACAAATTGAAAAAATCAATAAAACCGTTGAAGAACGCATTACGGGCAGACCGCTTTGGTACTGTGTTGGTGATACTGATTTTTATGGTTATAAAATTAAAGTTGATGAAAGAGTGCTTATTCCAAGGCCTGAAACTGAGCTTTTGGTGTTAAGCGCATTAAAATATATTGATAAAAATAGTAATGTGCTCGATTTGTGTACTGGTAGTGGCGCAATAGCAATCGCTGTTCAAAAGGAAAGTAATGCTAAAGTTACGGCAATTGATATAAGCCTAGACGCTTTAAGTCTAGCCAAAGAAAACGCCAGCTTAAACAACACGCCTGTTGAGTTTTTGCAAAGCGATATGTTTTGTGCGCTTGAAGGCAAGAAGTTTGACGTCATAATTTCAAATCCACCTTATATAAAGAGCGCGGACGTTTTTACGCTTCAAAAAGAAGTAAAAGATTTTGAACCTAATTTAGCGCTTGATGGTGGTGAAGATGGACTTGATTTCTATAGAATCATTGCAAATCAAGCTAAAGAATACTTAAATGAAAACGGCGTTTTACTTTTAGAATGTGGCGCAGGGCAAGTTGAACAAATTAAAAACATGCTCTTTGAATATAAGAGTGTTGAGATAATAAAAGATTACGAAAATATTGAAAGGATTGTTAAGGCGGTATATTAATGTTCAAAAAACTTGATAAAATGCTTGAAAGATTTGACAAACTTAATCAATTAGTTGGGGATAGTGAAGTTATATCACGTATGGATGAATGGCGCGCATACACTAAAGAACTTGCAGACATAACACCTACTGTTGAGAAGTATACCGAATATAAAAAAGCAATAAAAGAACAAGAAGATATGCGTGAAATGGTACCTTTAGAAACCGACCAAGAAATGAAAGCTCTTATGCAAGAAGAAATTGAGTCGTTAAAGGATAGTATTGCTAAAATTTCCGAAGAGCTTAGAATTTTGCTTTTACCTAAGGACCCTAATGACGATAAGAACGTTATTATGGAAATTCGTGGTGGCGCTGGTGGTGACGAAGCCAACTTGTTTGCATATGAGCTTTATAAACTTTATATTAAGTATGCTGAACGCAATCGTTGGAAGACTGAAGATATTGAAATTAGCACGACAGAGCTTGGCGGGTTAAAAGAAGCTATATTTTCTATTTCTGGCAAGGGTGTGTATAGCAAATTGAAATATGAGAGCGGGGTTCATAGAGTTCAACGTGTTCCAGAAACCGAGTCTCAAGGTAGAGTTCACACGTCAACTGCAACCGTTGCAGTTTTGCCTGAAGCAGAAGACGTAGAAGTTCATATTGACGAAAAAGACTTAAGAGTTGACACTTTGCGATCTTCAGGTGCGGGCGGACAGCACGTTAACAAAACCGAATCATGTATTAGATTAACGCATATTCCTACAGGGATTGTGGTGTTGTGTCAAGATGAACGCTCACAAACAAAAAATCGTGAAAAGGCTATGAGAGTGTTAAAAAGTAGGCTTTACGACTACTATCAATCTCAATACGATAAAGAATATTCGGAAAATAGAAGAAGTCAAGTTGGAACGGGTGACCGTTCTGAAAGAATTAGAACGTATAACTTCCCGCAAGGTAGGGTAACCGATCATAGAATAGGTTTAACGCTTCACTCAATAGATAATTTTATGCTTGGTGACATAGATGAAATGGTTGAAGCGCTTGCTATTCACGATAGAGAACTTAAACTCAGCGCAGGAATTGATGAAGAATAAGGAGTACAAAACATGAGTGTTTCTAAGAAAGTAAGAGAAATAGCGCCATCATTGACGCTTGAAATCACCGCAAAGGCTAACAAGATGAAAGCGGAGGGCGTTTCGGTTATCGGCTTTGGTGCTGGTGAGCCCGACTTTAATACGCCCGACTACATAATTGAAAGTGCTAAAAAGGCGCTTGATATCGGTTTTACAAAGTATACTCCCGCAGCAGGTATGCTAAACTTAAAAAAAGCTGTTTGCGAAAAGTTTTTAAAAGATAATAACTTAAGCTATGAACCCAATCAAATAGTAATTTCTTCTGGGGCAAAAAGCTCTTTATATCATGCAATATGCGCTATAGTTGACGATGGCGATGAAGTAATTTTACCGAGTCCTTTCTGGTTAACCTATCCTGAGCTTATTAAACTCGCAGGCGGAAAATGTGTGCTTGTTGATGCAAAAAAAGAAAACGGTTACAAAATTTCAGCACAACAACTTGAAGAAAACGTTACAGAAAAAACAAAATGCTTAATATTAAATACACCAAACAACCCAACAGGTGCCGTATATAACGAGCGAGAAATTAGAGGAATCGCAGCAGTTTGTGAAAAGCACGGAATTTACGTTGTTTCAGACGAAATTTACGAAAAGCTTATTTACGATGGCGAAAAGCATTTTTCCATTGCGCAAGTAAGCGAGTTTATGAAAGAACACACCGTAATCATTAACGGTATGAGTAAAACGTATTCTATGACTGGTTGGAGAATAGGTTATCTTGCTGCTCCTAGTGCGATTGCAAAAGCAATTTCAAGTATGCAAAGCCACACGACAAGTAATGCGTGCTCAATTGCCCAATATGCTTCAGTAACGGCGCTAACTGCACCTGAAGGTGAAGAATTTATTAGCAACATGCAGTCTGTTTTTGACGAAAGAAGAAAGTTGATGATTGAACTTTTAAGCGACGTTAAAAATATTGAATGCATTACTCCAAAAGGTGCGTTTTATGTGTTTATAAACGTTTCTGGTTTATATGGAAAAACATTTGAAGGAAATAAAATCACGGGTTCACTCTCATTTGCAGACTGCGCGCTTAAAAAGGGTATAGCTCTTGTTCCTGGCGTTGCTTTTGGCAATGACGAATGTATAAGACTTTCTTACGCTATTTCTAAGGAAGATATAACCGAAGGGATTCGTCGTTTTAAGGATTTTGTAAACGAACTTAAATAATTTTATAAAAAAGGTTATTTTTACAAAAATATTTTTTAAAAACCTATTGTATTTTTTGAAAAAGTGTTATACAATATAACTAGAGATGATATTAGGAGGAATTTTCTAAATGAAAATTATTTACGGACCCAAAGGAACAGGCAAAACCAAAGCAATTTTAGAAAGTGCAAACAACACTTTAGAAACCGCTAAAGGCCACGTTATTTTTGTTACCGACACAACTAGATACACATATGATTTAAGCAATCAAATTAGATATCTTGACGTTTCAGGTTTTGAAATAATCGGTGAAGATGGATTTAGGGGCTTTTTGAAAGGGTTGGTTGCAGCCAACGGCGATAATGAATACATATTTATTGACGGTATTGCTAGGATTGCTAATAAGCCATTAGGTCAATTAGAAAGCATTTTTAACGCAATGGATAAATTAGAAAAGGACTTCGGTGTTAAATTTGTTTTAACGTGTAGTTCCGCTAAGGAAGATTTGCCCGAGTTTATCGCAAAGTACGTTTAAAAAGTTGCTTTTTATATAACAAATAGTGTAAAATAAAAGTCGGAAGTTTTTCCGACTTTTAATATTTATGGAGTAATTATGAAGTTTATAAGCACAAGGGGTAAATCACAAGTAGACCAAGCTTCTAAAGCAATTGCAAAAGGGCTTGCAGAAGATGGCGGGCTTTTTGTTCCTCAAACATTTCCGCAATTTAATAATGACGATTTTTATAAACTTATTGATATGAATTATGCTGAGCGCGCCTGTTACGTTTTACGTCGTTATCTCGATGAATACGATTATGAACAGTTATTATGCGCTTGTGAAAATGCTTACAGCAAGTTTGAAGAAAACGATGCTGCTCCGTTGGTGAAATTAGATGACGGCACGTTTATTATGGAATTATTCCACGGCCCAACGCTTGCTTTTAAAGACGTCGCTTTGACACTTTTGCCGTATTTGTTAAGAAAAGGCTGCGACATAAGTGGCATAAAAGAACAAGTTCTTATTTTAGTTGCAACTAGCGGTGATACAGGTAAAGCTGCACTAGAAGGGTTTAAGGATGCTGACGGCATAAAGATTATGGTCTTTTATCCAAGCGAAGGTGTTAGTGATATGCAAAAACTCCAAATGTGCACGCAAGAAGGTAGTAACGTAAACGTTGTTGGGATTAACGGTAACTTTGACGATTGTCAAACAGCTGTAAAAAATATTTTCGTTAGTAAAGAAATTAATGACGAATTATTGAAAAACGGCGTGGTTTTGTCAAGTGCAAACTCAATGAATTTTGGTAGACTTGTTCCACAAATTACCTACTATTTTTCAGCGTACTGTGATTTGATAAGTTCTGGTGAAATCAAATTGGGCGATAAAATTAACTTTGTTGTTCCAACCGGAAACTTTGGCAATATCCTAGCAGGATATTATGCAAAGAAAATGGGGCTTCCTATTGAAAAACTTATTTGTGCATCCAATTCAAACAACGTATTAACTGAGTTTTTCGCAAGTGGAACTTATGATAGGAATAGAGAGTTCTTTAAGACGATGTCTCCATCAATGGATATTTTAATATCAAGCAATTTAGAACGTTTAATATTCGAACTTTCAGGTAGAGATTTTGTTCTTACAGAGAAAAGAATGGCAGACCTTAAGGATAAAGGTGCGTATACAATATCAAGTCAAGAAAAGGAAGTGCTTGATAAAGAGTTCTTTGCCGACTATACTGACGAAGAAGAATGCGAACAAACCATAGGTGAAGTATTTGATGAGTACGGATATGTTTTGGATACGCATACGGCTGTTGCTTACGACGTTAATAGCAAGTACAGGCAATATACGGGTGATCAAACGCCTACTGTTGTTGTGTCAACGGCAAGTCCATATAAGTTCGCGCACGACGTTTTAAAGGCGGTTGACGGCAAAGCTCCTAAAGATGCTTTTCAATCAGCAAGTAAATTATACGAGCTTTCAGCTTCTCCAATACCTAAACAAATCAGCGAATTAAAAAACAAACAAAAAATATTTAACGATGTAATTGAAAAAACTCAAGCAGTCGATGCCGTAATGGAGTTTATTAAGAAGTAAATTAAGGAATAATTACAGGTAAAAATAATGGAAGATAAGAAAATATTATTCAGCGCCATACAACCAAGTGGAATTTTGACTATTGGCAACTATTTAGGTGCATTGCGCAATTTTAAGAAGTTGCAAGACGATTATAATAGTGTGTTTTCACTAGCAGATCTTCATACGTTAACGGTAAAGCAAGATCCTGCAGTTTTAAGAAAAAACACTTATGAGTTGGTGGCTCTTTACATTGCGTGTGGAATTGACCCTGAAAAATCTATTTTATTTGCACAATCACACGTTTCTGCTCACGCAGAACTTGCTTGGGTATTAAACACTATTTGTTATCCCGGTGAACTTTCAAGAATGACGCAGTTTAAAGATAAGAGCTTAAAACATGAAGATAATATCAATATGGGTTTAATGGACTATCCTGTACTTATGGCTGCTGATATATTGCTCTATCAAACTGAACTTGTTCCTATCGGCGCAGACCAAAAGCAACACCTAGAACTTGCTAGAGATTTGGCAATTAGGTTTAACAATAGATTTGGTGAAACATTTAAGGTGCCCGAAGGTTATATAGGCAAGTCTGCTGCAAGAGTAATGAGTTTAGCTGAACCTACGCGCAAAATGAGTAAGTCTGATGCCAACACTAATGCCTTTATTTCTATGGATGATGATCCTGATACTATAGTTAGAAAGTTTAAGCGCGCCGTTACTGATAGTGATGATAAAATTATATATTCGCCCGAAAAACCTGGCATAAGTAATTTATTATCAATCTACTGTGCGTTTACTGATAAAACGTTTGAACAGGCAGAAAAAGAATTTGCAGGAAAGGGCTACGGGGACTTTAAGATTGAAGTCGGCCGTACCGTTGCATCGGTAATTGAGCCTATAAGGCAAGAAAAGAATAAACTTTTGAGCGATAAGGCGTACCTTGATGAAGTATTAAAGAGTGGGGCAGAACGCGCCGAAAGGCTTGCGTATAGAACGCTTGGCAAAGTGTATAGAAAACTTGGTTTAGTTCAAAGAAAAAGGGGCTAATATGTTTGGCTACGTAAAAACAGACTTTGCTAATTTGTACGTTAAAGATACCATACTTTATAAAGCAATGTATTGTGGGCTTTGTAAAGGCATAGGCTGTTCGTGTGGTCAAAAAGCAAGGCTTGTTCTTAACTATGATCTTACTTTTTTAAGCGTTTTGTTGCATAACTTATTAGGACAAGACGTAAAGATTGAAAAACAGCATTGTGTAATTCATCGTATTAAAAAACGCCCGATTGCTATTGTTGATGATTTGACTAAGCGCATTGGTGCATTAAACGTAATTCTAGCATATCACAAACTTAATGATGACGTTTTAGATAACGGTAAAGGTAGGGTTAAACGTTCTTTTTTCAAATCGGCATACAAAAAGGCAAAAAGGCAAGAACCTGAAATCGACGTGGCTGTTAAAACTATGTATGACGAGTTGTTATCATATGAAAAAAGCCAATGTGACAGCATTGATATGATTGCTGATCCGTTTGGGAATATGATGGCTAAAATCGTTAAAATTTTAATGGGTGATAAATACACCGAAAACGTGAAAGAATTAGCGTATAATTTAGGTAAATGGATATATCTTATAGATGCAATTGATGATTTTGACAAGGATATAAAGAACAAGAATTATAACGTTTTTATCTGTGCCTATCCGCTAGTTAAAGATAAAAAAGAACTTATTGAACAAAATTCAAGAGAAATTATTATCGTGTTTTCTGCCGTTTTATCAAAAATAGGAGAATTAGCGCAACAGTTAGACTATAAATTCAATCACGATTTACTCGATAACGTGTTGCTACGCGGGTTGAGTTTTCATACCAAACAAATAATGGAGAATAATAAATGCAAGAATACTACAAAGTTTTAAACTTAAGCGAAGGCGCAACCGACGAACAAGTTGAAGTTGCGTATAAAGAGCTTAAAGCTAAATATTCAAAAGAACGCTTTTATGAAGGTGAAGCGGGTAATTATGCGGCTAAAATGCTTACAAAAGTTGAAACTGCATATCAAGAAATAAAAGCGTCAAGGGAAAAAACCGTTGAAGGTGATAAAGATACAAACAATTACAGTGAAGTGGAAAATTTGATTAGAAGTGGAGATATCAGCAAGGCTCAACAACATCTTGACGATTACCATGATAGAGATGCTGAGTGGCACTATCTTCAATCTGTAATTTTTTATAAAAAGAATTGGATAAATGAAAGTTTAAAGCAACTTGAAATTGCGCTTACAAAAGAGCCTTATAATAAAAAGTATGCTGACGCACTTTCAAAGTTAAAACAAAAAATTGCTTTCAACGACAGTCAATTTCGATCTAATAATGCGTACAACCAAGACCCCAACGCTCAAAGAAGCGCGCAAATGGGCGGTGTTGACAGTAACAACTGTTTGTCATTTTGCGCTACTTGGTGCTTAATGGACATGCTTTGTAGTTTTTGTTGTAGATAATGCAAAATAAGGTTATCTCGCTCAGTGCGATTTCGGCTGCACTTGTTGCAATATGTTTACTTGTAGGAACAATTTTTGAAATAGCGGAAGTTTTTTCACTTATACTAGCGTCGGTGTTCGTTATTTTGCCGTTATATTTTAAGTCGTATAAAGGTTGTATTTTGTGTGCTGTTGCGGGCGGTGTTATTGCGCTTTTGCTCGGCTTGTTGGCAAGGATTAATTCTTTAATTATTCCAGCGTATTTCACGTTTTTTGGTATTTATCCTATTGTAAAATGCAGGTTTATGGATAAAAAGTATAACAAAATTGTTTGTTTTATTATTGGACTAGTTTGGTGTATTGCAGTCGCATATATTTGTTATTTTTATTATACGGCATTACTTGGGCAAGTTTTTAGCGATATACCTTTGTGGCTGGTAGATTATGTAATCTATGCTGTTGCAGTAGTTGCTGTTATTTTTTATATTATTTACGATAGGTTTATCCCTGTAGTAAGAAGTGTTATGGATAAGTATTTAGGAAAAATTATAAAGTAAGGAAGTTTATGGAGAAAAATCAAGAACTTATCGGAACCGTTATAGGAATGGGTTCAAACGGTGAAGGTGTGATAAAACTTGATAACCGAATTATTTTTGTTCCGTTTACGTTGATGGGCGAAAAAGTGCGTTTTAAGGTGTTAAAAGTTGCTTCAAAATGCGTCTACGGCAAGGCTGTTGAAATTTTAACGCCCGCAGAAGAAAGAATTAGGGCGAAATGTCCTGTTTTTAGCAAGTGTGGTGGGTGTCAGCTCCAACATATTAAATACGTAAACCAACTTAAAATTAAAGAAGAAGCCGTTGCCGTTACTTTTAGGAAGGTGGCAAATCTAAACGTTTCCGTTAAAAGTACTGTTCGTGGCGACAATGAGTTTAGATATAGAAATAAGCTTCAGTTGCCCGTATGCTATACTAAAAACGGCACTGAAATAGGGTTCTTTGCAGAAAATTCGCATAGAGTTATTGCTATAAACGATTGTCTTATTAACGCTCCATGGACGGCTAATATTATTTCTTCGTTTAAGCAATATATAGACAAGTGTGGCGTTATAGGGTATGATGAAGCTAGTGGTATAGGTGATATTAGAGAAATAACGGCCAAAGAAGTCAAGGGTAATCTTATAATAACTGTCGTTACAGTTGGCACGGAACTTAAACAAAAAGATACTCTAATTGAAATTTTGAATGACAATTTAAAATACCCGTTTTCGCTTTATCAAAATGTTAATGATAAAAATACTAACGTAATTTATGGCGAAAAATTTATATTACATTACGGCCCAGAAAGCTATACTGCTGAAATGTTTGGTGTTAAATATAAGATTGGTGTTCAATCTTTTATGCAAGTAAACACGTCGGTTTGTTCTAAGCTTTATTCAACCGTAAGAGAGCTTGCTTGCGCTGATGATGATACGGTCGTTATTGATGCGTATAGTGGTGCGGGGCTCATGACTGCATTACTAGCCAAGGACGCGAAGAGCGTAATAGGTATAGAAATTATTCCTGAAGCAGTTGAGTGCGCAAATGACTTAATGGCTATAAACAAACTTGACCATAAAGTTAAGAATATATTAGGGAAATGCGAAGTTATTTTGCCAGACATAATTCGTAAAGAAAAGCAAAACGGTTCAAAAATTGCAATTGTATTAGATCCGCCACGAAAAGGCTGTGAATATGCTGTTATAGATAGTATAATTAAGAGTAGAATTGATAAAATAGTTTACGTATCATGCAAACCATCAACGTTAGCTAGGGATATTGGTCTACTTGTTGGAACACTTGAGATGGTTGATGGACAAGTTGTTAAGGCAAAAGATCCTAAAAATCGTTATGAGATAGACTACGTTCGTACTTTCGATATGTTTGCTCAAACTAAGCACATAGAGACAGTGGTTTGCTTGAAAAAGATTTGATCTTTATAATAAAAATTTAAAGCGTACAAATAGGTGCGCTTTTCTTATTTTAACGCTATTCTAATACATAAATTTTGAAAATTTAAACTATAAATATAAAGTAAGTTATCAACATTCATTTTTGTTTTTAGCCTAATAAGTGTGGATAAGTACACCATTTTGGGCTAGTTATCAACATTAAGGGGATAATATGATTGTATTTAGAAAAAGAAGTTTAATTGTGATTTCTGTATTGATTGCAACGGCCTTAACGTTTGTTTTGTGTTTTGGTGCTTTGATAAAAACGTCTGCAGAGAGTTCGTCATCATATAAGATTAAAATTGTTTTAGATGCTGGTCATGGCGGAATTGACGGTGGAGTAACAGGTGTTACTACGGGAGTAAAGGAAAGTGATTTGAATCTAATTTTAACAAAAAAAGTTGAGAAATACTTGGTGAGTGCGGGGTTTATTGTTGTGCTTACGCGTAGTTCTGAAGCTGGACTATATGGTGTGGCAACAAAAAATTTAAAACGAAAAGATATGGAAAAACGGCGCGATATTATTAACAAAGTAAAGCCGAATTTGGTTATAAGCATACATTTGAACAAATTTAGTGTATCGACAAGACGTGGTGCTCAAGTGTTTTATAAACCGCAAGATGAAAATTCTAAATTACTAGCGCAAAGTTTACAAAGTTGTTTTAATAATATGCCTCAGGCCACAAGAACGTGTTCCGCGCTTACGGGTGATTATTATATCTTAAATTGCTCAAATTATCCTTCAGTAATAGCAGAATGTGGCTTTTTATCGAACCCTGAAGATGAAAAGTTATTGATAAATTCAACGTATCAGGATGAACTAGCATATACGATATTTAAAGGTGTGGTTACATATTTAGCGCAAAATGCATTTGAGAAATAAATACATAATTTAGCCCCATAAAAAGGGGCTATTTTATTGTTTTTTTATACAAATTATTGTATAATATAAATATAAAGAAAATTGGAGTAGTGTAAGTTGTATAAACTCGGTGAGAAAATGGATAGCCTAAAGGCTAAAAACTTAAACCCTTTAGTTTTAGCTTTTGTGGGTGATGCTGTATTTTCGCTTTTTATAAGAGAAGAGCTGACTTTTAAGAGCGACTCAAAAACAGGGCAGTTAAACAAGCTTGCGACAGCGCGCGTTAAAGCAACCGCTCAAGCTGAATTTGTTGCAGATATTCTTCCATTATTAAACGATGAAGAACTTGCAATATTCAAGCGCGCAAGGAACGCAAAAAAGAGCACCAAAGCAAAACATGCGACTGTTGCAGAGTACAATATGTCAACGGGGCTAGAAGCCGTTGTTGGATATTTACACCTAATTGGTGACAACGATAGATTAACTTTTTTACTCAATAAAGGAATTAAAGATGAAGATTGAAGGTAGAAATTCAGTTTACGAATTATTAAAAACTGACAAAGAAATTGATAAAATTTTAGTACAAAAAGACTTAAAAGATGATGCAAGTAAGCGTTTAATTAACGTCATTCGTTCGCATAAAATAAAACTTCAATCCGTAGATAAATACGTTATTGAAAAGGAAAGCGAAAGTAAGCGCCATCAGGGCTTTATCGCATACGTATCTGATTACAAATATTTTGACGTTGACGATATTTTAGAAGACTGTACTGAAGAAAATAGTTTAGTTGTAATTTTGAATGAAATTCTAGATCCGCACAACCTTGGAAGCATTATTAGAGTTTTAGAGTGCGCAGGGGCGCAAGGACTTATTATTGGTAAAGATAGAAGCGCGTCTGTTACCGACACGGTTATGAGAATTTCGGCTGGTGCGCTAAATCACGTAAAGGTGGCAAAAGTTACTAACATAAATAACGCAATTGATACGTTAAAAGATAACGGATTTTGGGTTTACGGTGCAGAGGTTGGTGGAGAAAACATTTATAAATCCAATTTAACTGGCAAAATTTGTTTGGTGATAGGTGGAGAGGATAGTGGCGTTAAACGTTTAACAAAAGAGAAGTGTGATGGAATAGTTTCAATTCCTATGCATGGTAAAGTAAACTCGCTAAACGCTTCGGTTGCTTGTGGTATAGCAGTCTTTGAAGTTATGCGTCAGCGTGCGGAGAAGTGTAAATAAAATGGATTTTAAAAAACTCACGGATGAAGAGCTTGTCGCTTTGTCCAAAAGTAATGCGCCAAATGCGATTGACGAATTGTTTGAACGATATAAGCGCATTGTTTTAGCCGTTGCGCGTTCATACTTCTTATCTGGTGGAGATACTGAAGATTTAGTGCAAGAAGGTTTAGTTGCTGTCTTTAAGGCAATAAACACGTATAACGGCAAAGCTAGCTTTAAAAGCTATGCTTATTTATGTATTAAAAGTAGAATTTTAACGGTGATTAAAAGTTCAAACACAAACAAAAATCAACCACTAAAAAACTACGTTTCTCTTTCTGGGGTTGAAGATGGTGATTTAGATAAATCTAAAATCGTTATGGGGACTTCGCCAAATCCCGAAGATAAGTATATAGACGATGAAACGGTGTGCGAACTTAAACAAAAAATTAGCACAAAGTTAAGTGGATATGAACTAAAGATATTAAAACTATATTTAGAAGGTTATTCACAAAAAGAAATTAGCGAAAAAGTTGGTAAAAAAGAGAAATCTGTTGACAATGCGCTACAAAGAATTAAAAGGAAAGTTCTTGTAGCGATAAAAGGTTAAAGAAAAGGAGAAAAATGGCGTATTTAGCACTTTATAGAAAATATCGTCCTAAGACTTTTGAAAACTTAATAGGTCAGGAGCATATAGTAAAAACGCTAGTAAATCAGATTGTTAGCGGAAGGCTTGGGCATGCTTATTTATTTACAGGTACGCGTGGTACGGGTAAAACTTCTGCAGCTAAAATTTTTGCTAAAGCAATCAATTGCTTGTCGCCGATAAACGGCTCTCCGTGCGGAATGTGTGCTGTCTGCCAAGCTATTTCTCAACCATCAAATATAGACGTTATTGAAATTGATGCCGCATCAAACAACGGTGTTAACGAAATTAGAGATTTAAGGGAAAAAGTTCAATATCCGCCCGTTTCTTGTAAGTATAAAGTTTATATTATTGATGAAGTTCATATGCTTACAGGCGCGGCTTTTAACGCGTTATTAAAAACTCTTGAAGAACCGCCAAAACATGCAGTATTTATTTTGGCAACTACCGAAGTTCATAAAATACCTGCAACCATATTGTCACGTTGTATGAGATTTGATTTCAGGCTAATTTCTAATGAAAAGATAGCTAACTTAATTTCAAAAATTTATGATGAACAAGGTAAAAAATATGAAAAAGAAGCGATTTTTGCGTTAGCTAAAGCTGGTGAAGGTAGTATTCGTGATGCGTTGTCAATTGCTGACATTGCTCTTTCATATAATGATGGACCTCTTACTTATAACGACGTAATGGACGTTTTGGGCTCTACCAATAATGAACTTATCGTAAGCTTTATAAATAATCTACTTATGGGTGATTCGGGTAAAGTTCTTTTTATGGTTAACGAATTATGTGCGTCAGGAAAGAGTATTGGAGTTTTAACTAAAGATATAATTTCAGTTTTAAGAGATATGCTAATAATTAAAACGTGTGTAGAAGCAAACTCTATTTTAGCACTACCGGAAGAAAAATTTAGCATTTATGAAAGCGTTGCAAATACGGTTAGTGAAGATAGGTTTGTGCGCGCATTAGAAATTTTTACCGATGCAGAAAACTCACTTAAATACGCAACTAATCCAAGAATTATATTTGAGACTGCGGCAGTTAAAGTGGCAAAACCCGATGCGGATTATAACATAGACGCCTTGATGTCAAGAATTAAAGATTTAGAAATTAAAATTCAAAACGGCTATATGGTTAAAAATGACAGTGTAAACGTTGACGCTAAAAAACGTGATACTGTTCAAATAGAAAAACCAGTAGAAGATAAGTCTAATAAAGAATCATCAAATGCAAACATAAAAAAGTCTATTCAAGAAGTGTCGATTGATGATATTAAAGGTAAGCTTCTTCTTAACTTAAGGAAGATGGGGTGTGAACTGCTTTGGAGTGTAATTCAAGCAGTTGACATAAGTGTAGTTGGTAACGTTTTAGTAATAACTTCACAATCCGCAGATGATCAAGATTTGTTAGATAGATCAATAAATAGAGGGAATATCGAACAAGCGCTTGAAGAATTTTTACCATTTGAAATTCAAGTAAAACTTTCTTCGTTAGTTAAGTCGTTAAATGAAGTTGACAAGGCTACTGAAAGAGTTAAAAAAATATTTGGTGACGATATAGTTATTATAAAATAAAGAGAGAAAAGGAGATAAATTATGGCATACAGAGGTGGTTTTGGTGGTTTCGGTGGAGGGAACAACCAAATGCAAAATTTGATGAGACAAGCTCAAAAAATGCAAGAAGAAATGCAAAAGGCGCAAGCTGAACTTGAGGAAACTGAAGTTGAAGGCAGTGCTGGAAGTGGCTTGGTTAAAGTTACTATGACCGCTAAAAAAGAAGTTACGGGCATTACCATTGATCCAAAGGCTGTCGATATGGACGATTTGACAATGCTTGAAGACCTTATTATTGCAGCGCTTAATGATGGCTATGATACTGCTGATGAGGTTTATGAAGAAAAAATGGGTAAATTTGCAGGTTTAGGTCTATAAAATGAATGTTTACATTGAACCTATTGGCAAATTAATAAACGAATTTTCCAAATTACCAGGTGTAGGCGCAAAAACTGCACAACGCTTTGCGTATAAAGTTATAAACATGAGCGAAGAACAGGCAAAGAATTTTGCTGAGGCTATAATCAACGTAAAGAAGAATGTGCGCTATTGTTCTATTTGTGGCAACTTTGCCGAAGGCGAAATTTGTGACGTTTGTAAAAATCGCTCTGCGGAAACTATTTGTGTGGTTAAGGAGCCTAAGGACGTTATTGCCATCGAAAAACTTAATGAGTTTAACGGCGTTTATCACGTTTTGCACGGAACGATTTCACCGCTTGATGGTATAGGCCCTAACGATATAAATATAAAAGGGCTACTTGAAAGAATAGCTAAAAGCAGGGTAAGTGAAGTCATAATGGCAACAAATCCAGACGTTGAGGGTGAAGCAACGGCAATGTATATCTCTAACTTGTTAAAACCACTTGGTGTTAAAGTTACGCGTTTAGCGCATGGTATTCCTATCGGTACCGACTTAGATTATGCTGACGAAGTTAGCCTTGCAAGAGCGTTTGTTGACCGTAAGATTCTTTAAGGAGACGTTATGAATATATCTGTACTTGGTTGTGGTAGATGGGGATCGTTTATCGGTTGGTATTTGGTTAATAATGGACACAACGTAATTCAATGGGGAACTGAAGGACACTACAGTTTTGACGTGTTAAAAAGTACTGGAAAGAACGAATACGTTGAACTTGATAAGAGAATTATTTTAACTCCCGACCTAAAGTTTGCCGTTGACAAAAGCGACGTAATCATCATATCAATTAGTTCACAATCATTGCGCTCGTTTGCTACAAAATTAGTTCAATTAGGGATTAAAGCCAAGAAAATTGTTCTGTGCATGAAAGGTATAGAACTTGATACAGGCAAACGACTTAGCGAAGTTATGATAGAGTGCGGTGTTGATAAAGACTCTGTTGCGGTTTGGGTGGGACCAGGTCACATTCAAGCCTTTACAAAAGGCTTCCCTAACTGTATGGTCATTGATGCGTACAATAAAGATTTGGTAAAATATCTTGCTGATAATTTACGTGGGAACTTAATAAGATTTTATTACGGAGACGACATTATTGGAAGCGAAATTGGCGCTGCGGCAAAAAACGTAATGGGAATTGCTGCAGGAATGCTTGATGGCGGTGGATACACCACCCTTAAAGGTCCTTTGATGGCGCGTGGCGCAAGAGAAGTTGCAAGGCTTATTAAAGCTATGGGCGGAAATGAATTATCGGCTTATGGCCTATGTCATCTCGGCGACTATGAAACAACGCTATTTTCAGAGTATTCAAATAACAGAAACTTTGGAGAATCGTTTGTTAAAGGTCTTCCGTTTAAGAAGCTCGCAGAAGGCGTAAGCACGTCTAAAGCAATGAAAGCTTTGGGCGATAAGTATAACGTTGATTTGCCTATAACTAATGCTGTTTATTCTATATTGTATGAAAATAAACAGCCTATGGAAGTATTCTTGAACTTGTTTTCAAGGAGTACAAGAAAAGAATTCTAAAAAAACTACCACTATTGATAGTGGTAGTTTTTTAATGCTTATTTATAAATGTTCACTAGTTCTAGTGCACATTTTTTTATTTTTTCTTTTAGATTTTGCGGGCTAATAACTTTTATGCCATTTCCATAACTCATTATTTTTGAAACTAATCCGTCATCAAAAGGAAGTTTTGCTTCTGCGAGGTGTTTACCATTTATTAAGTGAACGTTTTCAATGCCAAGCCACTCTTCAATATCGGATAAGTATTTTTTATCAACTTCCAAAACAACATTTTCAGTTTCAATGCTTGCTTGCCAAAAATTTAAAGGTAAATCTTTGTTAGATATATTTTGCCTTTCAAAACTTTGATCGCAAATGTTAGCAAACTCAATTCTACCCGTTTTAAAAAATCTAAAATCTTTTCTCATCTCACAGTATGCGAACACATACCATAGCCCTTGTTTGAAAACTATTACGTGTGGGTGGATAATTCTTTCTGTAACGTCACCATTTCTATCGTGATATTTAATCTGCAATTTTTTGTTTTCTTCAATGGCTTTTTGAACAACAATAAGTTTACTTTTATATCCAACTGCGTCACCCCAAGGGCCAGCATCTATTATTAGATTGCCACTTTTAATATTAAATCCACTATATTCGTTCTTTTTTATCGCTTTTAACTTATTAATAACGTTTGATAGAGTAGAGTTGGGGACACCTTCAACAAAAGCGGAAAGCGCGTTAATTGTTTGCTCAAACTCGTTTATAGACATAAATGTCGCTGAAAGTTTATAGGAGTCAACGATTGCAAAACCACCATTATTACCACGTATCGTATAAATGGGTACTCCAGCCATTTCTAAACAGTTTATGTAGCGATGAATGCTCCTAACGCTAACTTCATATTTTTGGGCAAGATATGAAGCTTTTACGCATTTTTTTGACAATAAATCAAACAATATTCTTATTATAATTTCGTTTTTCATAAATTTTCTTCTCCGTCTAAACATATTTTAATACAAATTTATAAAAATGTCAATCAATATGACAAGCGTATGTCAAATACAGATGGTATTTTATAGTTGTGATAGGGAGGTTGTCATGTTTGAAAAAATAATAAAAACATTTTTTACAAAAAGTTATATAAAGACAAGCGTAAAAACTTATATTAAAGACAATAGAGAAATATGTAATAATGGTCGCGCAGAAAATCAAAAAGTTTTTTGTAAAAAAAATCCCGAAAACATAGAAACCTATCTTTCGGGTTATTTTAAAAATAATAAAGGGTTAAACGTAGTAGAAAGGACCACAAAACTTTACGTGGCAACTATTGTGGCTTAATGCAATCAATAAGTTCTCGTGAAATTTTTCTGCTAGCATCAATAATTGGTGTTTTTTTGAAATTTTTATTAAACTCGCTTTTACTAGAGAGGGTGCTATTGATCGCAGTAATTAGTGATTGTTCGGTTAGTGAGCTTTGTTCCAAAACAGTAGCTAAACCTAAACGCTGAAAATATTTTGCATTTAATACTTGGTCTCCACGAGATATGCCCTTAGGCAAGGGGATTAAAACGCAAGGAATTTTTAAACTCATAAGTTCAAATAACGTGTTTGAACCTGCACGAGATATACAAACGTCTGCAACGCAAAATGCGTTTTCAATTTTATTCATAAATTCTACTTGATAATAACCTTTTGATTTGTATTTATCATCAACGTTACCTTTTCCGCATATATGAATAATATCATATTTACTTAAAAGTGTTTTTAATGATTTTCTTAGAGTTTCATTTATTATTTTTGCACCCTGGCTCCCGCCGGTTACCAAGAGAATAGGCTTTTTTCCATTAAAACCAAAAGTTTTTAGTGCGCTTTCCTTGTCACACATGGCAATGTTTTTTCTTATAGGCGAACCGACGTGTTCGCCATTTTTTATTAGTTTTGCGGTTTCTGGAAAAGATGTTAAAACTTTCTTGCAATATTTTGCAGTAATTTTGTTTGTAATACCTAACGTATAGTCGCTTTCGTGGCAAATTATGGGTATATTGCGTTTGTGTCCGGCGATAACGGTGGGTAAAGAAACGTATCCTCCTTTTGAAAATATAACGTCGGGTTTTAACATGTCTAAAAGTTTTTCTGCTTGCTTTACTCCCGATAATAACTTAAATGGGATTTTTAAGTTCTCTAAGCAGAATTTTCTTTTAAATTTTGCGCAGTCGACAGAGTAATATGGTATTGATGCGTTAGTAATAATTTGCTTTTCAATGCCGTTTTTACTGCCTATATAATATATTTTATTAAAATCATTTTTCAAGTATGGTAAAACTGCTAGGTGTGGCGTGCAATGACCTGCTGTTCCGCCACCTGTTAAAATAATAGTTGCCATATATTTAGTATATGCGTAATTATTATTTTAGTTATACTCTATTAGCAAATAAAAAAGGCGATATATTTTATCGCCTTTTTTTATTTGTTTATAATTTAATTTTATTCGTTTTTATCTTCAATATCGTCGTCAAAACTTTGAACTTCACCGTAAACAAATTCATCAAGAGATTGTTCTTGGTCAAGTTGTTCGTTTTCAACAACTTCATCTTCAACGATTTCGTCTTCAAATACTTCTTCTTTTACTTCTTCGCGTTTGATTTCAGTTTTCTTTGCGGGTTGTTTTTTGTTTACTCTGCTTACAACCTGATAATGAGATTTTGCGTCGTTGGCATTTGCTTTGCGTCTACGTAAGTAATTTTTAACGAATAGGGCAACAATAGCCGCAACTAAAGCAATAACTAATAGGATAGAAGAAAGTTGCATCCAGAAACTTGCTGGGTCAGGTACAGTATCGTTATCTTCTTCGGTAGTATTGTCGTTGTTGTTATTCTCATTTGCGTATGGGTCAACAACTTCGGGGTCAACAGTATTATATATAGCGTAAATCATTGTGTCAGTTTTTGCCCAAACGTATTTAACTGGATAGGTTATATCGGTTTTTGAAGGATCGTTATTATATTGCATTTCTTTATCATTTAGAACTTGTTTATAAGCAATGAGTTCTTTTACGTCTTCTTCACCAGCGTCATAGAGAGGATTTTGGGCAACGGTAAATGCGCTTTGCCACTTGGCAGGTTCTTTAAAGCCATTAACTGTAGCAACTTCAACGTTATTAAAGAAAACGTAACCTGAAGAAGCAGTTTGGTTAGAACCATCTCTTCCACCGTTCCACATTTCAACTCTAAACGTTTTGGGTGTTATGCCAGATGCTATATGGAAAGAAACAGTAGCCCAACCATCAGCATCCATCATTGAACTTGTTATTGCAAGTTGCAATTTGTAATCTTCAGCATTAACTTGAGTGCCGTTAGCAAGCGCTTTAGAAATTGTTGTTGCGTTTACCTTGAAGTCGGCAAAAGTCATAACGTTTTTAGTTGCTTGAGATGCATCAACAATATAAATATAAGCAGTTGCGCTATCAGTTACTCTTACTTTTAAAGATACTTTTGCTTCAGAATTTGCGCTTAAAATATAGCTACTGCTAAGATAACCATAACTTGTTAAGCTGTCGTTATAAATCATTAACGGTTGAATGTTAGCGTCGCCATCATTCCAGCCGAGTTTAGACTTGATATTAGCGCCGTTGGGGAAGGAGCTGGTTAAATATTTAGTATTTATTAAACCTGCGTTTTGATTTGCGTCAATTTCGTAATTTTGCGAGCCTTCCTTAACGTAATAATGGTCAGCTACAACGCCTTTATAGTTTGCTGGTGTTGCAGGGCGACTTGAAATAGTTCCAACGTCGCTTTTAGAAACGTTAAATGAGTAACTTTCCACCGACTCATTCTTAGTATCTTCTTCATCATAACCAGCATACAAAGAAAGTGAACCTTTTTTAGCAGAAGAGAAGAATTGATAGAAATCATAATTTTCGGTTTTAATATCGTTTTCCGTATCGTATTCGCTAGCATATTTATAAGTAGCGCCTGTAGCAACCATCGGCGTTGTGATATAAACGTCGCCAAAAGCGTAGTCTGCTAGATTTGAAAGTTTAAGGTCTTCAGGACCAATAACTATTTCAATACGAAAAGTCCTTAGATCTGAGTAAATATCTCTATTAAAGTTGTTTTTAACAAGAATACTGCAGTTAATCCATTCACCGTCTGCTGTAGTAAGCTCAGCAATTTTAGGTCTTAATTCTGAATCGGTTTTGTATATGTCGTACACGTTAATTGTTACGTTAGTTGAATACATATCAATTAAGTCACTCTTAATGTAGAAATATACGTACGCATAACTTTCAGATGGGATAGAGAATTCGGCTAATTCAATTGTATAGCTTGCGTATTCAACGTGTGCCTTTTTACCACTAGTTGCACCGCTTCCTTTAAGTTCACTGCTCGTCGCGTCAGGAAAGGTTGCCTTTGATAAAGAAGGAAATTTCTCTCCCGTAAGGTTTGCAGAAGTAGTAAATGAGTTGTTTGCAAAATTTAGAGTGTTAAAATATTTTGCACTACCGTTATTTGCTGTAATTGCAGTGTGGTCGAAAGTTAAATTCAGGCAAGCATATTTGTTTGCTACCGGCGTAATAGCCTTGTAAAAATCTTCTTGGTCGTTAAGTTTGAAAGTTGTTACGGCATTAGCGTCGATTACGGATGCGTCAAACGTGTCTTTATCTAAAAGTTCAACCACAATGTCATCAAAATAAGCCGTACCTTCTGAGTAGTCGTTATTGTAACCTAAACCGAGAACAAGAGAAAATTTGGTTTCAAAAACTTCGTCAGCTTTAACATAGAATGTGTAATTTTTCCATTGACCTTGAGTGTCAATATTGAAAAAACCATAAGGGGTTTGGCTTACTTGATTAAAAGATGCGTTAATGGTAATGTTTGCACCAACGGTCTGTGTTGAAAATTGTGCAAGATTATCAGTCATAACCCAAACGGAAACTTTTGCATAAGCGCCTTTTTCAAGAACGACGTCAGTCGTTGAAGAAAGAATTTGAGCGCTTCCGCTTCCAGCTTCGCCAGTTTTGTAGTTGTTGAGCATATATATTTTTTGGTCAATATCTTGAGTGTGAATAGAAGGATTTTCAAAATATTTTGGCATCAAAACTTCAGCATAGTAAGCTTTAATTTGCGCTTCAGTGGGATCTTCGGTTATATTAAGATGCTGTTGAACCCTTTCCTTGATTTCGGTTTGATAGTTAGCACCGTAAAGACCTTCTTTTGTTTTAACGTAATCCATGATGCCAGCATCGCCATAGAAAGAGATCATAAGTTCTTTCCATGCGTCATCATTAGTATTTACAACACCAGATTTAGCGCTAGAGTTTTTAGTTAAACTCCAACCATTAACTGAAGTTCTAGGATAGCTGTTGAATTTAGCATTAGTTGTTCCGTAAACGAAAGATGTGTTTGCAAGTTCGCCCAAACTGTTGTCAGTTTCGGTATAAGTTAAACTACTGTCGTTTGTTTTCGGCTTTTCGCTAGCACAAGCTACGAAAAAAAGTGAAAAGCATAATACACATACAATAAGCAGAGTAAGAATGATTTTCGATTTTGAAGTCTTTGTTGTGTTTGTTCTCGTCATAATTCACCTTTGAAATATTTTTATTGAAAACCACTTGTTTTATAAGTGATTATAACATACTGCAAACATTATATATTATTTTCTAAAAAAAATCAACCGTCCACACGATAAATATTGTTATTTTTACAAAAAACTGTATGTTAAATTTTTTTTGCACATACTTAAGTTATGGAAAACGACAAAAAAATAAAAAAAGAAAGGATTTTATCGGTTATGGCTGGTAGTTTAGCGGGTGTAATTAACGGGTTATTCGGCGGTGGTGGTGGCATGATTGTCGTGCCGTTTTTAACTTTACTATTGAATAGAAACTCGCAAAGAGCGCATGCGACCGCCATTCTAATAATTCTTCCATTATCTATTATTAGCGCGTTGTTTTACGCTTCGTTTGGTAGTTTTGACGTTGGAATAGGTCTACCAGTTTTAGTTGGCGTTGTGTGCGGTGGCGTACTTGGCGCATTTTTATTAAAAAAACTATCGTCCAAGTGGGTGACGGGAATTTTTTCTATAGTAATGCTCGCTGCCGGCGTAAAAATGTTATTTTTTTAAGGAGCTAATATGAGTTATTTGTGGTATGTGTTTGCGGGATTTTTAAGTGGAATACTTGGCGGTATGGGTATGGGTGGAGGCACTGTGCTTATCCCGCTTTTAAGTATATTTTATAAAGTAAGTCAGCACGTTGCGCAAGCATCTAATTTGATAAGTTTTATTCCTATGGCGTTAGTTGCTTTGATTTTACATCTTAAAAATAAACTTATTGATTTCGAGGGCGTGCTTTGGGTTATTCTTCCAGGAGTATTAAGTTGTATACTTGGTTGTTATATAGCAAGAGCAATAAACGGCGAAGTTCTTAAAAGAATTTTTGGTGGTTTTTTGCTTGTTTTGTCTGGCATACAAATTTACGTTATGTTTAAACAAAGAGATAATATGTGATTGTGCAATTTGCACTAACTTAAAATGATTGACAAAACAACAAAAAACAATAAATTTAATTAAAAATTAAAAAAATTGCGTTCTATTACAAAGGTTAAAGGAATAGAACTTTATTTTTAAAAAAAATTTGCACAAAAATTAAAAAAGGGGCTGTACAAGCACAATATCTTGTGGTATAATATAAAAAAATTATCATATGGAGACTTAAATTGGAAAGAGTTGCAATCATAGACTTAGGTTCAAATACGGCAAGATTATTATTGGTTGACGTTAAGGAAAACGGCCATTTTCAAATTATTGATCAGTTAAAGGAAGCTCCTCGTTTAGGCGAAGGTATGGAGAGAGACGGATTGTTGCAACCCGCAAGAATTCAAGAAACTATCAAGACCTTAAAAATGTTCCGTAAGCTTTGTGACGTTAATGGCATTGAACGCATAATTGCTGTTGCAACTGCTGCTGTTAGACGTGCAAAAAACCAACGCAGTTTTCTTGATGAAGTATCGGCAACGTGTGGGATTAAATTACGTGTTTTAAGTGCTGAAGAAGAAGCTATTTACGTTTATCGTGGTGTTATAAACACGATGGACATACCTAAAGGTATTATTCTTGAGATCGGTGGCGGTAGCACGAAAATTGTTTATTATAATAGGCGTAATCTTCTCAATTACGAAACTCTACCATTTGGTGCTATTACTTTGACAGAATTGTTTGCTGAAGATGGATTAACTCCTGGTGAACAGGCTGCAAAAATCGAAGAATTTTTCACTGAACAATTAAAACGTGTTGAATGGCTTAAAGACGTTGATCCTGAGGCGCAAATGATTGGTGTTGGCGGTTCGTTTAGAAACCTCTGTAGAATGACAAAGATCATGAAAAAGTATCCGCTTAAGACTATTCATAATTACGTTGTAAACGACACGGATTTTAATCACGTTTATGATTTGTTGAAGGGGCTTGACCTTGATAGAAAGAAGAAAATCAAAGGGCTTTCTACGGGTAGAGCGGATATATTACCGAGCGCGCTTGCTGCAATATCTGCGTTTAAAAAGTATATGAATTTACAAAACGTTGTTATAAGTGGCAGTGGTTTGCGCACAGGTATTATTTACAACTACGCTGTTCCTAGTACGCTTGATAAGCCTATTTCAGACGTGTTGACATATAGTCTTAATAGTTTGGTGGATTTCTTTGACTGTGACCAAAAGCATACTGAACAAGTTGTAAATCTTTCTGTGCAACTCTTTAAACAATTGCGTGTTTTGCACAAGTTCCCGAGACAATATTTAAAAATATTAAAGGTTGCTGCATATCTATACGGTACAGGTCGAAAAGTAGGCTTTTATAATTTTGAAAAGCATAGCGGATATATTATTCTAAACTCAAATATTTATGGTATTACGCATAGAGATCTAGTATTAGCATCATTTGTTGCTTCAAATACTGCGATAGAAGACATCAACCCATTTGATTGGGCAAGATATCGCGATTTAGTAATTGATGAAGACGTTGACGCGGTTAGAAAAATGGGCACAATGCTTCGTATAGCTGAATGTCTTGATAGAAGCTTGTCGTCGGTAGTTAAAGGTATTAACTGCGATATTTTAGGCGATTCAGTTATTATGAAAACAGAGGTTGAAGGCGATGCAACGCTTGAAATAAATTCTGCTCTTGAGATTGGTGCGGATTTTAGAAAAATATTCAAAAAGAACTTGGAAATTCTTTAAGATTTTAAGAGCGCCGTGAATACACGGCGCTTACTTAATAAAGATGAGGTTGGGTTTATGGCTGTAGAAAAATTAGCAATTGATTTTGATGGATTGACTACGAATATTTATATGTTAGGAAGCGGATTGGTTTTGAGTGAACCAACCGTTGCTGCAGTTAGTCTTGACGATAAAAACGACGTAAAAGCAATTGGTGAAGAAGCTAGAAAGCTTATAGGTAAGACTGCTAAGAATACTAAAATAGTTTTTCCTATATTTGAGGGCGAAATCGTCAATGAAAAAGTCGCAGTAGGTTTGCTTTCTTCATTTTTGAACAAGCTAGGTGTTAAAAACGGCTTGTTTGGTTGTCAAGTTGTTTTTCCTGTTCCGTGCGGTGTGACGAGTGAAGTTTTATCTAAATATAGAAAAGTTGCAAAAGCATGTGGGATTGGCAAGGTTTACTTTGTTGAAGCGCCAATTCTTTCTGCGCTTGGGCAAAGAATTCCCATGAACGACTCTTCGCCTTGTTTTGTTATAGATATGGCGGGTGACGTTACTAATATCGCTGCGGTTTCGCTGGACGGTGTTATCGCTGGCGTATCGGTTAATTTTGGCTCAAACAAAATTAGTACGGACATTATGGACTATATGGCAGATAAATATGGCTTACAAATCGGTCTTTTATCGGCTGAAAAATTAAAAAAGGAAATAAGCAGTCTAGATAAAACGGATGCTCTTGCGACCGTGGTGAACGGAAGAGACATAAAAACCGGCGCACCTAGAGCAATTTCAATAAAGGCAATGGAAATATTTGAACCGGTGTCAAAATATTATAACAAAATTGCTGAACTAGCTACGGCTGTTTTGCAAAAACTACCAGCTGAAGTTTGTGCGGAAATTCGCGGGGCGGGAGTTTACGTTTCTGGTCATGCTTCTAAGGTTTATGGGCTTGAAAAATATTATAATGATTTGTTTGGGATTAAGGTTAATGTTGCGGAAAATGGTGAAATGAGCGTTGCGTTGGGTGGTGGTGTTGCTATTAGTGATACTGACGTGCTGAAAAAGATATCAATATCATCAAAGTAATGAAAATTGGGCAATAGAAACGACAATTTACTGCGTGTTTTGAGTAAAAAAATCAAAACACGCAGTATTTTTTTGCTTAAAATTACAAGAGGAGATTGGTTATGTCTAGAAAAATTGTTATAACGTCTGGTAAAGGTGGAGTTGGTAAAACTACAGTTACAGCAAACGTTGGGTTAACGCTTGCTGGCATGGGGTATAGAGTTTTGCTGATTGACATTGACTTTGGTTTGAATAATCTTGACGTGGTATTGGGTGTGGAAAATAAAGTTATATATGATTTATTGGACATTTTTGATGGTAGGTGTAGAGTAAATCAAGCGCTGATACAATGTGGGGATAGAAAAAATTTATTCATTTTACCATCTGGTAAATCTTTAACTTCATATGCTAATATAAGTGGACAGAATATAAAGATTTTAGTAGATGGAATAGCTCCGCTGTTTGATTACGTATTAATTGATTGTCCTGCTGGTATTGACGTTGGATTTCATCGCGCTGTTGCATGTGCTGATGAAGCACTTGTGGTTACTACGCCTTCATTAACAAGCTTGCGTGATGCTGATAAGGTGGTTTCAGTCTTGGGTGGTTATTCGTTGAAAAAAATTGGACTAATTGTAAATCGTGCAAGAGGAGATTTGATCTTAAGTGATAAAATGATGATGCCAAAGGATATTGAAGATTTTTTAAAAACTGAACTTATAGGTGTCTTGCCAGAAGAAGATGAAGTGTTTTTATCCAGCGGATATAGGTTGTCGTCTAGTTCAAGTTCGTCTAAAGCGTATAAGATTTTGGCAGGGAATATACAAAAGGGAACAAAGAAAATTTATGACGTAACAGGAAAGTACTTGGGATTTTTTGGGAGTATAAGGAGATATTTGAAAAGAAGTGTATGAAAAAGATTAAAAATGAGCTTTTAAGGCTTCAAAACTTTATTGAAAACGATAGATTGTATTTAGGTGAAGATTTTTGTGGTATGATAAAAAGCGACGTGGCTAATTTATTAAAAGATTATTTTTATTTTAAGGATGAAATTTACTTAAACATAGTAAAGAATGGTGACAAATTAAACGTTTCATTTTCTCTTACCGCAGATAGAATTAAAATGTTTGGTATATTGCCAAAAAGGCAGTAAAACACTAGACAAATTAAACGTTATTATGTTATGCATAATAACGTTTTTTTCTTTTATAAATTGAATAAAACAACCTATATATTTTGTTGCTTAAAAAGGTTTTGTTTTATTTGCTAATTTTTGTTTATTCGTTGACATAACCAACTATATTTAGTATAATATATATAACTAATATACAAGAGGTAGTTTTATGGGTGTAAAATATTATCTAGCTATAGACATCGGCGCATCTAGTGGTAGACATATTCTTGGCTGGATTGACAATGGTAAAATGATTCTTGAAGAAATTTATAGATTCAAAAACGGCGCCGTTAAAAATAATGGCGAATTATTTTGGAACGAAAAGGCTTTATTTGATAACGTAGTTAATGGAATTAAAAAATGTAGTGAACTTGGCAAAATTCCTTCTAGCATTGGTATTGATACTTGGGGTGTTGATTATGCCTTGCTTGATGAAAACGATAGACTAATAGGCGGAATTTACTCATATCGTGACGATAGAACTTTAAGCGTTATTGAAAAGGTTGATGAAATTGTTTCCGAAAAGAAAGCATATGAACGTACTGGTATAAAAAAGCAAGTTTTTAACACGATTTATCAACTTTATTGTGATAAAGTGACGGGGAAAATTGATTCAGCAAAGACCTTTTTAATGATGCCTGATTACTTGCACTTCATGCTTACTGGTGTAAAACGTAATGAATTTACCAATGCGTCAACTACAGGGCTTTTAAATGCAAAAACTCGCGAATGGGATTATGAAATTATTGACAAATTAGGTTTGAAGCGTGAGTTATTTAAAGATTTGTCTATGCCGGGGACCCTTGTTGGTAAACTTAAAGACGAGATTAGAAATCGAGTTGGCTTTGATTGCGATGTGTACTTGCCTGCAACTCACGATACGGCAAGTGCTGTTATGGCTGTTCCAAATGATGATTTTCCACTTTATATTTCTAGTGGAACTTGGTCGTTAATGGGTGTTGAAAACGACAATGAAATTACAAGTGACGTTGCACGCGTTGCAGGATTTACCAACGAAGGTGGTTACAATAAAACCGTAAGATTCCTTAAAAATATTATGGGTATGTGGATGATACAATGTATAAAAAAGGAATTTGACGATAAATACAATTTCATTGAGTTTGTTGAACTAGCAAACCAAGCGAAATATTTTGATAGTGTTGTTGACGTGAATGACTTGTCTTTTTTTTCGCCGGACAGTATGGTGGATGCTGTTAAAAATTATTGCAAAAAAACAGGACAAAAAGTACCAGAAACGGTTGGTGAAATCGTGCGTTGCGTTTACGTTAGCCTTGCAAAGTGTTATGCTACGGCAGTAGAACAAATAGAAGAATTAACAGGCAAGAATTTTAACGAAATAAACATTGTTGGCGGTGGATGTCAAAACGTTTTAATGAACGAACTCACTGCAAAGTATACTAAAAAAACCGTAGTTGCTGGACCTGTAGAAGCAACGGCAACGGGGAACTTGCTTGCACAAATGTTAGCGCTAGGGGAAATCAGTAGTCTTACCGAAGGAAAAGAAATAATTAAAAATTCATTTGAAATTAAAGAAATTAAAGCATAGGATGCGTTTAGGTGATTATGAAAAAGAATGTATTTGACGTGTTAAAGGAACGCGGATTTATTAAACAAACAATTTTTGAAGACGAATTATATGAAAAGTTGGGCAGTGAAAGCGTGCCTTTCTATATTGGCTTTGATCCTACAGCTGACAGCTTACATATTGGTCATTATATACCCATTATGGCTATGGCGTGGATGCAAAGGTATGGACACAAACCCATTGCGCTTTTTGGCGGTGGTACCGGTATGATTGGCGATCCTTCAGGAAGAAGTGATATGCGTCAAATGATGACGTTAGAAACAATTAATCATAATATTGATTGTTTTAAGTCTCAAATGTCAAGATTTATCAGCTTTGAGGGCGATAATCCAGCTATTATAGCAAATAATGCTGATTGGCTTTTAAGCTTAAACTATGTTGATTTTTTAAGGGAAATAGGCGTTCACTTTTCAGTCAACAAAATGCTCACTGCAGAATGCTTTAAACAAAGAATGGAAAAAGGCTTAACGTTCCTTGAATTTAACTATATGTTAATGCAAGGATATGACTTTTTATATCTTAATCAAAAATATGGTTGCATGCTTGAAGTTGGTGGTGACGATCAATGGAGCAATATGCTTGCAGGCGTTGACTTAATTAGAAGGAAAGAAAAGAAAAGTGCTTTTTGCTTAACTTGTACACTATTGTTAAACAGTGAAGGCAAGAAGATGGGGAAAACTCAAAAAGGAGCATTGTGGCTTGATGAAAACAAGTGTTCCGTATACGATTTCTATCAATATTTCCGTAACGTAGAAGACGTTAAGGTTGAAGAATGTATGCGTCTTTTAACCTTTATGGATATGGATGAAATAAAAGAACTTACTAAATATAATGACGAAAGAATGAACGTTGCAAAAGAACGCCTTGCGTTTGAAGTGACAAAGCTTGTTCACGGTGAAGAAAAAGCAATTGATGCTCAAAAACAAGCGCGCGCAGCGTTTGGTGGTGGAAATGCTGAGGATATGCCTACTGTTGAAGTCGATAAAAATATACCGTCAGTTGCCGACCTTCTTGTTCAAGTTGGGCAAGCAAAGTCAAAAGGTGAAGCAAAGCGCCTTATAGAAGGCGGTGGTGTTTCAATTGAAAACGCTAAAGTTACAGATCCCTTTGCAAAAATTCCAAACGAAGCTGTTGAAAAAGGCGAATTTATTTTACACAAAGGTAAAAAAGTTCACATAAAAGTTGTATTAAAATGAGTAACGGATATTTTACCGTATGTGAAGAAATTGAAAACGTTACTATAATTGAGCGGTCTAAGTTTATTTGTAATATAAAAAGTGTTGAAGATGAAGCAGATGCTAAAAATTATATAGAAATGCTTAGAAAACGCCATTCACTTGCAAATCATAGTTGTTACGCTTATATCGCAGATGATAAAGGATTAGTTCAAAAGTTTTCCGATGCTGGTGAACCACAAGGTACGGCGGGTCTACCAATGCTTGAAGTTCTTAAGAATAAAAAAATGTACAAGACTGTTGCTGTTGTTACTCGATATTTTGGCGGTATAAAACTTGGCACAGGGGGGTTAACTAGAGCGTATGGTGGGGCTGTCAGCGAATGTTTAAGCAAGGCTAAAGTTGTTGATATGCAGAGAGCATACGTTTGTTCGATTGACATTGATTATGAGCGATATTCTCGCCTTAATAAATTATTGATTAGCCCAGACGTTTCTGTTATTTCTACTGAATTTGGAAATTCGGTTAACGTGTGCTTTGCTGTAAAAGCTGATTTTAAACAAATTTATTGTGAAAAATTAGTAGACGCGTTTAATGGCAAGATTAAAATTATTGAAAAACAATTTGGTTATTATGATTTTAAGGTGAAAAATGCCTGAAATTACTCAAATTCAAGTTCAAGCAAAAAATAAAAAACGATGCAACGTATTTATCGATGGTGAATTTTACGTTGCGCTTTCAATAGAAACAGCGATTAAGTACGGGCTAAAAAAAGGGATAAACGTACAGCCTAACGAATTAAACGAGATCGCGTATGAAAGCGAGAAAGGACAGGCGTTGTCTAAGGCTGTCGAATACGTTACTAAAGCGTTAAAGACTAAAAGGCAGGTAAAAGAGTATTTGCTTAAAAAAGGGTATTCTGAAGAAATTGCGTGGTATTGTATTGATAAATTAAAAGAATACAACTACGTTGATGATAAAGAATATTCCAAACGTTTTATTGAAAGTACCGCAAAAAATCAAGGGAAGCGACTTTCTGCTTATAAATTGATGCAAAAAGGTGTCAAGAAGGAAGATATAGAAAGCGCATATGAACAGGCGGATATTGATGAAAATCAAAACGCGTTATTGCTTGCAGAAAAGTACTTAAAAAACAAAATCATTGATGAACAAGTGCTTGCAAAAGCCTATAGATACTTAATTGGCAAAGGGTTTAATTACGATCAGGTGAGTTTTGCGCTTAGAAAGTTTAAGAAGGATGATTGATGGAAAGAATTTTATCCGCTGAACAAATGCGATTAGCAGACAAGTTTACAATAGAGAAACTTGGCGTTCCAGAAAGCGTTTTAGTTGAACGTGCGGGAAATGCGGTCGCAAAAGAAATAAAAAAGCGTTTTTTAGGTGGAAGAGTTCTTGTTTGCATAGGTAAAGGAAACAATGGTGCTGATGGAAAAGTCGTTGCAGAGCTTTTATCAAAAGTGCATGATTTCACGGTTACAACGTTTAACGTTTGTTCTAGCATGCTTAAAATTTTTGACAAAAAGTTCGATATTATTGTCGACTGTATATTTGGTACGGGGCTAAATAGAGAAGTCGAAGGCGTATATAGAACGGCTATTGAAAAAATAAATGCACAAAACGCGTACGTTATTTCTTGTGATATTCCTAGTGGAATTAACGGTGATAACGGAATGGTTATGGGTGTTGCGGTTAAGGCTAATCTTACCATTGCAATTCAAGAGTATAAATTAGGGCATTTTATAAATGCCGGCATAGATTATTGTGGGGAAACCATTTGTAAAGACATTGGCATAAGTGTTTGGGAAGATGAGTTTGTTAAGAGAATTAATGATGTAATCGCAAAAAAATTTTTTTTGAAAAGAAAGAGAAATAGTCATAAAGGCAATTATGGTCGCGCATGCATAATCGGCGGAAGTAAAAATTATACAGGCAGTGTAATTTTATCTTCTAACGCATTAACTGCAATAAAGATGGGGATAGGTTACGGTGCGTTATGTGTACCAAAAAGTCTATTTACTGCCTATGTTGGCAAAGTTCCGGAATGCTTATTGTTTGAATATAACGAAGATAATTATAAACAACCTTTTGACGACAAAATTGTAAAACGTATCATGAATTTTGATGCAATTTCAATTGGTATGGGGATGGGAGATGGCTCTTTCGTGTATCATCTCGTTAAATATTTAATTGAAAATTATAATGGTAATCTCATTATAGATGCTGATGGGTTAAATGCTATCAGCAATGAAATTGAAAACATTTTTAATAATAAAAAAGCAAGGATTATTTTAACTCCGCACGTTGGTGAATTTTCAAGGTTAAGTGGGGTATCTAAAGAGGAAATATTAAATAATCCTATCACTACCGCAAAAGCGTTTGCACTTAAACATGGGGTAACAGTTGCGCTGAAAAACAGCACCACCGTTATCACTGACGGAAACGATGTATATTTAAATACAACAGGTTGTAGTGGAATGGCGAAAGGTGGCAGTGGTGACGTTTTAAGTGGAATTATTGCAGGTATTACTGCTAGGAGCGATGAAACGCTTTTAGCTACGGTTACGGCGTGTTATTTGTTTGGTAAAGCTGGTGAGATAGCTGAACGAAAATCAAATGCCTTTTGTGTTACTGCAAGTGATATAATTAACTCATTGCCTGACGCAATCAATTCATTAGATTAAAACATGCCAAAGCCAATGCCATTGTTAAATGCGTATATCAAGAAATAAACGTTTATTGCGATTAATATTGGCATTAGTACCATCATTAGTAAACTTTTAAGTCGGTACTTTAATATAAACATAAATATAAAGATACCGGTAGCACCGCCCAAAATCCCAGTGAGTAAGAGTTTGCTATCACTTATTGCTATATTTTCTTCGTCGCCACCTTCTCTTGCTTTCTTTTGGAATCTCAACATCATAATTCCATATAGATTTATAGCAAAGATGTAAACAATTATTACTATATTAAATAGAACAGACATAATTTAATAGTATTTTGAGCGGAAATAACGTTTTTTATTAACAAAATTCCGTTTTAATAAAAAAATATAAAAAGGGTTACAATTATGAAATGTATGTATTGCGGTTGTCTTGACAGCAAAGTTATTGACTCACGTTCAGCAGAAGATGGAACAATTATACGCCGTAGACGTGAATGTATCAGTTGTGGTAAACGTTTCACTACTTACGAAACGGTTGAAAGCACGCCTATTTTTGTTATAAAAACTAGTGGTGCAAGACAAATGTTTGATGCTAATAAGCTTAAAAACGGTATAATAAAGGCGTGTGAAAAGCGCCCTGTTTCTGCTGCAACGATTGATAAACTTGTTGATGATATTCAAAAGAAAATATACAATTCTCTTGCTCAAGAAATTACAAGCAAAGAGCTTGGAGAAATGGTGTGTGAAGGTCTAAAAACAATTGATGAAGTTGCTTACGTTCGCTTCGCATCAGTTTATCGCTCGTTTACGGATACTACGTCTTTTATTAAAGAACTTGAAAAGATGGTTAAAAAAGGATAAAATAGGGGAATACAAATGAACAAGTGGGATCAAAGATTTATGGACCTTGCTGAAACAGTTGCAGGGTGGTCAAGCTGTTATCAAGAAAATAGGCACGTTGGAGCTGTAGTTGTTAAGGATAAAAGAATTTTAACTACAGGTTATAATGGTGCACCTAGCGGTATTGAAAGTTGCGCAGAACGTGGTGAGTGTTTACGTCGTGTAAGAAATATTGCAAGTGGCACAATGCAAGAAGTGTGCTATGCCGTTCATGCGGAGCAAAATGCAATAATTCAAGCAGCAAAGCTAGGCGTGAGTTTAGAGGGCGCCGTTATGTACGTTACACATCAACCTTGTGTTATTTGTACGAGAATGATTATAAACTCTGGTGTTAAGAAAGTTATATACAAGAATGGATATCCTGATGAATTTGCTCTAGAATTATTCAAACAATCAAACGTAGAGATAATTAAATTTTCAGATTTATAAAAACTAATAAAAAACTAGTTAAAAACACTTGCAAAATTTTTCAAAATGATATAAAATATATCGTGCCGTGTGAATGTACGGCACGATATATATGGAGAGTTATCGAAGCGGTCATAACGAGGCGGTCTTGAAAACCGTTTGGGTGCAAGCCCACGGGGGTTCGAATCCCTCACTCTCCGCCAACGAAAAAAGAACCATCACAAGATGGTTCTTTTATTGCATAGAGAAAACCCCGTGTTTAACACGGGGTTTTCTCTATGCAATAAAGCCCCGCAATTTTGCGGGGCTTTTATAGCTTTGCTGTTTTTTATTAAGATCTTCTAATTAAGTCCACGGGTTTTTCTCTAACAATCTTAATGATTGGGATAACAGATGAAACAACAGCCGTTAGAACACTAATTAAGGTAATTACAAGTACTTGTCTTAATCCAAACAATGCAAATGGAATTGCAATACCCATAACGTTAGCAATATACCAGTTTACAAGCGTACATCCAAACGAACTTAATATTACTGCAAAAATTCCGTTTATGATAGCAATAATCAAACTTTCTATTAAGAACATCTGGAATATATCTTTTCCGTTAGCACCTAATGCTCTCAAAATACCTGTACTGTGACGTTTGTTTGCAATACTTGTCGTTATGTAGTTAAATAACATAAAGATAGAGAATACGGCAAGGACAAGCGCTACGTATAAGAAAAGGTCAGCCGCTTGTTTAACGGATTCTTCATTCTTTTGTACTAAAGATAGGGCAGAATTGTTGAACCAAGTTAAAGAAACGCCTTCTTCAATCAACATGTAGTTTGAAAGAACGCCAGCGGCGCGCCCGCTACTATGTGGGTTAACAATTAATCTTGCAAAATCGCCTTGATCTGAGCAAATGCTTAGTTTGTTCATAAGTGTAGGGCTCATAGTGAAACGATAGTTTGCAGTTGACGTCATAGCGAACTCTGTACAAACGCCTACAACTTTAACTACTTCTTGGATATCGTTGCCGCGTTCAATGGTAAGTTCTTCAAAACCATTGTAAGCGGAAGCAACGTCACCATATAAGCAGTGTATAATTTTATTCATTGCTGCTTGTTTTTCTTGTTCGGAATATAGCCCTAATTTATCGATGTTTGTGTTTAAGATATTTACACAATATAATACCGTTTGCTTATCTCTTCTTCTTGCAAAATAATCATCATCTGATTCGCCTGGAAGTTGGTTTTCTGCATTTGGAAGAGCGTTATATTTAACCGAGAACAATGACGTTATATTAGACGGGTGAATTAAGACTTCGTTATCGCTTAAGTCAGCCGTGATTTTATAACCATCCTTAAAGTAAATAACGTTTTCTTTTGTCATTTCATTTGAAGAATAAACAAATTCTTCGTTATTTGTTGCTCTATAACCATTGCTTAAAGTGGTGAGCCAAGATAATTTGCCAGCATAGAAAGCAGTTTTAACACCGTCGTTTACTTTGTTTTGAGCAAGTGCTCCGTCTGCCGTAAAGATGCATCTAAATACGCCTGAGTTAATATACTCTTCAAACTCCGCAACTAAATTTTTTGTGTTTTGTGTTTTGTGTGAAAGTTCTTTAATTTCGTTGTACTTTGCATCAATATGTCCACAGTCCACAATACCAACAATTTTATAAGTATCGTTTTTATACGTAAATTGTTTTTCTTTTCCTTGTTCAACTAACGATGCGACGGTGGGGTAGTTGGGGTCACTGTAAAACTTAATAAGTGATTCTGCCATATAAGTTGAAATAGCAATTTCATTTAAGCTTTCTTCGGTTGCAACACCATCAACATAGTTTAATTGTGGATATCTACCTTCAACAACTCTAAATCCAACCGCATTAAGTTCATTTGAATTAAATTCCACAAAGCCGTTAAATGAGTTTTTGTAGTAAAATGCACCAGGATTAATTGTTTTCCCTTCAAGTTCTTCTGGGACCATCGCTGTTTCAATTATGTGTCGTTGATTGCCATAATAGTTTTGGTTATAATTGTAAACAGGAATGACACTTGTTCCAAGTTCTCTAGATATAGAAGAAACTTTTTCATCGGAGAACTTGATAGGGTAGCCTATATCATTTTCAAAATCAATGGTATATTCGCCAAAAACTGAAACGTTGCCCGGCGCTTGCTTTAACAAGTTTGAAACAACACCTGCAGTTGTAAAGTTAGCTATAGTGTCAAATAAACCGAATACGGCAAAAGCGATTACAGACAAGAAAATGGTAAAAATAAGCCTTAAAGGTTTAACGCCCAAAGACTTTAAGCCAAGAGCGAGTGAGCTTTTAGCCTTCATCTTACTTTTTTGCATTGCGAAATCCGCTGTTGTCTTTTTAATGTTTTCTTCTATGGTATTTGAACTATTACGGCATGTATTGCTGTTAACAACTTCAATTTTCTTGTTGTTCTTAACGGCTTCTGTCATAACTTTAACTTCAGCGGGGGTTAATTCAGCGCCTGCTTTGATGAAAAGTTTTTCATCGGTGTTATTAACGTTTGAATTGATCTCATATTCATTATAAGTAATATCTTGTGCGATTTTGCCATCAACTAACTTAATTATACGATCGGCGTACTTTTCAGCAAATTCTTGATCGTGAGAAACTACAATGATTAGTTTATCCTTAGAAAGCTTTTTAAGCGTTTCAATAACTTGGATACCGGTGTTTGAGTCTAAAGCACCGGTAGGCTCGTCAGCCATAATAATTCTTGGGTTTTTAACCAGTGCTCTTGCGATGGCAAGACGTTGCCTTTGACCGCCAGACAATTCTGTAGGTTTACGTTTTCTTAGTCCGTCAATTTCAACCTGTTTTAAGAGTGCGTCGACAGCTTCAGGATCAGTGTGTTGACCTTGAAGTTCCATTGCGATTTCAATGTTCTTTTCAACGGTAAATTCGTTTAACAGGTTATATTCTTGGAAGATAAAACCGATAAAAGTATTACGATAATCGTTTAAGTCACCATGAGTAAACTTTTCAAAAGACTTGCCTAACAATAAAATTTCACCACTGTCTGCGTCATCAAGTCCGCCTATTACGTTTAATAGGGTGGTTTTACCACAACCACTTTTACCCGTGATAAAAACAAGACCAGTTGATGGGAAAGTTAGTGAAACGTCGTTAAGAGCTCTTACATCACCAGATTTGGTTTTGTATAATTTCACAATATTTTTGAGTTCTAACATATTATCCCCTTGTTATATAAATCTTGATGATAATGATAACACAAAAAGCAAGTAAATGTCAATGAATTTATATTGTGCTTTACCTATTATTTAAAGTGTAACTTTTCACCAAATATAATTTTACAAAAAAAGTATTGAATATTCCTTGAAATTAAATTTAGAGTTATTTATTTTAAAATTTGTTTATAAAACACATAAGAAATTTTAGGTTGTTTTGTTTTGACATTTTTGTGTATATTTGTTAAAATAAACAAAAAGACAAGGAGGTGCACTCAATGAAAAAGAGAAAACGTTTTTTACCAAATAATCGTACTATAATATCTGAAAAAGTAAAAGAAGCGTTTTCATCGGTTTTGCCTATAACTATAATAGTGCTTATCCTTTGTTTTTTAATAGTTCCGTTAGATAGCGGTAAATTTTTAGCCTTTATATTTGGTTCGCTCTTGGTTGTACTTGGAATGGGATTATTTACTCTTGGGGCGGATACAGCGATGACACCGATAGGTGAATATGTTGGCTCTTCGGTAATGAAAACAAAAAAGCTTTGGATAATTATTCCCGTTTGTTTTATTGTTGGCGTGCTTATTACTATTTCCGAACCAGATTTACAAGTTCTTGCGACACAGTTATCCAAAACGCTTGATCCGTGGTTGTTAATAATTGCTGTTGGTGTAGGCGTTGGATTATTTTTAGTAGTGGCGTTTTTACGAATTGTGCTTAAACTCCGCCTTTCATATATTTTGGTGTTGTTTTACTTTGCAGTTTTTGCGCTTTCATTTTTTGTGCCACAAAGTTTTATTCCACTTGCGTTTGACTCTGGTGGCGTTACTACTGGACCAATGAGTGTGCCGTTTATTATTGCAATTGGTACGGGTGTTGCGTCAATGATAAGTGACAAGGAAAGTGAAAACGACGGATTTGGGTTAACTGCGCTTTGTTCAATTGGACCAATCATTTCTGTAATGATTTTAGGAATAATATTTAAACCCGAAAGTATTGACGTTTCTTCAAACCAAATTATTGCTCCAGATACTTCAAAAGATTTATTTGGTGCGTTTATACATGGGCTTCCGGAGTATATGAAAGAAGTTGCGATTGCGCTTTTGCCTATAGTAGCATTTTTCTTCATTTTTCAAATATTTGGTGCAAAACTAAAAAAACAATCAATTTTTAAGATTTTAATCGGTATTGGGTATACTTATATTGGGCTTGTTTTGTTCCTGTTGGGCGTAAACGTTGGTTTCTTGCCGGTGGGTAGTGAAATAGGTAGTTTTATAGGCAGCAAGCAAGCTTATAATTGGATAATTATTCCAATTGGTATGGTTATAGGTTATTTTGTTGTGGCAGCTGAACCGGCTGTGCACGTTTTGACAAAGCAAGTTTATGAGATTACGTCTGGTGCTATTCCCAAAAAGGCGCTTAGGTTTAGCCTTATGATTGGTGTTGCAATATCTGTGGGATTGGCAATGACTAGGATTATTCTTAATATTCCTATTATGTACTTTTTAGTTCCGGGATATTTTATAGCGATTGTGCTAACTTTTTTTGTTCCAGACATGTTTACTGCAATCGCATTTGACTCTGGTGGCGTTGCGTCAGGTGCTATGACGGCAAGTTTTTTAATGCCACTTTCGATAGGTGTTTGTTCTGCTGTTGGTGGAAATATTGCAACAGAAGGTTTTGGAGTGGTTGCTATGGTCGCAATGACGCCATTAATAACTATACAAATCCTTGGGTTAGTATTCAAAATTAAAACTAATAAGCTTAAAAATACAACCAAAGATATTATGGCGAAAGAAGAAATTATTGAGTAAGGGGAAAGTTATGCAAGGGTTGAAATATATGGTTGCGATAACCAAAAGAGAGTATACAGAAAACTATATTGACTTTTTTCATAGGCATGATGTTGTCAATATTATTAGTTTCTTGTGTAATGGTACAGCAAATCAAAGCACATTAGATTTGTTGGGTATTGAGAAAAACGAAAAGGTTATGTTTGGGGCTATGATTCGCGAAGAAAATATTGGCGAAATCATAAAAGACTTGCTAATAGAAATGGATATTGGATCAGCAGGCAACGGTATAGCTGTATTTATACCTGTTGACAGTATTGGTGGAGGGGCTTCTCTCAAATATTTAGCAGGTGAAAAGCCTATTGAAAAGAAGGGTGGTGAAAACATGTCTAACACAGAAAGTAAGGTTGTAATGATAATTGCATTGGTGGATAAGGGGAATACGGACTTGGTTATGGATGCGGCGCGAGATGCCGGTGCAAGTGGTGGTACTGTAGTAAGAGCAAGAGGTACAGGTGCTGAAATTGCAAAGTTCTTCGGCGTTTCTATAAGCGAAGAAAAAGAGATGGTTTATATTATTTCGCGTAGAGATATGCGTGACCAAATAATGAAGTCTATCATGGAAAAAGCGGGTGCTAATACTGACGCTCACGGCGTTTTATTCTCATTGCCGGTTGACAATGTCGTTGGATTAAAAGCGTTTGAAAACGTAGATTAATATATCAAAATGAACGTTTTATTAACAGGGGCATCTGGTGGTATTGGTAAAGCTGTTGCAGAATTTTTAATTGTAAAAGGTGTAAACGTTTACGCAATAGACCTTGCTGAAGCAAAATTTAATAGCGAATCCCTTAAGTTTTTTAATGCTGATATTACAAATAAAGACCAGCTTGTTCAAATATTTAACGAGCTTAAAGCTGACAGTGTTATTTTTGACGCGATAGTTAATGTTGCAGGAATTTTCTATATTGATTCATTTACGGAAATACCGTTTGAAAATTTAGAAAAAATATTTAACGTTAACCTATTTGGTGCGATTAATATTAATAAAATTTTCTATCCAATTTTAAGAAAAAATGGTAAGGTTATTATAACAACAAGTGAAGTTGCGCCACTTGACCCATTGCCTTTTAACGGTATTTACAGTACAACCAAAACTGCGCTTGATTGTTATTCTCAAGCGTTAAGGCAAGAGCTTAATTTGTTAGGGCAAAAGGTTATAACTGTTAGGCCCGGCGCATTCAATACAAGTTTGTCGCAAGGAGCGCTTATAAAGACTAAAGAACTTACTGATAAAACTACTATATTCAAAAAACAATCTGTAAAGTTTTATGGATTAGTTAAAATGTTTATGGGAACACCGTCTAACCCTAAAAAGATTGCAAAATTGTATTATAAGGCAATAACAAGTAAGGGGAACAAAATAATATATAAAAAGCACACTAATATACTATTAAAACTGATGAATATTCTACCCAAAAGATTACAGTGCTTTATAGTTAAGAGACTTTTGAAAACAAAATCTAAATAACAATATTTACTTGACAAGTTTATTTTGTGATGTTATAATTTAATCAAGATACATTACTGACGGATTTTGCGGATTACCGCAGGGGAATGTATGCTGTTTTAGCCGACCGTCTGGGCAATCCAAAAAATTGGATTGCCCTTTTTTGTCTTTTAGGAGGTGTAATATGCAAAACAAATGCTGGCAAGGCTTTAATGATGGAGTTTGGCAACAAGAAATTAACGTTAGAGATTTTATTCAATGTAATTACCAAGAATATTTGGACAACGCTGATTTTTTGTGCGGGGCAACAGAAAGAACAACTAATCTTATGATAAAACTTCAAGCGCTTTTTGCCGAAGAACGCAAGAAGGGTGGTGTTTTAGATGTTGACACAACCACAGTATCTTCGCTTGTTAGTTATGCTCCTGGGTATCTTGATAAAGAAAATGAACTTATCGTTGGTTTGCAAACCGACTCTCCTCTTAAAAGAGGTGTTAACCCGTTTGGTGGTATGCGCATGGTTAAGCAAGCTTGCGAAGCATATGGTTACGAATTAAGCGAAAAGGTTAAAAACGAATTTAAATATAGAACTACCCATAATGAAGGGGTATACCGCGCATACACAGAAGAGATGCGTCTTGCAAGAAAGTGTCACGTTATTACAGGTCTTCCTGATGCGTATGGCAGGGGTAGAATTATAGGAGATTATCGCAGGGTTGCGTTGTACGGTGTTGATAGGCTGATTGAAGAAAAGGCAAAGGATAAGAAGAATTTAGCTTTAGAGAACTTTAATGTTGACAGTATAAGACTTGATGAAGAATTGTATCAACAAATTGCATTCTTGGGATACTTAAAGCAAATGGCGCTATCATACGGCTGTGATATTAGTGCTCCAGCAAGCAACGCTAGAGAAGCAATTCAATGGACGTACTTTGCTTATCTTGGTGCTATTAAAGAACAAAACGGCGCTGCAATGTCTTTGGGACGCGTAAGTACTTTCTTTGATATTTATATCGAACGTGACTTAAAAAATGGCGTTTTAACAGAACAGGGCGCTCAAGAACTTATTGATGACTTTGTAATGAAGTTGCGTATGGCAAGGCATCTTAGGACGCCTGAATACAACGAACTTTTTGGTGGCGATCCAATGTGGATTACAGAAGCTGTTGGTGGAATGGGTGAGGACGGAAGAACGCTTGTTACCAAAAGTTGTTATAGAATTCTTAATACGTTATACAATTTGGGATCATCTCCTGAGCCCAACTTAACAATTTTATGGTCAAAACATCTTCCTGAAAACTTTAAAAAGTTTTGCGCTAAGGTGTCTATTGATACTGATTCAATTCAGTATGAAAATGATGACGTAATGCGCCCAATATACGGTGATGACTATGCAATTGCTTGCTGTGTTTCGGCGATGAAGGTTGGAAAACAAATGCAATTTTTTGGTGCGCGTTGTAATTTGGCCAAATTATTACTTATTGCTATAAACGGTGGTTACGACACTACAAGTAATATTCATATTGGACCACAAATGCCTGTTCTTGATAATGAAAAGTTGGATTATCAGGTTGTTAGTGAAAGACTTGATGTTTATCTTGAATGGTTAAGCAAGCTTTACGTTAACACTATGAACGTAATTCACTATATGCACGACAAATATGCGTACGAAAAGACACAAATGGCACTTCACGATACTTGTGTTGAACGCTTTATGGCGTTTGGTGTTGCGGGGGTATCTGTAATAGCTGACTCACTAAGTGCAATCAAGTATGCTAATGTTAAACCGGTGAAAAATAGTGAAGGTTTTGTAGTTGATTTTGAAACAGATGGCTATTTTCCAAAATTTGGAAATGATGATGATAGGGTTGATTTAATTGCAAAAGAAATTACTCAAAAAGTTATATGTGATTTAAGGAAAGTGCCAACTTATAGAAATGCAATACACACCTTATCTGTGTTAACTATTACAAGCAACGTTATGTATGGAAAAAATACGGGCGCAACTCCAGATGGAAGAAAATGTGGACAACCATTTGCTCCCGGTGCAAATCCTATGCATAATAGGGAAACTAATGGTGCGCTAGCTTCCTTAAATTCCGTTGCAAAATTATCTTACAATGATTGTCGTGATGGTATATCTAATACTTTCTCGATAACGCCCGACGCTTTGGGTAAGGATTTAAACACGAGAATTAATAATCTTGTGGGAATTTTAGATGGGTACTTTGGTAAAAATGCTCACCATATTAATGTTAATGTCTTAAACAGAGAAACGCTTATTCGTGCGTATGAGAACCCTGAAGAGTATCCTAACCTAACTATTCGTGTTTCTGGTTATGCTGTTAACTTTAATAAACTTTCGCGCGAACAGCAAAAAGAAGTTATTTCAAGGACATTCCATCAAGGATTGTAATTTATGTCTATTGGGTATATAAATTCATTTCAGAGTTTGGGTACTGTTGATGGCCCAGGGATTAGATTTGTCGTATTTATGCAAGGGTGTAATTTGCGCTGTGCTTGCTGTCACAACCCTGACACTTGGGAAATCGGCGTTGGTGAAACATATACTGCACAACAAGTCGTCGATAAGATTGTTAGGTTTAAAGAGTATTTTGGTGAAGAAGGCGGGGTAACTGTTTCTGGTGGGGAACCGCTTCTTCAGGCAGAGTTTGTGAAAGACCTTTTTGTGCTTTGCCGTGAAAATGGAATAAACACTTGTTTAGATACGTCGGGAAGTATTATAAATGATAATGTAATGGATCTTTTATGTGTTACTGACAGGGTTTTACTTGATATTAAATATACAAATAATGATTTATATAGAAAATACGTTGGTTGCAGTATTAATACGGTAAAAAAATTTTTAAGCATCTTACAACAAAAAAAGGTTAAAACTACCGTTAGGCAAGTTATAATCCCTTCGATAAATGATACGGCTGAAAATGTGAAAGAACTAAAGTCAATTATTAGTAAATTTTCTGTGGTTGACGGGGTAGAGTTATTGGCTTTTAAGAAGATTTGTAAAGTAAAATATGATAAACTATCTATACCTTTTAGGTTTGAAAACTATCCTGAAACTACAATAGAAAAAATTGAGGAGTTAAACAAATTTTTATAGTAAAATAAAGGCGAAAACAGCTATTATTGTGTGTGACATAATAGTGGCTGTTTTATCTATTTAAAATATTTTTTTTATTTTCAAATAATTTGTTGCAAATTTAAAGTATAAGTACTATAATTATAAAGTCTAAAAGGTGTGTTATGATAGATAAGCAAAGTGTAAAGAGTGTTGTGTTTGATTTGTTGGTTACTATTGTTGCGGGAATGATTGTTGCAACGGCATATTTCTTTTTTCAAAACAGTAACGGATTTGCTCCAGGTGGAGTTGGTGGTCTTGCTACGATTACCTATCATCTATTAGATTACTCGGTTAGTTGGGCATATCTAATGATAGCATTTAATATTCCAATTTTTATTTTAGTAACGATATTTGTAAATAGAAAGCTGGGAATATACTTAATTATTTATATGCTGGTTCAATCTTTTGGAACAGAGTTATATAGTGTTGTTGGGGCAAAAGCTTATTGTGTAAAAAACAACGCAGAAGATTTTGAAATTGTATTTGCTTGTATTGCTACAGGTGTTATTTCGGGAGCGGGTTTTTCTTTAATGTTAAGGCGCTTTGGCGCTAGTGGTGGTACGTATGCTATATCTGCGCTTATTAAAAAGAAACATCCAGCGCTAAACGTTGCTTCGGTATCTTTTTTCTTGGATAGCAGTGTTGTGTTGATTGCGTTTTTTGTTTATGGAATGAAAATTACACCAGCACTTTGTACGTTGATTAATTTGTTTGTTGCAAACGTTGTAGTTGACCACTTTTTGTCTGGTACTAAAGTTGGATACAAGTTTGAAATAATAACCGATAATCCCAATGAACTTTCTAGCGAGTTGATGGAAAAGTTGCATCATGGTGTCACTGAGATTAGAGTTGTTGGCATGTATTCTAATACAGATAAATATATGGTGGTTTGCATAATTCGCAAAAAAGAAATTGGTCAAATGTTAAAAATTTTGAAAGGGTATAAAGGAACATTTGCAAGTTTTTCTAAAGTTAACGAAGTCTTTGGCAGATTTCACAAATAAATTATTTATCTTAATAAAAAAGAGAATGATTTTATATCATTCTCTTATTTTTTTGGTATTTTACAATAACGATTGACTTAATTGTGATTTTGCTGTAAAATAGAAATGCTAATTTTATGTGTCCTTTAATAAGAACTTTATGCTTGTTTAATGGTGTAAGTTAAAGGGAGGCGCGACTCGGGCGAAAGCCCTGCGTAGAGAAACGGAGCAGTCAGCAACCGTATTGGTTGCGTGAAAGATAACGATAAATAAAAAATCCCAACCACGTTTGTGATTGAGATTTGGCAGGGGAGACGCGAAACTCTAAACACCAAATATATGCTTAAATTCAAGATTAAAACCACAATATATAGTGGTTTTTTCTTATATGTCACAATTTAGTCACAAATTAGTGTTGAAACTAGATAAAATGAATTCTTGTTTATCATTTATTTTACGTCAAAATTTTTCTTTTTTTTATCAT
>JAZNKV010000015.1:0-144482 GCA_045578765.1 Christensenellaceae bacterium | reverse complement strand
GTGTTGTTAAGTTCGAAAGAATGGGCAGAAACGACAAGAAAGTAAGCGTTTATGCAAAGGAAAACTAATAAAATTAACGGGTTGATTATAATATCAACCCGCTATTTTTTTAAGGTCTTATAAACGTCGCAATACTGCGTTTCTGCTTCACGTTTTGACTTCGATAACCAACAAGGTTTATCTCATCCAAAACATTTATCGGTATTGGAGTAAATATGTTCAATAGTTAAAAAAGCATATACTTTTTTGCACTTTTTGTGTATTTTTTTGCATTGATAATTAAAAATAGGTAAGGTATAATAATAAAAAACAATTAAAATTAGGAGAACGATTATGAACAAAGAATTTTTTAAGCATTATCAAATTGGTTGTTGGCACTATAGAAGTACCAGTTACGACTTAAAGTATGACCCTGCTGAAGTTCAAAAAGATTTGGGTATGACGTATTTTACTACGCCTGAACACTGGCATTATGGTAAGACGGGTAAAGAAGAAAAGAAACTTGACGAATATATGGCAAGCGCCAAAAAGTTGGGCATGCCTGTTATGTATGTTGATAGAAGATTTTTCGCTACTAAATATTTTGCGAAACCCGATCCCGTAAAAGCAAGAGAACGCCTTAAATTCGCTAAAGAAAGATACGGCGATCAAATTGTCGGTGTTTTTGTTACGGATGAACCTTGGTGGGGACACATGGACGAGCATAAGACCATAGACGATACTAAAAAGATGGTTGACATGGTTCGTGATGAAGCTCCTGATCTTTGGACGTTTGTTGCACTTTTAGGTGTTGCGGATAGGTATAAAAAAGGTAAGGCAGAGTTGAACGACTATATCGATACCGTTCACCCAGATTTCTTGCTTTACAACGTTTACAGCCAATTGATGTCTGAAGACGTTGAAAAAGAACAAGGGATGATAAACTTCTATTATCAACTTTATATGTATTACGAAACTGCAAGGGAAAGGGGTATTCCGCTTTGGGCGTCACCAATGTGTACGTCATGCTGGTCTTTCCGCGAACCGAACAAGAATGAGCTTAAATGGCAAATGAACGTTCTTGCTGCACACGGCGTAAAGGGCTTTGTATGGTATCACTTACAAGAAACGGCAATGAACCCAGGTCAAAGAAGTAGCATGGGCGCGCTCAACCACTTTGATGAAAAAACTTATATGTATGATTGGTTGAAATACGAAAACAGTGCGTTCAAACACTCAATTGCATCTAAGCTTGACGGTTATGAACTAGAAGACGTATATCACTATATGTTCCGTCAATCAAACTTTAAGGCTTTTGAATTTGTTGACGATGACGTTATTGAAGACGTTAGAAGTATGTATCACCGTCACTTAATCATCAGTAAGTTTAAAGCTCCAGACGGCAAAATAAGAGTAATGATAACTAATGGCAGTCAAAATGAAAACGGCAATTTCTCAATTAAATTCAAGGGTGAATTTGCTAAGTATAATATCACAAATCAAGCAGGTTTCTTGTGCCCAGGTGGTGCAGCTATTATCGACCTATTTGATAAGCCTGAAGACCCAGCTGACGTAGTTTTAGACTAATAAAAAAAATTGATAAAGGGCGCATCATTTAAATTAAGGTGCGCCTTTATTCTTTTTAAAAGAATATTTTGGAATAATTGTGGAAAAAATTGGGTTTACATAGCCGTTTAATATTGATAAAATATTAAAAACATATTTTGCCATAATAATCACGTGGCAAAAAGGAGAATATTATGAAAGATTTTTTCAAGAAGTATCATCAAGGCGTTTGGTGGTATAGGACGACAAGTTATGACTTTCCGTTTGACCCAATTGAAGTTCAAAAAGATTTAGGCTTAACTTATGCAACACTGCCCGAACATATCCATTATGGTAAAACGGGCAAAGAAGAAGCTAATCTTGATAAGTATATCAATAAGGCTTATGAACTCGGCATGCCTACTCTCTACATAGATAGAGCGTTTTATCACAATAGGGCATGGGCGAAGCCCGGCTTGGAGAAAGCAAGAAATAGGCTTAAACTTATAAAAGAACAATACGGCGATAAAATCGGTGGAATATATATTGTTGACGAACCGTGGTGGGGCCGTTCGGATGAACATAAAGCAATGGACAACTGTAAACTCTATAACGATATGATTAGAGAAGAAGCTCCTGAATACTGGTCATATATTGCGCTTTTAGGCTTGCACGATAGATATAAACAAGCAAAGATAGACTTAGAAGACTACGTAAACACTGTTCATCCCGATTTCTTGCTCTATAACGTTTATAGTCAAATGATGGCGGAAGATTTTGAAAGAGAACAAGGCATTGCGTGGTTCTATCATAATCTTTACGTTTTCACTGAAATTGGTAAAAAGTACGGCATTCCCGTTTGGGCGTCGCCAATGTGTTCAAGCTGTTGGATGTTTAGAAAGCCTTCTCAAGAAGATTATAGATGGCAACTTAACGTTATGGCTGCGCACGGCATAAAAGGCTTTGTTTGGTATCACTTGCAAGAAACTGCAATTCACCCCAGCCAAGGCGTTGCTGGTTCACCGCTTGATGGATTTAACCAAAAATCGCCATACTATTATTGGTTCCAACATGAAATAAAGTCCTTCCAACGCTGTGTTGCTGAAAAACTTGAAGACTTTGAACTACAAGAAGTATATCACTGGATGTTTAGATATGGTAACTACAAAGCGTGGGAATATGCTGAAGACGAATATATTGAGGACGTAAGAAGTGTTTATAATCGCCACCTTATTATCAGTAGATTTGCTGATAAAGACGGTCGTCAACGCGTAATGATAGTTAACGGTGACCAAACTAGAAACGGTAACTTCTCTATCAAGTTTAAGGGTGATTATGCAAAATACAACGTTTCAAACGAGTCTGGTTATCTTGCTCCTGGCGGAATGAGAATTATCGATTTGTTTGACGCTCCTGCCGACCCTGCTGATTATATCCCTGACTAATACTAAAAAATTCAAGAAACGCTCTTAAAAACAAGGGCGTTTCTTTTTTATAAAAAAAGAAGAATATTTTAGAACTTTTGTGGAAAAAAATGGGTTTACACTTGCCTTTAATATTGTTAAAATATTAAAGAAATGTATTGTGAATAATTTTGTGGCAAAAAAGGAGATAAAACATGAAAGAATTTTTCAAACACTATCAAATAGGCTGTTGGCATTATAGAACAACTAGTTATGATTTGCAGTACAACCCTATTGAAGCGCAAAAGGATTTAGGAATGACGTTTGCAACCATGCCTGAGCATATCCACTACGATAAAACTGGGTTTGAAGAAGCCCAACTTGATAAATTTATGGCAAGTGCGAAAGAACTTGGTCTTCCCGCGCTCTACATTGATAGAAGATTTATGCACAATAGAAAATGGGCAAAACCTTCTCTTGAAAAAGCAAAAGAAAGATTGCTTTACGTAAAAGAAAGATATGGCGATACCATCGGGGGTATATATATTTGTGATGAACCTTGGTGGGGTTATAAAGATGAACATAAAGCAATGGATGGTTGTCGTGACTACGTTCAGTTAGTTCGCGATACAGCGCCTGAGTATTGGACTTACATTGCTCTCCTTGGCGTACATGATAGGTATGAAAAAGCAAGGGAAACACTCGATGATTACGTTAATACCGTTCATCCCGATTTCTTGCTATATAACGTATACAGTCAACTTCTTGCTGAAGGCTTTGAAGTTGAACAAGGCTTAGTAAACTTCTATCACCAGCTCTATATGTATTTTGAAACATCAAGGAAATATAATATTCCGCTATGGGCGTCACCTATGTGTACGGCATGCTGGTCGTTTAGAGAGCCTAATCAAAACGAATTTAGATGGCAAATGAACGTTTTAGCTGCGCACGGTGTAAAAGGTTTTGTATGGTATCATTTACAAGAAAACCAAGCTAATCCTGGACAACAAAGTGCAGGTGCACCTATTGACGGGTTTGATGAAAAAACCAAGAGCTATGCATGGCTTAAACATGAAAATAAGGCATTTATGCGTTCGGTTGCTGAAAAACTTGATAGTTTTGAACTTCAAGAAGTATATCACTGGATGTTTAGATATGGTAACTTTAAGTCTTTCGAATATGAAAAGGACGAATATATTGAAGACGTTAGAAGTCTATATAACCGCCATATGATTATTAGTAGGTTTGCTGATAAAGATGGTCGCCAACGCGTTATGATTGTAAACGGCAGTCAAAATGAAAACGGGAACTTCTCAATCAAGTTCCGTGGCGAATACGCTAAATACAATATTTCTGGTGAAGGTGGGTTCCTTGCTCCTGGCGGTATGAGGATTATTGACCTTTTTGATACTCCGGCAGATCCTAAATGGGTTATTGCTGATTAGTCATAAACGTGGGAGAATTCATCATGCAAGCAAAAAAATTAGAGAACAGCTACTGGATAGAACTCATTGCTTTTGATAAAGATAATATTGAAGGCACGGTTGATGATTTTATCGATAGAAACCGCGGAAAAGTAGATGCAATATATCTACTTTTAACGGGGTGGGACGTTTGTTATTTTTACGACGGCTTGGAAACCGAATACACCTTGTCAAGAAACACTTGTTCATACGGTGGACATCAATACAGTGATGAACGTGAAATTCAACCTTGGACAAACTGGAACTTAAAAACTCTTATCGACACTTTCCACGCGCGTGGAGTTGAAGTTTATCTTACTGTATTTGCAGCTTCTAACTGTGTTGGTTGGGACGGAAAACTGATCGAAGAAAAATGCTTGGTTAAAGTTGCGCCCGAAGTGTGTGAATTTTCTGTTAGGAACTATGCTAACTGGGGCAGTGCATTTTTTATAAAGAGATTTAAGGACGGTAGATATCTAGAAGATGAGTTTAGCGAGAGAGTAAAGCGTCCTTTAATTGAATATGGATTTGACGGTTTACATATTGCAGACGGCGTAGGTCACCCAAGAACGAGAATTGCATGCGGTGACTTTACCGACGATATGGTTGACCAATTCGTAACGCGTACGGGAATTACACTTCCCAAAGATATACCAATGGTATGTGGATTAAAGAAAAAACCTTTACAAAAGAGATTTATGTATTTAGTCAACAACTACCGTTACGAATGGACTTTGTTTATTGCAGAGCGTTTTGGCGAATGGATAACAAAGCTAATGAACGCACTTCATTCAATCGGCAAAAAAGGTACGGTAAACAACTGTTGGACGTGTTCGTCGTTTGAAGCGCTCTATCGCTATGGTGTTGACTATAAACTTTTGGCTAACGCTAAAATTGACAAGTTTATGAAAGAAGATGCTAACTCTTCTGCTATTCAATGCTGGTCGGGTATGGAAATGGAATACAGCGATCAAACGCGTTGGAGCACACAATATCGTTTGATGGAAAAACAACGCTCAATGAAAGCGTACTGTCCAGAAATTCCGCAAGTAAATATGACTTCTGTTCACGATACAAACGAACAATGGGATATTATTAATAACGCACCTAACGAATATAGAACTGCTATTGCAAGAAGAAGTATTGCTTATATTTGGAAGGACGGCAAGCTTACGCCTTCATGCGACGGTTCAATCTTCTGTTTGTCGGACTGTATTCCAAAAGAGCAATGGGATTTAATCCACAAAGCAGTTGATAACTTTGACGTGGGCGAACCCGTTGGTTCACTTGGCTTTACTTGCTTGTTTGATGACGATATTAAGGCGCAATTAAAAGAGTTTATCAATACAAGGCGTCCTTATAGCGATCTTATTCACAACGATTTGCAATATCACGGTTTACCGTTAACAGCAATGGCAAGCGCAAAAGAAATCGTTAAGTCAACAGGCCCTCTTCTCATTTGTTCGGATAGTATTAGAACGAAAGAACTCAAAGACTACTTGGAAAAAACCGACAGATTGCTTGTGTTGGTTGGTCATAAAGACGCTTTGGATAGAAAGGCAAACGCAACCTTTACTTGTGGTGACTTTATTGCAAAAGTATATAACGCAAAAGGAAACGTTAACAAGAAGTACGGTGGATACGTTAAAGTTTCAACATACTTTGATGACCCTGTTAGATGTTTCTATCCTGAAAACCCTCGTCATAACAAGGTTAACGAAAGGCTTTATAAAGATTTAATCGCATACGTTAACGAACAAGGTCAAATTCCTTATCTTTTAAGACCATATGCAATAATAAACGCAAAAGGTCAACACTCTTATGCGGGCGACTTGAAGAAAGGTAATACCAATCTTTATCTATACAAGATAGGTGAAAAGCATTACCGCATGGTTGCAATCAATCGTGAAAACATCTTTAACCAACCTATAGCAAAAATGCCGTTTAAAGTCAAAGAAGCGCACGTTATCGGTAAACCCGGTTGGGCAAAACCCCGCTTATATAACGGAGATACGATTATTTTCCGCGTAAACAACAGAAGTTCGGAAATGCTTGACGTTTACGAAGAATAATAATTTATAAAAAACAAACCAACGCTATGTCAGTTTAATCACACTGATGTAGCGTTATTAAAAAGGAGAACATTATGCAAACTAAAAAATTAGAGAACAGCTACTGGATAGAACTCATTGCTTTTGATAAAGATAATATTGAAGGCACGGTTGATGATTTTATCGATAGAAACCGCGGAAAAGTAGATGCTATATATCTACTTTTAACGGGGTGGGACGTTTGTTATTTTTACGACGGCTTGGAAACCGAATACACCTTGTCAAGAAATACTTGTTCATACGGTGGACATCAATATAGTGATGAACGTGAAATTCAACCTTGGACAAACTGGAACTTAAAAACTCTTATTGACATTTTCCATGCTCGTGGTGTTGAAGTTTATCTTACTGTATTTGCAAACAATGCGTGTGTCGGTTGGGATGGAAAGCTTATCAAAGAAAAAACGCTCGTTGAAGTTGCGCCAGAAGTGTGCGAATTTTCCGTTCGCATGAACTTAAACTGGAGAAGTGCGCACTTTATTAAGAGATTTAAAGACGGCACTTATATGGAAGACGTTTTCAGTGAAAGAATAAAGCGCCCACTCATTGAATACGGGTTTGATGGGCTTCATCTTGCGGACGGCACTTGCCACAACCGTCAAAGGCTTATCGTTGGCGACTATACTGACGACTTAGTTGATCAATTTGTAACAAGAACGGGTATTAAACTTCCCGACGAATATCCCATGGTTTGCGGAATGAACAAAAAACTCTTACAAAAGAGATTTATGTACATTATAAACAATCTTCGTTACGAATGGGCGGTGTTCGTTTCCGAGCGTTTTGGCGAATGGGCAAAAAAGATTGTAACTGCTATCCATGGTATAGGCAAAAAGGTTACAATGAACAACTGCTGGACTTTATCTCCATTAGAAGCGTTCTTTAGGTTTGGTATTGACTATAAGCCTTTAGCAAAAGCAGGTATTCATAAAATCATGTACGAAGATGCAACATCTTCTGCAATTCAATGCTGGTCTGGTATAGAAATGGAAATTTCAGAGCAATCACGCTGGAACGCGCAGTATCGTTTTATGGAAAAACAACGCGCGATAAAGGCATATTGTCCAGAAATTCCGCAAGTAAATATGACTTCTGTTCACGATACAAACGAACAATGGGATATTATTAACAATGCGCCTAACGAATATAGAACGTCTATTGCAAGAAGAAGCACGAGCTTTATTTGGAAAGATGGAAAATTAGTTCCTTGTTGTGATGGTTCAATCTTCTGTTTGTCGGACTGTATTCCAAAAGAGCAATGGGATTTAATACATAAAGCCGTTGATGACTTTGAAGTGGGTGAACCAATCGGCTCATTAGGCTTTACGGCGCTTTTTAATGACGATATAAAGAGTGAATGCAAGAGATTTATTGAAACTAGAAGAGCGCACGCGGAGCATATTCATAACGATTTACAATATTACGGTTTGCCCATAACTGCACTTGCTGATAAAAAAGAAATATTAAAGTCAAATGGCCCTATGCTCGTTTGCTCGGACAACGTTAATGACCAAACTTTAAAAGATTATTTAGAAAATACGGATAGATTGCTTGTTCTTGCTGGGCACGTGGACGTTCTTGATAGAAAAGCTAACGCAACCTTTAAGTGTGGCGACTTTATGATTAAGGTTTATAACGCAAAAGGGAACGTGAACAAAACGTACGGAGGATACGTTAAAGTTTCAACCTATTTTGATGATCCTGTTAGGGGCAACTGGCCAGAAGAAGCGCGTCACCATAAGGTAAACGAAAGGCTTTATAAAGATGCTATTAAGTATATTAACGAACAAGGTCAAATTCCTTATCTTTTAAGACCGTATGCGATAATAAACGCAAAAGGACAACACTCATACGCGGGTGATTTAAAGAAAGGTAAAACGAACCTTTATTTATACAAGATGGGCGAAAAGCACTACCGCATGGTTGCAATCAATCGTGAAAACATCTTTAACCAACCTATAGCAAAAATGCCGTTTAAAGTTAAGGAAGCGCACGTTATCGGTAAACCCGGTTGGGCAAAACCCCGCCTATACAACGGGGATACAATTATTTTCCGTGTAAACAATAGAAGTTCGGAAATGCTTGACATTTACGAAGAGTAAATTTCAAAAACAAAACGGATGAACTTATCAAAAGTTCATCCGTTAATTTTTTTACACGTTATTTTTTAGAGCGCTGTTCCGCGTTCTTTTTTGATTGTTTTTTATAGTTTAAGGGGCTTGTGCCCACAATTTTTCTAAACAGCGTATTAAAATATTTAGCGTCTGTAAATTCTAGCATTTCGGAAATTTGTGTTGCTGAATACTCGGTGTCCGTTAAAAGTTTTTTAGCTTTTTCAATTTTAAGTCTATTAAAATAAGTAAAAATGCTTTCGCCGGTAATTTCCTTAAAAAGTTTACAAGTGAACGACCTTGAATAGCCGATGTTTTTACAAATCTCGTCAAGCGAAAGTTTTTTATCCACTTTTTCTTGGCAAAACTGCTTAATTTTTTCTATAAGGTGCGCGTAAAAATCTCCGTCACGCAAAATAACAAGCGGTGAATTTTTTGATTCTACAAGTTCACGCAGTGCAAGTAAAATCAAATACTCCAGCTGAATTATTAGCATTTGCATACCGCCAAGCTTTTGCTCGTTAAGCTGAATCAACTGTTCTTCCTTGTTGTTTACAAAAGCATTTCTTGACTCCCTTTGTAAACTAAAAAGGGCGTTGCGTTGTTCGTATGTTGTTTTAAATGTTTGTAAGCCTAAAGGTTTAAGATATGGGGAAATGCAAGTAAAACACACGCAAAAAACGTTAGTACGCTCATTTTGTTCGTACTCGTGCGGGGTGTTTGGCGGGATAAAAATCATTTCTTGTTCGTTAAGATTAACGTCTTTACCGTCAATACTGCAACGCATAGTCCCGCTTTCAACAAAGCAAAGCTCCCAAAAATCGTGATTATCAATCTCTTTGCTGTAAACTCCGCTGTGGTTGCGATATTCGAGCGCGCATATTTCATCAACAACAATAAGGTTGGTTACTTTATGCCTTAAATATTTCTTCATACCATTATTATATCACATTGTTTTTTTATATACAACATATATTAAAAGATTTTTTATTTTTTTTTATAAATAATATTTTAGAACGTTTTTTGCTTATTGCTTGAAACATTTTATGTGATAGTTTTATTGGTTAATAATTTATTAAAAGAATAAAAAAAAGAATATTTTGGAATATTTGTGTAAAATATTGAGTTTACTTTAACACTAAATAGTGTTATAATATACTCACATAAATAAAATCTGTGATATAATGCGGAGGGGAAAATATGATTAGAACAGTTTTGGGCGATATTAAGAAAGAAGAACTTGGTGTAACAAGCGCTCACGAACACGTTATGAGTGACCTTCGTCCGTTAGTTGATCCAATTGACCACGAAGATTTTAATAAGCCGTTGACAGTTGATAAGCGTTATTTAGTTAATGAAGATCCTTACAACGTTTTAGACAATGCGTATCTTGACACGGCGTCAACTTTAGAAGACCTTAAAATCTTCAAAAAATGGGGTGGAGACGCTATCGTTGAAGTTACTACCGACGATTTTGGTAGAGATGCTAAGGAATTGAAGAGATTGTCGCTTGAGTCTGGCGTAAAAATCGTTATGGCAACGGGCAGATACGTTGGTGGTTCTATTAGCGAAGTTGACAAGGCGAAGAGTGTTGACGTTTTAGCTAAAGAAATTATTGACGATATTAGAATTGGTGCGCAAGGAACGGACATCAAAGCGGGTGTTATCGGCGAAGTAGGAACTTCTATGGAAATTAGCGACGTTGAGTGGAAAAACGTTCGCGCGGCAGGAATTGCTGGTGCCGAAACGGGTTTGGGCGTGCATTTCCACACTGCGCTATGGGGTAGGAACGCTTCGGCTATCATAAAGGAAATGACTGCTTTAGGTACAAAACCTGAAAAGATTTGTATTGACCATATAGACGTTGATTTAAGAATGGATTATTTGCTTGAAATTTTAGATCAAGGTGCATACGTTGAGTTTGACAATATCGGTAAAGAATTTTACGTTCCAAAGGAGAATCAAGGGTTATTGCACGGTAGGTTTGCATACGATTTGGAGCGTGCAGTGGTAGTTGCTGAGCTTGTTAAAAAAGGTTATGGGGATAAAATTTTATTATCTAACGACATTTGCTTAAAGAGCATGCTAATTCCTTATGGTGGTAATGGTTACGTTCATCTTCTTCGCCACTTTAAGCCCATGCTTAAAGACCAAGGTATTAGCGATAGAGATATTCAAAAGATGCTCGTAGATAACCCCGCAAACTTCTTAGACGTAGAAAAATTTTAATTTAAAAATATAAAAAACAAGGAGAAAAAGCATTTATGAAATTTATTGATTGTAGTGCAAGTATTGGTCTTGCAGCCGTTAATAAATATATTGTAAACCACGAAGACTATATCATTTGTGAAAAAGTTGATCAGGCTGCAAACGCTGATGAACTTTTGAAAGAAATGGACCGTTGTGGCATTGATGAAGCATTTGTATACCATCAAAACGTAGTAGACTGTGCTCCCGATTTTGGAAACACTAAAATTCTTAGTGAAATCAATGGCAAAAGTAGGCTTAAAGGTGTTCTTGCAATGTTGCCGTCAATCACTGACGAACAACACACCGTTGAAAATATTTTGAAAAAAATGAAAGAAAACAATATTTTCGGCTTACGCGCATTCCCAAAGGCAGACCGTTATATGTTAGATAGAATTACTTGCGGTGATACTTTGGATATGCTTATCGAAAAGAAAGTTCCCTTGTATCTTTCACCAAACAACGATTGGGAACATATTTTCGCAGTTATGAGAGATTTCCCTGAACTTACCGTAATTATTACAAACTACGGTCTTTGGGGTAGCGATAGGTTTTTCTACCCGTTAGTTAACGCATACAAGAACGTTTACGTTGACACAAGTGACTTCCAAGAAGTTCGTGGTATTGAAGCGTTTGTTAACAAGTTCGGTTCAGAAAGAATGCTTTTCGGTTCTAACTTCCCGTCAGACAATATTGGTGGACCTATAACGACTCTATTGGGTGCAAAAATTAGCTCTAAGGATAAAGAAAACATTGCTCACGCAAATGCTGAAAGATTGTGGGCACAAAATCTTGCAAAGGGGGACGTTAAATAATGAAACCGAGAATTAAGTCTAAGTATATTGAAGAATTTATGGATACGGGCAGAATTGAGTCTTTCAAGGTTATTGATGCCCACACGCACATGGACGATATTAAAGGTTGCTCATCACCCTGTTGGGATATTGACGGCTGTGTTAAGCTCATGGATGAAGAAAATATCGAAATGATTTGGTGCGCACCTCACAACGATATGTTCTGTGGTAGTGGTTTTAATGAAAACATTAAAAATTACATTGAAAAATATCCTACAAGGGTAAAGGCTTACTATTCATTTATTCCCGCTTATTATAAGGAATACGAAGCACAATTAGAACAAACGTTTAAGGATAAAAGATTCATTGGTATTAAGGTTCTTCCCGAATACCACCACACAAAACTCGAATCTTTTGAATACGACAACGTTTTGAAGTTTGCTGATGACAACAAGTTCGCTTTCCTTTCACACACTTGGGGTAAGAGTCCTTGCAACCACCCACAAAACGTTAAACCGGTATTGGAAAAATATCACAACGTTCAATTTATTGCAGGTCACTCAGCACCGGGAGCGCTTGATGAAGTGATTGAACTTGCAAAAACACACAAAAACTTGATTTTAGACATTTGTGATATTCACCGCAACAACGGTGTAATCGCAAAAATGTGTAGAGAAGTTGGCTCTAATAGGGTTGTGTTCGGTACGGACCTTCCTTGGTATGACCCCAACTATGCAATCGGTAGCGTTTTATTTGCAGACATTACTGATGAAGATAGAGAAAACATTTTAAGAAACACCGCATTATCTATTTTAGATAAAATGGGTAGATAAAAAACAAAGATTAAAGGAGAAAAGAAAAATGGCAGAAAATGTAAAAGTTGTATCATTTGAAGAAGGAGCAGAAACATCTGGCGATATTTTAACTGGTGGTAAGGTAAAAAGCCCCATCAAAATTGGTGTATTAACTTGTGGTTACTTTGAATACTGGAGAATGTATCCTACTTTAAGAGAAAAGGTAGAAGGCGACTTAAAAGTTATTACAGATAGAATTAAAGCTACATACCCAGGCGCAATTTTCACAGGCATGGTTGATACTCTCGACACCGCTGCAGAAGCAGGCAAAATGTTAAAGAAGGCAGACGTTGACGTTGTATTACTCGTTTACGGCACTTATACTGCTGACTTTATTACGCTTTCAGCGCTCGACTACGTAAGCGAAAAACCGCTTATCATCTTCTCAGAACAACCCCACGCAAACGTTGACAAAAACGGTGATTACGAAGGTTCACTCCGTAACAGTGCAGTTATCGGTATTGCGCAAATTACAGGTACTCTTCGTAAGATGAAACGTGACTACAAGATTGTTGTTGGTCATATTCACGATGAAAGAGCATACAAGGAAATCGACAACTATATGGGCGGTATCCAAGCTGTTAAGGATCTTAACGAAGCAAATATCGGTATTATCGGTCACGTTTTCCGTGGTATGTACGATATTGAACTTTCTAAAACTTTCTTCAAGAGCACTTTCGGTGCTAACATCATTCAAATTCAAAGCTCACACTTACTTGATATTTGGAAAGAAGTAACTGATGAAGAAGCAGAAGAAGAAACCAAGAAAATCCTTGCTCGCTTTAAGACAAAGAATGTTACTAGAGTTGACGTTTTCCGCGCAATGAAGCTTGCAATCGCTATGGAAAGACTTGCTAAGAGATTTAATCTTGACGCAATGTGTTTCTTAGATCAACACTTCGTTCAACGTCAAGTATTGACCTCTGCAAGAATGGGTGCATCACTCCTTATGGAAAAAACAGGTATGTCTTGCAATTGTGAAGGCGACCTTGGTGGTTTAGTAACGATGATGCTTATGCGTTCTTGTAACGGAAAAGCTGCTCTTATGGGTGAATGGGGTGAATATGATACAGAATCAAATTCAATCTTCGTTATCGGTCACGGTTTAGGTACTCCCGATATGGCTAAAGATGAAAAAGACATCTTCTTAACCAGAACTCCTGAAGAATGGGGCTTTGAAGGTGCAGGCTGTAACTATGAACTTATCTTAAAACCAGGTGTTGCAACTATCGCACACATCATGGAAGGTCCTGACGGATATAGATTATTAGTTTCTAAGGGCGAAAGCATTGACTTCCCACAACTTGCATTTGACGAACTCCATGCAGTTATTAAGGTTGACAAGCCCGTTAACGAATACTTAGAAGAAGTATTTGATTATGGTGTATCTCACCACTGTATCGTAACTTTAGGCGACTGCACTGAACAATTAAAGAGAGTTGCTAAAGTTCTTGGCATGAAGATTTTTGAAGTTTAATAATAGGTTTTTTCGCCTCACATAGTTGATTTTTAACGTAAAAATACTGCGTTTCTCATCGTTAACCCCCTTGGCAATATGTAAACTATTGCCTTTGGGTGTTGCCTTGATTAACTTGCATTTTCTCGTTAAATCATAACAAGTTATTAATCAACTACTCTCGGTTCAAAAACCATGTTTTTGAACGTTTAAACGAATAAACGGGGTGCTTTATTGAAAAGCACCCCAAATTTTAATAAGGAAATCATATTATGAATTATACCGAATATATAGAAATGCTTGACCAAAATTTGAAATCAAATGCGGTCATTAATGAAAAGAAATTTACTTTTTACGATATAAGAAAACATGATGAATTTGATATTTACGGATTAGTTGATCCCAAAAATACTGATGAATTTCATCGTGTTCCGCTTGACGTGTGCGATAAAATCGGTGCAGGTATGCAATATTTTGGCAGAAACACCGCTGGCGGTAGAGTAAGATTTTCAACCAACTCTAAAAGTATCGCAATAAGAGTTAAAATGCCTGAAATTCACCTTAGGAATATGAACTATTCGGGTAGCGCGGGCTTTGACCTTTACATTGACGGGGAAAAGGAAAGCAAATTTTATAAAATTTTTATTCCACCATTTGACTTTAAGGATACTTGGCAGGGAATAATTGATTTACCTGGTGGCAGAAAACAAAGAAATTTAACCATTTATTTCCCGCTCTATAACTTGGTTGAAAAGGTGGAAATCGGCTTGCAAAAGTCGGCTAACCTAGGTCACGGAAAAGAATATACCATTAAGAAGCCAATCATTTTCTACGGTGGATCACACGTTCAAGGTGCATCTGCAGGTAAGCCCGGCAATGCAACTTCTCACTTCGTTTCACGTCACTTTGATGCAGACTTTATCAACCTTGGTTTTTCTGGCAATGCGCACGGCGAACAAGAAATGGCTGAATTTATCGGTAGCATCGATGCATCTTTACTCATTATGGAATATGACCACAATGCTCCAAACGCAGAATTTTTAAGAAAAACTCACTATCCTTTCTATAAAAAGATTCGTGAACTTAGACCAGATATGCCTATTATAATGACCAGCAAGCACGACTATTACATTTGTTCTTATTACGTTAAGTCACAAAAACAAAACGTTGAAAGAAGAAAAGTTATCATTGAAAACTTTGAAAGGGCAAAAGCAGAAGGTGATAAAAACGTTTATTTTATGGACGGTAAAGATTTGCTAAAGGGGCCAAATAGGGAAGATTGCACCGCAGACGGTGTACACCCTAACGATATGGGCTTTTATCGTATGGCACAAAAGTTTATAAAGTTTATAACAAAGAATAATTTGTTAAAATAATTTTAATTTAAGGCAGGGCGATTTGCTTTGCCTTAAATAAATTTTGGAGAGTAAATATGAATTACAGCGATTACGTTGAGCAACTAGACCAGAACTTAAAGTCAAACGCATATATTGACCAAAATAAGTGTTCTTTTTACGATATTAAAAATACACCAGAATTTGATATTTACGGGCTTTATAACCCAAAAAAAGAAAATGAATTTATTCGTGTTCCCATAGAAAAGTGTAAAGAGATGAGTTTAGGTATGGAATACTTTTCAAGAAACACTTCTGGTGGCAGAATAAGATTTAGGACTAATTCTAAAACCTTAGGGTTAAGGGTAACTATGCCCGAAATTCACGTTAGAAATATGTGCTATGCTGGTAGTGCAGGTTTTGACGTTTATATTGACGGCAAAAAAAGAAGTGATTATTATCGTACGTTTATTCCGCCCTTTGATTTTGGGAAACAAAATTCACGTGTGGATAGTGGTGTTTGGCAGGGCGTTATAACTTTCCCAACTAAAAAGGAAAGATATATAACTATAAACTTTCCACTATACAATATTGTAGAAAAAGTTGAAATTGCGCTTGATAAAAAAGCTACGCTTGGTCACGGAAAAACATATACGTATTCAAAACCTATCGTATTTTACGGCAGTTCTATAACGCAAGGCGGGGCGGCAAGTAAGCCAGGCAACGACTCAAGCCATATGGTTTCAAGATATTTTGACGCTGATTTTATCAACCTTGGCTTTTCTGGTAGTGGCAGGGGCGAACAACAAATGGCAGAGTTTATAGGGTCGATTGATGCAAGCATGCTCATATTAGAATATGACCACAATGCACCATCCGTTGAACACTTAAAGAACACGCATTACGCATTTTATAAAACCGTTCGTTCGTTGCGCCCAGATATGCCTATCGTAATGGTTAGTAAGCCGGACTTTTACGCTACAACATATTACGTTACGAACCAAAAGCAAAACGTCGAAAGACGGCAAATCGTTATCGATACGTTCGAAAGAGCAAAAGCTGAAGGGGATAAAAACGTTTATTTTATAGACGGAAAAACTTTGTTTAACGGCGACTACTATTTTGATTGCACAGTTGATGGAACGCACCTTAACGATTTAGGTTTTTATCGCGTGGCTAAAAAATATATTACATTTATTGAAAAGAACAATCTATTAAAATAATAATAAAATAAAAATTAAAAATAAGGGCACGGCTTGACCGATGCCCTTTTTTTATTGTATAATAAATTCGTATACAAAAATTTGTTTTTTGGAGAGCATATGTACGAATATTTTGAACAAATTAAAAAGACTTGCGTTGATTTTGCACAATATAAACTCGATTTGTTTTCATACGCATCAAAAACTAGTTTGCATAGCGACGTTACCACTTGGGCTTACGGTGACCCGCTAGAGAGAATGTGCGTAGATATATCCAACGGCAAAGTTTTGAGTGGCAATATTAGTATTGAGAATTTAAACCACCGTTTTTTTGTTAAGATTATTGCCTGCCTTCCCGATTGGGAAAAATACGTTAACTCTCTCACGCTAAAAATAAACGGAGTTACCGTTTACGATAACGATAAAACTTTTTTTGAACAAGTAAACCTTGGCTGGCCGTCGCTATATATTGCAGTTGATAACAAGTATTTAGTTGTTGGCGAAAACGTAATTGAAATAACCACTAAAAACACAAGTGGCGCAGGACTTTACATCAGCGAAATCAGTTTAATTAGCTATCCGCTTGCTCAAAACCTAACGCAAATATCGGTTAGGAATTTTGTTAAAAAAGGTGACCGTTTCGGTGTTGCGATAAAAGACGAAAAGTGCGAGTTTAGCCGTTTAGTAAAGGTACGTAACTGTGCGTTGGATAGGGTTAACCGTTATAAAGATTTGTGTATTTTATCCTTTATAGCAAACGAGATAGGCATTGCTACAGCAACTGCAGAGTTTGGAGGGAAAAAGGTTGAACTTAAACTTCCCAAAATAGTAGACAATACCGAAGATTTTATATTTGGAATGGACAGTGACGACCATCGCCACGACGATAGTAGTGAAACAGCATTTATATTTGAAACGGCAATTTTTTCGAATATGGGTAACTTTATTCAACTCCGTCCGCAACCAGCAAGAAACCATTTTGAGCTTATGGACGAGCAAGAACTCCGTTCTATAATCAGCCTGATGGACGACTTTGGTATGAAATACGGGCTTTGTGATGCAGATGGGGTTATGCAGTATGCACCCGATATAAGCCCAAAAATTTTTTATGGTGACCATATTCACGAACCTTATTTATTTTTTAATCCCGCACTTTTTGGAACGCCATATCAAGAACATTTTTTGTGTGAGCCTGAAAAGTTAAACGCACTAAAAACGTTTGGTGAAGGCAAAGCTCTTTATATGGACGTGTTAAAACGTTCAAAACAAAAGTTTTCTAAAGGAAAAGGCAAAACGTCTTTCGGTTCGCCCAGCCTAATGTGCGTATACGAAGGCGATTCGGGTGTGGATAGATTGACAATCGAACCCGTGTCAAACTTAAATCTTTTGGCGGGCGCAGTACGTGCAACGTCAGTTAAAACTTGGGGCGCGCACGTCCCAACCGATTGGTATTTTGGCGTTCCGGTAGATAAGGTTAAGTCAAATAAGTATCGCTTAGCAATGCAGTATTTATATCTTAACGGAGCATCTTACGTGTATGCGGAAAATTCGCTGTTTAAGACGAACGCATTCGAGCGTTGTGACTGGGAAAGTGGGTTTTGCGTGGACAATAGGCACTATCAACGTGAGTTTTTCGACTACGCCATAAGCCACCCCAGAAAAGGCGAGTTAGTGGTTGAAAACGCTATTCTTTACGGCAAGAATGAGTTCTTTATGTGGAAACTTAACGATAGGATAGCAGAACTCAATGAAAAAGACTGGGATTCAAGCGTTTGGGGTAAGTGGGATAACTCATATCAAATTGCATGGAACGCAAGTGAAGCATGGTTGCCACCCTCAAAAAAAGCAAACGTAATAGATAGCCCATTAAATAAAAATCTATTTTCGGGTACACCTTACGGTAACGTTGATATCATAAGTGTTGAAAAGGATTTATCCAAGTATAAAACGCTTGCGCTACTTGGCTGGAACACTATGGACTTTGATATTTTAGATAAGCTAAAGGCGTTCGTTTATAGTGGTGGAAAGCTTATGATTTCATACGCGCAAATGAACTTTACCGACCGAAACGACAGCGATTTTGTTTACCCTGCGTCAAGCACGATAAGTGAGTTCATAGGTTTAGATATTGAAGGCGTTTGTCAAATATCGAACACGCTTACCTTTAACGATGGTCAAAAGGTTGACTTTATTGAAGATATTGATATTGCGATTGGCAGTGTGAATACTGCTCAAATAATCGCAAAAGACAGTTTGGGTAACGGCGTTATTTATAAAAACGAATACGGCAAAGGCGAAGTGTATTTTATTGCTTTAACCGACTATATAAAAGAGGAACAAGATATTGCCGTTCTTAATAAAACACTTGAATTGTTGGGCGAAAAATCTAACTTTAAGTGTGATAATCCTAACGTTTCTTTTACCGTGCGTGACGATGGTAAAACTATTTACGTTGACGTTATCAATATGAACTGCTTTGACGATAACGTTGAACAGTTTACTTTAACCGTTTATGGAGAAAAAATAACCGACAAAATAAAAGTAGGTCAAATAAAAAACTACTTGTTAGATAGGAGATAATATGCAAGATTTTATTTTTAACACTCCAACAACCGTGCACTTTGGCAGGGGCAAAGAAAAGGAAGTGGGCAGAATTATCGCAAGCTACGGCTATAAAAAGATAATGATGCAATACGGAAAAAACAGCATTAAAGCGACAGGGCTTTACGATACGGTTGTCAACGCTTTGAAAGATGAGGGTATTGAAGTTGTTGAAAAGGGTGGTGTTGAAGCCAATCCCAAAATCCAGTTTGTGCGTGAAGCTATTGAAATTGCAAAAAAAGAAAACGTGGAGTTTATTTTGGCTGTTGGTGGCGGTAGCGTTATCGACTCTTGTAAGTACACGGCATTGGGCGTTAAGTATGATGGTGACGTTTGGGATTTCGCCCTAAAAAAAGCAATGCCAAAAGATGCGCTCCCTGTCGGTTGTATTTTAACATTATCGGCAGCGGGCAGTGAAATGAGTAATTCGGCCGTTGTCAGTGACCTTTCAAAGAGTGAAAAAAGGGGTTGTTCAACCGAGTTTAACCGCTGTAAGTTTGCTATTATGAACCCAGAACTCACGTTTACGGTAAGCAAATATCAAACGGCGTGTGGTGTTGCGGATATTATGGCGCACACTATGGAAAGGTATTTTACGTTGTTTGACCCAACAGATTTGACCGATAGAATTGCGGAAAGCGTATTAAAGGCTGTTATAAGCGCAGGCAGGGTTGCAATACAAAACCCCACCGATTATGAAGCGAGAGCGAACATAATGTGGGCGTCAAGCCTATCGCATAACGGGCTTACAGCTTGCGGTAGAGAAAACTTTTTGGCAGTTCACCAGTTAGAACACGCAATAAGCGGTGAGTATGACTTTGTTGCGCACGGCGCAGGCTTGGCTGTTTTATTTCCAGCGTGGGCAAAGTACGTTTATAAATATAAGCCCGAAAGATTTGCTCAGTTTGCGCGTCGTGTTTGGGATGTTGTTGAAAGTGACGACGTTAAGGCAAGTGAGCTTGGAATACAAAAAATGGCAGAGTTTTTCAAGGAAATTGGTTTAGAAACTAAAATTAGTGATTTTAATATTCCAAGAGAAAGTTTAGATAAACTTGCAGACCTTTGCACGTTTAATAAAACAAGAACTATAAAGAGTTATATTCCGCTTGGATTTAAAGAAGTTAAAGATATTTTTGAACTTTGTTACTAATCTTGGCTCAATTTAAGAGCTTATAAACTAATAAAATAAAACGATAACTTAAATTTAAGGAGATAAAGATGGATTACAAAAAATTACAAAATGGCAGTGATATTCGTGGCGTTGCGTTAGAAGGAATTGAAGGTCAACACGTTAACCTTACCGAAAAAGTATGTAAGGACATAGGTCGTGGTTTTGCGCTTTGGCTTATGGATAAAAAAGGCAAGAAGGATTTGAAAGTGGCAGTCGGCAGAGACTCACGTCTTTCAGGAGCTCAACTTTGCGACTGGATTTCACAAAGCATGGTAGAAAGCGGTCTTAACGTTGTTGACTTTAAAATGGCATCAACGCCTGCAATGTTTATGTCAACGGTTACCGACGGATATAATTATGACGGCTCTGTTATGATTACGGCAAGCCACTTGCCTTTTAACCGCAACGGCTTTAAGTTTTTCACTAAAGACGGCGGGCTTGAAAAGCAAGATATAAAAGCTATTTTAGAGTATGCTGAAAGCGATAAGACTACGGGTTTAGAAAAAGGCACGCTCACTAGCGGTGAATTTATGGATGCTTATTCAAAAATTCTTGCCGACATAATTAGAAACGCAACGGGTGAAGAGCAACCGCTAAAGGGCTTTAAGATTGTTGTTGATGCTGGTAACGGCGCGGGCGGATTTTACGTGGATAAGGTATTAAAACCTTTGGGCGCAGATACGGAAGGTAGCCGTTATCTTGAACCAGACGGAAGTTTCCCCAACCATATACCTAACCCCGAAAACAAAGAAGCAATGGAAAGCATTACTGAGGCTGTTAAACAAACAGGCGCTGACCTTGGCATTATTTTCGATACGGACGTTGACCGTGCAGGTGCTGTACTCGCTGACGGAAGCGAACTAAACCGCAACCGCATTATCGCTATGCTTTCTGCAATTTTACTTCGTGAACACCCTGGTACTACTATTGTAACCGACTCAATCACTTCAACTGGGTTAAAAGAGTTTATTGAAGAAAAAGGCGGGATTCACCACCGCTTTAAGAGAGGGTATAGAAACGTTATTAACGAGTCTATCCGCTTAAACAATTTAGGTCAAGACAGCCAGCTTGCCATAGAAACGTCTGGTCACGGTGCGTTTAAGGAAAACTACTTCCTTGATGACGGTGCGTATATTGTAACTAAACTTTTGATTGAACTTGCACGTGGCAAAAAGATGGGCTATACGCTTGATGAGTTGATTTCAACACTTAAAGAACCTAAAGAAAGCGTTGAATTTAGAATGAACATTGCGCTTGAAGACTTTAAGGCTTACGGACAAGACGTAATAGAAAAACTAACCGCATACGCTCAAAACAAAGAAGGCTGGAGTTTAGTTCCCAACAACTATGAAGGAGTTAGAGTTAATCTTGATAAAGAGCACGGAAACGGCTGGTTCTTGCTCCGTTTATCGCTTCACGACCCACTTCTTCCATTAAACATTGAAAGTAACGACGATGGCGGAGCTAAAATTATCGCGAAAGAAATTTGCGAATTTATCAATTCTTTTGATAAGCTTGACGCAACTTCTATTAAAAACTTTATTTAATGCTAAAAAAGACCGTTTTTGCGGTCTTTTTTTTGAATAACGTTGCAATTTTTAACGTTCGACATAAAATGTCAAAAAATTATCAAGATTTTAAAGAATTGTTGACATATCAACAACTATATGTTATAATTAAAATACGTAGGCTATAAATTTAAATTTATACGATACTGAAAAGGGGTGTGAATATGCAAGAAGGGTTTAAGACTTTTGCCGTAATGATTAAAAGAATAAACCGTGACATCAAAAGATTAAAAACCGAATTAATGGCGGAATTTAATTTAAAGTGTCCGCACGTTTCGAGCTTTTACTATCTTTATACCGACGGGCCGTTGACCGCAAAGGAATTATGTGATCTTTGTCAAGAAGACAAGGGTGCACTTTCGCGTTCGATTGACTATCTTGAAAGAGAAGGGTTTATTGAAAGCTTAGATAAACGCAAAAAATACAAAAACCCTTTGAGCCTAACTGAAAAGGGTAAGGTTATAGGCAAACACCTTGCAGAAAAGATAGATAAAATGTTTATCACTGCAAGCAAAGATATAACCGAGCAAGAAAGAACGGTGCTATTTAACAGCTTAAAAGCTGTTAGCGACAGTTTGGAACAAATTGTTTTACAGCAATCACACTAATTTAGGGAAAAGGAGATTTAATATGAAAACATTAATTTCAACAGATACATCGTGTTTAGTTAATTATGAAGTGTTGAAGAAATATGATATAAGCGTTTTTGCGCTAAACGTTATTGTTGACGGGCAAGAATATTTAGATGGAATTACCATTGACCAAGATACTTTAAGAGATGCTATGCGTTCTGGCAAGAACATTAAAACCAGTACTCCTCCACTTGGCGAAATTATTGAATATTTTGAAAATTTGTTTGCAAAAGGGTATGATAGAATTATCCACTTTACAATTTCAAGTAAACTTTCTTCTATGTTTGATTTGTTCACAAACGTTGCAAAACAGCACTTTGAAGGCAAGCTTTTTGTTGTAGACTCTTATGCCATTTCATCAATTATGCTTTCACAAGTATTCTTGGCGTACGATATGGCAAAGCAAGATGCGCCGACTGAACAAATTTTACAAAAACTTTTAGACAGAAAGATGGACAGTCACGTTCTATTTGTGCCCGAAAACTTAACAGCGCTTAAAAACGGCGGAAGAATTTCACCCGCAATCGCGCTTATCGGTAACGTTTTGGGTATTAAACCTGTTATCGTGTTAAAAGACGGAGCGCTTGAAAAAGAAGGCACAACAAAACACGTTAGAAGAACTTTTGTTGAGAGTTTTGACGTGTTTAAGGAAAAATACCCCGTTAGCGAATACGATTATAACTTAGTTAATTTTGACGCTAAGCCAGAAGTGGTTGAATACATAAAAAATGCTGTAGAAGAAAAACTTGGTAAAGAAAGTTTTATAACGGGCGTTGTGCCAATTAACGTTTGCGCACACTGTGGTCCGGGAACTATCGGTGTTATGATATCAAGAAAAATTGACGGAAAGTCTATTAAAGAATACCTTTAATATAGGAGAAAAAGATGAGTGTTACCATTAAAGAAGTATCCAGTAGGAAAGATTTAAAGAAATTTATAGACTTCCCTAATAAAATGTATAAAAAGGTTGATGCGTACGTTCCGTTCTTGATGACGGACGAACTTGCAACCTTTACTCCCAAAACAAATCCTGCATACGAATTTTGTGAAACCAGATTATTTTTAGCATACCGTGACAAAAAAATTGTTGGTAGAATAGGTGGGCTTATAAATCACGCTGCAAACAAAAAATGGGGAGAAAATAGGCTTAGATTTACCCGCTTTGACTTTATTGATGACTTTGAAGTTTCTTCAGCGCTTTTTAATAAAGTTGTAGAGTGGGGTAAAGAAAGGGGCTTTACGGGCATTATGGGGCCGATGGGCTTTACCGATATGGACCACGAAGGCATGCTTGTTGAGGGCTTTGATGAGCTTAACCTTTCAATAACCTTTTATAACCATCCGTATTACATTACGCATATGGAAAAACTTGGGCTTGTAAAGGAAGTTGATTGGGTTGAATACCAAATTAAAGTGGGCAAGCAAAATGATGAAAAGTTTAAAAAACTTTCCGAATACTTAATAAAGCGAAACGGCTTTAAACTTGTTGAATACACGGATAGAAAGGTGCTTGCAAAGGATGCTGAAGAAGCGTTTAAGGTTATAGATGTTGCCTTTTCAGTTCTTCACGGCTCAGTTCCACTAACAGATGCTGTAATTAGCAAGGCGCTTGCAGACTATATTCCGCTTGTAAACTTAAAATATATTTGCTCTATTAGGGATAAGGACGATAAAATTGCGGGGTTTGCAGTGCTTGTTCCATCTATTGCAAAGGCGTTAAAAAAATCAAACGGCAGAATGTTGCCATTTGGCTTATTTAGATTGCTTAGAGCGTTAAAGGGTAAAAACGATACTCTGGAAATGTTCTTTGTAGCAGTTCTTCCCGAATATCAAAGCAAAGGGTTACCGGCAATTTTGATGCAACAAATAACAAAAATGTGTATCGAGAACGGTGTGAAATATTGTGAAACCGGTCCTGAACTTGAAACTAATGAAGCGGTTAGAAGCTTTTGGAAGAATTTTGACGCGCGTCAACACCGTCGCCGTCGTTCTTGGATGAAAGAAATTTAATTAAAATCAAGGAAAAACAAAAATGGAAAAAACAAAGAAAAAAGAGTATATAAGAGCGCTTAAATTTTTATTATTTTCAATCAGCGCTGGCGTTATTGATATGGGTAGCTTTGCGCTAATGGATTTAATCCCTAATTTTGATTACGTAATTAAAGCGTATATTTCAATAACTCTATCTGTTGTTTGGAATTTTACTTTTAATAGAAAGTTTACGTTTAAGTCGGTTGCAAACGTTCCTATTGCAATGTTTAAAACGTTCTGTTACTATGTTGTGTTTGCACCCCTTTCAATCCATCTTGCAGATTTGTATTTAGTAAAAACTCTCGGCTGGGATGAACTAATTGTAAAAGCGTGCACAATGATAATAAACTTAGTAACTGAATTCTTATTCCAACGCTTTTTCGTTTATAAAAACAGTGTTGACAGTGCGGTTAAAAAAGACGTTGTAGAACAGGCTGAAGTTGAGCAAACTCAAGACAAAATCGAAGCATAATTTAGCAAATGAAAAAACGTCAAACTGTTAAAAAGAAAGGATTGTTTTATAGATTTCTTGCATTTTTTGTAAGAAGATTTTTCAAACGGTGCGAATTTTTATGCACAGAAAACATTCCTAATGAGCCTTGTGTTTTTGTGGGCAACCACTCTCAAGCGCACACGCCTGTTATGGGGGAAATGTACTTTCCTGTTAAAAAGTTAACGTGGTGTGATGGGCCAATGTTTAATAAAAAAGAATTTAAGGCGTATGCTTACAGCGTGTTTTGGAAGGGAAAACCAAAGTGGTATCAACGCTTTGGCGCAAATTTGTTAGCACCGCTTATGCAGTACATATTTAATCGTGCAGATGCGCTTCCCGTTTACCGTGATATGCGCGTGGTAAAAACGTACAAGGCGTCAGTAGATGCGTTCTTAGAGGGCAATAGTGTTTTGATTTTGCCAGAGTGCCCAGAAGAACATAACGAAATTATCAATAAGCTTAACGAACAGTTTGTTGACGTTGCAAGGTTTTATCATAAAAAAACGGGCAAGGAAGTTTTGTTTGTTCCTTTATATTATGCGCCAAAAATAAGAAAAGCAATTTTTGGTAAGGCAATTAGGTTTGATGCAAGCGCTACTATAGAAGATGAACGAAAGAGAATTTGTGATTACATCATTGCTGAAATTACGCGCATTGCAAAAGAACTTCCTGTACACACGGTTATACCGTTTAATGCTGTTGATAAAAAACTTTATAAGAAATCAAAATAAGCCGAGTTATCGGCTTTTTTTGTTTGATTGACAAAAGTATGACAAAAGTGATATTATTTAATAAGAACTAAAATGGAGAAGCTTATGAATATGCAAAAAAAGGTTGCCTTCGTTACGGGCGCAGGCGGAGGGATAGGCAAAGAAATTTGCGTTAGCCTTGCAAAAGAAAAAATTAAGGTTGTACTTTTTGGCGGTAAAAACTTATCTAATCTTGAAAAAACCGCAAACGAAATAAAAGCACTTGGCGGTAACGCTTTGATTTTTTCGGGCGATTTGACCAACCAAAATGTTTTATGCGATTTGTTTGAGAAAGCTACAAAAGAAACTTGCGGTATTGATATTTTAATTAACAATGCGGGTTTAGCACAAAGCACACCATTTAACGATATAACGTTAAAAGAGTATGATGATATTATGAACGTAAACGTTCGTGTTCCGTTTTTGTTAACACAGAAAGCTTTACCGTATTTAGAAAAATCAAACAATGCGTCCATTGTAAACGTTTGCTCTGTGGTTGCGCACAGTGGTTATGCGTTGCAAAGCATATATTCAGCATCAAAACACGCTTTACTTGGTATGACAAAAGCACTTGCCAAAGAAGTGTATAAAAAGGGTATAAGAGTGCACGCAGTTTCGCCTGGTGGTGTTTATACGGATATGATAAAGGTTTCTCGCCCCGACTTAACACCAGATGGTATGCCTACCGCAAAAGACGTTGCCGATATTATTATGTTTTTAATTAAAAATCGCACGAACGCCGTGATTGATGAAGTATGTTTTCATCGCGCAAGTAAAGAACCTTTTTAACGGAAAAATCTGCGTTACTCTGCGTTAAACCCTTTGACAATATGCAAGATATTGCCTTCAGGGATTTGCCTTGATTAACTTGCTTTTTCTCGTTAAAAAACATGAACAACACGAAAACTATCAAAACAAAAACACCGTGAAAATTTTTCACGGTGTTAATTTTTATCATTGTTCAAATTTAATTCTTTGCTTTAAGTTCTGCTAAAATTTCTTTAAGCAAATCTTCGGTTGTGGGGTTTGCCAAGCGGTCAAGCCTTGCTTTTTCTTCAGCTTCTAATTTTGCTTTTTCTTCTTCGGCTTTCTTTAGTGCTTCCTTTTCTTCAAAATAAGCGTTAATTTTGTCGAGCTCATAGCGTTTAATACCCTTTGACTTTAAAGCTTTTTTATCTTCTTTAGAAAGTTTTAATTTCTTTATTTTTTTAGTCAATTTAGAGTTGCCATCTTTTACGTTGTTGATAATTTTGACAATAGTAAACAAAACGAAAGCAATGATAAGGAAGTTGATGATTGCGTTAATTAGTGAGCCCCAATCAATATAGAACGAGTTAGCAAGGTCAATTGTGCTGGTGGGATTACCGAGTTCATCTAATACGTAAGTAGGTGTGCCCAAAAAAGTATAAAGCTCGTTGAGTGAACCCTTACCCAAAATTAGCGCCAAAAGGAAGTTGATAAGTGGCTTTAACACAAAGTTTGAAAGCCCGTTAACTATTGCGGTAAACGCACCGCCTACGATAACGCCGACAGCCATATCCACAACGTTTCCACGTGTTATAAATTTCTTAAATTCACCAAAAAATTTCTTCATAGTATTTCTCCTTTATTTATACGTTGAATCTAAATAAAACAACGTCACTATCTTTCATAACGTATTCTTTGCCTTCCGAACGCACTTTGCCTTTTTCTTTTGCGGCGTTAAAAGAGCCAAGTTCAACAAGCACGTCATAATCCACTATTTCTGCACGAATAAATCCCTTTTCAAAGTCGGTGTGAATTTTTCCTGCTGCTTGAGGAGCTTTCGTGCCTTGTTCAATAGTCCAAGCACGCACTTCTTTTTCGCCAGCTGTAAGGTAGCTTATTAAGCCAAGCAAGCGGTAAGATGTTTTTACAAGCCTATCAAGTCCACTTTCGGTTAAGCCGAGCTCAGTCAAAAACATTTGTTGTTCTTCTGGCTCTAACATGGAAAGTTCTTCTTCAGTTTTTGCACAGATAACCATATATTCTGAGTTTTCGCTTTTAGCGAACTCAATAACCTTTTGAACAAGGGGAAGGGTTGATTCATCTTTACCCATATCCTTTTCGCTAATGTTAGCCGTATAAATAACCGGTTTTGCGGTTATTAAGAAAAGCGTCTTTAAGTACTCGGTTTCTTCTTCCGTACAAGAAAGAGTTCTTGCGGGTTTTAAGTCCTCAAGATGCTTATAAAGCTTTTCCAAAAACTCGGCTTCGATTTTATATTTTTTATCACCTGTCTTGGTCATGCTGATAGCCTTATCAAGACGTTTTTTTACACTTTCGGTATCGGCAAAAATAAGTTCCAAATTGATAGTTTCAATATCACGCAAGGGGTCAATATCGCTGTCAACGTGTGTAACGTTTTCATCTTCAAAGCAACGTACAACGTGCACGATAGCATCGGTTTCACGAATGTTTGCTAGGAACTTATTTCCTAAACCTTCGCCTTTAGAAGCGCCTTTAACAAGCCCTGCGATATCAACGAATTCAACCACGGCTGGCGTGATTTTTTTGCTGTTATAAAGCTTAGCCAAAACGTCTAATCTAGTATCAGGAACGGCGACTATGCCAACGTTTGGCTCAATCGTGCAGAAAGGATAGTTCGCACACTCTGCACCGGCGTGTGTTATAGCATTGAATAAGGTCGATTTTCCTACGTTGGGAAGCCCTACTACACCTAATTTCATTTTTAATCTCCAAAAAACGTTATTGACTTTTTAATTATATCTTAATTTAAACAAAATTACAAGTTTTTAGGTTGAAATTTTGTAAATAATATGTTATTATATTTAAGTATTACGGAGTGAAACATGGATTACAAAAAAATTATTGCACAAAAACTCAATATCGAAGGTGTAACCGTTCAAGAGTTATACTCGTTTATAGAAATTCCCCCAAACAATGATATGGGCGATTATGCGTTGCCTTGCTTTAAGCTTAGTAAGGTATTGCGCCGTCCACCAGTGGTAATAGCGCAAAATCTTGCAGATGCGTTTACGCCAGATGAAAACGTTAGTAGTTGTACTGCTGTCAACGGTTATCTTAATTTCAAGATAAATAGAACAGGCTTTGCGGTTAAACTACTAAGCGAAGTTGAAAGTTTAGGCGCGCGTTACGGGAGTGACGATATTGGCGCAGGGAAAACTATATGTATAGACTATTCGTCCATTAATATTGCAAAGCCCTTTCATATCGGGCACTTGAGTACAACGGTTATAGGCAGTGCGCTTTGCAAAATTTTTAGGTTTTTGGGCTATAAAGTGGTTGGGATAAACCACCTTGGCGATTACGGCACTCAATTTGGCAAACTCATCGTTGCATTTAAAAAATGGAGCAGTATTGAAGCGGTAAAAGAAGGTAGGCTTACAGAGCTTACTAAGATTTACGTTAGGTATCATGATGAAGCAAAACTCCATCCCGAAATGGATGACGAAGCAAGGCGTTATTTTAAGCTTATTGAAGATGGTGACAAAGAAGCAAACGAACTTTTTGAACTCTTCAAAAAAATCACCTTAGAAGAAGTTGATAAAATATACAAGCTCTTAAACGTTGAATTTGATTCCTATGCGGGCGAAAGTTTTTATAACGACAAAATGGCACCCGTAGTAGACGAGCTTAAAGAAAAAGAACTAATTAAAATGTCTGAGGGCGCATCAATCGTAGACCTTGAAGAATACGGCATGCCCCCTTGCTTGATTTTGAAATCCGACGGGTCTTCGCTTTACGCAACGCGCGATATGGCGGCGGCTGTTTATAGAAAAAACACGTATGATTTTGATAAATGCTTATACGTTGTTGCTTACCAACAAAATCTTCACTTTAAGCAATTTTTTAAGGTGCTTGAACTTATGGGTAAGGACTGGGCTAAAGACTTAGTACACGTCGCTTACGGCATGGTTAGTTTGGAAAGTGGAGCGATGAGCACACGTCAAGGCAAGGTTGTGCTTTTAGAGGACGTTATCGCTAAGACCATTGAAAAGGCAGAGCAAGTTATCGAACAGAAAAACCCTGATCTTCCCAACAAAAAGAAGGTTGCGCGTGCAGTTGGTACGGGTGCAGTAATTTTTGGTGCGCTCTGTAATAATAAGATTAAAGATATCGTTTTCAGTTATGATAGGGTTTTGAGTTTTGAAGGTGAATCTTGTCCGTACGTTCAATACACGGTTGCGCGCTGTAACAGCGTTATTGCAAAGTGCGGTAACGGCGGAATGTATTCTGCCGAACAAATGTGCGATGCGGAATATTCGGTTATAAGTGAACTAGGTAGATTTAAGGAAGTTGTAAAGTCTGCGGGCGAAAAGTATGAGCCATCGCTTGTTACTAGATATGCAATCGACCTCGCTACTGCGTTTAACAAGTTCTATATAGATTGTAAAATAGCAGTAGAAGATGAAAACGTTAAAAACTTCCGTTTAGCAATAACAAAAGCGGTTAAGATAACTCTTACCAACGCATTATCACTCTTAGGCATAGAAACAGTAGAACAAATGTAGGAGCAATTGATGAACAAAGCAGTAATATTCGATCTTGACGGGACTCTTATTGATTCATTTCCCGATATTGCAGAAAACGTAAACAAAACTTTAGAAAAATTCGGTTTTCCTAAAAAAGAAAATGATTTTATACTAACGTTAACGGGTGACGGAGCAAAAAAGCTTGTTAGCAGAAGTTTTGACAATAAGTATAGTGGCGAGGAGCTTAATCAAAGGCTTGATTACTATAACCGTGTTTACACCGACTCGGGAAGCCCAAAAACTAAGGTGTACGACGGCGTGGGCGAAATGCTTATAGAGTTAAAAAAGCGCGGGTACAAGCTTGGTATTTTAACCAACAAACCACAAATGACGACGGACGGAATTTACCAAAGATTGCTAAGTCAATACGGGTTTGATATCGTAGTTGGCTCAAGACCGGGCATGAAAGTTAAACCCGACCCGACTATGCTTTTGCAAATGCTTAAAGAAATAGACGTGTTACCTGAAAATTGTTATTTTGTGGGTGACGATAAGCCCGACGCGTTGATTGCATTGAACGCCGGCGTTAAGGGCATTTCGGAACTTTGGGGTTATAGGACCAAAGAATTTTTGTTAGAAGCTGGTGCAAAGGTGTTTGCAAGAACGCCAAAAGAACTTTTAGATATTATTAAATAATTTTTTTTGAATATAATTTTATATAGGTAAATTTTTTATCTTTTTCAATTTTGACTTTTGCGCCAAGCCGAAGGCTCGGCTTGGCGCAAAATTTTTAATTTTTTCACAAAACACAAGACAAACTAAAAAAATTTGCAAGGAGAAACAAATTGCAAAAAACGTTTAACACGGTCATCATAGGTGGCGGTGCGTCCGGGCTATTGTCGGCGGTTGAACTCGTTAGCGGAAAAAATGCGTTAAACGGCAGTGACGTTGCTATTTTAGAACGCAATGATAGGGTAGGCAAAAAGCTTATTGCAACGGGCAACGGACAAGGCAACCTGATGAACGAGAACTTTGGTGCCGAATACTATTATGGCGACGGGGAATTTATTAACGCATTCGTGCAAAACGAAAAGAATATTGATTTAAAAAAATATCTTTATTCATTAGGTATTCCCTTATCTAGCGGAAAGGAAGGTAAATTATATCCGTTGTCAAAACAAGCAAGTTCTGTTTTAGATACTTTGCGCGCTTTTTTAAGCGATAAAGGCGTATGCGAAATAACTAATAAAAAAGTTACCAGAATCGAAAGAACTGAAAAGGGCTTTACCGTTAGTGTGGACAAGGATAAATATGTTTGCCAAAACGTCGTTGTGGCGGTCGGCGGTAGTGCTGGAAAACAGTTTGGAACTGACGGAAGCGCATATAAACTCGTAGAAGAATTAGGGCATAAAAAAACAGCGGTATATCCGTCGCTTGTTCAGCTTAAAACTCAAACAGACTTAATAAAGGGGCTTAAAGGTCTAAAAGAAACCGCGCGCGTTACCGCTTTTAGTGGGGGTAAACCACTAAAGAGCGCGACCGGTGACTTAATGTTTACCGACTTTGGCGTTTCGGGTTCTACGGTGTTTAGCGTGTCGGCAAGTATTGCGGACAAGAAGGACGCGTATCTCATCATTGAGTTTTTACCAGAACTATCTTATACTGAAACCGAAAAGATATTAAGAACGCGCCATAAAAAGAGCTACGTTAAGAAAGAAGATTTATTGTGTGGCGTGCTCAACAAGCGCATAGGTCAGGCAGTTATGAAAAGCGCTAAAAGCGGCCAAATTGAAGACGTTGCCTATGCGATAAAGAACTTTAAGTTAAAGGTTACCGGCTCGTTAGATTTTTCTTATGCACAAGTAACGCGTGGCGGTATAAAGACAGATAAAATTGATAAACTTACTTACGAAAGTAAAATCGTGCCTAATCTCTATATAGTTGGCGAAGTTCTTAACGTTGACGGGGATTGTGGTGGGTATAATCTTACGTTTGCGTTTGTATCAGGGATAATGAGCGCAAAGGCAATAAAGCAAAAAAATAGTTTATAAGGTGATATATATGCCAAAATTTATAACTTTTAATACTAAAATCTTAGAAAAACAACACCTTAACGTACTGCGTGAAATAGGTAGGCAAATGGGTGTTAAAGCTCCTGCCGCAATGAACAAGGATACACTGATTAAGGACATACTTGCAGTGCAAAACAAAGAAATTCAACCTGTTCCTCTTTCAAAGCGCGGTGCTCCACCCAAGCTTTCTGTGGACGTTTCAATGTTCTTCTTAAACGAATGTGATTACACTTATGACATCAATGGTAGCAAGACCTTTGTCAAGGACGTTGAGAAGCTAAATGACGGGGAATACGTTATCGAAGGCGTTTTAGAACAATCTGCATCAGGCTATGGCTTTTTAAGGGCAAACAACTATGAAAATTCCCGCCAAGACGTTTACGTTTCACTGCAAAACATAAAAAAATTCAATCTACGACGTGGCGATAAGGTAAAAGCGATTGCAAAGCCTGCAATCAACGGTGAAAACGCCGGCGCACTTCAAACGGTTATATCAATCAACGATTTGAGCCCTGAGCTCTTTTTGAAAAGAAATAACTTTGACGACTTAGTGCCTTATTACCCAACTGAACGCATTAAACTTGAAAGCGAGCAAGACTTAGACCTTTCAAGGCGAATTATAGACATGTTTGCGCCTATCGGCATGGGACAGCGCGGACTAATAGTAGCGCCACCAAAGACGGGCAAAACGACGTTAATTAAAACGATTGCAAAATCAATAGAAGAAAACTATCCCAATATCAAACTTATCGTATTGCTCATAGACGAACGCCCAGAAGAAGTTACCGACATTAAACGCACGATAAAAGGTGAAGTGGTTTTCTCTACTTTTGATGAAGGCGCAGAACATCATATTAGGGCTAGTGAGCTGGTCATAAACCGCGCAAAACGACTTGTTGAAGTAGGGCAAAACGTGGTTATATTGATGGATTCTATCACAAGACTTGCAAGGGCGTACAACAGCACGATTGAAAGTTCTGGAAAAACGCTATCTGGTGGGCTTGACCCCGTGGCAATGCAAGGGCCAAAGCGCTTTTTCGGCGCTGCGCGCAACATAGAACAAGGCGGAAGCCTTACTATTTTATCTACAGCCTTAATTGAAACGGGAAGCCGTATGGACGACGTTATTTACGAAGAGTTCAAAGGCACAGGCAATATGGAAATTCATTTATCGCGCTCGTTAGCAGAAAAAAGAATTTTCCCGGCAATAGACTTATTGCGTTCGGGCACGAGAAAAGAAGAGCTACTGTTAAGCGAAAAAGAACTTAGCGCAGTTTATAAACTTCGCAAAATTTTAAGTGAAAAGGAAGATGCAACGGAGATGCTTATTGAAATGTTAAAGAAATCAAAAGACAACCAAGACTTAGTTGACAAAGCAGACGCGTGGATTAAATTTTATCAAAACTAATTATGAAATCAGTAAGAAATAAAACAATAGACTTTAGTCTTGAAGAAGGGCAAAAATATTTAAAATCTTGCGTTTATGCTCATGCGGTAGATAAAATTTTGCCAAATAGCACGGTTTGTGCGGATACTTTTGACGCGCTTAAAAAAATCGACGATAATTCTATTGATTTGCTTATAGTCGATCCGCCGTATAATCTAGATAAAGATTTTCACGGTAACGGATTTAAGAAACAAAAGCAAACAGAGTATGAAAAATACACTTTAGAATGGATAACCGCTGTGAAACCAAAGTTGAACCAAACTGCAAGCGTTTACGTTTGTTGCGACTGGAAAAGCGCACTTGTTATAGGCCCGTTGATTGACAAAAATTTTATCCTGCGCAATCGAATTACGTGGCAACGTGAAAAAGGCAGGGGCGCAAGCGCTAACTGGAAAAATGGGTTAGAGGACGTGTTTTTTGCAACCGTTAGTGAAAATTACACCTTTAATCTTGATGCGGTAAAGCAAAGAAAGAAAGTTTTAGCACCGTATAAAGAAAACGGAAAGCCAAAGGATTGGCAACAAATGGAAGAGGGGAAGTTTCGCTTGACTTGTCCATCAAACTTTTGGGATGATATTGCAGTGCCGTACTGGTCGATGGCTGAAAACACTGCCCACCCCACACAAAAACCCGAAAAGTTAATAGCAAAACTTATACTTGCAAGTTCTAACGAAAACGACCTTATTTTAGATCCGTTTGCTGGAAGTGGGACAACGAGTGTTGTTGCAAAAAAGCTTAATAGAAAGTATATAGGCGTTGAACAAAATCCACTATATTGCGCTTGGGGGCAAAAGCGAATTGAAGATGCTGAAAGTGACAAATCTATCCAAGGCTATGCGGACGGTGTTTTTTGGGAAAGGAACAGTAAACCAAATCCCCAAAAAAAGAAAGTATAATTTAATAAGACGACAAAAAAGCACACTGATAGGTCAGTGTGCTTTTTACTGTTTTAGGAATTTATTAGTCTACAACGGGTAGGTTTATAACGGTCGTGCCGTATTCAAAACTAAACTCGTAATAGAAGTTTTTAGATGATGAGCCTGTGCCTCTAACAACTATTTTTTCAACTTTATCGTTTGCAACGTAAATGGCAGTATAATGTTCACTTTTAGCACCACCAGAACTGCCTGCAACGCTGTAATATGCAGCAATGTCACCAGAACTCATAAAGCCAGAGAAGTTTGTTTTGCAGTTAGCGTAATGGCTATTATATAAGCATACCATTGTGTACATTAAGTTTTCCTTTTCTTCATAGTCAGCTTGAGTACAGGTCGTTGCGCTCCATACACCGTTAGACTTTGTATACTTATAATAATTTGTACCATCTTTTTGGTAATATTCTTCAACTTTAATTTGTTGAACGTTATATGTTGTGTGTTTAATTAAATCGCCCGCTTTTTCAATCTTGATGTTTTGTTGACTATATAAGTCTTCATAAAAACAAACGAAATTATCTGCCTTTAACAAGAAAGTGTCGCTTGGTGCGTTAGCGACTAAGTCGCTTGGGTCGTCACCGTAATAAGAAGTAAGATTTTCCGGTTTGTCAATTTCTTTATAGTAATAAGCAAACGTAATCAAAACTGATTGCATATCTTGGGCATCTAAGTTAAGCACGTAAGAGATTGATTTTATGGGATTATTTTCGTCGCCGTAGAAAGAAATTTCAAGGTTAGAATAAGTAACATCATCAACAACCACGCTCGAAGCAACGAGCTTTTCGCCATCAAAACTAAATTGTTCAAACTTGCCTGTTAAATCGGGGATATACTCTTTATAAAGGTCGCGAATAGCGTTTCTTTGATTTTCGCCATCGGTCTTTATTTCGCTAGGCGTATAGTACGTTTTGTCCCAAACTATTTTATCGCCTTGCCCATTTTGACCTGTTGAAGAATTATACTTGGTTGAGTTTGCCCAATATTCGTTTACGGCATAAGTATAGAATTTAGTACCTTGCTTAAATATTGAGGTTGTTTGGTCGCCTATTTTTTTAGAAACGGCATCACCGTCAACCACAACGATAGTTGTTGCACCGTTAACGGAAAGTGAGTAGTTAAACGTCGTATCCGTTATGTTTAGTCCGTTAGTAATATCGCTTTCAACGTATGGGTTTTGTGGCGCGCCCGAAGAGCAGGCAACAAGCCCAAAGGTTGAGAGCAAAAGCAAAACGGAAAGAACTGTAATTAAAAGTTTTTTCATAAAACTCTCCTTTTTCTTTGTTAAATATATGATAAACCTTGAGAAAGAAAGTGTCAAGTGTTTTTATATTTTATGCAAATATAAACGCCTTAAAAACAAAATTTTGCGTTTATAACTTGAAAAAAAGCACAAGATATAGTATAATTGAATAAATAGCATTTTATAATGGCGTAATTTTTGGAGAAAGGAAAATGGCAAAAACAACTTATAAAGCTGAAGACATTAAAATTCTTGAAGGGCTTGATGCGGTTAGAATGCGCCCAGGTATGTATATCGGTACGACTAGCGTTAGGGGGCTTCACCACATTCTTTGGGAAATAGTCGACAACGCCGTTGACGAGGCGGCAAACGGCTTTGCAAACAAAATTGAAGTAAAGCTTTATAAAGACGGTAGTGCTTCGGTTGAAGATAACGGCCGTGGTATACCAACGGATATACACTCTAAAGCAGGCGTTTCGGGCGTTGAAGTAGTTTTCACTCAGCTTCACGCTGGCGGAAAGTTTAACGCGGATAATTATTCTTACTCTGGCGGATTGCACGGTGTTGGTGCTTCGGTTACAAACGCTCTTTCGGAGTGGCTTAAAGTTGAAGTTTATAAAGATACCGTTTACGAAATGGAATTTCACAGCTATCTTGACAAGGAAACGGGAAAGATTAAATCGGGCGTGCCAAAAGCGCCGTTAAAAAACACTAAAGTTAAAACCAAAAAGCGCGGTTCTTTTATTCGCTTTATGCCCGATAAGCGCGTGTTTGAAACTACCGTGTTCTCGGTTGAAACCATTTTAAAAAGACTAAAAGAACTTGCTTTCTTAAATAAAGGTCTAGAAATAAAATTCTACGATGAAAATACCGATTACAGCCGTACTTATAAATTCGACGGCGGTATTGTTGACTTTGTAAAATATCTTAATGAAAGTAAAACCACTCTTTATAGTGAACCGTTGTACTTTACTGCGGTTAAAGACAACATTAACGTTGAAATTGCAATTCAATATACCGATGCATATACCGACGGTGTTTATTCTTACGTTAATAATATTCCCACGGGTGAAGGTGGTATGCACGAAACGGGCTTCCGTTCGGGGCTAACGCGTTCACTTAACGATTACGCTAGGGAAAGAAATATTCTAAAAGATAAAGACGATAATTTTGTAGGTGACGATTTTAAGGAAGGCTTAACGGCAATCGTATCCATAAAAATGCAAAACGTTCAGTTTGAAGGTCAAACAAAAACCAAGCTTGGCAATCCCGAAGCGCGCCCAGCAGTAGAATCAGTTACCGTAAACGAACTTGGCACACTTATGAAAAACAAAAAGCTTGCAAAGGTGTTTGACGTTATTATTGCCAAAGCGCAGTCTGCTGCGAAAGCAAGGCTTGCGGCAAAAAAGGCAAAAGAAATAGCAAGGGCGTCAAAGAGTATAGAAGCGCAAAACCTAGTTGGTAAACTTTCAGCTTGTTCGGGTAGAAAGCCGGAACTTAACGAGCTTTTTATAGTGGAAGGCGACTCTGCTGGTGGCAGTGCAAAGCAAGCGCGCATGCGCCAATATCAAGCGATTTTACCGCTTAGGGGCAAACCGTTAAACGTTGAAAAGAAAAAACTTGAACAAATCCTTCAAAATGAAGAAATAAGAACGATAATTTCAGCACTTGGTACGGGGATAGGCTCTGAATTTGATATTGAGGACTTAAAATATCACAAAGTAATAATTTTGTCTGATGCCGACCAAGACGGCGCGCATATTAGAGCAATACTATTGACGTTCTTCTTTAGATATATGCCAGAGCTTGTTAAGGCGGGGCACGTTTATATTGGCATGCCACCGTTATACAAACTTACAAAAGGCAAGGTTGAAGATTATGCTTACGACGATAAAGAGCTTGAAGTGAAGAGAACTAAAATCGGGCGCGGTGCGGAAATTCAGCGTTATAAAGGGCTTGGCGAAATGAATCCCGGTCAACTTTGGGAAACAACGCTTAACCCAGAAACTCGTTCACTTATGCAGGTAACTCTTGAAGACGCGGTTGAAGCAGATAGGCTTATAGCCGTGCTTATGGGTGATGAAGTTAGCGAAAGGAAAAAATACATTTTTGAAAACGCAAACTTTAACAAGGAAGATAAGTTCGCAAAAATCAAACGCTCTTAAAGATTAGGTAGATAAAATGGAAAACAACAAAGGTATAATTTTAAGTTCACTTGACGAAGTGTTAAAAAATTCAATGATACCGTATGCGGAAAACGTTATTTTAGACCGTGCTTTACCAAGGGTTGAAGACGGCTTAAAGCCCGTTCAACGCCGTATTTTATACGCAATGTACGAAATGGGGTTAACCCCCGATAAGTCTTATAAAAAGTGTGCAAAAATAGTCGGCGAAGTTTTGGGTAAATACCACCCGCACGGTGATAGCTCTGTTTACGGCGCAATAGTACACTTGGCGCAAGACTTTAATATGAGAATGCCACTTATCGACGGACAAGGCAACTTTGGTACTGTCGACGGTGACGGTGCGGCTGCATATAGATATACTGAAGCAAGGCTTGAACCGCTTGCACTTGAGCTGTTAAAAGATATTGATAAAGATACGGTTGACTTTAATCTTAACTTTGACGATACTACTCAAGAACCAGCAACACTTCCTGGAAGATATCCAAACCTTTTGGTTAACGGTACAACGGGGATTGCCGTTGGTCTTGCAACAAATATTCCACCGCACAACCTTTGCGAAGTTATTGACGGAACTATTGCGTATATCGATAGCCCAAAAATATCCCTAAAGGATATGATGAAACACATAAAAGCGCCTGATTTCCCAACGGGCGGTTATATCATTGCGGGCGAAGAACTTGAAGAAGCTTATAAAACGGGGCGCGGAAAGATTAAAATTAAAGCGCGCGTAAACATAGAAAAAGAAACGGGCGATAAGCAAAATTTGGTTATTTCCGAACTTCCTTATCAAGTAAACAAAGCAAACTTATTAAAGAAGATTGCTGACCTTAAAGAAGACAAGAAAGACCTTTTGGGTGGGATAGCAGACGTAGTTGACGAATCGGATAGAAACGGCATGCGCGCTGTTATTAAGCTTAGAAAAGACGCAGACGCGAAGGCTATACTTGCATACTTATTTAAGAATACCGATTTAGAGACGAGCTTTGGTATCAACATGGTTGCTATTGCAAATGGTAAGCCCTGTCAACTTGGTCTTTTGGAAATTATTAGCTATTACGTTAATTATCAACGTGAAGTTGTTTTAAGGCGCACCAAGTTTGACTTAGAAAAGGCAAAAGAACGTGCGCACGTTTTAGAAGGGCTTATAGTTGCCGTTAAAAATATTGATGAAGTTATAAAAATAATCAAAGGCGCAGAAAACACGGCTGATGCACGTGCGAAGCTTCGCGCAAGATTTTCTCTTAGCGAAGTTCAAGCAACTGCAATACTTGATTTAAGGCTTGCTCGTTTAACAAAGCTTGAAGTAAATAAGCTTGAAGAAGAACTTAAAGCTCTTAAAAAACTTATAGCAGAACTTAGCGAAATTGCCAATTCAAAAGCTAAACAAATGGCTGTTGTAAAAAGCGAGTTGCTTGCCGTTAAGAAAAAGTTTGCTGAAGATAGAAGAAGCAACGTTGTTTTGGGCGGAACTGAGCTCGATATTCAAAGCGTTGAAAAAGAATTAAAGCAGGTTGACGACTTAGTTGTTGGTGTAACCGCAGGTAAAGCGTTCAAGAAAATGACGCAAAAGAACTTCAATATGAGCGACAAAAAGGTTAAAGAAAACGCTGATAGTGAAGACTTTATCAAGTTTGCCATAAAAGCAAAAAGTGATATGACCTTGCTTGCGTTTACCAACCTTGGCAACTGCTGTAAGATTGACTTGGAAGTTGCACCCGAGTGTCGTTACCGTGACAAAGGACATAAGTTCAATTCGGTTGCAAAAGAGTGTGCAAGAAATGAATATCCAATTGCATTTTTTGCCGTTTATGAAGATAAACTCCCAGATGGGCACTTGCTGTTCTACACTAAAGACGGGTTGATTAAAAAGACAGAGTGGGCAGAATACAATTTGCTTAAACCATACTATCAAGCAATTAAATTAAAAGATGGTGACGAACTTATTGGTGTTGAGCAAGATTTACCCGAAACAACCATTGCTTTCGTAACGCAAAACGGTTTAGCACTCAACGCGTTGAAAGATGATATTCCTGTTCAAGGCAGGGTTGCAGGTGGTGTAAAGGGAGTAAACTTAAACAAGGGCGATAAACTCATATTCGTATCACAAATTGATGAAGAAGGCGAGTTTGTTATCGTTACCGACGCGGGTTTTTATAAGAGAGTCATTGCTGCAGAAATAGAGCCTATGGCAAGGTATAGAAAAGGCGTTAAAATAGTTGAACTTGGCAAAGATTCGCTTGTTGCGTTTGCATCATACGTAAAACAGCCTTACGACGTTGCTATTATTGATACGTTAAAAGTAGCATTTACCGTAAATACTGAAGACGTGTCTATTGAAGGCAGAACAACCAAAGGAAAAACGCTAAAGAACGAACATAAAAAGCGTCATCCTGAAAAAGTGTTTAAGATTATAACCGAAACAAACTTATAATAAAGCACCTATCGACAAAAAAATACAACAAAAAACCGCCCAAACCTAAAATGTTGGGCGGTTTAATTTTTATAATTAGTTTTCAAAAAAAGGATAGACTTTTCGTCTATCCTTTTTTTTATAAATTAAGCAACGGGTACGTAATTTTCGTATTTAAGAATTAAATTCGTAGTTTCGCTACCACCGTCGTACGCTCTTACTCTTTGAACTGAAATTTCACTAATATAAGTGTTGTTAGAGTTAAGCTTAATTACGATATTTGAATAAGTATAGGTAGAGTAGGTGAGACTGCCGGTAGAAGTAACGTTGTTAATACCTTTAGTTATGTTGATAACAACAGGGCTAGCATAAGAATAGGTGTTGTTTTGATCGTTAAACGTAAGGTCACTAAATTCAAAATCTTTGTAGAAATCAAAGAGAGCGATTATCTGCAATACTTCATCACTATCGCTAGTTTCTACAGGATTAGTGCCGTTAGTATTGTAACTTACAGTATAATATTCAATGTCAATTTCATAAAACGGACAAGAAGATAGGTTATAGTACTCTTTACCAGTAAAGTTTGCGTTAGTAGAATTTTCTATAACAGTAGCCCATTCACTAGCGGTAATAGAAGAATAGGTTGCAGGTGGGTTTTCATTACCGCCACCTTGATCGCCACCACCGCCGTTATCGGGTGCGGGTGCGCTACATGCAACAAGTGCTAGACCTAATGCAAGAGTTAAGCATAAAGTCAAAAACAATTTTAAAAATTTTCTCATATGATTCTCCTTACTAATCATTTTTCTTATCACTATATATTATACACTATAAATTTCAATATATAGTCATAAAATATTCTTCTAAAGTTCCAAAATATTCTTTAACAAAAAATATAAATCAATTAAATCAAAAAGGAAAACGCGCGTTATTAGGCCTAAAAAAAGCGAAAAATATTTTTTTATTTTTACCCGTCACAACCCCCTTTACATTACGAAAACAAGTGTTACAATGTGCTCGCTTGAAGGGGAAGTATGCGTGAGATAGTTGAAAGGATATTACAAATTGAAAAAGAGCAATTAAAAAGGCGTGGGGAAGATAGGTTAGCACAATATAACAGTGGAGATAAAAAGCACTTAAAGCAAATTGCTTTCCACAAATGCCAAAAGAAAAATAGGTGGGTGTTTGGTGGTAATCGTAGTGGGAAAACGGAGTGCGGTGCAGTTGAGTGTATATACATGGCGCGCGGTGTCCACCCGTATAGACAAAACAGAAAAAACGTATTTGGGTGGGTGGTATCGTTGTCGCAACAAGTCCAGCGTGACGTTGCGCAAGCCAAAATTTTATCTTACTTAAATCCCGCTTGGATTGATGACGTTACTATGCTTTCAGGCAAGAAAGACAGCCTAAAGTACGGTATAATTGACCAAATACGCATTAAAAACGTGTTTGGAGGAGTGTCTGTTATAGGCTTTAAGTCTTGTGACCAAGGCAGAGAAAAATTTCAAGGTAGTTCGCTTGATTTCGTGTGGTTTGATGAAGAACCGCCCAAAGATATTTATGATGAGTGCCGTATGCGTGTTCTTGATAAACGTGGTGATATTTTCGGTACTATGACGCCGTTAAAGGGGTTAACGTTTATTCACGATGAAATATACCAAAACGTAAACAACAATAAAGAAGTATGGTATGAGTTTATGGAATGGGCAGACAACCCTTATTTAAACACGGAAGAAGTAGATGCTCTTACAACGTCACTTTCAAGCGACCAGTTGGAAAGTAGGCGGTACGGCAGATTTAAGGCGTCTTTTGGAATGGTTTATCCAGAATTTGATGAAAACGTACACGTCATTGAACCGTTCAACGTGCCTTTTGACTGGCAAGATAATATTTCAATAGACCCAGGTTTAAACAACCCACTGTCAGCGCACTGGTATGCGGTTGATTATGATGGGAACGTATACGTTGTGGCAGAGTGGTTTGAAGCAGGGAAGGGAGTTGATTATCACGCGCAAAACATTGAAAGGATAAGTAAAATGCTAAGCTGGAAACGTGATAGCCAAGGTAGATTAAACGCGCTTATTGACAGCGCTGCCAACCAAAAGACTTTGGCGTCGTTAAAGAGTGTTACGCAACTTTTTTACGAGTGCAATATTATTGTAAATCCCAACGTGAACAAAGATTTATTTAGCGGAATTCAGCGGGTGAAACAGTACTTGAAAGTAACTGACGGCAAGCCTAAACTTTACGTTTTCAGTAATTGTGTTAACTTGATAAGGGAGCTTAAATCATATAGATGGGCAGAAGGCGAAACGCCAAAAAAAGCAGATGACCACTGTTTAGACGAACTGCGCTATTATCTTATGACCAAGCCCGAAAACACTCCGCCAAAAAAACAAAAAACTCAAATTCAAAAAGATAAGGAAAGGTTGATAAGAAAAATTATGAATGAAAGAAAAAGGTAAACAAAAAAGCAAGTTGTCTAAAGAGCAAATAGAAAGTGTGCTTATAAAAAAAGCACTTGGGTATGATGCAACTGAAGTGGTTGAAGAATACGCAGGCGACGAGCAGGGCGAAGTAAGGTTGTTAAAGAAAAAAGTCACAATAAAAAACGTTCCGCCCGATATGACCGCACTTAAAATTCTGCTTGAAGGAGAACAAAAAAACGTAAGCGAGCTAAGCGACGCTCAGCTTGAAGAAGAAAAACAAAGATTGCTTAATCTACTTAAAACAATGAATAAGGAAGGAGAAAAGAATTGACAAAAGTAAGCTTAAAGAATTCGCAAACACAAAAGGAAAAGTATATAGAGAACCTTATTTTAGACGTGCAAGCCGATTTTGAAAAAAGACAGGCCGAAAGATTACTTCTTGAAAGACAGTGGGAGTTGAACCGTAATTTTTTGAGCGGAAATCAGTATTGTGACATAAACGCACGTGGCGAAATATTGGCAGACGAAAAAACGTTTTATTGGCAAAATCGTGGTGTTTACAATCATATTGCACCTATTATCGATACTCGTTTATCAAAACTATCGATGGTTGCACCAACCGTTTCTATTAGGCCAAAGACTGATGACGACGTAGACGTTGCCGCCGCATCTCTTGCAGAAAAGCTGTTAGAAAGTGCATTTAAGTCAACAAAACTCAACACCGTTGTTGAAAATGCAACAGTTTGGAGTGAAACTTGTGGCACGGGGTTTTATAAGGTGGTGTGGGACGTTAACGGTGGAAATAAGGTTGGCGAAGTTGACGGTAAAGACGTTTTCGAAGGTGAAGTAAAAGTAATTTCCGTTTCACCGTTTGAAATTTTCCCCGACAATCTTTACGCTCAAGACGTTGAAGACTGCCAAAGCATAATTCACGCAAGAGCAATGACGGTGGCAGAAGTAAAAGAAAAATATGGAATTGACGTCAAGGGCGAAAAAATTAACGTAACAACCTTAAACGAAATCACCACTTTAACCAACTCTAAAAACTCAAAAAGTATTTTAGAAGATGCGGTTATAGTAATTGAAAGATACGTTAAGCCTACAAAGGAAAATCCGTTAGGTCAGTTTGTTGCAGTGGCAGGCGGAAAACTTTTGTGTATGGGTGAATTACCGTATATGAACGGTGAAAATGGAACTAGGACTTTCCCATTTGTAAAACAACGTTCTTTTGAACAGGCGGGTAGTTTTTTTGGTACGAGCGTTATTGAAAGGTTAATACCTATTCAGCGTGCGTTCAACGCCGTAAAAAATCGCAAGCACGAGTTTATGAATAGGCTTTCAATGGGGATTATGACCGTTGAAGATGGGTCTATGGACGTTGATGACTTAGCAGAAGAAGGCTTATCACCGGGCAAGGTTTTGGTGTATAGACAGGGCACAAAAGCCCCCGAACTTATGAACGAAATGACAATGCCCACCGACTTTAATGAGGAAGAAGAAAAACTGCTTAATGAATTTGTTATCATAAGCGGGGTTAGCAACGTTACGTCAAGTTCATCTAACGCAACGCTTTCAAGCGGAACTTCACTTGAAATTTTAGTTGAACAAGATAACTCAAGGCTATACATGGCAGCAGAAACAATAAGAAGAAGTTATCTTGAAATATCCCGTCAAATAATAAGGCTTTACGCACAGTTTTCAGCGGGAGTACGCGCGATAAGATATCAAGATGATTTTAATAAAGTCAGGGTCGTTTATGCGGATAAAACCGCCGTTAGTTCGGACGACGTTTATATTGTAAACGAAAATGAACTCTTATACACACCCCGCCAAAAAAAGCAAATGATATTTAAGTTGTACGAGAGCGGACTTCTCACCGACGAAAATGGTAAACTCCGCCCCGAAGTTAAAGAAAAAGTTCTTTCACTTTTAGGCTATAAAGAGCTTGATTATCAAAAAGGCTTGGCAAGGCTACAACAGGATAAGGCACAAAAAGAAAACAATAGGCTTCGCACTAAAGAAATTGCAACTGACGAGATTGATGATAACGCAGTGCATATTGATGAGCACACGCGTTACGTTTTGAGTGAGTTTGACACGTTAAGCGAAGCACAAAAGCAAAGATATTATGCACACATAAAGGCGCATAAAGAAAAAAATAAAATTGATACCCAACAAGGAGAATAAATACATGCAAAACATCAATGAACAAACAGAGCTTATATCGCACACCGCAGAGGCGGAAGGGAAAATAGGCGAGCATAGAAGCGAAGTCTCATTAGGCAAGTTTAAGGACGTGAGTGCACTTTTAGATGCTTATAACTCTTTACAGTCTGAATTTACCAAACGCTGTCAGAAAATAAAAGAGTTAGAGGCCAAATTGCCAACGGACGACAAGGTTATCCCGCCCGTGCATCAAGGTGAGCAAGCAACCGCCATCGAGCATACAACCTTAGAAGATAAACAAACAATCTTAAAAGAATATCTCGGTGAAATTTTGGGCAAAAAGCCCAGCGCGATAGTAATGGATGGACAAGGCGTAGGCGTGAAGGCGTTAAATAGTAAGCCCGTTACCGTTCGCGACGCGGGAAATCTCGCACAAGAATTTTTTAGCAAACAATCAAATTAAGGAGAAAAAATGGCAATTACATTAGCAAACGCAGATAAAGCGTTAAAATCATTTTATTTAGATGCTGTTAGTGAACAGCTTAATACAAAGATAAACCCATTCTTTGCAGCTATTGAAAAAAGCACCAACAACGTTTGGGGCAAAGAAGTTAGAAAGTTAACTACTTTCGGCTTGAACGGGGGTATAGGTGCAGGCACTGAAGATGGTAATTTACCCACTTCTTCAAAAAACGACTACAAGGAATTTGTAGTTCCACTTAAAAACCTTTACGGCACGATTGAAATTTCAGACAAGGCAATAAGAGCATCTCAGAACAACTCGGGTGCGTTCGTAAATCTCTTGAACGCTGAAATGGAAAGTCTTATTAGGTCAAGTAAGTTCAATTTTGGCAGAATGCTATTTGGTGATGGCTCAGGCAGGCTTGCAACCGTTACCGAACTTTTTGGAGACTTTATGGTTGTAGACGATGCTAGCGCCGTTTACGAAGGTATGCTCATTGACATTTACGACCAATCTAACAACCTTAAGATTAAAGGAGCTATGGTAAGCACCGTTAGCAAAAGAGATAAAGTTGTTGGCATTGTGGGCGGCGTTGATGGTAACGTTGTAGGTGCGCAATGTTTTATTACTATTCAAGGTTCTTTAAATAACGAAATCACAGGCTTAAAAACAATTTTTGATATTACTGGAACAGTTCCTTTATACGGCTTAGATAGAATGGAACATGGTTGGATTCAGCCTTACGTTGATGAAAGTGTTGGTGAACTCAACGAGCTTAAAATTCAAACAGCTATTGACACTATCGAGCAAGAAAGTGGTAACAGCATAAATATGATTATTTGTTCTATGGGCGTACGCCGTGCTATTCAACAAATGTTTAGCGCAAAAAGCCGTTCGCTTGACACTATGGAGCTTAAAGGTGGTTATACTGCAATGTCATATAATGGAATCCCTATTATTGCAGATATCTTCTGTCCTAAGGGCACAATGTTCCTTCTTAACACCAACGACTTTACTTTACATCAACTTTGTGATTGGGAATGGTTAGCTGGTGACGACGGCAGAATTTTACAACAAGTTGCAGGTAAGCCTATTTACACGGCAACTTTGGTTAAGTATGCAGAGCTTATTTGCGATCGTCCAAATGGTCAAGGTATGCTTGCAGGCATAACTGAAAAATAATTTGTAAGTGGTTGCCGAGCCGATTGGCTCGGCAATTATTTTAAATAGGAGGGTTTATGAACGTTAAAGAAATAATAAAAATTAGCTGTTTGTTGTTAAACAAACAAAACGTTTTAGATTACCTAAGTGGTGGTTCGCCTGATAGCGCCACTTTATCGACGGTAGCCAATATGAGTTCACTTTGCAATTTGGTTATAAACGAATTAGCGTGTACTTACGTGCCCATGACAAAGCAGGAAAAAGTAAACTTTCAAAGCGGTAAAGTATATTATACAGATCTTACCGAGCGCGCTGTTAGAATTATTGACGTTACCGATACGAACGGCAATTCTACACCTTACCAAGTAACAGCCGAATACGTTAAATGTAACTATAATGCAAGTAACATTGAATACGAGTTTATACCGCCCAACTACGATTTGGAAGATGAATTTTCTTTTTCTAATCCAAAGGTTAACGCGCGAGTTTTGGCGTATGCACTTTGTGCCGAGTATTGTATTACAGAAGCGCGTTTTGACGAGGCTGTAACTTGGCACAAGCGTTACGTTGACGAAATTTGTGAAATTTGCTTTCCAAAAAACAAATCAATAAAACAGAGGAGTTGGGTGTAATGGGACTTAAATCGATAAAAAATCCCAAGTTATCGGTCAAGAAAACGGGAGAGATTGATTTTTTATCTTTGACCGCTTTTTCTAAAAATGTAAAGATTGATAAAAAATTAACACTTGCTTCAAAAAGCGTTGACGTATGCGATTTTTCTTGTAAAATTGTAAAACTATATAACAAAAATGGCAAAATTTACGCGTATACGGACACGCAAAAAATACTTTGTTACGACGGGCAAAATATAACGACTGTTATGCAAGGGGTAAAAGATATTCCTATTATTGAAAGCGTTGTTGTTGAAGGACAAAACAAAACTTTGATCGTTACAAAAACTGAGGCTTATATTGACGGGCAAAACTTTAACATACCATTTGGAAAGTATGCGCAGGTCTATCAAGGCAGAATTTTTACCGCTAATGAAAAAACCATAAGCTTTGGAGCACAGTTTGACTTTACTACCTTTTCGGTTTCTGGTTTAGTGGGCACGTTTACGGTTGAGCAACAAGACGGTGAGATAAAGGGCATTGCAACTTTAAGTGATGGACTGTATATATTTTGTGAGAGTGCTATATATAAACTTTACCCTGACGAACAGACGGTGTTTTCACTAAAACGGCTTGATGAGTGCGTTAGTAACGTTAAGCAAGGTAGCGTGCAAAGTGTTGGGGGTAAAATTTATTTTTACTGTGATACAAAGTTGATGGCGTTTAATGGAAACTCTGTAGTTGAAACTATTGTTGATTTAGATAAAGTAAGTAGTTTTTATGGTGACTGCACGGCATGTTTCGGTGCAAATCATTTATCTTGCCTAATGCAAAATGGCAGTACAGACGTAAAGTTGATGATGTATAACACACTTGAAAAAACGCTTGAATTTTGTGCTCATAACGTTCAGTGCGTAGCAGATGGTGGATATTACTGTGATGGTGAAGGTAAAGTGTTTTTGCTTAAAAGCGAAGAAAAAACTGATAAACAAGCTTTTTGGCGCAGTAAAAAGCTTGACCTTTGGCAAACGGGTAAAAAGACTATTGTCGGTGTTTCACTTGTCTCTAATGGTGAAGTTACGTTGTTGTTAGAAGGTCAAAGTGCGAAAAGAACGCTTCATTTTTCAGGCGGTAGACTATGTTTAAAAACGCACTGCACGTCAAACGACTTTACAATTACACTCACGGGGCAAGGTTCAGCGTTTAACGTGTGCAACCTAAAATTAAAATATATAGTAGCGGGGGAATAAATATGCAATTTAACATACCAACTAGCCTTGAAGAAATGTACGTTGTATTAAACGACCTATATTATTACTATAGGATTCGCAGAGAAGCTTACGAAGACGTAATGCTAAAACCGTTAAAATTAGAGCGGTTAGACTACACGTCCAAAACCGATCAACAACTTATTGAAGAGACGGAAGTGCTTTTGTCTAGCCAACACGAGCGTGAAAAAAGTGAATACGTGAGCAAGATTAAAGGTGAGATTACTCAGCTTGAAAACAAGCTCGCGCTTATTGAAAGTTCAAAACAAGAGCAAATTCAAAGTGTAAATAAAACGTTTGAAGAGAGCATAAAAAAAGTAGAAAGCCAAGCTATAAAGGCGGGGCTTATCAACTCTAACGTGGTTGTAGTTCAAACGGCAAAACTTGAAAGCGATAAGAACTCAAAGCTTGCCCAAATAAACTATAAGACCAGCCTTGAAATTGCTGACATAAACTCGCAAATAAGTGTATTGCGTACTCAGCTTGAAAACGCCAACGACTATTTTGCAATAGCGCACGCTGGCGATAAGGAAAAAAAGCTTTTAGAACTTAAAGAAAAGCGTTTCGAGTTGGACAAGGAAGTTTTTAAGTACAACAACAGCCTAGATGAAAAAGAACAAAACAGCGAAAACCGTATTAAACAAATACAGATGAGCCTAAAAATTCAGTATTTAGAAGTTACCACGGGTGAGTTTACTAAAGATCAACTTGTAGATATGGGGTACTATGCAGACGTAATAGATTGCGTGTGCGGATATTTCGATACGCTCGCCCCACTAGATGCGTATTATGCTTTTAAGGGCGAAAAGAAGCTTGTTATCTATCTTGATGATTATTATGAAAGCGTGCTTTATGGGTATAGGGTAAATTCAGGGCTGTAAAACAGCATTTATAAACCGCCGTTGTTCCTAACGAACGGCGGTTTTTTGCTTATGAAAACAAGTTAAAGGTAATTTAATTTATCCTTTACTTTTATAAAAAACTGTGATATAATAAGCGCATGAGTAAAAAAGTTCGTGTTGGTAACGTCATTATTGGTGGCGGAGAAAGAGTGAAAATCCAATCGATGGCAACGTTTAAGGTGTGCGAAGTGGAGCGTGCTGTAAACGAGTGTTTGCGCTTACAACAAGCCGGGCTTGACGTTATGCGTTTTTCCGTGCTTGACAGCCAAGATGCTTTTGCGTTCAAAAAAATCAAGCAACACGTGTCAGTTCCGCTTGTTGCCGATATTCATTTTGACTATAAACTTGCTCTACAATCTATTGACGGGGGAGCGGATAAAATCCGCATCAATCCCGGTAATATAGGTGGCGAAAACAACGTTGCTGAAGTGGCGCAAGCTTTAAAGGCAAGCGGGGTCGCAGTTCGCGTCGGCTCAAACACGGGCAGTATTGATAAAGAATTTTTAGCTAAATACGGCAAAAATGAAGTTTCACTTGGTGAAAGCGCATTAAAAAACGTTGCAATACTTGAAAAACACGGTGTTGAAAATATTGTGGTATCAGTAAAAGCATCAAACGTAAACCTTGCGGTCAAAGCGTATGAATACGTGCATGAACGTTGTGACTATCCGCTTCACGTTGGCGTTACCGAAGCAGGCACTCTACATAGTGGTATTGTTAAGAACGCAATAGGTATAGGTTCGCTGTTACTCAAGGGTATAGGCGATACTATAAGGGTGAGTTTATCAGCAGACCCGATTGAAGAAGTTAAAACAGCAAAAGCTATACTTTCCGCCCTTGATTTATATGATGCTGGCGTTGAACTAATAGCTTGCCCCACTTGCGGAAGATGTGCGTGGGACTGCATGGGGTTTGCGAAAAAGGTTGAAGAATATACGTCTAACGTAAAACAGCGCATAAAGATAGCTGTTATGGGCTGTGCTGTTAACGGCCCAGGTGAAGCGAGTGATGCCGACCTTGGCGTTGCGGGCGGAAAAGATGGTTGCATTATTTTCAAAAAAGGTAAAATAATAAAAAAAGTTGCCGAACAGGATGTTGAACGGGAATTTTTTGGAGAAATAGATAAGTGCATACAATAAAGACAAGCGGTGAATTTTTAGCCGATCTTCGCTCATTAGATATTAAGCTTATGAATTTACGCATAAGCTCTGTCGAGATTGATAGGGAAGCAAGAAAAATCCGTTACAACTTTATATGCGACCAAGCCGTTGACGGCGAGTTGCAAGAAAAAATACTAAAGGAGGCGGAAACAATCACGTCGCCTGCTTTTAGCGTGGTTGAAATTAGCATTAAAAAAATAGTCAGCAACGACGAGCTTATTAACGTAGAAATTTTCAATTACTTAAACGCAAACTATCCGTCAGTTAGTATATTCTTAAAGCCGACCGATATAATATCAACCGTAGTTGGAAACCTTGTTAAATACGTTTTAAGGCTGACTAAGGACGGTGCTGAATACGTTAGCAAAAATGGTGCGCTTAGTAAATTAAACGAACACTTGTCAAAGTGTTTTTGCTCTGATTTTGCAGGTAGCACCGAAGTCAAGGCTCAAGAAGAAACCATAAGCCTACTTAACGAAGAGGTTTTTGAAAGCGAACTTCAAAAAATAGAGCATCGAACCATAAAGGTCAGTGACGTTGTGGTGGTTGATGATGAAAACATGGGAGACCTTGCGCTGTATATTGAAGACGCAGTGTCTGGTGACGTTACCGTGTGCGGAACTGTTACCGATATTCAAGAACGCCAAACCAAAAACGGCAAGCCGTTTTTTATAATACATATAGACGATACGACTGGCAAAACCAGTGGCGTTTACTTTTCAAAGAAAAGCACTTATACCAAAATAAAAGATATTACAGTTGGTGAGGCGATAATAGCGCGTGGTAATATAGGCGAATATAACGGAAGAAGGTCGTTCACGTTTGATAAAATTAATCGTTGTACTTTCCCAAAAAACTTTGTTAAAAAAGATAGATATAAAAAGACTGCGCCAAAAGAATATCGCAACGTTTTCCCAAGCCCAGCAAACACGGTTAAAGTTAAAAGCGTTTTTGATATGAACGATAGCTTGCCGATCGAACTTACCGAACAAACTTTTGTTGTGTTTGACCTTGAAACTACGGGGCTCGACTTTATGAATAACGGCATAACTGAAATAGGTGCGGTAAAACTTGTTGGGGGAAAGTTGACCGAGCAGTTTACTTCGCTTATAAAACCAGATTACCGCATAACCGAAGAAAACTTTAATATAACCGGTATCAGCGAAGAAATGGTTAAAGACGCGCCTAAAGTAAGCACGGTTTTACCCGACTTTATTAAGTTTATTGAAGGCGCGGTTTTGGTTGCGCACAACGCTGACTTTGATATGAAGTTCTTAAAGCGCTTTGCTGGGGCAGAAGATTACGAAATTAAAAATCAAGTAATAGACAGCGTTGAAGTTGCAAGGGGCACGCTTCCGCAACTTCGCCGTCACGATTTGCATACTTTGGCTGAGCATTTTGGCGTTGTGTTCCACCATCACCGCGCGCTTAGCGACGCTTATGCAACGGCTGAAATATTTATTGAACTAATGAAAATTAAACACGGTAAATAATAACCGCAAAAAAAGAACAAAACTTGACTTTTTGCAAAAAGTCAAGTTTTTTTGTTGTATTAAGGCATTTTGTTTAGATTGTGCATAAAGAGATAGACAAACTTAAATTCGGCAGTGCACTAATCGCAAGTTTTCGCCTTTGAAGTTAGATAAATATACAAATTCGACAAAACATAAAGATTACATGTGGTATAAAAATTTAATCGCTCCTTTTAGGGAGTGTTTTTTCATACTTGCTATTGACATTGTGATAGCCTTATGTTAAATTGAATATGAAATATTTTATAGGAAATTGTTTATGAAGAAAATTGTTTTCTTATTACTTACTGTTTGTGTACTTTTGGGTTCGTTTGTTGTTGGGTGCTCAAAGCCTGAACGTGATAAGGGCGAAGATTTTGACCCTGAAATTATAAGTCAGCAAGTACACGAAGAAAAAGCCGGCTATGTTTTTTGTGGATATTTCTATGATGAAGATTTTATCTATAGAGTAACAACCCCTGTAGAAAGCGCAGATAATGATTTTTATCCAAAATATCAGTTGGATAGAGCAGTAGCGTTAAACTGCTATAATGGTAACGGGCAAGAGTATGCTTATCCCAGTATGGAACTTGATTTTACCGTTTATGCGACTGGATATTATGATGCCTATTATAAGTATAGCAGTGTGTTGCCGTTTTATAGAGAGGGAAACGAGCCGACGTTAAGTACGACCTTGCCACAACAATATTTGGATAAAAACAAAACGATAATTGAGATTATCCTAGACAAAACGGGCAAAAATATGTGGCACAATTTTCACGATGAATTTGAGTTTGAGTTTTCATATAAGAATGAAAAGAAAACTACCGTGCATGACGTTAAATGGAAAAGTTACATAGGCGAAGTCAAAGGCGTTATTGGCTGCTGGGAATATTATATTGTTGATAACAGCTATGCCGTTATTGTTGGGGTGGCTACGGATGAGTATTATCAGCAAAACAAAATTGAAACTTTAACAATTCCTTCAACTATAGAAGGTAAGCCCGTTAAAGAATTCAGTGTTCATTCAGTGAGCTATTATCAATCTGAAGCACAAGTAAAAATAGGAACTTTAATCGTGCCAGGTTGCATAGAAAATTTTTATTTATATACTGAAAATTCTAATGGAACTACTCTGGATTTAGATTGGTTCTTTGCGGTTGATAAAATTAAATTTAGCGAAGGCGTTAGAACTATCCGTTTAATTACAGACGGGCAAGAAGATTTGGAAATTCCTTCAACCGCCTACTATGTTGATTTGCAACGCCCAAGTTTAGGGTATAATGAAATGTACTTTATTGGTGATAGAGATATAAAGGTTAACGGTGGGAACCATTATTATACTGACGGAACTTTTCTTTGCACAAAAGAAGGTGACCTTGTTCATCAATACGCAAATATGCATCATTTAAGTGTAACCATAAATTCAAACGTAAAAAGAGTGTTACGCCAAAGTATATTAGGTCCTTTTGTTAAGTATATAAACGTGCCAGAAAACGTTGAATATTTTGATCCAAACTATAATAGATTTAACTGGAGAGATAAGTATTCAGCGGAGTTTAGCAAATCATTTAAGGATATAAATACTTCTCCAATAATTATGGTAAACAGCACAAAAGTTGCAAAACAACTGCTTGCGGACGCTGTAACTGACAATTGGTATGACTCTATCCACGATATAGAAAAAAGCATAAGGTTCCGCTTTTTGCAATTTAAAGACGGTATAGATGTTTTAGGGCTTTTAACGCAAGCTGTAAATGAACGTAGGGCGGATAAAACTCAAAGCGAAAGAAGTGCTTTGGTTGAAAAATATTATGAAATTTTAACTATGCCCGAATTTAAGATTGAAGATGGCGTTGTTTATACTAAAAAGATTACGTTTACAGAAGGTGAAAATTTTTATTTTGATGGAAGTGGAACGTATACTAAAGATGCAGAGTGGTCAATTTTCGCTTATTTAACAGATGAGTATCCCAAAAATTCTTTAGAAGATTTTGCGTTCGATCAATGCATATATGACGCGATTGTATATCACGGTTTTGCTGGTTTTGGGGATTTTTCTTAAGCACCATACTTAAATTCGGCAAAAAGCACGCTTATTTATATATTAAATATATAAAAAGGCGAAAAAACGCTTGCAAAAGAAATTTTAATATGTTATTATATGTATGCTAAAGAATACATGCTTACTTGTATGAGAACGGCTTGCCGTTCTCATATTTTTATAAGGAAATGACATGAAAGTAAAATCTAATCAAGAAATTTTAGAATTTTTATTGCCAATAGGCGAAAGCGTTGGTGTGGTCGTGAAAGACGTTGAGTTTAAGCAAGGTAAAAACCCTGAACTTACTATTTATATTACCAAAGACGGTGGTGTTGACCTTGACACGTGCGAAGTTTTTCACCGTGCAATAGACGAGCCACTCGACCAACTTGACCCAACTTTTAACGAGCCTTATAGGCTTAACGTTTCAAGCTTAGGTGTGGACTGGCCGTTTAAGAAAGATGAAGATTTTATTTCGCATATAGGTCAAAAAGTAGAAGTTAGGCTTAAAAATTCTATAAAGGGCAAAAAGTTTTATGATGGCGTTTTAACCGATTACGATGGCAAGACGGTTAAAGTTAAGGTTAGCGATAAAGAAACGTTCACAATCGACCTAAAGAACGTTGAAAAAATGAACGAATTCATTGACTTCAATTAAAAATAAAAAAAATTTAATAGATATACATTATATCAAGGAGAAAAAAATGATCAATCAGGATTTCTTTTTAGCATTAGAAGAACTTGAAAAACAAAAAGGCATATCGGGCGAAGAATTTATTTCCGCTCTTGAAAACGCGCTTGCCATTGCTTACAAAAAGCATTCAGGCGAAGCAAGTGGCGTTGAAGTAAGGTTAAACCCCGAAAAGAAAGCGATTAGAATTTATAGCGTTCGCAATATCGTTGAAGAAGTTGTTGATCCCGAAAAGGAAATCGGCTTAGACGACGCGCGTGAACTCAAAAAGTCATACAAGGTTGGCGACGTTGTTAGCGTTGAAATTCAATCAAAGAGTTTCGGCAGAATTGCAGCGCAAACCGCAAGGCAAGTTTTACTTCAAAAGCTACGTGAAATTGAACACGATAACACGGTAAACGAATTTGAAGATAAAGAAGGCGAACTTATGACGTGTACCGTTCGCCGTATTGAAGACGGAAACGTTTACGTTGAAATCGGTGGTAGTCAAATTGAAGGCGTACTTATGCCAAGAGACCAAGTTCCCGGTGAAAAATACGAATTAAACCAAAGATTAAACGTTTACGTTAAGCGTGTTAAAAATTCAGGCAGGGTCGCACAAATCGTTGTTTCAAGAACAGCTAACGGCTTGGTTAAACGCTTGTTTGAAAATGAAGTTCCTGAAATCAAGCAAGGCGTTGTTCTTGTAAAAGGTGTTGCAAGAGAGCCTGGTCAACGTACCAAGATTGCTATTTACAGTGAAGATCCAATGGTAGATGCAATCGGTGCTTGCGTTGGTAACAAGGGCGCAAGAGTAAACGCAATCGTTGCTGAACTAGGCGGAGAAAAGATAGACATTATTCCTTGGAGTGAAAATCCATTAGAATTCATTTCAAGCGCACTTTCACCCGCGCGCGTAGTTAAAGTTGTTCAAACGGGTGATGAAAGTGCAATGGCGATTGTTCCTGACGATAAGCTTTCACTTGCAATCGGTAGAAGTGGACAAAACGCAAGGCTTGCCGTTCGCCTTACTGGTTGGAAGATAGACGTTAAGAGCGAGAGCATGGCATTAGCAGAAACGGGCGCTATTGATGATGGCGCAGTAGATGCAGAATAGTCATTTGGGCGATAATATGGAAAAGAAAATACCGATGCGCACTTGTATAGCGTGCAAGCAAAGCAAACCTAAAAAAGAGTTGCTTAGAGTTGTTAAGTTTGGCGATAATATTCAGCTAGATTTAACGGGCAAACTTAACGGTAGGGGTGCTTACGTTTGCGCGGACAAGGCGTGTATGGAAAAACTTAAAAAACAAAAGTTATTAAATCGCGCTTTTTCTTGTCAAGTTGATGATGAAGTGTACGATAAGATAATGGAGGCGTTCGTTGGAAAATAGAAGCAAGGCGCAAACCTTTATCGGCTTTGCCATAAAAGCACGCAAGTGCAAGATAGGCACAAACGCAGTTGAAACGCTAAAGAAAGCGCACTTAGTAATAGTGTGTGAAAGCGCAAGTGAAAACACTAAAAAGCAAGCAAACAAGCTGGCTGATAAGTTTAATTGCCCATTGCTAACAACAAAAGAACAAACGCTTGAACAATTAACTTATAAAGAAAACGCAAAAGTAATGGCGGTTGCCGACTTTGCGTTAGCAAAAGCGATTTTAGAAAATTCTCAAGACGATTTTATAGCGAGAAATTAGGAGAAGAAAGTAATTATGGCTGAAAACAAAACCATGCACGTTGAAAACTTAAAAAAGGTTAACGAACTCATCAAGAACGGAAATCTTGAAGAGCTTATTAAGTCTACAGGCAGTTTTGAATTAGAAGTAAAAAGTTTTAAGAAAAGCTTAGAAGAAAAGTTAAAGGCATTAGAAACGGCTAAAAAAGAAAAAGAAGCGGAAGCCGTTGCCCTTCAAGTTGAACAAGTTGAAGTCCAAAAACCAGAGCCAAAGAAGGAAGCTCCAAAGGCTGAAAAGGTGGAAAAGTTTGAAGCGGCTGTCGCTGAAGAAAAACCCACCGCTCCCGAAAAGGGAAAGGTAGTTGAGCCTGAAAAGAAAGAAGAAAAGCCACAAGCGGAAGAAAAGAAGGAAGAAAAGCGCAATGAATTTGTTGCTCCGCCCAGACCTTCGTTTATCGTTCGCCGTGAAGTGCCTATTCGTACGGACAAAAAACCCGAAGATAGAAAGCCAAGGGGTGAATTCCGCCCGCAAGACCGTCCACCACGTGGCGAAGGTTTTAATAGGGACAAGACCCAAGGCGATAAAAACCGCCCACCAAGACCTGATTTTAACAAACAAGGTGGTGGCGTAAAGAAACCGCAAACCGCAACGTTCGTGGCATCACCTATCGTTCAAAAGGACGACAAGAGAAGTTTTGGCAATAAAAAGAAAGGCGGAGAAAAGAATTTTGAAGAAAAGCATACGCTCAACAAGCGTTCGCTCATTAAAAATCAAGTCAGCATAGACGACTTTGATGAAAACAAGAGCGGTTATAGAAAGTTCCGCCCAGTCAAGAAGGCAAAAGAAAAAGCTGAAACAAACGTAATCAAGATTGAAAAGGCTGTTATCAATACTGAGATTATTCCGTTAAAGGTATTAAGCGAAAAAATCGGTATTACCGCAGCTGAAATCACTAAGAGATTGTTCAAAGAAGGCATAATGAAAACAATAAACGACTCTATCGACTTTGATACTGCAGCGTTTATTGCAGACGATATTGGCGTTGAACTTGAACTCAAGCTCGATAAAACCGCAGAAGACGTGCTTAGCGAAGGGTTTGACAGTGCTGAAGAAGACGTTGCATCTCTTGTTAAGCGCCCGCCCGTTGTTACTGTTATGGGTCACGTTGACCACGGTAAAACTTCAATACTTGACAGAATAAGAAAGACAAATGTTACCGCAGGCGAAGCAGGTGGTATTACTCAACATATAGGTGCATATCAAGTTACTGCTGGTGGCGAAGTTATAACTTTCCTTGATACTCCGGGTCACGCAGCGTTTACAGCAATGCGTGCGCGCGGTGCGCAAGCAACAGATATTGCTATCTTGGTTGTAGCGGCAGATGACGGTATAATGCCCCAAACTGTTGAAGCAATCAATCACGCAAAGGCGGCGGACGTTCCAATCCTTGTTGCAATCAACAAGATTGATAAGCCCGAAGCAAATATTGATAGAATTAAAACTCAACTCACCGAACACGGTCTTCTTCCTGAAGAATGGGGTGGAGATGCAATACTTTGCCCCGTATCAGCAAAAACGGGCGAAGGCTTTGATAACTTGCTTGAAAACATTAACTTACTAGCAGAAATCAAAGACTTAAAAGCAAATCCCAATAGAAAGGCTAAAGGTGTTGTAATCGAAGCAAAACTTGATCAAAGCAAAGGTCCAATCGCAACCATTTTAGTTCAAAACGGAACGTTGAAGGTGGGCGAAAGCGTAATCGTTGGTACGGTTACTGGTAAGATTAGAGCAATGACCGACGACAAGGGTAGGCGTGTTACAAGTGCAGGTCCTTCAACTCCCGTATCAATTATGGGCTTAGACGAAGTTCCGGGTGCGGGCGACGTATTGTATGCAGTAGAACACGAAAAACTTGCTAAACTCGTTGCTGAAGAAAGACAAAATAAAGAAAAAGAAAATATGCTCCGCGCATCAAGTAAAGTTACGCTTGACGACGTATTTAATAAGATTGCCGAAGGCGAAATGAAAATTCTTCCGCTTATCGTTAAGGCTGACGTTCAAGGCTCTGTTGAAGCGGTTAAGTCATCACTTGAAAAGCTATCTAACGCTGAAGTTAAGGTTAACGTTATTCACGCAGCTGCCGGCGCAATCAAAGAATCAGACATTATGCTCGCGGAATCAAGTAACGCAATCATTATCGGCTTTAACGTTCGCCCAGATTCTAATGCAAAACAAATTGCAGAAAGAAGCGGTGTAGACATCAAGCTTTATAGAATTATTTATGAAGCTATTGAAGACGTTGAAAAAGCGCTTAAAGGTATGCTTGCACCCAAGTTCAAAGAAGTATACATGGGTAAAGCAGAAGTTAGAGAAGTATTCAAAATTTCAGGCGTTGGTCAAGTTGCAGGTTGTTACGTTACTGAAGGTAAGATTATTAGAAACGGCAAGCTCCGTATCTACCGTGATGACGTTATGATTTGTGAAGGTAACGTTCTTCAATTAAAGCGCTTTAAGGACGACGTTAAAGAAGTTGCTCAAGGCTTTGAATGTGGTATGAGTATTGAAAGATTTAACGATATTAAGATTGGCGACTTTATTGAAAGTTATCAAGTAGAGGAAAATAAAGAGTAATGAAAAGAAGAAACAGCGGAATTAGCCGTGTAGATAGGTTAAACGGCGAATTTCAAAAAGAAATATACGATATCATCACACGTAAACTGAAAAATCCACTTATTACCGAAATGTTTTCTGTGTTAAGGGTAGATGCAACCAGTGATTTATCAAGTGCGAAAGTATTTATAAGCGTATATTCAAAAGATGAAGAAAAGCGTATGTCAACCTTCAAGGCAATTCAAGCGGATGCTAAAAGAATCCGTTTTGAACTTGCCAAGGTTATTCGTGCCCGCACCGTTCCTGAACTAAGGTTTATACTTGATGATTCTATGGAATACGGTGACAAAATGGAAAAGCTGTTTAAGAGTATTAACGAAGGTGGAAAATAAGTGAACTTAAGTGAAATTGCAAAAAAATTGCTTAAAGAAAAACGTGTTGCGCTAATTAGCCACGTGCGCCCCGATGGTGACACGTTGGGAAGTAGCTTAGCACTAAAACTTGCACTTGAAAGCATAAATATCCAAGCGGACGTTGTTTGTGACGACTCTGTTCCCCAAAAGTTTTTCTTTTTAGATGAAGCTAATTACGTCAAAAAAGAGCTTTGCGGGGAGTATGGCGCGCTTATTGCGATAGACTGCGCTGATATTTCAAGGCTTGGCATTTTTAGTGAGGCGTTTATTAAGCATCAAAACACTTTTGTTATTGACCATCACATTTCTAACAATAGGTACGCAAAAAACAACTACGTATTCGATAATTCAAGCAATGCTGAAAATATTTTAGCACTAATTGAGTTGATGGGCATAAGTATTACAAGTAAAATCGCAAACCTTTTGGCAATGGGCATTGTTACCGACACGGGTAATTTCCGCCATAAAAACGTTACCGAAAACACGCTTGTAAGCGCAGGCAAGCTCGTTAGTCTTGGTGCAGATTTGAATAACATATATTTTCACATGTTTACCAAGCAAAGTAAAGCGCGCGCTAAGCTTTTCGGTTCAACTATGCAAAAACTCCGTTATTTTTTTGATGATAGGTTTGCAGTTGCCACCGTCTTGCAAAGCGATATAGAAAAAGCATGTGCCCGTCAAGATGAAACCGAAGGGTTTATCGACTTTGTTATGGGCATAAACGGCGTTGAAGTTGGCGCTTGCGTATTAGAAACAGCAAAAAACAAATTCAAAATAAGTTTTAGGTCAAAGGGAACTGACGTGAACGGTGTTGCACAAACCTTTGGCGGTGGTGGGCATACGCTCGCAAGCGGATGTCAAATCCAAGGCGAATACGAAGAAGTTGTTGATAAAATTTGTTTTGCCGTTTCAAGATATTTACCCGATTAGTATGAAAGGATTTATAAATTTAATTAAGCCCCAAGGCATGAGCTCGGCTTATGCCGTTGGCGGTGTTAAGAAAAAGCTCAACTGTCCGTGTGGACATATGGGCACGTTAGACCCCATGGCGCGTGGGGTTTTGCCTGTTGGCATAGGCAAAGCGTCAAGGCTTTTTCAGTATTTATTAGATAAAGAAAAAACTTACGTTGCGCGCTTTAAGTTTGGATATACTACCGATACGCTTGACGTTACAGGTCAAACGCTTGAAAGCACTTTGGTTTTGCCAACGCTTGAACAAATTAACGGAGTTTTAACTAATTTTATAGGCGAAATTAACCAAGTTCCACCCAAGTATTCAGCAAAGTGTATTGACGGAAAAAGGGGGTATCAGCTTGCAAGAAAAGGCGTCGAGTTTGAGCTTGAACCTAAAAAAGTTAGCGTGCTAGATATAAAGTGTTTAGGTCAAACGGCTGAAGATGAATTTGAATTTAGGATAGACTGCCGTGGCGGAACGTACATACGTTCACTTGCAAGGGATATTGCTTTAGCTTGTGGCTCTTTAGGGGTTATGAGCAGTCTGGATAGAACAAAATCTGGCGTGTTTGATTATTCAAACGGCGTTAGTGTTCAAGAATTGTTAGACACTAACGATATTGAAAAATTTATTATTCCCGCAGATAAAGCGGTAAGCTTTGAAAAAATAGTGCTTTCAAACGCTCAAGCAATGAAAATACTTAACGGCTTGTTCGATAATTTAGGCATAAAAGACGGAACGTATAGAGTTTATAACGAGGCTGAATTTTGGGGAGTAGGCTCGGCAAAGGAAGGAGTTTTAAAAATTAACGCATATGTTAGATAGCAGTAAAATGCAACAGACGGTAATCGCGCTCGGTTACTTTGATAGTGTGCATAAAGGTCACCAAAAAGTAATAAAAACCGCAAAAGAATATGCCGATAAAAACGGCTGTTCATTGACTGTGTTTACTTTTAAGGGTAACCTTAAAGCTATGCTTTCTTTAGCGGATGACAAAATGGTTTATACTCATAAAGAGCGTCAAACCATACTTAAAAGTTTTGGTGTAGACGATATATATTTTGCGCCCACAGACTTTAATTTTTTGTCGCTTTCAAAAAAGAGTTTTCTAACCAAAATAAACAAAAAATACAACATAAAGTGTTACGTTAGCGGTAAAGATTATAAATTTGGCAAGTTTGGTGAAGGTAACGTTGACTTTTTAGGCGAATGGGCAAAAAACAACGCTCAAGACCAAATTATTGTTGAAGATTGTTTGTTTGGTGGTGAAAAGATTTCAACCACTAGAATTAAAAAATTGCTAACGAACGGTGAAATAGAAAAAGCAAACGAACTTCTTGGTCGCGAATATTCAATAACCGGCAAGGTTATTCAGGATAGAAAGGTAGGCAGGAATTTAGGGTTTCCCACGCTCAACGTTCATATTGATAATGGCAAACACCGCATAAAAGAAGGCGTTTACCTTGGTAAAACAGTTATTGACAAAAAAGAATACCGAACCATTTTGAATTATGGCGGTAGACCTACTTTTGATCTTAACGTGAGTTTAGTTGAAGCACACGTTATCGATTACGAAGGCAACCTTTACGACAAAGAAGTGACGCTCAGTTTTTGCAAGTATATGCGTGAAGTTAAAAAGTTTTCAGGCGTTGAAGACTTAAAGGAACAATTAAAAAAGGACTTGCTAAGGGCAAGAGAAGAATAAGATGATTAAATTTGGGCCAAGTGGCAACTCTATTGCGTTTTCACAAGCGGGGCTATCCAAGAGTGAAGATTCGGCAAAATGGGTAAAAAATTTAAACTTGAGTTGTTTTGAATATTCGTTTGGTCGTGGAGTATCTATCACGGATGAACGTGCAAAATCTATCGGCAATGCTTTTAGAGAAGTAGGCGTTGAAATAAGCGTTCACGCACCCTACTACATAAACTTTGCAAACGTTGATGACGAAATGGCAAAAAAGTCATATGCTTACGTTATTCAGTCGGCACAAAAAGTAAAGCTCATGGGCGGAAAGCGTATAGTATTTCACCCCGCGAGTCAAGGTAAGCAAAGCCGTGAAAGTGCAGTTGAACTAACAAAAACTCGCTTAAAAAACTTGCGTGATATCATTTACAACGAAGGCTTAAACGATTTGATATACTGCCCTGAAACAATGGGTAAGCTGGGTCAAATCGGCACTATTGAAGAAATTACCGAGTTTTGTAAGATTGATGATATTTATGTTCCCGCGGTAGACTTTGGGCATATTAACGCACGTGAATGGGGCAGTCTAAAAACAGGAAAGGACTATCTTGACCGCTTAACGTACATGGTTGACGAGTTAGGGTATGAAAAGATGAAACACTTCCACATCCACTTTTCAAAGATAGAATACTCTGCAAAAGGCGAAGTAAGGCACTTAACGTTTGAGGACGAGCATTATGGGCCAGATTTTGCACCGCTTGCAAACGTGCTTAAAAAGCTCAAGCTTGAGCCGTATATTATTTGTGAATCTGCAGGAACGCAAGATATTGACGCAGTAAAAATGCAAAATATATATTGCGATAATTGACTTATTTATAAAAATTTGTTACAATAAATTTAATGGGTAAAATCATGAAAAATTTGGTTGACAAAAGATGCGTCGCTCTTGTAAAAGATTCGCTAAGCATAACCTATCTAACGGGCGTTAAAGTGGAAGAAGGATATTTGGTTGTTAGCGGTTGCGATAAAGCGTGTTTTGTTGACGCCAGATATTTTTCAATGCTTAAACCTAAACTTATAGAAAAAGGTGTAAAAGCATACTTATACAAAGATTTTTCTTGCGTGGTTGACTATATAAAAGCGCTTAACAAAAAGACTGTTTATATAGATTACTCTAAAACCACTATAAAAGAACACCTTAAAATAAAAGAGCATTTTTCAACCAAAGATTATTCTTTAAGACTTGAAAAATTGCGTTCAATTAAAAATGCAGGCGAACTTAAAAACATAAAAAAAGCCTGTCAAATCGCCCAAAAGGCATACTACTTTGCGCTAAAGAAAATTAAGCTTGGCATAACCGAGCTTGAGCTAAAAGAAATTTTAGAACGGAAAATGTTATCGTTAGGCGCGCAAGGCACGTCTTTTGATACGATAGTTGCGTTCGGCAAAAATTCAGCCGTTCCGCATCATCAAACGGGCGAAACAAAGCTTGAAAACAATACTCCCGTGCTAATCGACATGGGGTGTAAGGTAAACGGATACTGTTCGGATATAACAAGAACTGCTTTTTTCGGGTCGCCCGATAAAAAGTTTATCGATTGCTATAAGGCGGTGTTTTCAGCAAACGAAAGCGCTATTAAAAATATAACCGTCGGCACGAAAACTTGCGGGGCGGATGCTTTTGCAAGGAACGTGTTTAAAGAAAATAGCTTAGATAAATATTTCACGCACTCTTTAGGGCACGGCGTGGGATTAGAAATTCACGAATATCCTTTTATTTCACCTAAAACCGACGTTGAATTGAAAAACGATATGGTGTTTACAATAGAGCCGGGCGTTTATTTTGACGGAGAGTTTGGTATAAGGATAGAAGATACCGTAACCTTAAAAAACGGCAAGGTTAAAAGGCTATATACGGACAATAAAGAGTTAATATTGATAAATTAGGCTGTAAAACCAGCTAAGAAATAGAAAATTATAATTTAGATACAAAACAAGGAGAAAAATTTTATGTTAGCAGGCGATTTTAGAAAAGGTTCTACTTTTGAATACGAAGGTTCAGTTTGGACGATTGTTGATTTCCAACACGTTAAGCCGGGTAAAGGCGCAGCGTTCGTTAGAACCAAAATGAAAAATGTAATTGACGGCAAGGTTTTAGAAAGAACTTGGAACCCCACCGAAAAATTACAAGATGCAACCATCGAAACGAGAAACATGACCTATTCTTATACCGACGGTGAACTTTATTACTTTATGGACCAAGAATTCAACTTGACACCGCTTAACTATGATCAAGTTGAAGATGCACTTAAATGGATTAAAGAAAACGACCCCGTTATCGTTAGATCATATAAAGGCGTTGCATTCAGCGTTGAATGTGAAAACTTCGTAACCTTGCTTGTTACCCAAGCAGACCCATCAGTTAAGGGCAACACCGCAACTAACGCAACTAAGGAAGCTATATTGGAAACTGGCGTTAGCATTCAAGTTCCCATGTTCGTTGAACAAGGCGAATACATCAGGGTTGATACAAGAACTGGTGAATATATGGAAAGAGTAAAGATGTAATAACGGCTAAACGCTTTGTTGTTAAAGTAATAAGGCGTTTGCTTTCACAATATCTTTACATTTTCTATCAATTTAATTTAACAAAAATACCCGCAAAAACTTGCGGGTATTTGTCAATAATAAACAAGTGAAACTATAAAAATAAGGAAATATAAAATTGAAAGTTGCTTTAATCACGGGTGCAGGTGGCGGAATAGGCAGTGCTACCGTAAAAAAATTCATAAACGAAGGTTACTTTGTAATAGGTCAATATAACTCTAACAAAGCGCGTATTGATAGCCTTATAGAGCAGTTAAAATCGCAAGATAAAAGCGATTACTTTTTCGCCGTGCAATGCGATTTCACTTGTAGCCAAAGCATAGATGAAATGCTTGGCAAAATAAATGCAAGTTTCAAAAGAATTGACGTAATAGTAAACAACGCTGGCGCTGGGCTATATAAACTTATAACTGAAACTACTGAAACTGAGTGGGATAATCTTTTTAGCATTAACGTAAAAAGTGCGTATAAAATTACGAACGCACTTCTTCCCGCAATGATAAGCGCAAAAAAAGGCAAGATTGTTAACGTTTCATCTATTTGGGGCGCGGTTGGTGCGAGTATGGAGGTTGCGTATTCAGCAAGCAAAAGCGCGTTAATAGGCTATACAAAAGCTCTTGCGAAAGAGCTTGCGCCAAGCGGAATTTGTGTCAACTGCGTTTGCCCAGGTGTTATAGAAACGCCTATGAACGCACGCTTTAACGCGCAGGAAAAAGAAGAATTAAAAAATCAAACACCGTTAGGTAGGTTTGGCAAAGCAGATGAGATAGCAGAACTTATTTACTATCTATCAAGTGATAAAGCAGACTTTATAACAGGACAAATAATAACGTGTGACGGCGGAATAACGCTGTAATTTAAGATAATATGCAAAGACAAAGCGGAATATTGATGCCGGTGTTTTCGTTGCCAAGTAAGTATGGTATAGGCGACTTTGGAAAAACGGCGTATAATTTTATAGATTTTCTAAAAAAATCAGGGCAAAAGGTTTGGCAAGTGTTGCCACTGGTGCAAACAGGTTATGGCAATTCGCCATACTCATCTGTGTCATCAAAATCATTTAACCCATATTTTATAAGCCCAGAGTTATTAAAAGAACAGGGCTTAATAACCAAAGCCGAATTAGATTTTTCCCGCGCGGACGGCAAGTATATTAACTATGGTGAACTTTATGCCGTAAGATATCCGTTGCTTCGCAGTGCTTTCAATAGGTTTGACAAACAGAATAAAGCCTTTCAAAAATATGTAAAAAGTAAAGAAAGCCTTGATTATGCGCTATTCATGGCAATTAAATTCGCGTCTGGGCAAAAGCACTTTTATGAATGGGACAAGGCGCTCTCTTGCCGTGAAGAAAAGGCGCTAAACGCTTTTAAGAAAAGTTATCGCCAAGAAATTTTGTTTTGGCAGTTTGTTCAATTTATGGCAAAAACCCAGTGGCTGGCAGTAAAAGACTATGCAAACAAAAACGGCATCTTAATTATGGGAGACATGCCGTTATACGTTGCGCTTGACAGTGTGGACGTATGGGTTAACCCAAAACTATTCAAGCTTGATGAAAATTATAGTCCTAAAAAAGTAGCAGGTGTTCCGCCCGACTATTTTAGTGAAGAAGGTCAGCTTTGGGGTAATCCCGTTTACGATTATTTAGAACATAAAAAGGACAATTATGCTTGGTGGGCGGATAGAATAAAAAGCGCTTTGACCACTTATGATTTAGTTAGAGTGGATCATTTCCGTGGTCTTGACCGTTACTATGAAGTTGACCCTGAGCGTACGGATGCAAAGGTTGGAGAGTGGGTTGACGTTCCAAGTCAAGAGTTGTTTAACGCTGTTCATAACGCTGTTAATAAAGACCGCATCATTGCAGAAGATTTGGGTATAATTGACGATGGCGTGCGCGAACTTTTAGAGTGGACGGGCTATCCAGGTATGAAAATTCTATCCTTTGCTTTTGACGGGCAGAAAGACAACTTGTATTTGCCAGAAAACATTTTAGAAAACTCCGTTTGCTATACCGGCACGCACGATAACGACACGTTAAAAGGGCTTATTGACCAAATGAAAGAATGGGATTATAATAACCTTGTAAACGGTGTTCAAAACAGTTTAACAACATTAAACGTAAAAGGTAGCACGGCAGACACTAACGCACTTATTGAAAGCGTTATTGCGCTTGGAATGTGTTCAAAAGCAAACCTTTTCATACTTCCTATGCAAGACCTTTTGAAAAAGGGAACGGAGTATAGAGTAAATGAACCAGGCACGGTAAAGGAGCAAAACTGGTCAGTCAAATTTGAAAAGTGCGACTTTAATATTGACGCAAGGAACAAACTTAAAAAGCTAACTAAAAACTCAAAAAGACTATAACAAAAGCCGACGATATTTCGTCGGTTTTTTTAATGTATAAAAGCTTAAATTAAGGCAATAATTTGCTCAAACAAGAAAAAGGAGTAAATTATGAATCCATTTAACGAACTACCCAAAGACAGTAAAATCACCTATTCAAACTGGAAATCTATCGCCGTAAAACCGTACGACAAGAACACCGCAAGCCCTTACACGAAAACCCGTGTAATTTTAATGAATGGCACAGAGTTTGAATCCAACTGGTTTTTGCACAACTTTAACCGTCATTGCTTAAACAATGAACTTCGCCGTGTTATTGCTGGCGTTAGAAGGGAAGAACAGCAACAGCAAAAACGCATATCCGCACTAAAACCGCTTGATGAAACTGTGTTAGAGCATACTATCGGCTATGAACAGCTTGCTGTTGACTTAACGGCAGAAATGGCGCAAAAAGAACCAAACGCCTTTGTAAAAGCTCAGCTCGACTTTGCTTTGTTAGAAGATTTTGACCACTTATATCGTTATGCCGACCTTCTTGACATGGAAGAAGGCGTACACGCAGAACGGCTTGTGGGCGCATATACCGAAATTACGCCCGCCCGCCCGACCATAAGCGAACACCGCCACCCTAACGACGACGTGCGCCGTTATATCAACTGCTGGCAAGATGATTTAATTACAAGACTGCACACGGCGATTATCACCGCAGCAGAACAACAGACAATGAACTATTATATGAATATAAGCGGATTTTATCACAGCGACTTAGGGCGCAAACTATATAGTGAAATAGCTATGATAGAAGAACAGCACGTTACAGGCTACGGTTCGCTTATGGACCCATCGTCAACGTGGTTAGAAAGCTGGGTAATGCACGAATATACAGAGTGTTATTTGTATTATTCATGCTACCAAGATGAAAGTGACGCATATATTAAACAGATTTGGTTAGAGCATTTTGACCAAGAACTAAAGCACCTTAAAATCGCGTGCGAAATGCTTAAGAAGTATGAGGGCAGAGAGTGGGAACAACTGTTTAGGTACGGCAGTGATTTTCCGTCGCTTATCAAGTTAAAGTCAAATAAAGAATATATTAGGGAAATTATCAAATCAGTAAGGCTAACCGCCTATAAAGAAGATATGATAAATATCAACGACATGCCAGATGGTGCGGATTTCTTTAAATACCAACGCCAAGTAAATCCGTCAGCAAATCAAGTTGCGTCACACTTAGTAATAGATAAGTATATTAAAAAGCACGGTGAAGATTACCGTTATGAAGATAAACCAAGCGTGGAAAAAACACTTAGGGATAGAAAGGTTGATAATACAACTTTAGGCAGAGTAAAAGACAAATAACAAATAAAGAAAAACAAAAAACAGCTTTGCGAATTCGCAAAGCGGTTTATGTTTTAATCAGTTTTTATCTTACATATCGGGAACGAAAGCAAATCTCAAAACAAAGAGAAGAGCGATAACCGTAACAACGATATCTTTCTTAGAGAATTTACCGGTGAATAATCTAATAAGAACATAAGAGATAGCGCCAATAGCAATACCGTTTGAAATTGAGTATGTTAAAGGCATCATAGTTAAAGTTAAGAAAGCAGGAACAGAACTTGACAAGTCGTCCATATCAATAGACTTAAAGTTCTTAAGCATTAATACGCCAACGTAGATAAGTGCGGGTGCAGTTGCAACGCCGGGGATAATACCTGCGATAGGAGATAATACTAAGCAAACTAAGAATAAGCCAGCAGTAACGAGAGCTGTTAAACCAGTTTTGCCACCTTCAGCAACGCCTGATGCTGATTCAACGAAAGTAGTAACGGTAGAAACACCAACCATAGAGCCTGCAGCGGTTGCGATAGAGTCGCAAAGCATACATTTTTCAATATCTAATGGGTCGCCGTTAGCGTCAAGCATGTTAGCTTGTGCGCATGTACCGTAAAGAGTACCGATTGTATCGAACATATCTACTAAGCAGAAAGTAATGATTAACATTATTACTGAGAAGATGCTACCAAAGGTTACGCCGTCAAAAGCGATAGCCCAGCTTTCAGGTTTAAATACAGAGAAACCATAAGTGCCGAAATCTGCAAAAGATTGACCAATCGTGCTGAAATCGAATTGGGGAACAGTCCAGAAGAAAACGTAGTAAAGAACTGTTGATACCAAAATACCGAGAACGATTGAAGCCTTCTTCATCCAACCAGTACCGATCTTATTGAAGATAACGATAGCGATAAGACCGAGAATTGCGCAAATAACAGGTGCTGCAGCGTCCCAGCTCATCAAATTAGGTAATTGAACAAGGGTATAATCGTCGTTTACAACGATACCTGCGCCTTGCATACCGATAAATGCGATAAACAAACCAATACCAGCGGGGATTGATTTCTTCAAGCAATCGGGAAGTGACTTAGCAATGTAAGATCTTAAACCGGTTACAGAAAGAACTAAGAAAATCAAACCAGAAATAAGGATGATAACTAAGCCTGCGCCGTAGTTTGAGAATGGATCGCCTAGTCCGTTAAAAGCGGGAACGATAAATGAAACGAAGAAGAATGCATTTAATCCCATACCAGAAGCTTGTGCGAAAGGCTTCTTAGCTAAGAAGGCATACAAAACCGTACCGATAACAGCAGCGATAATTGTACCAATAAAGGTTGCGCCCCAAAGACCAGGAATGCCATCGGTCATTGTAGATGGGTTAACGAAAATGATGTAACACATAGCAAAGAAGGTAGTTAAACCGGCTATAATTTCCGTCTTAATGCTAGTGTCAGGTTTAAGTCCAACAAGTTTGCCGAACTTAGTCTGAGATTTGTCACTCATAAGAGTTCCTCCTATTGTAAAAATTGATACTAAAATAATATCATACTCTAAAGAGTATTGCAATAGTTTTTTAAAAAATTTCAAGTTTTTTTCAATAAAACTTTTTCAAAAATACAATATATGGAGTTTTGGGTGAAAAATAAACACAAAAAAAGTGGGGCGACTTTATGCGTCCCACTTTTTATAGATTATTTGTTATTTGCAACCGTAATTTCCACAGCCACCTAAAAGCCCGCCGTTACCCTTGCATAAGCAACAAATAACAAGTAGAGCGATAGGCAGACAGTAGCAACTGTTGAAAAGGCTATTTAAGCAACCGCTTTTGCAAAGACAGATAATAAGTAAAATTATCAAAATCCAAAGACAGCAGTTATTCCCGCCAAATAAATCAAAACCGTTAAAACCGTTCATAATAGTACCTCCAAAAGTATACTCAACTCTCCGCCTATGTAGAAATTTTTTGTTTTGGCGGAGTTTTCTATTATCAATATAATCTTTAAACGTTAAAAATGTTACAAACGGCGTTTTTTTAATTGCTATCACACTTTTTTTGTGTTAAAATATGTATTGCACGTGGGCGGAAAGCAAATTGGCAACTGACCCTATGAACCGTGCAAAAAAATTTTTACAACGGGTATCCTTATAAGGAATTCGATTGGAGGCAAAAAATGAATAACAAAACAAAAACGATTGCTCTTTCAGGGGTAATGGGTGCGCTTACTTTTATAGTAATGTTTTTGGAAACTTACGTTTTCAGTGTGCTTATACCATTAGCGCCACCTTGCTTTTTATCTATCTCACTTGCAATAACGCTTTCGTTAATGGGTGATTGGCGATATATGTTTATCGGCGGAACTGTACTTGGCGTAAGTTCGTTTATAATGTCGTTTATAATCGGCAACCCTGTATTTATGTTGCCGTGGATATCAATTCTTCCCAGAATATTTATCGGCATAGTAGCGTTTGGTGTAACAAATCTCGTTAAAAAATTAACGGCAAAATCATCAAACAAATTTCTTAAAGATTATTTACCCGGCGGTGTAGGTGCGGTATTTGGCGTTTTAACCAACACAGTTTTAACACTTTCAATGATGTTTATTTGTAGCTTTGTTGGGCTTGAGGATGTTTTGGCTACGTTTATGACAATCAATTTCCCCATAGAAGTTGTTGCAAGCGCAATAATCGTGCCCATACTATTAAATGCTATAAAGCGTTATAATAAGGCGGTATAAAATGTTACTCGCAATAGACTTAGGTAATACAAACATAAAGTACGGTGTGTTTGACGGAGATAAGATGGTTGCGTCTTTCCGTGTTTCATCAAGGATATCGAGAACGGCTGATGAATACGGCTCTGTGCTTGTTGGATTGCTTTCAAACAGCGGAATAAGCAAGGCGGATATAACAGGCATAATTTTTTCGTCGGTTATTCCCGCACTCAATTATACTTTATGTCATATGTGCGAATTCTTTTTTGGTATTTCGCCTTTAATCGTTGGCCCAGGTGTTAAAACAGGGCTTAACGTAAAGACGGATAACCCTAAGGAAGTTGGCGCAGACATAATTGTCAACAGCGTTTCAGCGTTTACAAAGTACGGTGGGCCAATCGTCGTTATTGACTTTGGTACGGCGACCACGTTTGACGTTATAAGTGAAAAAGGCGAGCTTTTGGGCGTTGTAATCGCACCAGGCATAAAGACCTCGCTTGAAGGCTTGTCAACAAAGACGGCGCAGTTGCCCATGGTAGAGCTTGATGCTCCAAAAACAATAATTGGCAAAAACACCAAGCATTGTATGCAAGCGGGCATAATATTTGGCTTTGCGGGCTTGGTTGATAACATTATAAAGAAAATCAAAAAAGAATTAAAGCTCGACCAAATTAAAGTGGTAGCAACAGGCGGGCTTGGTGAAATTATCGCAAAAGAAAGCGCGTTTATTTCGCAAGTAGATAGAACGCTTACGTTAGATGGCCTAAAAACCATATACGAACTTAACAAGTAAATATTTTTAGAATAGAAAGGAGAAAATCATGTTAAAGAAAGCAGGCGTTGCCATTTTAGGACTTGGCGTAGTAGGTGGCGGAACGTATGAAATTCTTACTAAAAACAAAGAATACTTCAAAAAGACGCAAGGCGTGGACCTTACGGTTGAAGCAGTTCTTGAAAAGAATAGAGAAAGAGCAATTTCTTTGGGCGTTGAAGAAAGCAAAATTGCTTCAAGCATTGAAGAAGTTGTTTCAAACCCCAACGTTGATATCGTTGTTGAAGTTATCGGTGGCACGGGCGTTGCAAAAACTTTTGTAACCAAAGCTCTTATGAGCGGTAAAACGGTTGTAACTTCAAACAAAGAACTCTTTGCAAAATTCTGGCCCGAACTTGAAGCCGAAGCAAAGAAAACTAACGCAGGCTTATTCTTTGAAGCAAGCTGTGTTGGTGGCGTGCCTATTATTAGAACTTTGCAAGAAGGTATGCAAGCAAACAAGATTTTATCTATAAAAGGTATTATCAACGGCACTACCAACTATATTTTAACAAAGATGGCTAACGAAGGCTCAAGTTATGAAGAAGCTTTGAAAGAAGCTCAACGCTTGGGCTATGCAGAGTTTAACCCCACCGCTGACGTGGAAGGCTTTGATGCAATGTATAAGCTTTCAATTTTATCAAGCCTTGCGTTTAACAAAAAGATTTGTATTGAAAACGTTTATAGAGAAGGCATCACGGCCGTTACAAAAGAGGATATTGCTCTCGGTAAAGAAATGGGCTATGCGTTAAAGCTTTTAGGCATAGGTAAAGATACTGAAAAGGGCGTTGAAGTTAGGGTTCACCCCACTTTCGTTAAGATGGATAATCCTTTGGCAAGCGTTAACGATTCATTTAACGCCGTTCACTTAGTTGGTGATGCGGTTGGCGAAATTATGTTGTACGGTAGGGGCGCAGGCGCTCTTCCCACAGGTAGCGCAATCGTTTCTGACGTAATATTTGCAGCAAAACACAATGAATATTTCTATGCGTCGTTTGAAAACAATGAAAAAGGCAACAAAGAAACTAAGTTTGTTAGCGACTTTACTTCTAAATATTTCATTAGGCTTACCGTTAAAGACATGGCGGGTGTTCTTTCTAAAATTTCTGGTGCGTTTGCAAAAAGCAACGTAAGCATTGCTGAAGTTAAGCAAATTGCAGCTGGGGAAGGAAATGCGCAAATAATGATAATTACTCATGTTTGCAACGAGAGTGCTGTTAAGAAAACTTTAGATAAACTTTCTACTGCCGATAGCGTTTTAGAAATTAACAGTTTAATTAGAATGGAAGATTAATTACAAGGGGGCGTGTGACGCTCCCTTTTTTATAAAAAAGCTTGCAATATACTGCGTTAAAAGCTATAAATGGTCTATTTTACATTTTAGATAGCAAATGATTGACTTTTTTTAGTATAAATGCTAAAATAATAACTTGAAATATAGGAGGCGAAAACAAATGACACATGGTCATCACGTTTTAGAAAAAATAAATGAACTTGCATCAATTTGCAAGAGCGCACCCAAATTCCCAGAAGAAACTTATCTTGAAAAGCAAGTTAAGCGTGGTCTTCGTGACCTTAACGGCGCAGGTGTAGTTACAGGGCTTACGGACATTTCGGACGTTATTGCAAAAAAGAAGGTTGACGGTGTTTTGGTTCCTTGCCACGGTGAACTTTACTATCGCGGTATTGACGTTCGTAAGTTAATAGAAAATTATGATGATAATATGAAGTGCGGGTTTGAAGAAGCAACGTACCTTTTGCTCTTTAATAAGCTCCCCACAAAAGAAGAACTTACTGATTTTAATCATATTCTCGCAACGCTTAGAAAACTACCTAAAAACTTCGTGCGTGACGTTATGATGAAAGCACCAAACAAGGACATAATGAACTCAATCGCAAGAGCAGTGCTTAACCTTTATAGTTACGACCATCATGCAACAGATAACTCTATTGATAACGTTTTAAGGCAAAGCTTGCAACTTATAGCAATCACTCCAATGCTTGCAATTTACGCTTATAACGCGCACATGCACTATAACGAAGGCAAGAGTTTCTTTATACATAGACCCAAGCCCGAATACTCGACGGCGGAAAACCTTTTGCACATGCTTCGTCCTGACAGTAACTTTACCGAACTTGAAGCGAAAGTTTTGGATATTGCGCTTATTCTTCACGCAGAACACGGCGGTGGCAACAACTCGTCTTTTACAACTCACGTTGTAACAAGTGCAGGCTCAGACACGTATTCAACTATAACCGCAGCACTTTGTTCGCTTAAGGGTTATCGTCACGGTGGCGCGAACATCAAGGCTATGGAAATGATGGCTGACGTTAAAAAGCACGTTCACGATTGGAATGATGATGAAGAAATTAAAACTTACCTTGCAAAAATTCTTGCAGGTGAAGGCTATGACAACTCAGGGCTTATTTACGGCATGGGACACGCAGTTTATTCACTTTCAGACCCCAGAGCACAAATTTTCAAGGGTTTCGTAGAACAGCTTGCTAAAGCAAAGGGCAGAAAGAAAGAATTTAAGTTTTATGATAAGGTTGAAAAACTTTCAAAAGAACTTATCTGCGAAAAAAGAAAAACTGTTAAAGGCGTTTCTGCTAACGTGGATTTCTACAGCGGGTTTGTTTACAATATGTTGGGCTTGCCTGTAGAACTCTTTACACCAATGTTCGCCGTTTCAAGAATGAGCGGTTGGTGTGCGCATAGGTTAGAAGAACTCCACAACAACGGAAAGATTATTCGTCCTGCATACATTTCAATGAACGGAAGAAACGAGTACGTTAAACTAAACGATAGATAATATTAAAAGAGCACCGATTTCGGTGCTCTTTGAGTAATAATAAGTATGAATAAAATTATAAAAAAATTGTTTATTAAAAATTACAATGACGTGCAAAACCCAGTCGTAAGAACAGCTTACGGGGTGGTTGCAGGCGCGGTTGGAATAATTGCGAACGTCATATTGTTTGCGTTAAAACTTTTTGTAGGTATACTGTCGGGGAGCGTTGCGGTAATTGCAGATGCTATCAACAACATGCTCGATTTTTTAACGTCAATTATAACGATTATCGGTTTTAAGTTTTCATCAAAGCCCGCCGATAAAGAGCACCCTTACGGGCATCAACGCATAGAACACGTTATATCTTTAATAATTGCGTGCGTGGTAATGTTTATCGGGTTTGAAGCGGGCAAAGGCGCACTTGATAAAGTTTTAAGTGCAAGCCCAACTGATTTTTCCACTCTAACTTGCATTGTGTTAGGGGCATCTATTTTAATTAAAATTCTGCTTGCTTTTATGTTTAATTCATTTGCTAAAGATATTGATTCGGACGCGCTAAAAGCAATGAGTGCTGATAGTAGAAATGACGCAATTTCCACAACCGTTGTGCTTTTTTGTGCAATAGCGGGTATAATTTGGGGTGTTCAGCTTGACGGGTATTTAGGTATTTTAGTATCACTACTTGTTATGATTAGCGCGATTAAACTTATTAAAGAAACTATTGACCCGCTCATAGGTATTGCGCCTGATAAAGAGTTTGTCCAGAATATTAAAAACAAGTTAAAAAGTTATGATGGCATTTTAGATATTCACGATCTTATCGTGCATAATTATGGACCAAACAAAACCTTCGCATCAGTTCATATAGAAGTTGATTCAAGTGTTGACGTTATGATTTCGCACGATTTGGCTGACAATATTGAGCGAGATTTTATGAAAGAGTTAAACGTTTTTCTTGTTTGCCATTTAGATCCCGTTGACGTTAACAATATTGAAACTCAAGAACTAAAAGAAAAAATAAAACAACTGCTTTTAACTTTTGACCCGCCTATTAGTATACACGATTTTAGGGTGGTTAAAGGGCACACTCACACCAACATTATATTTGATGCCGTTGTGCCGTTTGGCAGACACGATTTAGAGCAAGGTATAATTCAAGCAGTAAATAACGAGCTTGGTAAGTGCGATAAAAAATATTATGCAGTTATAGAGTTTGAACATGATTTTAACCAATAGTAAATGAAATATAAGCAAAACAAAAGCCCGCGGTTTTCGCGGGCTTAAATATTTTAAAAGTAAAATCATAAAAAACTATTTTTTATCAAAACAATCGCACTTATGTGTACCAACGTATCCTGTATCGTTACATTTTTCGCAAGCGTAAACAGGGGATAAGTCACGCAAAGTAATATTTAATGATTTAAGCATGCTTTCGGCTTTTTTAGCGAGTTCAACTTTTTCTTGTTCAAGTTTAGAAAGAGCATCTTTGTCGCCAGCAATTTCAGCAAAAGCCAAATCCTTTTCCATAGAATTAAGCCTACCATATACGTTTGCAAACCCTTCAATCTGCATAGCAGAGTCATAGTTTCTTTGTGCGCGGGATAGAGCTATAGTTCTCCTTCTTTCATATTCACGGTTGTAATTTTCTTGCGAACTTTCGCCAGCTGAGTTTTCAAGCGACTCGGTAGAGTAAACGTTGTTGTTTTTCCAATTGCTAAGAATTGCGTTCATATAGGGCATGGGTGAACTTTTTCCAGATGAAAGTTTTGCCGCTTCCAAAATCATATCGAAAGAAAAATTCCAGCTTTTCCAAACGGCTAAATTTTCTCTATCCCAATCGTTAGGTCGGCGATTTACGCCAACGGTTGCCAAAATTTTTGCAATAAACTCATCACTTTTAACAAGGTTTTCAAAATAATCGCCAACAGATGATAGTGAAATGTGCCCTTTTTTGCGAAGAACGTTAACAAGGTCGTCCATATCTTGTAAAGTGTTTTTTCCATTTCTAAAACATTGTGAGGCTATAAACAGCAACGCTTGTTCTTCAAAACCGAAAGACAACCACTTTTTTGTGTAAGTATCAACAACCGTATCAATAACGTCAACGTAAACGGAAAGCGCCCTGTTAATTTTTACGGCAAGTTCGTATACTCCCTGTTTGTTTTTAACGTATTCTGCAATTTCTTCTTTTGCAAAGCTCTTCATTGCGTAGAGTTCTAAAAGGAATTCATCTAATTTTGCCATGCTTCCTTTTTTGATTTTGCTTGCTGCAAAGATTATGTTTTCAGCGTCAAAACTCAGTTCGTTAGTCCACTTTTTAAGATAGTTTGCATCTTCAATATCAGGTTGACGGCGAAGAGAAAGTGCTTTCAATATTTTTTCAATAACGCCCGTTTTGGTTATGTAAGAAGAAAGTTCGTTTTCCACCTTTTCGACCGTAATGAGACCGCGATTACCAAAGTCTTTTGCCACTTTAGAAACGTAACGATAGGAAATATCCGTGCCCTTTCTATCTGCGCAGTATTTAACAATCAACAGCATAGCATCGGGCTTAATTGAGTAAGTTTCCATAACGTTAAAATACTCGGTATATTCGCTTGTAGAAATCATTCTATCGGGTAAAAGAGCTTGAAGTCCCTTAGAAAAATCAGTATATTTTTCAGCTTTATATTTACGTGGTTTTGAGGAGTAAGCCCCGCGAACAGCGTGATATTGAACGGCAAACGGGTCTTTAGAGACTATAGATAAAAGCCCGAATTCTTCCCAAAACAAAAAGCAATCTTTAACGACGGTTTCATCTAATTTAAGCGCTTTAGAAATATCCAATAAACTTTGGTCAAATTCAGGATGACGGCACAAAAAAAGCCCGTAAAGGTAAACCTTAACGGCTTCTCCCGAAGCGACGGGCAAATATTCAGTTATAAAAGTATTTTCAACGTCGGTAAAAGCCGAAGAAGAAAATTCTTTTGAAAAAGAACAAGTCATAACCGTCCCCCAAAAAATAATAGCAAAATTATAAAAACGCTTGCACTCACGCGAATTATATTATATAATAAAATAACTAGTAAATATAATAGCGCACGTGTGAATATCAAAAGTCCAACGTGCGAGTAGCACTTATTATAGCCTAAACAAAACCAAAAAGCAACCAAAACTTACCTTTTTTTATCAAACACGACATAAAAATTTAACAATACTCAGTTACAATAAGGGAGGCACGCATGGCAGGAGCAATACTTACACCTAAATCAATATGGCAAAATTTTACAGTAGACAAAGATTTTACGGTAGAAGTTTTGTCGCAAAGAAAATCGGGAGACGTTTCAACTACCCGATTATTTCTTGATGGTAGAAAGGTTGACGGCGAAGTTGTTAAAATTTATTGTGAGCTTATAAAGGACGTAAATTTAGATAATTGTCCAGCCGTTTTATTGTTGCAAGATTTGGGTGCACAAAACGATAAACGGTTGGTTAGCGACTTACTAAAAAAGGGCTATGCAGTTTTAACGGTTGACCTAGCAGGACGTGAAGAAGATAAAGAATTTTTTACCGTTTATCCCAAGAGCATTGAGTATGCAAATTACCAAACGGTTAAAGACGACGTGTATTCAGTTAAGATTGACGCAACTAAAACGTGCTGGTATGAGTGGGCGGTTTTAGCAAGATATGCGCTTGAATATTTAAGAAGCTTGCCGTTTGTAACTAAGATTGGCGGTTTTGGTATAGGCGAAAGTGCAACTACAATGTGGCACCTTGCTGGTTCGAGTAAAAGTCTTGATGCAGTAGTGTTTGCGTTTAACGCAGGCTGGGCGGGGTATCGCGGGCAACAAAAGTTTTCTATAAAACCTCAAAGTCCGTCCGGAGATGAACTCTATAAATTTATTGCGGGCATAGACGCGCAGTCGTATGCAATGCACGTTGAATGTCCTGTACTTACGTTGTGTGCAACAAACCACCCCGTTTATGACGTTGATCGTTCTGCGGACACTCTTGCGTTTATAAATCCAGATTACTACACGGCATTACATTATTCGGTTGGAAGCGTTGATTCGATTGATGGCGAAGGGTATTTAGACGCGGTTTTATTCTTAAATAAATTTCTACACGGCAACGAAGAAAGCTTGCCTAAAGAGATAGAAATCAAAGGCAAAATAAAAGACGGCTTGTTTAGCGCTCAGGCGGTAGTTGAAAAGAAAGGGCTTAAATCGGTAAATTTATACGTTGCCGAGCAACAAGAAAAGCCATGCATGCGCAGTTGGCAAAAACTTGATTTTGTAAAGGCTAAAGATAATACGTTCGAGTTTGATTATTTACCTTTCAAAACGGCAAAAATTGTGACGGCGTTTGCCGTTGCAACCTACGCTAACGGTTTTACCATATGCTCAAAAATAATTGCCCAACGTTTTGAAGAAGACCAAATCAATCAAGTTTATAAATCTAACGTAATCTATTCTTCGCGAGAAAAGCATGCTGAAAGTGCGTTTTTCTCTCCGTGCGAAGTTCAGTCTTTAAGCAAAATTGCTTTGACGGATAAATCAGGTGTCGTTATTAAAAAAGGTCCTATGTCCATATCAGGCGTAATGGGTAAGTGTGGGCTAACGACCTTCAAGATTTGTAACGACAAATTCAAATTAAGCGAAGGCGCAATGCTTATGATGGACGTTTTTGTTAAAGAAACGTGCGAATTAAGCGTTAGTTATATTTGCGATTATTTTGGCAAGAAAACCGAATATACCGCACGTATAAAACTAAACGGCGGGGCTGTTTGGCACAACGTTAAACTTGAAATGAATAGATTTAAAACTGCGGAAGGAATGACGCTTAAAGCGTATGAAAAGGTCCAAGCGCTTCACGTAAACACGTCTAACGGTGAATACGTTTTGAACAACTTACTTTGGGTATAGTTGTAGGTGAAATATGCAGTACGAAATAGGCGGAAAAATCATATCTAAAAAAAATCACGCGTGCGGTAGCAACGAATGGATTGTTGCGCGCACGGGTGCAGACGTTAAGCTTAAATGTGAAAAATGTGGCAGAGCAGTGTTTATGTCGGTTGACCAAGTGTCAAAGCTTGCAAAACGCTATATAGCGCCACAAAATCATGAGGAAAATAATGGATAACCAACAAGAACTAAAAGTAGAGCAACCGAAGAAGAAAAAAAACGACAAGCGATTTTATATAATAATTTCGGTAATAACGTTGATAGCTCTTTCAATAATAGCGCTCAACACGTTTGTATTTTTCAACGTGTACGTTGACGGCAGTTCAATGGCGCCTACAATGAGTTCGGGAGACGTGTTAGTTGCAAACAAATTAAAGTCTGCAAACCGAGGAGATATCATTGTTATTTCGGGTGAAAAGCAAAACGAGCTTATAGTTAAAAGAGCGATAGCATTTGAACTAGACAGCGTAAAAATAGTAGAAGGTATTGTGTACGTAAACGGACAAGCGCTAAAAGAAGATTACGTAGGTGAAAAATATTTCAAAGTGGAAGACATGGCGGAAATAACCGTGCCACTCGGGGAAATTTTTTTCCTTGGTGACAACAGGGCTAACAGTTCGGATAGTAGGGGAGCTTTTGGCACTTGCACGGTAGACCAAGTGATTGGCGTTATAGAGCCGTGGTCGTTTGCTTTGCGTCCAATAAATAGGTTTATTTACGACGTGGGCGTTTTTTTTAGAGGTGGAAATTGATACTATATAGAAACCGATTATTGTTTGGAATAATTAAATCAATGTTCGGCGCGATTTTTGGCGTTATAGGCAAGCTTTTAAGCATACTTAACTTGCAAATAACCGCGGTGCTATTACTGCTTGGCGTAGTTTTGTATTTTACAGGTACGTTTGAAAACAATGCTGAACTTTTAACAATCTTTCAGCTTTTGGTAATATTGTCAGCAGTGTATGCAGTTATATCGACAATCAAAAGCCTTTTAGGTTTAGATAAGAAAGTTAAAAAGAGCAAGGGCGCACAAATTGTAAGCGCCAAAGAACAAAAGCAAAGTGATAGCGATGAAGAACGTCCGTTAGCTCAGGACGCGCAAGTAGAAAAAGCCGTGTACTTTAGGGTTAAGCAAAACCCTGAATACGTTATGGCTGAGTATGCTGATAGATACGAACTATTTAGGTCGGTAAACGGAAAATTAGTAAAAGTACGAACAGATTACAAAGGTGAATTAGAACAATGATAGCGTATTTTAAGAAAGAATATTTAGAACAAGCATCAAAGCAAAGGAAGAAAAACCTAATGGTGTTTTTCATCTTACTTGGTGCGTATTTAATTGTAAGCATAGGCTTGTTTATATGGTACACAACCTTGCCGTACAAATCACCAACAATCAGCATAGTAAAGGCGATACATTACGTTTTAACTTGCGGATGCGTTATAGCAGGCGGATTGATTTTAGGGATAACGTTTAAGCGCGTGAATAAGTTTTATAAATTAACTTACAACATGCGTTACGGTATAAAAGAAAAATACACGGGCAGTTTTATAGAATACGACGAAACGATTATTGAAAAGGATGGAGTAGACTTTAAATCGCTTGTATTTTTAGAATGGAACAAATATAAAAATGATTTTTTTGAAAGGAAGGTTTACGTGTTTAGCGAAAAGCCTTTACCGGAAATAGAAGTTGGAAAAAATGTAAAATATATAACGCAAAGTAACGTTTTAATCGGTTATGAAATTTTATCTTAAAGGAGAGACTAATGAAAGCGATAGTAACAGTTATCGGCAAAGATAAGCCGGGGATTATAGCAAAAGTGAGCACGTGCTTAGCACAAAATTCGGTTAACATAGAAGACATAAGCCAAACGCTTATGCAGGGCAACTTTACAATGCTTATGCTTTGTGATTTAAAAAATGCGAAATTATCTTTGAGCCAATTAAAAGACGAGCTTGTAAATCTTGGCAAAGAGATAGGAGTATCAATCCACGTTCAACACGAAGATATTTTTAATGCAATGCACAAAATCTAGTCGGGGTAAATATGCTTAATAGAAACGAAATACTTGAAACTATAAACATGGTCGAAAAAGAGCATTTCGACGTTAGAACTATAACAATGGGCATATCGCTTATTCCGTGCATTAGAGATGATGCGGAGTTAACTGCAACCCTTTGCTATGATAGAATTTGTAAAAAAGCAGAAAATATCGTTAAAGTGGCAGACAGTTTGCAAGCCGAGTACGGTATTCCTATAATAAACAAACGTGTTTCAATAACGCCCGCAAGCCTACTCGCGTCATCATTTTGTGGCAAGGAAGTGGTGCTTGCAAAAGCGCTTGATAGCGCGGCGAAAACGATTGGTATCGATTTTTTAGGCGGATATTCTGCATTAGTACATAAGGGAATGGCCGACTATGAAAAATCATTTATTGAAAGTATTCCTGAAGCGCTCGCCGTAACCGATAGGCTTTGTTCTTCGGTCAACGTGGGCACGTCAAAATCGGGTATAAATATGGACGCTGTTAGTTTAATGGGTAAAATCATAAAGCAAACGGCTGAAATCACAAAAGATAAAGATGGTTTTGGCTGTGCAAAACTAGTTGTGTTTTGTAACGCTGTTGAAGATAATCCGTTTATGGCGGGCGCATTTCATGGCGTAGGTGAAAGTGAAACGGTAATCAACGTTGGCGTATCAGGCCCAGGCGTTGTTCACCACGCGTTAAAGAGTGTTAAAGGTCAATCTCTTGACCAAGTTGCAGAAACCATAAAGAAAACGGCGTTCAAGATAACCCGCGCAGGTCAACTTATCGCACAAGAAGCTTCAAAGCGCTTAAATGCAAAGTTTGGAATTGTCGACCTATCTCTCGCGCCAACCCCCGTTATGGGAGACAGCGTTGCGCATATTTTAGAAGAAATCGGTTTGGCTCAAGTTGGTGCTCACGGCACTACCGCAGCCTTGGCAATGTTAAACGACGCGGTTAAGAAGGGCGGTGTAATGGCAAGCTCAAACGTTGGCGGATTGTCTGGCGCGTTTATTCCCGTAAGTGAAGATATCGGTATGATTAACGCGGCTAAATCTGGCGCAATATCGCTTGCTAAGTTAGAAGCTATGACTTGTGTTTGTAGCGTGGGTATTGATATGGTCGCTATACCTGGCGACACACCTGATACAACCATTTCGGGCATGATTGCAGATGAAATGGCAATCGGTATGATAAACAATAAAACCACTGCCGTACGCGTGATACCTGTACCGAACAAGAAGGTTGGTGATTTTGTTGAGTTTGGTGGGCTTTTGGGCTCAGCACCCATCATGGCAGTCAACCCACACTCTTGCTTTGATATGATAAGCAGGGGCGGTAGAATACCCGCGCCAATACATTCTAACAAGAACTAAAAATATCGGGGGAAACACCTTGAACAACAAATATAAATGGGCTACTGAAGAAATATTTGTTAGCCCTGAAAAATGGAACGAAGAATATCTTGAACTTTCTAAGCAAATAGATTTTGAACGTTTCAAAAACAAACTTAATAATAAAAAAGATTTTCTATCTTGCATGAAAGCGCAAGAGAACTTTGCAAGGCGGTTTGAAAAATTATCCGTTTACGCAATGATGAAGCATGATGAAAATACTAAGGACGCGTTTTTTGATTCGTTATCGTCAAAGGTAACGGCTCTCGGCGCAAAGTTTTCGCACGCAACAGCGTTTATCGGCCCTGAACTCACCGCTTTAAACGAAAGTATATTAAACGAATACATTGCCGACGCAGAGTTGAGTGAATACGATTATTTTCTTAAAGGCGTATTAAAAGAAAAAGCGCACGTATTAAGCGAAGCTGAAGAAAAACTTTTGGCGCTCTCTAGCGAAGCAATGGGCTCTTTTCGTGACGTTTTTACAAAGATAGATAACGCTGATTTACCACTTGGCGTGATAAAGCACGGTAAAGAGCGTATTCCATTGTCACACGGAACTTACGGTGTAATTATGCACAGTGAAGATAGGGCACTACGTAAAAAGACCTTTAAAAAGTATTATGGTGCGTTTGTTTCGCTAATCAATACGATATCTGCAACCTATTACGGAAACGTTAAAAAAGGTGTGTTTTACACAAGGGCAAGGAATTTTTCTAGCACTTTAGAGCGCGCGCTCTTTGGAGAAGACGTCGATAAAAAGGTTTATGACAATCTAATCAGTTCAACGCATAAAGCCCTTCCGTTATTACACGAATACATGGCGGAAAAAAAGCGACTTTTGGGATACGATAAAATGTATATGTACGACGTATACGTTCCCGTAGTTGAAGGCGCTGAAATAAAACTTGACTATGAAGATGCTTACGCTTTGGTTGTAAACGGTTTGTCAGTTTTGGGCGAAGAATATAAAAATTTACTGTTAAAAGCCAAAAACGAGCGGTGGATAGACGTTTATGAAGGTGACGGAAAGAGGAGTGGCGCATACAGCGTTTGTGTGTACGATACGCACCCTTACGTACTACTTAACTATCAAAAGACCACGCACGACGTATTTACTATCGCTCACGAAATGGGGCACAGTATACACTCATACTTTGCTAATCGCACTCAGCCATATGCAAAAGCCGATTATAAAATATTCGTTGCAGAAGTTGCAAGTACAGTTAACGAAGTGTTGCTTATAAGGTACATGCTCGAAAAGGAAAAGGACGATAAAGTTAAAAAGTATTTGCTTTCATACTTGTTGGAAATGATAAGAACCACGCTATTCCGCCAAACACAGTTTGCCGAGTTTGAACAGTTTGCTCACGCCACGGTTGAAGCTGGCGAACCTTTAACAAAAGAAAACTTGTCAAACGAATATTTGCGTTTAAATAAAGCTTATTACGGAAAGAATGTTGAAAGTGAAGGTGATATCCGTTATGAATGGGCAAGAATACCGCATTTTTATCGTGCGTTTTACGTTTATAAATACGCAACGGGCATAATAAGCGCGCTTGCAATAGCGGATAGAATTTTAACCGAAGGGCAAAGTGCCGTTGACGATTACTTTAAGTTTTTATCATCAGGTGGTGCGGACAGTCCTGTGGAACTTTTAAAGATAGCTGGGGTTGACCTAACTAAAACGTCGCCCTACGAACAGGCGTTTAAGATGTTTAGTGAAACACTTAACGAGTTCAAGAGTTTATAATCAAAGGAGAAAGATATGGCAAAAGCAGTTGAAAAGCAAATTATGGGGGAAATGCCACACAACTTAGAAGCAGAGCAAGCGTTATTGTGCTGTTTGCTTATAGACGCAAGGGTGCAAGTTGAAATAGCCGCTTACCTTAAGGAAGAAGATTTTTATGCAGAATCGCACGTTTTAATCTACCGTGCAATGCTTGACATAATAAAAGAAAACAAGCCTATTGACATTATCACGTTAACTGATGCGCTTGAAAAACTTGGCACGTTTTCAAAAGTTGGCGGTATTCAATACGTAACCGAACTTACAAACGTTGTTCCATCGTCAGCAAACTATAATCGTTATCTAGAAATTGTTACAAGAGACGGGTTGTTGCGTAGATTAATAAAAGGCTCTGCTGAAATTATAGAAGAGTGTAAGGTAAGTCAAGATACGGCAACCGCACTTTCTTTTGCAGAAAAAACTGTTTACGATATTTCTAACGACGCTGATACGAGCGAGGTTGTAAAAATCAGCACGGTTATACCAGACGTTATTACCCGCATTGAAGAAGTATCAAGGGATAAAACAAAGCTTCGTGGCTTAAAAACTGGTTATAGAGAGTTAGACTTTATACTTAACGGTGTTAACCCAGGTGCGCTTGTAATTCTTGCAGCGCGTCCTGCGGTTGGTAAAACGTCGTTCGCAATGAATATAGTTGAAAACGTTGCGCTTGCGGGTTATTCTTGCGCAGTATTCTCACTTGAAATGACAAAGGAAGAAATTGCGCAAAGATTACTTTGTTCTGTTGGTAAAGTATCAATGGAAAACGTCAAAAAGGGTAGTATTGACGCAAAGGAATGGAGAAAGATAGCAAAAGCGCGTGAAGTTTTGTCACAAGCAAAAATTTTCGTTGACGATTCTTCAATTATCCGCCCAAGAGAAATAATCTCAAAGTGCAGAAGAATAAAAAGAAAGTCCGGCTTAGACTTTGTTATGATTGACTACATAGGCTTGATGACACCTGATAAGGTTAGAAAGAGCGACAACAGACAAAACGAAATCAGCGAAATTTCAAGAAGTTTAAAAATCTTGGCAAAAGAGCTTAACGTTCCCGTTTTAGCACTTTCACAATTAAACCGTGCTATTGAAACGAGAAAGGGTAGACCTCAACTTGCCGACCTTAGAGAATCTGGTGCAATCGAACAAGATGCTGACGTTGTAATGTTTATTCACCGTCCTGACAAGAGTGCAACCGAAAAAGAAATTGCCGAAGGCAAAGTTCAACCAAACGTTGCTGAAATTATAGTTGAAAAGAACAGAAGTGGCCGTCCAGGAACAGCAAAACTTTACTTCAAGGGCGAATACACCAAGTTCTTAAACATCAACACTGAAACAGGCGAAGTTGAAGAAGAAGGCACAAATAATAAAATAAAAGTTAACGTTGACGGTTACGAAGCGTTACCGCAAGCAGACAAGGCTGAAAGTGAAGAACAAGATATAAGGCGTAGCGACGTTGAGCCACTCGCATCAACGCTTGATGAAGAAATTTTTTAATATGCAAACAAAAATAGAAAAGGTCACTCCACAATCGATAGAAAGGGCAAAAGCCATATTACTTTCGGGCGGTGTGGTAGCAATTCCCACCGAAACGGTTTACGGCTTGGGTGCTATCGGTACGGATGAAAGTGCAGTGCTTAAAATTTTTGACATTAAAGGCAGACCAGCCGACAACCCGCTCATTGCCCACGTTCATAAAGATTATGACCTTGAAAAATTAGTAAAAATAGAACACGCATACGTTTACTATCTAATCAAAGCGTTTATGCCAGGGCCGTTGACGCTTGTGTTTAACAGTAGGGGTGTTGTGTGTAAACAAGCTGTTTGTGGCGGAAGCACGCTCGCTGTTAGAATGCCATCTCACAATGGTTGTGAGCAACTTTTAAGAGCGGTTGGAGAACCTATTGTAGCGCCCAGCGCAAACTTATCAAAACATACCAGTCCTGTTACTGCAGAACACGTTTATAACGACCTTAACGGAAAGATAGAACTTATTTTGGACGGCGGAAAATGTTCAGGCGGAATAGAAAGTACTGTGCTTGACGTTACCGAAAAAACGCCAAGAATACTGCGTGCGGGTTTAATAACTAAAGAAATGATTGAAAAAATCGTTGGTAGTTGCGATATTGCCCAGCATAAAGAAACTGACAAAGTGCGCTCACCTGGCGTAAAGTACAAGCATTATAAGCCCAAATGCAACACTTTGCTTTTTGAAAAAGACGAGTTGGATAAGGTTGAAACAGCTTACCAAGAAGCGTTAAACAGCGGTGAAACACCGTACATAATGTGTGAAAACGTCGTGGCAAAAAACTTTGCGGGCAAAAATCTTTTATTACTTGGTGACACGGGCGAACAAATAGCATCTAACTTATATGATAAGCTGTTAGAAGGCGAAAAAAAAGCAGACCTAATAATCGCCGTTTCACCAGGAAGGGAAGACGGAGTGTATTTAGGCGTAATGAACAGATTAAGGAAGTCTTGCGGATGAAAAACAAAAAAATATTATTCGTTTGCACGGGCAACACCTGTCGCAGTCCTATGGCGGAAATAATACTTAAGAGTAAAATTAAAGCAATGGCTATAACGGGTGTAAAGGTTGGCAGTGCAGGGCTAAGCACGGCTGACGGACTGAAAATTAGCAAAAACTCTTTTCAAGCATTAAAGCTTATGGGGTATAAGGCGTATGGTTTTAAGTCCAAACAACTTACCGAGCAAATAATAAAGAAGAGCGATTTGGTTTTATGTATGTCCACTTCGCATAAAATGGCGTTAAGCGCATATCCAAACGTCTACACTCTTGGTGAAGTGACGGGCGTTGGCGAAGTAACCGACCCGTACGGCGGAAATTTAAACGTTTATATTGCAACGTCACACCAAATTGAAGATGCTTGCAACGTAATTATAGAAAAGATATTATCGGCAAAAGGAGAATAATAATGAAAGTAGCAATAGGCTGTGACCACGGTGGATTTAACTTAAAGCCCGTGTTAATCAATTACTTGAAAGAAAAGAGCATAGAATTTAAAGACTTCGGTACGTATAACCCCGATTCAATCGATTATAATGAATTTGGATTAGAAGTTGCGAAAGCAGTTTCTAATGGCGAATTTGATAAAGGCATTATCATTTGCGGAACGGGTATAGGTATGAGCATTGTGGCAAACAAGGTTAAGGGCGTGCGTTGTGCGCACTGTCACGACGTGTTTTCTGCTAAGATGACAAGGCTTCATAATGACGCAAACGTTCTCGCTATGGGTGAAAGGGTTATCGGCCCAGGACTTATGATAGAAATTGTGGACGCATTTTTGTCAACGGAATTTAGCTTTGACCCACGCCACGTTCGCCGTGTAGAAAAAATCAAAGCTCAAGAACAAGAAAACTTTAAATAAGCTCTAAGCTTAAAAAATAAAGTATATTGGGAGGAAATATGAAAAAACTTAAAAAAGCGATAATACCTGCAGCAGGGCTTGGCACAAGATTTTTACCCATTACAAAAGCAATGCCCAAACCTATGTTACCCGTAGTAGATAAACCCACTATCCAGTACATAGCAGAAGAACTTTTATCGGTTGGTATTGAGGACGTGGTTATCGTTGTAAGCCCGGGTAGTGACGTTATTGAAAAACATTTCGGCAAAGCGGAAGATTTAGAAAAACGCCTTTTAGAAGATGGAAAAACCGCCCTTTACGAAGTTTTAAAAGCAACGCAAAAATTCAACGTAACCTTTGCTGTGCAAGAAACGGCAAACGGTTTAGCTGGTGCAATCTTATGTGCGGAAAAATACGTTGGTAAAGAACCTTTTGCATTGCTTCTAGGCGACGAACTTTTGGTTGCAAACGAAAACCAAACGCCGTGTATTAAACGCTTAGCGGATATTTACGAAAGCACTGGAAAGAGTGTTATTGCTACAATGGAAGTGTTTGGTGACGACGTTTCAAAGTACGGCAATATCGGTATAAAAGAAGAAGTTGACGGTGTTATGAGTGTAAACGCCGTGGTTGAAAAGCCCAGCCTAACCGAAGCGCTTTCTAACAACGCAATAATTGGCAGATACGTTTTAAGTGGTGAAGTAATGGATATGCTCAAGACCTTAACGCCAAGAAACAATGAGATTCAATTAACCGACGCGTTAGAAACGCTTGCGTTAAATGACAAACTACTTGCAAGCACGTTTGAAGGCGACCGCTATGACGTAGGCGATAAATTAGGTTACATAAAAGCCAACGTAGAAATGGCGCTTAAGAGCAAGCAAATAGGTAAAGACGTAAAAGAATATATAAAGGAACTTGCATCAAGGCTATAAAATATGTACGATAAAGTTTGTGCTAACTGTAGAACAAGGCTTTCGCAGTTTTACAATACAGGAATGCTTGGCTGTGAACATTGCTACACCGCCTTTGAAAAAGAAATAGTAACTGCTTTGAAAAAAATTCAAGGCAGAACTTTTCACGTGGGCAAAACTCAAAGAACGTCGTCGCTTGACCGTGAACTTATAAAAGAGTTTAACGCACTTATTCAAGAAAAAGAGCGCGCTACAATCGAAGGTAGGTTTAAGGACATAAAAGAGCTTACCGAACAAATTTTATCGCTTTCACAAGAACTAAGAGAAAGGGGGCTTATGTAATGAACGGCTTAAACCCAAATTCTTTTGAAGGCAACATTATAATGAGCAGAATTCGCTTAGCAAGAAACTTGAGCGGATATCCGTTCAAGATAGAAAACGAACAAGTAGGCAAAGACGTGGTGAAAAAGGTTTACCGCGCGCTTGTCCGTTCGGATACGTTTAATTTGTATTACGTTTCAAATTTAAGCGACGTTAAGCTGGAAGCTATGAAAGAGCGTCACTTAATCAGCCAAAATTTAATAGAAAACAATTCTTGTGGTGCGGCGCTCGTAAACCAAGATGAAAGCGTTTCAATTATGGTAAACGAAGAAGACCACGTTAGAGAACAGTGTTTTATGACGGGGTTAAGGCTCACTGAAGCGTATGAAAAGCTTGACAAGATTGATGACGAATTATCAAAAAATCTTCCGCTCGCATTTGACAAAAACTTTGGGTACTTAACCGCTTGCCCAACCAATTTAGGCACGGGCATGCGCGCTTCAGTAATGATGTTTTTGCCCGCGCTTTCAACTAGCGGAAAAATATCTGCACTTATAAAAGAAGCACAAAAGCTTGGATTGACCGTTCGTGGTCTTTACGGAGAAGGTAGCGGTGCGGAAGGCTTTATATATCAAATTAGCAACGAAGTTACGTTGGGGGTTAGCGAGCAAGAAATTTTAAAAGCCGTTGAACAAACGGTGTTAGAAATTTGCAGTGCTGAACGCGACCAAGTAAATAGAACGTTTGTTAAAAACGAATTGCAAACCATAGATAGAGCAAAAAAATCTTTTGGCATACTAACAAACGCATTGATGCTAGAATACGGCGAATTTTTAACGCATATATCAAACGTAAAACTTGGGGCAATGCTAGGAATGATAAATATAAAAGACTTAACCGCCATAGACGATTTGATAATAAAAGTTCGCCCAGCCAATTTATGCGAACAGTATGGCAAAAGGCTTTCGGCAGTAAATAGAGACTTATTCCGTGCCGAAATCGTGGCAAAAAAACTACTTAAAATCAAGGAGTAAAATATGTATTTTGAAGCATTTTCACGCAACGTAAATAAAGCGCTTGATATAGCGACAAATCTTGCCAAAAGATATGGTTGTAGATATATCGGCAGTGAACATATTTTATACGGCTTAATGAACGTAACCGATGGCAGAGCATCTGCTATTTTAAGGGAAGCTGGCGTTACGAACGAGCGCTATTTGCATCTTTTTGAAAGAACGGTTAATAAAAATTTAATCATAACGGGCAGTATGCTTACCCCGCGCACGAAAAAGTTACTTGAAAACGCCCTTCAAATTTCTTTAAAAGCGCACGCAGGCTATATTGGTACAGAGCATCTTTTGCTTGCAATTTTGCTTACCTATGATAGTGCTGCGGTAACCATTTTACAACACCTAAAAGTTGACGTTGATAAAATGGCTGATGAAATTTACTTTTCCATTATGGGCGCGCCTGAAGAAGACGACGATTTAGACGATCAACAAGACGGTGATTTTGTTTCAGCTATTAAGGGCAGTGCTCCTTCTTTAAGGCAAGGTGTTAAGGATAACAAAGAAAAGCAAGAAGATTTAGGCGAACTTGCGCGTTTTGGTGTAAACTTAAACAAACAAGCCCTAGAAGGCAAGCTTGACCCCGTTATAGGAAGAAAGGCTGAAATTGATAGAGTTATTCAAATTTTATCTAGAAGAACGAAAAACAATCCCGTTCTAATAGGCGAACCGGGCGTTGGTAAAAGTGCGGTCGTTGAAGGGTTAGCTCAAGCAATAGTAAAAGGCAACGTACCTGAGATTTTGGTCGATAAAAAAGTATTTTCACTTGACATTGCGGGCATGCTTGCAGGTGCAAGATATCGTGGCGATTTTGAAGAAAGATTAAAGACTGCTATAGATACGGTAAAGCAAAACGGAAATATAATACTTTTCATTGATGAAATTCACAATATTGTTGGTGCGGGTAGCACGGGCGAAGGCAATATGGATGCGGCAAACATCTTAAAGCCGATGCTCAGCCGTGGCGAACTGCAAACCATAGGTGCGACCACTATTGACGAATATAGAAAGTATATAGAAAAGGACGCAGCCTTAGAGCGCAGATTTCAACCCATTATGGTCGAAGCGCCCAGCACGGAAGCAACCGTTGAAATATTAAAAGGGCTTCGCGATAAATATGAATCTCACCACGGTGTAACAATTCCAGATGATGCGATAATGGCGGCGGTATCACTATCGGATAGATATATTACCGACAGATTTTTGCCAGACAAGGCCATTGACCTTATAGATGAAGCCGCTTCAAGAGTAAGGCTAGATAGTTATAATTCACCCGTTGAAGCAAAGCAAAAGGAAATGCAACTAAACACTTTGATTGCGCAAAAGAACGAAGCAAAGCGCCGTGATGACCTTGATAGAGCAATCAAAATCAACAAAGAAATAGAACAAGTAAACAAAGAACTTGACGAAATAAGAAAGCAAGCAAGTAAGTCCGCGATCAACCGTGACGAATTAACTTTAACGGTAGATGACATTGCAAAGGTCGTTAGCAGTTGGACGGGTGTTCCCGTTGTTAAGCTTACCCAAACAGAAGCGCAAAAACTTTTGGATTTAGAACAAGTTCTGCACCAAAGAGTAATTGGTCAAAACGACGCAGTTCGCGCCGTTGCAGATGCAATAAGAAGGGCAAGAGCAGGGCTTAAAGACCCGAATAGACCGGTGGGTTCTTTCATATTCGTCGGTCCGACGGGTGTGGGTAAAACAGAACTTTCAAAAGCGCTCGCGGAAACCGTGTTTGGCGATGAAAACAATATTATAAGGGTTGATATGAGTGAGTATATGGAAAAGCACGCCGTATCAAAACTCATAGGCGCGCCTCCGGGATACGTAGGCTTTGATGAAGCAGGTCAACTTACTGAAAAGGTTAGAAGAAAGCCATATTCAGTAGTATTATTTGATGAAATAGAAAAAGCGCATCCAGACGTGTTTAATATAATGTTACAACTGCTTGATGATGGGCGCTTGACTGACAGTAAGGGTAGAGTTGTAAGCTTTAAAAACTGTATAATTATAATGACGTCAAACGTTGGTGCAAGCGAAGCCACTACAAGAAGTTCGTTAGGCTTTATTGCTAATAAAGAACAAGAATACGAAAATATGTGCGATAAGTATATGGACGCGCTAAAATCTAAATTCCGCCCAGAGTTCTTAAATAGAATTGACGATATAATCGTATTCCATAAGCTTGAAAAAGAAGATACGGCAAAGATAGCGCAAATTCTTTTGGCTAATTTAAGAAAGCGCTTGGCAGTATTAGAAGTAACGCTTGAAATTACAGACAGCGCAATGGACTTAATCATAGAAAAAGGCTATGATGATTCGTATGGAGCGCGTCCGTTAAAGCGAGTAATTCAACGCAACGTTGAAGATAAGCTCAGCGAAGAAATCTTGCGTGGTGAACTTAAGCCAAACACGATTATAACCTTAGATGCTCAGGACGGCAAGTTCGTATTCGTGAAATAAAAAATATAAGTATTAAAAATTTTTCTCTTTCTTTTTTCATTAAAAGGAAAAAACTATTTTAATCGCGTATTATTATATGAGGAGGGAAAAATTATGAAAATTGAAATTACCGCAAGAAACTATGAAGTAAGTGAACGTTTGAAAGATATTACAGAGCAAAAGATAAACAAGCTCAACAAATATTTTTCTGATGCAGACACAAAGGCGAAAGTGAGCTTCAAAAAGCAAGCAAATTCGCTAACACTTGAAGTTATGCTTGATTATGCGGGAAAACTTGTTCGTGCAACCGCATCAAGCGATAACTTTTACGATAATTTAGACGTGGTGCTTCCCAAACTCGAAGGGCAGATAAGAAAATATCGCACAAGGTTTGATAAGCATCAAAAAAACACTGCTTATCGTGATTCTGCAGTGTACGAAACGGCTGAAAGAGAACAAAAAAACAGCGCTATCGTTAAGGATAAAAAGTTCAAACTAACGCCCATGACGGTGCAAGAAGCTATGGAAGAAATGGAACTTTTAGGTCACTCTTTTTATGTTTTCTTAGAAGCTAAAAGCAATACTGTTCAAGTATTGTACTTAAGAAAAGACGGAGATTTAGGCTTAATAGAACCTGAAATTTAGTATTATGCAAACGGGTATATCAACGGCGTCGTTATTCGGGCGTAAGGTTACGGAAGACGCGTTGGAATTTTTAAGCAAAAACGGCGTGCAGACGTGTGAAATTTTTTTGGAGAGTTATTGTGAGTATAACTCTAATTTTGGCAACCTTCTTAAAAGTAAACAAGGCGATATTGACGTGCATTCCGTTCACGTTTTAACCACGCAGTTTGAACCTCAGTTATATAGCTTAAACGAGCGCGCACAAAAGGATAGTTTTGAACTGTTAGACAATGCAATGGCTGCGGGCGAAATGGTTGGCGCAAAATATTATACCTTTCACGGCGGAGCGCGGTTTAAAAAAACGCCTATAAAAATTGATTTTGAACGTGTTGGTAAAATTACTCGCGATATAATGAAATGCACAAAAAAGCACGGCATAACATTAGCTTATGAAAACGTGCATTGGGGTTACTATAACTACGTTGGCTTTTTTAGTGAACTTAAAAAGCACGTTCCCGACTTAAAAGCAACGCTTGACGTTAAACAAGCCCGCCAAAGCGATATTTTTTACGGCGACCTTATTAACGATATGGGAAGCGACGTTGTAACCGTTCACTTGTCGGACGTTGATGAAAATGGAAAAATGTGCTTGCCTGGCAAGGGGATAACCGACTTTAATGATTTGTTTTTCCGCCTTCGTGACGTTGGTTTTGATGGAGCGTTACTTTTAGAAGTGTATAAAAGCGATTTTGCGCATACTGACGAACTTTTCGAAAGCATGAACTACATAGATAATTTGTCAAAAAGAATAATTAAGTAAAACAAAAGAAAAATTTTATTTGAGGGCTTTTATGAAAAAATTTATATCATTTTTACTGACAATATGTATATGTTTGTCAATTGGTGTTATTTTTTCTGCGTGTAACGGTGCTCCGCAAACGCAAGTGGACTACACCGTAACCGAAGCAGAGTGGCGGGTTAATTTTAATCTAACTAAAGGTCAACCCCAAGCCCAAACGCTTGCATGTGTTGATAACGGAAAGAACGAAGTTCAATTATTTTCTAGTTTTTCAACACAACAATTAACTGAAATCACTTCTTACACTATTTACGCTGCAGGGCAAAGTGGTGGCGCAACTGGCAATTCGCTTTTAAAAGTAGCGCCGAACGCGATGTATATCGAATTTTATCTCGAAGGGAATCTTAGGGAAGATGAGAGTGGTACTTTTACTAGCGATACTGACTTTTACAAGGGCTTAGTAAAATCTGTCGGTGAGTATTTCCCGTTTGCAGATTATTATAATGAATTTACTTTTGACCAAACAAAAAACGCATACGTATGCCAAAATTTAACGTCGCAAGTTAATGATGAGTATGACGTTAATATTAAAAGATACATTTATACAAAAAGTGCAGAAGTTACTTTTAAAAACGGTTATTTAAACACTGTTACGGTTGAAATAAGCGACAGCACGTTTACAGACGTTTTTGGCGCTTTAGTGTTCACGTTTTCAAATATTAACAACACGGTCGTTTAGATACAAGCAATTTAATTTGTAAATTATAGCGAATATTTGCTATAAACAAAAAGAGTATAGATTAGTTTCTATACTCTTTTTACTTATCAAAAGATTTGTTTGTAACGGCTGATGCTTTGTAGATAAATTAAAAATGCAAACGCGTGGCTTTTTTGAGTACAAAAAACCTACCGCACGGAAAACGAACGGTAAGTTTTACAATTTTTTAGTTAAAATTACGTTGAAAATTATTCAGCCGGTTTTTCCTTTTCAGCTTCAAAAGCTTGAAGAATAACCTTAATGAGTTCTTCTCTCGTTTCGGTCTTAATGGGGTGAGCAATGTCTTTATATTGCCCGTCAGCAGTCTTTCTGCTGGGCATTGCTATAAAGTGGCCTTCAGCCCCCTCAATAATCTTGATGTCGTGAACTACAAAACAATCGTCAATCGTGATTGATGCAACTGCTTTAAGTTTGCTGTCATCTTTTTTTACCATGCGAACTCTAATGTCTGAAATTGTCATTTTTCCTGTAACCATCCCTATATCAAATATTATATACATTTTACCATAAAAATTATCTAATTTCAACACTTTTTTTAAAAAATATGCAAAAATATAACAAAAAGTGTTATTTTTTATATAACTTTCATAAAATACCATATGAGAAAATGCAAAAATTTTTATAAAGGTAAAAAATTTCATTTTGTAGGCGCAGGTGGTATTTCAATGAGTGGGTTGATAAAACACCTTTTGAATTGCGGAGCAACGATTTCGGCAAGTGATATTTGTAAAAGTAGTATTACTGACGAGTTGGTTTCGCTTGGTGTTAAGCTTAATTTTCAACACTCAAAAAGTAACGTTAAGAACTCTAACGTGGTAGTGTATACAAATGCGATAGCAAGCGACAACCCCGAACTTGTTTATGCGTGGAAAAACGGGATTAAAACTCAAAAACGTAGCGAACTATTAGGTCAAATAGCTTCGGGATACGAAACAACCATTGCGGTTTCAGGTAGTCATGGAAAAACCACTTCGACAGCAATGATAGCCAACGTTCTTATTCAAGCTGGTTTAGACCCAACCGTTTTTTTAGGTGGTGAAGATGTTAATTTTGGTAATTATAGGTGGGGCAACGGAAATTTAGTTGTATTAGAAGCGTGTGAGTACAAAAAAAGTTTTTTAGATATTTTGCCAACAATTTCAGTTGTGCTAAACGTCGATAACGACCATATGGAAAGCTATAACGGTTTTGGTGATATGATTGAAAGCTTTTCAAAATTCACTCAAGGTAGCGTGCTTGTGGTAAATGCGGATGATAAAAAACTTTCGCCGATATTCAATTCAACTACAATAACTTTTGGTATAAAGAACTCAGCAAACTACGTTGCTAAAAACATAACATCTATCGGTCCAAATTACGCCTTTTCGGTGTATGAAAGCGGGGTGTATAAGGGTAGAATAAAGTTGTCTGTATTTGGAAAACATAATATATATAACGCGTTAGCATGCGTGGCCGTATGTGAACAATTAAAAATACCTTTTTTGGTAATTAAAAGCGCACTTGAAAGCTTTAAGGGGGTAAAAAGACGAAATGAACTTATAGGCGACTATAACGGACTAAGTTGTTATGCCGACTATGCTCACCACCCCAGCGAAATAACCGCAACTCTAAACGCGTATCAAAAAGGCGGAAAAGATTATATAACGGTTTTTCAACCGCACACTTATTCAAGAACAAAACTATTGATGCAAGATTTTATTTTGGCATTAAAAGATAATCTTCCGTTAATAATAATGGATACATATCCAGCAAGAGAAAAGTTTGATGAGCTCGGCAGTGCTAAAAGGTTATATGATAATATTTTTGATTGCATTAATGATAAAAATCAGTGTATTTTCGTTAAAAATGAAGACGAATTAATACTAGCGATTAAAAAACTTACAAGTACAAGAACACGTCGAATAATTTTTCTGGGCGCGGGGGATATATATCAAAAAGCAAAAAATATTTTAGTGTAAAAAAATTGAAAAAAAGTTTAAAAATTATTTGTGTAAAATCGTAATAAACGTTTGCAAAAAAAGCCACTTTTATTGTATTATATAAATAGTAAAAATTATAATAGAGAGGATTTTTCGTTATGAACACAAAGAAGAGAAAAATTTCAATTTTAGGCGCAGGTAACGTTGGCGCAACTATTGCTTACGCATTGACTTTACAAGGCGTTTGTTCGGAAATCGTTTTAGTTGATATCAACAAAGAAAAAGCTGAAGGCGAAGCACTTGATATTACTCAATGTGCAGCATGTGCACCCGCTTGCAAAATTTGGTGTGGCGAATATGCAGACGTTGCTGGTTCAGATATAGTTATTCTTACATTCGGCGTTGGCAGAAAGCCTGGTCAAACCAGACTTGACCTTGCGGCAGTAAACGTTGGTATCTTAAAGAGCGTTATCAAGGCTAACGACTTTAAGAAAATTGCACCAGACGCATTATACGTTGTTGTTTCAAACCCTGTTGACGTTATGACTTACGTTTTAATGAAAGACGCAGGCTTAAAGAAAGAACAGGTTATCGGTACGGGTACTTTACTTGACTCTAACCGTCTTATCCAAGCTGTTGCATCATACTGCAACGTTGATGCTTCAAACGTAAACGCATACGTTTTCGGTGAACACGGTGATGCATGTATGGTTCCTTGGAGTTTGTGTACGGTTTGCGGTATGAATATTAGAGATTACTGCACCAAGATTATGGGCGTTAACGAAGCGGAACTTGAAACCGAACTTAACAACATCTACACGGGTATGGTAGCAGCTGGATCAAAGGTAATCAAGGCTAAGGGCGCAACGTTCTATGCAATCGCTGCATCAACCGTTCAACTTGTTAAGGCTCTTGTTGCTGACACCGATACAATCTTATCACTTGCAACGTATCTTGACGGTGAATACGGTGCTAAAAACCTTTGCACGGGTGTTCTTTGCAAGGTTGGTGGAACAGGCTTAAAGCAAATTGTAAAAGCTGAACTTCCCGAAGCTGAAATGAAACTCTTCTCTGAAAAGCTCGAATCTTTAGACAAAACTTTCGAAGCTCTTAACGTTAGATAATTAAGCGCACGCTTAAAATATATACACCTTAAATAAAAGGGAGTAGTTTTCGCTTTTTATGCAAAAGCGCATAGCGTCGTCAATACGGTTAGATCCCGGCGTTATGTAATTACAATTAAGTAATTATAAACAAGACTTTTAGTGTAATAATTATTGTTTACGCTAAAAGTCTTTTTTAATAAGGAGAGCAAATGAAAATTTTAATTTTAGTATTGTTCGTTCTAATGTACGTGCTAATAATTGCAGTGCCCAAGCTTAAACCTTGGGTAACGGGCATCACGGCATTGATAGCGACGGTTGCATGTGTTATATCAGGTCATATGGCTTGGCATGAAGCCGTATCAAGCGCAATCAACTACAACGTAGTAATGATGTTGGTGGGGATAATGATTACTGTTGGATTGTTTAGTGAATCGAACATGCCCAATAAACTTGCCGAAAAAATAATATCAAAAGTTCCAAACGCAATGTGGATTTTGATATTGCTTTCGGTACTAAGCGGAGTTATTTCAGCATTCGTTGACAACGTTGCAACCGTTTTAATGCTTGCACCAATCGGTCTTGCTGTAGCAAAAAAGACGGGTGTTTCGCCAATCCCCGTGTTAATAAGCATTGCAGTATCTTCCAACTTGCAAGGTGCAGCAACCTTAGTTGGTGATACCACGTCTGTTATGCTTGCTGGAGCGCTTAATATGAGTTTTATGGACTTCTTCTTTATGGATGGCAAGTTCTCGATTTTCTGGGCAGTTGAGTTCGGCATGCTCTTAACAGTTCCCGTGCTAATTTTCATATTTAGAAAAAACAACAAAAAATTCAACATTACACCTGAAAAGATAGAAGTGAGCACTCTTTTCCCAACGTATATGTTGGTGTTAAATATTTTATGTTTGGTCGCATGTTCGTTTATTCCGCTACCTGAAGGCTTTATTGCAGATCATATTAACGGCTTAGTATGTTTATTCTTTGGTATTGTATGTTTAGTTCACCACGTTGTAACGTCAAAGAATAGAGAAGGTGGAATGAAATCAAGCCTAAAAACTGTTTCAAACACCATAGACTATCCTACCGTATTATTCTTGATATTCTTATTTGTTATAATACGTGCAGTGGATAGGGTTGGAATAATTGCAGACATAAGCGCGTTCTTCGGTTCAATCGGCAGTAAAAACATCTTCTTACTATATACGTTAATAGTGTTTGGCTCTGTGTTTATTTCAGCGTTCATAGACAATATTCCATACGTAGCAACTATGCTCCCCGTAATAGCAGGCTTAGGGCTTGGGGGAGACGTTCAAACGCTTTTATGCTTTGGCTTATTATGTGGTGCAACCTTGGGTGGAAACATAACCCCTGTTGGCGCGTCTGCAAACGTTGTTGCAATCGGCATGCTCAATAAGGAAGGCTATAAAGTTAAATCAAGCGATTTCTTTAAGATAGGTATTCCTTTCACGTTAGTTGCAGTGCTTGGTGGCTATGCACTAATTTGGCTCGTTTGGGGCGTGTAGGATATAAGTACAATAAAAAATTGTTTAACAAACTAAAACAAATAAAACGCAATTTAAAATCAAAAAAACCCTAAAGCGAAAGCTTTAGGGTTTTTAATATCTAAAAATTATTTTACTTCAACACCGCTGGGTGAAAACATAAACATATTCTTGCCCATTTCGTAAACGCCACCGCCAAGCGCGTAAATCGCACCAGACAACATATCGAGCACTCTAATTGCAGTTTCCGTTTTGAGTTCGTTTAGGTGAACAACGGCATTTTTGCCCGCCCTTAAAGCGTCAATTACAGTTTCCACGTCATCAAAAGAAGTAGGGCTAAACACTGCAACCGGACCAGACTTTCCGTCATTTGCGATAGGGTTAAGGCTTGAATCAAACTCAAGCTTGGCACGATTTGCAGTTTTAGCTTTCGGTTCTCTGCCGAATAAATCAAACACTCCCATTATTTCACCTCTTAATAATTTCGTTGACCGAAAATTTCTCTTCCCAGTCTTATTGTATTACTGCCGTTATTAACGGCTAACTTATAGTCGTTAGACATGCCCATTGAAAGATATTCAAAATCAAAACCATCATTTTTTAAGCTGTCGTAAAGCCGTCTCATCTTTTTGCACAACTCAATAATAAGTTGTTCATCACAGGTTAGGGGGAACATTGTCATAAGCCCTTTTACGTTAATGCTTTTGAACTCATTTTTGATTTGGTTAGCGCTTTCTATCGCATTGTTAAAATCAAACCCGCTTTTTGAAAGCTCACCACCAACGTTCACTTCAATTAGTATATCCTGAACAACACCTTTTTTATACGCCTGTCGGTTAATTTCTTCTGCCAAGTGGATAGAATCAACCGAGTGAATAAGTTCAACCTTACCAACCAAGTATTTAACTTTGTTGGTTTGAAGGTGACCTATAAAATGTTGTCTTGCACCTTGGATAAGGTCGGTTTTTTGGTTGAATTCTTGCACTCTATTTTCAGCAACAACCTCTAAGCCGTATTCAACCGCTTGATTAATAACGCTTGCATCCATCGTTTTGGTTGCGCCAACAAGCGTTATTTTTTCGCCAAGATTGTTGCCGTTTTTTATGAAAGAAAAAATTTTGTCAAGATTTTCTTTAAGCATATTATTTCCCGCTTAAAACGTCGCTCATATTGTAAAGTCCGTTCTTCTTGCCGTAAAGATACTCAACAGCCTTGATAGCGCCGTCAGCAAACACGCTTCTATCGGTTGCTTGGTGGGTTAGGGTAACCGTTTCAAAACCCGAAGCGAATATAACCTCGTGTTCGCCAACGATACCGCCACCGCGAACAGCGTGAATACCAATTTCATTTTTATCGCGCTTTCCAACGATACCTTCTCTGCCGTAAGTGTAAAACTTTTCGGGGCAAACGTCTTTTATTCCGTCTGCAAGCATAAGGGCAGTGCCACTGGGTGCATCAACTTTTTGACTGTGATGTTTTTCAATAATTTCAATGTCAAAGCCATCTAAAGATGCGCACGCTTTTTTAACAAGTTCAATAAGCGCGTTTACGCCAAGCGACATATTGCCAGAACGGAATATGGCAATTTTTTCACTTGCTTTTGTTAGTTTGTCCACTTCTACTTGGGTGTAACCCGTTGCGCAAAGCACAGCGGGAACGTTATTTTTTAAGCAGAATGCCAAAATATTATCTAATGATTGTGGTGCAGAAAAATCGACCAAAACGTCAACTTTTTCGCACACGTTATCAAAATTTGAGTAAACAGGGAAGTCGGGGATAGAAAAATTTTCAGTTAAATCAACACCGCAAACAGCTTTAACTTTATCGCTTAAAAGAGATGCTTCGAAAACTTTTTTTCCCATTCTGCCGTTAGCACCTGTTATTAAAAGATTAATCATATTTTACTCCTTAATCTTAAACCCAAAGTCTTTAAGTATAACTTTCATTTGTTCAGTGTGTTCGGTTTCTAATTCAGTAAGCGGAGCGCGAACCAAACCACTACCTAAGCCGATAAGTTCAGCCGCTTTTTTAACGGGGATAGGGTTAACTTCGCAGAACATGATGTCGATAAGCGGAAGAAGTCTTTCTTGAAGTTCGGTCGCTTCCATATTTCTGCCTGAAAAATAATATCTCGCAACGTCGCCAACTTCTCTAGGTGCAATGTTAGATGCAACAGAGATAAGACCCATTGAGCCTATACTCATCATTGCAAGGTTAAGGTTGTCGTCACCAGAGTAAAGTGCGGTTTTACCACGGATTAAACGTGCTGTTTCACAAATTTGTTCCATATTACCACACGCTTCCTTAATACCGCCGATATTTTTATGTTCAGCGATTTTAGCCATGGTTTGTGGCAAAATGTTTACACCCGTACGTGCGGGAACATTATAGCATAAAACGGGAATATCAACGTTATCGCAAATATCGTTATAATACTTAATCAAGCCATTTTGAGTGCACTTATTGTAGTAGGGAGTAACAACCAAAAGACCGTCAGCCCCGATTTTTTGTGCTAATTGGCTCTTTTCAATAGCCTTTTGCGTACAGTTACTGCCAGAACCTAAAATAAATTTAACTCTGCCTTCAATTTTATCGTAAGAAAATTTAGCAATTTTTTCGTACTCGGCACTAGTAATACATGGTGCTTCACCCGTAGTACCTAAAATACAAAGCGCGTCAATGCCGTTAGAAATTTGATATTCTATTTGTTTGCCCAAAGCGTCGTAATCAATGCCTTCTGGGGTAAACGGGGTGATGGCAGCAGTACAAGTGCCTTTGAAAATAGTTTTATTCATAACTCACCTAAATTAAGATTTGTAATTAAATTTTACCTTTAATAGCGCCGATAGCGATTGCTTTTTCAGCAATTTGAACAGCGTTGGTCGCAGCGCCTTTTCTAATATTGTCGGCAACACACCAAAGGTTAATACCGCTTTCAACCGTATTGTCAAGCCTAATTCTACCAACGAAAACTTCGTTTTTATTTTCAGCGGTTAAAGCCATGGGGTAAACGTTGTTTTTAACGTCATCTTGAATAACAACGCCTTCAGCCTTAGCAAGCACTTCATTTACTTGCTCTAAAGTACAGGGCTTTTCAAATTCAAGGTTGATAGATTCGCTGTGTCCATAGTAAACGGGCACGCGAACGCAAGTAGCTGTAACTTTAATAGATTGGTCGTTTAAGATTTTCTTTGTTTCAAAAATCATCTTATCTTCTTCTTTGGTGTAGCCGTTATCCATAAACACGTCGATATGCGGGATACAGTTACCAAAGATGGGGTAAGGGAATTTTTGCGGAGCTTCACCGCAAATTCCGCCTTTAAGGTCGTTAAAGCCTTTAACGCCAGCGCCTGAAACTGCTTGATAGGTTGAGTAAATTACCCTTTTAATCTTAAACGCTTGGTGTAAGGGTTTAAGAACAACCATTGCTTGAATGGTCGAGCAGTTGGGGTTAGCTATTATATTATTATGCCATAATATATCGTCAGCGTTACATTCTGGAACGACTAACGGAACGCGTTCATCACGTCTCCAAGCAGAAGAGTTATCAATAACCAATATTCCGTGTTTAGCGAATATGGGTGCAAATTCTTTACTTACGTCACCGCCGGCAGAAAAGAGCGCTATGTCAATATTCTTGCCTTCAAGATTTTTTTCTGCAAGTTCGATAATTTGGTGGGGTTTACCCATGAAATCAACTGTTTTGCCTGCAGACTTTGCAGATGCAAATAAATAATAATTTTCTACGGGAAGATTTTTTTCAGCTAAAACTTCCAAGAATTTTCTACCAACCATGCCGGTCGCACCGACAACTGCAACGTTATACTTTTTCATAAAACTAGATGCTCCTATAACTTATATACGCATAGTGTAACAAAATACTTAAAAAAAGTAAAGTTTTTTTCGTGTAATGCGCGATTTTATTTGTAAAATATTTAAATTTAGTATATATTATAATCAGCGCAATTTACGCGCTCAAAAAAAGCAAGCGATATTTTTCGCTTTGCGTTGGAGAAACTAATGGTAAAAAAGAAAAAACGCGGGCTTATAGACAGAATGTTTATGGGCACGGAAAAATCAGAAGGTTATGCAAGAGCGTCGCTTCCGTCAAATAGATGGGAGTTGTTTTGGGATATATTAAAAGGTCGTTTTGGCAAACTAGTAATATTAAACTTACTAATGTTGGTGTTTGCTATCCCCTTTATATTGCTGTTGTTTTTTAGGTCGGCAATGTTATCGGGCTTTGGGGCTATGTATCCGTTTTCGCAATGCTTTGGCACGGGTTACGGTTCTTTTTCTTCAATGGTAGGCTATGGTGAAAGTATTGCAGTTAGCGTTGACGCGGCGGTGTTTCTTGTAAGTCCGCTCGCGTTCATGATATTTGCTATAGGTTTATCTGGTGGCGCTTACGTTATAAGGAACTTGGTGTGGACGGAAGGTGTTTTCGTTACCAACGATTTTTGGCGTGGGTTAAGACAAAACGTAGGGCAAATGATAATGATCGCTTTGGTTTATGCTATAGTTTTTTACTTGTGTAACGTTTCTATTGCTCTTTGCAATCAATGTCTTGCACTTGGCCAAGGCGTAACGTGGTTGTTCACAATTTCGCTTGTAGTTTTATATGCGTTTATGATTTTGTTCTCTATTGCTACCTTGCATATGATAACGATGTCGGTTACGTATAAACTTAAGTTTAGGCATTTAGTCAAAAACTCGCTGTTGTTTGCAGTGGCGTTCTTGATGCGCAACGTTGTGTTCTTTGTGCTTGCTTTGATACCGTTTATTTTATTTATGCTTGGTGGAATTTTCCAAGCGTTTGGTATAATAGCGATTGTTTTGATTGGCTTATCTTTGCCCATGCTTGTGTGGACTAACTATAGTCAATGGATTTACGACAATCATATCAACGAAAAAATCGGTGCAAAAAAGGGCAGGGGTATGTATACTAAGATTAAGTCTACAAACTCAACTGCATTAAAGCAATATAAAGAACAGCTTGACTCGGCACAATTAACTTCACTTAATTCAAGGCCCATTAAGCCTATCACTGACGATGAACTCAAGGTTGCAGAGCTTCCCACGTCGTTTAATAGAAAGGACTTACTAAAGCTTAAAGAAAGTAAAGAAGCTATTTACGAAGATCATAAGCGTTACGTTGAAGAGCATATGAACGATCCGCAGTTTAAGCCCGCAGAAGAAGATAAAGAAAAGCTTGCAAAAGAAAGAGAAAGACAAAAGCGTATTGAAAGGGCTAAAAAAGAGCTCTCTAAGCGCAAAAGATAATAAAAATCAATATTAAATAGGTTAAAGACGCTGGATTCAGCGTCTTTAAAAATCATATTTTAAGCTAAAGGAACAAAATGAATAAACTACTAAAAACGCTAATATTTGACGGTGAAATATCCCTTTCGGTTTTAGACACGACTGAAATGGTCAACAAAGCAATGGAAATTCACAAATTAACTCCGCTTACGGCGGCGGCTTTAGGGCGTACGCTCACTGTGTGTACCTTTATGTCGTCCAACCTAAAAAACCGTGGAGACAAACTTTCTGTTACGGTAAAAGGCGATGGCGTTGGCGGAAAAATTACCGTGTGTGGTAACGGAGATTTGCAAATGCGTGGGTGTATTGATAATCCACAAGCCGACTTGCCACTTCGTGCAGACGGTAAGCTTAATGTAGGCGGTTGTGTAGGTAAAAACGGAAGGCTTACGGTGTTAAGGAGTATGGGGCTAAAAGAACCTTATACGGGCAGTAGCGAACTTATAACGGGTGAGATAGCAGAGGATTTTACGGCATATTATGCGTTTAGTGAACAGCAACCAACAGCAATGGCGCTTGGGGTAAAAATTGGCACCGACGGTAAATGCGTGGGTGCTGGCGGTGTTATCGTGCAAGCAATGCCGGGCGCTAGTGATAATTCGCTGTTTCTTGCAGAAACTATAACAAGAGATTGCGCAAACGTATCAACGCTAATAGAAGAGCACGGTGCAGAGTGGATTGCAAGCGAGCTGTTCTTTGCGGAAAAGTTTGACGTGTATAATCCGCAATACAAGTGTTTATGCAATAGAGAAAATATAGAAAAAGTTCTCATTTCGCTTGGGAAAGATGAACTTTATGACATCATAGAAAAAGAAAGTAGTATAAAAGTAGACTGCCAATTTTGTGACAAGGTGTACGAGTTTAATAAAGAGGACGTTGAAAAGTTTTTCGGTTAGAATATGGGAAAAATTATACGAATTGAAGAAAATATCGATAGATATATGAAGCTTGCAGATAAAAAGATGGCGGAAGACGATTTGCTTGGAGCGCTGTTCACTCTTAAGTCTTTAGAAAAGTTGAGTAGAGATTTAAGTGTAACGGCAAGGCTTGCAGACGTTTATGCGGATATGGGATTGCTCGATATATCTAACCGATATTGGTATAAATATATGAATACTGCTCCTAAAGAAAAGGTGTCAACGGCATATGAAGAGCTGGGCATTAACTATTTTTATATGGACAATTTGTGGGCGACGGGCTATTATTTTCACAAAAAAATTCAAGCTGACGGATATATTTCTAAAGAAGGTATTGATAACGAAATAATAGAATTTTTAAGTGGTGATGAGTTTAAAAAATATGCTTATCGCGTAGTATATCCACCAGAGCGTGCGGACTTTTCTTTAGAACATAAAAGCGGAAAGCGTGCGATAGCGTTGGGTGCGTTTAGCGAAGCGGTAAAAATGCTTGAAAAAATTCCAAAAAGGAATAGAACTGAAGAAATTGCCGATGATCTTTCGGTTGCTTATTTTATGAGTGACGACCTAGAAAATGCAGAAAAGGAAGTGCGTAGAGCGCTAAAAGAGCATGGCGAATCGGTGTGGGCGTATTGCAATCTTTCTACTGTATACGAGCTAAAAAAAGATTACGAAAAGAGCGAATACTATTATCAAAAAGCGCTGTCGTTAGCCACGGGTGAGCGCATAGAAGCGTATAAAATAATGACTTGCGCTATTGAAAGAAAAGACCATTATAGAGTTAAAGAATGTCTTGAAAAAGTGATTGAAGAAAGGCCGTACGAGATAGCAATGCTTTATTTTTACGGTATAGCATTAATTAATCTTGGCGATTACGAAAGCGCTAAAAACGCGCTTAAAAAAGCACGCTCTTTGGACTTTGATGACGTTATTGTGGAGTATTACTATAATCTTGCTAAAGCTTTTTGCGACGGTGAGGGTGAGCAAAAGTTGTTGCCGTTAGATTATGAAAAGCGCTTGCCAAAACTTGTTGAAAAAAGGTGGACTGCTCGCATAAAACACATGATAGACGATCCTAAAAAGTTCGTTGCCGGTGTAAAAAAGAAGGATAACAAGAGTTTATTTAAGTGGTGCATGCTGTACGGTAGCGATAGCTCCATGCGCACGCTTACTTATAATATGGCAACGCTAACTAGTAGAGAGTTTATAAAACTAGCGATTGAACTTCTCATGATGCCCGAAGCAAACGACGCGTTAAAACGTCTTTTAGTATATATGCTTGCAATGAGTGGTTATAAAGGTAAAATTAGCGTTGTTTTCGGTGTGTTTTTTAAGACTTATCACGGCAGAAAAACAGCTTGTGAAAAAGATTTAGATAATCCAAAATTTTTAACGGCATATGCGCTTGCGATGTCAAAACTCGTGTTTTCGGATATAGAAGATATTGACGTTATAGCAAAGAGCATTGACAGGGTGTATTTTTCTTTAAAAGATAAAATTGATGATAGCGTTACGGTTGAAGAATTAGGTGCATTAACTATTTATTGCTGTGATTATAAAGGATATACCGATTTAAATAAAATTTGCACACAGTTTCATTGTGACGCAAAAAAAGTTGAATCATTAAAACAAATGATGGGAAAGGTGAAAGAAAATGATTAAAATTATTGATATTGATAAACTTTTTGAAAAGTATATAAAAGGTTACGTATTAGAAAATATCGGCAAAGTCAAGCCTGAAGAAATAGAAAACAAAATTCCCGAGCTTTACGTTAAATTCGGCAATGAAAAACTAAACGAATTAGATGGCAAAACTCCGTCTACCTACTATAAAGATTTTTCAGCGTTTCAGCTTGTCCAATGTTTACAAACTCACTTAAAACAAGGCGTTGAAGTAAGTGACTTTTTGTGTGAAGCGCTTGCCGTTCCCAGCAGTGAAGACGCGTTGGTTAAGGCGATAGAAAGCGATGGGGAAGAAGAGTTTATCGTTTATATTATGAATATGTTAAGCGATATAAGGTCGCAAAAGTGCTTTGATAGATATTTGCAGTTTATATCTTGGGATTACGGTGAAACAATAAAAGAACTTGCAACAGAGCACCTTCGTGAATGGGCAGACAGCGTAAAAGAAAAAGTTCTTGCTCTTTATAATCAATCGCAAGAAAGGGTAAAAGAGTACTTGGTTGAAATTTTGGCTGGCTGTTCAAAAGACGATAGGGTGTTTGATATTTTGATAGAACAATTTTGTTTAAACACGCAAAACGTTCCGTTATATGCAAATTATCTTGCAAAATATGGCGACGAACGCGCTCTGCCATATTTAATGAAAGAAATTGAAAAAGAAAAAATAACGTATGCAGACTTTGAAGAGCTTCGCTTTGCAATAGAAGCGCTTGGCGGTGAGTACAACAAAATACGTTCTTTTAAAGCTGACAAAACGTTTGAAAAGATTAAAGGTTGCAAAAATCCTAAACCGTTATCGTAATTTTTGCGCAAAACTGTGCAAAAATCAAACACGAATAAAAAATATTTTAATGGCGATAATAATTTTATTCTGCAAATAGGAGAATTTTATTATGGCTAAAAAGAAGAAAAAAAAGGACAAAGTAGTTAAACTTACAGACGAACAGTATTCTGCGTACATTATGGCGTTAAAAGATGAAAAACCACCGCTATTAGTGCGCAAAACACAAGACCAAGACTAAATTGTTCATACAGGCTGAAAAGCGTACACAAACAAAGAAACAGACTTGTTGATAAATCAAAAATATCTTCGTTTCAAACGAGGATATTTTTATTTTTTTGTTGTTTTTTCAAAAAAATCGTAGTATAATTATAACGAGAAGTGCACTTAAAGGAGAAAACATGATAGAGATAGTTGAAGTTAAAAGCAAGAGCCAGATGAACAAGTTTGCGGCCTTTCCCGTTAAGCTTTATAAAGATTGTCCTTACTACGTTCCGTCTTTAAGGAGTGATGAAAAGGCTACTTTTAATCCCAAAAAGAATTTTAGTTTAGTCGGCAATAAATGTAAGGCTTTTCTATGTTATAAAGATAAAAAGTTAGTGGGCAGAATTGCTGGGCTTATAAACTATAAAGACAACGAACTTACCGACAAAAAAATGATTCGTTTTTCGCGCTTTGAGTGTGTTGACGATATAGAAGTGTTTAAGGCGTTGCTTAAAGCCGTGGCTCAATTTGGCAAAGAAAACGGCATGAACGAAATGCATGGTCCGTGGGGTTTTAACGATACCGATAGGGAAGGGATGCTAACTTTCGGGTTTGATAAGGTTAGCACTTATTCAACCAACTATTCATACGAATATTTTTACAAAAACATGGAAAAACTTGGCTTTTATGCCGAGTCTAAATGGTTGGAAAGAAAGTTCACCATACCCGAAATGCCGTATGAAAGGATAGTAAATATAGCAAAAAAGCTCAAAGCAAAACTCAGTTTAAGAGACGTTGCGGAAGAAATGAGTGTAAAGAAAATAATCAAACAATACGGATATAAACTGTTTGATACCGTAAACGAATCATACGCTCACCTTGATGGATACGTTCCTATTGAGGGCAAGGCGATAGACAACGTGCTTTCTCAATTCGGCACTATAGTCAATAAGCGTTACATAAGTGTGTTGGTTGACAAGAATGATGAAGTTGCTGGCTTTGCTATAGTTTTACCATCAATAGCAAAACCACTCATCAAAAACAGGGGAAAGCTTTTCCCGTTTGGGTTTATAGGCGTGCTTAAGGCAATTAAAAAGCCCAAAGTGCTTGAAATGGCGCTAATAGGCGTAAAACACCGCTACAAGAATTCTGGACTAAACTCGATAATGATAGCAAGAATAATGCAAAATATTATTGAAGACGGAATAAAAGAAATAGAATCTAATCCAAACCTTGAAACGAATCTAGACATAATCCAGCAATGGAAGTTTGCCGAAACAGAAGTAATCAAAAAACGCCAAACTTACAAAAAGGGCGTTGATGAAGTAATAGACATGTAGTGAGCGTATATTGTATTCAAAAAAGAACCCTGAAAAAAATCGGGGTTTTTTTATTTTATAAAAAAGATAGCGTAAATGTTGTTAAAATCCCTTGAAAAACCCTTTATTTTATGATAGAATAAAATAGTATTTTAATATAACCAAAGGTGTAATTATGAAAAGAGTACAATTAAAGCAAATTTTCTTAGACGCTCAATCTTTCGGTGGACAAACAGTTACCGTTTGCGGTTGGGCAAAAACCATTAGGGACAGTAAGTCTTTCGGTTTTATCGAGCTTAACGACGGGTCGTATTTTAAGAACTGCCAAATCGTTTTCGATAGGTCGAAAGTTGATAATTACGACCAAATAGCACGCCAAAACGTTGGCGCTTGCCTTAAAATTACGGGCACGCTCATTTTAACGCCCGAAAACAAACAACCATTTGAAATCAATGCGGATGAAATTGAAGTGCTTGGTACTTCTTCACCCGAATATCCGCTTCAAAAGAAGCGTCATACCTTAGAGTTCTTAAGAACAATGCCACACCTTCGCCCCAGAACAAACACGTTTAACGCAGTGTTCAAAATTAGAAGTGAAGCGGCTTTTGCAATTCATAGTTTCTTTAACGAACGTGGCTTTGTATACGTTCACACTCCCATAATAACGGGCAGTGACTGTGAGGGTGCGGGAGCAATGTTCCAAGTAACTACGCTTGATTTGGATAACGTGCCTTTACAAGACGGGGCAACCGATTATAAGCAAGACTTTTTCGGTAAAAAAGCAAGCTTAACTGTTTCAGGTCAGCTTGACGTTGAAAACTTTGCTATGGCATACGCAAACGTTTATACGTTTGGCCCAACGTTTAGGGCAGAACACTCTAACACCGTTCGCCACGCAGCAGAATTCTGGATGATTGAACCAGAACTTGCTTTTGCAGACCTTGCTGACGATATGGACTGTGCTGAAGCAATGGTTAAATACGTTATAGATTACGTTATGAAATCTTGCGAACCAGAAATTAATTTCTTAAACGCGTTTATTGATAAAGGTCTTATAGATAGGCTTAACAACGTTAGGAACAACGAATTCAAGCGTTTGACCTATACTGAAGCTATTGAAATTTTAGAAAAAGTTAAAGATAGGTTTGAAGCGCCTGTATATTGGGGTTGTGATCTTCAAAGTGAGCACGAAAGATATATCACGGAAGAAGTGTTCAAAAAGCCAGTGTTCTTAACCGATTATCCTAAGGAAATTAAAGCGTTCTATATGCGCCTTAACGACGATGGGAAAACTGTTGCTGCAAGTGACCTATTAGTTCCAGGCATTGGCGAACTCGTTGGCGGTAGCCAAAGGGAAGAAAGAATGGATGTGCTTGTTAAACGTATGCAAGAATGCGGACTTAATCCCGAAGATTATAAATCATACCTTGATTTAAGAAAATACGGTGGCGTCGTTCACTCTGGCTTTGGCTTAGGTTTTGAAAGAATGATAATGTACTTAACGGGTATATCAAACATTCGTGACGTGTTGCCTTTCCCAAGAACAGTAGGCACACTTGAAAACTAATTAAAGGGGAGTAAATTATGAATATTTTAATAGATGCATTTGGCGGTGACCATTCTCCAGAAGAAGTGATTGCAGGCTCGATTGACGCGTTGAAAGAAAAAGAAGGTTTTAACGCTGTTTTCGTTGGCAAGGAAGACGTCATAAAGTCCATTTTGGCTGATTATGAATATGATGCGACGCGCGTTTCTATAATGGACGCGCAAGACGTTATCACTTGCGAAGAAGAACCGACCGTTGCGGTTAGAAGAAAACCCAATAGTTCAATTTGCGTTGCTTTTAAAGAATTAAAAGAAAACGTTGATGCGGGCGCGTTCGTTTCCGCTGGTTCAACGGGTGCGGTGTTGGTTGGCGCAACCTTAAAGCTTGGCAGAATAAAAGGTGTAAACCGCCCCGCGCTTTGCCCGCTTATGCCTACTATTATTGACGGTAAACAGGTTTTGCTTATCGACTCTGGCGCAAATGCAGACTGCAAGAGTATTAACCTTGTTCAATTTGCAATGATGGGAACGGTATATGCAAAAGCTCTTGGTATAGAAAATCCCAAAGTTGGCTTGCTTTCAAACGGCACGGAAGATGAAAAGGGCAATATGCTCAATCACGAAGCTTTCCCGTTGTTAAAACAACTAAAGGGTGTTAACTTTATCGGCAATATAGAAGCGCGTGAAATTTTGATGGGCGAAGTTGACGTGGTTGTCACCAACGGCTTTGCGGGCAACATTGCAATCAAAGCTATTGAAGGTACGGTTAAAGCCGTGCTAATTATGATTAAGCAAGGCATTTATTCAACTTTGAAAGGTAAGATAGGCGGAATGCTACTTAAAAACACTTTCAAGAAATTAAAGAAAAAATTAGACTACAATAATCACGGCGGTGCATTGTTCCTAGGTGTAAACAAGGCGGTTATCAAAGCGCACGGATCTTCAAAAAGAACGTCAATAAAGGCGGCGGTTTTACAAGCCGCGCACTACGCAACGTTTGATATCTCTGAACAGATTTCCAAACTTTTGGAACTTAATGCCGACGTTCAGGTAGCAGAATGATGATTTTTGATATAGACGGTTGTGAAGAAAGAATAGGCTATTCTTTTAAGGACAAAATGTTACTTCGTAGATGCTTTACTCACTCTTCTTATGCCAACGAACACAAGGAACAAGACAATGAACTCTTAGAGTTTTTTGGCGACGCAATAATCCAGTTTGTCGTTACGGAGTATTTATATAAATATGCTTTAGGCGACGAGGGAAAGCTTACGCAAAAACGCGCTATGATGGTTAGTAAACAGCCGTTGCTAGAATCTGTAAAAAAACTTGGGCTTATTGAGTTTGTGCTTTTAGGCAGAGGACAGGGAAAGAGCGCAAATCAAGATGAAAAACTATATTCAAGCATTTATGAAGCGCTTGTTGCGGGAATTTATCTTGACGGTGGAATAAGGCCGGCAACCAAGTTTATAAAAAACACTATCATTGCAGATTACGAATTAAAGAAAAAACAAGAACAAAAGAGCAAAAAAATCAAAACGGACGAAAAGAATTTATTTCAAGAGTACGTTCAAAAATATAAGCTTGGTAGTATAACCTATCAAATGCTATGGAAAAAGGGGCCCGACCATATGCCCGAATTTCGCGTAGCGGCTCTACTTAACGGGACTAGAATTGCAGAAGGAACGGGGAAAAGTAAAAAGTTTGCCGAAGCGGACGCAGCGCGCATAGCACTTCAAAAAATAAAAAAACAAGGTGGTAAAATAAGTGAATTTCGAAAAAGTTGAAATTTACGGGTTCAAATCGTTTGCAGACAAAGCGGAAATAAAGTTTGGTGACGGTATAACGGGTATCGTTGGTCCTAACGGGTGCGGTAAAAGTAACGTTGCCGACGCGATACGCTGGGTACTCGGTGAGCAATCCGCAAAAAGTCTTCGTGGATCGAGCATGCAAGACGTAATTTTTAGCGGAACACAGGGAAGAAAATCCCTTTCTTATTGTGAAGTTTCGTTATACTTTGACAACTCGTCAAGAATGTTTTCAATCGACTATAACGAAGTTATAATAACTCGTAAGCTTTTCAGGAGTGGTGAAAGTGAATATTATATAAACAAGCAACCTGCAAGATTGCGTGATATTGTTGAACTTTTGCACGAATGTGGTATTGGTAAAGAAGGATATACGATTATCGGTCAAGGCAAAGTTGAAGAAATTATGTCAGCTAAGCCGGAAGATAGGCGTATGATTTTTGAAGAAGCAACGGGCATAGCAAAGTTTAAGACGAGAAAGAACGAATCGGAGAGAAAGTTAGAGCGCACGCACGACAACCTTATTAGATACGTTGACATTTTGACTGAAATAGAAAATCAACTTGCTCCGCTAGAAAAGCAGGCGGAAAAGGCAAAGCTCTTTAACGAATTATCCGCGGAATTAAAGCACCACGAGCTAAACACCTATATAGCAAAAGTCGACGGTGTTGAAAGCGCAAAAGGCAAGATTAACGTTAGAATTCAAGGCTTAGATGAAGAAAGTGCGCTTAGGAGTAGCGAACTTACCACCGCTCAAAAGGAATACGATAAAATCTTTTTAGACATCAGTGACGCTGATACAAGGCTTAGAAAGCTTAACGACGAGCTTTTGGAAAAGCGCGTGGGTATGGAAAGGGCTGTCGGTGAAAAACAACTTTACGAACAAAAGATTTCATATCTTAATAGCCAGATAGAACGTGCTAAAGGCGAAATTGCAAATAACGAAAAACTTATTGAAGATTGTAAAGCTCAATTTTCAAGCGACATTGAACAAATTGCTGACGCAAAGGAAAAATTACGTTCATTAAGCGAACAAGCGGAAAAATTGAGCAAACGTTTACTTTCTGTTACTGAAAAAATCGCACTTGGTGAAGAACTTGCCGACGCAAATAGACGTAAGATAATTCAATCGATAGAAAGTTTATCGAACATTAAGCTTAACACGGGCACAATGTCTATCGAAAAGAACAATTTAATAGTAAAGCTTGATGAACTTACTCAAAAGTTAGACAAACTTTCAGTTAAGCGTGACGGGCAGTTTAACGATAAAGAAAGTGCAGATAATGCAATAAACGAATTAGACCGAGCTGTTTACGACCTTAAAAATCAAATAGAAGATAAAGAAAACGAAGTTAGAGATTGCAACGAACAAGTTGCTAAAACCGACAATGCAATTTATTCATTAAACTCAGTTATTACAACACTTGTCGCAAAGGATAACTTCTATAAATCGTTAAAGGATAACTACGATGGTTATGCGCCCGCAGTTAAAAATCTTTTAACCAAATCAAGAAATAACGCAGAGCTTAAAAAGCGTATTAAGGGCGTTGTTGCAGAGCTTATAAAGAGCGATAAAAAGTATGATTTAGCGCTTGAAACGGCGCTTGCAGCCGCAGCGCAAAACGTTGTAACAGCAAACACCGAAGATGCGCGTTTCCTTATTGAATATTTAAAAGCAAACAAGCTTGGCAGAATAACTTTCTTGCCTATAACAAGCGTTAAGCCTAGAGAACAAAGTATTCAAATCACTTCAGCTCTTAACGAAAAAGGTGCAATGGGCGTTGCTAACGAACTCGTTTCGTACGACGCTCAGTTTGAAAACGTTATTTCTAACCTTTTAGGAAACACTCTTATTGTTGATACGCTTGAAAACGCAACCCGCATTGCAAACAAATACCACTTTGCGTTTAAGATGGTAACGCTTGATGGTGACGTGTTTACAACGCAAGGCGCAATGACGGGTGGTTCAAGAAGAAACGACACGGTTGGTTTACTTTCAAGTGATAGAAAGATAGAAGATAACGCGGTTGAACTTAGCAAAAAGCGTGAAGAAATGGATAAAATAAAAGCGCAAAAAGTTGAGTTTGAACAAAGGCGTGATAAATCTCTTGATGAACTTTCGCTTCTTAACGATATGTATAACGGCAAGCGCCAACAACTTGTTGTTGAACGCGAAAAGCAAGCAATGGCAGAGCGTGCGCTCATAGAAGTTGGCAGAGAAATTGAAGCTACTACCGACCTTATTGAAGACGTAAAAGAACGCATTGCAAAGATTGATTTAGACTATCAAACGGTTTCAAGCGGGAGCAAGAAAGCGGAAGAAGAAAGCAAGTCCGCAAAAATGAGTGCGGACAAGCACCAACAAGAATATGATGCGCTCCGCAGAGAACGCGATACCCTTGCTGAGCAAAGCACTTCAAACCAAGTTGAAATCACTCAATTAAGGGCGCAAATAGAATCTCTTTCATCTAACAGTGAACGTCTTAAAAATATGATAACCGAAGCGGAAAATTCAAACGTTAAACTTAACGAGAGTAATGAAAACGCCGCTCAAATCATAGAAGAATTACGCCGTGATGAAGAAAAGGTAGTCTTGTCAAAAGAAGAACAAGAATACGTTAACTCTATCCGTGAAAAGATAGAGAGCATAGAAGAATATAAGGCGGATTTGCGTGCTCGCCTAAACGAAAACGACGAAAGGAAGCAAGCACTTCAAACTGCATTGACCGAGCTTTCGGACAAAAAGCATTTAGAAGAAATTGCTCTTGCCAAAATCGACTCTGACCTTGAATATTTAGGTCAAAGCATTTGGGAAGATTATCAAGAAACGTACGAAACAGCGCAAAAAGTTCGTGAGAACGGTTATGATGCTACTCATGGTGAAGCGGAAATCGGCAGATTGAGAAGAAAGCGTTCATCACTCGGCGCAATCAATGCAACGGCTATTGATGACTTCAAGGCGTTAAAAGAACGTTATGAAGAAATGACTACGCAAAAGGAAGACCTTGAAAAAGCCGAAGCCGATTTAAAAGAAGCAATCTCAAAAATCAAGGGCGAAATGCTTGAACAATTCGATAAAGGCTTTGCAACCATTAACGAAAACTTCCAAAGAATATTTAGGGAACTTTTCGGTGGCGGTAGAGCAATGCTTCAAATGGATTATACGGGCGTTGAAGACAGGTTAGAAGCCGGCGTAGAAATCGTTGCCGAGCCACCGGGAAAGAAACTTCAAAAGCTTTCACTCCTTTCTGGTGGCGAAAAGGCGCTTACGGCTATCGCGATATTGTTCTCAATATTAAGACTTCGCCCAATGCCTTTCTGTGTGCTTGACGAAATCGAAGCAGCGCTTGACGAAGCGAACGTTGATAGGTTTGCTAGATACCTAAAGAAATTCAGTCAAGAAACTCAATTTATCGTAATCACGCACAGAAAACCGACCATGGAACTTGCAGACGCACTCTTTGGTGTAACCATGCAAGAAAAGGGCGTGTCAAAAATGGTTTCAGTTAAGCTTGCAGACGTTGCCGAGCTTACAGGTGATAATGATTTAAGGTAAAGGGCTAATCAATGGGATTATTCAGTAAATTAAAATCAGTTTTATCAAAAACGCGTGACGGTATATCTAAAAAGCTAAACGAACTTTTTGCCAAAAACAAGCTTGGCGAAGAGTTTTATGAAGAGCTTGAAGATATATTGATTTCCGCAGACGTTTCGGTTAAAACCACAATGGAAATCGTTGATGAAATTCGCGATACTGCAATAAAAGAAAAGTGCAAAGATAAAGAATACGTAATTGACCTTCTCAAAAACGAACTGTTTGAAACGCTTGACTATGCCGAAAAGCTTGAAATAAAATGCCCCGCCGTAATAATGGTTATAGGTGTGAACGGTGTTGGCAAGACTACTACGATAGGCAAGCTTGCGAACAAGTTTGTAAGTGAGAAAAAGAGCGTAACCATTGCCGCTGCGGACACCTTTCGTGCTGCCGCGGCAGACCAGCTTTCCGTATGGGCTGATAGGGCAAAGGTAAGAATTGTTAAACACGCAGAAGGTGCAGATGCTTCAGCAGTAGTTTTTGATGCTATTAGCTCGGCAAAAGCAAAGAATACGGACGTTTTGATTATAGATACTGCTGGTAGGCTTCACGTTAAGGCTAACTTAATGGAAGAATTAAAGAAAATGGATAGGGTTGTTAAGCGTGAATACCCTGAAGCAAATTTTTACAAGCTTATTGTGTTAGATGCAACTACCGGTCAAAACGCGTACAACCAAGTAGAAGTATTTTCACAAGCAGTTGGTTTAGACGGTATAATTTTAACCAAGCTTGACGGAACGGCAAAGGGTGGATTTATCGTGTCGCTTTCGTATGAACTTGAAGTTCCCGTATGCTTTGTAGGCACGGGTGAAAAAATAGACGATATAGAAGAATTTGACGCTAAAGAATTTGTTGACAGCATGTTTTAGCGTATATAAACTAGGAGAATAAAATGCAAGAACTTATCAAAAAACTCAATGCCCCAACGGCAGAAGAAAGGCTTTCAGCGCTAGCTGAACTTGTTGAAAAGCAAACGGAAAAGCCCGTTCGTCGCGATAATGACGCGAACAACCACATTCACACGATTTATTCGTTTTCACCGTATTCACCAACAAAAGCAGCTTACATGGCATATATGGCAGGTTTGACAAGTGCCGGTATTATGGATCACGACAGCTTGTCTGGCGTAGAAGAATTTAAAAAAGCCTGTGCGATTTTAGGACTAGGTTCAACTTGTGGTGTAGAAGTGCGTTGTAAATACAACAAGGGTTTTGGCAAAATGAACCACCCCGACCAAGCAGAGTGTATATACATGGCTGCACACGGAATTCCCGCACAAAATGTAAAAGCGCTCAACGATTACTTAGCGCCTTTCCGCAAAAAAAGAAACGAACGTGATGCTAAGATGTGTGAACTTATCACTGCAAAGTTTGGCAAGTTTGGCGTAGAGTTGGATTTTGAAAAGGACGTTTTGCCTTTATCTCAAGCCCACGAAGGCGGTAGTGTTACCGAACGCCATCTCCTTTACGCGCTTGCAGTAAAACTTGAAAACAAGTTTGGAAGAACGGAAAGCTTAATCAATTTCTTAACAAACGACTTAAATTTAGGCGTTAATGATAAAATTAAAGGTTTTTTGCTCGACCAAAATAATGAAAACTTCTTATACGACCTTTTGGGCGTATTAAAGGCTGATACAGCGTTCTTCTATATTGACGCTGATGAAGAAATGCCCGACGCTGAAGAGTTTGTAAAGAAGGCGAAAGAGCTTGGCGCAATCCCCGCATACGCTTATCTTGGCGACGTTGGCGATTCTGTTACGGGCGACAAAAAAGCACAAAAGTTTGAAGATGATTTCCTTCCCGAACTCATTGTTGAAATTAAGAAATCAGGATTCTTAGCATGTGCTTATATGCCCACGAGAAACACTCCTGCGCAACTTCAAAGATTAGGTAAAATGCTAAAGGAAAATAATCTTTTTGAAATCAGTGGTGAAGACGTAAACTCACCCCGTCAAAAATTTGCTTGCGCAGCTTTAGCTCTTCCTGAATATGCGCATTTGATTGATTCAACTTGGGCGCTTATCGGTCACGAAGCAATTTCAAGCGAAAAGGGCGTTGAGTATGGTATGTTCTCTCAAAAGACCATAGCAGAAACACCCGACCTAAACGAAAGAATTAAAAAGTTTGCACAAATCGGTCACAAAACCGTTTAATATTAAAAACAAAAAAGGAGATATATAAAAATGAGTGAACTTAACTTAAAAGGTAAAGTAGCAGTAGTAACAGGCGCAAGCCAAGGCTTAGGAGAAGCACTTGCAATGCGTCTTGACAAAGAAGGTTGTAAAGTTGCAGTGTGCGACATCAATTTTGACGGCGCTCAAGCAGTAGCATCAAAGTTAAGCGACGCAATGGCACTCGCAGTTGACGTTACAAAATTTGACCAATTAGAATCAGCAGCAAAAGCTGTTATTGAAAAATGGGGTAAGGTAGACGTTCTTATTTGCAATGCAGCAATCGTTAAGAGTGGCGATATTTTCAATCTTTCACCCGAAGCTTTCGGCTTAGTAACCAACATCAACTTAAACGGTTATTTTAACACTGTTAAAGCATTTGCACCTTATATGTTAGAAGCAAAGAGTGGTAGTATTATTCAAATCAACTCTAAATCAGGTAGAAAGGGTAGCTTTAAGAATGGCGCATATGCAGCAAGCAAGTTTGGTGGCGTAGGCTTAACACAAAGCTTAGCATTAGAATTTGCAGAATCAGGCGTAAGAGTAAACTGCATTTGCCCTGGCAACTTGTTAAATTCACCACTTTGGGTAAACAGCTTGTTCAAACAATACGCTGCAAACCAAGGCATCACCGAAGAACAAGTAAGAGAAAAGTATATCAACCAAGTTCCTATGAAACGTTCTTGTGAATACGTTGATATTGAAAACGCAATGGTATTCTTAGCTTCAGACTACTCAAGCTATATGACTGGTCAAGCTATTAACGTTACCGGCGGACAACAAATGTAATTTTTTAAGTGTTTATAAACTTCGCAACTCAGCGTTACTGACTGCGACATAGACCTCAATGACCAACAAGGTCAATCTCGCCCTATGTCTTGTCGAGCCTTGATTTGCTTGTTTCTAACCACTTAAAACTTTAGGGTTTACAAACTTCGCAACTCAGCGTTACTGACTGCGACATAGACCTCAATGACCAACAAGGTCAATCTCGTCCTATGTCTTGTCGAGCCCTGATTTGCTTGTTTGTAACCACTTAAATACTCTAATAAAAACCTTAAAATCAAAAGGAAAATACTATGAAAAACACTATAAAAGATTTAATTGATATTTCAACTTATGCCGGCAACCGTGCAGACTATACACAAGGCGGTGGCGGTAACACTTCTGTTAAAAACGACGATAAAGGCTTAATGGTTATTAAAGCTTCAGGTTATCGCCTTGTTGATATCAACGAAACAACTGCTTTCGTTGCCGTTGATAAAAACATGATTTACAATTACTATAACAACGTTGATTTAACGGTAGAAAAAGACTATGAAAAGGAAAGTGCTGAAATTAGCAAAGCTTCAATCGTTCCATTAGAAGGTATACAAACTCTTCGTCCAAGTGTTGAAGTTGGTTTTCATGCAATCTTGAAAAAATACGTTATTCACACTCACTCAGTTTATGGTAACCTTATCACTTGTAGCCAAGAGGGCGAAGAACTTGCAAAAAAACTCTTTGCTGATAAAGATTTCGGTTTTATCTTCTTGCCTTACATCAATCCAGGTTTCTCACTCACTCTCGCAATGAAAGATAAGATTGACGAATACGTAAAAGAAACTGGCAAATATCCCGAAGTTATATTTATGAAAAACCACGGCTTAGTTGTAACTGCTGATGCGCTTGATAGGGTAAAGGCTGTTAATACAGACGTGAACGAAACTATCCGCAATTACTTTGGTTTAGCTGATGACTTTAGAAAGGTTGACCTTGTTTCAACTGAAACAGGCTTTAAGAGTGCAACTAAGATTGTAACTGATTTCGTTAAAGCTAACGAGCTCAATAAAGCAGTTTTAGATGAAACACCTTTGTATCCTGACCAACTTGTTTATCTTAATAATATTTTGGCACACTCTCCTCAAACTATGGTTGTTCAAGACGGTACAGTTTATTACAACACCGACATTAAGCAAGCTACCACTTTGGAAGAAACGCTTGCTGCATATTTATTCGTTGTAACCAACGTTAAAAAAGCAAATCTCACCGTTTCAACCATGAACGAAAAAGAAGTTTATTTTATCAACAACTGGGAAGCGGAGAAGTATCGTCGCTCAGTAAAATAAGCGGTTATTTACAGCACGTGGCGTCGTTAACTGTTCAATGCAAAAGACTTCAATGAACAGACGTTCTATTTTTTCTTTTTGCTTGAACGAGCCTAGCCACGCTTGCAACTAACCACTTATTACATAAAGGTTTATTTGCGTCGCGTGGCGTTAAAAATGCAACAAAAAACCCGTTACGGTATCAAAATTCCGTAACGGGTTTAATATTTTTGACAAAAAATCATTCTTCAATTCCAGGTAAATAGTCTGTACTGATATTATTAACACAGAAAATTAAACTTAACTACAGCTAAATTATTAAATTTACCCACTTAAGAATAACGGCAAGACAAGCTGTTTTCTGTTGCAAGATTATATAAAATTTGACCTTTTCGAAAACTCTTTATATATAATGTTTACAGTATAAAAAAATTATAAATGAATAAAATCAATCAATATTCACAATATAACGAATAAATAATGAATAAAATCATAAAAATATAAATATTTTAAAAAAATATTCAAAAAAAGTTTATAAAATAGGTGTTAAATGATTGACAATGTAAAATTAAAGGAATATAATAGCCACTGTAAATAAAAATTCGGAGGCAGTTATGCAAAATCAAGAGATAAAGAAGGTAGTATTAGCCTATTCGGGCGGGCTTGACACGTCAATCATTATTCCGTGGTTAAAAGAAAATTATAACAACTGTGAAGTTATCGCGGTTGCAGGTAACGTTGGTCAAGCGGACGAGCTTGAGGGTTTAGAAGAAAAGGCGATTAAAACCGGCGCATCAAAGTGTTACGTTTTAGATCTTAGCGACGATTACGTTGATAATTATATTATTCCTTGCGTAAAAGCAGGCGCAATCTATGAAGAATATCTTTTAGGTACTTCACACGCACGTCCTTGCATAGCAAAAGCACTTGCAGAAATAGCAATTAAAGAAGGTGCAGATGCAATAGCGCACGGATGCACGGGTAAGGGTAATGACCAAGTTCGTTTTGAACTTACTTTCAAACACTTCTGTCCTGATATGAAGATTATCGCGCCTTGGCGTGAATGGTCGATTAAATCTCGTGAAGAAGAAATTGATTACGCAGAAGCGCATAACGTTCCTTTAAAAATAAACAGAGAAACAAACTACTCTAAGGATAAAAACCTTTGGCACTTATCTCACGAAGGTTTAGATTTAGAAGATACGGGCAATGAACCTACTTATGAAAAGAAAGGCTTTTTAGAAATGGGCGTATCACCCATTAACGCACCCGATAAGCCTACATACGTTGAAATTGATTTTGAAAAGGGCGCACCCGTTGCACTTGACGGAGTAAAGATGAGCGCAAAAGAAATTATCTTAAAACTCAACCAACTTGGTGGTGCAAACGGTATTGGTATACTTGATATCGTTGAAAACCGTCTTGTTGGTATGAAATGCCGTGGCGTTTATGAAACCCCAGGTGGTGCAATTTTATACAAAGCACACAGTGTTTTAGAAACTTTGTGCTTAGATAAATACACCATGCACGAAAAACAAAAACTAGCTATCACTTACGGTGAACTTGTTTACAACGGACAATGGTTCACGCCACTTCGTGAAGCGCTTGCAGCATTTGTTGACAAAACTCAAGAAAAAGTTAACGGTAAGGTACGCTTAAAACTCTACAAAGGCAACATGATTAATGCTGGCGTATGGAGTAAAGATTCACTTTACAGTGAAGAGATTGCAACGTTTGGTGAAAGTGATTATAACCAAAAGGATGCAGAAGGCTTTATCAACCTATTCGGCTTGCCAATCAAGGTTGCTGCAATGGTAGAAAAAGACAAAAAATAGTAACAACTAAAAACACGTTGCCCTGCACGGAAAATCCGTGCAGGACAATTTCATTTTAATAAAACCGATAAAACGGAGAAAAATTATGGCAAAAATGTGGGCGGGGCGCACTGACGGCGTTACCGATAAAATAGCAGACGACTTTAATTCATCTATCTCTTTTGACAGCAGAATGTATAAGCAAGATATTTTGGGTAGTATGGCTCATGCTACAATGCTTAGCGCAAAAAATATCATTACTAAAAAGGAAGCTGATGAGATTATTGATGGCTTAAACGGAATTTTAAGTGATATTGAAAGCGGAAAGCTTGCAATAGACTTTACTGCTGAAGATATACACATGTTCGTTGAACAAGTTTTAACCGAACGCATAGGGGATGTAGGTAAAAAGCTCCACACTGCAAGAAGCCGTAATGACCAAGTTGCACTTGATTTAAGAATGTACTTGCGTGACCAAGCCCAACAAATTCAATCAAAAATAAAATCTCTTATCGGCGTTATAACCGACCAAGCCGACGCTCATTACGATACTATAATGCCAGGCTATACACACTTGCAACGCGCGCAACCCATAACGTTTGGTCATCACTTAATGGCGTACGCAATGATGTTCGTTCGCGATTTGGAACGTTTTTGGGACTTAAATAAACGCATAAACGTAAGTCCTATTGGAAGCTGTGCTTTGGCTGGAACGACTTATCAAACTGATAGGGTAATGGAAGCTGAACTTTTAGGGTTTAGCGAAGTTGCAATGAACAGTATTGACGGTGTTTCGGATAGAGATTTTGTAGTTGAGTTTATTTCAGCATCAGCAATACTTATGATGCACTTATCACGTTTTGCAGAAGAAGTAATTTTGTGGACGAGTTGGGAGTTTAAGTTTGTTGAACTTTCTAACGCGTATACAACAGGCTCGTCAATAATGCCACAAAAAAAGAACTCGGACATGGCAGAGCTTGTTCGTGGAAAAACGGGCAGAGTATATGGCGACCTTATGGCTATACTCACGGCATTAAAAGGCTTACCACTTGCCTACAATAAGGATATGCAAGAAGACAAAGAGTGCGTGTTTGATGCGGTTGACACGGTAAAAATGTGTTTAGACGTGTTCACGCCTATGATAAAAGAAATGACTGTTCTAAAGGAGAACATGCTATCCGCAGCACAAAAAGGCTTTATCAATGCAACCGACCTTGCAGACTATATGGTTAAAAAGGGTATGGCGTTTAGAGACGCGTATAAAATTGTTGGTAAAATCGTTGGTGATGCGATAAGTAACGGTAAAGTTTTGGAAACCTTAACACTTGATGAATATAAAGCGTATAGTGAAATTTTTGAGCAAGACTTATATGAAGAAATCAGCCTTGCAACGTGCGTTTCAAAGCGTATATCGCTTGGCGGAACTTCGCCCGCATCAGTTAAAGCACAAATTGATTTCGTTAAAGGTAAAATAGAAAATGTATAAAGTATTTATTGATGGTAGCGCAGGGACGACGGGGCTTAAAATTCATCAACGATTGTCTAGTAGAGAAGACGTTGAGCTTATAACTTTGCCTGAAGAATTAAGAAAAGATTTAAGTGCAAGGAAAGAAGCCTTAAACACTGCCGACGTTGCGTTTTTGTGCTTGCCAGACCAAGCGGCAATAGAAGCGGTGAGTTTGGTGGAAAATCCTAACACTGCAATAATAGACACGTCAACCGCTCATAGAACTAATCCAGATTGGACGTATGGTTTCCCAGAACTTAAAGGTTTAAGAGAAAAAATAAAAATATCAAAACGCATAGCAAACCCTGGTTGCCACGCAAGCGGATTTATTGCATTAGTTCAACCGCTTGTCGAAAAAGGTTTGGTTAGTAAAGATACCTATTTAACTTGCTTTTCTATAACAGGCTACACGGGTGGCGGAAAGAAAATGATAGCCGAATATGAAGACGATGCTATACCCGAACTTTATAAAGCACCACGTCAATATGGGTTAACACAGACGCATAAGCATTTACCCGAAATGAGCGTTGTGTGTGGCTTAAATAACGCACCTATATTTTGCCCTATAGTAAGCAATTTTGATAGGGGTATGGAAGTTACCGTTCCGCTTTTCGCAAAAGATTTGAACGGAAATATGGATGACGTTATAAACGCGTATAAATCTATTTACACCGGCGAAATAGTGAAATACGTTGATGAAACGGAAAACGGATTTTTATCTTCGAACTCAATGAAGAATAAAGACGGAATGCAAATTTCCGTTCACGGAAACGAACAAAGAATATTGCTTGTTGCACGTTTTGACAATCTTGGAAAGGGTGCATCTGGCGCGGCAATACAAAACATGAACGTGCTTGTTGGCGCGGAAGAAACGAAAGGACTTGACTTGTAAGGAGAAATAATGAAGATAATTAACGGTGGGGTATGCGCCCCAAAAGGATTTACGGCAAACGGCGTGCATTGTGGAATTAGACATAACCGCACTAAACGAGATTTAGCGCTTATTATGAGCGAAAAGGTTGGCACGGCTGCCGCTGTTTACACTACTAATTTAGTTAAAGGCGCACCCATTGCGGTAAATAAAATACACCTTGCTGACGGCAAGGCTCAAGCCGTAATTTGCAATAGTGGAAACGCAAATACTTGCAATGCAAACGGTATAGAAATAGCTGAAAAAATGGCTGAACTAGTAGCGCAAAAAACAGGCGTTAAGAAAAGCGACGTTATCGTTGCTTCAACGGGCGTAATTGGTCAACCTTTAAATATAACGCCTATTGCAAACGGTATGGATGAACTTGTTAGCGGTCTTTCAATTAACGGTGGAGAATATGCAGCCGAAGCTATTATGACAACCGACCTTGCAAAAAAGGAAATCGCAATAGAGTTTACCGTTGGTGGCAAAACTTGTAAAATGGGCGGTATAGCAAAGGGAAGTGGTATGATTCATCCCAATATGGCAACCATGCTTGTTTTTATCACGACGGACGTAAAAATCAGCGCGCAAATGCTCCAAAAAGCATTGTCAAGCGATATAAAAGAAACTTTCAACATGCTCAGCATTGATGGAGATACTTCTACTAACGATATGGTTACCGTTCTTGCAAACGGTATGGCAGAAAATGCTGAAATCGTTAGCGAAGGCGAAGATTTTAGCGAGTTTATGAAAGCGCTTAACACGATAAACGTAACGCTATGCAGAATGATTGCGGCAGATGGCGAGGGTGCAACAAAGCTATTAGAATGCGAAGTTGTTGGCGCAAAAACCTTAAACACGGCAAAAACAGTAGCAAAAAGCGTAATTTGTTCAAGCTTGTTAAAGGCGGCGATGTTCGGTGCGGATGCGAACTGGGGGCGTGTTCTTTGTGCAATCGGTTATAGTGGAGCTGAGGTAGACGTAGATAAAATAGACGTAGCTTTCAAGTCAACTAAAGGCGAAATTGCGGTTTGTAAAAACGGTAGTGGCGTTGATTTTAGTGAAGAAAAGGCAAAAGAAATTTTATTAGAAAAAGAAATAATTATAGCAGTAAATTTAAACGACGGTGAATTTGCTAGCACTGCTTGGGGCTGTGATTTAACTTACGATTATGTTAAAATCAACGGCGACTATAGAACTTAAAGGCTTATTTGCGTCGCAATACTGCGTTCACTGCTCTTATTAAAACGACTTTGATGAACAGACGTTCTATCTCGTCCGTTTTAACGAGCGAGCCTTGTCTTGCTTGCAACTAACCCTTTAAGATATATAAAAGCAAACAAAAATTAACGTAAAATAATTGGAGATAAAATGGATAAACATTTTTCAAACGCACAACGTGCAGAAGTGCTTACTCAAGCGCTCCCTTACATAAAAGCATATAACGGAGAAATTTTAGTAGTTAAATATGGTGGGAATGCCATGGTTAACCAACACTTAAAAGAGCAAGTTATGGAAGATATCGTGCTCTTATGGCTCATTGGCGTTAAAGTAGTGTTGGTTCATGGTGGCGGACCAGAGATTAGCGAACTTATGTCAAAGCTTGGCAAAAAAGCAGAGTTTGTTGATGGTTTAAGGGTAACAGATAAAGAAACGGTTGATATCGTTCAAATGGTACTAGCGGGTAAGGTAAACAAATCGCTCGTTAACTTTTTAGAGATGAACGGTGGCAAAGCAATGGGCATATCAGGCATGGATGGTGGGCTTATTCAAGCTAAAATGAAAGACCCACGTTTAGGCTACGTTGGCGAAATTACGAACGTAAATATAGATTGCGTTAACGACCTTTTAGAAAAAGGATATATACCCGTAATCAGTACTATCGGTTGTGATAACGAAGGCAATGCTTACAACATAAACGGAGATACTGCAGCCGCTCGTATTGCGGGCGCGTTAAAAGCAAAAACGCTTATCATGATGACGGATATTGCAGGCTTACTTAAAGATAAAGACGACCCGTCAACGCTTATTCCCGAAATTACGGTAAGCGAGGCAAAGGACCTTATAAAAGACGGAACTATTCAAGGCGGAATGATACCAAAAATAAAGTGCTGTATTGACGCAATAGAACATGGTGTTAAAAACGTTACCATAATGGACGGAAGAATTCCTCATTCAATCTTGATGGAAACATTGACTGACGAAGGCGCAGGTACTATGGTTTTAGGTGATAAAAAATGAGTTTTATAGAACTTGACAAAGAATACGTCGCTAATACTTACGCGCGTTTTCCGCTTGAATTTGTAAGCGGAAATGGTTCTCGCTTAAAAGACGTAAACGGTAAAGAATATATAGACATGGGCTCTGGTATAGGCGTAACCGCTTTTGGATTCAACGATAAAGAGTGGAAAAACGCAGTTATAGCTCAGCTTGATAAAGTACAACACACTTCAAACCTTTATTACACCCAGCCTTGTGCGAGATTAGCACAAATTTTATGTAAAAGAACGGGCATGAAAAAAGTGTTCTTTGCAAACTCAGGTGCAGAAGCAAACGAGTGCGCAATCAAAGTTGCAAGGCAGTATGGAGCTAAAAATAAAGGTGAAGATTACTATACTATAATAACCCTAAAAAACAGCTTTCACGGCAGAACTATCGCAACCCTTTCTGCCACAGGGCAAGATGTTTTTCACGCTAAGTTTAAGCCTATGCTTGACGGGTTTGTTCATGCTAATGCAAACGACTTAAATAGTGTTGAACAGTTAATTAAAGAAAATAAAGTGTGTGCGATTTTAATCGAGTGCGTGCAAGGTGAAGGCGGTGTTATTGCGCTTAATAAAGAATTTGTTTTGGGCGTTGAAAAACTTTGCAAAGAAAACGACCTTGTGTTTATGGTTGATGAAGTGCAAACGGGCAACGGCAGAACGGGCGAGTTATATGCATATATGAATTACGGCGTAACGCCCGACGTTGTAACAACGGCTAAAGGCTTAGGTGGCGGATTGCCTATAGGGGCGTGCATTATGGGCGAAAAAACGCAAACGGTGTTGAGTTTTGGTGACCACGGCTCAACTTATGGCGGTAACCCCGTGTGTTCGGCAGGTGCAATTAACGTTATTGAGAGAATAGATGAAAAACTTCTTAACGAAGTAAAACAAAAAAGTGAATACATATTCAGCGAACTTTCAAATGCAAAGGGCATTGAAAGTGTAAGCGGTATGGGGCTTATGATAGGCGTAAAGACAACTCGTCCCGCAAAAGAAGTTGTGCTTGACTGCATAGAGCAAGGCGTTGTATGTTTAACTGCAAAAGACAAGGTTAGATTGCTCCCCGCGTTAAATATACCAATGCAAGACGTAATAAAAGCGGTTGAGGTAATAAAAACCGCTTGTGCAAAATAGGAGAAGAAAATGAACTTAAAAGGAAGAAATTTTTTAACGCTATTAGATTATTCCCCTGAAGAGATTGCCTATTTAATTGATTTAGCAAAAGACTTGAAAACAAAGAAGAAATCAGGTATAGCACACAAGTATTGCGAAGGTAAAAACATTGCCCTTATTTTTGAAAAGACGAGCACAAGAACGCGTTGTAGTTTTGAAGTTGCTGCGGCTGATTTAGGTATGCAATCAACCTATCTTGATCCTAAAGCATCTCAAATTGGCAAAAAAGAAAGCATAGCCGACACCGCGCGCGTATTAGGCAGAATGTATGATGGTATCGAATACCGTGGCTTTGGTCAAGAAATAGTTGAAGAGTTAGCAAAGAACGCGGGCGTACCCGTGTGGAACGGGCTTACAAACGAATATCATCCCACGCAAATTATTGCAGACTTTTTAACTATAAGAGAGCATTTTGGCAAACTCAATGGTATTAAGTTTGTGTATATGGGCGATGCTAGATATAATATGGGCAATTCACTTATGATAGGTTGTGCAAAAATGGGCTTAAACTTTGTTGCGTGCGCACCCAAAGAATATTTCCCTAATGAAGAGCTTGTTTCTAAGTGTAAAGAAATTGCAAAACAAACGGGCGCTACAATCGAGTTTGAAACAGACCCTATGAAAGCAACCAAAGGCGCGGACGTTATTTATACTGACGTTTGGGTATCAATGGGCGAACCCGAAGAAGTTTGGGATTGTAGAATAAAAGATTTAACCCCCTATAGAGTAACTAAAAAACTTATGGATAATGCAGGTCCACAATGTAGATTTATGCACTGCCTACCTGCTTTCCATGATTTAAAAACTGAAACTGGCAAGATTATTGCCGAAAAGTACGGAATAGATTGTATGGAAGTGACAGACGAAGTGTTTGAAAGCAGTCAGTCAATTGTGTTTGATGAAGCGGAAAACAGGATGCACACAATAAAAGCCGTTATGAAAGCAACGCTAGTTTAATACAAAACGCCAAAAAGCCACTCAAAAACGTGGCTTTTTTGATAGTTTAATGTCGTTTAGTGTAAACAAAAGTTGTAATATTATAAAGAAAAAAACAAAAATTTATAGTATAATAAAATCACAAAAATCAAAGGAGAGAGAAAATGGCTTACGATTTTAATGCTATAATAAGTAATTTTGAATTAGATGGTAGTTTAGTTAGTTGTGAGCGTTACGGTGAAGGGCATATAAACGAAACCTACCTTTTAATTTTAAATCAAAAAGGTGAAAACGTTCGTTATATAATTCAAAAAATTAACGACAAAATTTTTACAAACGTAAAAGGTTTAATGGACAACATAAGTTCAGTAACCGAATTTTGCAGAAAGAAAATAATAGAAAAAGGCGGTAATCCCGATAGAGAAAGCTTGTCGCTAGTATATACTAAGGACGGCAATTCTTATTATTTTGATGAAAAAAGCCAAGGTTATTTTAGGGTTTATAAGTTTATTTTTGATGCTATTGCTTATCAAGTTGTTGAAAAACCCGAGCATTTTTATCAAAGCGCGGTTGCGTTTGGTAACTTCGCAAATCTTTTGGCGGAATTTGATGCTAGCGGGCTATTTGAAGTAATACCCAACTTCCACAACACAAAAAAGCGCTTTGAAAATTTCAAAAAATCATTAAGTGCTGACAAGCTTTCAAGAGCAGATAGCGTAAAAGAAGAAATTGACTTCGTATTGCAAAGGGAAAACATTTGCGGGAAAATTGTCGACCTTTTGGAAAGCGGAAATATGCCCTTAAAGGTAACGCATAACGACACTAAACTTAATAACGTTATGCTTGACGAAACCACGGGCGAACCCGTTGCCGTTATCGACTTGGATACCATTATGCCAGGCAGTATTTGCTATGACTTTGGTGATAGTATTCGCTTTGGTTGTAACCCAGCGCTTGAAGATGAAAAGGATTTATCAAAAGTAAACTTTTCAGTTGAACTTTTTGAGCAATACGTTAAAGGTTACCTAAAGGCATTGGGTACGTCAATCACAAAGGTGGAAAAAGACAACTTGGTAATGGGCGCAATACTTATGACGTATGAATGTGGCATGCGTTTCTTAACCGACTATCTTGATGGTGACGTGTATTTTAGGGTTAAGAGAGATGGACATAACCTTGACCGCGCAAGAACGCAATTTAAGCTTGTAACGGATATGGAAAGATTGTACGATAAATTAAACGAAATCGTAAATAAATATTAAAAAATATTCTCTGTCAACTAAAAATGCTTGACAGTAATAAAATAAACGTATATAATATCAAGGTGTAAAGCAAAATAGTTTTACACCTTTTGAGTTTATTATGGAAAAAGATTTAAGATACATTGAGCTTTTTGAAATATACGGTAGCCTTTTAACCAAAAGGCAAAGGGAGTTGTTTTCATCTCACTATTTATATGATTTATCGCTTGCGGAAATCGCTCAACCAGAAGGGAACACCCGTCAAAGCGTATATTCAGCGATAAAAAAGGTTAAACAAAAGCTTGATGAGTATGAAAGTGAACTTCGCGTTTACGAAAAGACTAAAGATTTAACTACTCTCGCGGTTGAAGTTCAGGAAAAGCAAAAAGAATTGTCGAATAAAATTTTAGAAATAATAGGTAGATAATGGCGCTGTTTTCAAATTTAAGCGAAAAACTTAATCATATATTCAGCAAGCTCACGAAACACGGCAGATTAACTGAATTAGAAATAAAAACTGCCATGCGTGAAGTGCGTATTGCGCTTTTGGAAGCAGACGTAAATATTTCGGTTGTCAAATCTTTCGTTGCAAGGGTTAGCGAGCGTGCGGTAGGGCAAGAGATATTAAAGAGTTTAAGCCCCACCCAACAAGTAATCAAAATCGTTAATGAAGAATTGATTGAACTAATGGGTAGTGCAAACAGCAAACTCAACACGTCAAGTCAGCCCCCAACAGTAATAATGATGGCAGGCTTACAAGGCGCTGGTAAAACAACGCTTGTTGGTAAACTCGCACTACTATTAAAAAAGCAAGGCAAAAAGCCCTTGCTCGTTGCGTGTGACGTGTATCGTCCCGCGGCGATAAATCAATTAAAAGTTGTTGGCGAAAAAGCAGGTTGCACCGTTTTTGAAAAAGGTCAATCAAACCCTGTTAAGATAGCTAAAGAAGGCGTTGCTTACGCTAAATCATATGGCTTTGACACAGTTATTATAGACACGGCTGGTAGATTGCAAATTGATGAAGAGCTTATGAAAGAGCTTGAAAACATCAAGAGCGAAGTTAATCCTGCGGAAATTTTGCTAGTTGTAGACTCGATGACCGGTCAAGTGGCGGTTGAAGTAGCAGATACCTTTAATAAGCGATTGGAAGTTACGGGATTAGTGTTGACCAAGCTTGATGGTGATACTCGTGGTGGTGCAACACTTTCAATGAAAGCGGTAACAGGCAAACCCATTAAGTTTTGTTCGGTTGGTGAAAAGCTTGGCGATTTAGAGCCGTTTTATCCAGACAGAATGGCAAACCGAATACTTGGAATGGGTGACGTTTTGTCGTTGATAGAAAAAGCGCAAGATGCCGTTACTGAAGAAGAAGCAAAGAAGATGGAAGAAAAGTTTAGAAAAAATTCTTTCACTTTAGATGACTTTTTAACCCAGTTTGAAACAATGAACAAAATGGGTGGAATAAGAAATATAATCGGCATGCTCCCCGGTCTTGGCGGAAAGTTCAAGGTGCGAGAAGAAGACATTGATGAAAAACGCATGATAACAATGAAAGCCGTTATTCAATCAATGACTATGAAAGAGCGTGAAAATCCGCAAATCATCAACTCGTCAAGAAAGAATAGGATAGCAAAAGGCAGTGGCACAAGCGTTCAAGAAGTAAACCGCGTGTTAAAACAATTTGAACAAACCAAGCAAATGATGAAGCAGATGAAGGGGAATAAGATGTTCCGCTTCTAATAGCGTTATAAACTTACGTTTGGCGTCGTTAACTGTTCAAAGCAAAATACTTTGAGAAACGTAACAAACAAAAATAAAAAAATAAAAAACAAAAATAAAAAATTATATACATTTAAGGAGAAACTAAAATGGCAGTAAAAATGAGATTAACCAGAATGGGCGACAAGAAATCACCTTTCTACCGTATTGTAATTACGGACAGCAGAAATGCACGTGATGGAGCATATATTGACAAAGTTGGTCACTATAATCCTATCGCACAACCCGCTGAAATCGTTATTGACGAAGTAAAAGCAAAAGATTGGCTCGCAAAGGGTGTTCAACCTACTGATACAGTTAAGAACCTTCTTGTGAACGCTGGCGTATTACCTAAGCCCACCAAACTCTCACCCGCAAAAACCAAAGTTCGCAAGTCAAGCAAATAGTTTGATTTTAAGGAGCGGATATGTTAGAACTTATTAAATACGTAGTAAACACTTTTGCTGAAAACAAGGACGAGGTTGAATACAACGTTGTTGAAGACGGCAAAAACGTTTGCGTAACCGTAACGCTTTCATCAAGCGATATGGGCAAAGTAATCGGTCGCCAAGGTAAAATTGCAAAGGCGCTCCGTACTTTAGTGCGCGCAGGCTCACTTAAAGAAAACAAAAAATACAACATTGAAATTATAGAACGCGGGGAAAACTAATTTCCCCGTTTTTCTAACTTGGTTAAAATGGAACAAATGCTTAAAATTGGGCTTATAGTTAAACCACAAGGCATAAAAGGTGAACTTAAAGTTCAACCGTTAACTGACGACATAAGCCGATTTAAAAAACTTAAAGAAGTAATCATAGACGATAAAACTTATAAAGTACTTGGTGTTACAATAGGCGGAGGAACGGTGTTTTTAAGTTTATCGGGAATAACTGATAGAAATATCGCAGAAACTTTCCGCGGTAAATTTTTGCTTGTTACAAGAGAAAATGCTGTTTCCTTAGAAGAGGGAAGATATTTTATAGCTGATATTATCGGCTGTGCGTTAAACTTAGATAACGGGCAAACTGTTGGCGAGATTATAGATGTTACTTCAGCTCGAACGGACATATTTACGGTTAAGTGCACCGACGGTAAAATCATGCGCTTTCCCTTCTTGAAAGATATGATAGTAAGCGTTCAAATTGACAAAAAAACCGTTACCGTATTAGAAAAACGCTTGAGAGAGGTGGCTTGTTATGAAGATTGACATACTAACACTTTTTCCCGAAATGTTCGCGCCACTAAAGACTAGTATTATCGGTAGAGCGGTTGAAAGCGGTAAACTTGAAATTAATATTACGGATATACGCGACTATACTTTAGATAAACACAGGAAGTGTGACGATACGCCGTTTGGCGGTGGTGCGGGAATGATAATGATGCCACAACCCATAGCAAGCGCGATAGACGCTGTTGACCCCGACCATAAAGCAAGGCGAATTTTTTTATCGCCAAGAGGCAGAACGTTTAACCAAGAAATTGTTTTAGAATACGGCAAGTTGGACCGTATTTTACTGCTCTGTGGTCATTACGAAGGTGTTGACCAAAGAGTTTTAGACCTTTATATTGATGAAGAATTATCTATCGGCGACTTTGTGTTAACAGGTGGTGAGATACCGGCAATGGCGGTTGTTGATGCCGTTGCGAGATACGTTGACGGCGTAATAAAAAGCGAATCGCTCAGCCAAGAAAGTTTTGCAAGCGGTCTGTTAGAATACCCGCAATACACCCGCCCGCAAGACTTTATGGGGCTAAAAGTTCCAGACGTTTTAACAAGTGGTCACCACGGTAACATTGAAAAGTGGCGTTATGAAAAGTCGCTAGAAATAACAAAAAAGAACCGTCCTGATTTATTAAAAAAGGGGGATAAGTAATGCAACATTTACAATGGTTTCCCGGACACATGACCGCAGCAATGCGTATGATGGAAGAAAATTTAAAGTCGGTTGACGGGGTTATGATAGTGTTAGATGCGAGAGCGCCAAGGGCGTCGCTAAACTCAAAGCTTGACAAACTTTTTGGCAACAAAAAAGTGCTTTATGTTTTAAATAAATGTGACCTTATTGAAAGAGCAGACGTAACGCGCACGGTAAACGAGTTTACCGCCGAAGGCAAAGAAACGGTTGCAATCAGCGCAATGGATAAGCGTGCCGTAGACCTACTGTATAGTAGACTGTTTTCACTATTAAAAGAGAAGTTAGATAGAAACAAAGAAAAAGGCGTTTTTAAGCCTATAAGGTTTATGGTTGCGGGTATTCCAAACACGGGCAAGTCAACCATAATCAATGCCCTTTGCGGTGGGAAGAAAGCCGTTACAGGCAATAAAGCAGGTGTAACCAAAGGAAAACAATGGGTAAGGCTTCGTGACCTTGAACTCTTAGATACTCCCGGCACAATGCCACCCGCATTTGATAATCAATATTTAGCAAAACACCTTGCGTATATAGGCAGTATGAACGACGCTAATATTGACTTTAACGACCTTGCATACGAACTTTTAGGCGAGTTAAAAGACAAATACCCAAACCTCGTAAAAGATAAGTATAACATTGACGATTTGGAACTTTCCACCTTAGAACTTTTTGAAAAGATTTGTGTTCGCCGTGGCTTTTTGCGCCGTGGCGGAGAGTATGATTACGAACGTTGTGCAACAGCAATAATCGACGACTTTAGAAAGGGAAGAATAGGTAAAATTATTCTAGACTGATATGGATAAATTTGTATACGAAAGAAAGCATATAGAAAGCGGTAAGCGGTATATTGCAGGTGTAGACGAAGTGGGCAGAGGTCCGCTTGCAGGCCCTGTTGTTTGTGCTTCCGTCATTATGCCAATGGACGATATCATTGACGGTGTTGACGATAGTAAAAAGCTGAGCGAAAAAAAGCGAAACGCTTTGTATGAGCTAATAAAAGAAAAGGCAATTTCATACAACATTGCACTTATTTGGCAAGAAGAAATTGACCGAATAAATATACTTAACGCTGTAAAAAAGTGTATGACCGAAGCGGTAAACGGCTTAAAAATCAAGCCGGATATAACGCTTGTTGACGGTGTTGATACGGGGCTAGATTTGAACGCAGAATATATCATAAAAGGCGACTTAAATAGTTACACGATAGGTTGCGCATCTATTTTAGCAAAAGTGTATAGGGACAATTTAATGACCGAATACTCAAAAGAATATCCTGATTATGGGTTTGAAAAGCATAAAGGATACGGCACGAAAGTGCACATAGAAAAAATCAAGGAGATAGGCCCTTGCAAATTGCACAGAAAAACTTTTATAAAAAATTTCTGGGTAGAGCCGGAGAAATAAAGTCCGCAGAATATTTGAAAGCTAAAGGCTATAAAATACTTAAAACCAATTACAAAACAGTAGTTGGGGAGATAGATATAATCGCTCAAGACGACCAAACTATAGTTTTTGTTGAAGTAAAAACAAGGTCGAGCGAAGAATATGGTAGACCAGCCGAGGCAGTAAATCTTAAAAAGCAAGAAAAGTACTACAAAGTCGCGTCGTTTTATTTACAAAGAGAGAAAAAGATGGATGCGCCTTGTAGGTTTGACGTAGTAGAGATAGAAAATGGTCAAATAAATCATATTTTAAATGCTTTTGGCATGTAAAACGCTTGCAAAATAAAAAAAATTATGTTATTATATTAAACGCTTTGGGCGTTCCTCTTGCATAAACGAAATTACAGATGACAATGAACGCTTTAAATAAAACGGAGGTAAGCAAATGAACAGCATTATTGAAGCAATCAATAACGAAAACGTAAAAACCAGCATTCCCGAATTTAACGTAGGTGATACCGTAAAGGTAATGGTAAAGGTTATAGAAGGTGATAGAGAAAGATTACAAGCCTTCGAAGGTATCGTTATCGCAAGAAAGCACGGTGGAATAAGTGAAACTTTCACTGTAAGAAGAATTTCATTCGGTATCGGTGTAGAAAAGACTTTCCCCATTCACTCACCAAAGGTAGCAGATATCCAAGTTGTAAGACACGGTAAAGTACGTCGTGCAAAACTCTACTACTTACGTGCAAGAACGGGTAAGGCTGCAAGGGTTAAAGAAATTAAGAAATAATTTTTTTAAGGTAAAAGAACAAGGAGCGTTTGAATAACGCTCCTTTTTTCGTGCAAAAATCGGGTATTGACATTATTGGAAATATATGGTAAAATAAAGAAAACAAAGGAGGGCGCAAGAAATGAGTAATAGTATGTAGCGTAACACTTAAAGTTAAGGTTGCGCAAAGAGCATGACAAAGGCTAAAGAACACTAAAAATAATTGCATAGAAGGAGAAAGGCCATGCGTAACAAACTAAAAATAACGTTAACAGCGACAGTGATGTCGATAGTAATGTTTATGTTGTCTATTCCGCAAATTTTGTGGGTAAAAGCAGTAGAGGGTATAAGTGAATTAGAATTTGTAACAAAAAGAGAGCAAAAAGTTGACGATATACCCGCGTTAGCAGACAACGTAAACTTTGAAGATTTAGAAATAATTGAAGAAGATGAAGTAAAAAGAACACTCAATTCTAAAGAGTACCTTTTAAATAACGATATGAGGCTGGTTGAGCAGTACCCATATAACGTACATTACATAGAAGACGGAGTGTATAAAGAAATAGACAATACGCTTGTGTTAAAAAAAGGTCAAGACAAGACATATTTAGAAAATGCAAGCAATTCAATGAAAGTAAGGTTTGAACACACGTCAAAAATTGCGGGTGTAGAAATAGATGAAGCTGATGCCAGCATAAGCATATCCCCGATAATTGACCAAAATGCTCAAACTCAAATAAAAATAGACGGCTTAGAAGCTCTAACGCAAGCGACAGCCATCGAAACAGAAAAGAGCATAGCTCTTGAAACAAACAAGGTTAAATACGAAAGTTTTAACGACAAAACTGATTTAGAATACGTAGTAAACAACAACGGCGTTCAAAAAAATATCATAGTAAACGCGCAAAAAAGCGAATACGTTTACAAATTTGAACTTACAACAAACGGATTGACGCTTGAAAAAAGCTTAGACGGAAATATAATTGCATTTGACAGTAATGGCAATGCAAGGTATATTATTCCGCAAGCCGTAATGACAGATAAAGACGGAAAGGAAAGCCCTGCCGTAGTTTATGCGTTAGATTACAGTTTGGGTAGATATATCTTAACGGTAACGGCAGATGCGGATTGGATAAACAGCACCGCCAGCCTGCCTGTTAAAATCACGCCCAAGCTTGAGCGTGTTGAATACAGCGGTTTTAAACAAGTCTTAGTAAGCGAAAGTATAGAAAACAAAAACATAAGTGCGAGCGCACAGATAGGCAAGCAAAACGCGTTAAAGCAGAATACTTACGTTCAGTTTGAACTTGGCAAAAAAAGCTCGGCGTATGAACTATTATACACAAAGCTTGATTTTGCGTATACCGTTAAGGGTGCTATCACTACAACGAACAGCGCAAAATATTCAGTAAGTTTAGTAGAAAATACTGAAAATCTGCAATCAATCACTTACGAAAAGCCGTTAACGGCAGTAGCTAATAAAACGACGTACACTGTGAGCGCAGGCCATACAAATAACGCACAAAAAAACAGTTACGTGTTTGATGCAAGTGCAATCAAAGACGGCAAAGCAACGTTCGCTTTCACATTAGAGCAACAAATTAGTGATGGTGCGTATGCAGTATTAGACACCACGTCAGCACGGCTGATTAGCGTGTATACTGAAACGTACGGAATAGACGACAAATACGACTATGAAAAGATAGAAATGGACGGCGTTCAAGTCTACGTAAATCAAGACACGCATAAAACGTCAACTAATTTAGACTTGTTTACGCTCAATGAAAATAGCCAAATGCCACTAAACTTAAGCTTGGTGTTTAACCAAGACTATGAGTATGCGTTTAGCGAATTAACTACCCCAACCGAATCAAGCGGGGTAGCGCTTGGCGAAGTTAAAATGTTTGGCAATAACGTTAAGCTTAACTTCCAACAATATTTAAGGAACGACTTAAACAACAATGCAATTTATCACTATGATGCAGACGGTTCAGTTAATCCATATTATTGGTCTCGTGGCGCTAAATATATTCAAAAAGTTGGTACTACTATGCTTAGCGCAAACGGTTCGGCACTCAGTATATTTGATGAAAGCGGAAACAGTCTAAGCTTTACTAAAGACAAATTGACCAGGATAGAGAACGTTGACAACAGTAGCATTGGCGTAATACAAATAGAATACTTATCAAACACGGGCAAGATATCAACTATAACAAAAACTGTAAATAAGAATACATACTTTGACGTTTATCAAGTAATCTTTACCTATGGCGACAATGGGTACGTTAGTAGCGCAAAAGGCTATAAAAACTATTCAAGTATTATAGAATACACTTTTGAGTATGATTTGTCTGGGAATCTCACGAAAGTTATAAACAATAGCGCAAATGAAAAGGTGTATAGTTTTAGCTATGCACACTCAACAACAAACGCAATAATATTCTTACATAATCGCCAAAATGAAGATATATATTATTCATACAACTCAACAAAATCAGCAATTGGTATTACAACATATTCAGGGTTCGCGCAAGGCACAGTGTACTTTGCTAAGCCAGATGAAAACACAAGAACGGTGCGATACAGAGTTGCCGACCAGCCAACAGAGCCGATAAAAACTTCAGTGTTCAACGATAATAGAGAGCTTATTTCACAATGGCTTGAAGACGGGGATGACGTTAGCTTGTATTCACCTGGGCTATGGCTAAACCCCGACGGCACGGTTTACAATTTTAATCCAAATCAACCTTTAAGCAATTTCAGCGAGCAAAAATTCAAAACCGATTACGTTGAAGATATAGACACAAACACCACGCTTGGCAGTGGCGGGAATATAGTTGGCGCGGGCGTTACGCTTACGGGCAACGTTGTTGCAAGGGCAACGGATAAAGAGTATAACGATTTATACCGATACGGCTTAACGTTCAAGTTATCAGGCACGGGCGATAAAAACGTTTTAGTTAACGTAAACAACCAAAATTCGCGCACAATTAGCGTAACAACCGCTGAAGATATATACGTTACAGTTCCGTGTGGCTATTTACAGCCGAACACTACAGACTTTTTCAGCATAAAGAATAACGGCGCAAATAGTGTTACGGTCAGCAACGTTACGTATGGCGAAATAGAGTATTATAAACAAACGCTTTATACTACTACTATGGTGTATTACGTTTTACAAACCGAAAGTATTGACGCTGAGGGCAACCGCACTATTCAAAACTATGATGACGAACAAGTTTTGTTGAGTGAACAGTATAACACGGTTATGGGCGTAAACGAACAAACCACGTATACGCAAACGACCGAAAACAACCAAGCCGTGTCAATAACCACAAAAACAAGGAACGGCGAAACAGTAAGCACCTTAAAGCAAACGTTTAACGCAAACGGCGAGCTTGCGAAAGAAGAACAAACACAAGGCAGTGTAAAAACGCTTACAACGTACGCATATGATAATAACGTAACGTATAACAAGACAACTGTTTTTGAAAGCGGACAGCCCGCAAAAATATACACGTATAGTGTGAACGGCGGAGATTTCCGTTTAACCAGTTATGAATGCGCAAACGTTAAAGAAACTTATGAATATAACTACTTTGGCGAACTGATAGATAAGTCAGTATACAACGTAACGGCTAGCGCACAAACGCTTGCATATCGCCAACAAATAGAGTATACGAACGGCAGAATAACAAGCATAAACTATGGTTATGATGCTGAGCAAGCAGAATATTTATACAGTTTTGACCTTACACACTCTGGCGATGATAGGGTAACCGAAGTTAAGCACAACGGCACGACTATGGTGACCAACACGTATACAAACAGCTTGTTAACGCAAAAGACTTATGCAAACGGCAACGTTGCAAACTTTAGCTATGACCAAACTACAAAAGACTTATTGAGCATTGGTTACAAAAACAGCGCAAGCGATAGTGAGTTTACTGATGAATACTTGTTCACAATGAACGGAGACAGCTTGTCAAGCGTATCGCACGCAAGGGGCGAAAACACCTTGCTAACCTATACGTATAACGACAATGATGACGGCACACAGTCACTAACAATAAGCGGGTTTGGCGACAACTTAACTTATACAACAAACTTAGATAGTATTGTTGGCAACGAGCTAACAAAGAGCGCAACAATATCCGTTGGTGATGAAACGCATAATATAACCCAAAAGTATAATAGTATAGGTCAGTTTACTCAGTATGGTTTTTCAAACTATAACGTATCGTACGCTTATGATAGCGCAAATCGTATTTCAAACCGAATAGCCAAGGTTGGTGAAAATATAAGAACAAATAAAACCTATCAATATGAAACGGTAACTATTGATGGTGTGGCTTATTCAACAGGCAGATTATCCGCTATTGTCGACAACGTTGACGCATCAAGGACAGAAACGTTAACGTATGACGATAGGGGGAATATAACTCAGCTTAATATTGGCAGTAGTGTAGCAAGCACTTATACCTATGACAGTCAAAATAGGGTTATAAGTGACAGCACGTTTTATAACCAATGGTTTAACACGTATACGTATAATGAGAAGTATAATGCGATTGCAAGTAAGTATTCAAGTAACGTGATAAATTATGGACCAGAGCCTGTGTCAACTGAGTATACGTATAATAACTTAGGTCAACTAACCGTAATGACCGAAAACGGTGTTAACAAATACTTTGCTTATGATGCGCTTGGCAACCCAACAAAGTATAAAACGTCAAGCCCAACCGCACAAGACAACCTTGTGTGGACGCAGGGTAGATATTTAACAAGCGGAACGCTAAATGGCAACACGTTCAGTTATGAGTATGATGCAAGTGGCACACGCTATAAAAAGACGGTGAACGGTCAAACCACCGAATTCTATATCAGTAACGGTAGAATACTAGCACAAAGAACGGTTGACTTTTTAATGGGTAATTTGATAGATTACTATTTCTATGATTCAACGGGCGTTATTGGTATGTATTATGGCGCTAATGGCGAATATTTTACCTTTGAAAAGAACGCCTTGGGTGACGTAGTACGTGTTTTAGATTCACTTGGCAATGAAATGGCGTGGTATGATTATGATGCTTGGGGCAACGTGATAGTAGAAACGGGTGTTGCCGCTCATATCTTCCCGTTTAGGTATCGCGGATATTATTATGATGCAGAAACAGGGTTTTATTATCTGCAATCCCGCTATTATGACCCGTCAACCATGCGCTTTATCAACGCAGATGACTATGAACTTGCTGAGACCTTAATGGCAGACCCAGGTCAGCTTTACGTTTACAATTACTGCAACAACAACCCAGTAATGTACACTGACGAAAGCGGACAGTTTATTTTTACACTAATTATAGGCGCTGTAGTTGGTGCAATAGTGTCTGGTGGGTTTGCTGTGATAGGTCAGTTGATAAAGTATGGTTCAAATACTTCCTTGTGGGAGTGGGATGCCATTATTATTGCAATGATTGGCGGAGCAATCAGCGGTGCATTTGGTGCAACTGGCATAAACATGTGGGGGCAAGCATTTATTAACGCAGGTATAGGCGTTGCGCAATATTCAGCATCAACTATAATTAACAATGGAACTTTTGATATTGGTGAAATGCTTGTTAGTGCTGTTTTGGGATTTATTTCGGGACGTGCTGGCGGAAATGGTGCTACTTATTTCGCTAAAGAGCTCAAAGAACAAATACAAAACAATATATTAAAAGTAACGCCAAGTATTATAAGAAAAAATTTAGTTAATGCTATATTAAAAGCATCGTCAGTAGGTTTTGGCGCTCAAGCGCTCATAGAATATCATAGGGGGAAGATAAATGCTTTATATAGTGTTACGGCTTGTGTTTAGTTTCGTGTTTTTTTACGTGTTCCTTGCTCGAGGGGTTAATTCCATTGGTGCGATAAATTTGTATTCAAATCCTAAAACCAACAAAAAAGTAGAAATTAAAAATGAAAAATTAAGGAAGTTAGTGCCATATCGCCTGCAACATATTCGCATTTGGGGTGAAAGAGAAGAATATATGTATTCTGATGGAACAATATATAAAAAAACAGTTGTGTTAACAATAATATTTTATATTGCTTGGTTGGTTTCATTAATTAGTCATAGTTTATATTTAATACTTTTGATAACGTGTGATAAGATTGAACCTCTTCTAAGTATGTTAGCTTTTATTTTGGTTGCAGCAGAGATATTTGTTGGGGTGTGGCGAAGCATAGAAGAAAAAAAATATTATAAAAGACAAGAAAGGGATGGAATGAATTTTTAAATCAAACAAAAAAGCGGGTTGAGATTTCAACCCGCTTTTTGTGTGTGTTTTTTAAAAACCATATTGACAAGGTAAATGTTGTATGATAAAATTTAATTAATAAGAGATTATAAGGGTGTGGTATTAATATGAAAGAATTTCGTTTGCGTACACAACCGGTTTTTTACATTATAGTATGCCTATTTGTATTAGTGATTTCAATTATTATGATAATTGCACCAAGCTTGCTTTGTTGGGAAAATAATAATTTATTTATAACAATAACGTATTATTGTGTATTTTCAATTTTACTTTTATATGGGCTGTTGTCTCTTTTTTATTACATAGAATTTGCGATTATTGATAACGAAAAAATAACAATAAAAACCCTGTTTAGAGTGGTTAAAGTTGTCTTGTGGGTAGAAGTAGTTGAAATAAAAAGAGAGTGGTTGACACAAGGCGCGCGCGGTGGTGCGTTATGTTGGATTGTGATAAAAACAGATTTTAATCAAAGTGCGTATAAAGCATCGAGAAACAATAAAAAATCTTATCCTCTAATAATTATAGCAAACAAAAAAAATGAAAGAATAATTAAAAAATTTTGTTTAGATAATTTGAAACCAAGCTTATAAATTACATCACAAAAGGCACTTAATAAACTTAACAACAAACACAAGGCAGTGGAAAAACGCTTACAACGTACGCATATGATAATAACGTAACGTATAACAAGACAACTGTTTTTGAAAGCGGACAGCCCGCAAAAATATACACGTATAGTGTGAACGGCGGAGATTTCTGTTCGTAGTAACCTTTATAGATACTACTGTTCGAAAAAAACATTATTCAATTAATAAATAGGAGGGAAAAATGCTCTATAAAGATAAACTTATTAAAGAATATCCTTTGATAAAAAGAGTTGATTCTAATTTTGAAATTTATGAAGTAATTAAAAGAAGATACGTAGTTTTTATTGATGAAAAAGTGTCGAAAACAAATATTGAGCAATTATTAAATAAAATCGATAACGCCACAAGAAATGGCTTATCACCAAAAAAATCTTTAATAGTTGTAGGTCGTACTGACGAAGAATTTCATGCAAAAGATTTATTGTTTTTTAATGGGGAAGATACTTTTATAGTGTTTTATTTAATAAATGAAAGTAAAAATGAAATTTATTATCATGACAAAAGGGTTTTTTTATTTAGTGTGGATTGGAAGAAAATTGTAAGAAAGTTTAATGAAATTTTAAAGGTTTATTAAATTTTATTAAAAGGGTGTTGGGAATTA
>JAZNKV010000014.1:0-12978 GCA_045578765.1 Christensenellaceae bacterium | reverse complement strand
ACTAATAATCCATTTAAATAAGAAAAAAGTTGTATTTTTTCCTTTTTCAAACATATTTACGGTTAAAGCTAAAGCAAAACCGCTAAAGGATTATCATTTAATAAGTTTAAATGCTTCAATTTCAATAGGATCAACAAACGACTTGCTTATTATAACTGAATTAGCTTTTATTTATAATTATATAATTCAAAACGTATTATGGTATTTTTATCATAAAAAACCGTATTTGCATTTAAAAAGCAATATTGATATATTTGAAAATGAAAAGGTATTTGATTTAAAAGTTAATGCAACTGCGCTATTAAATATATTGATGATATTAATTAGTTTAATTAAAATTTTAATGGAGAAAATGATAAATGCAATCACAAAAAAATTTCAACAGAATTAACGAAACTATTCAAACGGCGTTAAAAAATTTAAGTGAAATAATTGACGTCAACACTGTAGTGGGTTCACCAATAAATACTGATAATGGTCAAGTAATTATTCCAATATCAAAGGTAACTGTTGGCGTTCTTGCTGGCGGTGGCGAATATGGTAAGATTTCAATATTTAAGAAGAATGATGACTTGCCATTTTCTGCGGGAAACGGTGCGATTGTTTCATTAAAACCATGTGGATTTTTGGTTAAGGAACAAGATAAATACAGATTAATATGTGTATCTAATAATGTTTATGAAAAATTTATCGATAAGGCTACCGACATTATTTCGGATATAAAAACGGATATTAAAAATGAAAAAAATCAATAAATATTTTGTTGTTATTGTAGCGTTTTTTGCCTTAATAAGTTTCTTTGCTGGATATTTTACAATTAAAATTGCATATGCGACAACAAGTTCGGCTGAAATTGTAATGGAAATTAACTCTAATAGAATATTATATGAAAACAATTCTAACGACAAAAAATACATGGCAAGTACTACTAAAATTCTTACAGCAATAGTTGTTATTGAAAATTGCAATCTTGATGATATTGTAACTATAACAGAAAAAACAGTTGGTGTTGAAGGGTCTAGTATATATTTGGAAGCTGGCGAAAAGCTTTCGGTTAAACATTTATTATATGGACTAATGTTGCGATCGGGTAATGATTGCGCAAAGACATTAGCTGTACATTGTAGTGGAAGTGTTGAAGAGTTTGCAAAGCTAATGAACGTTACAGCAAATAAAATCGGTGCATATAATAGTAATTTTGTAAACCCACACGGTTTGCACGATGATAATCATTATACAACTGCTTATGATTTAGCGCTTATTTCATGTTACGCGATGAAAAATAGCACTTTCAGAGAAATTGTTGGTACAAAATCTATAAAAATACCGTTTACTACTCAATCTTTTGACAGATATTTAGTTAACAAAAACAAAATGCTGAAAGATTTTAATGGCTCAACGGGTGTTAAAACTGGTTATACTAAAAGAGCTGGTAGATGTTTAGTTAGTAGTTGTGTAAGAGATGGTATGGAGCTTATTTGTGTTGTTCTTAACTGTCCACCGATGTACGAACGCTCAAAAACATTATTAAACACGTCGTTTAGTAGTTATAAATTATATAAATTGATTGAAAGTGATAACATTTTGGATTTTATTGACATAAGCAATTTTAATGAAAAGTGTGGTGTGTGCGTTAAGGATGATATAGTTTTACCGTTAACAGAAAATGAATTTGAGAACGTTAAGATAGTCTATGAATATCCTAAAAAAATATTAAAACCGATTAAAAAGGATAAAGAAATTGGTTTAGTTAAAATTTACAGTAAAAATTTATTGATTTTTGAGCAAAAAATCTATACAATAGTAGATATAAAATAATTGTAGGTATTATATGCGAATAAATAAATTTTTAGCCAATTGTGGTGTTGCTTCAAGACGTGGTGCGGATCAGCTAATTCAAGATGGTGTTGTCAAAATAAACGGAAGAGTTTGTTCTATGGGCGACGACGTCGACGTTACTTCGGATAGCGTTACGGTAAACGGAAAACTTGTTAATGCTGTTAAAAAATTTGATTATTATATAATGAATAAGCCCAAAGGATACGTATGTACGGTTAAAGACGATAAGGGGAGGAAAACCGTTATGGACTTGTTGCCACCAAGCGCAAAACGATTATTTCCGGTTGGTAGGCTAGACTATGATACGGAAGGGCTTTTGATACTAACAAACGATGGGGATTTGACCTTTCGCTTAACGCACCCCAAAAATGAAGTGCCAAAAACTTACTTGGTTAAAACTGAAAAACCTGTTACTGATGAAGATGTCGCAAAGTTGCGTTCGGGCGTTTATATTGACGGAGTAAAAACAAAAAAATGTAACGTAAAACTAATTGAAAGTTCTAAAACAAGTAGCAAGTTACACGTTACAATAACTGAAGGAAGAAACCGTCAGGTAAGAAAAATGTTTGAAGCAGTTGGAAATAACGTTGATTTCTTAAAACGAATAAAAGTTGGAGATCTTGCTCTGTCAGGGCTTAATCGTGGCGAAGTAAGGCAACTTAATAAGTATGAAATTGATTATTTGCTAAATTTATAAATTATAACAAAAAACCGCTATTTATAGCGGTTTTTGATTTTTCAAATAATACTTTTTATTTTTAGAAAATATATATTTAACACAAGAATAAATAAATATATCAACGATAATCGTAACAGGAATTGCAACGTACAATAAAACGTCGCCTAAACTATTAAAGTCAATATTTAACAACAATGTGGCTGCAAAAGTTATCAGTAGTAAATTAAATGCTATAACCGCCGTTGTTAGTATGCTGTCTGGTCTAACGTTTTTACTTGAGCATCGATTTGGATTTTTTACGTGTTGTATAATTCTAATAAGTGGGAATAGAGTTAAAACACCTAAAGTAATCAATGTCGCTTGCGCGGTATTTTGTAAATTTTTGCCAAAAATTACCGTATAGCACAAAAATTCAACAAGGCAGACAAAATATATAAATAACGAACTAATCAAATTTAATTTGTTTATAAGCAAGGTGCCTTTTGTTGCTGATGAGTTTTTAGACGAAACTTGGAGTTTGTAGCCTTCTTTTTGTGCTTTCAATAATAAGTCGCCAAAATCGATTTTTCCCGAATCAGATCGCCCGGAAATGTATTCAGTTTGATTTAACGTGTCGTTTAATTTAATTTTTTCAACTAGCGGTTGGACTTGCTGTTTGTTTTCTGTTTTGTTTGTTTCAACATCACGTTCTATTACTTGTGCATTATCTTTTTCGTCGTTGGAAGGTGTAAATTTAATCAAACCTTGCAATATACTTCTAAAATTAACGTCTTTTTGGGGCTCAAGCTCGGTTTTATCGTTAATTTGCTCATTCGCGCCTATTATGGCTTGTGATGCGTTGTTTTCCTTAATTGAATCAGGTTTTTCGGTTGTTTGAACGTTGTCAGTTGGTATTTGAACGATTTTTTCAATAATTTGTGTTTTGATGATTGGCTGTGGCTGACAATCCATAAGCTTATCAATTACTGAGCGAGAATAAGACCAATTATTAAGGTTTTCTTCAACAAAACTTTTTCCAGAATCGGTTAATTTAAAAAATTTACGTCTACCGCCATCGGGGGAATCGTTCCAGTAAGCTGTTGCAAATTTAAGATTTTCAATGCGTTTAAGCGAGCTGTATAATGTTGCTTGATTAATTTTATATTCACTTGAGCTTTTTTCTTCAATGGAATCACTGATTTGTTGAGCATTTTTGTCACCGGTTAACAGTGTGTGCAAGATAATTGTGTCAATATGTCCACGGATTAAATCGCTACTAATTGTTTTTTGTTCCATAAAAATCTCCTAATTCTTATGAATAGTATACAATTTAAATAAGAATTAGTCAAGGGTATTATTAAAATAAAATTTTGTGTGATAAAATATTATTGAAAAACATTAGTAATTTCCGAGCGAAAATAAATTTTTATTAATTTTTGAGCGATTTATAAAATCGCATTCTGCGTCAGCACGTTTTATTCGTTTTTTTGTTTTCTATAAAAATTAAACTTTAAAAACAAAACATAAAGAAATTTTAAAATATATTTATTATAAAAATTAAATTATTTAAAAACATAATTTTATATTTATTTTAAAAAATATAAAAAATTAAAATAAGAATATTGACAAAATGATAATTAACTGCTATAATATATCTATCTATGCGCAAAAGTCGTGTTTTGCGCATAGATAGATGTGTGTGTAATAATTAAGAAAGTGGTGCCCTATCGTACATTTTTTATATTTATTGTACAAAAGGAGTGTTTTATGAAAGAAAGATCCTACTTTGAGTCTCGTGAGATTTCTTGTATTGAGCGGTTAAATGCTATCATTGATGCTCTACCTTATTACGTTCAAGAGTTTTTTGTTGGTGTAGAATTGCAAACCTCAGCCTTGACGCGTTTAAACTACGGGTATGATTTAAGAGTGTTTTTTGATTTTTTGTCTAAAAAAATTTTTAGGAACAAAAGCATATGCGATATTGAACTACGTGACTTATCTATGCTTGAAGCTTCGGATATAGAATACTTTTTAAGTTATTTAAGCCATTACGAAATTAACGGAAAGAACGAACGCTGTACAGAAACAGGAAAAGCAAGAAAGTTATCTACCCTACGTGCGTTTTATAAATTCTTTTTTAATCGAAATAAATTGCCTGCAAACACTCCCGCGAAAGTGACAATGCCAAAAATTCACGAAAAGGAGATTATTAGACTAGATACAAACGGCGAAGTTGATGAAATTGGTGATATGCTTTACGCTGTTGAAACTGGAAATGGTTTAACTAAGCACCAACTTGCCTTCCACAATGCTACAAAACTGCGCGATACTGCCATAGTTACCCTATTTTTAGGAACGGGAATTCGTATTAGTGAACTTGTTGGATTAAATATTGATGATATTGACTTAAAAACAAATTCTTTTGTAGTGACAAGAAAAGGTGGAAATAGAGCTGTATTATATTTTAACGAGCAAGTTGAAAAGGCTTTATCTTGTTATATTGATTCTCGACCCAAAGGTGAAGGCAATGCTAATACTGCCCTATTTTTATCTTTACAAAATAAACGAATTTCAACTAGAACTGTTCAAGAACTTGTAAAAAAATATGCAAAAATTATTACACCATTAAAAAAAATTACTCCGCATAAGCTCCGAAGCACCTTTGGTACAAACTTGTATAAGCAAACGGGAGATATTTACGTTGTAGCCGATTGTTTGGGACACAAAGATGTAAATACAACTAAAAAACACTATGCCGCAATCACAGACGATATAAGAAAAAAAGCGGCAACTACCTTATCTATTACCGGTGACAAAGATTAAAAAAGGCGACGTCGAGTCGCCTTTAATTTTTCATTTAATTTTGAGTGTTATTTTCATTTGTAATAATTTTGGTTATTTTTATAGCTGAGTAATCAATTGTGCCCAAACATTTTCCGCAATTATCACACGTTTTAGTGTTGTCAAGGTCGCACAAATCGCACTCCCCACACCCGATGCAGTTTCTTTCGTATAATTCACATTTTCCTCCAATATTCATAAAAAATCTCCTTAACATGTTATAAAATACAAACAAATGTTTGACTTTTGTTCGTGTGTGTGGTAAAATTTTTGTAAGATTATGTCGAAATAAGGTGAAAAATGAAAAAAATTGATGAAAAACTTAATCTTGTATACAATTTTACCGTTGATTTTATTGATCAAAATGGCTTTCCGCCGTCTATTCGTGAAATTTGTTCTAAATTAAATATTAAATCTACAGCGACAGCATATTCGTATGTTGAAAAACTAAAGCAACGCGGGCTTTTTGAAAAGACACCGCTAAAGAAGCGTGCATTATCACTTGCGTGTAAGCAAAACGACTTCAAAACCATTCCGCTTATTGGCGTGATTAGTGCTGGATCACCTATATTTGCGGTTGAGAATCTTGAGGGGTACTACCCTATTCCAGAGGAAATGAATACCGGTGGTAATGAGTTTGCGTTAAAGGTTTCAGGTGACAGTATGATAAATGCTGGAATATATGACAAAGACGTAATAATTGTTCATCAGCAAAATGATGCGGTAAACGGCGATATTGTAGTTGCACTTGTTGAAGACAGCGCCACCGTAAAGCGTTTTTATCGTAGAGACGGCAAAATTATATTGCATCCTGAAAACGATTTGCTAGAAGACATGATATTTGACAACGTTACTGTGCTTGGTGTAGTTAAGGGTTTGATGCGTAAATTTTAATTTAACAAAGTTTAGTTCTAGTTGCGCTCTGATTTTTTTCAGGGCGCTTATTTTTTAGTAATTTTAATATTTTTTAGTGCGATTTTGCAGTGCTCATAAGTTAAACCGCCTTGAAGATATGCTATATACGGAGGTTTGATGGGGGCATCGGCGGATAATTCAATTGATGAACCTTGAACAAAGCAACCTGCAGCCATTATAACGTCGTTTTCATATCCTGGCATTTCCCATGGTAGTGCGTCAACGTGGCTGTCTATCGGTGAGTTTTTTTGTATGCCTTGTATAAACGATATTAAATCTTTTTCATTTCCAAACTTTATTGCCCTTATTATATCCCCAGGAATTGTATCCATTGACGGGCTTGTTTCATAACCCAATTCATTAAGAACTGCGCCAAAAAGCATAGATCCTTTTATAGCTTGACAAACAGTGTGTGGCGCTATAAATAAACCCTGATAATAAAGTTGATAGCCAGCCAAATATGAGCTAACCTCCCCACCTATTGACGGTGCTGTAAGGCGATTTTGTACCATTTCAACGTATTTTTTGTCACCAGCGACGTATCCACCAGTTGGTGCTATTCCGCCCCCTGGGTTTTTAATCATTGAACCAGCCATGAGGTTTACACCAATTTGCGTAGGCTCAAGTTTGTCAACGAACTCGCCATAACAGTTATCTAGCATAATGCATCCGTCAAAGTTAAGTCTTTTTAAGAATGAAACCCCCTGTTCGATTTGTTTTACAGTAAACGCATCTCTCCATTCATATCCCCTTGAACGTTGCATGTAAATTATTTTGGGCTTTCCATTGTCTGTAAAATATTCTTCTATCGCATCTAGATCAATTTGTCCATTTTTAAGCTGAATACAGTCAAATTTTATGCCATAATCTTTAAGTGAGCCAATATTTTCGCCGTTAATAACGTCGCCAAGAGTATCGTATGGTGTGCCTGTAATGCAAAGAGCACGGTCGTTTGACATTAAAACGCTAAATAAGCATAAAGATAATGCGTGCGTTCCAGAAACAATATTGGGTGAACATATTGCTTGCTCTGCGCCAAAAATATCAGCAACTACTTTATTTAGAGTGTCTCTTCCCTCATCGCCGTAACCGTAGCCTGTGGTGCCAGTAAAATGGCGAAGCGCCAACCTATTTTTTTTAAATGCATTAAGAACTTTTTCTTGGTTGAAAAGCGCTATATCTTCAATCTGTTCAAATTTAGATTTTAGATTGTTTTCACATATTTTAATTAGTTGATCCATTTTAACTTCCTTAATTTATTTCATTTACTACTTTTTGTGCCAAAAGTTTAACGTCGTTTGGTTCAAGCATTGTAGCGTTAAGCTTTTTAAAAAATGTAATTTGTCTTTTTGCATAATGACGCGTGTTTAACTTGATTTTGTCAATAGTTTGTTCAAGCGTAAATTTTCCGTCAAAATATTCAAAAAATTCTTTATATCCTATCGCTTGCATTGATTGATGGTTTTTGTTAATCCCGGCTTTAATTAGGTTTTCAATTTCTTGTATAAGCCCATTGTTTATCATTAAATCTACGCGTTTATCTATTCTTTTATAAAGATCTTCTCTTTTATGGTTAATCATGAAGGCACTAAAATCATATTTTGGCACTAAATTATCGGTAATTTCAGATTTTTTTGTTCCGCTTTCATAAATTTCTAGCGCGCGAATTACGCGTTTAAGGTCGTTGTGGTGCAACTTTTGTGCGGTTAATGGGTCTACCTCTTTCAAGACGTTGTAAACGTATTCATTGCCGTATTTTAATGCTAATTCATTATATATTTCTCTAACTTCAACATTAGCTTTAGAGTTTCCATAAGATAAATCATAAAGCAAAGAATTTATATAAAAACCCGTTCCTCCGCAAATTATTGGCACTTTATTTTTATCTAAAATGTTTTTTAATATTGGCTCGGCTAGACTTTTATAATCGCTTACTGAAAACGATATATCGGGATCAATAACGTCTATTAAATGGTGTTTTACTCCATCAATTTCATCGATAGTTGGTTTTGCAGTACCTATTTGCATATTTTTATAAATATACATTGAGTCTGCTGATATAACTTCAGTGTTTAAAAGTTTGGCACACTCAACTGCTAATGCCGTTTTGCCCGAAGCGGTAGGGCCACATATAACTATAATTTTAGGCTTTAAATTATTCTCTTGAACCATTTGTCAATTTCCGTTCTATTAATTTTTATAGCAACAGGTCGGCCGTGTGGGCATTTTAGGCCGATGTTTTCTTTAAGTTTTTGCATAAGTACGTCAATTTCTGGCTGGCTTAACTTGTCGCCTGATTTGATTGCTGCCTTACATGCTTTTTGCGCTAATTTTTCAACGAGAACACTATTTATAGAAATTGATTTAAGTGAAACAAGATCGGCTAAAACGTCGTCAAAAAATCTTTGTAAGTTCATTTCGGTTAAAAATGAAGGAACAGTTGACACTTTAAATGCATTTCTTCCAAATTCATTAAGTTCAATTCCCATTGATTTTAATGAGTTTATATTACTGGATAAAAAATCGTATTCGTCGTTAGAAACGTTTAATACATATGGTAATAGCAAGGGCTGAGTCACAATACACGATTTTTTTAGCGAATCATTAAGCTTATCAAACAATATTCTTTCGTGTGCTGCGTGTTGGTCTGCAAGATATAAATCTTTTCCATCTTCAAAAACAAGATAGGTGTTTAGGGCTTGTCCAATGTAATAAAAATCTTTCTCGCATGAAATTTGTTCAATTATAACTTGATGTTCTTTTGCTTGTTTTTGCCTTTCAAGATTTTCTAAGAACAATTTATTTTCCGCAAATATATCGATAGTATTATTTTCACCAATGTTATTTTTGTTTGACGGAGCGTTTTCTTGGATATTACCTAGCTCGTTCTTATTGGAAATATTACTATCAAAAAATGTTAACCTTTCAAATTTTTTTGCTGTATTGGCGTTGTTGTGTGTGACATAATTTATATCAAAATCATTATTATTTTTCTTTAGATTTTCTATATTATCAACAACTATTGATATCGCCTCACTGCTACCGTCTAACACTTTTGATATAACAGAGTATATTGCACCGTATACAATTTGGTTGTTGACAAATCTTATATCTAATTTTTGTGGATGCACGTTGATGTCTACTATTTCTGTAGGCATGGTAATATTTAGCACGTAAAATGGATATTGGCGCTTCATTAAATATGATGAGTATGCGTTAGAAATTGCAGATGAAATTGTGCTGTTTTGAACAAAACGATTATTTACAAAGCATGTTTGGTGACTTCTATTCCCTTTTGTGTAATGATGTTTTCCAACGTAGCCTTGTATTTTGATGCCATTTTTAACTGTATCAATATAAAAACAGTTATCGATAACATCAATTCCATATACGCAAGCCATTGCCGATGCTAGACCTTCACCATATGAGTTGTAAATAGTTTTCCCATCTGCTATGTATTTAAATGAAATATTATTGTTTCCAAGAATAAAACGTTCAATAGTTGTCGTGATTTCATTTTCTTCACTTCTTTCACTGCGAAGAAATTTTTCTCTTGCGGGTGTATTGAAGAATAAGTTCTTAACAGCAATAATGCTTCCGTCAACGGCACTACAATCGGAAACTAATGACATTTCGCCACCGTTTGAAAATATTTGAGCGCCCATTTCTTGCGTTGATGGTTTTGAAGTGATGGTCAATTTTGATACAGATGCAATACTAGCAAGTGCTTCCCCTCTAAAGCCTAGTGAGCGGATATTATCAAGATCCTTAATGGTGGAAATTTTGCTTGTTGCGTGTGGCAACAAGGCTTTTTTTAGTTCTGCTTTTTCAATACCGCAACCATTATCTGTGATAACTATTGAAGAAATACCGCCATTTTCTATATCAATTGTAACGTTGGTAGCGCCAGCATCTATTGAGTTTTCAACGAGTTCTTTTACTACGGATGCAGGGCGTTCAACAACTTCTCCCGCTGCAATTCTATTGTAAATTTTACTACTTAGTACATTAATTTTCATACTAATTATCCTTTAGTTTTTCATGTAGATCAATTAAAATGTTAAAAGCTTGAATTGGAGACAAATTATCGGTATTAATATCTTTTATTACCATTTCAGTTTGAGAGAACTGTTTAGCAGTGTTATCTTCAGTCATTTTCTTGTTTAAAAAGGTAATTTCAGACTTTTCAAGCTTTTTAAGTATTGCCTTTGCTCTATCGGTAACTTTTTTATCTATACCGGCAAGCTCAGCAACTTCGATACCAAAGCTTTTGCTAGCGCCACCTCGCATAATTTTACGCAAGAAAACAATGCTTCCTTGGAGTTCTTTTACGGTGATTTTGTAGTTTTTGACACCATCCATTACTCGTTCTAGATCGGTAAGTTCATGATAGTGAGTGGCAAAAAGCGTTTTCGCTTTAAGGTTGGTGGTTATATGTTCTACGACTGACCAAGCAATGCTTAAACCGTCAAAAGTACTAGTTCCGCGCCCTATTTCATCTAATATAAGCAAACTGTTAGGTGTTGCATTATTTAAAATATTTGCCATTTCCGTCATTTCTACCATAAACGTACTTTGGTCTGAAATAAGATTATCGCTAGCGCCAATTCTTGTAAAAATTTTATCAGTGATTGGTATTTCTGCGCTTTTTGCAGGGACAAAACAACCTATATGAGCCATTAGTGTAATTAGGGCAATTTGTCTCATATAAGTACTCTTACCAGCCATGTTTGGACCAGTGATTATCATTGTTCTGTTTTCATCATTATCTAAAACGCAATCATTAGGAATAAAGCGTTGTTTTGAAATAGCTTCGACAACGGGGTGTCTTCCATCTACAATATTTAATCGCTTATTGCACTCAGCAATAGTTGGACGAACAAAATTGTTGTCTTTTGCAACGGAGGCTAGCGATAATAGCACGTCTAATTCAGCAATTGCGTTTGAAGTTTGTTGTAATTGCTCAATTCTAGAAGATAAGTGCTCTTTAATTTGGGCATATAGAGTTGCTTCTATTTGGAGTGCGCGTTCATCGCTTGACAATATTTTTTCTTCAAGCTCTTTTAGTTCTTTCGTTATGTATCTTTCAGCGTTTGCAAGCGTTTGGCGACGCTCATACTCGAACGGCACCTTATCCTTAAAAGAGTTTGTAACTTCAATGTAGTAGCCAAAAACACGGTTAAAGCCAATCCTAAGAGTTCTAATTCCTGTTTTTTCGCGCTCATTATTTTCAATTTCAGCAATTGCGGACTTGCTGTTTTTTCCAAGTGCACGCAATGAGTCTAGTTCCTTATCAAAACCTTCTTTAATATATCCGCCGTCCTTAAGAGTTGCTGGCGGATTATCAACTATTGCGTTTTTAAGCAAAGAAACAGTGTTTGAGAAATCACTTATAGAGTTAACTATATCAATGATAAATTGCGAGTTTAATCCAGATAATTGAAATTTTAAATTTGGTAAAATTTCCAAAGAATCGCGAAGCGCCACGCAATCTTTCGGCATTAAATTACCATTTGATACCTTTCCGGTTATTCTACCAACGTCCTTTACCGTGGTCAATATATTGCATAGACCTTGGCGCACAAGTGTATTCTTGTATAAGCACTCTACCCCGTCAAGCCTATAATTTATACTTTCAATATTATTAAGTGGCGAAAGAATAACGCTTTGCAGTTTTCTTGCGCCCATATTTGTTTTAGTTTTATCTAGTAACCATAAAAGTGAACCATACCTCTTTCCGTCCCTTAGCGTTTTAACTAGTTCTAAATTGCGTATTGCATTGGAGTCAAGCATCATAACTGACTTTTGATTTTCGCAAATAATTTTGTTGATGTTAATCAGTGCGTGTTTTTGCGTTTCGTGTAAGTATGCTATAAGCGCTCCACCTGCAATAATGCAAGCATCGTCATCACTTATGTTAAATGAATCTAAATTTAAAACTTTAAATTGGTTAAGTAAATTTTCTTTTGCGTTGTTAAGATTAAACTCACTTTGAGAAAAAGCGAAAAACTTAGGTAAAACACCGTGTGTTACCATGGGTGATCCGTTAAAAATTTCACATGCTTTATCATTAGCGATAACCTCAGCAGGATTGATTTTAACAAGCGAATCGCTAAGTGTAGATAAATAGTTATTATCGTGAATACTTTTTACAAAAAATTCGCCAGTAGTAATATCTGCCCAAGATATTGCGCAATAATTATCAAAAACATAAACGCAAGCAATAAAATTGTTGGTTTTTTCATCAATAAGTTCGTTGTTTGTGACCGTGCCAGCGGTAACGATTTTAACAACGTCACGCTTAACGAGTTCTTTGCCGGCCTGTGCTTGAGTTAATTGTTCGCATATTGCAACTTTTTCGCCTAGAGCAACGAGTTTAGATATATAAATATCTGCAGCGTGAAAAGGAATGCCGCACATTGGTGCGCGTTCTTCTAATCCGCAGTCTCTACCGGTTAGAGTCAAGTCGAGCAAGGAAGATGCTTTTATTGCATCATCAAAAAACATCTCGTAAAAATCTCCAAGACGATAGAAAACGATACAATCTTTAAGTTTTTCTTTTGTTTGCAAATAATGTTGCATCATTGGTGAAAGAGCCATTTGTTTCCCCCGATTAGCATAATTGACCTATAAGTGAAATTCCGCCAGTCTTTGTTACTTTGACAGTAACAAACTGTCCTACATGTGATTTATTTCCCTTAAAATAAAGCATACGTCCATAGGTA
>JAZNKV010000013.1:0-40356 GCA_045578765.1 Christensenellaceae bacterium | reverse complement strand
TTAGCAGGGGAGCCCCTTCGGCCTCTTGGGTATTTCTCCATAATGCCGAAAATTTCCATTTCTTTATTTATGCTAGACTATGTTACCATAAAAAACAGTATTTGTCAAAGTTTTTTTTGTAATTTAAAAATTTTTTTAATAAATATCTAAAACCTTTTCTGTTAACCTATTAATTGTAAACGTCTCCATCATCGATTGCGGAGCTATCTTTTCTTAAAGCTTTACCATAAACGACAAGTCCACGCACGGCGCTATACTTATCCGTGCGTATTTTTTTCACGCTCTCAACCTTGCCGTTTTTTATTTTTTCTATATAGCCTTCGCTTTTATACCCTTCTTTTCCATATCTCAAAAACATTTTTTCGCCTTCATAAAGTTCGGGATAATCGCCATCTTCGTCGAATACAATTTGTTCAGGTAAGGGCAATATTTTTTCTGTAACATAACTAACCCTATTTACTTTGTAATCCATGGCTTGTCCATAAATAGAAATCTTTAGCGTTTGCCCATCTGCATACGTGTTTATTATAATAGGGTTATCCGTACTGTTTCTAAACTTTAAATCAGCCCAGCCTGAATTAACCATGGCGTCAAAAGAAGGCGCAACGTAAGACACGGGCAAACTATGCGGATGGCACTCTAAAACCTCTAACCCAGCAAGCAACACTGCATTATAAAGCGTAGTGGAAACTTGGCAAACTCCACCGCCTACACCGTCAACAAACTCACCGTTAACTATAATCTTTGCTTGCTTATATCCCCTTTTTTCCGTACGAGCACCAACAACCGTGTTAAACGAAAACTCCCCGCCAACGTCAACAAGCGTGTTGTTTATTGATTTAGCACACAATTTAATATTACTCTTTCTTTCTTTGCTTGATGATGAATAGGTAGTATAAAAACTTGAACGCAAAACAATTTTTTCTGGTTTTAACCCATAAAAAGGCATTGCGTGAACAGTTTTCGCCACCGCACCAGCTTGAAAAACCAACATAAAACAGGTGAAAATCAACCAAAAAATCGTAAACCGTTTTAGTTTTTCGCTAACACAACACCCATTTCTCATAATAAAAAAGTATGGGCAAAAAACTTAATATAATACAAAAAAGAGCAATCAATAAGACTGCTCTTTTTGTTTAATTCTAATTTTAAATAACAACTTAAAGACTATTTTGCAAACTCCGTTGCACGCCATTCTCTAATAACGTTAACCTTAATTTGACCGGGATATTCCATTTCTTGTTCAATCTTCTTTGCAATATCTTTTGCCAAGAATAAGGTTTGAGCATCATTAACTTGTTCGGGTTTTACCATTACGCGCACTTCTCTACCAGCTTGGATAGCATAGCACTTTTCAACACCCTTAAAGCTACTTGAAATTTCTTCAAGCTTTTGAAGTCTTTTAATGTAGTTAGTGGTTGTTTCGCGCCTTGCACCAGGTCTAGCACCCGAAATAGCATCAGCCGCTTGAACGATAACAGCTTCAAGAGTTTTAGGCTCAACGTCGCCGTGGTGTGCAAGTATTGCGTTGATAACGCTGTGGTTTTCCCTATACTTTTTAGCAAGATCACCACCGATTTGCATGTGCGTTCCTTCTATTTCAAAGTCAACGGCTTTACCTAAGTCATGGAGTAAGCCTGCGCGTTTTGCAAGTTGAGCGTCAATGCCGAGTTCGGTTGCCATAACGCCAGCTAAGTGCGAAACTTCTATTGAGTGTTTGAGCACGTTTTGACCGTAACTAGTACGGAATTTTAAGCGACCAAGAAGTTTAACGATTTCTGGATGAAGCCCAAATATGCCACATTCAAACATAGCACTTTCGCCCGCTTCTTTAATTTGAACGTCAAGTTCTTTCTTAACCTTTTCAACCGTTTCTTCAATTCTTGCGGGGTGAATTCTACCGTCTTGAATAAGTTTTTCAAGTGCGATACGTGCGACTTCACGCCTTACCGGATCAAAGCCTGAAACGATAACAACTTCTGGAGTATCGTCAATAATGAGTTCAATACCCGTTGCGTTTTCAAGCGTTCTAATGTTTCTACCTTCCCTACCGATAATTCTTGCTTTCATATCGTCACTGGGTAAGGGAACAACTGAAACGGTAATTTCAGTAGCTTGTTCAGTGCTACATTTTTGAATAGCAAGTGAAACGATTTCTTTTGCTTTTCTTTCGCCGTTTTCTTTAGCTTCAGCTTCGATATTCTTTACTAACCCCGCAGCGTCACGCTTTGCTTCGTCAGTAATAGCTTCGATAAGCTGTTGTTTAGCTTCTTCTTTGCTCATTTGTGCAATTTTTTCGAATTCTTTAATCATGTCGTTTTGCTTTTCATTAAGCTCGTCCATTTTCTTTTCGAATTCTACTTCTTTTGCCTTTAGAGCGTTTTGTTGTTTTGTAGTTTCTTCGTTACGCTTTGCAAGACTTTCTTCCTTCTTCTCAAGAGTTTCTTCTTTTTGATTAAGCCTATTCTCCATTCTTTGAAGTTCCGTGCGCTTTTCTTTAGCTTCACGTTCAAAGTCGTTGCGAAGTTTAATTTCCTGTTCTTTCGCTTCTAATATAGCTTCTTTTTTAATAGCTCTGCTTTCTTCTCTAACGTCATCAAGCATCCTGTTGCGTTGTGCTTCAATGTCGCCGTGTTCTTTTTCATATTTTTTAGAAAGAGATTTAGCACTCATCTTCCAGCTAACGAAAAATGCTGCTATTGCCAATATCACTAAAACTGCTATTACGATAATAAACATCACTGTGTTATCACCGTTTAAGAACAGGGAGCCGTAAAGTAAATTCTGCATAAAAATATGCCCTCCTGTTTTTATTTTAACGCTTGTGTTTTACAAACGTCATATTCTACTATATATTGTATTATAAAATAGACTAATTGTCAATACTTATTAGTCGTTTTTTGCTTTATTATAAAAAGCATCTAAAATTTTGTTCTTGATTTCTTCTGCAACGTCAACGTTGTTTTCAAGATAATCAACAGCTTTTTCCCTGCCTTGAGCAATCTTTTCGCCCATATAGCTAAACCAAGACCCGCTCTTTTGCAATATTTCGTATTGAAGCCCTAAGTCAATCAAGCAACTGCCTTTTGAAATACCTTTGCCGAATATAATATCAAACTCAGCAGTCTTAAAAGGCGGAGCAACCTTGTTTTTAACAACTTTTGCTTTGGTATGGTTGCCATAAGCACCTTCGCTATCTTTAAGCGCATCGCTCTTTCTTACGTCAATACGAACGCTTGCATAAAACTTGAGCGCTTTACCACCCGCAGTAACTTCTGGGTTGCCAAACATAACGCCAACCTTTTCACGAAGTTGGTTAATAAAGATTATACAAGTTTTTGATTTATTAGTAATCGCTGTAAGCTTACGGAGTGCTTGGCTCATGAGTCTTGCTTGCAAGCCCACGTGTGAATCGCCCATATCCCCTTCAATTTCCGCTCTTGGTGTGAGCGCTGCAACAGAGTCCACAACAATAATATCAACCGCTTTGCTGTTTACAAGTGACGCGGTAATATCAAGCGCCTGTTCGCCAGTGTCTGGTTGTGAAACGTAAAGTTCATCAAGGTTAACCCCCAACGCTTTAGCATAAACGGGATCTAGTGCGTGTTCAGCATCAACAAACGCAGCAATGCCACCCGCTTTTTGTGTTTCTGCTATACAGTGGAGCGCAACGGTTGTTTTACCCGAAGACTCTGGTCCGTAAATTTCAATAATTCTTCCACGCGGAAGTCCGCCAACGCCAATTGCAAGGTCAAGGGATAAGCAACCTGTGGGAAGAACTTCAATATTCGTGTCCCCAGCTGCTTTACCTAAACGCATAATTGCGCCCTTTCCGTATTGTTTTTCAATTTGTGCCATAACGCTATCCAGCGCTTTTATCTTTGCTTCATCCATAGTTAATTTTCCTTATAAATTTTTTAATTTTTTTATTGCCAAAAACAGCGCGGTATTCTTTGCCGTTTCCGTAATTTTCTCTCTTGACCCCGAAAGGTTATACTTATAGGTATGCACGCCATCACGCGTACCAACTGCAATGTAGCATAGCCCAACAGGTTTTTTTGTATCGTCACTCTTTGGTCCGGCTATGCCCGTGGTGGCGATTGCAATATCCGCCCCGCTTTTAATTAAACCCGCCGCCATTTGATAAGCGACAACAGAGCTGACTGCACCATGCGTTAAAAGGTCGCTTTCCTTAACGCCTAAGCGCATTATCTTGCTTTGATTAGAGTAAGTTACAAGCCCTTCTTTTACCACTTGCGAAGCGCCCGGCGTGGATATAATAGAACTTACCACGCGTCCGCCCGTAAACGATTCTGCAACGGCGAGCTTAAGATTTTTCAACTTCAGCAAGTCAAGCACTCTTTCCCCAAGCGACGTTTCAAATTCAGCGTAAATATTTTCCTTACAGTTAGAAACAACGTATCTTATGATCTCTCCGCGGATGTCTTGAGTGGTGTCTTGATTAAACAGCACGTCTACAGTTATATCGCCGTTGTTTTCAGTAAGCGAATATGTCAAACTGTCAACGCCAATATTTTTTGCTTCTTCTAAAACGTTTTGAACAGTGGCTTTATCACCAAAATACTTCAGTACTAATCTTTTTCTTTTTACGCCCGTTTTGTTTTCAAGATAAGGCAAAACGTATTTATCACACATAACCTTTATCTCGTTATAATCTTCAGGTAGCAGAGCTATTGAAATTTCGTTTCCATCTAATATAAAGCCTTGAAAACCGCCGTGCAAGTTTGGAATAACTGTTGCTTCCATAGGCAAAAGCGCAAAGCTTTCGGGATAAACTGCTCCATTATCTTTGCTTACGGCATCAATAAAATTTTTTGCGTTTTCATTTTCAACAAGCGCAGTATCCATGCCTTCGGCAATTATGCTTTTAATATTAAACTCAACCATGTCTCCGCCAAAAATGATAAGGTTATCGGCAAGGTCAACAAGTTCTTCAAAACGGCGTTTAAACGATATGTCGTCAGTATACGATAACACGTCAATAACGTCAACTTCAAAGCCCCCGTCGGTAAACGCCCCTATCACTTTTGAATAATATTCTCCGTCAAACCTAATCTTAGAGCCACGGAAGAAAATTAAAGCGGTTTTCATTTTGTTTCAAGCACCTTTCTGTTTTTAACGATACACTCTGTTCCAGAATAAATAGTTAGGAGTGTTGATATTGCTAAAAGCACTAAGCCTATTATGTTCACTATTGAAAACATACCCGGCATAATTGATGCACCCGCGAGCAACACGACAATCGCAACGTCAGTTACGAACGTTTTAATTTTTCCCGACCAATCTGCAGCGAGAACAGCGCCTTTTGATGCGGCAACCATTCTAAACCCACTAACGATAAGCTCTCTAGCAAGAATTATTGCAACGCATATAGCTGCATACCAAGGCAAGATTGAAGGCTGACCTTCAAGCGGAAGGAGCATAACGATAAGCGCGGTTGAAACAAGCACTTTATCTGCAATGGGGTCTAAAAATTTACCTAAATCGGTTACTAAGTTATATTTTCTTGCAATGTGTCCGTCCAAAAAATCGGTAAAAGCGGCAAGAAGAAAAATTACTGCCGAAATCAAATAATTGTACGGTATTGCCGTAATATAGAAAACAACAACGAAAAGCGGTATTAAAATCAGTCGCAATATGGTTAATTTGTTGGGTAAATTCATATTCTTTCACCTAACAGGTCATAGCCTGTAGCCTTTATTATTTTTACTTTGTAATATTTTCCATTTTCTACTTCTTCACTGGAAAAGAAGTTGACCCTACCATCAATATCAGGGACGTTAAAATATGCACGTCCGTAATATATAAATTCATCAAAATCAAAGCCTTCCGCCTTAACCGTTATAGTCTTGCCGATAAGTTTAGAATAGTTTTCTTTAACAACCGCCTTTTGAACTGAATACAACTTTTTTAAGCGCTTTGTCTTTTCGCTACCCTTTACTTGCCCGTCAAGTTTATATGCGGGCGTGCCTTGCTCTCTGCTATACTTAAAAAATCCCGCGTTAAACAGCTTTGCTTTTTGCAAAAATTTAACCAAGTTATCAAAAGCTTTTTGGTCTTCCCCCGGAAAGCCTGTTATAAAAGTTGAGCGTATCGCAATACCTTTTACTTCACGTTTAAGTTTTTTTACAAGCTCTAAATAACTTTTACCCGTTCCTTTTCTATTCATACGCTTTAATACCCTATCATCTGCGTGTTGGAAAGGAACGTCTATGTATTTAATAAGTTTATCGTTGTTCTTAAAACATTCAATGAGCTCGTCCGTTATGTTTTCAGGATAGCAGTATAAAACCCTAATTTTATTAACGTTTTCAAGTTCACTTAACGTGTTAATCAGCTTTGGTAAACTACTTTTAGGCGAAAGGTCTTGCCCGTATCTTGCGCTGTCTTGTGCAACTAAAATAAGCTCATCTATATTGCCAAGCGACTTTGCTTCACAAACAAGGTCTTGCTCTTTAACTGAACGAAACTTGCCACGTATTGACGGAATTAAACAATACGTGCAGTGATTAGAGCATCCGTCTGCAATCTTTAAATATGCGTAATTTTGTGTTGTAACAACTCTGTTAAACGTGCACTCTTCACGCGGGACGCCTACTTGAAGAACACGTTCTCCTAAATAGAGCCTATCAATTACGTCGTTTATGCTTGCATAATCGCTAACACCCATAAACGCATCAACTTCGCTTAGAGCATCCTTTAATTCATCTAAAAAACGCTGTGGCAAACACCCTGTAACAATCAACTTTTCCGCACAGGCATTTTGTTTAAAAAGCCCTGCATTTATTATTTCATCAATAGCTTCTTTTCTTGAACTTTCTAAAAATGCACAAGTGTTTATTACGATAATCTGCGCGCTTTCCATATCGTTTGTGAGCGTATGCCTTTGTTTAATAAACGAAAGCATCTTTTCCGTGTCAACACGGTTTTTATCACAACCAAGCGATATAACTCCAACTCTTTTATCTTTAATCATAATCAGCCGTCTGCTTCGTCGTAAGGACCAAAACGATTTATAAATTCTTCTTTTGTTAAAAGCACTCTACGCGCTTTACTGCCTTCATTGCCAGAAACAAAGCCCATTTGTTCCATTTTGTCAACAAGCCCGCCAGCACGCGCATAGCCGATTTGGAATCTTCTTTGCAGTGAAGATATAGAAACCGTTTGAGTGTTTACCGCAAGCCAAAGCGCCTTTAGCATAAGTTCGTTCATTTCGCCACCGTCGTCTCCACCAACGTCAGCACTAACTTCTTCTTGCTTGGGACGGGTTTCTTTGTCCAAGAAATTTTGAACGTCGTCATCAAAGTACGCAGTATTGTGTTCTTTGATATAATTTACAACGTTTGCTACCTCTCTACCGCTAATATATGCGCCTTGATAACGTTCATAGTCACCCATTGTAGAATCTTTAAACAACATATCACCATTGCCCAAAAGTTTTTCTGCACCCGCACCGCCTAATATGGTTTGCGAATCTGCAAAGTTCATAACTTTAAGCGCAATTCTTGAAGGTAAGTTAGCTTTGATAGTACCCGTAATAACGTCAACTGACGGACGTTGTGTTGCCAAAACCAAGTGTATGCCTGCAGAACGTGATTTTGCTGCAATTCTTCTTATCTTTTCTTCTAAGTCCTTTTTAGCCGCTTCCATAAGGTCGGCAAGCTCGTCTATAACGAAAACAATTCTTGGCAATTTAGCAATCTTGTCGTTAGCTATTTGAGTATTATAATCGTCAATATTGCTTATCATCCCGCCACACTCTGTAAACATTTCGTTACGGCGGTTAGTTTCATCATAAGCCCATTGTAAAAGGGTTAACGCACGCTTTGGTTCGGTAATAATTTCATCAACAAGAAGATGCGGAATGTGCTCGTATTTTCTAAACTCAACGCTCTTAGGGTCAATTAGAACAAGCTTTAATTCTTCAGGGCTATAACGCATCAAAAGGCTGACAATCATAACGTGCAAAGCAACGCTCTTTCCAGAGCCGGTTGCACCCGCAATTAAATAGTGCGGACCTTTGGCAAGGTCGTAACTAATAGAATTGCCAACTATATCTTTGCCTACCGCAAACATAAGCGCTGTGGGTTTTGAGTTCTTGCCGGCAAGCCCTTCCATAACTTCTCTTAAGCCAACGGTAACTTTAACGCTATTTGCAACTTCTATACCCACCAAGTTCTTGCCGGGGATAGGCGCTTCAATTCTAACGCCGTCCTTTGCTGCAAGGCGCATCTTTAAGTCGTCATCATACGCCAAAACTTTTCTTACTGAAATACCAGCTGGCATCATAATTTCGTATCTGGTAATTGACGGACCTTGAATATGACCTTGCGGAACTGCGTTGATGTGAAACTCTTCAAGCGTTCTTTGAATAATTTGCTTACGTTCTTCGTGATTATCTTGAACGGCATTTATGGGCTGAACGTAATTTTCCAAAAGGTCAAACGGCGGGCGGAAATACTCTCTATTAATTGGTGGCTTGGGCTTTTCAACCTTTTGCTCTTCAATAGGTTCTTCCTTTTTGGTTTCAAACAAACCGCGTCTTGACCCTAAGTTATTGTCAGCTTCTACCCTGCTTGTAAACACGGGCTTTTCTTTGTCAACCTCAGGCTTTTCATCTATAAAAATTTCTCTAAGCCTGCCTGACCTACCCAAGCTTGTGGGCGGAAGTTCAGCTTCTTTTTCCTTTTCAAGTTCTTGTTCTTGCTTATCTAATTGATCAAAGTACTGTTGTGCTTCATTAAAAGCTTGCTCTTCTTCAGCTACGTCTTGACCAATTTCTTCATCTTTAGGTTTAACGGCAAAATCTTCACCACTTTCATCGATAAAAGGTATATCGAAAGATTGATCTTGCTCGGTTATTTTTTCTTCGCTATTATTTTTTTGATTTACACATTCATCTTTTTCTATGGCGCGGAAAATTTCGCTTGCCTCAACGACGTTTACGTTTGCGTCACCACTCTGCTCGTCAACTTGTGCGTATAAATTTTCAAATCTTTCCGCACGTGATTGAGCTGTGTCATTTACTTCGGGCTCGATAATTTCGGCTTTTTCTTGTTCGTGGTTAATAAATGGAATTTCTTCTTTCCTTTCAAACCTTTGGCTATTTACGTATCCTGAAACAACCGTGCGGTTTTCAGCACTGTAATTTCCAGACGTAATATTTTCCACGTTAATCTCCGCAGGGGTTTTAACGTAGTCTATCTTCTTCCTAAAATCATCGTCCGCGTTAACTTGTTTGGGGCGCGCGCCCGTTTCAACAACGCCTAATCCACTGCTTGCAAAGGTGATTTTAACGCCATTCGCTTGAGGGTTGGTTTGCTCTTTCATAAGTTCGCGCTTGTTTTTAAGCGCAAATTCTTCAGGGTTGTTTACAAAAAGTTTTTGCTTGCCAGAAACTGTTGCGAAATCTACGTTTTCTACGGGATATTCCTTTGTTCCAGCAATGTCTAAACCATCTTCTAAACTCTCCTCAACGAAAGAACTTCTAAACTTGCCTTCCTTTTTAGCGGGAATAAACGGAGTTTTAAGATACGTCGTAATCATCGCATACACGAAAACAGTTAGCGCTATACCCAAAACCACAAAACTGCCAACGTCCGTTAGCAAGTTTGAAAATAGATATGCAACAAGCGCAGTCATAACCCCGCCAGCTGAAGTGGTGCTAATACCGCCTTGCCCCATTAAATATGATGCTGAAATATATTCGCCGTAAGACGTTCCTTGCGCAGAAATAGTCGCAATATGCGCGATTAGAGCAACGAGCGAAAATGAACAAGTGATAAGCGTTTTCATTCGCTTGGAAACGCCCGTCTTTTTATCGCTTACAAGTAGCACGCCCATTATGATTGCAAACAAGATAACGGCATACGCAAAAAAACCGAAAACGCCAAACAAAAATGCGTTTACCGCTTGACCAAGTGAAGAGAACACCGTTTCACGCGTGATTAAACATACCAAAGCAAGCGTGGCAAAAAGTATCAACACCACACCCAACGTTTCTTTGGTAAAAATCAAGCTTTTACTTTCTTTGTTTTCTTCTTTTTTTCTGCCTAAACCGTTCAAAAGTCCACCTCTAATTCAATATCATTTCTATTGTACCAAAAATTGCGTATTTTTACAATGCTTTAGCCAAATTTTTTTGGTATTTTAAAATATTATTTTAAATATTTTACCGCACCGTTTTCTTATGCGCCAAAAAGCGTAAAAAAACGGCGCCACCGATTAGTAACGCCGTTAAATTTGTAATTTGTTTTTTGTGTTATTTTTGCGAAAGGTACAGCATTCTTCCACATTGATCGCACTCTATAACTTCTCCCGCTTTAAGTTTATTCATATCGAGCATTGCCAACTCCATTCTACAAGCTCCGCAAACGCCGTTTTTTGCTTCGTAAACGATAGGATAAATTTTGTTCGCACGCTTTTTTAAGTACCTATCCATAAGCGAAGAGTCAACCTTGCTCTTTAATTGTTCGAGTTCCTTTTCAACGCTCTCTTTTTGGCTCTTAACAGATTCTTTTAATTCGTTATATTTTGTAGCGTTTTCTTTATATTGAATTTGCGCACTTTGCGTAGTCTTTTTAATACTAGCATACTCTTTCAAAACAGCTTGAATGTCTTCTGCAATTTTGCTTGCCTTTGCACCCAACGCCTTAATTTTAGCAATAAGTTCTTCAGCCTTTTTAATTAAGTAAACAGCTTCCTTTTCATCTTCAACTGCGTTTAATGCATCGTTTATTTCAGCTTGTTGTTCTTTAAGCTTAATTTGCTCTTTGGTTGCGCTCTCATAAATAGCTGAAAGTTCAAAAGCGCGCGCGTCTAGTTTATTAACGCTTTCTTCAACGCCTTCAAGATATTTCTTTGCGGTCATTGCCTTTTTCTTTTCTTCACTGCTACCTAAAACTTTTTCGATTTCTCTTAGCTTTGCATCGGCGGTTTGATAAGCCAACAAGTTTTCAATCATAATCGTTCTCCTTTACATAAATCTTTCATCTAAAAAATTAAAAGTTTCAACCTTGTCACCAACGAGATTTGTAACAAGTTTATAAAATTCATTAAATCCGTATTGCTCGCTCGCGTAGTGCGACAACACTATAACGTTTTTACCCTTTTCGATAAGCTCTTTTAATACGTGGTGCGGAATATCGGCGGTTACCACCGTATCAAAGTCAACAGTTTTAGAAAGCAGAGCTTTTAGTGCGCTGTCCGCACCCGCACCGCAAAACGAGGCTATTTTTTCAACCGTTTGGTTGCCGTACTTTAACGCTTTATCCGTTTGAAATTTTTGCTTTACGTTATTAAAAAACTCATCCGTATTCGTCTTTTTTATCGTAAATAATCTACCGTATCCTTTTGTATCGGTAATTTTTTCAAGTATTTCAACGCTCGTTGCACCAAGCCCAATAGCTAAACATTGGTCAATACCGCTACTTGCAATATCTAAATTTAGGTGCATTGATATAACGTTAATTCCCTTTTGTACAGCTTTAATAAGCGGGCGTGTAGCCCCGTCAATTTCCAAGCTTTTTACGGGCGTATAAATTGCAGGGTGATGAGTAACTATCGTGTCGCAACCATTTTCTATCGCGCTTAAAAGCGCATTTTCACTTAAATCTAAAGTAAATGCAACTTTACATACATTTTGAGTGCTTTTAACGATAATTCCGCTGTTATCGTAACAGCCTTTTTCAATCATTTTCTTGCTTAGCGATAATGGCGCAATCCCATCAAGCAGAGCAAAAAATTCGTTTATGCTATACATATTTTTTAAGTTTCTCCAACTCCTGTTCGATCTCTAAGCGCGACTGATCGCTTAAATTCGGGTTAGAAGAATAAAGCTGAAGTTTTTGAACGGCAATTTGAATTTTTTCTATAAATGCTTTGTTTTTTCCAGATAAGTTATCCTTTCCAAACTCTATTTCTTCTTGGGTTAAATCACCCTTTCCATTTACTAAAACCATAAGGTCATAAAACTTCCCCGCGCTCTTAAAAACAAAGTCTTTTTGGAACGCATAACCAAGTTCTAGCGCCAAGCGCCTTACCTTATCACAGTTTTTCATGGGCTGTAAAACAAGTGTTTTAGGCAATTCTTTCGCGCTAGACAAAATAGCACAAATTTCTTCCCCGCCCATGCCGGCGATAAGCGCAACGTCGCTACCATAAACCTTTTCAAATCCGTTTGAAACGACGCTTTTAGCCATGCCTTTTTTTATAAACGACGACAAAAGCGACTCAGCCTTTGCTAAACATTTATCGCTTATATCCGCAATGATAACGTTTGAACATTTTTTTGCAGTCAACATATTAAGCGCAATATAGCCGTGGTCACAGCCTATATCCGCGAACGTTTCACACGCGGGAATATTGTTAAAGATTTCTTTTAGCCTTTCAGTCATTAGCGTTTATCTATATACTCTTTTAGCCTTTTAGAACGGCTTGGGTGTCTAAGCTTACGCAAAGCCTTTGCTTCAATTTGACGAATACGCTCTCTCGTAACGTTAAATTCTTTGCCCACTTCTTCTAGCGTTCTAGGCTTACCATCGTCAAGACCATAGCGCAATCTTAAAACCTTTTCTTCACGTGGAGTAAGCGTATCTAGTATACCTATAAGCTGTTCTTTAAGCATATTGTACGAAACAGCGTCGGTTGGAGCAGTACTCTTTTCGTCCTCGATAAAGTCTGATAAGTGACTATCTTCTTCTTCACCAATAGGCGTTTCGAGTGAAACAGGGTCTTGAGCAATCTTTTGTATTTCGCGCACTCTTTCTTCGGTTATACCCATTTCGTTAGCTATTTCTTCAGGCGTAGGTTCTCTGCCGAGTTCTTGCAACAATCTACGCGATACTCTAATTAACTTATTGATTGTTTCAACCATATGCACGGGAATACGAATAGTCCTTGCTTGGTCTGCAATAGCACGCGTGATAGCCTGCCTTATCCACCAAGTAGCATAAGTTGAAAACTTAAAGCCCTTTTGATAATCGAATTTTTCAACGGCTTTCATAAGCCCCAAATTACCCTCTTGAATAAGATCCAAAAACTGCATACCGCGCCCCATATAACGCTTAGCGATCGAAACGACCAAACGCAAGTTTGCTTCCGAAAGCAAACGCTTTGCAAGCTCGTCCCCTTCAATCATGCGCTTTGCAAGTTCGGTTTCTTCATCGGGTTGTAAAAGCGGAACTTTACCTATATCTTTAAGGTACATTTTTACAGGGTCGTCCATGCTTACTTCTTTCAAGAGCTGGTCAAATAAATCTTTATCACGCTCGTCTTCATCAATAACTTGAACGCCTTGATTATCAAACATCTTATATATTTCTTCGAGTTGAGCGGGTGTTGAATCAAACTTTTCAAGTCTATCGAAAAGCTGGCTCATTTTAATACTTCCGCTCTTTTTAAATTCCAAAATAATGTCCGCTACTGCTACTAGAAGTTCGGGCGATAAAATATCCGTTGATAATTCTTGTTCTACTTCAGCGCCTTTCTTTTGAGCTGTCTTTTTTTCTTCCATTGATAATTCCTCCTACGGAATAAATCCGTATATATTAGTTTAGTTTGTTCTTTTGTGCTATAAGATTTGCCATTTCCGCGGTGTAAAGTTTTCTCTTTTCCACGTCGGTTTCCGCACTAAACAGTGACGTTATTCTTTTAATTTCTTCATTTATCTTACTTAGCTTTAACGTCCTTACGCAATCAAAAAAGTATATTGCTTGATCAAAATCTTTATGTTCTTCCGTTTCCATACCCGCTATGCGTGAAAGTTCTGCTTGTCCATCTTCCCCGATAATCTCATATAGGTTAGAAAAACGCGGTTGAACGCCTTCTTTACCACACGAAATTATATAATTTTTAATAACTGCGTGTTGCGGTAAAACAAAATCTATCTTTTCAATATCCGTTTCTTTAGCGTATTCTTTGTTGAATAAATAAGCTGACAGAACGTATCGTGATGCTATTGCCGTTTTATCCCCAGCGTTATCGGTAAACTGAACGGAGGGCTGAACCTTAGGCGCCGACTTAGCAGGCGTCGAATAAAGTTCACGTTTTAGCGCGTCAAAAGTCGTCCCACTTACTGCACTTACTGTTTTTAATAAATCTTCTTGCTCGGCTGGCGAACTACTTTCTCTTATTACTGCAACCGCTTTTTGCACGTATTTTCTCTTTCCGTCAACAGCGTTAAGGTCACACGCTTTTCTAACCAAGTCAAGCTTAAAGTCTATAAGCGGTTTTGCTGTTGCCATAAGTTTTCTATACGCATCTACGCCAAGTTTTGAAACAACGTCGTCAGGATCCATACCGTCGGGCAATGACATAACTTTTACTTCAAGTCCTTCTTCGCTTAATATTTCAAGCCCACGAACTGTCGCTTCTTGCCCCGCAAAGTCACCGTCATAACTAACGTATATTCGCTCTGCGTATCTTTTAAGTATGCGCGCTTGGTCTTTTGTTAACGCCGTGCCCATATTTGCAACAACGTTAGTTACACCCGCTTGCGCAAGCGAAATAACGTCTAAATGCCCCTCGACAAGCACTATGCTATCTAAGCCTTGCGGACTGTTTTTTTGTTTTTTTAGATTGTTTAGATTATAAAAGGTTTTGCCTTTAGAAAACAACTGCGTTTCGCGAGTATTTATATACTTTCTTTCCTTCCCGCCGTCAATCCTACGCCCAACGAACGCGATAACGTTACCAAACTGGTCAATGTGCGGAACGATAAATCTACCACCCAACCAGTCAAAACACCTTCCGTCCTTTTCCCCACAAGCACCGGATAAAACCATTTCCTTATCCGTATAACCTTTTTGCCTTAAATATGCGGGCAAACTGTTAAAATCAGGTGATGCACCAAGACCGAAAGAAGTTATCGTTTGTTCACTAAAGCGCCTTGAAAGCGCGTATTCTAAGTGTTTTGCGCCTATATTTGAACGCAAGTTTTTAACGTAAAACATAGCAGTTTCACGCATTAAAGATAAAAACCTTTCCTTTTGCTGTCTTTGTTCTTTTATCTTTTCGTCATCATACTTAACTTCGGGAAGTGGCATCTTTGCACGCTCAGCCAAAAACTTAACCGCGTCGTTAAAATCAAGCGACTCGATATCCATTATAAAACTTATAACGTCACCGCTCTTATGACAGCCAAAACAATAATAAAAGTTGTCGTTAGCATTAACGGTAAAAGATGCCGTCTTTTCGTGATGAAAAGGGCATTTTCCCCAGAAATTACTTCCGCGCTGAACGAGTTGGACGTACCGCCCAATCACGTCAACTATATCGTTTTTGCTTTTAAGTTCTTCTAAGAACTTTGCGTCAAATCCTCTCATTTTACAACTTCCAATTTTTTGGTACAAAAATTTCGTTAAAGGTTTTTACTGCGTAAATATCGCTCATCCCCGATATGTAATCACATAAAACGGTGTGAATATCGTCCTTTTCAAGCCTGTCCTTAAAAAATTCAGGAAGCCTTGCCCAGTCACTATAATAGTATTCATATAGTGCGCTTATCATCTTTTTTGCGCGCTCTTCTTCTTCACGGAAAGTTTTTGCCATGTATACACGTTCAAACATAAACGTTCTTAGTTCCATTACCATTTCGCTAACGTCATCTGCCATTTTAACGAAATTTTTACCTTCGCTTGTTGCGTAAATAGATTTAAGCATGGCGTTAATTCTATCCCTTGAAGTATCACCAAAGTGCTCTCTCGTGCGCTTAGGTAAGTCGTCCACGGTAATAAAGCCACCATTAATAGCGTCGTCAATATCGTGGTTTATATACGCAATTCTATCAGCAATACTAACGGCTTTGCCTTCCAACGTGCTTGGAGAAGATGAAAGCGTGTGATTTATAATTCCATCAACGACTTCCCTTGTTAAGTTAAGCCCGTTGCCATCGTTTTCCAAAAAGTCCACAACCCGCCCAGACTGAGCGTTGTGCTTAAACCCGTTCGGGTTAAGGCTAGATAAAATTCTTTCGCCTGCATGCCCGAAAGGCGTGTGCCCTAAATCGTGACCAAGAGCAATAGCTTCAGTCAAATCTTCGTTTAGCGAAAGCGAACGCGAAATTGCACGTGCAACCTGTGAAACTGCAAGCGTGTGCGTTAAGCGCGTTCTATAATGGTCACCTTCGGGCGAAAAGAAAACTTGCGTTTTGTTTTTTAAACGCCTAAACGCTTTGCAGTGAATAATCCTATCACGGTCACGCTGAAAGTCTGTACGCATTGGGCAAGCCGTCTCCTCTTTAAGCCTGCCAACCGTATCACACGATTTAACCGCATAAGGCGATAAAAACATTTTTTCCATTTCAAACGTTTTTTGTTTCATAAATGCACCCTTTTACACACGTATAATAATACGGCAAAAAAAACAAATTTCCTTTTTATTTTTAAAATATTTATATAATAATTATTTATATAATAAAAAAACGTCGGCAAAGCAGACGTTTTTTGTTGTGAAATTTATTTGTTTTCTTCTGTTAGTTCAGCTTTATCTTTTCTTTTGGAATGCTTTTTAACTTCTTTAACAACGACGTTTGAAAGCGCAATTAGCGCCATAACGTTAGGTATAACCATTAGGTAGTTAAAAAAGTCACTAAAGTTCCAAACCAAGTCGCTACCCAAGAACGAGCCTAAGAAGATAAATAACACCGAAAGAATTGAATAAACTATCGAAGCTTTTTTGCCGAATAAATATTCAAAGTTGATTTTACCAAACAAATTCCAGCTAATAATTGTAGAAAATGCAAAAAACGCTAAACATATAGCAACAAATATTCCGCCTATTAAAGCGCCTGTGTTTGCATTAGAAAATAACGTTGCGATAGATACCTTAACCATGGTGTTTTTATCTGCACTTGCAACAAGTTGAGGGTTGTTTACGTAAAGACAAGTTATAACAATAAGTGCAGTCATAGTTAAAACTACAAAAGTATCAATAAACACGCCAACCATTGCAGAAGTTCCTTGTTCGTGTGGTGTTTTCACGTCTGCTTGAGCGTGCGCGTGCGGAGTTGAACCCATACCCGCCTCATTTGAGAAAAGCCCACGTTTTGCACCCATACTGATTGCTTTTTTAAGCGCTTCACCAACTGCTCCTCCAACTATCGCTTGGGGAACGAATGCAAACTTAATAATATACCAAAACGCCGTTGGCAACGCCGTAACGTTAATTAAAATAACTATAAGTCCACCTAAAAGATAAACGACAGCCATAATAGGAACCAATTTTTCCGTTACCGATGCAATTCTTTTTGCTCCGCCGATAAAAATTAACACAGCTAAAATTGCTATTACGAGCCCAACTATCCAACCCCAAGTAGTATAATCATATCCGCCGACCTCTGAAACGGCGCTACTTATAGCGTTAGATTGAACCATAGAGCCGATAAAACCGAGAGCTATAATAATCGCAACGGCAAAAAAACCAGCTAAGAACTTGCCAAACTTACCCTTGAATGCTTGGCGGATATAATATACAGGCCCACCTGAAACAGTGCCGTCTGGGTTGATTAGTTTTGTTTTTTGTGCAAGAACAGCTTCCGCATAAATGGTCGCCATGCCCAAAAATGCAATTATCCACATCCAAAATATAGCGCCAGGACCACCTACTAAAATAGCACCGCAAGCACCAACTATATTTCCTGTTCCCACTTGTGCTGCAACGGCGGTTGTGAACGCTTGAAAAGAACTCATACCGTTGTTTTTCTTGCCACCATCACGCTTTAGTCCGCCAAAAACTTTCTTAAAACCTTGCTTTAAACAACGAACTTGCACAAACTTTGTTCTAATAGTAAAGAACAAACCCACACCGATAAGTAATATCACCAGCACGTAATCGGCAAGATAATTGTTTACAGTGGCTGTAGCATTTTCAAGCCAAGCTAAAAATTGATCCATAATTTCTCCTTTACGTATGCACACATAAAACGCGCGTGCATATATAATAAATGTTTTCTTGTAACGAATGCTTATGCGTTAACGTCAAATAAAATAAAAAATGGAATTTCTTATGATAAAAAGAAATTCCATTAAGCTTAATAAAGTATTGAACAAACTCAGGCAAACGCCAATATTCGTGTTCCGTCCTTTTGCCTGAGAGATTCGGGTTATACCCTTGCACCTTCGGCACTCTTAAAAAAGAGATTCTCCGGAATTCCTCCGCTATCGGTTGCTATTGCTCCCGAAAGCATCATCGTAAATTTACATTGATTTTATCACTTTTTTAGTGCTTTGTCAAATATTTCAATAGCATCTGCTCTAATATTTAATACGTTTTTAGTATAAATAAAAAACGCCTTGCTATTAGCAAAGCGTTTTTATAATTTTATTGATTAAGTGTTTTGTGTTGCAGTAACCGTTATGTCAAGATTAGCTAACCCACCTTGAGCGGTGTTAAGCCCTAAGTCATCAAAATTAACCCTTATAACAAAAACAGAATCTGTTCCTGCGGAAAGGAGCTTTTCAGCCGTGGTATCGCCAACCAAGCTTGCACCGTCAACGGTAACCGTTAATTGTTCTGCGAGCGCATTGTCTTTACTAGACGTGTTGTCTGCGGCATAAACAACTATTTTAACGGTATATTTAACGTCTACACTACCATTATTAACAAGTTTCATGGTTGCTTCAAAGTAGTCGCCAGGATAAATATTGTCACCTTGCTCAATATCAAAAATATTGGCATTTGCGTGATTGGTGCCCGTAAAGTCAATAGAGTTGGGGTTTGTTGACACTTGACCAGAAACTTTTCTTTCTAGGTTTGTACGGAATAATTGAACGTTAAGCGTACCTGCACTGAGGTGTGTTTGAATTTTAACTTGTTGTGACCAAAGCGCAAACGTACCCACAGATATTGTTGCCACGCAAAGAAGGATTGTCACACAAGACAATAGCATTACTTTAAATTTATTAGTCATTGTTTTCACTTCCTATTATTTTGCTTGTTCTAATCTTTTAGCTTTACGTTTTTCACGTGCAATTTGCTTTTTGATTTCTTTTTCTTCAGCAATTGCTTTTACTACGATATCAATAGTATCTTTAATAACTTGAACGGTTTCATCATCAACTACTTTAATTACCGTTGCAGATTGCTTTGCGGAAATCTTGTTTTCCATAACGTAAGACTTAAAGCTTTGGTTTTGCATCATAAATTCACAAACGATAATTCCGCGTTTAATCAATACGCGAACGATTCTCATAGAACCGATTTTGTATTCTTCATAACGTAAATTCTTAAAGCGTTTGCTCCCTTCAACTTTAGAAGCATACTTAATAATTTCATCATAACGGTTTTTAGCGGCGCTTTCAAGGTCGTTATACTTATCATCTAAAGTAAGACCTTTGTCAGCAGAGAAAGAAACTTCAGCTTCATCTGCTTTTTCGCAAACTACTTCAACTGCTTTTTCTTCAGCAACTACCTTTTCTTCAGCAACAGCAACTTCTTCTTTCACTGTTTTTTCAGCAGGCGCACAAACAACTACTGTTTCAGGTTTTGCACATTCTTTTGCTCTTTTGTTTGCGCCAGATTCTTTAATAATGTCGCGAACGACAACTAAAATAGAGAAAAGGCAAACAACGCATACTACCGTCATAAATACCATAAATAAAATTTCCATAGGGTTACCTCCTAAAATTTACTTTTTTATATTCAAGCTACTCGATTGTAGCGCTTGAATTTTCTTCTTTTAAAACTTGCTCTTGGGGCTCTTGATTTATTATTGTTCATCTTGGGGTTGTTCTTTTTCCCCACCCGTATTGTCAAGCTTGTTTTGTAATTGCTCAAGTTGGCGCTTGAGCGCTTCAATTTCGCTTTCTTGGCTATCAATCTTTTCTTTGGTCTTTTTCTTCTTTTCCGCACCAAAGTAATTAACCATCTTAACAACTTCTAATATGATAATAATAAGGCAAGGAACTATTACTAAAAGAATCATTACCAACGGTTCACTTACGCCCGAAACAAGAAAACCTAGCACGAAACTTTGCCCAACTACCTTTCCTATAATACGATAGTCTACAAAGTCAGGACCTATTTTTGAAGTGTCTATAACTTGCGTGCCAACTGAAATCGTGCCAGCGTATTCAGGATTAGACTCTAGGCTAGGCTTGTTATCGCCTTGGAGTTTTATGGTAAAGCCTTTAGATAAATCGTTTGTATCGTTAGCTTTTATTTCAATAATTCTATGCGTTATTGTGGGTTGACTTGAAGAACTGCCTTTATCCGTGCCAAAATATTTAAACGTCAACACGTCGCCAACATTTAAGCCCTTACACCACTCGTTAAGTTCTTCGCCATACGCAGGGCATTCTTGAACGAACACCATTGACCTAAGCGGAATATCTTTTATCGCATATGCGCTGACGTCAGTTTGGTCACACTTTTCCATCGAACGCGAAACAACAATCCTAAGTTGATGTCCAAAAATACTGGTCGCCCCGTCATTTTTTTTGCCCGTTACGGAAAAAATAACTATCAGCAATGCGAACACGATAAACGCATACATTAATACGTTTAATGTTACGTTAAATATCTTTTTTACAGTCTGCTTTTTCACTTTAGCTACGCTCTCTTAATCGATAATATCATATCGAACGTTGCAGTTGCACCTTCCCCACCCGTAACACTAACGTCCATTTTATAAATTACTTTAACTATTATTTTTTGATCAGCTTGCGTGGTGGCTAAGTTATACTCAAACTTTTGCCCGCCTAAAAGATCTTTAAGCGATGCTTGCAATTTCACTTGCCCGTCAATTTCTACGTCAGCATCAATAAAATCTTTTAATCCACCGTCATTTTTTTCTATAAATTCAATGGTAAAAACATATTCGTCTTTTTCTTGCAAAGAAAGCAAAACGTTAACACCCTTACTTGCGCCAGGATACATATTAAGCCCTTCAACAGAAAAAGATTTTTCGTCAAGCGCTTGCTCAGAATTAACGGTTAAGCTCTCATCAAATTTTTCACCTGCCTGTTGGTTATTTACGAACAAAATTACACCCAAAATAGTCAATGCGCAAATTGAAACTATAAGTGGAAAATATATTCTCTTTTTCATCGACCGCACTCCTTATTTTGCCCCAACCTATAACGGAAGTTAACCTACATCTTAATATATATTATAAATAATCTATTATATTCTGTCAACCGAAATTCGATTTTTTATATATTTATATATAAACTCTTTTAAATTCACAGCAAAACGACCAAAATATTTTTTGTTTTTTTATTATATTTGTACTTTACCGTTTTGTCAAGGGGTTTTTTAAAAAAATCCTTAATTTTTGCATACGATATTGTTTTTTTTGTTTATAGTTTTAATATTGGTGTATTTATTGACACCTATACATCCGCAAAAAAACCACGCTATAAACGTGGATATTTTTGTTAAAATTACTCTCCGTCAAAAAGCGGAGTTGAAAAATAACGTTCAGCCGTATCAGGAAGAACGGTTACAACTGTTTTTCCCGGCCCAAGTTCTTTAGCAAGGCGCTTTGCCGCGGCAACGTTAGTTCCCGAAGAAATACCGCACATAATGCCTTCATATTTTGCTAAATCGCGTGAAGTTGAAAGTGCTTCTTCATCAGAGATAATGGCTATCTTTTCGTATATATTGCAATTTAGCACAGGCGGTATAAGCCCGTCACCAATGCCCATTTGAATATGTGAGCCGATTGTTCCACCAGCTAATATAGCCGCATTTTCAGGTTCAACTGCCCAAATTTTAATATCGGGGTTTTGTGCTTTCAATACTTCGCCAATGCCCGTAATCGTTCCGCCCGTTCCTATACCAGAGCAAAATCCGTGAATTGGACCTGCAACTTGCTCTAATATTTCTAAACCTGTGTGGTGGCGGTGTACAGTAGGGTTTGCAGGATTTTCAAACTGCTGGGGAACGTATACGTTTGGATTTTCCTTTTGCATTTGTAATGCCTTTTTTAAACACCTATCAATACAATCTCCAATGTTTCCGTCATCATGCATTAAGATAACTTCAGCCCCGTAATGGCGAACAAGCTTCCTTCTTTCTTCACTTACAGAGTCGGGCATAATAATTACGACCTTATACCCTTTAACAGCGCCCACGAGTGCAAGGCCAATGCCTTGGTTTCCGCTAGTTGGCTCAACGATTATGGTGTCTTTATTTATCAAACCAAATTTTTCGGCTTGGCTAATCATATTAAAAGCCGTTCGCGTTTTAATTGACCCGCCAACGTTAAGCCCTTCAATCTTAACTAAGATTTCCGCACTGTCTTTTTCAACTATTTTATTTAATCTTACCATAGGCGTATGCCCTATGGCTTCTAAAACATTTTTATATATCATATCAAATATAAAATACTACATATTTAAAATTAAATCAAGTAATTTGCTTTATTAAACGCTTTTTGCCAAAATAAAAAATTCGCACGGAAGTATCTACGAGAACGCTTCCGTGCTTATGGGGGTATATTTATCGTGGATAATCCACAAATAAATCAATTTAAGCATTGTTAATTTTAATTTAAACAAAATTTTTGCTTTTACAACAAAATGCAACACAATTATACGCTTGCAAAAATTAAATGTCAAGCATTTTGGGCGATATTTGACCATTATTTATATAATAAAATAGTATCATTTTTCACCACTATAGTTTAGCCGTAAAAACGACATTAAACGTGCTTTCATTTATTGCAGATTAAAAAATTTTATTTTCTTATTGACGCTAAATTTTTAAAAACTGTTGCAAATATAGTTGAAAACAATATATAATAATTATATGAACAAAATTTTTAACAAGACCAATTACTTAGAAACTGAAAAAATTCAAAAAGTTATAATAGATACAGACCCTGGCGTTGATGATAGCGCGTGCTTAATATATGCTTTTTTTGATGAGCATATTGACATCAAACTTTTAACAACCGTTGTTGGCAATATCAGTTTAGAAAAAGCTACGCGCAACCTTTTACACCTTCTTGACCTTTTCAACTTAAATATCCCCGTTGCAAAAGGCGCCGTTAAAGCAATGGCTCGCGAAAGTATCAACGCAGAGTTTATTCATCAAGCTGAAGGCATGGGTGGATACACGCCAAAGGAAAGCACCCGCAAGCTTTTAGAAAAAGATGCTGTTGAAGCTATGTATGACGTTTTAATAAATGGTGACGGCGACATTGTTCCAATAGTCTTAGGCCCGCAAACAAATATGGGTTTGCTTTTTAAAAAGCACCCCGACGTCATTAAAAAAATACCCAAAATCGTGTTTATGGGCGGTTCTCCGTTCGGTCACCCAGACTACCCTGACCACATTTCGTTTAACATTTCTTCCGACCCTGAAGCTTTTAAGATTGTTTTAGACAGCGGTATCCCACTATTAATGGTTCCATCCGACGTCGGTAGAAGAAAAGCACACTTAAGCGAAGATTTTGTAAATATGCTCGGCGACATGAACGAATCAGGAAAGCTTCTTAAAGATATGTACTCTAAGTATTGGGAACCCGGCTACCCCGACAAGCGCGTTGCCACGAACGATTCGCTCGCACTATTCGTGCTAGTGTATCCAAAAATGTTCACACTAAAAAAGGTATGCGTAAACGTAAACTTGACTGATGCGCCCGGGAAAACGATAATCGACTTTACTGATTGTAGTAATATAGAAATGATAACCGACGTTGACCGTGATGCGTTTATGATGCTACTTGTAAGCGACTTAGAAAAACTTAACGGCATCAAACTAAACAAATAAGCAATACAAAATAAAAAAGCGCGGTTTAGTGCGCAAATTTTTAAAATTATTAAAACAAAAAAAGACTTTATTGCGTTCAATAAAGTCTTTTTTATATTTATTTTTCTTCTATTTCGAGAGTTTCAAAATTAAAAAGTTCGCTATTAAAGAATTCTGTCATTGACATATCAAGTGCCTTTATTATTAATGCCATATTCCTAAAATTTGGTGTTTGATATTTACAATTTAATATATCAGTCATTGTGCTATGATATAGACCAGTTTCTTGCGCCAACTTGTATTGTGTCATTTTCTTCTCTTTCAATATTTCTCTCACTCTTAATGCAAACGCCTTGTTTAGTTTCATAATAGAACTCCTTATATAGTTTTTCACTATATTTAGAGTTTACCCGAAATTTTATCATGCATTATTTAAGGAAAAACGGGCTTTTTGTTGATTTTTTAAGAATTTTAATTTATACTATGTATGGAAAACCCGAATATTGGAATGAGTATATGAAAGAAATTGACAAAAGAATAAAAACTTGCTCTTTTTTTGGGCATAGGAAAATTAACACTACTGATGAATTAAAACAAAATATTAAAACTGTAATTCAGGAATTAATTTTAAATCATAATGTTTGTACGTTTTTATTTGGAAGTCGTAGTGATTTTAATTCTTTATGCCATTTAATAGTTGACGAATTAAAACAAAAATACCCTAATATAAAAAGAATTGCTTATACTTGTCAAAGTGAAACTTGCACTCTTGAAAGCGAAAGAGAAAAACAAGAAAAAATACATTCATATTTTGAAAAAAGAAATGGTCGATTATTATGCGTTGAAGAAGAATTTGAACATAAAACGAAATATTCTGCTGGTAAAGCAAGTTATATAGAAAGAAATCAAGCAATGATTGATAATAGTGATTACTGTATTTTCTACTACGATGGCAGTTATAAACCAAAAATGAGAAAATGCTCAAAAAAAAGTTTTTGCTATTATCAACCTAATAGCGGAACAAAGCTTGCATATAAATACGCAATAAAGAAAAATAAAAATATTATTAATATTAAAAATTTACCTTAAAACATTTTGCATATAACGATATAAAGAAAAAATTAAAAAAGAGCAGTTTTACTGCTCTTTTTTGTTTTTCTTAAATAAATTCAAAAGGTCTGCATTAAGCAAAAAACCGCAGGCTTTTTTCTCTTTGTTTTTTTCAACAATCTTAAAAAGCCATTTTGAAAGAAAATATGCGCCCGTGCCAGCAAGCCCACCGACAATTAACCCAGCCAAAACGTCGGTTAAATAGTGAACGATTAAATACACCCTTGAAAAAGCCATTAAAACCGCTAATATAAACCCAACCCAACTCCACTTTTTATTGTTGGTTAAAAATAGTGCGGTCATGCTTGTCATTGCAACCGTGGTATGTCCTGATGGGAAGGAAAACTCACTTTCTAAGTGTGCGCCTACATAGTTCCAAAACCCTACGTACTCAGTATTCGTATAAGGTCTTGGGCGTTCGACTAAGTTTTTAAGCAATACGTTTGTGAAAAGCGCGCCAACGCCTATCGCCAAAAGCATTGCTACCCCTGTCCTTCTTGTTTTTGTGAAAAGAATTAGTATTAAAGATGCCAAAATAAAGGAAATTCCACCATCACCTAAAACTGCCAAAATCTCACAAATGGGGTTAAGAAAACTGTTTGTGCTTAAAGCCAACTGATGCGCAATGCTAAACGCACCGCTATCCAGCGCATAAAATACTGTGTTTAACCACTCTGCCATGTCAAACCTACTTGGTCATTTTTTCTTGCTTAACCTTGTGGTCGATAACATGGCGTGATGAAAGCTCACGGTGAATATCTTCTAAAGATATGCCCATTTGTATCATGAGAACAAGTGTATGATAAGTTAGGTCAGCAATTTCATAAATAGTTTCTTTTTTATCGTCTGCTTTACCCGCGATAATAACTTCAGTACACTCTTCGCCTACCTTTTTCAAAATTTTATCAATGCCTTTTTCAAAAAGATAGGTAGTGTAAGAGCCTTCTTTCTTTTCAGTCTTTCTCCCTTCAATAAGCTTAATCAAACTTTGAAGTGAAAATTCTTTCAAATCCTCGCTTTCCCACATACGATTGTGAAAACAACTGTCCGTTCCCAAGTGGCAAGCAGGACCGTCCTTTTCAACCATAACGACAAGTGAGTCATAATCGCAATCAGCAGTGATTGAAACAACGTGTTGATAGTTCCCACTCGTTTCGCCCTTAAGCCAAAGCTCCTTCCTTGACCTTGACCAAAAACAAGTGAGCCCCTTTTCCATTGTTATTTTAAGGCTTTCCTTGTTCATATAAGCTAAAGTTAAAACGTCTTTAGTAATAGCGTCAACAACTATTGCGGGGATAAGCCCATTTTCATCAAATTTAAGTTTTTCTATTTGTAGCATAATTTCTCCTTATATCCTAACAGGTATTCCTTTTTGGTTTAAAATTTGTTTAAGATTTTTAATTTCCACTTGACCAAAGTGGAAGATTGAAGCAGCAAGCCCTGCGTCCACCTTTGGCAATTTCTTAAATAGGTCGATAAAGTGCTGTTCGCACCCAGCGCCACCACTTGCAATTACGGGAACTGAAACGATATTGCAAACGGCTTCAAGCATTTCTAAGTCAAAACCGCCCTTAACCCCGTCAGTATCAATAGAGTTAAGCACAATTTCGCCTGCGCCGTTATCTACGCCACGCTTAATCCATTCCAAAGCATCCATACCCGTATTTTCTCTACCGCCTTTAGCAAACACCGTAAACTTTCCGTCTACACGCTTTGCGTCAACCGAAAGCACAACACACTGGTCGCCGTAACGCTTTGCTGCTTGATAAATCAAGTCGGGATTTTTTATTGCACCAGAATTAACGCTAACCTTATCTGCCCCGCACTTTAACACCCTATCGAAGTCATCAACAGTGTTTATTCCACCACCAACGGTGAGCGGTATAAATATAGTGCTTGCAACTTGTTTTAGAATATCAGTAAACAGCGCCCTCCCCTCGCTTGACGCGGTTATATCGTAAAACACAAGCTCGTCAGCACCGTTGTCGCTATAATACTTGCCTAATTCTATGGGCGAAGAAACGTCGCTAAGCCCTTCAAAGTTAACCCCTTTAACGACCCTGCCGTTCTTAACGTCAAGGCAAGGTATAATTCTCTTAGTTATCATCTTGCCACCTTAATAGCTTCATCAATCTTTATCGCGCCGGTGTAGTAAGCCTTGCCAACTATTGCTCCGTAAACACCTTGCTCTTTAAGTAATTTTATATCTTGAATTGTGCTTACGCCACCGCTTGCTATAATGTCTAAGTCTAAACTTTCGCTTAACTGTTTATAAAGAGAGTGGTTTGTACCTTGCATAGCACCGTCACGGCTAATATCCGTGCAAATTATAGTTTTAACGCCTATATCTTGCATTTGCTTGCAAAAATCTATGCCGTTAAAGGTTGACTTTTCCGTCCACCCCTTTATAGCTACAAAACCATCTTTAATATCAACGCCAACTGCAATCTTATCGCCAAACTCTTTTACTGCGCTAACCAAAAACTCTCTATCGTTAACTGCCGCCGTGCCTAAAATCACCCTACTAACGCCTGCTGATAAATATTTTTCAATAACGCTTTTGCTCCTAACCCCACCGCCAACTTCAATTATGCCGTCAAACGTTCTTGCCAGTTGTTTAACAGTTTCTATGTTAGGGGTTGCGCCGTCTTTAGCGCCCTCTAAATCAACCACGTGCATACATCTTGCGCCCGAATTGAAAAAGTCTAAAGCAATTTGTTCTGGGTGATCGCTGTAAACGGTCATTTGGTTATAATCGCCCTTAAAAAGCCTAACAGCCTTGCCATTATATAAATCTATTGCTGGAAAAATCTTCATACTTTATATCCTTAAAGCTCACAAAACGCCTTTAATATCTTTAAGCCTACTTCACCACTTTTTTCGGGGTGAAATTGACAGCCGTAAACGTTGCCATTTTGAACGGCGGCGGTAAGCAAAGCTCCGTACTCTGCCGTGGCAATAACCGACTCGCTACACTTTGCACCATAATAAGAATGCACGAAATACACGAAGTCCCCGTCGTTTAAGTATTTAAATATAGGGCTCTTTTCGCCGTTAAATTTAAGCGCATTCCAACCTATATGCGGTATTTTATAATCGCTTGGGATAACATCACTAATAGGGCGAATTTCACCTTTAATTAGCGATAAGCCCTTATGTTCACCATACTCAAAGCTCTTTTCTAAAAGCAGTTGCATGCCAAGGCAAATACCCATTACGTGCTTGCCCTTTTTAGCTTGGTCGATAACAACGTCTGCCAAACCTGAACTAAACAGCTTGTTTGACGCATCGCCAAAAGCACCGACACCGGGCAAAATTATTTTTTCGGCATTTTCTATAACGCTTTTATCACTCGTCGCAACTGCATCCACGCCAATTGCCTTAAACGAACTTACAAGCGAAAAAAGATTTCCTACGCCGTAATCAACTATTGCAATCATTAAAGAACACCTTTGGTCGAAGGGATTTCATCTTTACATTCAATGTCGATTGCAACAGCCTTTCTAAGCACCCTTGCAAGCGCCTTAAACGTGCCTTCTATAATGTGGTGAGCGTTTGAGCCTGCAAGCTGGCGAACGTGTAAGGTTATGCCCGCGTTAAATGCTAGCGCAACTAAAAATTCATCTATAAGTTCGGTATCAAAATCGCCAACCTTGGTTGCTTTTATATTAAACTCTTTAACTAAAAAACTTCTGCCAGAAACATCAACCGCACACATAATGAGCGCTTCGTCCATAGGCAGAATTATATCAGCGTAACGCTGAATGCCCTTTTTGTCGCCAAGCGCTTCATTTATTGCTTGACCTAAGCAAATTGCAATATCTTCAGTTGTGTGGTGAAAGTCAACTTGCTTGTCACCAATACACTTAACGTCCAAATCAAACTTACCGTGCTTTGCAAAAAGTGTAAGCATGTGGTCTAAAAATCCACAGCCCGTTTGCACGCTTGAAACTCCCTTTCCGTCTAGATTAAGGGTTAATAAAATGTCCGTTTCGTTTGTTTTTCTTTGAATTTGCGAAGTTCTCATATTAAATTTCCTCCAAAATTTCGCTTACGCATTTTATAAACGTTTGCATTTGTTCTTTGCTACCTATGGTAACGCGAATATAATCTTTTATTCTTTCTTGATTAAAGTGGCGCACTAACACACCCTTATCTTTTAGCCTTAAATATAGTTCTTGCCCGCCTATTTTATCGCTCTTAATAAACACAAAGTTGGCAAGTGAATTTGTAAACTTAAACCCTAACGCACTAAGCTCTTTTTCAACGTAACATCTATTTTCAATAATTCTTTTGCAGTTAGCAGTAAAGTATTCGTCGTCAAGGATAGAACCAAGCCCAGCATCAGCCGTCATACGATTAACGTTGTATGGGTTAGTTGAATACTTAATTCTATTAAGGTCTAAAATAATATCCTTATTACTAACAGCAAAACCTAATCTTGCACCAGCCATTGAACGTGATTTTGAAAAGGTTTGCGTTACAATCAAGTTATTATATTTATCAATCAAACTAACAGCGCTCTGCCCACCAAAATCAACGTAAGCTTCATCAACCACAACTATTCTATTGGAGTTTGATGAAACTAAGCGTTCAATTTCCACAAGCGGTAAAAACTTGCCCGTTGGCGCGTTGGGGTTTGCAATAAAAATCGTGCCCTGTTGATTAATTAAACCGTCAACGTCAACCGAAAAATCATCTTTAAGAGCAACTTCAGTATAGTTAACGCCGTTGACCAGCGCAAACACCTTGTAAAATCCATAAGTAATATCGGGAAAAACAGCGGGCGTTTTTTCATCACAGTACGCCATAAACGCAAAGTTGAGCGCTTCGTCGGAACCGTTTGTCATCAAGACGTTTTCACTCTTTACACCAAGCTTATTAGCAACGGCATTAGTTAAATCTTTAACGTCAGGATCGGGATATAAATATAATTTCTTAGCCTGTTCGCTTGCGAACTCTATTGCCTTTTTTGAGGGCGGAAAGGGAGATTCGTTTGTGTTAAGTTTTATATACTCACGTTCTTTAGGTTGCTCACCTGGAACGTAAGGCGTTAATCTTGATATTTTTTCGTTCAAAAATTTACTCATCTTTATTAAACCTTATAACAGCGCTCTTTGCGTGCGCGGTAAGCCCTTCCTTTTTAGCAAAATAGTCCACGTCCCCCGCGATTTCTTTTAGCGCTTGTTCAGTGTAGTATGCGTATTGCGTTTTCTTAATAAAATCATCAACCGAAAGCGCTGATGAAAATCTTGCAGTTCCACTTGTTGGAAGAGTGTGATTCATACCCGCATAATAATCGCCAACCGCTTCGGGACAAAATCTGCCCATAAACACAGAGCCTGCGTTTTCAATCTTATCCAAATAATCAAAAGGATTGTCAACGCAAAGTTCTAAGTGTTCTGGCGCAATAGCGTTTGCAATTTCTATTGCTTTATCCATATTTGAAGCAACAATAATCTTGCCGTTATCGTCTATTGACGCTCTTGCAATTTCATTTCTTTCAAGTAAGGGTATTTGTTTTTCAAGCTCTTCGCTAACCTTTAATGCTAACTCTTCGCTATCGGTAACAAGCACTGCTGATGCCATTTTGTCGTGCTCTGCTTGCGAAAGCATATCCGCCGCCACGAATTTAGGATTACTATCCTTATCAGCAACGACCAGTATTTCGCTTGGGCCAGCAATCATATCTATTGAAACTGTGCCGAAAACTTGCTTCTTTGCCTCTGCCACGAACGCGTTCCCTGGCCCGACAATCTTGTCCACCTTAGGCACGCTTTGTGTGCCATATGCTAGCGCCGCGATAGCTTGCGCCCCGCCAACCTTATAAATTTCGTCAACGCCCGCAATAAACGCACTTGCCAAAATTACGGGGTTTACGTTACCATTTTTATCAGGCGGGGTAACCATTACCACGCGCTTAACACCCGCAATTTTAGCAGGAATAGCGTCCATCAAAACGGTTGATGGGTATGCAGCAGTGCCACCTGGAACGTAAAGCCCAGCCCTTTCAATAGGCAATATTTTTTGACCTAATATTACGCCGTTTTCCCTTTTAATTTCAAAGCCTTCTCTTTTTTGCTTAGAGTGGTACTCTCTAATGTTTTGGGCGGCGGTTTTTAATATTTGTAAAAACTCACTTTCAACGCTTTCAACAGCGCTCTTTATTTCTTGTTCGGTTACTTTTAGAGAGTTTAGTTTAACCTTGTCAAACTTTTCAGCATAAGCATAAAGGGCTTTATCCCCATCAATTTTAACCCTGTCTATTATTTCTTTTACAATAGCGCTAACGTCAACTTTGGGCTGTACAACCGAGAAAATTTGCGCCCTTGAATTTAGCCCGTCTTTGTAAACTTTAATCATTATTTATTCTCCATTTGCAAAGAGATTTGCTTAACTACCTTTTCTATTACGTCGGCTTTAAATTTATAGCTTGCCTTATTTGCAATAAGCCTTGCAGAAATAGGCACGATTCTTTCAACAACTTCCAACTTGTTCTCACGGAGCGTTGCACCCGTCTCTACAATATCCACTATAACGTCGCTAAGCCCTAAAATAGGCGCGAGTTCTATTGAACCGTTAAGGTGAATTATATCTATATCACGACCTAACGAAGAATAGTATGCTTTGGCAATGTTTTGGAACTTTGTCGCAACGGTAAGTGTTTTAGTCCTATCGTCAATAAAATCCGCTTTTCCTGCAACAGCCATATCACATTTGCCTATATTAAGGTCTAAAAGTTCATATACTTCTGGACTATATTCTAAAAGTATATCTTTGCCTGCAACACCAACGTCTGCTGCACCGCGTTCAACGTAAATAGCAACGTCACTTGGTTTTACCCAAAAATATCTAACGCCTGCTTGTTCGTTTTCAAAAATAAGTTTTCTATTAGTTTCCTTTATCGCGGGGCATTCAAAACCCGCTTTTTCAAACATTGCGTAAACCTTTTCGCCAAGCCTTCCCTTAGGGAGAGCCACGTTAAGCATTTTTTTCATTACTCTTCCTCCCCAAGCACGATTAGCTCTTTATATTTTAACTTTTCAGGTACGTTCTTTAATGCAATAACGCTCTTTCCCGCATCAGTTAACTCTTTAACGAGCGCGTTTATTTTTTGAATAGGCGCATTGCCGTATTGAATGGCAACGTCAACTTCATATTGCTCAACGCTTGAAAGCTTTGTAAGTTCGTCAAGATAAACCGCAAAGCCTATTGCTTTTGATTTCTTGCCCATTTTTGCCATTAAATTATCGTATTGCCCACCTGAAAGTATGCCTGTGGGAATTCCACTTATAAAACCCTTGAATACAATTCCGTTATAGTAATTTAAGCTGTTTACAACTGAAAAATCAATTCGTATTTTATCATTTTCAAACTGCAAGCAAAGCTCGTTAACCATACTTATTAGCCTTTCAAGAGCATCTAAAATATTTTTGCTAAGCGCATACCCGTCAAACGCTTGTTTCACCGTTTCCGCACTGCCGTAAACGCCCGCAAGCGATATAAGTAAGTTCTTTAACGGCGAATTAACGCCTTGTTTTTCAAGCAATAGCTCTATCCCTTTGGCATTCTTTTGCGAAAGGAAGGTCGTAACTTCTTTTTTCGCGCTTGGGTCGAGCGATAGTTCTTCCATAACCGCGTCGATAACGTCTAAACTAGAAACGTCTAAAACAAACTCGGGCGAAATGCTCTCTAAGCTCTTTACCGCAAGTGTTAAAACTTCGGTAACGGTGTAGTCGTCAACGTCACCTACACACTCTAACCCCGCCTGTAAAATTTCCTTAAAACTCTTTGTGCCCTTGCTAACCCTATAAACGTTTTCATCATAAAAAACTTTTAACACGCCGTTTGGATTATCTTTATTATTTTTAATAATAGACAAAGTTACGTCAGGCTTTAACGCCATCAATTTTCCATCTGTGTCGTTAAAAGTAATAACGTTTTCCGAAACCAAGAAGTCTTTGTTCTTAACGTAAAGGTCATACTCTTCAAACTTGCTCATTTTATATTGAGCATAGCCGTATCTCTCGTACAGCGAACGAAGGGCAAAAACCGCTTTTTCATCACTTCTTAAAACTAAATCTAAACTCATAAAACTATTCCTTGTCGTCTAAAACTAAATTATATCCACCGCTACCATAGTTTAAGCACTTGTTTACTCTGCTGATGGTAGCCGTGCTTGCGCCCGTAAGCTTGCAAACTTCTTGATAGTTTTTCTTTTCTTTAAGTAGCTTTGCTACTTGCAACCTTTGCGTAACGTCTTGTAACTCCTTAATAGTACAAACGTCTTCAAAAAACTTTTGGCAATCTTCCTTGCTTTTAAGCTTTAATACTGCATCAAACAATTCATCAAACATCTTAATGTCAAAATTTTGCATATTTCACATCCTTGTTTTAATCGTTTATCATTTTAGCACGGTAAAGTGATAAAGTCAACTGTTTTTATACTATATTTATAATGTTTTTTAAATTTTATAAAAATTGACCGACAAAGTTGTCGGCCAACGTTATTTATATAATTTTTCAGCTATGGGTTTATCATCTAAAAACAATTCTTGACCGTTACTATTAGCATAAATCATAGAAAAAACCTTTTGCATTTTATCAGCACTACAAAGTTGCGTGCTAGCTTTACCTACAATACAATCGGTTATACAGCCGTAATGACGGAAGGGCTTTTCTAACTTTGGAAATAAAAGCGACGTGTCGCCAAGTTCTTCAGTCAAGTAATGAAAGTCTTTATAAATCACACTTGCGTCAGGTAGCCTTACCCCCATCTTTACGGGGGTTTTAGAAAGTCTATTTGGCAAGTTCAAATATTCTTCAACGCAATGAAGAAAAGTGTTTTTTTCTTGCCCAACGCCTATAAGTAAAACGTAACCTTTACCTTTGGCGATTGCGCCGTATATTCCGTTTGGCGAGCAAGGGGTTATTTGTTTATCGTCGAGCGAGGAAAACTCTTTTGCACTTTTACCAAACACCTTTACAGAGTGGGTAACGTTTGCGCTTCTATATCCCCTTTTATCATTAAGCGCAACGTTTGAAAGCGCGCCTGTGCACGTTGAGTTTTGGGTATAGTCTAAAACTATTTCTTTTTTATCTTCAAAGTTAGCCCACGTATGCGTGGGAATAATAAGTAAACCGTTATTTTTTGTAAACCGCTCAATAAGTGCATCAAGTAGCGTTTGCGCGCCACCTTCAACGTCACCCACTGCACGCATTGAACAATGCACTATAACAGGGCTTCCGCTCTCGACGTTTAAGCCGTTTAATTGAGTTAAAACTTGTTCTTTCGTTATCATTTTATATGTCAAGCTCTTTTAGTGCATAAAGCAAATTATTAGTATACTCTATAAACCCTTTATCGTTGGGGTGAAGAATATCTTTTATGAAATTCTTGCGGGTTTTACTCACTAAATTATCCCCTCTTACCACTTTAATATCGCCTACTTTTTTGCAAACTTCTTCAATCAAGTCGCCAAGCCTTTCAAATGGGATTTTTGCAGACTTTTTGCGCTTTACATCCCCGCGCCAAATGGGCGAAATATAAACAAAATTGCTTGTCCTAAATATGCTTTTGAGCTTTATGAAATATTCGGTTGCCGTATTTTCCACGTCGTATCCGTGCGCCCAATCGTTAGTTCCGTAAGCAATAAAAACGGTGTCTGGATTATAGCAAGAAAGTTCTTCATCTAAGTCATCCGCTAAAAAATACGCCCCGCCTATCGCTAGATTTAGAACTTGCGCGTCAAACGCTTTTGAAACACCGTTAACGTAAGTTTTAGAAGGATATTTAGCAACGTAACCTTGAGTAATAGAATCCCCCAAAAATAAAAATCTACGCGAGTTTTTATAAGGAACAAGTTCGGCGTTTTCATCAATCTTAAGTTCTTGAACGTGCACTTCAAACAAGTTAGGTAAATATATAGTTACGCGCTTTTCACCTTTTGGCAACTTCGCGCAAAACTTGACTTGTTTGTTTTTAAGACCATTATATCCTTTATGACAAACAAGTTCCCCATTACAATAAACGTCAAAGTAACAAGGTTTTCTAGTGGTTGCAACAAGGCAAACCGCACTTAACTCAACTCGTTCGGTAGTAGACAAAAAGTCTATTACCATTGAAGTTGACGCCTTAGCTTTTAGGGGCTTGTTTACGTAATTTAACGTTTTGTCAAAATGTTCTTCTTGCTTTTTAGTAAATCGTCTTAAAACAAGTTCTCTTTCGCTTTCATAAATTCTTAAAGCGCCTTTTACAGCGCTTTTAAGAGTATCAAAATCAACATTTTTCATATTATTTCATCAATCCTTCAAATGCCGATTTAACCTTTGCAAAAATCTCACTTGCAACGTATTTGTTTTCGCATTTGATTGAATAGTATACTTTAAGCTTTGGTTCTGTTCCGCTCGGGCGAATACAAATAAAACTTCCACCTTCTAATTCATAATAAACCGCATTAGTTTTTGGACTGTCAATATCTTCAACGCTTCCATCTGCAAGCGTTTTCTTTGCCGTAGAATAATCACGCGTAGCATTTACTTTTATTCCCGCAATCTCACTCACGCTAACAGTTTTCATCTTGTCAACCACAGCGTTCATTTCTTTCATTGCGTTAAGCCCTGAATATTGTATGCTTACGTTCGTATCGAAAACGTACCCGTGCTTTAAGTATAACTCTTGTAATCTTTGGTAAACCCCAACGCCTTTATGCGTATAATAGCAAACCATTTCAGCAAACAGCATACTCGCAACAACGGCATCCTTATCTCTACAATGCGTGCCACGTAAATACCCACAGCTTTCTTCAAACCCAAAAATGTATTCACGTTTCCCGCTATCGTCCCATTGATGTATCTTTTCGCCTATAAACTTAAAGCCAACGGGAGTTTCCATAAGTTCAACGCCATAGTCGTCGGCAATAAGCTTTGCCATACCCGTACTAACAAAACTCTTTACCACAAAGCCCTTTTGGGTTAGTTTGCCACTTTCCTTTAAGCGAGTTAATATGTAGTCGAGAAGCAAAATACCTGCTTGATTGCCTGAAAGCGTAACAAACTTGCCTTCGTCATCACGTATTGCAACACCCAATCTATCACAATCAGGGTCGGTGCCAAACACAACGTCTGCATTCTTAAAGTCGGCCATTTTTATTCCCAAGGTAAGCGTTTCTGCAAGCTCAGGATTGGGCACTTGCACGGTTGAAAATTCGGTGTCTTTTACTGTTTGTTCGGGAACGAGCGTCGCGTTTATGCCTATCTTTTTGAGGATGGTGGTAACGGGAATAAATCCACTGCCGTGAACAGGTGTGTACACAAGCTTAATCGTTTTTCCTTCAGCTTTTACTTGCTCTGGTGAAAGGCAAAGCGTTTTAAGAGTTTTATAGTACTTTTTGTCTATACGTTTAGGAACAAATGTAACCTTTTTAATGTTCTTTTCATTATATATAATTTTGCTAGAAAAAACACTATCTATAGCGCTAATGTGCTTTACCACAATCGCGGTGGCTTCCGGCGACATTTGCGCCCCATCTTCACCGTATACTTTATAGCCGTTGTATTCTTTGGGATTGTGGCTTGCAGTTATCATAATGCCAGCCACCGTGTTCAATTCCCTTACAGAGTATGATAGCATAGGCACGGGATGAACGTCCTTGAAAATGTACGTCTTTATTCCGTTAGACGCTAAAACTACTGCTGATGCAAACGCAAATTCATAAGACATTCTTCTTGTGTCGTAAGAAATTACAACACCCCTTTGCTTTGCGCTTTCGCCAAGTGATTTAACGTATTCGGCAAGACCTTGCGTGGCACGGCGAACAACGTAAACGTTCATCATGTTTGTTCCCATGCCGATAAGCCCTCTCATACCAGCCGTTCCAAACTCAAGTTCTTTGCCAAAACGGTATTCAATTTCCTTTTGGTCGTTTTCAATATCAGTTAATTCTTTAAGTTCTTTTTCAGTTAAGCACTTGCTTTCTACCCAATTTTTATAACTTTCAAGGTACATAAGTATCTCCTAAATTGTCTATTTGATTTTGTAACGTGCGCATTTTGCACCACTATATAGATATTATTATACATATAAAAGTATGTTGTGTCAAAGAAATTTTTAATTTAACCATTAGCAAAACACAAAAACAAACACATTTTTAATTTATTCAAAAATTTTAAAAAACACTTGGTAAACAGTTGACATTGGGGTTTTATTTTGGTAAAATTTATTAGCGTTATCTGCGGGAAGTAAACGCGGGTGTAATTCAATGGTAGAATTCCAGCCTTCCAAGCTGGCAGCGTGGGTCCGATTCCCATCACCCGCTCCAATTACTGCATAACTTGAATTTGCACCTGTAGCTCAGTTGGATAGAGCATCGGCCTTCTAAGCCGAGGGTCAGGGGTTCGAATCCCTTCAGGCGCACCAAAACGGCGGATGTAGCTCAGTTGGTTAGAGCGCAAGATTGTGGTCCTTGAGGTCGTGGGTTCGATTGCCATCATCCGCCCCATTAAAACTTATAAACCTATAGGGGTGTCGCCAAGCGGTAAGGCACTGGATTTTGATTCCAGCATTCGTAGGTTCAAATCCTGCCACCCCTGCCAGTACCTTTAGCTCAGTTGGTAGAGCAACTGACTCTTAATCAGTGGGTCCAGGGTTCGAGTCCCTGAAGGTGCACCAGATTCATTAGCTCAGTCGGTAGAGCACGTGACTTTTAATCACGGTGTCCGGGGTTCGAATCCCCGATGGATCACCAGAAAACGATAGGTTTTACCTATCGTTTTTTGCTTTTATCAAACTTTCGTTAATTCGCATGATAGGTCAGTTTCCCCGATGTTTTTCACCGCTTTTTCAAGTTCAAATTTCCAACCGCTTTTTGCGACAAAAATCACTAGTTTTGCCAGTTTTGTCGCATAATTTGTCGCAAGATTTTCGCATATTTTTACCGATTTTTTTAGTATTTACTTTGTCTTTTTTAAAATTGTTAAGTGCAATTTATTCAAGATTTTTTACCAGTCTAGTTTTTCTGCTTCCTTCAATAAATACTCGTCCGATAAATCTCTATAAGCATCAGTCAGCGCACCGCCACTATGCCCTACAAATTCATCCCTTGCCGCCGTCGAAACTCCGCACTCATCACACCTTGTATAAAAGGTTCTTCGCAAGTCGTAAAGTATGTGCTTGGGCAAAATTGAATTAAACTTATCACGCACGTTGCAAATATTCGGAATATCAAATTCCGTCACGCCTTCAAGATACGGCTTAAACTTCTTTATTATCGGAATTTTCTTATACTCAATCTTGCCACCCTTGCGTTTTGAGTTCTTTGCAACGATAAAATCGCCCTCAATTCTTGCCGTATAATACTCGTTTGGTCTTAATCCCGTATACAATGCAAGCGCAAACGCAACTTCGTATCTCGTCCCCTTAACGCCGTCAAGAAGCGTTTTTTCTTCTTGCTTGGTTAGTGCCTTGCCGTGAGTACTCTTATGCTTTTCTACAATAACTATTGCCATAGGATTGCGTTTAATTACGCCGTGTGCCAAAGCGTTCTTCATAATATTGTTTAATATAGAGTGAATTTCGTTGTTTGTCTTTCCTAATCCACGTTCTTGCAAGTCGTCAAGCAATTCTTGACACATATCAGGTCGAATAGCCTTTAATCGCATATCACCAAAATACGGTTTTAAGTGCTTGTTATACCTATACATATCGTTGGTATAAGTTAGTTCGGACACCTTGCGTTTTCTGTATTTCTCAAAATAATACATAGCGAACTTATGGAAAGTTTCGGGAACGCCAAAATCTTCTTCGTCATCATAATAGTCGTCCCACCTATCGTAATCGTAAGTTCTTCTGCGCCTTGCCCTTGCCATTGCAGGAAATCTCGCATCTCGCCTTGCGTCCGCACTCCACAACTGTTCAATAAATTTGCGTTTGGCTTCTTCTAAATCATTACTGCTGGCGTAAATATTGTAGCCGTTTTTGCGGTAGCGTATCTCATAATTGACAGTTTTCTCACTGCATTGTCTTCTGTAACATCTTACAAGTTTATCTCTTATGTAAAATTCTCTTCTAAATCTCATGGGTAATTCTTTAATCTCCTTTGTAGTTAATTTAAGATATAACCCATCTCCGTCTTTTTCAATCAGTCCTTTTTGTTTATAACTCGCGGCGGGTTTTTCTTGTTCAACACTTTTATTAGTAAGAACAAGTTTTAACATTTTAGCTCTATCGCCGTCGGGTAACTTCTCTAAAATATCTATCGTTTCTTTTAATTCCTTATAATCCAAATCTCCTTATTTATTTTTCGTGTGGACGAATTTTCGTTTTAACGTGAATTTGCACAACCACCCTGCCCCTATTTTTATTTCCGTAAGTGGAGGGGCTCGGCTCGTCTAATTATTCTGGCTTGTCGGCACCATCTTACGGAGTTAATCTACGTACACTATTTCGTTTAATATTTCTTCTTCTATTATTCTTTGCTTTTCAGTTTCAACTTGCAAGTCGTGTACGTACTCACCAGTCTTACTGAACTTTGGGCTATTTGATAATTTCTCATACATCTTCATATATAGCCTATCCGCTTGCTTGTCCACGTTATGTAAATATTCTGGCAGACTTCCTGCTAGTGCCCAATACTTTCCTACGTTATGTTCTTTTAAGTATTCAAGAGCCAAATTTCCATACTTACAATAAACGTGTTTTACTGGTTTAACAATCTTTTGGTATTCGATTATTTCTTCAACCGTTAACCCTTCGTTCGCCTTGACTTTTTTCAATAGTTCTCTTTTGTTCATAGCTAACCTCCCTTTTTGTATTAACACGAACAATACAAAATCAGCATTAAAAAGTCAAGCGTTTTCATAAAATTTTTAACCAATTTTATGCGACAAAAAAAGTGGGTTTCCCACTTCTTTTATTTTCTCAAAAGTGCCATTTGTTGCACTTTTCTTATCCTGCTTACAAATTAAAAAACAACACAACAACAAATTGCCCCACGTTCACACTCTATTTTCCCTAAAATCCAATCAGTTTCACTTGCTAAATTTATTTTATTTTTTACCAAATCGTAACCCTTATTTTTAATAAAATTGAAAACTAATTTTATTTTTTGACTGCTCGTGTTAACACATATTCTCGGACAACTTAAACAAAAAATTGAATAGTTTTTACTCACAGTAATATTGAAATTTTCTGCAATTCTTTTTTCTTTTGCTTGTAGTCAGGCATGAAATTTGATAATGCTAAATAAAACTTTTTAGAATGGTTAGGCTCAATGAAATGCGTAAATTCGTGATAGACAACGTATTCAACACACTCTATCGGCGCATTGATTAGCGCATAGTTAAAGGTCAAAATATTTCGTACGAAATTGCAACTTCCCCAACGAGAAGTCATTTTTCTAAACTTTATAGTAGGGAAATCGCCACAGTATTTTTTGAATGCTGGATATATTATTTTGCAAAAGTTAGTTACAGTTTCTTCAAGTTGATTATAGAAAGTCGGATCGTAGCCATGTCGTTCTGTGAGCCAAGGAG
>JAZNKV010000012.1:0-31446 GCA_045578765.1 Christensenellaceae bacterium | reverse complement strand
AAACGCAGTATTGCTATATTTATCCAACGATTTAAGTGGTTAGAAACGAGCAAGACAAGGCTCTAAAAGTGTTTAGGATGAGATAAAACTTGTTGGTTATCGAAGTCAAAACGCTTTTAAGTAAACGCAGTATTGCTATATTTATCCAACGATTTAAGTGGTTAGAAACGAGCAAAACAAGGCTCTAAAAGTGTTTTGGATGAGATAAACCTTTTTGGTTATCGAAGTCAAAACACTTTTAAGTAAACGCAGTATTGCGAAGTTTATAACCGCTTAAATGTGGTACATGCAGTTTACACTAACCGTCCTCATCCAACTGTTAAAGCTAATAGCGCCTTTTTTATCGCTGTCAAGATTTGGGAAAGGAAGAAGTTTTTCTTCAAGTTCGGGAATGTTTTGAATTTTACCTTTAACGTAATCCAAAATAATTTGCTTACAGTTTTTAAGCCTTCTTATTAAACCGCCCAAACGAATATCTTGAATATCAAAGCCGTGAGGTTTGTTTTCGCGATACCATTGTGCCCTAAACGCATCGTAGAATTCATCAAGTTTATCAAGTGTTTTATCAATAATCTTAACGCAGTTTTTGAGTGCTTTGTTATCTTTTTCTTCATACGCTTTACGAATTTTGATACCAAGCGTTCCTTTAAGGGCAAGCACTTCACACAATTTTTCAAGCGTGGTAAACGCATAAGCATACGCGCTTGATTGTTTGTTGGTCTTTAAGGTTTGGGCTGTTTTTGTGTAATATTCATCACAATTTTCAGGTATAGTTAAATCTAAAAATCCACGGAACGGATCGTTGTACAAAAGATATTTAGCGGCACAAACCGCAGCTTCGTTAGTTTCAAAATCACCGATATAGTTGGGAAGGTCAAATGCCATCATTGCGTCAAAGTCTTCGCCGGTAATATCCTTAAACTCTTTTTTAATAACGTCTAAATTTTCTTCCCCGTCATATACGCGTTTAATATAGTAAAGCGAAGGAAGATTTGAATAGCGCGAGCATTCAGCACCATCATCCCCCCACATAGTAATTAAAACGTTATCCACACCGTTTTGACGGCACTCTTGCATTGCGGGGAGCATAGTACCGAGAGAATATTTGTTTAATGGCGCAAAACCTCTCCACGTCCACGCACCACCAGCGAACCACACGTTGTTAGACATGCGATAATGCGCGTCAATCATCTTTTTGTACATTGAACGTTCGGTATTATAGTAGTCCCAGTAAACAATGCCAACGTCGGTGGGAATTTTATCTTTGATGCAGTCAACGGCATCAGCTTGTAAATCACCTTCCAAATAATAATCGCCGTGATTGATTAGTCTAAAGAACATATCAGACCAGATAAGCGGTTTTAAACCGTGCTTTTTGCAAATATCCATTACTTTATTTAAGTGCCCGATTAAAATATCAAATCTATTTTTATAACCGTACTTGTCAAGATATCTACCAAGCCCAACCATGTGCGCTTCATCCATGCCAATATGAACTATTTTAGAGTTGAAATTTTTCTTTATAGAAATAATTAAATTTTCAACAAACTCATACGTTCTAGGCTCATCAATGAGTAAAATATCGTTAACGTCGTTAAACTTTTGATATTCCGCCCATCTAAATATTGCGTTCATGTGCGCAAGCGTTTGTATGCAAGGTATAACCTCCACACCGATTGACGCACAGTAAGTGTCTATCTCTTTTATTTCTTCGCTGGTAAGTCTACCCCTCATATACCCAAAATACGGCTCGTTTTCTACCGTATACGTATCTTCGGTGTAAAGCTGAATCATATTGTAACCTAAATCAGCAATAGTCTTAGCGAATTTTTTAACCTCTTCAACCTTCATTACTGCGTTTCTTGACATATCAAGCATAACGCCAAATCTCTTTTTGCCCATTAAAGTTCTCCTATAAAATACATGATTTTAGTTATTGCTTTTATTATAAATTACCCGAATTTTTTTGTCAATAGGAAAACTCTTTTTTAAATAAAAAAGACGATAGTTTTTATACTATCGCTTTTATTTTTGGTTTTTATATAAAAAACGCCTTATCTTATAAACTTATTATTTTCAAAGTAGCCTTCTTGAACCACTCCGTTCTTGTAAGTATACTTGCCATGTCCCGTGCGATCGCCATCTTTCCACTCGCCTACATAAATGTCACCATTTTTGTACCTATACGTTCCAAAACCATTACGTTTATCCTCTTTATAATTGCCCTCGTAAACGTCGCCGTCAGCGAATACAAATTTCCCGTAACCGTTTCGCTTGCCATTTTTATATGCACCGAAATATACGTTGCCGTTCTTAAACGTATACGTGCCATAGCCTTCTATTTTATCGTTTACGAAACCGCCCTCGTAAACGTCGCCACTAGCAAAAACACGTTTGCCATAGCCATTAAATTTATCATCCTTAAAGTCACCTTCGTAAAGGCCACCGCTGTTAAACGTATATTTTCCAACGCCGTTGCGCTTTCCATTCGCAAAAAAGCCTATGTACTCGCCGTTATTATATTTATACTTACCAACACCGTGAATTACACCGTCAGCCCATTCACCTTCGTATTCGTGTCCGCTATTATAAACGTACCTACCATAGCCGTGACGCTTGCCGTTATAGAATTCGCCTTCATAACTGCCGTTGTCATACTTCTTTTTTTCGATAGTTGGCTTATATTTTGTAACAAGATTTCCTTCGTTATAAAAACCTTGTTGTTTTATTTGCCATTTTTTATTAAACCATCTACCAACGCCACCATTGTACTTGTTCTTGTTAAAGTTGCCAACAAAAGCTTCTCCACTATTAAATAGATAAATTCCTTTTCCACTAAACATTCCACCAACAAAGTCACCCATATACTTGTTCCCGTTGGCATAAGTATATATGCCACATCCATTACGATTTTCAGCCCTAAAGTCACCACGATAAACGTCACCGTTTGTGTGTTCTATCTTACACTTTCCTTCTCGCCTACCGTTAACCCAATCGCCAACACACTTTGCTCCGTCGTTATAGTCAAACTTACCATATCCGTATGGCTTGTCACTATTTAGTTGACCAAAATAAACGCCATTAGAAAAGACTTTTCGCTTAAAGGCCTCGACATCTACGTTCATTGAAGAACTAGATTGCCTTCTTTCAACTTTTATAAACTTATCGTTTTCCCAAAGCCCCTCTTCTTTCCTGCCACTTTTATACGTATAAACCCCATATCCGTGGCGTTTTTCGTTAACAAATTCACCTTTGTAGCTGTCGCCAATAGCATATTTAAATTCTCCACGCCCATTTATCTTGCCATCAATAAACTCACCAACGTAAACACTACCGCTCTTAAACGTATAAGTGCCTTTACCATTGCGTTCACCGTCCTTAAATTCGCCAACGTAAACGTCTCCACTCTTAAGAATATCTTTACCTTTTCCGTGTATTCTTCCGTTAACAAACTGTCCGCTAAGTTCACCACCGTCTTTAACCTTTAAGACGCCCATGCCCATACGTTTGCCATTAACAAATTCGCCCTCAAAAACGTTGCCGTTATTATAGGTGTATTTACCTTTACCATGTGGCACACCATTTAATACACCACCTTCATAAACACCATCATCAAGCACTAAACGCCCAGTTTTACCTTGTTGAGTTGGTGAAACCGAAGGTTTAACTTGTTCTTTTACGGGTGGCTTTCTTTCTTCAACTTGTATACGCGCGCTTTCTGATTTAGCTTGAGCTTGGTAAAAGGCTTCCATTTCCTTTTTCGCTTGCTCTAAGGCTTTCTTAAAAATTTCTTGTTCTTTTTCAGCTTGACTTTGCTTTATTCTATCTTCAAAATAAGCATCAACCTTGCTGTCCATATTATCGAAAATATTTTCATCAAACGCGATTGCGTTTAATTTTTGAAGGTCATTTGGTAGTTGTGTGGGTGAATATCTTTCATATGCGTTTCCGCAAATGGGAACTAACCCTTTGCCATTATGCATATCTAAATATCTGCCCCACTCGTTCTTTACCCATGCTGAATCTATTTTTTCATTTGAAGAACACAAAAGTAGCATTACCTTTGCTGTTGATAACGCTTTGAATATGTATGGTTCAAACTCTGTTTCTTTTATCCTGTTTAATGTCTTTGCACTGAAGAACACTTTGTAGCCACGCTTGGTCAAGTGCTCATATATGCTCATTCCAAGGTCATAGTCTCTTGTCTTTCTTGTTTCGTCACCTATTTCGGTTGCTTTAAAGCATATGAACACGTCATAATTTTCGCCGTCTTCTACTTTTTCTATGATGCCTTTCCTTACTTCTTCTATCCTTTCGCCCAAGGTTGCATATCTTTCTTTATTTTCGCCTTGCGCTAATGATAATGCTTTTTTATAGTATTCATTCCTAAACACACTTTCAGTATGTACTCTATGGCAAGTAGGCACGCTTTCGCCATACCTGTTTGTTCCAAACTCTATACCATACTCTGAAAGAAATGCACCCCACCATGCTTCAATTAAATCATCTTTCTCTTCAGTTATGGTTTTATATAGCCTTACTGCATCAGTAAACCTAAACGTTGTTTGATATTCCATTGCCGTTTGCAGTTTAACGAAAGTGGCGTCATCTAACGCCTCAACCAAGTCCCACACGTTTTGGCAGAACTTACACTTGCCTCTTTTTCCACTTTGGTCAATTTCTATTGTGCCTCCGCAATGTAAACATACTATCTTTTTCATCACTCTTTCTCCGTGGTGCTTTTTACTTTTCTATTGTAGCATTTTTTATACTTGCCATGCAATAGTTTTTTATTTTTAGTTAAAATATTTAATAAGTTTTTGAATATTGTATTGACAAAACCAGTATTTAGTTATAAAATGTCATTAAGTATATTTTAGGAGTAAAAACAAAATGAAATTAGTTGAATTGACAAGTGGCCTTGGCAAACGTTTCGGTGATGAAAAAGCAATTAGAATGATTAAAGAAGCTGGCTTTGATGGCTTCGACCTTTCTATGTTTGATTACAATAAAGAATATCTTTTTACTGATAAATACGTTGACTACGTTAAAAATCTTAAAAAGGTTGCTGATGAAATAGGGCTTCCTTGCTTGCAAGCACACGCACCCAGTCCCACAATGAGAACGATGGAACAAGTTATGCCACTCGTTGACACGTTTATTCGTTCAATTGATATTTGTGCTATGCTTGACTGTAAATACTTAGTTGTTCACCCCGGCGCTTTCCTTTCGGCTGAAGAAAATAAAATTTTCTACGATAAATTCTTGCCGTACGCAAAGGAAAAGGGCGTTTATATCGCAACTGAAAATATGTTTAAGTGGAAAGACGAAAGGGAAGTTGAAACCGTGCCCGCCGCTTGCGGAACAGCTGAAGATTTCGTTCGTCATATGGAAGTTATCAATCACGAAAACTTTGTTGCTTGTATGGATATCGGCCACGCAGAAATGGTTAACTGTGAAGGTGCTGTTAAGATTATAAAAGCGCTTGGCAAACACATTGCTTGCTTACACGTTCACGATAACGACCTTTATGATGATTTCCACACTTTCCCATTCGCTGGAAAAATCAACTGGAAAGAAGTTGCAAACGCGCTTAAAGAAATCGGCTATAAAGGATGCTTTACCTTTGAAGCTGATGCATTTATGAACAACTATCCTGATGAACTTTTGCCAGCTTGTTTAAACCTTTTGGAAAAAACGGGTAGATATTTAATCAGCCTTATTGAAAACTAATTTTTGTTTCAAAAATTTAAGCGGTAGGATTTTTTCCTACCGCTTTTTTAATAAAACGAACCGCTTGTTCGTTATATTTATTAACTTTTCCTCTTCCCAAAAATTTCTTCGACAATTTTTGGGACCCTTTTTTATTCTTAGTTCGGGGCTACAAGAGACCGCAAAAATCATAACAAACAAAAGAATAAGCAGCCACTAAGCCTACTCTTTTTTAAGCTTCTATATATTTTAAACCAGTTTTTAAATTTTATCAATTTACGCAAAAATTGTCGAAGAAATTTTTGCGTAAAGGAGAAGCCGACTTTAAAGCAATAAAGCCACCAAAATTGGTGGCTTTATGCATAATTTGTCGTGCTTCGACGTGGTCGGAGTGACAAGATTTGAACTTGCGACCTCTTGGTCCCGAACCAAGCGCGCTACCAACTGCGCTACACCCCGAATAATTTATTCTATTAATAATTTGAGATGCTCATTTGAGCCGAATTTTTGCAAATAAATGCCCGTGCCTAAATAGCACGAGCATTCAAGCATTATTTATTATATTCTTTTTATTGCAAAAAAGCAATCTTTTACACAACCTTTTTCATCAAAAATTATTCCTTCTTGTTCTAAAAGTTGCCTTTGCACGTTTTCACCACCAAAAGCAAATGCTTTTGACACCCTGCCAAAGCGGTCAACCACTCTATAGCAAGGTATATTCTCTGGGTCGGGATTAACGTGTAATGCCCACCCTACTTGGCGCGACAACTTAACGTTGCCAAGTATGCGTGCAATATCGCCATAAGAAAGCACTTTCCCATACGGAATTTGCTTAACAACTTCATAAACTTTATCAAAAAAGTTCATACGTGTTTAAATTCTATTAACACCCGTCTTGATAGCAGCTTCCTTAACAGCCTTCGCAACAGAGTGCGCAACTCTCTTATCAAATGGTGATGGAATAATGTAATCAGCCTTAAGCTCACTGTCGCTAACGAGCGCTGCGATTGCGTTTGCTGCGGCAATTTTCATTTCTTCATTTATGTCGGTTGCTCTACAATCAAGCGCACCACGGAATATTCCAGGGAAAGCTAAAACGTTGTTAATTTGGTTGGGGAAATCACTTCTACCCGTACCAACAACTGCTGCGCCAGCTTCTAACGCAAGGTCGGGCATAATTTCAGGAACAGGGTTTGCCATAGGCATAACGATTGCGCCCTTGTTCATTGAGCGAACCATATCTTGAGTTAAAAGCCCTGGTGAGCTTACGCCAACAAAGATGTCCGCACCAACGAGCGCTTCAGCAAGAGTACCTTTTTTGCCAAGTTTATTTGAGAATTCTGCAATTTCTTCTTTTGCAGGGTTCATACCAACTTCTCTGCCCTTGTAAATAATGCCGTGACGGTCACACATAACAAGGTCTTTTGCACCCATAGAAATCATAAGTTTTGCAATAGCTTCACCAGCAGCGCCAGCACCACTAAATACAATACTTACGTCTTCCCACTTCTTGCCAACAAGTTTAAGTGCGTTAATGCAAGCCGCAACGCATACGATTGCCGTACCGTGTTGGTCATCATGGAAAATAGGAATATCAACTTCGGGGTCTTCCTTTAACCTTTTTTCTATTTCAAAGCAACGGGGTGCGGAAATATCTTCTAAGTTTACGCCACCAAAACTACCAGCAAGAAGTTTAACTGTGTTAACGATTTCATCAACGTTTTTACTTCTTACACAAAGCGGAATAGCATCTACACCGCCAAATGATTTAAATAATACGCACTTACCTTCCATAACTGGCATACCAGCTTCAGGACCAATATCGCCTAAACCTAAAACCGCCGTACCATCAGTAATAACGGCAACGGTGTTGCCACGTGCGGTAAGCTCAAAAGATTTGTTGTAATCTTTATTGATTTCAATACAAGGTTGAGCAACGCCCGGTGTATACGCTAACGACAAATCTTCCTTAGTGTCAACCCTTACTTTTGAAACCACTTCAAGTTTTCCCCTTAATTGCGCATGAAGGCGCAATGATTCTTTTGCATAATCCATCTCCAAGTCTCCTTTAATACAAAATGTTAAATCGGTACAAATTCTCCCTTTTAATATATTATATATTAAAAAGGTAAAAAACGTTTTATAAATTATAGCAAACTATTTACACAAAAAGCCATAAATAAAACCTTAATGTAAACCTTGTTCGCCCACAAATAATTATAACACAAAAGCCGTTAAAAAGTTACTTTTTAAAACGGCTTTTTTGATTTTTTATAAAGTTTTTTTACACTTTTTTATAGCGCGAGAGTAAGCAAGTTTTTACTTAATAAACGCATGGTAAATTGCACTTATACACTTTTCATAATCAGCATTTTGAACGCCTATAATAATGTTAAGTTCGCTTGAGCCTTGGTCTATCATCCTGATGTTTATATTCTCTTTTGCGAGCGCGTTAAATAGCGTTGCAGCAGTGCCAGAACGCATTGCCATGCCGTGACCAACCGTTGCTATCAAAGAAATATTTTCTATAACGTGAACGTAGTCTGGGTTAACGTTTTCTCTTATTTCGTTTACCATATCGGTAAGCACACCGTCTTTAAGTTGATCGCTTTCCAAGATAACTGAAAGCGTATCAATACCAGAAGGCAAATGTTCAACGCAAACGTTATAATGCTCAACAACAGACAATACACGGCGAATAAAACCTACCTCAGCATTCATCATTGACTTTTCAATAAGAAGTACGGTAAAGTTCTTTTTACCCGCAATACCCGTGATTACGCTGTTTGAAAGTTCACTCTTATATTGATCGTTAGGCACGATCATTGTGCCGGCATCTTCAGGCTTAAAGGTGTTTTTAATGTTAATGGGAATTCTTCTTTTCATTACAGGGGCAATAGCTTCAGCGTGAAGAACTGATGCGCCCATGTAAGAAAGTTCGCGAACTTCTTTATATGTAATTTGCTCAATGGTTTTTGCTTCTGGAACTATTCTTGGGTCACACACCAAGAACCCGCTAACGTCCGTCCAGTTTTCGTACAAGTCAGCCTTTACCCCACGCGCAATGATTGAACCTGTTATATCACTTCCACCACGGCTAAACGTTTTGATTTGACCTTGGAAGTTTTTGCCGTAAAATCCGGGAATAACCGCGTATTCAACGTCGCTTAAACGATTGTTCACTTTGTCGTCAGTGTAATCGACGTTGAGTTTTCCGTGGCTATCGAACCTAACTAGTTCAGCAGCATCAACAAATTCAAAACCTAAAAATTCAGCAACTACGCGCGCGCTTAAATATTCGCCACGCGATGCGGCAAAGTCTGCACTTTTTGCGTTGTCAATATCCTTTTCGGTTTGGTCTAAAATACTTTCAATATCAAGTGAAAGATTAAGGTCTTTAACTATTTCGGTAAACCTATCTCTTATAACATTAAAACTTTTTTTGCAAGTTCCCGTTTCCATAACTTCGTTATAGCAACGGTAAAGCATATCGGTAATCTTGATATCTTCTTTAAATCTTTTACCAGGAGCAGAAACAACAACGTATTTTCTGCTATCATCTGCTTTAATAATGTTCTTTACTTGGTTTATTGCCTTAGCGTCCGCCATTGACGTTCCGCCGAATTTACACACTTTAATCATTTTGTAATCCTTCTACCTTCTAAATAATAACGTTTTTCAACACCTTCCCCCATTGAAAACGTTTTTCTTGGGAACGCACCATTTTTTGAAACGTACCTAAACAAATCTTTTTTATCAAGCTTTTCAAACAAAATACCGACCGCATCTTGCCTTGCATCAATAAGCTTAAACAGGTTTTCTTCACCGTGAACGTAATCTACGCCACCGCCGTTTTGTTCTATGTAATCCTTAATATATGCGTCAACCGCACGAATACCCGTGGGTAAATCGTTTTCGCCTTGACTTGTCGCCAAGTTGCCGTCGGCATAAACACGCATAACTCCGCCGTCAACACCCTTTAAGCCCTGTAAAAACTTTTCTTTATCTACGCCGAATACAAACCTAAATATAGGTTCAAAATATATGCCTTCATCATAAACGTTAACAAGTTCAACAAGCGCATATCTTGCGGGGTGAGTTTGTTTTTGTTCTTCGGTAAGCGTTTGTTTGATAACGTTCCAGTGGGTTTTTGCTGTCGCAAGAGAATGGTTTCCGTCACCTACCGCAAACATAAACTTATCAGCAAAACCGTATTTTTCGGTCAAGCGATTATCATCTAAAAGACCATCAAACTGCTCTATAACCTTTTCAAAATCGTTGACAAAGTATCCTTCAATATGCCCGCCACCCATATTAAGCTCAAAATCATAAACTTTTTTATAATTTTGTCTGTTTTTATATAGGCGTTCGGTAATTTCACGCTTTTCATCATCAAATAAGACCATAACGTGCGGAAACTCAACGTCAGCATCTTTCCTTATTTTTAAGCGGGGCGGAATACGTTCTTCAATAGTCCCCTCCGTCGCACGAATAAGCGCTTTATTGCCAGCAACATATTCATATTTTTCTAAGTCGATTGCCGTAACCAAACCTATTCTACGCTCAACAAACGGCGTTTTCCTTACCGTTAAAATAAAGCCCTTATCTAAAGCGTTAAAAATGCCGTTTGATAAATAATGCTTTATATTTTCATTTATTTTTTCTATTCTTTTATCTGCATTGTCTTCAAGATATATTTCGGGCAAGGTTAAATCCAAAGTGGTGGGATAACCGTTAACCTTTTTTTCAAGTTCAATCCAGTATTCCTTTTCGCTTGTAAACTGATCACAAGCAATACACGCCCAAGCACACATATTGTCAGTGTTAGGCAAAAGTATGGTGTCTGCTTTAATTACTTGTTGTTTCATTTGTAAGTCCTTATGCGTTTATATTTAGATTTAGAACGAACACGGTTATTGCCGCAAGAGCCAAAGCTATTGCAACAAATCCAACGTTCCTCCAAAAACCTTTGCTTTTACTTTTTGCTTCAACGTTATCTGTTTGCGGTTGAAAATTATTATTCATATCCCCCTCCTATCTGCGAGCACTTTCAAGCTCTTGCCAGTAGTACTTGGTAAGCGTTTTCTTTAACGTTTCAAAATCTGCATACCTTGTAATCTTACCCGCTCTTGCTACCGAAATAATGCCCGTTTCTTCTGAAACGATAAACGAAATAACGTCAATAGTTTCGGTAACACCTATACCCGCTCTGTGACGAGTACCCAAATCCTTTGGTATATTGTCAACGTTTTGCGATAAGGGTAAAAAACAACCTGCCGCCACGATTTTTGTTCCGCTTATAATCATAGCGCCGTCGTGAAGTGGTGTTTTAGGGAAGAATACGCTTTCTATAATAGCACTGCTAATATCACTATCAAGCCTTACGCCACTATCCAAAATTTGATTTGGAACGTTGTCGGTTGAAAGCACTAAAATTGCGCCCACGTCGTTTTTAGACATGTTTTGAAGGGCTTTTATTATTTCGCTAATACATTGTTGAATTTTTTCTTGGTCGTATGAAGCTTCGCCGTGCTTAACGTCGTTAGAACTCTTTCTGTTCCAAAGTAGCCTTTTAACTTCAACCGAATAAAGAATTAAAATGGCGAGCACGAACATTGCTGGAATAATCAAATAGATTGCCGTGTTGATTTGGTCGATAAAGGTTAAAATTGCCGCCGCCACAAGCATTACAAAAACAAACAGCATAACCATAACGCCGGCTTTGTTATTCATCAAGAACTTGATAATGTAAAAATACAGCACGGTAAAAACAAGCACGCATACGCACGCAGCCACTATTCTTTCAGGGCTACTTGTAAGCCTTGCTATAACTTCGTTTAGCTTTGCTACTAAATCCATTTTTCCTCCTATTCGTTCGTCATTATTTTAAACACGGTAAGATACATTGCATCAAACGCATCAACCAACCCGCTTTTAATACGATAATCTGCATTGCACAGTGTGTCAACCGCACTTTTAAGCGCACGTTTTTTGAACATTGCACTTTGCTCTTTTGTCTTTCTAACCGCAAACTCTTTTATCCCCAACGCCTTAGCCAAGTCACCAAGTGGCATATCGCTTATTGCTACGTGCAAAAGCCTGCGGAAATAGTTGTATATTGAACTTAAAATTCTCTGGGGAGTTTCACCCTTAGACATCATGTCTTTTATTACGAAAAGTGCCTTGTCAAACTTCTTCTTACCTATGTAATCGGTCATTTCGTAAATTTTGTATTCGTTTTCTCTCGCGACCATTTGGTCCACGTCGTTCTTTGTTATTGCGTTGCCATCACCAACGTAACTAATCAACTTTTTAGTTTCGGTTTGGATTCTTGTCATATCGCCTAAGCAATACTCTACTAAGAGCTTGGCTGTTTCGCCGTCAATGCTTACGTTTGTTTTAGAACACTCCGCCTTTATCCACTTGACAAGTAGTGATGCATCTGCCTTAGAACAATCTATAACCGTAACGTTATCAAATTTTTTAAGTGCGTCGCAAGGCTTTTCGTTTAATATAGCCAAAATTGCATTTGGCGAAGGGTCTTCTAAATACCCCTTAAACGCACCCTTAAAAAAATCTTGCTTAGGATAAAACTCACGCACAACAGCCATACGTTTTTTGCTCAAGAAAGGATACCCGTCAAGCGCAGACGTCAGTTCTGTTGAAGAGCAATCGGGTTGCAACACCACAAAGTTTAAGTCAGGCTCAGAAACAAACTTATCTTTTATTAAATTCATTCCACGCTCTCTAAAAAAAGCGTCCTCCCCTTCAAACAGGCAAATTGAAAAATCTTTACCGTCGTCGACAAGGTTCTTAAACTCCGTATATTTCAAAACAACCTACTCCTCTTCTACTTATTTTAGCACCTTTTTGTCAAATTTGCAACGATATTAGTTTTCTTTTTGTTTAAATATAAACAAATACCCATTATTTTTAAGCCAAAAACAGTCAAAACACACTCATCTTACTTTATTACAAAGTTATCGCAATGTTTCCGTTCGACATTGCGCTTGTATACGTCGTGCTATATAAGTAAGACAGCGCAACGTTTGGCGAGTATTTTGAAAGCAAAGCACTTGCTCTATCGTAACACACCATAAGGTAAGTTCCACTTAAATCTACTTTATTAAAATTGGCATCAACGTCGTTAAGTATAGAAAAAATTGCAAGTTTCTTTTGATTGGCATTGCATAACAAAAGCCTACCTTCTAATTCAAAACTTGCATTGAAAGAATTGATGGGCAAATTTTCTTTTTCTTGCACGTTTTCTATTTTGTTGACATTAAAAGATTGCTTGACTAGTACTTCCATATTGGCGTTTTGCTGTCCGTAATAATATACGTTTTTAACGCTAAAAGCCGTGCGAAGTTTTGTCATAAAAACTTGAATGTCTATTGGGTAACCTCCCATAAAAATCAAATTATCAACAACTCTTTCTCCGCTCGAATTTGCAAGGCGAATAAGCCTTGTGGCAGAATAAATGTGTTCTGCATTGCTAACAACAAGCGTATTTTCAGTCGGGTAACTAATTAGCGTAGCACTCACTCCGTTATTGCTACTAACGTAAACTTTAGTTGCATTTTGGTTTGTCACAGTATAAAAACAAGTTGTAGCAATTAAAACAGCACATAAAGCTATCGTAGTTATTCTCCTAACTATTTTTCCAACGTTAAACAGCCCACACGGAATAATTAGCGCTAAATAATACGCTATTATTCCACCGCCGATAATAACGTCACCCACCATAAAAAAGCCATTGTCGAAAAAGGGAATACAAAGATTTATGAACTTAAAAATATAGTTAGACAAAAAGAGCGTTATGCTGGATATTGAAAATATTCCGCCTATGATACATGTTAAAAAAGTTAAAACGTAAACAATCGAAACTACGGGTACAAAAATTAAGTTGACGCACACAGAAATCCAAGAAAAACAACCAAAATTGGCAAGACTTATTGGAATAGCAACAACTTGTGCCGACACAACGACCGCTATTGTGCTTGCAAGTTTTTCAGGTAAAAATTTTAGTTTGTTCGCAATCGGTTTTGCTAAAAGGCAAATGCCAAGCACCACGCCAAACGAGAGTTGAAATCCCACGCACATTAGGTTTATTGGCGAGCATATTAAAATAATTGTGCCAGCAAGCGAAATAGAAGAGAGCGAATCATACCTAAGCCCTTTTGCACTTGAAAAGAGTAGCACGGCACACATTATCGTTGCTCTTAATGAGGACGCGGAAAACCCGCATACACCCGAATACAAAAATAAAATTATTGTTATCAAAACGGCTTTTAGGTAACCGTTAGTTTTGAGTTTTGTAAAAATAAAGCCGAGCACTGTTGCCAAAAAGCCGATATGTAATCCCGAAACTGCAAATATGTGCGCAACTCCTGCCGTTCTGTATGCGGATATAATATCGTAATCCATATAACTGTCGTCACCAGTAAGTAGAGCGTAACCTACGGAAAACTCGTCTTCATCAAGCCCCGCTTTTAAGGAATTACGAATAAACACGTTTACTTGGTCAAACACAGTTTTGAAATTGCCAACCAAGGTTATGTCACCAAGTGAAACAGTTGCGCTATATTTTATGTTCTTCTCAACGCTGTATGCGTTAAAATTACCTTCATAAATATACGAATTTTCATAAACGTGTGAAGAAAAAACGATAACGTCACCTATATCTATGTCACTTTCACCATAAACAGTTAAAGAAAGTTTATAGCTTAATTTACCGTTAATCCCACCTTTAACGTGAACGCCGTCAAGTGTAAGTTTGTTGCCAGAAGAAGTTTTATAACAGTTTCCAACCCTACCCGTAACAGTGTAAAACCCACCACTAAGTTCGGGCGAAGAAAAGCGCGTTATTTGCACGTTCAACGCAAACGCACCAAACAAGAAAAACGCAATCAAAACAGCTATGAACATGCCGTTTTTCTTGCGACTAGATTTATTAGTAAACAAAAATAAAAATAGCCCCGTTAAGCATACGAAAACCGAGATAAATAATACTGCCCAAACTATAAAACCGCGCAATATAAAATATGCGGTGGCTATACCACTGCATAAGCTTAAAGATATAAATAGCAACGGCCTAAAATTGAGCAACTTTTTCATAGGTTTTATTTTGGTAAATTTTTACTATAAAAATTTTATGATAAATAACAAAAAATGTCAAATTATTTGTTGCAATACTTGTTCATTTTTTGTTACAATAATCTTAGCCTTCATGGTGCGATAGGAAAAGTAAAAAAAATCCACAACATTTCATAAGAAAGCTTACGGCAAGTTATTGATTAGCGGTGCTCTTGGCTGACGTTTATTCCAGCCACTAATAAGAGATGCAGAGGCAATACACCGAGCATTCACCTGTTTACAAAACGGGTTGATATTTTCTTTTCCGTCGGCCGATGCAGGTCATTTTTTTTGACTAAATAGCTCAATCGTTTGCAAATACAAAAAGATTGTGTTAAAATATAATTAAAGATTAAGCGTTATAAAAAGATTTTGCATGCGTTTTGCTGTTGTCTTTAACTTAATTTCTTATTTTTAGTAATCTCTTCGCAAAAATTGTCGCTAGAAATTTTTGCGATAAGGAGAAGCCGTTTGGCTGTCTTTGCAAACAAGTTTTTGCTTGTTTGCTGACGCAAGAACGTGCTTCGACGTGCCATCATGGTCAAGCGGTTAAGACGCCGCCCTCTCACGGCGGAATCCGGGGTTCGATTCCCCGTGGTGGTGCCAAACAAAAAAGGATAGTTTTTTACTATCCTTTTTTAGTTTCTCTGCTACGGGTTGATGAGTACCCCGTGGGTTCGCTCGGCTTTTGACGGACTTTCTAACGGACAAGAGCTCGGTAGTGCTTTCACGGACGAGTTTCCCCGTGGTGGTGCCAAATCGGTCCAAAACAAACCTTTGAGTTTGATTAGGGCCGATTTTTTTGTGCTATAAACGGGAATCGAATATAGTGTAAAAGTTTCAATTTAATTAGATAATTAAATAAATCCCCAAGCAAGTTTTGGCTTGGGGTTTATTAACTTATACTCATTATTATTGTAACAACACAAAGAACTAATGATAAACTAAGCCAAATTAAACAGCCGTTTATTCCACTCTTAATCGACTTTGAACTTTTATTTTTACACCTTTTCATATGTTCACCCCTTAATACGTTTTGATTTAATTATAAGCTTTGTTTATGACAGCATACTGTCATAAATGCAAAAATTTTAAAATCTATTGATTTTATGAGAAAAATATTATATAATATTTATAGAAATACTCACATAATAATGTGCGTTTCAAAGGGAGGACAAATATGAACATCGTTACAATCAGCCGTGAATTTGGTAGTGGTGGCAGAGAACTTGGTAAAAGGCTTGCAGACATTTTGGGCTACGATTATTACGACCGTGAAATTATAACTGAAATCGCAAAGCGCCACGACGTTGATGAAGATTACGTTGAATACGCATTAAACAATCACGCATGGCAAACCTACACCCTATCTTTCCATCACTCTTTCGTGTCGCCTTTCGTTATAGATTCGCCTGACGCTAAACTATTGCAAGAACAAAAAAAGATTATTGAAGAAATTGCATCTGCAGGTAAAAACTGTATTTTAGTTGGAAGAAATGCCGACGTATTATTAAAAGACTATAACCCGCTCAACATCTTTGTTTGCGCGGATATGGATGCAAAAATCAAACGTTGTCAAGAACGTGCCGAAAAAGGCGAAAATTTGACCGATAAACAAGTTAAGCGCATGATTAAGCGCATTGACAAAAACCGTGCACGCACACGTTACCTTATCGCAGACGGTGAATGGGGCGACAGAAGCTCTTACGATTTAATTGTAAACACTACAAAGTGGGACATAAAAGAGCTTGCAAAGCCGGTTGCATCGTTTGTTAATACTTGGTTTGAAAGTAAAGATAAATAATGAATAAACACGTTATTGAGCCGATAGCTTATATTCAAAACGATTACAAGGAAAAATTTGGTATCCCCCGCCAAAGCGGAAGAGCGCCATCGGTTTTATCAAAAATTATATTTTACCCTAAATACCGAAACAGCGATGCTTTAAGGGAAATTGAAACGTTTTCACACCTATGGCTTATATTTGATTTTTCAAAGGCACACGTTGATGGAGACTTTTGCCCGCTAATTCGCCCGCCAAGGCTTGGTGGCAACAAAAAAGTCGGCGTTTTTGCCAGCCGTTCACCCTTTAGGCCAAACAACTTAGGGCTTTCTGTAGTAAAATTAGTGGGCGTTGAAAAAGACCAAGAGTTTGGAAACGTTTTGATAGTTTCAGGTGCAGACTTGCTTGACGGCACACCCATTTTTGACGTTAAACCTTATTTACCTAAAACAGACAGCATACCAACCGCCATCGGCGGTTATGCTGACGAAGTTAGCGATTATAAGGTTAAAGTTATCATTGATGATAAACTTTTAGAAAACTTTCCTAAAGACAAATTGGACGGGCTTATTGAGTGTTTGAGTGACGACCCACGCCCATCTTATCACGACGACGGTAGAATCTACGGCATGACATTTGCGGAGTTTAACGTTAAGTTTATGGTCGAAAAAAACGTGTTAACGGTAATTAAAGTTGAAAAAGATTAAGCAAAAAATTAGTTAAATTTTTTAATTAGAATAAACTACAAAAAAATAAAACGGCACACTATTCGTGTGCCGTTTTAAGTTTTTTATAACATTTTTATTTTTAGTCAATGATTGCGCCTTGTTTAACTAAGTCTTTTTGAACTTCTAAAACATTAACGTCTTTAATAGCCTTGTTTTCTTTAACGGCTTTCGCAAGCGTTATTCCCGCAGCATGACCCATTGCTATACAAGGAGTCATTACCCTAACGGCACCAAAAGCGAACTTATCTGCATCAATGCACTTACCTACACCCATAAGGTTAGTAAAATCTTTACTAATCATGCATGACAAAGGTATATAGTAGTTTGTCCTTTTTTGCTCAGTATAGATGCTACCATGTTTTAAGTGAACGTCAACCGAGTTAGAGCACTTAGCAATTCTATCAGCATGCTTTTCACCACTTTCAATGTCTGCAAGAGTAAACTGTTTAACGGCACGCATTCTTCTGCTTTCTCTAACACCTATTTTATCTGCCATTTTAACCAACTTTATATTTTTATAAGGTGGCAAAGTTTTTAAGAACTCAAAAATTTCTTCAACTTGTTTTCTTTGAGAAATTTCAGCATTGGTTACGCCTTCTGCACTAAACTGGTCAAACCCATCGTTTTCTTGAGCCATATTAACCGTCCAAGTTTCTCCGTCTGAATTCATAAACAATCTTGTTTTAAGAGTTCCACTACTAAACTTACCTTCTGCCCTTGCTTTTTCAACTTCTTTCATATGGAAAAGCGTAGTGCCGTCACCCAAATAATTTTTAGCATTTTCATCAAGCATTTCCTTGTCAACACCTTTAACGGTGAAAAACAACGATGAGGGTTGAACTTCGCCATTTTCATCGCCAAAATAAACTTCAGCGCCTGCTTTTTTAGCAAGAATTGCTTTACCCGTACAGTCCGCAAAAGTCTTTGCGTTTATCCTTATAAGTTGCTCTCCACCGTAAGCATAAACACACTTTATCTCATTATTTTCAGTTGCACAATCAACTAAAGTGGTGTGATATAATATTTTAACACCGTTTTCCAAGCACATTTCTTCAGCAACACGTTTTAATGTTTCTGCATTAAAAGGTGTAACGCCAACGTGCCCATACCAACGATAAGCACTATAAGCATCGCTTCCCCTACATTTTGACGAGTGAACTGCCCCACCCTTTTCAATAAGGCGATTTACTATATCATCGAACAAACCTTTGATGATTTGCTCTTTCCCATCAACGTCGTAACAAGTCATAAACGGGCCAACTAAACCTTCAGTTGCAGTACCACCAAGACAGTTGCCTGACTCAATCAATATAACATTTAACCCACTTCTACCTGCTGAGATTGCAGTTGATATACCACTAACGCCACCGCCACAAACTAAAAGGTCACAGTCGTAAACTTTATTTACATCTAACGTGATTTTCATATGTTCCTCCATTTGTTTTTTATATTTTAACATTAACACTTGATTTTAACAATACAATATGCTAAAATTGAATTTATAAAATCCAACAATTTCTTTGGGTGTATTATGGAAAAACCTTTTATTTTAATCAATGGCAAAGTCACAAAAAGAAAAGAATTTAATATAACTGACGGTGTGCAACCGACCTATGCCTTTCTGTATATAAAATCAGGCAGTTTTGCCCTATCACTACACGGCAAAAAAACGATTATTAGTGAAGGCGATTCAGTAATCTTTTCTGATAGTGAACACTTTAAGCGACACGTTAATAAGGAACTTGAATTCATTTACGTTCAATTTAAACTTAATTTTAATTGTTCATTTTTACCCACTTTGCCCACAGGTAAAATCGAAATCAAAGACAAAGAACGTTTTTTATCTTCTATTACTATTTATGAAAAACTTTTATCAAGCACTTCAACGCAATCGCTGTACTACAAACAACATTTAATTGAAGACATTTTGTTGCAAATATCAAGTGAACACGTTGGCTTAACAATGCTTGATAACGCAAAAATCAATGACAGTATATTAAATTGTGTTACAAATTATCTCGAAAAGAACCTTGACAAAAAAATTAGCATTGATGATTTATGCAAGGTTTCTTTAACAAACCCATCAACCTTGAACTTTAGGTTTAGACGTGCCTTTAACTGTTCAACAGGCGATTATATTATCAAATTTAAAATTGAAAACGCAAAAAAACTTTTACTTACTTCGGCTTATAGTATAAGTGAAATTGCATTTAGGTTAGGGTTTGAAAATCAATATTATTTTAGCACAGCATTTAAAAAACGCGAGGGGCTTTCTCCAAAGGCATTTAGAATTAAAAATGGAATTTAAAACTAAAAACGGTGTTCAAAAATGAACACCGTTTTGCTTTTTTAGTTAAATTAATCGTTGTTGTTAAAACTTTCAGGGTCAAAAGGTTTGTCTGGAATAAAACCTTTTCTCCAACCAAACTTGGTTAAATTATAATCAGGGTTTGCTACATAGTCAAAACTACTTTGAGTGTGGTCGGGAAGTTCAATTTTAATCTTACCACTAAGTCTAATATCTTGTGAAGATGCACCAACCATAATTTCAAAGTTGCCGTTTTCAACCTGCCAATCTTTTAACGGAATACTATAGAAAGCAAAAGCACTCTTATCTAATTTAACACTAATTCTCTTCGTTTCGCCTGCTTTAATTAAGTCTTTAGAAAAACCTTTAAGTTCCTTTATAGGTCTAACCACTCTTGCAATAACGTCACGAACGTAAATTTGAGAAACTTCTTTAGCGTCAATATCAGAATTGTTGGTAATATCGTAACTTACAACGTAGTCTGTTTCGCTTTGTTTTTCAATGCTTAAATTTGAATAAGTAAAGTTTGCATACGAAAGACCAAAGCCAAATGGGAACAATACTTTCTTTTCATACTTGTCATAATAGCGATAACCAACGAATAATCCTTCTTTATAATGGTCAACGAAACCATCACCCAAAGTCGTACTAGCAGGAGTATCTTCAATGCAAAGCGGGAAGGTTTCTGCAAGTTTACCACTTGGGCTGAGTTTGCCTGTGATGATTGGTGCTAACGCTTCGTGTACGCCAACACCGGCAAGACCAACTAATATAACACCCTTTACTTTATCTATCCAAGCACTCATGTCAACTGCACTACCTGCATAAACACAAACGATAACATTGGGGTTTGCTTTTGCCATGTTAATGATGAAATCTTCTTGGGTATCGTGAAGCTTAATTCTAACTCTATCTCCACCTTCCCCTTCATCTGGTCCTTTAACACAAATTACAACGGCATCAGTTTCAAATGCAGTATCAAAAGCACCACCACAATGAATTGATGCCCTTTCTTCGCGGTGAATAATATATTCCTTAAACTCGGCTTCCGTACCTTGAGCATTTAACATATCGCATAAGTTCTTGGGCTTGTTGTCAGATTCAACTAACGCAGAGCCAAATGCACCGATTGCAGGGTTATTAACCATCATACCCGTTACCATAATAGTACCTTGCTTTAATGGTAAAATGCCATCGTTTTTAAGCATTACAATACTTTCTTTTGCAACGTTAATTGCATTTTCATAACGTTGAGCTTTAGTGAAAGACGTTTTTCTAGTTTCTTTATTTTTATCACACTTCTCAATTAAGTCCAAAACTCTTTGAGCGTGAAGGTCAATATCGTGTTCAGTAATATATCCTTTTTCGAGCGCATTTTTAAGTATCTCGTATGAGGGTTCATTGTTTGGCATTTCAAGGTCAACACCAGCAAGCAAAGATTTATATGCGTTTTTAACAGCACTCCAATCAGAAACAACCAATCCTTCATAGCCCCACTCATCACGAAGAATATCAGTTAAAAGCCACTTGTTCTCACTCGCCAAAATGCCGTTAACAAGGTTATATGCACACATAATGGTAGTGGGCTTTGACTTCTTTACAGCTATTTCAAACGGTCTTAAATAAATCTCACGCATAGTGCGTTCATCTGCTTCGTTTGATTGAAATAAACGTTCAAAGTCACGGTTGTTCATACAGTAATGCTTTAAGCTTGTACCAACGCCACTTTCTTGAACAGCGTTAATAAACTCAACTGCAAGCTCGCCCGCAAGGTAAGGGTCTTCTGAAAAATATTCAAAGTTCCTTCCGCCAAGCGGGGTTCTTTTAATATTGACACCAGGCGCAAGCAAAACGTCAACGTCGTTTTCAATACAATCATCCGCAATGGTTTGCGCGTTTAAGTAAACGCTTTCTCTATCCCAGCTATTTGCAAGGTTGGCTAAGCTTGGCATTGCTGTAGCACAAACTGTTGTACCATCAACACGTTTTCTTAAACCGTGTGGCCCGTCACAAAACCACAGGCTTCTTACCTTACCATCTATATCGTTTGTAGTCCAGTAAGTTCTGCCAGATAAGAGCTTTATCTTTTGCTCCAAAGTGAACTCTTTAACGTCGTATTTCATATTACTCTCCATGACTTTTTTATATTATATCACGAATTTTTATATAAAAAAACAAATTTGCAATATTTTTATTCTCATTTTTTGACATCATTAAGGGCTTACCTTTTGGTAAGCCCAAAAAACTAATCGTTACAATAAAAGGAAGTAGAATTTGTTGCGTTAGGTTTTCTTCCCACACTTGTATTATCAACACGCCTATCGCGTAGTTCTGGTACGGGGTTAGGCGCTGTTTGATACCTATAGTCCATACCTCTTCTGCTTATTGATGCCCTTATTACGTTGTGAGACGGAACTATTTCTATCGTGGGGTTGGTTATGTTTTGGAATTTGAAAAAGTCTGCACTTTCAGGTAAATCTTTAATCTTAACGTAATTATCTCTATCGGTCGTATATTGAACGGTGTCAAACAAAATTTTGCGTACGTAATCAATATTTTCGTGTAAACAAATTGGTGCTGGGAAGTCACCAACGGGAATAACTTCTTGCCAATCTTTGTTTTCGTACTTTTTAAGCAGTTCAACGGCGCGGTGTAAGTGCGAAATTTCAAACGACAAATTTTCTTCCCATAAATTTTTGATATACGCATCTGTTTCAGTCATATAGCAAGACCAGTACAAGTAACACTCGCAATATTCGTGCCACAGCAACATTTCTAACCACGTTGATTCGCCATCCATAAGCGATTCGTAATGGGTAACGTGTTCCTCTTCAACGAGCGCAATTTCTTGATACAACCGCCTTCCTAAATCACTATTAGCAAAGTTTGTAACGTTCATATAGTAGTTCATTGTTTGCTGTTCAGCACCCGTGATTATCATTGTGTTTAGCACTGTTTGAACGTCTGCCGTCTTTGCGTTTATACAGCACCTAACGTTGTCTTTGGGAAAGCGATGGTGGGATATAGTTGGTCTACCGGGCATTATTTCAGTATACCTACCAACAAGCCACTCTGCATAAACGCCCTGTTCCATTTCTAAAAGGTTTGCATAGCGGTATAGGTGGTCAAAGTCTTCTAAAAGCGCAAAATCAAGCGCCGTCTTTACCGAACAGTCAAGCTCACGCTTGGCAAGTTCAGCGGTCAGGTCAACGGCAAGCTGTTCATAACCAATAGTATGTTCTAATATGCTTTCATCTTTGGGTTTAAGCAAAGAAATCTTTAACTGTTGCTGTTTTTCAACTTCACGTGTTAATGCAATTTCACGGCGGAATTCGTTATTGCAAGTGTGCCTTGCAAGTTGATGCGAAAACCAGTTTGCTTCAAACTCCGTGCCGTTCATTAAAATGATACGGCATTTAGTATACGGGTCAACTTCCCTTTTGTTGTATGGTTTCGGGTATAGTTGTTGCCAGTTTTGAAGCGTTTTTTCTATTGGTCTTGGCTTTTCGTTAAATGGATTCATATTCTCTCCTTTTTTGTTTGTTTTCCATTTAACTGTATGAATTTTGCCTTTTAAATGTGAAAAAGCACCACTTTACTTGGTGCTTTTGTTTTGTTTGTTTTAAAATTAGTCAACCGTGGTGTTTTTTTCTTTAATTTTCTTTATTGTTGGAATTAAGAATATCAAGTTAACTATTATACACAGTGCCCAACTGATTGGATATGAATAGAAAATCATTTCATAAATAGGGTTCAATAAGTATATGCTGTTCAACCAAACAATTCTAAACACGCAAACAAAGAATATGCTTATTACCATTGCAGTCGTTGACTTACTTAACGAACGGAGTGCGTAAGTTAACGTGTCCATAACAGAGCCTATCGCAAAAGTTAAACACATTATTGTTAGCCTTATTTTTGCAATTTCTACAACTACTAAATCATTTGTCATAATAGAACAAAGTTGATTTGCAAACAACAATATTCCAGCACCTATCGTGTAATTTACAACAGTTGCAGTAATGCTTGCATAAATTATCGAACGAGTGATTCGCTTTTTGTTTCTTGCCCCGTAGTTTTGGCTTACTACCGACATGTTTGCTACTGCAACGCTGTTGCCTGCCATACCAACAAAGCCTTCAAACTGAGTTGCAACGGTGTTTGCAGCTGTATATATTGCACCGAAAGCATTTATGGTCGATTGGATTATTACGTTTGAAATTGAAAACATGCTTGCTTGAATACCACTTGGCAAGCCAACTTTAATTATTTCTTTAAGTTCTTCCCTATATATTCTAAAATGCTTGAAAGAAAATTTACTAAAGCCCTCTCCTTTTAACATAACTATTACGCAAAGAAAGGCTGAGATGGCTTGAGAAACTACGGTGGCGATTGCAACACCTTCAACGTCCATACCACAAACAAGCACAAAAAACACGTTTAAGCCAACGTTAACCACACCACTTATAACCAAAAACAGCATTGGCCGGAAAGTATCACCTACCGCACGAAGAATACCTGCGCAAAAGTTATATAGCATTATTATAGGCATTCCTAAAAAATATATGGTTAAATAAGTTGTTGCTTTATCTAAAAGAGTTACGTCACAATTCATCCAAACAAGAAATTCTCTTGAGCCTACAACACCCACAAACAACAATACAACACCCAATAATAAACTTAAAAGGACTGACGTTCCCACTAACTTTCTTGAACGAGAAAGGTTGTTTTGCCCAACGAACTTTGCCAAAACAACGCTTGAACCTGCACCAAGCCCTATAAATAGATTGGTTATTAGATGTATTAAAGACGAAGTTGCACCAACCGATGCCATTGATTGGTCGCCACGGAAAATGCTAATAACCGCAACGTCTGCCGCATTAAAAAGAAGTTGCAGTATATTTGTTGCAACCAGTGGTAGCGCCACTTTTAGCAATTGCTTAAATAACGGGCCTTGTGTTAAATTAAGTTCTCTGTTTGACGCTTTTAACATTTTTTCTCCTTTTTTGCAGTAAAATTCGCAGTATAAAAGACGCCATAAATTTATAGCGCCTTGTTATGCTAATTAAAATTCCTTTACTTTAGAATTTTCATACACGGTAAACGAAATTTTATATCCGTTTGTCTCAATTTGTGGCTGAGCTGAAATACACGTCCATTCTTCCTTTTGGTCAAGGTTCTCATAGAAAACTTCAGCCCCACCGTCAGCATCAACTTTTGTCACCAAAACTTCACTGCAATACGGGAGCATTGTTTTATAGAACATTGCACCGCCTATAATAAACACGTCGTCAGTATTATATTTCTTAAGTTCAACCGCCAACTCCTCTAAGCTTTCAACAATAATGCAATCATCACGTTTTTCACCGCCAGGGAATAAAACTATGTTCGTGCGGTTTTTTAAAGGCTTTCCACCAGGGAAAGATTTAAGAGTGTTTGAACCCATTACCACAATTTTGTTTAAGGTTTTTTCTCTAAAGTACGCCATATCCGCGGGGAGAGAAAAAAGCAAGTCGTTCTTTTTGCCTATTCCCCATTTTTTATCTACTGCAACTATCGCTTTCATTATATTGCCACCTCTATTTTATCTTCGAGTTTAGTGTATTCGTATCCTTCAAGTTTAAAATCATCTACCGTAAAATCGTAAAAGTTCTTTACTTCTGGGTTAATCCAAAGTTTTGGCGCGGGCATTTGTGGATTTTTCATAATCTTTTCAACGATGGGAACGTGCCTATCGTAAATGTGCGCGTCTGCTATAACGTGAACGAGTTCACCTACTTCTAAGCCCGAAACTTGCGCAAACATATGAAGTAGTATTGCATATTGAACAACGTTCCAGTTATTTGCAGTAAGCACGTCGTTACTTCTTTGATTGAGTATTCCGTTCAAGGTCTTTCCTGAAACGTTAAAGGTCATTGAATATGCACATGGATAAAGATTCATTTCGTTTAAATCTTGATGAACGTAAATGTTTGTCATTATTCTTCTTGATGAAGGGTTGTTCTTTAAGTCGAAAAGCACTCTATCCACTTGGTCGAACATGCCTTCTTTATATTGATGCTTAACGCCCATTTGATAGCCGTAAGCCTTGCCGATCGAACCCGTTTCGTCTGCCCAACTATCCCAAATGTGAGAATTGAGTTCGTTAACGTTGTTGCTCTTTTTTTGCCATATCCACAAAATTTCATCAATGGCAGACTTAAACGCCGTGCGCCTTAACGTTATAATAGGAAATTCTTTTTTCAAATCGTACCTATTCACTATGCAAAACTTCTTGACAGTGTGCGCCTTCGTTCCATCTTCCCAGTGTGGGCGAACAGGTAAATCCGTATCCCAAAAACCATTATCAATAATGTCCCTACACGTTTGAATAAAAATTTTATCCGCTAAACTCATTTTTTCCCCTTTTGTAAACGCCTAAAAAGCGTCTTTTTCCAATTTCTTCCATCGGTGCGCAATATAACTTAAAACAATCCTTTTTGGAACTATTTTCATCAAGGCATTAAGTAGCCTATTAAACGCACCCGGTATATATTTTACTTTATTTTTTTTCACTTTTTTTAGCGACTTTTCCGCAACGAACTTTGCAGGCTTACTCGATAACTTCCCCCACAATCCTTGCCCTTTTATATCTTGAATAATATCAGGCCTTGTGGGCACACCGCCAGGCATAACGACCGTCACGTTAACACCTTGCTTTTTCAGTTCATAATGCAAAGCCGTGAAAAAGTTAATAAGCATTGCTTTTGTAGCACTATAGAGCGCAAAGTACGGCATAGGTGACGCGCCAGACATACTCGAAATAGTTATCACCTGCGTTTTTTCAGCACGCCTTTGCAAAAGTGAGTAAGTCAAGCTTATAGTCGCTTCTGCATTAACCCTGATTTGAAAGAGAACCTTTTCAAGCGTGTAATCCATAAACGCTTTTTGCGTATCCACGCCTGCAACGTTAATAATCCTATCAAACTTAATGCCGTTTGCGTCAATATAGTCAATCATTTGTTGGCGGGATAGTTCACTTGTTAATTGGCAAGCAAACGTTTTAACTTGAACGTTAAACTTTTGCTCAAGTTCCACTTTCAACTCAAGTAGCTTTTGCTCACTCCTGCCCGTCAAAAATAAATCGTATGATTTTTCTGCGCAACAAAAACAGAAAGCCTTGCCTATACCACCCGTCGCACCGCTAATAAACGTGTAAGCCATATTATTTCGTTGTGAGAACTTTACTGCTCACACCGCCAATCATGCCGAGTTTGCCCGAAAGAGAGTTTATTACTTCTTGCGGAGCATCCATAACAACACTGATAACGTTAACGTTCTTAGGCTTATAAGGAAGCCCAAGCCTCCCTATAATATAATCGCCAAACGCATGGAGCAAAGCATTAATTTTTTCAACAGCGCTTGTGTCCGAAACGATTATTGCAACAACGGCAATCTTGCTTTCCATATCTTTCTCCTTTGAATACAATTTTAATACAACCGCTTAGATTTGTCAATTATTTAAAGATAAAATGCAATAACATTTTAGGTTATATTATTTTAACAGTAAAATTGCCCTTTTTTTACCACTTGCCTTAACTTGTCAATCGCTTTCTTTTCAATGCGTGAAATATATGAGCGAGAAATCTTTAAGAACCTTGCCACTTCGCGTTGAGGATAAGTCTTTCCTCCCTTTAAGCCATATCGCAAACACAAAACTGTATATTCTCGTTCATTAAGCGTGTCTTTTAATAGTTCCAAAAACTTCTCTCTTTCTATACTTTTGTCAACTTTTGCGAAAACGGTATCTTCTTTTTCACACAAAAGGTCCATTAACGTAAGTTCGTTGCCGTCCTTGTCTGCACCCATAGGGTCAAGTAATGATACATCATTTTTATGCTTTTTTGAAGAACGTAAAAGCATTAAAATTTCGTTTTCAATGCATCTAGCGGTATATGTTGCAAGCTGTGTGCCCTTGCCTTGCTCAAACGTGTTTACCGCCTTTATAAGCCCAATGCTACCAACCGAAATCAAGTCGTCCGTTTCCGCTGAACCTGAGTACTTTTTTACAACGTGCGCAACAAGGCGCAAGTTGTGGCTAATTAGCTTATCTCTCGCCTCCATATCTCCTTCTTTCATGCGTTTTAAACACTCTGCTTCTTCCTTTTGTGAAAGTGGTTTTGGAAAGGAGCTTCCGCCTAAAATACTGCCCGTAAAAAACGTTAGCTTGCCTATCAAAAACAAAATGCCGTCTATTAACACAAACATCCTCCTAAAATTTTTTTACTTTAAAAATTATGTTACATAATGAATAATTATCAAAGATGGCAAGTCCTTAAAAATATTTTATTTTTGCGTCATAACTCTATTTACAAATAAGAAAATAGTGATAACATTTTTTTGGCGTTTGGGAAAGCGTTTGATTTGTAAATATACTTTTTGCATCGTCAAACGCAAAAAATAAAGGAGGTGGCTGATTGAAAACTTACCGCTATTTAAGATTTGATGGTTTTTATAAACGACTAAAAGTAGCGCTTCACGCAAGATAATCCGTTTGCCACTCCTAAAAAAAGGTGAATTATGGATTATATATTACTACAAGAATTTTTTGCAACTTACAGCCTACCCGTACTCGTTATTGCGTTGGTTATTGGCATTATTAAGGTTATAGCTGATAAATATTTGGCGAAAAAATTGCCACAATTTATTTTGGCATACTCTCCGTTTTTACTCTGTATGCTTTTATATAATGCTTATGAAATGATTTTCGTGTTGAAATCTTTTGAGTTCTCAACACAGTCAGTTTATGCAGGACTTCTCAGCGGATCACTTTCAGTGGTTATTGCTTCTATTTTAAGAAAAATCGCTGGTGGCAAACCGCTTAACGTAAGTCAAACAGTTCTTCTTATTGAAGGGCTTCTTCACGGCTTTATAAGTGATAATTTGATAACTAAAACAGCAATTGAAGTAGAAAAAGTTTTACTTTCCAACTGCGCTGAAGAAGTAATTAGCGAGCAGGTAAAAAATACAATACTTATGAATGCAAACGACACCATCTCTAACGACCAACTGTTAAACCTTTCACACGTTATCGTGAAGGCGTTTAATATGTTAAACACAAATGCATAGAAAAAGCACCGCAGTCACAAAGTACTGCGGTGCTTTTTATTAGTCATTTTTATATCAATTTAATAAGTTCTATTTGTTGAAGTTATACTACTTTTGTTAAAATTATAACTTCTCCATCACCAGTTATGGTAATTGTGTTATTAGAAATAGCAAAAATTTGAGATTCTGTATCAACTGTCATAATGAAATCGTTACCTTCTCTTGTCCACGTTCCAGAAGCATACCCATCAGCGACAGCAATGTTAACTAAAGTTGCTGTTCCATCACTGTTAATTGTTAAAACAACAGTGTCAGCAGTAAACCCCAAAGAATCTGCTTCTTGCGAACCAATCGTTATTTCATTACCTTCATAAATCACTGAACTTAATTTATAAGTACCACAAATGCTTCCATCTCCAGTAGGTTCATCTTGTTTGCAAGCTACCAATCCAAGACAGGTCACCGCCAATACCACAGCCAATATAATTGTTAAAAGTTTTTTCACAATTTCTCTCCTATAAAAAATAATGACCTTTTATTAATGTTGTTTTATTAAACTATTCTAAATATAATTATTTAATTAAATCAAGCAATTCTTCAGGTTTTTTTACAAAAACGGTTGCACCTGACGCTCTCATATCCGCTTCTTTACCATAACCCCATAAACAACCTATGAACTTCATGCCAGCGTTGTTAGCGGTATCGATATCAGCTTTCATATCGCCAACCATAAACGTTTCTTCGGGTTTAGCATCATACATTCTAAGTATGGGTAAAACTGACTCAGCGTAAGGTTTAATTTCACGGCCTTCCTTGCTTCCCCAAATCAAGTCCACCATTCCAACAAGTATTCTATTTGCAATGTCGTCAGTTGTTGCTTGCGCTTTATTTGTACGTACTGCAAGAATATATCCCCTACGTCTCAATTCTGCAAGTACTTCCGCCATTCCTTCATAACGCACGGTTTTAGGACTTCCACAATTAGTATAAATATCGTTGTAAAGAGCAACTGTTTCTTCAAATTTTTGCGGTTCAATTGGCCCGTCAACAGAATCTTTAATTAAATTTCTTGGGCCATACCCTGCAATAGCGAAAAACTTTTCAAAACTAATCGCCGGGAAACCGCTTTGCTCCAACGCCTTATTTAAGCTCTCATAAATATCAGGAAACGAATCTATTATAGTTCCATCTAAATCAAAAACAATACACTTACTCATAATATCCTCAATGGTTTGTGTTACCAACACGTATATTTTCGTTCAATATATCATAATTTGTATATTTTGTCAATAAATAAATGCTTTAACTGTCAAAACAATCCATAATTAATCATACTTAAAGACAACAAACAAGCTTTATTGAAACAATATTTTTATTAAATAATATTAAAAGCAAAAAACCCAACTTGAAAGGTGTTCAAATTAGGTTTCTAATGGCGGAGAAAGAGGGAACGCATCTCCGCTTTGCTACGATGAACTTGCCCATCGCTGTATGCCCGTCAAAGACGTCAGAACCAAAGAACCAAACCAAAACACTTTTTACGCCACGAAAAAAGGATACCTTTTTGGTGTCCTTTTTCGTGGCGGAGTGTTAGCTTTGAAATCCGAATAGTTTAATCTTTTTTCTCTTGACTTTTGTATTGTTGTTACATATAATAATATAAACAACGCTTTCTGACTTTACCGAGTGGGTGGACACACGGAGTAAAGCAACCGTCCACGGTAGGCGTTGTTTTTTTATTTTTAAAATAAATAACCCAACCCGAATTGAATTCGGATTAGGTCTCTAATGGCGGAGAAAGAGGGATTCGCTTCTCTCGAGCCTCCCGCAAAATAGTCCACTGGACTATTTTTTCGCCTTTGGCGAACACGCAAACCAAAAGTTTGCTCGCTCCTAATTCAAATCCCTCTTTCTTATTTTTCGCAACAAAAAAGACCATCGTTTGATGATCTCATTTTGTTGCGAAAGAACAGTAAAAAGGTGGGAGATGTTTTGCTTTTCTCTTTAAATCAACCCATTCCCATAAATTTTTTAGCAACAAGACGACCGTTATAGTACAGTCGCATATTAAAAAAACCCATTTTTGCTTCTACCGTAATCTGTGGTTCATTGCTGGAGTCTATTTCGCCTTTTAAACAAAAGCGCGTTGCAACCAAACCTAAATATTGGTCTACCACTTTGCCATTGATTACAAGCGAGCAAGCCTGTGGAGAATTATAAATTTGAACAACATTGTCATTCTCTTTATACTCTATTCGTATTTTACCTAAATCCATCTTGGTTTTCCTCCAATCGCAGTTTAATTGTCAGTATTTTATCATACTTGAAAAAACAAGTCAAGCCAAAATCTTTGATAAACCAAAACAGAACCTTGTATATCATCAATGATGCATCGCCTGCGGCGATATGATGTTTTTCGCTTCGCTCAAAATGATGTTGCTCCACTGCGTTCCGCAGTGATGCGATGTTTGCCCCAATGTGCCGTCAGGCACACATCATTAGGCGTAGCCGTCATCATTGGCGCAGGCAAACATCATTCAAAAAACGCACCTTTGTCTTGGTAGACAAAAGTGCGTTTTTTGTTGGCGGAGAAAGAGGGATTTGAACCCTCGCTACGCTTATCACGTACTACTCCCTTAGCAGGGGAGCCCCTTCGGCCTCTTGGGTATTTCTCCATAATGCCGAAAATTTCC
>JAZNKV010000011.1:0-26821 GCA_045578765.1 Christensenellaceae bacterium | reverse complement strand
ATATAAGATTAAATGTTAAATTATTCAAACAAAATTAAACGTAGGAAATAATATGTCTAAAAAGAGCATTATACTTAACGAAGTTAAACGATACTCCTTTATGGTATTGGGGTGTACTAGTTACGCTTTAAGTCTTGCAGTGTTTTTAATACCAAACAAAATTGTTGGCGGTGGCGTTAGTGGTGCCGCTTCTCTAATAGAAATTTTAACAGGGCTTCCCGCAGGGCTATTCATTGTCTTAATAAATATTCCAATACTTATTTTTGGTTTTAAGCTAATGGGTTGGATATTTATTTTGAGATGCTTTATCACAACTGCATCACTCGGTTTGTTTACAGAAATTTGCGGACTAGTTGCAGAAGCAACCGAACTTATAAACCTAACACAAAACCCCATTTTAGCTGGTCTATATGGTGGCGTGTTACAAGGTATCGGCATAGGTCTTTTCATTAAGTATGAAACTAGTAGTGGCGGAACAGAGCTATTGGGTAGATTAACGTATCACGTTGTTCCTTTTGGCAGTATAGCAACGCACGTTGCCCTATTTGATGGACTGGTTGTCATTGTTGGTGCGTTTAGCCTAAACAATCCTGAAAACGTTTTATTTGCTTTGATTTTAATTTTTGTAAGTGCAAAAGTTTCAGATTTGATTGTTTTGGGTTTAAGCCACGCAAAACTTTGCTATATCATAACCGAAAAAGCAGAAGAAATATCTGCCTACTTGATATCACATAGTCCAAGGGGTGTAACATTAATTCAAGGTGAAGGAATGTATTCTCATACCCCCAAAGGCGTATTGTTCACGTGTGTTAAACCAAACCAAATTTCAGCATTAAAGAACGCGATTAAAAAGCTTGATGAAAATTCGTTCGTTATCGTTTGTGAAGCAAACGAAGTTTACGGAAAAGGATTTAATCGCATAAAATAGCTTACACGTTTTTTATTATTTCCTACCGAAAGCGGAAGGGCGCAAAGCCCTTCCGCTTTCACTTTATATTATTCACGAATCTAAACACAAAAAACGCTCCGTTTATGCGGAGCGTTTCGTTTAATCTTTATTGTACTTTTTTGCTTCTATCTTCTTCGACAAGTTTTGCCATAACGTCTTCAAGCGCCATAACGCCTAAATCCCCTTCTTTTCTTGAACGAACAGAAACCACGTTATCTTCTTTTTCTTTATCGCCAACAATAAACATATATGGAACTTTTTCAAGTTGTGCTTCTCTAATCTTATAGCCAATCTTTTCGTTCCTTACGTCAACTTCAGCTCTAAGCCCTGCTAATTTTAACTTGTCAACAATTTGCTTGGCATATTCTGCAGTTCTATCCGTTAAGCTCATTACTTTTACTTGTACGGGGCAAATCCAGAACGGGAAAGCACCCGCATACTTTTCAATGAGCATTGCAAGCGTTCTTTCATAACAACCAATAGAACTTCTATGAATAACAAACGGATATTGTTTTGTTCCGTTTTCATCAACGTACGTCATTTCAAAGTTGTGCGCTGCTGCAAAGTCAATTTGAATAGTAATTATCGTGTCTTCCTTGCCGTAAACGTTCTTTGCTTGAATATCAAGTTTAGGCCCATAGAAAGCAGCTTCATCATCAGCTTCAACGTAATCAATACCTATATTGTCAAGAATAACTTTCATTAACGCTTCGGTTTCGTTCCAAGCCTTGTCGTTATCAATATATTTACTACTCTTTGATTTGCCACGCTTTGAGAAGCGATAAGTAACATCATCTCTCATTCCCAAGCAATCAAGGAAATAATAAGTGAGTTCTAAACAACGCCTAAATTCATCTTCGATTTGTTCAGGGGTACATATAATATGTCCATCCGACAACGTGAATTGGCGAACACGAATAAGCCCGTGCATTTCACCGCTTGCTTCGTTTCTAAACAAGGGTGCCGTTTCTGCATACCTACAAGGTAAATCTCTATAACTCTTTAGCCCGTTTCTATATAATTGATACTGGAACGGACAAGTCATTGGACGGAGAGCCATCGCTTCGGGAGAATTTTCGTCACCGATAATAAACATTTTATCTCTATAATGATCCCAGTGCCCTGATATACGGTATAAATCGTTTTTAGCCATATAAGGCGTTCTTGTAAGCATGAAACCACGCTTTTCTTCTTCATCTTCAACAAAGCGTTGCAAAATTTGCATAATCTTTGCGCCTTTGTGTCCAAGAAGTGGCAAGCCTTGTCCTACAACGTCTTCAGTGATAAATATTCCTAATTCCCTGCCGAGTTTATTATGGTCTCTCTTCTTTGCTTCTTCAAGTGCAGTGAGATATTCTTCAAGCTCGCTTTTCTTTGCAAAAGCAGTACCGTATATACGTGTAAGCATTTTGTTCTTTTCATCCCCGCGCCAATAAGCACCGGTAATTGACGTGAGTTTAAACGCCTTGATTTTACCAGTTGAAGGAAGGTGCGGCCCACGGCACAAATCCATAAAATCGCCTTGTTTATAACAAGAAATTACGCTCCCTGCAGGCAAATCATTAATAAGTTCTACCTTGTAGGGTTCTGAAAAGTTTTTGAATAGCTTAATTGCATCGCTCTTAGAATATTCTATACGCTCAATGGGGAAATTACCCTTGATGATGTCGTTCATCTCACTTTCAATTTTTAATAAATCTTGTTGTGAAATAGGCGTTTTAAATTCTATATCGTAATAAAAACCATTTTCAATAGTAGGGCCGATTGCTAACTTTGAAGTTGGGAAAATGTTTTTTACGGCTTGAGCAAGCACGTGCGCTGTTGTGTGGCGATATACTTGCAAACCCTCTTTATCTTTTAACGTAACGATTTCAATTTGGCAATCGTTTTCTATTACGGTAGACAAATCAACCAACTCACCGTCCACCTTGGCGCAAACGGCGTTTCTAAACAAACCTTCAGAAATTGCCATTGCAACGTCTGCAACTTTTACAGCGCCTTCAAATTCTAAAACTGAGCCATCTTTAAGACTTACTTTCATGTTTTTCCTCCTAAATAAAAAATCCTTAAAGCAATGCTTTAAGGACGAATAATTTCCGCGTTTCCACCTTAATTGCCACCAAATATGATGACCTCTCTTTTCCGTTTTAAGTACGGTAACCTTGCCTATACGGTGGTTTCACTATCCTCTTTGGTTTACAAGGCTTTCACCTACCCTTGCTCTCTAAAAAACCTTAAAGGTGCTACTTGTCCGTAAATAACGGCATTAAATTTATGATATTATGTTACTACATATAAAAAATTTTGTCAACCTTTTATTCAACAATTCTATTTGAAAATATAATTTTGTCGCTATAAAATTCTTTCAAGTAGAACTCATCTTCTTTAGGAATAACTCCACTAAGCTCTACCTCCCCGCAATTCGACAGTAAAACTTCCCTTATGATTTTTAGATTTTCTCCGTCTAATAAACTGCTTCTTTTTAACCGTCTATAATGGCTATCGTACACTCTTCCCCCCTCTACAAAAACACGTTTCTTCTTGTTTTCATGTAAATATGATATAAATTCTTTTAGCTGTTCATTTAAAAAGCACGATGGTATATATGAAACGACCTCGCCCCACTTTTTACGCAATGCTTTAAGCCTAAAGTTATACACTCCATCTATAGCAATGGTGTACACGTCTTTAACTTTTTCAAATGTATATCGTTTGTCGTCATCAAGGTCTGCAGCAATCAAACTTGCCATCAATATTTCTTTTTCCGCATTGGATAGCCCGTTTACCCTTACCGTTTCCTTAAAATAATCGTATTTATATTTTATTGTGATTATTTCAGCAATCTTATCGGCGAGTTCAGTTTTTACTATATCTAAATATCGTTCGGGACAGTTGATGTTAAGCATAGCTCTTCCACCACATGCCTTGTATCGCAACGTGCAATCGGCGTGAGATAAAAGTTCATTCGTTCCAGATTGCACGTATAATAAGTTGTTTTCGTTTGTTACTTTCTCGCTTAGCGTTATAGAAGTCATATCTTTTAGTTTACGCCCCAAAAAAATTTTTATTTATGTTTGCATCACTTTTACTATTATGCATATTTTTTGATTTCTCTTTTAAAAGAAAGTCTATACTTAACCGCTCGATAAATAGCCTTATATGCTTCACTAACTAATATTATAGAGAAAGACGTAAAAATTACCTTAATCCAACTAATAAAACTCATTGGGCTCACACCAAAGAGCGACGGAATAAACTGAACAATTACAAGATGAAGAATAAACACGCACACAAAAGTAAACACCATAACTTTATTTGCACCTACGCTCTTAAATATACTTTCTGCGCCCAATTCTCTTGAATTAAAAGCATTGAAAAGCTGAAATAATATAAATAAACTAAATATTGCATTATGCGTCTCGTTCAAGCAAACACCTAAAAAGTTATAATTGTATTGCAACAACATTATCACTCCAACGTATACACCGTTAAATAAAATGCGTAAAAAAGTTTTTTTACCAATTATTGCTTCCGTTCGTTTTACAGGTTTATTGAGAAGCGTTTGCTTACCCGAATTTTCTAGCCCCAAAGTTAGTGCGGGCGGTCCGTCCATTATCAAATTAACCCATAATAATTGCATCGTATTGAAGGGCGTGGGTAAATTTACAACAGCACAAACGGTTATAAACAATAACGCTGATAAGTTTACCGAAAGCTGAAAAAGAATAAAACGTTGTAGGTTTTTATAAACGTTTCTTCCAAAAGCCACCGCTTTAACAACGGTAGAAAAACTATCGTCAAGTAGAACGATATCCGCCGCCTCTTTGGTAATTTCACTTCCCGCAATACCCATCGCTATACCAACGTCCGCGTGTTTAATTGCGGGCGCATCGTTTATTCCGTCACCAGTGACCGCTACCACTTCTCCCATGTTTTTAAGCGCACGTACAACTCTTAATTTTATTGCAGGTGTACTCCTTGCTATAACCGTAATTTTTGAAATTGCTTTTTCAAACTCAGCATCGTTTAACTTTTCAAGTTCAACAGCGTTTATAACTTGGTTTATACTACTCGCTATATTAAGTTCGTTTGCAACTGCAAATGCCGTTTCTAAATTATCGCCCGTAAGCATCTTTACTTTTATACCTGCGCCAAAACAATCCTTAACGGCTTTTTTAACGTCTTTTCTTACAGGGTCTTGAATTGAAACAAACCCATCGTATATATATTTAGATAAGTCGTTTGTCGTTGCATGCGCAAAACACAGCACTCTTCTTGCCTTTTTTTGATGATTTTTAACATCTTTTAATAATTTTATCTTTTGCGCTGTTGAAAGCGCACACATATCCACAACTTTTTCGGGCGCACCCTTTAAGTACTTTATAATCGTTCCATCAATATCTACGGTCGTGGTCATAATCTTTTCTTCGCTAGTAAAGGGTTGCCTATCGATAATGGTACACATTTGCCTTAAACGTTCGTAATTAACGTCGTTGCCACTCATTTCATAAGCGGTTAAAAGCGCACACTCGGTTGCGCTACCTTTTAAGATTTTGCTTTTTCCACTTCCTATTATTTCAGCCGTACTGTTTAAAACAAAGTTTTCTAACAAAACCTTTGACTTTATGCTTTTGGGAGCGCTACACTCCGTACTTAAACACACGCTAACAACACTCATTTTGTTTTGCGTCAGCGTACCTGTTTTATCCGAACAAATAACGCTAACTGCACCTGCTGTTTCTGTAGCGCTCATTTTTTTAATAAGCGCATTCCCCTTAGCAAGTTTTATCATATTTAAAGCAAGTGAAATTGCAACTATTGTAGGTAGCCCCTCGGGAACGGCTGCAACTATTAAAACAATACAAGATATAAACAAGTCTTGCACGCCTGAAAAATTTAAATTACCAGTAACTGCTAACCTTACTACTGAAATCGTAAACACCATCACAGCGCTTATGATGCCTATTAGCGTAATCGTCTTGCCTAATGAAGATAACTTTGATTGTAAAGGCGATGCAGTTTCTTTTTCCTTTAACAATTCACTGGCTATATTGCCTATTTCAGTTTTGTCACCAACGGCAGTAACAACCATTTTTGCACTGCCCGTTGTTACAAAAGTTCCCGAATAAACACAATTTACTCTATCAGCGAGCGAAACGCTCTTGTTTAAGGATATTTCTGCATTTTTTCTTACGGGAGAACTTTCACCTGTTAACGCAGACTCATCAACAAATAAGTCTTTGCTTTCCACAAGTCTGCCATCAGCGATTATTTTATCACCACTGTCAATAACAACCACGTCGCCAACAGCCACGTCTTTTTGGCTTACCGCAATCACCTTGCCTTCTCTTATAACTCTTACGGCAACGTTGTCATAAACCTTACTTAATGCATTAAACGCCTTTTGCGAACTTCCCTCCATTATCAGCGTTATAAATACAGATAATATTATGGCAAATAAAATTCCAAAGCACTCAACAAAATCGCCTTTACCCGACTTTAACTGCTTGCCTAGATTTGTGCCAAAAGCCATAATTAGCCCAAAAATAAGTATTATAATCATTGGTTCTTTTAGCGCACAAAACAGTCTAGCAAAAAAAGATTTGTTTTTCTTTTTAGTCAAAACGTTATAACCGTATGTTGATAAATTTTTTCTATATTGTTTTTGTGACAAACCCAAGTTTTTATCACTGTTAAAACGTTTCAGTGCATATTCGGCACCGAACGAATAAAAGTCCATAGTCACCTCCGCAAAGTTAATTAAATTTATGCCGTTAAAAACAAATATATGATTTGCATAGTGGACAAACGGTAAAAAATATGTTAAACTATCTTAGTAATCAAACAAAAGCTGGTGTTATTATGAGTGATTTTTTTGATATTGAAATTAAAGGCTACAAAACCAAATTACCCATTTTGGAACTGCCAAGTGGTATTAAAATTGCTTTTTTCAACCTTCATGGCAACCCCTCTCTTACCGAACATTGCGGTAAAGAACTTGCAAAGTTGGTCGGCGATGCAGAAGTTTTAATTACCGCAGAATCAAAAGGACTTCAATTAACGCACGTTGTTGCGCGCGAACTTAATATGCCTTTTTACGCTGTAGCAAGGAAGTCTAAAAAACTATATATGCAAGATGGTATTCACATTCAATACGGCTCATCAATCACAACTGGCAAAGCTCAAGAATATTACCTATCTAAGCACGATGTTGATTTGATTAAAGGCAAGAAGGTTGCTATCATTGACGACGTTATCTCTACAGGGGCAAGTTTGAAAGGTCTTGAAGATCTTGTGGAAGTGGCAGGCGGGATATTATATAAAAAACTTTTCGTTCTTGCTGAAGGTGATTCAGAAGAACGTGAAGATATTTCCTTCCTCGCTCCGTTACCTCTTCTATAAAAAATCACACCCCGACTTTGCTTATAGTCGGGGTGTTTTACGTTTTTGCGTTTAAAAGGAAAAAATGCCGATTAAATCGACATCTTCTCCCAGGAAAAAGTTTATTGAGAGTGTAGACTAATTTATAAGGCGTTTGCCTTTTACAATGTAATTCTAACAAACGAAACTTGAATTTATATTGAAAAACCTTAATGTTTCAAAAAAATTTAATTTAGTTTTTATAAAAATTTAAGGCTCTTTCAATTAAAATGTATTATAATCAGATTATGAATATTTTATTAGTAGACGATGAGCGCCAATTAACCAATGCGCTTGCAACAATTTTCAAACAAAACAAATACTCTGTTGACTGCGCTTACGATGGTGAGCAAGGCTTAGATTTTGCCCTTTCTGGAATATACGACGTTATTATTCTAGACATTATGATGCCCAAAATGAACGGCATCACAATGCTCCAACGCTTGCGTGAACGTAATATTGACACCCCTGTATTAATGCTTTCAGCGAAAAGCGAAACAACCGATAAAATAGACGGGCTTAATGCGGGGGCAGACGATTACCTTGCCAAGCCATTCGATACGGCTGAACTACTCGCAAGAGTTAAAGCACTTTTAAGAAGAAAGGATAAGTTTACTGGCGACCTTTTGTCTTTTGGCGATCTTTCACTTGATAGAAGCTCTTTTGAAGTTTTATGCGGACAAAAAAGAATTACTTTAGGCAAAAAGGAATTTCAAATTTTAGAAATGCTAATGCTAAACGGCGGAAAGACCATTGGAAAGGAAAAATTTATTGAAAAAATTTGGGGTTTTGACACCGATGCAGAATACAACACTATTGAAGTTTACGTGTCTTTTTTAAGAAAGAAGCTAATCGCAGTTGGTTCAACGACAGAAATTAAATCTATCCGTGGAATAGGATATAACCTTGGAGACGAAAAATGATTAAAAAAGCGCAGATAAAATTTATAGCCATCGTTATGGCTATTTTACTTTGCGTTTTTTTAGTTGTTTTTGGAGTTTATTGTTATTTTCTAAACAACACCAACAACTTAAACATTGACAAAAAGCTCAATGATATTAAGGAAGAAGTAACGGCTCCAAATGCCCCACCCGAACAATATTATACCGATACCATAATTTTAATTTCTCGCCCACTTGATGGTTCTACTCAAACGACTAAACGATACGATACCAACTCTTTTACAGAGGCCGAAGTAAACAGTATTATAAAAAAAATTGCAAATAACAACGCTTCTTCTGGTATTGTAGAAGGATACATCTACTATAGAGCATATATTCACGGCACAACTAATATACTCGTTGCTTGTGATATGAGTGACACGTTGGCTGTATACAGTAGAAATATTTTTAGTACTAGCAGTATTCTATTATTTGTTTACGCGGTGTTGTTTTTTGTGGTTTGGATATTATCGCTTTGGGTATTTAAGCCAATTAGAGAATCTTTTGTTAAACAAAGACAATTCATCTCAAATGCTAGCCACGAGCTTAAAACTCCCGTCGCTATAATTTCTGCTAATGCCGACGTTATTAGTGGCAACAGCAATCCTTACGTTGAAAGTATAAAAAACCAAACTAATCGAATGAGTGTTCTAATCGGCGACATGCTTTCTCTTGCCAAGATGGACGAAAGACAAAAAATTCTTAACCCCATTTTATTTAATCTTTCCGAAGAAATAACAAGCGCCACCCTATCCTTTGACGCGATAGCCTTTGAAAACGGTAAAGAACTACAAACAGAAATTGAAAACGACTTGATGTATAAAGGTGACGTTCACAGTGTTAAAAACCTAGTTAATATTTTATTAGATAACTCTGTTAAACACGCAAACATCGGCGGTAAAATTATCGTAAAACTAAAAAAAGAAAACGGCAAAATAATTTTAACCGTTTTCAATACGGGAAGCACCGTTCCCGACCAAGATTCTAATAAAGTTTTTGAAAGATTTTATCGCCCTGACGATTCTCGCTCAAGAGACTCTGGCGGAAGCGGACTTGGGTTAGCTATAGCAAAAGGAATCGCTGATACAAACAAATGGAAAATATTTGCAAGGTCAAAATTAAATGAATCTATGACTATAACCGTTATTTTTCTTTAAGGCTTTCTACTTTATATCCAGTTTTTTCAATCACATCTACAATAATTTGATCGGTAACGCTATCACTACATTTTAGCATTGCCGATTTTTTTTGTAACGATAATGAAATTACGGCTACACCGCTTACACTGTTTAATGCATTTTTCACCTTTTCTACGCAATGATTACACATCATTCCATCAATAGTTAACGTTAACGTCCTTGAACTTTTATGTGCTATCTCTTCGCGCTTTTTACCTTTCCTTTTTGCAATCCTAAGCGCGTTCGTAACAACAAATAGCGAACTACAACTCATCATTATTGAAGCAATTATAGGTGTAAGCGAAACACCGATAAACGACAGCGCTCCTCCTGCAATAGGTATGCCGATAACGTTGTAAAAAAACGCCCAAAACAAGTTTTGTTTGATTATTCTCAAACTTTTAGAACTTAGAGAAATACACTTTTTAAGTGCAGATAAACTTCCGTTTACTATTATCACACTTGAACTGTCAATAGCAATATCCGTGCCCGCACCCATTGCTATTCCAACGTCTGCAGACTTCAATGCCGGGCTGTCGTTAATACCATCGCCAACCATGGCAACGTAATAACCTTTTTCTCTATATTTTCTAACAACGTCCTGCTTGCCTTGCGGTAAAACTTGCGCAATATATTCTTCAATACCCACTTGTTCTGCTATACTCTTTGCTACACTTTGATTATCGCCTGTAAGCATAACCGTTTTAATTTGCAATTCTTTAAGCTCATTTATTGCTTGTTTACTATCTTCCTTTACGTAATCCGAAACGCCGAAAGCGCATATAAATTCAATTTCACTAGCAAAATATATTACCGTTTGCCCTTCAAATTCCGCACTTAGTTTAGGGACAATAATATCTTTTGGCATCAACTCTTTATTGCCTAAATAATACTTAAGTCCGTAAACTTCGCCAACGATTCCGCCACCTAAAACATAGTTATAGTTTTCAACCGAATAAGCACTCTTTTCACAAAAATCCATTATGCTTGTCGCTAGAGGATGGTTTGAATTAAATTCTAAAGCGTAGACTATTTTCTTAATTTCACTATCACAAATTCCGCTAAAATTTTTATACGCTGTAACCTTAGGCTTGCCAACGGTTATTGTCGCAGTTTTATCAAGCAACACACAGTTTATTTTACAAGCGTTTTGTAACGCTTGTGCGTCCTTGAATAAAATCCCTTCTTGTGCACCACGCCCCGTTGCCGCCATAACAGCCACAGGTGTTGCAAGCCCCAACGCGCACGGACATGAAACAACGAGAACACTTATTCCATAATTAAACGCGGTGTAAGCATCTCCACTTACAATTAACCATACTATAAAAGTTATAATTGCAATAGACACAACTATAGGTACAAAAACCCTTGAAATTCTATCTGCAAGTTTTTGTATTGGCGCTTTGCTTGCGCCTGCAAGTTTAACCGCTTCAACAATTTGATTAAACAAGGCTTTGTTCCCAACTTTTTCAGCTATTACAACTAAAAAACCTTCCTTTACTATACTTCCTGAAACAATTTCATCACCCAAACCTATCTCTACGGGAATGCTTTCGCCTGTAATTGCTGACTTATCAACGCTCGCACGGCCACTTTCAACAACGCCGTCAATAGCAACGTATTCCCCGGCTTTTACCAACATTTTATCGCCAACGTTTAATTCGTTAGTGAGTTTAACTTGCTCTCTCCCGTCAACTATTACCGTTACAGTTTTAGGTATAAGCGAACCTAGTTTTTCAACAGCATCGCCCGTTTTCACCTTTGAAAGCTCTTCTAGCCATTTCCCCAACGTAACAAGCGTTACAACCATTGCTGAACCATCAAAAAAAACGTGTTGGTGGTTATTTATAGTATTTAAAAAAGCGAAAATCGTTATTACCACACTGTATATAAATGAGGAAATCGCCCCCAACGAAACAAGCGTATCCATATTGGGCGAGCCGTGAATTACAGCCTTAACTCCGTTAATAAAGAAATTACGATTAATAATGAGTATAACTAATGCTATTACTGCTTGCACACAAAAGTTAACCCTTACATCAGTAGGTATAGGTAAACCGATCATTGCACCCATACACAAATACATTAATGGCAATAAAAAAGCAAGTGAAACAAAAAAGCGCCTTCGCATTTTTTTTGCTTCATAAAATTTATCTTGTGATATTAATCCATACTCACAAATCCCGTACCCTAGTTTTTCAACAACGGCTAAAATTTTTTCTTGTGATATAACGTTTTCATTAAACTCAACTATCATTTCCTTTGCTAGCAACGATACGTTGACGTTATTAACGCCGTTGAGCATAGATACGTGTTTTTCTATTCCAGACGAGCACACGGAACAGCTCATTCCACTTATAGAAAATTTTTTTAGCATAATTTTCTCCTTCTAATAAAGTATATCACATCAAAATTCGTTTTGTAAATAAATATCCGCCCGCAAAACAGCTTAACGGACGGATATTTTTTGAGAATCTATTGTTTTTTTGTGTTTTTATTTGAATCGTTTTTACTTGCACACGCTGAACAGTTAGAACACCTTGAGCAATCGCATCCACAAGACGTTTTGCCTTTTTTCTTGTTTATAATTGACGAGATTATTACACCTACAACTATAAGCACGCATGCAATTATTACAATAATTTCAATAGGTTGCATTTTTATTATCCTTTAACAGTCTTTTTTTTGCTATATATATTTACACCAATAAATGCTAAAACAATTAGCGCGATAACTATAGGCATAGTCCATAAATATGAACCAACTAAATATATAATTGTAGAAACTATATAAGAAGTTACTACCCAAAATACAAGCGTCCAATTGAACGTAGATTTTTTCACCATTTCGCCTTTAGTTGCCGCAACAGCCGCAAAACACGGAATCGTGGTCATGTTAAACGCTATAAAGGCTAGTAGTGCAGGAAGCGTAATTCCGGTATTTTCAATCATAATAGTTACAGCCCCAACACCACCGTCAGCTTCAATATCTACTAATGCGCCCGACAAGATACAAGCGGCAAGCGTGCCTAACGTTGAAACAACGTTTTCTTTTGCAATAAGCCCTGTTATCGCCGCTACCGCGAACACCCAGCCCCACTTATTAAGCTGACTGCCAAATCCCATAGGTGTAAATAAGGGTTGAATTAGTTGCCCCATACCTGCTAGAATACTAAATTCCATTTTATCATCAGACAAATATTCCCAACTAAAGCTAAAATGACTTATTACCCATATAACTATTGTTGAAGCCAAGATAATGGTGAAAGCCTTTTTAATAAAATGTTTTGCTTTATCCCACAAAAGCATCATTAAATTTCTAAATTGTGGAGCGTGATATGCTGGAAGTTCCATTATGAAAGGTGGTGTTGCACCTTTAAGTGACGTTTTGCGCATTAAAATTACTGCTAATATTGCCGTCACCATGCCTACAACGTACATACCGTAAGTTATTAGGTCAACGTTTCCAACGTTAAAATATCCAACTATCGCCCCTGCAACTGCCGTAAGTATTGGCAATTTTGCACCGCAACTAAAGAAAGGAATTACCCTTATTGTTGCTAGTTTTTCCTTTTCGTCAGCAAGTGTTCTAGTATTGATCATTGCAGGAACTGAACAACCAAAACCCATTATCATTGGCAAGAATGCTCTACCCGACAAACCAAATTTACGAAGCGCCCTGTCAAGTATGAACGCAATACGCGCCATATATCCGCTATCTTCTAAAATCGAGAAAAACATAAAGAGTACTAGAATTTGTGGCAAGAATCCAAGTATTGCAAATATCCCGCCTAAAACACCGTCACAAATCAGCCCTGAAACCCAAGCTGGCGCACTACTTAATGCCCCGCCAACAAGCTCTGTCAGCCACGTTGTTAAAACTTCAACTAAGCCCATAAGCATAACGCCTGGTGAGTTTATACCACCCGCACCAAACACACCTTCAAACGCAGTACCTTCTAACGACACCCACCCCTCAGGTAAGAGCCCGCCTAAGAAAAATAAATTTTCAGAGAAAGTTAAGTGGAAAATTAAAAATAATATACCTAAGAAAATTGGTATACCCCATATTTTATGTGTTAATACTTTATCCGCTTTGTCAGATGGGGTTACCACGAATTTATCTTTATTCTTTCTCTTTAATGTGGGAGAAAAATATTTTGTTATGTATTTATATCTTGCGTCAGCAACAAGCGCTTCAAAATCATCACCAAAAATCTCGTCTTTGTGCGTAGTTTTAAACGCTTCTACCATGTTGACCGTGTCTTTGTGCATAAGCACTTCAACCTCATCAAGTTCGGCAAGTTTTACCGCGTGGAACATTGGGTTTAAAACGCCTTGACCTTCTAGGGCAATTTTAATATCACCTATTAAGTGTTTCAACGCTTCATCTTCAATTACAGTATTGCCCACTCTTTTTGTTTTGCACGCCGTATAAGCACGCTCCATGAGTTTATCAAGCCCCGTGCCTTTAAGCGCTGAAATCTTGACAACGGGCACGCCTAATCTTTTTTCTAGCTCGTTCGCATCAATATGGTCTCCTCGTTTTTCAACTGCGTCCATCATGTTGAGAGCAAGCACAACCGGTACGTCTATTTCCATAATTTGCGTGGTCAAATATAAGTTTCTTTCTAAGTTGGTCGCATCGATGATATTGATTACGCAATCGGGCTTTTCATCTAATATGTAGTTTCTTGCAATTATTTCTTCTGAAGTGTATGGCGACAATGAGTATATCCCCGGCAAATCCATAATCGCAATGGGCTCAGCACCTTTTTTATAAACACCCTCTTTCTTATCTACCGTAACTCCCGGCCAGTTGCCAACGTGTGCTGTAGAACCCGTTAGGTTGTTAAATAACGTGGTTTTACCACTGTTAGGATTTCCCGCTAATGCAAATTTAAGCATTTGGCATTACCTCCAACGTTATACAACTCGCTTCACTTTTTCTTAGCGAAAGTTCGTAACTTCTAACAGTTACTTCAATCGGGTCACCAAGCGGTGCTTTTTTTCTTAAATATATTTCTGCTCCGTTAGTTATGCCCATATCGTAAAGCCTTCTTTTTATTCTCCTTTCCCCACTAACAGCAGTAACAACACCACTTTCGCCAATGGAAAATTTATCTAACGTTTTGACCATAAAGCCTCCTAATATGAAATTTGTTTCACTTTTCGTTAATATATTATCATTTATACTCAAGATTGTCAACTAAAATGTGAAACAAGTTTCAACTTTTTTGAAAATTGTGAAATTTTTTTCATATTATTTTTCTCTTGACTTTTGTTTTTTTATATTATATAATGTTAATATGAAAAGCACTGTAAGGCAACCGCGACAAGAGCGGTCGATTGAAAAGAAAAACAAGATCATTGAAGCAGGTTACCAACTGTTTTCCGAAGTTGGTTATTACGGAACAAACACTGCGGAGATAGCAAAGCGTGCGGGCGTTTCAACAGGCATTGTTTATGGATATTTTCAAGATAAGCGTGATATTTTGATATGTGTTTTGGAAATTTATATAAATAAAGTTTTTGACCCTATTCTCAAAATGTTTGATAAACTTTCAGCGCCTGTAAATTATTCAATTATTATCCCCCAAGTTATTGATTTGACTATAAAGACACACAAAAAGCACGCAAAAATGCATGAAGTTTTGCACTCTTTAAGTAGCACTGATGAAGCTGTTGAAGCACAGTTTATTGAACTTGAAGATGCTATTACCGTTAAGATTGCCGAAAAGCTTTCATCTCTTGGTGAAAACGTTGAAAATGCCATGGAGAAAATCCACTTTGCAATGGATATAATTCAGTCTTTTTCTCACGAATATATTTACGACAAGCACGACTATATCGACTATTTCGTTATGAGAGACATGGTAATAAAAGTGCTAATAAACTTATTTGAAAAATAATCTGTAATAAAAAATCGCAGTCGCTTGACTGCGATTTTATTATTAAATTAAATCTTTACTCTTAATATGTCGCCTACGTATAACGGCAAGTCGGTAAACAGCTTTATGCGCTGTTGAACAATTTTAGCATCTAATATTTCATTGTCCTTTTCGTCAAGCATTTTTGAAACCGTTATCGTTTTATTAAAACTTTTTGATGGTGATAACACTTCTAATTGGTCACCTACCTTAAAGCGATTTCTCATTTCAATAAGAGCGTATTCTCTATTTTCATTGCTTTCTAAAACGTTGGCAATGAATTTGCGCGTACCTTTACTTTGGCTATCTTCATAATTGACCGTTCTATCGTTATAACCTGTAATGTAAGCGGTGGTAAACTCGCGGTGCGCAGTCTTTTTAAGTTCGTCTTGGAAAAGTAAATCTTCTTTATAACTTTCGCCTTGAGCATAGTACGCATCAATCGCTCTACGATAAGCGTTAACCACGGTTGCAAGGTAATACTCCGATTTCATTCTACCTTCAATCTTAAACGAGCACACACCAGCATTATCAAGCTTGTCTATATAATCAAGAAGATTTAAGTCTTTGCTGTTCATAATATACGTTCCACGCTCATCTTCTTGCATCTCCATAAACCCGCATTTAGAATCTTTTTCGCGAATTTCATAATGCCATCTACACGCTTGAACACACTCGCCACGGTTGCTACTTCTGCCGTTTCTATAATCCGAAAGCAAACATCTTCCGCTATATGCAATGCACATTGCTCCGTGGATAAAAGTTTCAATTTCCATATCTGGCACTTTTTCGTGAATACAAGCAATTTCTTCTATTGACAATTCTCTTGCAAGTATTACGCGTTTTACGCCAAAATTTTGCCAAAATTCAACAGTTTTGTAGTTCAACGTATTAGCTTGCGTTGATAAGTTTATTGGCAAATTTGGCGCAACTGTTCTTGCAAGATAAATCAATCCCGTATCCGAAATTATTGCACCGTCAACGTTCGCACTCTCTAAAAATTTAAAATATTCTTCAGCCTGATCCATATCGTCGTTGCGACCAAAAATATTAACCGTTACGTATACTTTTTTGCCTATCGAATGAGCAAAGTTCACTGCTTCAATAATTTCTTCGTTAGTAAAGTTTCCAGCTAAGGCGCGTAAACTAAACTGCTTTCCGCCAATATAAACGGCATCTGCACCAAAGTAAAATGCTGTTTTAAGTTTTGACATATCGCCTGCCGGCGACAAAAGTTCGATTTTTCTCATTGTAGTTTTTCCGTTATACTAACCCCGTCTTCAATATCTAAAACGGTAGTTTTTAAGTTTTTATCGTTTGTTATTGCGTTAAGGAAATTTTCCATACTATGCTTTGTAGTGTTAAACCTGTGCGGTGTTTTAACCTTTCCGTCAACGTATCCCCTAAAAAGCACGTTGTCTGCAAACAGTATTCCACCCACGTTTAATGCTGAAAGTAAGTGCGGTAAATATTCAAAGTAATGCCCTTTAGGTCCATCTAAAAATATTAAGTCGTACTTTCCCGTAAGCACGGGAATAATCTCGCTTGCGTCACCCAAGAATATTTTGGTTCTGTCTTGAACACTAAAGGTTTTATAGTTCTCAGTTGCTATCTTGACCTTTTCTTCATCAATTTCTATGCCCGACAACTTTGCATTAGGGCAATTAAGAAGCATTGCAATACCAGATAAACCACGATTAACACCTATTTCTAAAATTCTTTTGGGTTGAATTTTAGTTGCGGTTTCAATTAGTATTTCAAACGATTTTTCTCTTAATATAGGTTCGCCGGCTAATTTTGCTTGCTCCCTTAATTCGTAAATACGTTTATCCAATTTACACCACCATCACGACGGGTAAAATCATAGGATTTTTCTTTGTCGCCTTAAATATATAATTCTTAACACTACGGCGTATGATGCCTTTAAGTTCGTTTTCATCACGAACAGTGCGAAGGTCTATTTTGTTTAGCGAAGTTGTTAAAACTTGTTTTACTTCATCAATAGCTTGTTCATTGAGCACAAGCCCCCTGCCCAAAACTTCAACCGAAGTTAATTGCGCAGAAAGTTCTTCAACGCCAACGACTATTGCTACCAACCCATCTTCAGCCAAATGAATTCTATCTTTAATTACAAAGCTATCTGCCCCGTCAATACCCACGCCGTCAACAAACATCGAGCCTGCGGGAAACTTTTCGCCAAACTTCATATCGTTAGAAGATAGTTCAACCGTGTCGCCTATTTCTGCAATTAAAACTCTATTATTGTCCAGCCCAACGCTTTCTGCTAACTGTGCGTGCTTTTTTAGGTGACGATATTCGCCGTGCACGGGAATAAAAAACTTGGGTTTTACAAGCGTATGCAAGGTTTTAAGTTCATCTTGACAAGCGTGACCTGAAACGTGAATAGGCTCTAACGACTCATATATAACTTCTGCACCTAAGCGATACAAATTGTTTATAACGCCATAAATCATTTTTTCGTTACCTGGGATTACTGATGCAGAAATAACGATAGTGTCGTTCTTCCCTATAACAACTTTATTAAATTCCCCACAAGCCATTCTTGTAAGCGCGCTCATGGGCTCGCCTTGCGTACCCGTAGATATGATTAGAACTTGTTCATCTTTAAAACTACTTGTTTTTTCTACGTCGATTATTAAATTGTTTGGAATTTTAAGTTCGCCTATCTTCGCAGACGCTTCTGCGATATTTATCATACTGCGCCCAGAAAAAGCGACTTTTCTTTTATATTTAACGGCTAAATCTAAAATTTGTTGAAGCCTATGAATATTTGAAGCAAACGTTGCAATAATTAGCCTTCTCTTAAGGTTATCTGCAAAAACGTGGTCGAGCGTATCTTTTACAACGCTTTCACTCATAGTCGTTCCAGATATCTCAATATTTGTAGAATCCGCCATAAGCAAAAGAACGCCCTTTTTGCCTATTTCGGCAATTCTATTGAGATCTATCATTTGCCCGTTAACAGGCGTAAAATCAATCTTAAAGTCGCCAGAGTGAAAAACAATGCCAACAGGTGTAGTTATAGAAAGGGCAACAGCACCTGCAATAGAGTGGTTTACGTTTATAAACTCAATGCTAAAACAACCAAGCTTAATAACACTACCTGCGCTTATGCAGTTTAAACTAACTTCGTTTAAGCGGTGTTCTTTTATTTTGTTTTCAATAAGCGTTAGGGTAAGCTTTGTGCCAAAAACAGGCGCTGATATTTCTTTTAGAACATACGGCAACGCCCCGATATGGTCTTCATGCCCGTGCGTTATGATTATTCCGCGAATTTTTGATTGGTTTTCAGCTAAATACGTTACGTCTGGAATAACAACGTCCACCCCGGGCATATTGTCACCGGGGAAAGTTAAGCCTGCGTCAATTATAATTATATCTTTGCCAAACTCAAGCGCCGTCATGTTTTTACCTATTTCACCAACGCCACCCAAAAATCTAACCTTTAAGGTCTTTTTTTCATCCTTAACAGTTCTTGTCTTTACCGCTTGCGTTTTTTTGTTAGGTTTTACAGCCCCTTTTTCTTTTGGCGTATTATTTTTTTTGTTTTTCAAAATATTCTCCTATGAGTTTTGTGTATCTACAAGTAAGTGATGTAACTATGTTTTTCTTGTATTATACACTTTTTTTAAAAAATTGTAAACAGTATTAAAAACACTGAAAAATATTTTATTCTTTACACCTTTATTTTGCTTGAAAAAAAAGTCGTATAATAGTATAATCTATTATAAGTTGAAATTTTAAATAACTACGTTGTGAAAATATCATATTTTCTATTTGTAGTTGAGTTTAAGAAAAATTATCTTTTAAGAGGTGAAATATTATGCGAGTTTATAACTTTGCGGCAGGTCCTTCAACATTACCACTCCCCGTGCTTGAACAAGCACAAAAGGAACTTTTAGACTATCAAGGAACAGGAATGAGCATTATTGAAATGAGTCACCGTGGCAAACCCTTTATGGCTGTTAACGATGAAGCTAACGCTCTACTCCGTGAACTTATGAATATTCCCGAAAATTATTCGGTACTTTTCGTTCAAGGCGGTGCAAGCCAACAATTTGCAGCCGTTCCGCTAAATTTGCTTAAAAATGGCAAGGCCGACTATATTGTTACGGGTAGTTTTGCTTCTAAAGCCTATGAAGAAGGCAAAAAGTACGGCGACGTGGCTGTTGCCGCATCCTCTAAAGAAGCTGGTTACACGTTTATTCCCGATATGAACGAGGTTAAGTTCCGTGATGGAATTGACTACGTTCACACAACTTACAACAACACAATTTTCGGAACGAGATATACTGAGCTTCCCAAAACTGACGCTACTATCGTTACAGATATGAGTTCTTGCATTTTGAGTGAAGAAGTTGACGTTTCTAAGTTTGGGCTTATCTATGCTGGCGCACAAAAGAACATTGCCCCCGCTGGATTAACTATCGTTATCGTTAGAAAAGACCTTTTGGGTAACGCTATGGATATTTGCCCAACCATGCTTAACTATGCAATTCACGATAAAAACGACAGTTTGTATAACACTCCCCCCTGTTTCCCAATCTATATGTCTCTTTTAGTATTTAGATGGTTGAAGAACTTAGGTGGCGTTAAGGTTATGCAACAAATCAATGAAGAAAAAGCAAAGCTCTTATACGATTTTATCGACAATTCTTCTTTCTACACTAACAAGGTTAACGTAAAAGACCGTTCTATAATGAACGTTCCTTTCATTACCCCTAACGAAGAATTGGATGCTAAGTTCGTTGCTGAAGCAACCAAGTCTGGCTTAGTTTCACTTAAAGGTCACCGTTTAGCCGGCGGTATGAGAGCATCTATTTATAACGCTATGCCTATCGAAGGAGTTAAAGCTTTGATAGAGTTTATGAAGAAGTTTGAATTGGAGAACAAATAATCATGAAAAATATTCTTACACTTAACGCAATCAGCCCTGTTATTAACGACGTTTTTGATGCTACCTACAACGTTGCAAGCGACGTTGAAAACCCCGTTGGCATTATGCTCCGTTCTTTCAAAATGCACGATTACGCGCTAGATAAAGAAACTATCGCTATTGCAAGAGCGGGCGCTGGAACTAACAATATCCCCGTTAAAGAATACGCTGAACAAGGCGTTGTTGTATTTAACACCCCTGGCGCAAACGCAAACGCCGTTAAAGAATTAGTTTTAGCCGCACTCCTTATTGGCTCAAGAAACGTTATCAATGCTAATAATTGGGTAAAAACTCTTAAAGGCAAAGGCGAAGAAGTTTCTAAACTTGTTGAAAAAGGCAAGTCTAACTTTGCTGGCCGTGAAATCAAGGGTAAAACCTTGGGTGTTATCGGTCTTGGTGCAATCGGTGCACTTGTTGCTAACTCTGCACTCGACCTTGGCATGAAAGTTTTAGGTTATGACCCATTCTTATCTGTTGGCGCTGCGTTAAAACTTTCTTCTAGCGTTAAGATTGTCAAGGAATTAGAAGATATAGCAAAAAATTGCGATTATATCACAATCCATATCCCCTATATTCCCGATCAAAACAAAGGCATAATTGGCTCTGGCCTTATTAGAAAGATGAAAGACGGTGTAATCCTTGTCAACTGCGCTAGAGGCGAACTCGTTGACAACGAAGCTATTATTAAAGCTACTGAAAGCGGAAAAGTTGCTAAATACGTCGTTGACTTCCCTGCAGACGAACTTATTGACGTTAATAACGTTATTTGCATTCCACACCTTGGCGCATCAACTGAAGAAGCTGAAGACAACTGTGCTATTATGGCTGCAAAACAGCTTATTGACTATATTGAAAACGGCAATATCGTTAACAGCGTTAACTATCCCACTTGCTCAATGCCAAGAACTACCGCTTATCGCTTAGTTATTCTCCATAAAAATACTCACAACATCTTAGCTCAAATAACCGGCACCGTTGGCAATGAAGGTATTAACATTTCTAACCTTACCAATCAATCTAAAGGCGACTTCGCAGTTACCATTTTAGACGTTGACACACAAGTTTCTGATGACGCAATTAAACACATTGCGGAAGTTGAAAACATAATTAAGGTTAGAGTTATTAAATAATTAATATAAAATTAAATAACGCATAAAAAGATGGTAAACTTTACCATCTTTTTTATTTTTAAAAATGCGAACATTTGTTTGCTTTTTAAAATTTAATGTGATAATATATATTTGCACAGGAGATAAAATGATAGACGAAAGACGAGTTGTTATTCTAGCGGAAAGCGCAAAATATGACGTTTCTTGTTCATCAAGCGGTTCAAAAAGGCAAAATACTAAAGGCGGGCTTGGCAATGCTTGTTTTGGTGGAATTTGCCACTCTTTTACTCAAGATGGGCGGTGTATTTCTTTGCTTAAAATTTTAATGAGTAATGATTGCGTTTATGACTGTAAGTACTGTCAAAACCGCTGTTCAAACGATATTGAGCGCGCAAGCGCAACGCCTGATGAGATTTGCGAACTTGTTATAGAGTTCTATAAGCGCAACTATATTGAAGGCTTATTCTTATCTTCCGCTGTTGTGAAAAGCCCTAACTTTACAATGGAAAGGCTTTTTGATACGGTTAAAAAACTACGTACCGAATATAAATTTAATGGATACATTCACCTAAAAGGCATACCGAGCGCGGATAAACTATTGATTGAAAGAGCTGGGTTTTACGTTGATAGAATGAGTTTTAATATCGAACTTCCCAGCGAAAACAGCTTGAAACTTTTAGCTCCACAAAAAAATAAACGCGCAATAATTGAGCCAATGAAAATGCTTGCATTAGATAAGTATTATGACAACCCGCTAAAATTAAATAGGCGTAAAGATTTTTTACCCGCAGGTCAAACCACGCAAATGATTGTCGGGGCTTCACCAGAAACGGATGCGCACATTCTTAAATTAACCGAATATATGTATAGAACTTACAAGTTAAAGCGCGTATATTATTCTAATTACGTTCCAACCAATTTTGAAACATCACTTCTTCCCTATGAACAAGCACCGCTTCTTCGTGAACATAGACTTTATCAAGCTGACTGGCTAATTAGGTTTTATGGATTTAACGCAGATGAAATCACAGGCGAAGATGGATTTTTATCTACCGAATATGACCCAAAATGTGCTTGGGCATTAAAAAATCTTGGGCTTTTCCCCGTTGAAATCAATACCGCTTGCTTTGAACTTTTGGTGCGTGTGCCTGGTATCGGCTTAAAAAGCGCACTGCGTATCGTTCAAGCAAGAAAGCAAGCTACTCTAAACTTTGACGACCTTAAAAGACTGCGAGTTGTATTAAAGCGAGCAAGACATTTTATAACGTGCAATGGCAAGTTTTTTGGGGTTAAAAATGAATATTCGATAAAAAACGTGCTTATAGGTGCAGAAATAAGCCAAAACGCTGAGCAACTTTCAATGTTTGGCGGTGAAGCGGGCTTTTCTGCTTTAACAGGTGAGTTATGAAAATTTTTCTTGTTGATAACGATATTGACGGGTTGCTTTCTGGTTTGTTTGTTAGCTTTACCGAAAAAATTTATCCCGATCAAGTTTGGGATAAGGCCGTATATCAGCCTAGACTTGATGCAATAGGTATTAACGTTGAAAAGGACACAGCAAAAGCTGAACGCGTAAAAAAGGCGCTGTACAACTATGGCGGAAGTGACGTTATTGCACACTTAAAAGTCTGCTTAATGTCTTGCAACACGCTTGCTCTTTCAATAGCTTTTTTCTACGCTCATTTTATGCTTGAAAAACGTTGCGATATAAGCGAACACATGAACGATAAACGTGTTAGCGACTTTTCTTACACGGTACAAAAAGTCTTGCACGAACGACATATTATGACAGGGTTTTTAAGGTTTATGCAAAGTTCAAATGGAGTCATGTACGCCCCTTATGAGCCAGATAATGATATTACAAGCTTACTTGCTCCACACTTTTTAAGACGACTTGGATTAACGCCTTTCGTCATACATGACGTAAAGAGAAATAAAGTTGCAATATCTAACGGAAAAACCATAAAGGCACTAAACACAAATTTACCCGCAAATTTTTGCCCATCTAAAAACGAACAGCACTTTACGCTACTTTATAAAAAATATTTCAAACATATTAACATAAAAGAGCGCCCACACCTAAAACAACAAGACGGATACTTCCCCCGTAGATATAGAAAGTATTGTTTTGAAACGTGGGAAACAAATTAAAAAAGGTTTGAACGATTTGTTCAAACCTTTTTATTTTATCTTTTGTGAAAACTATAAACTTTGATTTGGAAAGCTTATTATTTAGAAAGTGCTTCTTGAACTGCAACTGCTTTTGGCTTCGGTAGCACCTACCATAGGGTTATTACCCATACCGATTAAGCCTAATATATTTTCATTAATTTGCTATCAAATAAATATATCGTAACCTTTTATCTTTATTTTTTGAGTACGTATTCAATAAACTTCCGACAAACAACAGACTGATAATGATTTCTCTTATGATATAAATAAATTTTTCGCTCCGCCAAAGGTGTGGCTAAGTTATACAATGCAATATCTTTAGAAAATGCAATACTCTTAATAAGAGTATCACTTACAAACGATACCCCAATTCCCGAACAACAGATATTATAAACCGTTATTTGTTGGTCTAAACGAAATAAAACATTAGGATTTATATTATATTCCTTAAAAAACATTTCAGCCCTTTTCCCTGTATCGTTTTCACAATTCAAAAGTACAAACGGTTGGTTTTGCAGTATAGTTAAATCAATTGCAGGTTTTTTTAAATATGCACCGTTATGTATCTCTTTCGCCGTGATTCTCATTGATTCCAATTCTTGATTAACCACAAAATCTTTTGGCACGGCAAGCAATAGTCTTTCGGTCATATATACTTCCCCTTCTATATTTTCGTCACATATAATCGCATTATCAATGAGTTCTCAGGTATTATAAAAATGGGACGAACTGAAATGCAAGATGCTGTTCCAGTAAGTTTTGGTCAAACTTTTTCCGCTTACGCCCAAGCCATAAATAGAGATATTTCTCGATTTAATTTGGCGATTCAAGAACTATCCTTATTAAATATGGGAGGTACTGCTATCGGCACAGGAATTAACGCAAAAAAAGAATACATTAAACAAATCGTTCCCACTATTGCAGACGTTACTGGACTTTCACTGTACCAAGCAGAAGACTTGATAGACGCTACTCAAAATCTAGATTGTTTCGTTTTCGTTTCTGGAATTATCAAATCGTGTGCCACCAACTTATCAAAAATAGCAAGTGACTTACGTCTTATGTCTTCTGGTCCGAGAACAGGATTAAATGAAATAAATCTTCCCGCAAGACAAGCCGGCTCTTCTATTATGCCTGGAAAAATCAATCCCGTTATTCCAGAAGTTATCAATCAGATTGCTTTTAATATTATCGGAAACGATACGACAATAACGCTTGCTGCCGAAGCAGGACAGTTAGAATTAAATGCATTTGAGCCGATTATTTTCTATTGCCTATTTGAAAATTTAGAAACTCTCGCCAATGGCGTTTCCATATTTACGAAAGATTGTATTGAAGGAATCACTATCAATGCCGACCGCTGTAAAGACAATGTAGAAAAAAGTATAGGTATCATTACGGCTCTTTGCCCTCATATCGGATACACAAAAGCCTCTACTATTGCAAAAAAAGCATTAAAAGAAAATAAATACATTCGTGACGTCTTACTTGAAGAAGAAATTATAAAAAAAGAAGAAATAGCAACACTCTTAAATCCTTTGCTCATGATATAACCATACCCCACCTTCTTTTTTGCAAAAAAATAATGGAGGCATCAATTAAAACAAGGCAAATAGTATTTAACGTTTTGATTTCTTTATTGTTTACAACTTAAAACATCTAAAAAAATTAGACACATCACGATAGATTTCTCTAAAATGATGTGTCTAACTTTTTTATTATTAATTTTTGTTTTATAAGATTTTTACAATACTAAACTAAATATTTAGTCATTTCTAAAACCTTAAAATAATCAGTAAAAAACTAATTATTTATTCAATGCTTCTTGAACTGCAACTGCACATGCAACGGTCATACCAACCATTGGGTTGTTACCAGCACCGATAAGTCCCATCATTTCAACGTGAGCGGGAACTGAAGATGAACCAGCAAATTGCGCGTCACTATGCATTCTGCCCATAGTATCAGTCATGCCGTATGATGCTGGGCCTGCAGCCATGTTGTCAGGGTGCAAGGTTCTACCCGTGCCACCGCCTGATGCAACTGAGAAGTAGCTCTTACCGTTTTCAATAGCCCATTTTTTGTAGGTACCTGCAACGGGGTGTTGGAAACGAGTTGGGTTGGTTGAGTTACCGGTGATTGAAACACCAACGTTTTCATGAATCATGATAGCAACGCCTTCCGGTACGCTATCAGAACCATAACATTTAACGTTTGCTCTTGCACCTTTAGAGAAAGGTCTTTCTTCCAAAACGTTAACTTGTTCGGTAGCAGGGTCAAATTGAGTTTCAACGTAAGTGAAGCCGTTGATTCTTGAAATGATATACGCTGCGTCCTTACCAAGACCGTTAAGGATAACTCTTAAAGGTTTAACCCTAACTTTGTTTGCGTTAAGTGCGATTTTAATTGCGCCTTCTGCTGCAGCAAATGATTCGTGACCAGCCAAGAAACAGAAACATTCAGTTTCTTCACTGAGAAGCATCTTACCAAGATTGCCGTGGCCTAAACCAACTTTTCTGTTTTCAGCAACAGAGCCTGGGATACAGAAAGATTGCAAGCCGATACCGATATTTGCAGCTGCAGTTGCAGCGCTCTTATCACCTGTCTTTTCAGCAGCCTTTAATGCGATTGCTGAGCCAACGGTGTATGCCCATTTTGCGTTTTCAAAACAGATGGGTTGGGTTTCTTGTGTGATGTTATAAGGAGAAATACCGTATTTATCACAAATTTCTTTACATTCGTCAATAGAACTGATGCCGTATTCTGCTAAAGTTGCAAGAATTTTGGCCTCACGTCTTTCATAACCTTCAAATTGTGCCATGATCCGTTTCCCTCCTTATTATTCTTTACGCGGGTCAATATACTTAACCGCGCCGTCTTCAGCCTTAAAGCGACCATAGGTGCCTTTTGACTTTTCGTATGCTTCGTTGGGTTCCATGCCTTTCTTAATAAAGTCGGTCATCTTACCAAGTGAAACGAATTCGTAACCGATAACTTCGTCATTTTCATCAAGAGCCATTCTTGTGCAGTAACCTTCGGTCATTTCAAGGTATCTTACGCCCTTTGCTTTAGTACCATACATAGTACCTACCATTGAACGTGCGCCCTTACCAAGGTCTTCCATACCAGCGCCGATAACTAAGCCACCTTCAGAGAAAGCTGATTG
>JAZNKV010000010.1:0-348763 GCA_045578765.1 Christensenellaceae bacterium | reverse complement strand
GGTGATGCCGTTAAATTTGACGTGCGCATACATAACGCAAGTGACGTTGTTGTTAAATACAGAACGTCAATTGTAAATGATGAAAGTGCTGATACGGGCTTATTTAGCGACCTTAAAATTAAAGTTAGGGAAGAAAACTTTAGTGGCAAGATTTACGATAAGTGGGAAACTATTTTAGTTGGCTCTAACGACGTTATTGTTCCTATCGAAATTGAATTACCAGAAGGCGTTGGCGGTGAAGGTGGAGAAACGTGCGCAATTAATATTTCAGTTCAAGCAATTCAAGGCAATGCTGATACTGTTGACGAAGTTTTCGTTAGAGAAAACGCAGTAGTTGACACGGCAACTGCTACAACTACTGAAGAAACAATTGTTGGCGCGGTAGACGGCACTAAGGCAGAAGTTCCCGCAGGTACTAAGCTACAAGATGGTAAAACTACTTTATCATTAAACGTAACCGAAGCTGATGAAACTAACGTGGGGAATTTCCAAATTGGCGGAGAAGATGCGCTAGCTCTTAATATTGATATTCCAGAAGTTGCAGATGATAACACGGGCGTTATCATTATTACACTCAAAGGGTATTTCCCTGACAAACCTGCAAGCATTGCGTTGTTCCACGAAGGTGTGTTAATGACTCCTGTAGCAAGCGCTTCAGAAGTTGACAGTGCTGATGAATATTATTATGACAAGAACACGGGCGACATCGTTCTTGCAACAGACAACTTCAGTAACTTTACTGCGGTTGAAAACGTTAAAGCAGTTTCTACTGCTCAAGAACTTTACGATGTTGTTTTCAATCAAGGCAATAAATATAAAAACGTACATAACGTAATTTTAGCAAACGACATTGACTGTGAAATCCAAATCAACGTAAAGAACAACGTTGTTATCGACCTTAACGGCAAAACGTTAACAAGCACGGCTACAAGTGCTAGTGTTACAGAATTATTTAACGTTCGTGCTCCATTAACAGTTAAAAACGGTGAAATCGTTGCGGGAGTTAAGCCTATTGTTAACGCCTATGCAGACGTTGCTTTTGAAAACGTTAAAATGACTGCCGATGCATACGGTACTAGCATTTTGAAAACTCAAGGTGGTTGCTATAGCCTTATATTAAATAACGTTGAAATTTCACTTAAACAATTTAAAGTAAATGGTGGCGCTCTTATTTCTATCAGTGGTGGAACAATTGTAGAAATGAATGAAGTTTCAGTAGATATGATACTTGACACTACTTATACTTCATATTTCATCAATAGGTCAGCTGATAACGTAACTATGACTAACTGCGGATTCAACATAGTAGACAAAGAAAATAACGCATATAACGTTGTTAGAAAAGAAGATTCTGCAGTAAAAGATAAGTTTGCTTTTGAAAAGAAATAATAACCGCACAAGTATCACTTGCTGGTTGTGACATTACTATAGAGGACGTTGACGGAAATATATACAAAATCGTGGTAAAAGATAGTATAACGAAAGGATATTTGAACTACGATTTTGAATTGGCAAACGCTTAATCTTTTAGATGTTAAAATCTAATAATTTTAGTAAGCGAAAACAACTAATAAAAAACAAAATCAAAAAAACGGTGCGAAAAGCACCGTTTTTATTTTTAAACTTGACAAAATAAAAGGGTATAGCGTATAATTTATTTAACCTATAAATTAAGGAGAATAGTATGAGAAAAAGAATTATATCTTTTCTTTTGGCAACGATGTTAGTTATTCCTTGCCTTTTAGTGTTTACTGCTTGCGGTAAGCAAAATCCAGGCAATACCGGTGGCGGTGGTGAAATGACCAGAGCTGAAATTTCCGCTACGTATAAAGAAATTGCAGGCAATACTTTAGAAGCTTTCGGCTATCAAAACCCGTTTGCTCCACAAGCAATGGCAATAACTATTCCCGACCAAAAGGTTGAAACTACAGACCCGCACGCAATTGCAAATATTGACAACAACGCTAAAACGGGTGCAGGTATCATTTACATGATAAGCTTGCTGTATGAAAACGATGCGTTTGTTACAACCAACGGTATTGCAATCTTTAACGCAACGATCAATATGTTTGGCGATGATTATGAGCAAAATTACGTAATCAAAAGCTCTTTAGACGTTCCTAACAATAAGGTTTACATAGAAGCAATAATTACTGTAGGGGGTAGTGAACAGTATTCAAACGCTGTACTCAGTTACGACTTTACGGCAAAAGAACTTATTTCATTTAGATTTGTAAGTTGTCTTGAATTTATGAATATGGGAGTAGATATGGAACTTACTGCTGATGGAAGAAATATGTGGTACGAAGCTGAAACGGCAGATGATCCCGTATTTATTGCGCTCGTGAACATGAAAAATCAGTTTAAGTCAAGCGCTGAAAGCGTAACTCCGCTTACTGAAGATTTTAGCACCGAATGCCAAACTTACTTTGACGTTTTACAAAGCGTTATTAAAGCAGAACACAGCGCGTAAAAATTAAACAAAAAAATTAAGCCAAGGAAAATCCTTGGCTTTTTTGTTTTTAATATTTAAGGCTGTAATTTTTACTGTTTATTTTTTAACCAAAACGGCAGTGGCTTGCGCGCAAATTCCTTCTTCTCTACCAACAAAACCTAAGCCTTCTAAAGTGGTTGCGCCTATCCCTACTAAACTAGTGGGAAGATTTAGTGCTTTTGCTAGACTTTCTGTAATGGTGGGGATATGTGGCATAAGCTTTGGTTTTTCTGCCATAATAGTTGCCGAAACACTTTGTACTTTATAGCCTTTTTCGTCAATCATATATAATACGCGCGCGAGAAGGTCCATACTGCAAGCGTCCTTAAACTCGGGGGACTTATCGCTAAAATGATAACCTATATCGCGTAAGGATAGGGCAGAAAGTATTGCATCCATAATAGCGTGTGTCAACACGTCTGCATCAGAGTGACCAAGCAAGCCTTTTTCGTGTTGGATTTCAACACCGCCTAAAATGAGCTTTCTATTTTCAACAAGTTTATGGCAATCAAACCCCGTACCAAATCGGTGTGTGGGTTTTTCGTTTAAAAGCTCAAAGTCTTCGGGGTAGGTAAGTTTAACGTTTTTGGGGTCACCTTCATACGTGTAAAGATCTCCTATAAAATCTTTATACACCTCACCGTCGTCGTTATAAACGGTGCCACTAGCCATTTCGTAAGCTTGTTTAATCTTATCTGTTATAAAGCCTTGCGGTGTTTGTACGGAAAATAATTCATCTTTCCCTAAATATTCTTGCACCACGTTGCCATTTGCTTTAAGCATTGTGTTTCTAGTATGTATAGTTGGTACTGCGCTACCGTTTTTCAGCGTGCAGTCAATGCAGTTTTGTATTAACGCTTTACTAACAAAAGGGCGTGCGCCATCGTGGATTAAAACCACTTCGCCATCAACAAAAGGCAGAGCGTTTTTAATGGATAAAGTGCGTGTAGCACCGCCAAGCACAACGGTAGCTTTATCTTTTACAATGCCTTTAACAACTTCAACGTCGTTCTTTGATGTCGTTACTATAATCTGCTCAACAAGTCCGCTATCTAAAAAAGCATTTACCGTGCGTTCAATGACGGTTGTTCCATTGCACTCATATAATAATTTATTTTTGTTTAAGCCCGCACGCGCACCACTGCCCGCACAAGCTATAATCGCTGTTACACTCATTTTTCACTCCGTTATAATTTCGTATAGGTTTTCCGCTTGTTCTTTTCTAACAATTTCTTTTATGTCAAGCACCTTAAATTTAACCGTTCCGCTATTAAAGCCAAGTTCAACGATATCGTTTTCTTTAATTTGGCAAGAAGGCTTTGCCACTCTGCCGTTTACTTTAACGCGACCACCATCACACGCCTCACAGGCGACGCTTCTGCGTTTTAGAAGTCTTGAAACTTTCAAAAATTTATCAATTCTCATAAAAATAAGTCCTTATATTTTGTGCGTTTTTAGCCAAAAAAGCGTCAAAATTAAAATATTTTAAAATGTTAGTAAAATCATTTGACAAATTTGACAAAAAGGCGTAACATTATAAAATGCATTATGATAGGTTAATATCGATATTTTTCGCTTTTTTTAGATTTTTTATTAAAAAAACTAACGCTTTTCTTTAGAAAAACGCTGAAAAAGCTTAAATTGATGCTAACTTTTCCCGACAAGGTTTATTATACAACTTTTTTTGCGATTTGTAAACCTGTCGAAATAAAATTTAAATTTTTTTAAGGAGTGTGTTTCGATGACACGTATTTTACCCGAAATCGAATGTGGCAAGGTTAAGAGAAGAACGTTCAGTAAAATTAAAGAAGCAATCGAACTTCCATATCTTGTCAAAATTCAAAAAGACTCCTACGACGCCTTTATTAAAGACGGCATAGGCGAGGTGTTAGAAGATTTTTCTCCTATAACCGATTACTCGGATCACTTTGAATTGTACTTCCTTGATTACAGTCTTGAAGGTAAGCCCAAGTATGACGAAAAAGAATGTAGAGATAGAGATGCAACTTATGCGTTACCCCTCTACGTTAGAACAAGGCTTATCAACAAGGTTACCAATGAAGTTCATGATTCAAACGTTTTCATGGGTGAATTCCCGCTTATGACCGATAACGGCTCGTTCATTATCAACGGTGCAGAAAGAGTTATCGTTTCTCAACTTGTTCGTTCACCGGGCGTTTACAACCGCTCACAAGTGGACAAGTCAGGCAAAAAACTCTTTGATACTACCGTTATGCCTTCAAGAGGTGCATGGCTTGAATTTGAGCAAGACGCTCAAAACATTCTTTGGGTTCGCGTAGATAGAACAAGGAAGCTTACTGCAACCGTTCTTCTTCGTGCGCTCGGCTTTGGTAGTGACGATGCTATAAACAGTTTATTCGATGGCAACAAAATGATTGCCGATACTGCTGAAAAGGATACCGCAAAATCTGAAAGCGACGGTCTTATCGAATTATACCGTCGTCTTCGTCCAGGTGAAATCCCCACGGATGAAGCAGTTAAGCAACATCTTAAAAATCTCTTCTTTGATGCAAGAAGATACGATTTGGCACGCGTTGGTAGATATAAATTCAACAAGAGATTGCGTTTAGGTGCAAGAATTGCTGGCTTAAAGGCGTTTGAAGACGTTATTTCAAGTGATGGCGAAGTTTTGGCAACTGCTGGTCAAATCATCACCAAGTCACAAGCGGAAGATATTCAAAACGCAGGTATCAACGAATTTATCGCTGACATTAATGGCGAAAGACATAAAATCATTGCAAACAACGTAGTTAACTTTAAGGAAGTTACGGGCAAGAACCCTGATGCTTTTGGTTTGCTTAAATACGTTTATTTCCCAATGCTTGAATTTTCTAAAACTGTTGCTATTTCTGCAAAGGAAAACGGCGTAGAACAAACAGCTGAAATTTTAAGAAAAGAAATCAACGATATTTACTACATTGAAGACAAGGGTGTTTTAGCTGAAGATGCTAAGCCCGAAGACAAGAAGAACGAAGAAAAGGCAAGAGAACTTAGGGTTAAGTTCGTTAGCGCTTGCTTAAACTTTGTTGAACTTCTTGAAAGCGAAGAAGAAGTTAAGCTTGACGCTGAACTTAGAAAAACGCTTCGTCCTTTAATGGAAAAACTCAATCATAAACACGTTACGGTTGACGATATTATCGCATCTGTATCAATTAACCTTGATTTAAACTTCGGTATTAACACAGTTGACAATATCGACCACTTAGGTAACCGTCGTGTTCGTTCAGTTGGTGAACTTTTGCAAAACCAATTCCGCATAGGTATTGCAAGGCTTGAAAGAGTTATCAAAGAAAGGATGCAAACACAAGACCAAAAGGACGTTACGCCCCAAGGTCTTATCAACGTTCGTCCCGTAAGCTCTGCTATTAAAGAGTTCTTTGGTTCATCACAACTTTCTCAATTTATGGATCAAACTAACCCGATTGCAGAACTTACCCACAAGAGAAAATTATCTGCATTAGGCCCAGGCGGTCTTAACCGTGACCGTGCTACGTTTGAAGTGCGTGACGTTCACCACTCTCACTATGGTAGAATGTGTCCTATTGAAACACCTGAAGGTCAAAATATCGGTCTTATCTCATCACTTGCAGCGTATGCAAAGGTTAATGAATTCGGCTTTATTGAATCACCCTATAGAAAGGTTGAACACACAATGAAGGAAGATGGAACGATTGAAACTATCGTTACCGAACACGTTGATTACCTTACCGCTGATGAAGAAGATAACTATATCGTTGCACAAGCTAACGAACCGCTTATCGATAACAAATATTTCGTAAACGACCGTGTTTCTTGTAGACATAGGGAAGATATTACTGAAGACGTTAAAGAGAAAATGGACTACATGGACGTTTCTCCTAAGCAACTCATCTCGGTTGCAACGGCGCTTATTCCGTTCTTGGAAAACGACGATACCAACCGTGCACTCATGGGTTCAAACATGCAACGTCAAGCAGTTCCACTACTTTGTCCTGAAAACGCAATCGTTGCAACTGGTATTGAAAGACGTATCGCATACGACTCTGGTGTAATGGTTAACGCTGTTAACGCTGGTGTTGTTAAGTCAGTTTCAAGCGACCTTATTGTTATAACTGAAGAAGATGGTACTGAAAGACAATACGTATTAAAGAAATTTGAACGTTCTAACCAAGGTACTTGCTTAAATCAAAGACCTATCGTTGACAAGGGCGAAAGAATTGAAAAAGGCCAAACCATTGCGGACGGTCCTTCAACCAAAAACGGCGAACTTGCGCTCGGTAGAAATATTCTTGTCGGCTTTATGAGCTGGGAAGGCTATAACTATGAAGACGCTATCTTGCTTTCTGAAAAACTTGTTCGTGAAGACGTGTTTACTACTATCCACATTGAAGAACACGAAATTGAAGCAAGAGATACCCGCCTTGGCGAAGAAGAAATTACACGCGATATTCCCAACGTTGGTGAAGATGCGTTAAAAGACCTTGATGAAGACGGTATTGTTAGAATCGGTGCTGAAGTTAACAGCGGTGATATCCTTGTAGGTAAAGTTACACCCAAGGGCGAAACTGAACTTACGCCTGAAGAAAGATTGCTTCGTGCAATTTTTGGTGAAAAGGCAAGAGAGGTTAGAGATACGTCGTTAAAAGTTCCGCACGGTGAAGGCGGTATTGTTGTTGACGTTAAGATATTTACCCGTGCTAATAAAGACGAACTCTCTCCCGGTGTAAACAAACTTGTTAGAGTTTATATTGCTCAAAAGAGAAAGATTTCTATCGGTGATAAGATGGCAGGCCGTCACGGAAACAAGGGTGTTGTTTCAAGAATTCTTCCTGAATCAGATATGCCCTTTATGGCAGACGGTACGCCGTTACAAATCGTTCTTAACCCGCTCGGCGTTCCTTCACGTATGAACATCGGTCAGGTGCTCGAAGTGCACTTAGGCCACGTATGTAAACAACTCGGCTGGAAGATTGCAACGCCTGTATTCGACGGTGCAACTGAAAGCGATATTAAAGAACTTTTAAGAGAAAACAACATAGTAAATCCTGACGGCGAAGTTGATGGTAAAATTCAACTTTACGACGGAAGAACGGGTGAACCGTTTGAAAATAGAGTTACCGTTGGTCAAATGTATATGATTAAGCTTATTCACTTGGTTGACGATAAAATTCACGCGCGTTCTACTGGCCCATACAGTTTGGTTACACAACAACCGCTCGGTGGTAAAGCGCAATTCGGCGGACAACGTTTCGGTGAAATGGAAATTTGGGCGCTTGAAGCTTACGGCGCTGCTCATATCTTGCAAGAAATCCTTACAGTTAAGTCTGACGACGTTGTTGGTAGAGTTAAAACTTACGATTCAATCGTTAAAGGTACTAACATTAGTGAACCGGGTATTCCTGAAGCATTTAAGGTGTTGCTAAAAGAATTACAATCGTTGGCTCTTGATATGAAAGTTCTTACCGAAAACAAAGAAGAACTTGCGATTAAAGATCTAATCGAAAGTGATAACGACGATATGCCCTTTATCCGCGAAAAAGACGATCACGAAGAACTTGCTATCGAAGAATTCGACACTGAAGAAATTCCCGAAACATTATTTGAAGATAATGAAACGGTTGATATTGATGACGAATTTGGTTTTGACACCAAGGGCATGTTTGAAGATGATGACGACGAAATCGATACTACTATCCCTGATGGTGATATGCTTGACGATTTTGATGACGAACTCGCTCTCGAAGATGACTTCGATGCGGATAACGAATAATAAAGGGGGGATAGAATAATTATGTATGAACTTAACAATTTTGATTCAATTCAAATAGGAGTTGCATCTCCCGAAAAAATTAGAGAATGGTCTTATGGCGAAGTTACTAAAGCCGAAACCATTAACTATAGAACTCAAAAACCCGAAATGGGCGGTTTATTCTGCGAAAGAATTTTTGGACCGACCAAGGATTGGGAATGCCATTGCGGTAAGTATAAACGTATCCGCTACAAAGGCGTAATTTGTGACAAGTGTGGCGTTGAAGTTACAAAGTCAAAAGTTCGTCGTGACAGAATGGGTCACATTGAACTTGCTGCACCTGTTTCACACATTTGGTACTTTAAGGGTGTTCCTTCAAGAATAGGGCTTATGCTCGACATGAGCCCAAAAGCACTTGAACAAGTTCTTTATTTTGCTAGCCACGTCGTTTTAGATCCTGGTACGGCAGAAGAATTACAATACAAGCAAGTCATTAACGATAGAGAAAAAATGGAGATGGAAGAAAAGTACGGTATCGGCTCATTTAAGGTCGGTATGGGTGCTGAAGCCATCAAAGAACTCTTAATGGCTATAGACCTTGATAAAGAAAGTGCTGAAACCAAGAAAATCATTGAAGAAAACGTTTCAGGACAACGCAGAATTCGTGCGGTAAAGAGAATAGAAATCATCGAATCGTTTAGAAAGAGTGGCAACCGCCCCGAATGGATGATTTTAGACGTTCTTCCCGTTATCCCGCCCGAACTCCGCCCGATGGTATTGCTTGACGGTGGTAGATTTGCTACCAGTGACCTCAACGACTTGTATCGCCGTGTTATTAACAGAAATAACCGTTTGAAGAAGTTGATGGAACTCGGTTCACCTGAAATCATTATTAGAAATGAAAAGAGAATGCTCCAAGATGCTGTTGACGCACTTATCGACAACGGCAGAAAGGGTAAAGCTGTTACCGGTGCAGGAAACAGAGAACTCAAATCACTCTCTGGCATGCTCCGTGGTAAACAAGGTCGTTTCCGTCAAAACCTTTTGGGTAAACGTGTTGACTACTCTGGCCGTTCAGTTATCGTTGTAGGTCCTGAACTTAAGCTTTATCAATGCGGTTTGCCTAAGGAAATGGCAATCGAACTTTTCAAACCATTCGTAATGAAAAAGCTTGTTGAAAACAACATTTGCCACAACATTAAGAACGCTAAACGTACGGTAGAACGCGGTAAGGCCGTTGTTTGGGACGTTTTGGAAGAGGTTATTAAAGACCACCCCGTTATGCTCAACCGTGCTCCTACGCTTCACAGATTGTCAATCCAAGCGTTTGAACCTGTTCTTATCGAAGGTAGAGCAATCAAGCTTCACCCGTTAGTGTGCGGTGCGTTCAACGCCGACTTCGACGGTGACCAAATGGCAGTTCACGTACCTTTGTCAGTTGAAGCTCAAGCAGAAGCAAGATTCTTGATGCTTGCATCAAACAACATCTTAAAGCTTTCTGATGGTAAGCCTGTTATGTCTCCTTCACAAGATATGGTTATGGGTGCATATTACCTAACCATTACCAAGAAGAAGATTGGCGAAAAATATAACGAAAGTGGCATAAAAGACGAAAACGGTACAGTTTATGGCGTACCTGAATACACTGTTTCATACACTTCTCCTGAAGAAGCTGTTATGGCATATCAAACCAAGAGAATCGGTTTGCAAGACGAAATTATCGTTCGCCGTACGGTTGAAGTTGATGGAGAAAAGGTTACGGGCAGAGTAAAAACTTCTGTTGGTAAGATTATTTTCAACGAAGCAATTCCTCAAGATTTAGGTTTTGTTACAAGAAAGACTAAAGAAGATTATCTCAAATACGAAATAGATAAGCTTACGGGCAAAAAAGACTTGCAAAAAATCGTTGGCGCTTGCTTTAAGCGTCGTGGTGCAAGCTGTGCTGCTGACGTGCTTGATAAAATTAAAGCGTTAGGCTTTAAGTATTCAACAATCGGCGCAATTACTACCAGCGTATTCGATATGCATATGCCCAAAGACAAGAAAGAAATCTTAAAAGAAGCTGAAAAGCACGTATTGAAGGTTGAAGGTCTTTACAAGAAAGGCTTCATAACTGACGAAGAAAGATACAAGAAAGTAGTTTCTATTTGGAAGAAAGCAACTGATGATATTACCGATAAGCTTATGGGCACTCTTGATGAGTTTAACCCCATACTTATGATGGCTAACTCAGGTGCGCGTGGTTCTAAGGACCAAATCAAACAGCTTGCCGGCATGCGTGGTCTTATGACCGACCCGAACGGTAAAACTATTGAAATCCCTGTTAAATCATGCTTCCGTGAAGGACTTTCTGTTCTTGAATACTTCATTTCATCTCACGGTGGACGTAAAGGTCTTGCCGATACTGCTCTTAAAACGGCTGACTCAGGTTATTTGACCCGTCGTTTGGTTGACGTTTCACAAGAAGTTATCATTAAAGAAGATGATTGCTTTGCAAATGCAGGTGAAGCAGTTAAGGGTGTTAAGGTAACTGCTATTAAGGACGCGTCTGGAGAAGTTATTGAAGGCTTGCGTGATAGAATTGCAGGAAGATTTACTGTAAACGACATTATCGTTGACGGCAACGTTTTAGTTAAGGCTAACGAAATGATTACTGAAGATGACGCTGATGCAATCGTTAAGGCGGGCATTGAAGAAGTTGAAATTAGAAGTATCTTTACTTGTAAATCTAAGACTGGCGTTTGCGCTAAGTGTTACGGCAAGAACATGTCTAACAACAACCCCGTTCAAATTGGTGAAGCAGTTGGTATTATCGCTGCACAATCAATCGGTGAACCTGGTACACAGCTTACCATGCGTACCTTCCACACTGGTGGTATCGCATCAACGGGCGATATTACGCAAGGTCTTCCTAGGGTTGAAGAACTCTTTGAAGCACGTAAGCCCAAGCACGCTGCAATCGTTTGTGAACACAGCGGTATTGTAGACATAGAAGAAAAAGATAAAATTATCCACGTTATCGTTCAACCTGACGACGGTGGTAAAGCAGAAGACTACACCATACCGTTCGGTACGGGCGTAATCGTGAAGAAAGGCGATAGAGTAGAACCGGGTACGATTTTGACCAACGGTTCAGTATATCCGCAAGATATCTTAAAGACTAAGGGTATTAAGGGTGTTCAAGACTATATCCTTAAAGAAATCCAAAGTGTTTACCGTTCACAAGGCGTTGACATCAACGACAAACACGTTGAAATTATCGTTCGTCAAATGATGAAGAAAGTTCAAGTTGAAAATCCTGGTGGAACTGAAATTCTTCCTGGTGAAAAGCTTGACGTTCATAGATTTGAAGAAGAAACGCTTAACGCTCTTAACAACGGTCTTGTTCCGCCTCAAGGTAAGAGAATTCTTCTCGGTATCACAAAGGCTGCTCTCGCTAAAGAAAGCTTCTTGTCAGCAGCATCATTCCAAGAAACTGCAAGAGTTCTTACCGAAGCTGCAATCAAAAATAAAGTTGACCCGCTTATCGGCTTAAAAGAAAACGTAATTATCGGTAAACTTATCCCCGCAGGTACGGGAATTAAGGAATATAAGAACGTTTCTCCCTTAACCGTTAACAAAGTAGAAAATAATTAAGCGGTTGACTTAAAAAACATTAAAAACACAAGTATTTGGTTGACTAAAAACACAATATTTGGTAAAATTATTACTTGGCGGGAGTAAAATCTCGCCAAGAAAAACATGTTTCTAAAACGGAAGTTTTCCGGATCCGTTTTCTGAATATCCGAAAAAAGTAAGGAGGTGCGATATGCCAACAATTCAACAGTTAATCAGACAAGGCAGAGAGAAAGCAACTTTCAAATCAAAATCACCCGCATTGGACGAATGTCCCCAAAAGCGTGGCGTATGTTTGTCAGTTACTACAACTACTCCCAAAAAGCCTAACTCAGCTCTTCGTAAAATAGCTCGTGTTCGTTTGACAAACAAAGCTGAAGGTATCGTTTACATCCCCGGTGAAGGTCACAACCTTCAAGAACACAGCTCTGTTCTTATCCGTGGCGGTAGAGTTAAAGACTTACCTGGTGTAAGATACCACATTATCCGTGGCGCACTTGATACTGCAGGCGTTGCAAAACGTCGTCAAGCAAGATCTAAGTACGGCGCAAAGAGACCTAAATAAGTTTAATAATTTTTAAGAACTATTTAGCAAAAACAAGACACCTACTTATAATCGGAATTCGGAAAATTAACCCGATTTGGTAGGCAGTATGTCGAAAGACAGAAGGTTCGCTACCACGTGTGTGGCAAGCGATAGCTGTACTAAACTAAGGGTTTACCCTTAAATCGTGCTAAAAAGCACAAAATATTTAAAGGAGGATTTAATTATGCCAAGAAGAGGCAATATTGCAAAAAGAGACGTTTTGCCCGATCCCGTGTATAACGATAAGGTTGTAACCAAACTCATCAACCAAGTTATGTTAGACGGTAAAAAGGGTATTGCGCAAGGCATTGTTTATGAAGCTTTCACTACGGCAGCTGAAAAGGTCGCTCAAGACCCCAAGGAAATGTTCGTACAAGCGCTCAACAACATCATGCCTATGGTAGAAGTAAAAGCAAGGAGAGTTGGTGGTGCTAACTATCAAGTACCTATCGAAATCCGTGCTGAAAGAAGACAGACGCTTGCAATCAGATGGTTGGTTGCTGCTGCAAGAAAGAGAGGCGAAAGAGAAATGGCTCAAAGACTTGCTGGCGAACTCGTTGACGCATTCAACAACACTGGAAGCGCTGTTAAGAAGAAAGAAGATACTCATAGAATGGCTGAAGCTAATAAGGCTTTCGCACATTTTAGATTTTAATTTGGGAGATAACACATTATGCCGAGAGATTTAGATTTAGGTGTAACCAGAAATATAGGTATAATGGCGCACATCGACGCAGGTAAGACTACCACTACTGAACGTATTTTGTTCTATACCGGTAAAACGCACAAACTTGGTGAAACTCACGAAGGTGGTGCAACGATGGACTGGATGGTTCAAGAACAAGAACGTGGTATTACCATTACGAGTGCTGCTACAACTTGTTACTGGAAGGGTCACCGTATTAATATTATCGACACGCCCGGTCACGTAGACTTTACCGTAGAAGTAGAAAGATCACTTCGTGTTCTTGACGGTGCAGTTGCAACGTTCTGTGCAAAGGGTGGCGTTGAACCCCAAAGTGAAACTGTATGGAGACAAGCGGACAAATATAAAGTTCCTAGAATCGCATACATTAACAAAATGGACATTAACGGCGCTAACTACGACAACGCTGTAAATATGATGAGAGAAAGATTGCATACCAATCCGCTTCCCATCGTTATTCCTGTAGGCAAGGAAGATACCTTTAAAGGTATTGTAGACGTTATCACAAGAAAGGCTTACATCTATCTTGACGATTTAGGTAAAGAAATTGATGTAACCGACGTTCCTAGTGATTTAGCAGACCTTGTTGAAGAATACAGAGAAAAGATTGTTGAAGTTGCTGCTGAAACTGATGATGCTTTAATGGAAAAGTACTTCGAAGAAGGCGACCTTTCTGTTGAAGAAATCAAAAAAGGCTTGCGTGCTGCAACGCTTGCGATGAAAGTAACCCCCGTTCTTTGTGGTTCTTCATATAAGAACAAAGGCGTTCAAAACCTTCTTGACGCAGTAGTTGAATATCTCCCCAGTCCTTTGGATGTTGGTGCGGTATCAGGCGTTAATGCTAAGGGTGAAGATGCTTCAAGAGAACCTGGTGATGACCAACCGTTCAGCGGTCTTGCATTTAAGATTATGACCGACCCGTTCGTTGGTAAACTTGCTTTCTTCCGTGCTTACTCAGGTGTACTCAAAACTGGTTCTTACGTTTACAACAGCGTTAAGGGCAAGAAGGAAAGAGTTGCACGTATTCTCCGTATGCACGCTAACCACAGAGAAGAAGTTGACGCTGTATATTCTGGTGAAATCTGCGCTATCGTAGGTTTGAAAGATACTACAACGGGCGATACTTTGTGTGATGAAAACAACCAAATAATTTTGGAACAAATGGAATTCCCAGATCCCGTTATCGAAGTTGCTATTGAACCCAAGACCAAACAAGGTCAAGAAAAGATGGGCTTTGCTCTTGCAAAACTTGCTGAAGAAGACCCCACGTTCAAAACGCACACCGATACTGAAACTGGACAAACCATTATCGCTGGTATGGGCGAACTTCACCTTGAAATTATCGTTGACAGATTGCTCCGTGAATTTAGGGTAGAAGCAAACGTTGGTAAACCCCAAGTTTCTTATAAGGAAACTATTAGACAAGCTGTTGAAGCTGAAGGTTTATTCAAACGTCAATCAGGTGGTCACGGTCAATATGGTCACTGTAAGATTCGTCTTGAACCGCAAGAACCCGGTAAGGGATATGAATTTATCGACGAAACCGTTGGTGGTTCAATTCCTAAGGAATTTATTCAACCTATCAACAAAGGTATTATGGAAGCATCAAAGAACGGTATCTTGGCCGGCTATGAAGTAGTTGACTTCAAAGTAACCGTTTATGATGGTAGCTATCACGACGTTGACTCATCAGAAATGGCGTTTAAGATTGCTGGTTCTATGGCACTTAAAGATGGTTTGGCAAAAGCTAAGAGCGTACTCTTAGAGCCGATCATGAAGGTTGAAATTATCACACCAGATGATTACTTCGGCGACCTTATGGGTAACGTAACCGCACGTCGTGGTATTATCCAAGGCACTGATGACAGAAACGGCGTTAAGGTAATAGACGCACACATTCCTCTTGCAGAAATGTTCGGCTATGCAACCGACCTTCGTTCAAGAACTCAAGGCCGTGGTAACTACACAATGCAATTCAGCCACTATGCTGAAGTACCCAAATCAGTTGCTGAAAAGATTATGGGTAAAAAAGCGTAATTAACTGTTGACAATTAGTTGATTTTATTGTAAAATATAATTACGTTTTAATTAAAAAACAAAAAAATAAATAAAAAATTATAATTTAAGTTATTATTTGGAGGAAACTATAATGGCAAAGGCTAAATTCGAAAGAAACAAACCGCACATTAACATCGGTACTATCGGCCACGTTGACCACGGTAAGACCACTCTTACTGCAGCAATCACCATGACTATGGCTGCTAAGGGTCAAGCAAAGAAAATGAAATATGACGAAATCGATAAGGCACCGGAAGAAAAGGCAAGAGGTATTACAATTAATACTTCACACGTAGAATACGAAACCGACAACCGTCACTACGCACACGTTGACTGCCCTGGACACGCAGACTACGTTAAGAACATGATCACTGGTGCTGCTCAAATGGACGGCGCAATCTTAGTTGTTGCTGCTACCGACGGTCCCATGCCCCAAACTCGTGAACACATCCTTCTTGCTCGTCAAGTAGGCGTTCCCTATATCGTAGTATTCATGAACAAGTGTGACCAACTCGACGATCCCGAACTTCTCGAACTCGTTGAAATGGAAATCAGAGAACTTCTTAACGAATACGAATTCCCTGGCGACGACACTCCTATCATTAAGGGTTCTGCTCTTAAAGCATTGGAAGTTGCTCAATCAGCTGAAGGTGATGCAGTATTAAATGCACCTGAAACACAATGCATTAAAGAACTTATGGATGCAGTAGATAGCTATATCCCTGCTCCTGAACGTGACGATGCTAAACCCTTCCTTCTCCCTGTAGAAGACGTATTCACCATTTCTGGTCGTGGTACTGTTGCTACTGGTAGAGTAGAAAGAGGTATTGCAAAAGTTAACGATCCTGCTGAAATCGTAGGTCTTTCTGAAGAATCAAGAAACACCGTTATTACCGGTCTTGAAATGTTCCGTAAACTTCTTGACGAAGCACAAGCTGGTGACAACGTTGGTGCTCTTCTCCGTGGTATTGACAAGAGAGATATCGAACGTGGTCAAGTTATCGCTAAACCCGGTACTGTTAAACCCCACACTGCTTTCGAAGGTCAAGTTTACGTGTTGACCAAAGAAGAAGGTGGCCGTCATACTCCGTTCTTCAACAACTATCGTCCTCAATTCTATTTTAGAACTACCGACGTTACTGGTTCAATCAAACTTCCTGATGGCGTAGAAATGGTTATGCCTGGTGACCACGTTAACATTAACGTTGAACTCATCACTCCTATCGCTATGGAAGAAGGTCTCCGTTTCGCTATCCGTGAAGGTGGCAGAACCGTAGGTTCAGGCGTTGTTTCTAAAATCATTAAGTAATTAAAGAATTTAGATTAACCTAAATAATTAAAGGTGCAAGTTTAGCTTGCACCTTTTTTATTTTTTAAAAATATATTATAAAACAAATTATTGCTTTAACGAAGGTCAGCAAAAACCTTATAAAACACCCATAAAAACGATAAAAACAAACTAAAATTAAAAACAAATTGAACACAATTAAATTTGATTTAATTTAGTTTGTATGTTTGAGGGTTAAAAAATAATGAAAGGCTATTGACATAAAGTAATGGATAATGTATAATTCATTTAGGAATTACTATTGGAGAAAGTGATGGATAACCTAATATTAGAGCCATTAAAATTTTATGACGAGGTAGGTAAAGAAAAAAACGCTTTACTTGCAAAAAATCACTTTGAAAGCCTTTTAAGTAAATCTGGTATAAATGTTGAAGAAAATAGAAAAACTGCACAGCTTTATAGAAAACAAGAACACGTTGCTGAAATTACCGGCAAAAAGTCAAAGCAGTATAAAGTTTTAAGGGGCTTTTTGATAGCGCTATCTATTATTGCTTTTATAATAGGGTTTGTTGGTTTTTCTTTTAGCGGTTTAATACAAATTCTATGCCCAAGTGTAGGGCTAACGTTGGGTATAGTAATTTTACTGGTAATTTTTCTAAAACTAAATAAAATCATTAAAAATATAGATAAAATATATTTACTACAAAAAGAAAAAGCAAACGAAACATTAAAACTGTGTTACGGTCAAGTTGCAAGGTTAAACTCTATGTTTACCGAAAATGATGTGTTGGATATAATAGAGAAAACAGTGCCTGACCTAAAATTTGACAACCATTATGCAGTAAAATTGCAAAATGAATTTAAAAACGATTTTGGTTTTAATGACCAAATGGGAAGTTCAAATTCGGTTTTAAACACATTGTCAGGCAGGTATAACGAAAATCCATTTTTATTTACACGATATTTATCTCACCATTTAGGCAGTAAAACTTATCACGGGAGCTTGGTTATAAGCTGGCGTACAACCGTTAGGGATAGTAATGGACGATACAGAACCGTTACAAAGACGCAAACCCTTCATGCTAGTGTTGTTAAGCCATATCCATATTACAACGTACATACTAGTTTTATTTATGGGCATCAAACAGCACCCGACCTAAACTTTTCACGTCAAGCTACCGACGTGGAGGAGCTTAACGACAAACAGGTACAAAAACGCGTAAGAAAGCGCAGTAAAAAACTTAAAGAGCGTGCGGAAAATGCAATCACTAACGGTGGAAATTTTACACAGATGACAAACGAAGAGTTTGACGTGATATTCGGTGCGATAGATAGGGATAATGAAGTTCAGTTCCGCGTTATGTTTTCACCGCTTGCGCAAATCAATATGGTTAAGCTTTTGCGTTCAAAATCGGGATACGGTGATGATTTTTCGTTCATAAAGCGCGGTAAAGTCAACACAATAATAAGTGAACACGCACAGCGCTGGAGCATGGACACTTCGCCAAACAATTACATTTCATATGACGTTGATATAATAAGAAATAACTTCGTTGAATTTAGCGCCCAGTACTTCAAGTCGGTATTTTTTGATTTTGCGCCTGTTTTAACGGTGCCGGCATATCACACTAAGTATTCTCAAACTTTTGAATCGTTAAAAAATCAATCAAATTACACCGATTACGCATATGAAGTAATGGCAAACCAGATAGGCAGGCATAATTTTGAGCCACAGTCGGCTGTTACCGAGAGTATTTTGAAAACCAAGTATATGTTTTCTGAAAACCAAAGCGATTGCGTTGAAGTTACCGCAAACGCATACGAAGGTTATAACCGTACTGACTTTGTTTCAGTTTTGGGTGGGGATGGAAGATTCCACGCAGTGCCTGTACCGTGGACGGAATATCTTCCCGTTAGTAAAACTTCAACGATGATAGTAAAGCAGATGGATTTTGTGAAGAAAGACTTTAAGGAAAGGGAAGAAAAATTAGGATATAACCAATTGCTAAGCAGACCTTGGGCATATTATAACGGATTATTTGCGCAACAAACCGATACTTCTATGATTAAGTGGATAGACGGCGCATTAACAAAAATAAAAAATACTTAAGGAGAAACAAAAATGTCAGTTCAATTAGACGAATCAAACGTAAACTTAAAGGGTAACGACGTAAACGTTATCAACCAAAAAATTCAAGTAAAAGTTGGCTGGGGTTCAACTTTTTTCCAAGTTATACTTTGGGTGCTACTAATTATACCGGGTGTAATCTTTTTGTACAAAAAAGTAAAAGCGGATAATTATTTTCAACAATTACAACAAAAAATACAAGCAAACGCTTCGCAAATAGATAACTACTTAGAACAAAGAGTTGTCGTTTTGCAAAACTGTGCAAAACTACTTGATAAAGCAATAGATCTTGATAAGACGACTTTTACCGAAATTGCAAAATATAGAAGTGGAAACTTTGATGAAAAGGAAGAAGGCAGAAACGAAATTGCGTCAAAGATAGAAGATTTATCTAAGAACATTAGTTTAGCGTTTGAAAATTATCCCGATTTAAAAGCACATCAAACTATTGCGGACGCAATGCGCCAAAACTATCAACTTCAACTTGAAATAACTGCCGCACGTGAACTTTATAACGACACCGTAAACGTATGGAATAGGGATATTTTTGCATGGCCTACAAAAATGATAGTTGCAGCAAAACACGGGTATACAACTAGAATTCCTTTCAGCGCTTCGGCAGAAATAAAGGAAAAGGCAAGGGAAGTATTCTTTTAATATACGCACAAAAGTCATACAAAAAGCAAAATAAAAAAGCCTGTCGGTTGACAGGCTTTTATTTTGTTTTCGGTTATTAGTTAAAAGAATCTTTATAAGCTTTACCGAACTTGAAAACAGGCATTTTAGATGCTGCAATTTTAATAGGTTCTTGAGTTTTGGGGTTTATACCTTCTCTTGCTGGCTTAGACTTAATTTCAAAAGTGCCGAAACCTGAAATTTGAACTTTTTCCCCTGCATTAAGACCATCTGTAATAGCGCCGATAACGCTATCAAGAGCTACTGTTGCATCTTTCAACTTAATTCCTGCTTTATTAGCTATCGCTCTTACTAATTCGTTCTTATTCATCAAAATCTCCTCCATATTTTATTAGTTTTATTATACCACAATATAAATATTTTTCAATACGTTTTTAAAAATTTTTGTTATTTTTTTAAAAAAATAGGCGAAAAAAGGCACTTTTTTGTATTCTTAATCATTTTATTGACAAATCTTTCAGCATAGTGTATTATAACTAATATTTTATTAAAGAGAAGAGAAATGTTTAATTTTGAAAATGTGAAAATTTTTGAGTGTGAAAAAACAGCACGGTACGTGGCGAACGAATACAAGTATTGCAAAGTCGCTGTGTTTAAGGTGGACAATGAAAAGCAAGAAAATTTAAATCAATCATTGTTTGAGCAGGGGGTAATACCCATTGACGTTTACGTTAACGGCGGAAAAAGTCTAAGCGTTGACCATGCTTGTAATTACGTTAAAATCCCAGAAGACGTCCGCTTAATATTGTGTACTGACAGCAGTTTGGTTTGGCTTTGTAAATACATTTCAAAAGCCTTAAAAATAAAGTGTATAATCTTGTGTAAAGAGTACGTTCCAAATTTGCTGTCACATAATATTGCTGTGCGATGTGGTGGTGAAATTAGCACTGTTAACGTAACAAAAAACTTTTCAGTTTGGTTTAATAGCTATTTTGTTGATTGCGAAACCGCTGTAATAGCCCTTTCACAGTTAACGGTTAGATTGTTAGATTATCTTTTAGTCGAAAGCGCCAAAAACGGAAAAATTGATATAGAATTATATAATTTTGTTAAGCGAAATTTGGTTAACTGCGTTATACGGTTGGAAGAAGATAGTACCGCAATCGAGCTTAAAGATTTAGTTTATGCCGATTATGCACTGAGCAACCTTCAGTCCCTTTCAACTTTTGATGTCATTAGTGCAATATTAAATAAAAATATTGACAAAAATTTAATTTTGTCCATTTGTAAGTATATAATGGATAGTTATTTTGGTTGTAAAGGTAAAATAATAGCGAACGACTTACCGGATTTTAGACAACGTGTAGACGAGTTAACGGCATTATTTTCTTTAGACCGCACCTTTGCTCTAAAAAGCGTTTATAATCAAATTAGTAGTATAAACGCGCAAACGACTGATAAGATAGAAGAAGAGCTACCGATTTTACGAAATCTTTTTGACAGAATAATAAAGATTTATAAAAGTTGCAAAAAAAAGATAACGCCTGTTGATTTTTTTACTGAACGGGCAATATTGCTATCTGGCGACACACCGCTAATCGTAAATTCAATGAGCTTATTAAGACAGCGCATATAACTAGGTATAAAACGACAAAAACCAGTCAATACTCTTTCCTGAAAAGGAGAGAGTTTTTTTATGCTAAAAAGAGTTGCGGTGTTTATTATTTGTTTGTTGACCATGAGTAGTTTTTATTTCTATTCAAACGCGCCCGTTTTTTCAGGTTATGCAAACAATTTTAACGTGTATTTATATGATTATTCAAATTCAAGCGGAATAAAAAACGTAGACGCATTAGGGTATTACTTTATCAGTGGAATTAAAGGCGAAGGCTTTACCGTTTCTTTATGCGAGTTTAACTTAAACGAATTTTTACAAGAGTTTAACGCACAGCTAAAGCATACTGAGCAGATTAGCCAAGGGAAAAGTTATTATGCATTTTCACCAAAAATAAAATATCGTGAGCAAATATTAGAGCATACGGTTAACTTGCAAGTGTTTATAGCTGATAATTACGTTGTGGTCGGCGCACCCATAATTTACGGAAGTTTTTAAATTAGTGTATAAAAAAAATTTGCTGGGGAATAACCCACTTACAAAAAACAAGGAGAACGAAAATGAAAAGAACAAAATCTAAAATCAATACCTTTATAAAACAAAACGCAACTTATATCGTCTTAGGTTTTTGCATACTTGCCGTTATGCTTTCAATAACGCTTATGTTAGCAAATAAACCGCACGTAAATCTTGACGATAATCTTGAAGCACCGCCTATTGAAAACCCCGTTGAACCTGAGGACAAGCCTACGGAGCCCGTAGTTACAAAGGTAAGCTTTATTATGCCGGTAAACAATACTACAGCTATTAACGAGTACAGCGAAGCTATGGTTTGGAACGGCACGTTGAAAAGATATTCTGCTCACCTTGCAATCGACTTTTTTGCGGAAGATGGAACTGAAGTTTATGCCGTTTATGATGGAACGGTAAAGAGTGTTGAAACCACCCTGCTAAGCGGAACTACCATAACCATAGACCACGGTGATGGACTTGTAACAAAGTATAATTCGCTTGCCGACGGCGATGAAGTTACGGTGGGACAAAAGGTTGAAAAAGGCGACGTTATAGGACACGTTTCTTCAACTAACCGTCAAGAATATGCCGAGGGCGCGCACTTACACTTTGAAGTGTTTGAAAACGACGCTGTTATAGACCCTGCAAAATACCTTGAATTTGAAGAAAAATAAGCAAGTTAAGTTATAAATAAACTATTTCCCCGAATAAGATATCTTACAAATATCTTTCGGGGTTTTTTTATGAAAAAATTCATAGTTTTTCTCAGCGCAGTCATAATAGTTTGTAGCGTACCGTTTGCTTGGGGGTGTGCTAGAATGCCCGAGCGCTCAATTTACGTTATAGACGGCGCGTTTAGCGACAATAAGTTTACCGCGAATTTGAGCGTTGACTTTTTTAACCATAGCGACAACGTAATTGAAGAGTTAAAGTTTAATCTTTATGGCAATGCGTTTAGAAAAGGTGCTAAATTTTCACCTATTGCTACTCAACATAATCTTAAAGCATACCCTAACGGGCAAAGCTATGGTGATATTTGTATTCATAGCGTACACTCAAAGGGCGGGGAATTGCAATTCGAAGTGACTGGCGAAGACAAAAACGTGCTTTTGGTTGAGCTTAAAGAGCAAGTATTTCCAGAAGAAAGGGTATGCGTTCAAATAAGCTATACGTTAACACTTGCCAATGTTATTGCAAGGACGGGATATAATAGTGATACAGTAAATTTAGCAAACTTTTATCCCGTGTTATGCGCGCTTGATGAAAACGGGTTTTATGAATGCGTGTACTATTCTAGCGGTGACCCTTTTTATAGCGATTGTGCAGATTACACTGTGTCTATTGAATGCGATAGTTCATATAAGGTCGCAAGCAGTGGAAAACTAGTTGATGAGCGTGTAAATGGTAAAAACACAAAGAGTGTTTTTAAGATTGAAAACGCGCGTTCGGTTGCGCTTGTGCTAAGCCAAAAATTTCAAAAACTTTCTTTAGATTGTAACGGCGTGCAAATAAATTATTACTACTATGACGACCAAACTCCAGATAAATCAATAGAGTACGCTACAAACAGTATTAAGCTATACGAAAACTTATTTGGAAAATTTCCTTATCAAACCTATTCGGTAGTGCAGACAAAGTTTATTCAGGGCGGTATGGAGTTTCCCTCCTTAGTAATGATAAGTGATGACTTAAAAGGTCTTAATTACGGCGAAGTTATCGTGCACGAAACAGCGCATCAATGGTGGCAAACGGCGGTGGGTAACAATGAAATAGAGTATGGTTTTCTAGACGAAGGGCTTGCAGAGTATTCGGTTATTTTGTACTATGAAAATTATGCAGAGTACGGATATACAAGGCAGAGTCTAGTAAAGTCAAGCGAAGATACTTTTAAAGTGTTTTGTTCGGTGTATGATAAACTTTCATCTAAAGTAGACACGCGCATGATAAGAAGTCTAAAAGATTTTTCAAGCGAATATGAATACGTTAACGTTGCATACATAAAACCGTGCATTATGTACGATACTCTCCGCCAAACAATAGGCGAGAATAAGTTTTTTTCGGCATTAAAGCGGTATTACTCGACCTATAAGTTTAAAAACGCAACGCCTTTTGACCTAATGGGCGCATTTGAAAAAGTTGGTGCTTTGAGCAACGGTTTTTTTCAAACCTTTTTCGACGGGAAAGAAGTGATATAAGTAAAGCCGAGCAAAATCCAATAAATCAGTTTAGTTTTTAACATAAAAAGCCTTGTATCTACAAAATAAATTTGCAAAATAAAGTTTATCTATTGACAAAAATTATATAAAATGTTAAACTATTTTAGTATAAAATATTTTGCAGACTACAAGGAGTTTTATGAAAAGAGTAATAAACGTTCTTCTTACGGCTGTTTTAATCGTTGCTTCGCTGTTCACGTTCGTTGCGTGTAACGGAGCACCTGCTGAAGAAGCTGGCGCAAAAGGTCTTTTGCTCAAAAAGATAAACGGCACTTGGACCATTTACGATTACGTTGTAGAAGATGAAACTTTATCTGTGCTCGATATTGGCAGTATTCTTACTAACGATTTAAGCATTAACGAAGAATACAATATTAAAGCGGGCGCTTTTGAAGGCAACGACACTTTAACAAAGATTATCGTTTCTAACAAAGTAAACGTTATTGAAAAAGGCGCGTTTAGAAACATGCAAATTCTTCAAACGTTAGACGTTCCGTTTGTGGGCGAAAGCGTTTATGCGGATGCTTATTATGCTGAAAGTTCATCTTCAACGGATAATGGCAAAGCGATAAACGAAGAAAGAACCATGGCTCACTTCTTTGGCAACGAAGCATATGATGCCGGTAGAGAAGTTACCATTGACTACGGAGCAAACGTTTCAACTTGTTACGTTCCCGTAACGTTTAATGAAATGATTATCACGGCAACGAAGGGCGGAAAGGTTATAGACGATAAAGAAGTTTACAGCATTCCTATGCACGCTTTTGACGGGGCGACAAACCTTCAAAAGATAACTCTTCAAGGCGATAAGCTTTACGGTATTGGTGAATTTGCTTTTAACGGTTGTGTTAACCTTAAAAACGTTACTATTCCGTCAACTGTTAAAACTGTTTATGCAAGCGCGTTTGCAGGTTGCAGTAAACTTGAAAGCGTAACGCTTAACACTGTAACCGATTTAGTTGTAAAGGACAGTGCGTTTGAAGGCTGTAGTAAAATCAAAAACTTTAACAGCACAACGCTTAATCAAGTAGATTTAACGGGTGTTAAATCTATCGGTGAAAAGGCATTTAACTTTGGCAGTGAAAGTGTGAATTATTTAGTTGTTAACGCGGGAACGCTTGATTTACAAAGTGCATTCTTCAAGCAAGCATACACAAAATAATAATACGAATAAACAATAAAAAAACATCTTGCATTTAAGCAAGATGTTTTTATTTCACTTTGAAAAGTTAATTGCTAAGTGATATATCTGTTATCGTAAATTTAAGAGCGCCAAGTGAACCTAAATTTTTATATTCGGTTATTGTTTGAACAAATTCTAACGGGAAAGCTCTAAAAGGCAATTCACTATTTTGCATTTGTGCTTGATAAATTGCATACTGCGCAGTACCTGAATTGTAAGTGCTGTTTAAGTTGAACGCATAGTTGTTAACTTCTAAGCTCAAGTTCTTTTGTGTACCGTTATAATTGATTTGGTAATTTGCCGAGTTTTTGTCAAGATTCTTTATTGCTAGGCTTTGTGCAACGCCGTATACGGGCGAAACGGTTGGCAACGTCTTTGTTTCATCTTTCTTTATCGGCATGTTTCTCATTAAGAAATAAAGTTGAGAATTATCAATTAGTTGTGCAACCGAATAGCCGTAAGTTGAGTTTGATTCAATAACCCAATCTTGTTCAGTAGCCGTTCTTATATCAACGTCCTTTAATTCGTTTGGTGAAATTTTCTTGTATGTTTTTTTGATTTGGTTATATGAACTTTGACCGTAAACGGTGGTATAGTCATAAATAACAATGCTTGGAATAAGTTGATTTTTATCGTAATCAAAAGCAAATAGAGTGTTTTTTATCGTTTGTCTTACGTAAAGCGGAGCATATGCAGAACCAGCAGAGTAGAAATAAACGTCAGTCAAAATCAAGTCGTTATAGGTAGTTTGATCATCAATTTTCACAGTCAACGCCAATTCCGTTTTTAAAAAGTGCAAGTTGCTATCATTTTGAAGAACAAGCCCGTTTTCTATTTGCGGACGGGAAACGTCTCCATAAAACTTCATTGTATACTGTCCGCTAATAAAATTTTCTCTAATTGCTGAAGCGGGAATATTTTGGGAAGTAGTAATGCTCGTGCCGTATTTTTCTATTCTTTCAACTTTATAGGTAAGTTCTTCAGTATAGCTAGATGAAAGGGGAGCAAAGGTTGTTCCATTACCCGAGAAGTCCTGCGTAAAATCTAATTGCACGGGCATTGAACAACTACACCCCGAAAGCGCAGTCATAACCGCGATTAAAAGCGCCGTGACTATTATGAAAAATCTTTTCATTTTAATCTCCATAATTTAATTCTTATACAATAATACCATAAAATAACAAAATTGTAAAACTTATACTTTAAAAAAACTTTAAAAGTTCGCAAAATATGTTACAATATAAGTATGATAAATCTTATTACAACAAATTCTTATTATAATCTATTTCCCACGCTTATATCCCTATTAAAGCAAAGTGGCAATAATCCTTCGGCTCCAAACGTTGTTTTTTGCGAGGAAAAAGTTTCGCTTATGATTGAGCGTATGATTTGTTATGAGCTTAACGGGAGCTTTAATACCGAAGTATACTCTTTCGGTAATTTTTTGCGTGTAAAAAAGCCAAATATAAAAGCCCTTTCAAAAGAAGGCTCGGCAATGGTTGTAAAAAGGATTTTATCAAACGCTAAATTAAACTGTTTTAAGGCAAGTAAAAAAACGTTAGCGCCCTCACTAGCTGAGCTTATTATGCAATTAAAGAGCGCAAAGGTTTTGCCCGAGCATATTTTGCAAGCCATAAATCAATGTGACGGTGCGTTAAAGAGCAAGTTAACCGATATTGAATTAGTTTATCGCGAATATGAGAACTATATTAGCGAAAACGGAGTAGATGACCAAAGTTCATCGCTTTTATACTTACCTAACCTTATTGAAGAAAGTATCGAAATCAAAAGGTCAAACGTATATATTGTTGGGTTTAGTGGTTTTACCGCGCAAATAAGAAGTGCGATAAGCGCGCTTAATAAATCGGCAAAAGAAGTAACGGCAATTTTAACCGAAGGTGAAAACCCGCTCGTTTTTGTTAATGAAACGGCTAATTTTATACGTAAATTAGCTAAAGAAAGCCAAACCCCGCTTTATGAAAAAAAGATAGATAGTGACTACACGGCTGAAGCGCAATATTTAATCGACACGCTTTATTGTTCAAACGCTAAGCGCGATAAAAATGAAAAACAAACCGAGAGCATATATCTAGGTCAACCAACCACTGCGTTAAAAGAAGTGGAGAGGGTTGGGCAAATAATCAAAACTTTAGTGATGAGTGGCAAATATCGTTATCGCGATTTTACTCTTGCAATTCCATCGACAACTGAATACGGCGATTTGGTTAATAGCGTGTTTAATAAGCTTGACGTGCCGTTCTTTCTTGACGAGCGCAAAAAGCCTGACAATCATCCGCTTATAACGCTTATAAACTCTTACTTTGACCTTTTTAAGAAGAATTTTGAAAGGCGCGCTTTATGTGCGTACTTTAAGAACCCGCTTTTTGAAAAAGACAAAACGCTTACCGATGCTTTTGAAAGTTATCTTTATAAGTACAACGTAAACTACTCAAGAATAAACAGCCCGTTTTCTTTGTTTGAAAGTGGGAAAGAAGACCTAACCGTTCTAGAGCCGTTTAGGCAAAGGCTTGTCAGTACGTTAAGCTACTTTAACGTTAGAAAGATGCTAAATGAACTTAACGTTGAGCAAAGAATAAATGAATATACAAATCTACTAAACGAGCTTGGTGAACACGCAGAAAGTGCCGTAAACGAGCAAGTTTATAATGCCGTTATAAGCGTGCTTGACCAAATAGACCAACTTCTAGGCGACATTGAGCTTGATAAAAATGAATTAAAGAGCGTTTTTGATAGCGGTATTTCAGCTTTGGAAATTTCCATTATTCCGCAATACAACGACGCGGTTTTCGTAGGTGGATATAAAGAAACTGCACTTGCTAAAGCAAAGCAACTTTTTGTGATAGGGTTATCTAGTGCCGTGCCACAAGTTCAACAAGACGTTGCGCTTTTGGCTGATGCGGATATTGATAGGTTAGAACAAGTAAAATTGCTTATCGAACCTAAAATAAGAGTGGTAAACCACCGTTCAAGAGAAAATTTGGCACTTGCACTTTGTGCGTTTACCGAAAGGCTTTACGTTACCTGTCCGCTTATGAGTGACGACGGTGGAAAAGCTATTAAAAGCGAAGTTTTTGAACATATTGAAGGTGCGTTCAGTTGTAACAAATTGCCCGACGAAAGCGGATATTTAACCGAAAAACAAGGAATGGAAACGTTTGCAAAAGACTGTGGTTTATTTGTGCAAAACCAGAGTGACTTTATTGATGCAAGTGCATTTTTTACTGCGCTTGGAAAAGATAAACTTAAACCGCTTTTAGATTATGCAAACAAAGAACTTCAAGTTAAGCTTGAATGTGAAAATCCGTCTATAATACATAAAAACGTTTCGCCAACCACTATTGAAGATTATTTTAAGTGCCCGTATAAAGCCTTTCTTTCGCATAAAATTAAGCTAAAAAATAGAGATGATGGTGAAGTAAAAGCCTTTTCAGTGGGAACACTTGCTCACGATATTTTTTCACGCTATACAAAGCGTTTAGGCGAAGTAACGGACAAACAAACTTCAAACGCGTTGGTTGAAGAAATTTATAATGATATTATTTTGAGCGACGAGTATAAGCGTTATATGCAAGACGGCGTTACAAAAGCAACCATTGAAAGAGTGTTGAAAGAGAGCAAAAACTATTGCTATAAAACCTACCTTTATATGTGCGATTCTGCTTTTAAGATTGAAAAGCAAGAAGCGCCCTTTGGCAATGGCAAAGATGCCGTTTACCCAGCAGTAAGCTTGCTTGACGGGCAGGTCAATATTAGGGGAACGATAGATAGGGTTGACAGTAGTGCTAATTATTATAGAGTGCTTGATTATAAAACGGGTAAAGCGGATATTGCAGATAAAAACTTATATTCGGGCATAAAGTTACAGCTATATTTATATTCGGCGGCGGTGAGCCAAAAGAATAAAGATAAGCAACTTGCGGGACTATATTATTTGCCCGTTGCCGAAAAGTACGTTAATAGCGACGAAAGAGAAAAGGCAATGGCTATTGGAAAAACGCTTAAAGATGATAAAGCGCTTTGCGAACAAGATTTAAATATTGAAAAATACAGAAAGAGCACTTTTTTGCCTATGATTTATAACGGCAAAACGGTTAGTCAAGGGCTAGGGAAAGATGGGCTTGACACTTACGTTGAGTACGCCATAAAGGTTAGTGAGCTTGGCGCAAAGCAGATGAAAGAAGGCGTTATCGTGCCTTCTGCAAGCGAGGGTGTGTGCAAGTATTGTGAGTACAAGGCTATTTGCTCGCTTAGTAACGTATATGAAAGAAAGGTGCTTTCCGCTGATGAAAACGTGATTTATAAAGCGCTTAAGGGAGGTGACGCTGATGCCAAAAATGACTGATGAGCAACAACGAGCCGTTTTGCACGACAATGGTAATATTTTAATTTCAGCGTCAGCAGGAAGCGGAAAAACGTTTACAATGATTGAGCGGATTGAACGCTTAATGTTAGAAAAAAACGTTAGCGTTAACGATGTTTTGTGTGTAACGTTCACTGAAAAAGCTGCTTTTGAAATGAAAGAAAAGCTTAAAAAAGCCTTAAAGGAAAACGTTGACGGGGCAAACCGAACAAGAATTCTAAAAGAAATAGTTGAGTTGCCTACGGCAGACATTAGCACGCTTCACGCGTTTTGTGCTAAACTTATAAGAAATAATTTTTACAAGGTTGGTTTATCGCCTGACTTTTCCGTTGCAGATGAAAGTTTAGCCTTAGTAATGCGCAACGAAAGCATAGACAAAGCAATGCGCGAATTTTACGACAGTGGTGCGGGGTGGTTTTATACGCTAATCGACCGTCACGAAAGGGGTAGAACGGATAGCAAACTAAGGGACATCATTGCCGACGTATATGATTTTTACGTAAGCGAAGCAAATCCTGAAAGCGCTCTCTTAACCTTTAGGGAATTTTTAACTAAAAATGCATTTAACGACCTTTTAGCTGAGTATAAAGATTATCTAAACAAAAGGCTTGAGCCTATAAAATTAGACTTAGAAGAGTGCTATAGATTTTTCCTTGAAAGCAACCTAAAAAAGTCAGCCGACCTAGTAAAGTTATTCTTAAGCGACATTGAAAAAATTCTTGATAGCGACGACGTGTATATCGTTAAATCATATGAAAAATATTCCGTTAGATTTGAATTTGATCGCGGGCTAAGTGATTGGGAGTTAGCTGTAAAAGAAAAGGTTAACGCTCATAAAAAATTGTTCTTAAAAATAACCGAAAGGTTTTCAAAACACTTAAACGATAAGCAAGAGGATTTTAATAATTTTATAGAGTGCGCTAACCATATTGAAGATATTATTAAAATTGTCAATAGATTTTCGCAAATTTACGAGCAAGAAAAACGTCAAGAAAACATTTTAGACTTTAACGACTTAGAGCATTTTGCCCTTAAACTTTTACTAGATGAACAAGTTTTAACGGCGGTAAGAAACAAGTATAAATACGTTTTCGTTGATGAATATCAAGACATAAACGCTGTTCAAGAACAAATAATAAACAGCGTAAGCAAAGATAATTTGTTTATGGTGGGTGACGTTAAGCAAAGCATTTACGGTTTCCGTGGTTGCAAGCCCGAATTTTTTACGCAAAAGTTTGAAAAAATGCAACGTGAAGGGCAGACGGTTGTAAAACTAAACCACAATTTCCGTTCTGCAGGGGCTGTTATCAACCTTGTTAACACTATTTTTGATTTTTGTATGAAGGCCGAGTTTTTTGGTTACGATTATAAAACTACCTCACGCTTAATTGCGGGCGCTGACTGGGCAAAAACGGAAAAGGGCAGAGCCGAACTACATTATTTTGCGAAAACAAAAGCACTAAAACAAGAGAGTGTGCCCGAAGTTTATAACGTTCTTAACCATTTAAGCGGACAAGAAGATGAAGAAAAATCAAACGTTGCTTCACTTGTCACTAAGATTATAAACGACGAACTGACTAAAACTTACTATGATTTTAACGCTAAAGAGCATAAACGAGTTCAGCTAAACGACATCGTTATTTTAACGCGAGGAAAAAATACTAAATACGTTAAAGATTTGGTTAAAGGTCTTAACCGACACGGCATTGGCGTTACGTCGGAAGTAAAGGAAAACGCGTGTGATTTTCCTGAAGTTGAAATGATGATAAACGCGTTAAAAGCGGTGGACTGTTTTGAACAGGATATTCCGCTGGCCTCTGTTATGAAAAGCCCGATAGGCAAGTTTACTAACGAAGATTTTTTAGAGATAGTTCGCCACTATGAAGATAGTGAAGAAAAAGTGCAAGGCTGGAGTTTTATCCATGCGTTTAAGTATTATTCACAAACGGGCGCATCTCCGCTAAAGGAAAGGCTTATTAGCTTTAAGGAATACTTTGATAAAATAAGAGTGCTTGCTGATTTTATTGGTGCAAAGGGTGTTTTAGATAAGTTAATCAGCCAAAACAACGTGGAAAGTTATTTGCTTGCCGAAAGTTTAGGTGGCACAAAGCTTGCGCGCCTTAAAAAGTTTGTTCAGTCGTCCATAGTAAACGACAAAAAACTTACCGTAAAAGAATTTCTAAATAAAATACAAACTTCACCAAAAGCATTTGAGTTTTCAACCGCAGGCGAGCAAGAAGATACCGTTCGCGTTATGACTATACACGCATCAAAGGGCTTAGAATTCCCCGTGGTGATTGTATGTGGCTTAGAGCGTGCGTTTAATACTGACGACGAAAAGGGCGATATTTTGCTTAGCAAAAAATACGGCATGGGCGTTAACGTATATGATGAAGAAGCACGCGTTAAAAAAGAAACGCTTATTCGCGGTGTTATGAAAGAGCATATGAGAAGTGAGCGCATCAAGGAAGAAATGCGGTTGTTTTACGTTGCTCTTACGCGCGCAATGTTTTCTCTACATCTCACTGTTGAAAGCGACAAGGATACGCGCGTTCAAAACTTTTACGGTGCAGATAAGTTTTTTGATTATATTCCGCCAATTATTAACTTTACGCAATACGATGACTGTGACTTTGCGTTTACTAACGCAACAAGGGAAATTAGGAAGGTGCTAGTTGGTAAAGCAGACGAAAAGGCAGTCGACCAAATTAAGCAAAACTTAGCATACGCTTATCCGCACGTTCAAGATACTGTTGTTCCACTAAAGACAAACGTTACGGCATCAATGCGCATTATGAAAGACGACCAGCCTTTAACCTACGTTTTGTTCGACGAACCCTCTCCCGATACTGAAAGGGGTAACGTGGCGCACAAGATTTTAGAATACTATAACTTCAAATCATCAAAGCCGTTAAAAGAACAGTGTTTAAACTTGATTGAGCGTGGCGTCCTTTCAAAAGAACAAGTTGAACTGGTTAATCTAGAAAGAATAGAAAAAGCGCTTTCCTGTCAAGCTTTTAAGCTAATTAAAGACTGTAAGCTATATCGAGAAAAAGCCTTTTTGGTGGGTGCGAAAGCAAACCAAGTGTTTGATACGACTTCGACTGAGCAAGTTGTGGTTCAAGGGGTAATAGACCTTTTGGCAGTTGGAGAAAAGTGCTACGTGTTCGACTATAAGTATTCTTCGCTTGATGATAAAAGTTTAGTTATAAAATATAAAAAGCAGTTAGATTTATATGCTCAAGCGGTAGAGAGCGTGTTAAATAAAAACGTGGAAAAGAAAGTTATAGTCAACTTGTTCACGGGGCAATGGGTTGAAGTGTAAGTTGACAATAAAAGACAAAATTAAACCATAAACTCTGTTATATGTCATCATTATAAAAGTAAAATGATGGGTATGGCAGAGTTTTTTTATAATACTTGTTTATTATTTGAACAAGGCTTGGGGTTTGGTGGAATGAGTGCAGTGTGTATGGCTATTTCGTTTTTGGTGTTTGTAGCCTACTTTGTTTTTTGGCTTGTTAAAAGACGGCTAACCATAAAGCACTACGCTTGTTTTTTAGTGTTTACACTTTCAATCGTTATTTTTCAAGGCGCGATAGAGCTAGTTTTTATGAACAAAACGCTAGCGGTTATAACCCTTTCTTTTTTGGGAGTGTTGTGTGGGATATTGATGTGTTTACCAAATAAAAGCAAGATAAAGCAAACTGATGCGCCTATTCAGTTTGCGAGATTTATTGATGAGCAAGTAAAAAAAGAACAGCGCACGCCTTCCGTTCCTATAAGGCAGGTTGATGGAGAACGCATTGTTTTAAAAGAGATGCCTGAAAACAATAATTCTGCTCCTGAAGTAGACTTTTCACACGTTAAAAGCGTTATAAAGCGATTAGAATATTATAATTTAACACCTAGTGATAAAAGGCAAGTGACGGAGCTTGAAAGATCAATATTCACCGCTGAAAGAAATGGCATAACGCCCGAAATAAAAGAGAGTGTTAACGACGGGCTTGGCGCTCTTTTAAAAATAATGTCAAAATACGGGGTGTAGTATAGTTCGTAAGCAAATGATTTGCATACGTTTGACAAAAATGCGCGCTTATTATATAATTAAACCAATATAAGTACATAGGGGTATATGCGTGGTTAAAAAGATAATAGCGATTGCACTTTCTCTAATCACAGCGCTAACAATGGCATTTGCATTTACGGGGTGCATCAATCAAAATAAAACGTTTACCGTAACCTTTACTGCAGGCTCAAGCGAAGCTGAGTATTATAGCGGGGAGCTTGTTCAAACGGTAAAAAGCTATAAGGAATTAGTTCCGCCTATTTTTGTTAGGGACGGATATAATTTTGATGGTTGGGATAGCGCGCTTAGCAGAATAGATAAAGACACGGTACTCAGTGCCGTTTGGGCGGTTTACAAGTTTGAAGTTACTTTTAATGCAAACGGTGGGCAAGATTCTTACGGGCAGAGCATAGTTGTAAAGGAAGTAAAGTGTGGGCTAGAAGCAAAAAAATTAGCGCCCAAATTTACAAAATCTGGATATGAGCTTTCTTGGGATATAGACTGTAACACGTTGAGAGATACTAGTACGGTTAACGCTGTTTGGACACCTAAAACGTACACACTTGACTTTAAGGACTGTGACCAAAGTCAATTAGGTGTGCAAAGTATAGAAATAGAATACGATAGCAACGTTCAAAATCTACCCGTACTTCAAGATAGACAACAAGATGGTAAAACTTTAAGGTTTTGTGGCTGGCAAGACGAGTGGGGGCAAGATTTTACACAAGGAATGCGTTGGAATATTGCTCAAAACACTACGGCTTTTGCTAAGTGGACGGAAGATGAAAACGTTATTAAATACAATTTAAACGGCGCGTTCGTTACCCAAAACCAAACGTCTTATAAAACAGACCAAGAAGTTGTAGTTGACCAGCCGATTAAATACGGTTATGACTTTGAAGGTTGGACGGGGACGGGTATAGCTGACCCTATAAAAGACTTAAAGATAACCGCAGACAGTGGTGATAAAGAGTTTTATGCTAACTGGAAGGCTAAAACATTTACTTTAACTCTTGATTATAACGGCGGAACAGCTTTGGGAAGCACTCAAAAAACCGTTACGTTTGGCGAAAAAGTTGGCGAGTTAGCACAGCCTGAAAGGGCTCATCACGTTTTTACGGGCTGGAAAGCAGAAGGGGCTTATTCGCTTATAACTAAAGATAGCGTTTGGGAGTTAGAGCCTTTTGAGCTTAAACTAACTGCGCAATACAAAAAGATTTATAAAATAAGTTTCTCCTTAACGACAAAGCATACTAGTACGGTTTTAGAGTTGGCTGTTGACGATTGGGGGGACGTTCCGCGTTCATACGGCAACACCTTAGATCAAGTGGTGATAACCGTCGTAGAAGGGGAGTCGCTTGCATCTCACGGCATATACGTAATGCCAAAAGTTGACCCGATAGAACCCGCAACAGGCAAGCCTAATGGAGATTTAGATGATTACTTTTACAATGGTTATTGGAAGTATTCAAACGAGCATAACGGTGACAGCAAAATATATAAAATCAAGCCGGACACTAAGTTGACGCCCAAAAAATTACCAAATGCTCCCGAAGACGGAAGAATTTATTTAATAGCATCTTGTTTGAAGAATTATGCTTAAAACAAAACTTAAATTTTAATAAAAGCGCGCTCTATATAGCGCGCTTTTAACTTTACTTGCCGTTGAAACATATAATACAAAAAATAAACGGCGGTGATTTAAGTGCACAGATATAGTGAAAATTCTTTGATAGAAAGTCTTTTTGAAAATTCAAAAAGGCAAAAAATCGCACTCATGCTTGCACCATTATGTTTTGGCGGGCATGGAGAACTTAGTTGTGCCATTAAATTTGCTAACGTATATTCTCGACTAATGAGCTGTTGGGAAACTAGCCTTGCAAGGAAAGTTTTATCAATTGGAGTAGAAGAGTTGGCGCATCTATCAAAGTTGCTTGCAATTATAGATGATTTGGGATATTCAAAGGCGATTAAAAGTGTAATGTTTATTCCCGATAAAAGCTCGCTTAACGTTAAGCGCTTTACTGAACGGCAGATTTTTCTAGACGCACTGTGCGCAAAGCGTGCGCTTATTCACGATTATGAAAAACTTATTAAAACGTTAGGGGCGGGCGCTGAGCGAAAGGTGTTAAAAGAAATTATTGATCAAGAAAAAGAACACGAAAAACAATTTGAACAAGTTGTATTATCTATAACCTAAACGGATATTAAAAGCAAAAAAACCATTAAATTATACATATTTGTGTGCAAAAAGGGCAATAATTTTTTTATTTAATTGCAATTATTTGTATTTTATTGTATAATACTATTTAAGAAGCAATATGGGGTGGATGTTATGCTTTTTAGGAAAAATAAGAAAAAGAGTAGAGAACTAGGTAAAATTGTTGTTGGTAAGCAAGGTGGAAGTGCTGAAAACGGCTATACGAGATTAAAAGATAATATACTCTATTTAAATGCCGATGGGAAAAATAAGGTAATTCAAGTAGAATCTTCAATGTCATCGGAAGGGAAAACGACGGTTGCTTGCAACCTAGCGGTTAGTCTTGGTTTGATGAACAAAAAGGTTATAATTTTGGACCTCGATTTCCGCCGTCCAAGCGTGCACAGATTGTTTAATTTAAGCAAAGACAACGGTATTGCAGAATATATGCTCAGCGATATAGTTGTAAAGCAGATTGTTAAGCCTACGGAATACAAAAACGTCGATATTATTACGCGCGGTGCTGAAATTTACAATTCTTCTCTCGTTCTCGTGTCGGATAAATTTAAGGCGCTTATTGAAAAACTTCGTCACGAATACGATTACGTTATTTTGGACTGCCCGCCCGTATTGCAAGTTTCGGACTATATTCACGTATCAAAGCTTTCGGACGGGGTGTTGTTCATAGTTGCTTACGGACAAACTACCAAAACACAAGCTACTGAAGCTATAAAAGAGTTAAAGAAAAACGGCGCAAACGTTTTAGGGACGGTGTTCACTAAATACGATTGGAAAAAAGACAAAAATTTAGGCGAAGCTAACTACGGATATTACTACTACAATTACGCTTACGAAAAAGACGAATTGGAAGATAAGTAAAGAGCATGGTTGATATTCACGCGCACATTTTACCTGCCGTGGACGACGGCAGTGAGAGTTTAGCCCAGTCGATACAAATGCTTGAAGAATGTCTTAAAAATGGAGTGACGGACGTTGTTCTTACCCCGCACTTTCGCAAGCGTTATGCTTACGAATGTTCTAAAATTTTGCAAGCGTTTGAAGATTTTAAAAACATTGTTGCCAAACAAGGCGTTGCCATCAACTTATATATCGGTCAAGAAATTTACGTGGGCAAGGAATATAAAAAGTTATTTAAAAGCAAAAAGATACTTACGCTTAACCAAACAAACTACGTTCTTTTAGAGTTTGATTACGTTCGCCCACAAGAAATAGCAGAAGCTGTTTACGAACTAAAACGAAGCGGATATATTCCAATAATAGCGCACGTTGAAAGATACGTTTACGTAGATGTGGAAACGGTTGTCGATATTAAAAATAGCGGTGGACTTATTCAGGTAAACGCGGGTGCGATTGCGGGGAGATGCCCTGGAAGGCAAAAAAGATTTGTCAAGCGCTTGTTTAAGCGTGATCTTGTAGATTTTGTTGCAAGCGACTATCATTACGATAGAAAAAACTGCATGAAAAAAGCTTACTGTAAAATTAAGAGAAAATATGGCAAGAGCGTTGCTGAAAAAACCTTTACACAAAACGCAAAACAAATAATAGAAGGTTAGACTTTTTAGTCTGACCTTTTTTACGGAGATAATATGCAAAAAAGAATTATTGCCATAGGTGGTGGTGAAATTAAAAATAAAACCACGCTTGAAATTGATAGATATATTGCTAATTTAGCTAAAGAGCATGCGGGCGAAAATAGAGCAAACGCACTATTTTTGGGCACTGCTTCTCACGATAGCATGCCGTATTTTAATAGTTTTAGAAAGACTTATACGTCCGTTTTCGATATTAAAGCAGAAGTTGGGCTTATGGTTTACGGTGAAATGAGCATTGAAAGAATTGCTGGCAAAATGGAAATGGCTGACATGATTTATATCGGCGGTGGTGATACCGTGTTTATGCTCGACAAATGGCGTGAAACAGGTGTTGATAAAATGCTTATTGACGCTTACAATAAAGGCAAAATAATATGCGGGTTATCTGCTGGGGCAATTTGTTGGTTCAAGGATATGTATACCGATTATGAAATAATGCGTGGACAAAGTGCAGATTACGTGTTGAAAAAGGGGCTGGGTGTGCTTGATGGGGCAATGTGTCCACACTTTAACGAAAGGGAAAAGGACTTTGTTAGCGCGCTTAAAAAAGGCGAACTGAACGGAGCTTACTGCGTTGAAAACGATTGTGCTATTGAGTTTGTAAATGGTGAATTTACAAAGGTTATAAGCGCTGGTGGCAAAGCATATTATATGCAAAAAAGTGGTCAAGGGATAGAGAAAAAGGAGCTATAATGCGCCAAGTAAACTTTGATAAGGAAATGCAAAAAATAATTAATGAAAACGTAAAAAAAGCACAAAAGCCAAAACTTTTGATGCATGCTTGTTGTGCGCCGTGTTCCACTAACTGCATTGAAAGAGTTAAAGATTATTTTGATTTAACGATATACTTTTACAATCCCAATATGGATAGCCAAACGGAATACGATTTAAGGCTCAGCGAGCAAAAAAGGTATTGCGAACAAGCGGGTGTTAAGATAGTGTTTGAAGAATATTCTAAGCAAGATTTTTTATCGGCAGTTAAAGGACTTGAGGATTGCTTAGAAGGTGGAAAAAGGTGCTTTGAATGCTTTTACTTGCGATTAAATAAGACTGCTCAATACGCCAAAGAAAATGGTTATGAATATTTTACCACAACGCTTACCGTCAGCCCACTAAAGAACGCTAAAAAAATTAACGATATCGGCGGATTAATAGCGGAAAAAGTTGGTGTAAAGTTTTTGCCAAGCGACTTCAAGAAGAACAACGGCTATCTTCGTTCGGTAGAGCTATCAAAGCAGTTTTCGCTTTATAGGCAAAATTATTGTGGCTGTGAATTTTCAAAAGGCGCCGTCCCAAAAAACTAAAGCAAAGATGCTAAAAAATTATCAATTAAAAAAAGATAAACAAAAAAACACCTAAAAAGGTGTTTTTTTGTTCTCTTATGTGAATAAAACGTCAAAAAACGTTAAATTTACTACAAATTATTTTTCAAATATAACGTTACCTTCTCTAACGGTAAGTAGAACGTTAAATTGGCCGTCCAGAACGGCAAAGTCTGCATTTTTTCCTTCTTTTATTGAGCCCGTAACTAAATCAATGCCTAAGTTTTTAGCAGGGTTTATGGTCGCGAAGTCAATAGCGTCTGTAAACTTGACGTCGCATTTAAGTACAACGTTTTTAATAGCGTCGTTCATCTTTAATATGCTACCCGCAAGCGCACCGTTTTTAAGCCTTGCTTCCCCGTTTTTAACTATAACTTCTTGTCCGCCAAGCTCGCTTATGCCGTCAGCTAAATGCTTTGCGCGCATTGAATCGGTTACTAGTGTAAACTTGTCGTGCGGTTTGTTTTTAATTAAAAGTTTTATTGCAGGGATTGATAGGTGAATAGTATCGCAAATAGCTTCTGCGTTAAGTTCGTCAAAGAGCATTGCACTACCAACAACACCGATTTCTCTATGGTGTAAACCTTTTTGCGCATTATATGTATGTGTAACGTTTTTAAGCCCGCTTTTTATTGCTTTTTCCACGTCGTTATATCCCGCATCAGAGTGACCAACGCTTGCAACCACGCCTAAATCACTCATATGTTTAATAAGTTCGGTTGCACCATCAGCTTCAGGCGCAAGGCTGACTATTTTAATATTATTTCCGCTCGCTTTATTGTAGTCATCAAAAACTTCAATTTGAGATTTTGCAACGTATTCTAAGGGCTGAGCGCCAACGTGTTTTGTGGAAATAAACGGACCTTCTAAGTGTACGCCTAAAATGCGTGCGCCCGTCGCACTGTTTTTTTCAATATACTCATTAACAGCTTTTAATGCGTTGGTTATGTTTAATGGGCTTTGCGTCATTGTAGTTGCAAGGAAAGTGGTTGTGCCTTCGCTCGCTAAAGAGTTTGCAATGGTAGAAAGGGCATTTTGTGTTCCGTCCATAGCGTCAGCACCGCCAGCGCCGTGTATGTGTTGGTCAATAAAGCCAGGGACAACAACCACGTCACCGCAAACGTTATAAGGTTGGGTTATTTTAGAGCTGTCGTCACCAATGTAAACTATTTTACCTTGCTCAACGCCAATATTGGTGGTTATAATGTCTTTGCCTTCAACGTAAGCCTTAGTGTTTATAAAACCCTTCATTAGTATACCCTCTATTGTTTGGTATTTTTATACTATAAGTATAACATAAATTTTAGAGTTTAGATTTGTAAATTTATAAAAATAATTTACACAAAAGGACAAATGCGCTTTATATTTAATTTAGAACAAATTTTCTAGTGACAAACGGAAGGTTTTGGGGATTTGTTCGGCAAGTTCTTTGAGCACTTCGATTTTTGAAATTGCATCGCTCCACTCCTTGTCGCGAACAAGCGTTGCAGATTCGCTCAGCCAAAGGTCAATTTCTTTAATTTCGTTATGTGGTATAAAAACGTGCAAGACTTTCTTTTTTTCTATCCAATTATTTTGAACGGCATATACGTCGTCTTGCGTAGCGGTATGGTTGTCAACCTTGTCGTAAAGAATTTCTAGCACAGTGTGAAGTTCGACAAATTGTCTGTTCACAAAGTCACATTCGTAAATAGCGCCCGCAATTAAAATAACAAACGCGCACAACATGGATATAATAGTTTTTACCATTGAACCCCCTCCTTTAATGAAAATTTCAAAATGCGGTAAGGGTGATTTTTTGCTTTAAAATAGACTCTGCCGTTACCGTCTATAGTAAGCACTTCAACTTCTTTTAAGCTTGCAGAGTTTGACTTAATAAAATCTATCACGTTTTCTTTTTGTTCGTGAATAAGTGTGCAGTTTTTTGAGTTTAATTTTCCGTCACTAACAATAAGCAAGGGAAGTGAAGTGGTTTTATCGTTCTTTATGGGGTTTTCAAAGGCGGAAAGATTGCCGTTTGACTCATAAATAGCGTAGCTAAGGTCGTCAAAAGAAAAATATCCGCACGCGCGCATACTTTCAATTAGGTCGTCAACGCCAAGATTGTTTCTTTTTAATTCTTTAAGGTCAACGCCGTCCTTATTTATAACTAAGCTAGGCTTGCCTGAAATTATGCGCTTAAAAATGATACCGCTTTGTTCTAGAACGGATAAAAGTTGGTGCAGAATAAACAGACAAACAATAGCAACTATGCCGTAAACTAACGGTATAGAAACGTCGGTCATTGGTATACACGCAAGGTCAGCAATAATTAGCGTGACAATAAATTCAAACGGTTGCATTTCGCCTATTTGTCGCTTGCCCATAAGGCGCATTAAAATTATCAAAGTTATTACAATAATAAGTGTTCTTAAAAAGGTTACAGCCATACTGTTATTATTTTGAAAAAAAGCGTTTTTATGCTTATACCGTTGACAAACTTTGTAAAAATTGTTAAAATTAAAGTATAGAGTAGTAAAGATGCGTAAAGTGTTGCGAAATGGGATGTCGTTCGCAAACGAAAGGGTGACCTGCGGTATCTTTACGCGTCCGCTATTATTTTCTATGCTTACTTTAATAAAGGCAAGTCAATTTTATCGGTCTCTCTAAAATTTTTTTTGGGAGATTTTTTTATGTCTACTTTATTGTTACGGCCTAACGCTTTTGATTTTTCTGCCATATTTGGCAACTTTTTAAGCCAATGGTATTATTACGTTGGGCTTTTGGTTTCTTTTGTACTTATATTCCTATACTTTATTTTTAATAAAAAGCCTGAAAGGAATAGCCTTAATGCAACACAAAAAATAACGTATTATGCAGTATTTACGGCTCTTTGTGTCGCTGTTAACGCCCTTTCAATTACCGTTACTAACATATTATCAATTTCTTTTGTCGTAGCGTATTGCTTTGTTTGTGGGTATGTTTTTGGTGCAAAGGGTGGATTTGTTATAGGTTTTTTAGGTGATTTAATAGGCGGGATAATTTTCCCTAAAGGTGCATATATGCCGATGTTAGCGTTGGCGAACGGCTTGTTTGGTTTTATTCCTGGGGTTATATTTGATAACTTTAAAATAAACAAATATATTGGAGCTATAATTTCGTTTGCGTTTACTCTTGTTTTGTGTACTGTGATTTTGAATACGTTAGGTCTTTATCTCGCTTATGGTATAGGTGAAGAAACGCTGTGGGCATATTTATGGGCAAGATTACCTTTTCAAACTGCAGTAGCTGTGGGTAATTGTTGGATTGCCTGTTTGATAATAAACGTATTGCCAAAAATTTTATCGAAAAATAAATTTCTTTTAAGCTGAATTTTACAAAATTTTAACTTTATTTAAATATTTTTCGCGTATACTATGACCAATTAAGTTGTAAGAGTGGAATTTTTATGAGTAAAACCTTAAGTAGAGATTATTGGAATTATGATTATATAAGCCTCACTGCAAAAGTAAAAACTGCGGATGAGGTTGTTGACGCTTACAATGATTTTGGTTGGGAAGAAATAGATAGATTTGCGGACAAGCGATATATCGACGTTTTGCACCTTTCCTTTAGAAGAAGTCGTAACGTAAAAAACAAAGATGAAATGCAGTATTTGCAAGTTTGTTATGAAAGGCTTATAAATAAGCGTACCGAATATGAATATAAACGCCACGATAGGTCAAATATAGTTCTTTCATTGTTAATGGTTTTATGTATAGGGCTTGCGTTTGTCGGTGCAGTTGCCGTATACAATGCAAGAAGTTATTTTACATTAGTTTGGGCGTGGTGTGCAATAGGAATAGGCTTTTTAGGTATTACTCCAAGTCTATTTCTTGTTAAAAAAATGCGCAAAAAGGAAAAACTCAAGTTTAAGGAAAGAAAGCAAGAGATTGATGAGCAAATAGAGAAAACGCTTGCTAAAGCCATAAAGATCGCGGGGGAAGCTGATGAGAAATAATCAAGATAAAATTCGTTCAGTCGGCAAAACGACCGCACCTTACGCGCAAGCTGTTAAAATTAAAACTGAAACGGCAACGGGTGCGCTAAAAACCGTTATCGTAGTTTTAATATTACTTGCTCAGCTTGTAGGATTTATATATTTAAGTATATACTTTGCATACGTTGCTACTTGGGCTTTCGCGCTTTTTATTGCGTTCAGTTTGATTACTTGCGTTGCCGTTTTATCGTCTAACAAAAACAGTTTATCTAAAGCTGTTTGGATAATTTTTATATTAGTTTGTTTTACTTTTGGTTACGTTTTGTATATCATCAGTGATGAAAGATTGTTTTTCCGCAAGTCTAAAAAGCGTTATGACGAAGTTTTCTTAAACTCAAAAGAGTACGTGCCTTCTAGCAGTGCAAATCCAACAACGAGCGTTATTAAAAATGACGTGAGATATTTACAAAATAGCGGAAATTTTCCTGCGTTTAATAATTGTTCGATTGACTATTTTTCTTCGGGCACACTTTTTTTTGACAACGTGATTGATGAAATTAGGCATGCGAAAAAGTTTATATTTATTGAGTTTTTTATTGTAGCAGACGGGCTTTTGTTTAATAGAATAACCGACATCTTAAAAGAACGCGCAAAGGAAGGCGTTGACGTTAGAATTATTTACGACGATATGGGAAGCCATAAAACGCTATCGTTAAAAAGTAAAAGTGCGTTAAAAAATGCTGGTATAAAAATAGCGCCGTTTAATAGGCTTTTGCCTATATTTTCTATTGCACACAACGTTCGTGACCATAGAAAAATCGTGGTTATTGATGGAAAAATTGCATACACGGGCGGATGCAACCTTGCAGACGAATACGTTAATGAAAAACGTATGCACGGGTATTGGAAAGATTGCGGAGTTAAGACGATTGGCGAAGTTGTTGATTCGTTTACCATAACTTTTTTGCGCCAATGGGAATTTTTGACTAAAAAACCTATAAATTATAAAGAATTTTTGGGCTCGTTTGATAAAATTGATAATGATAACACGTGTGTTTTTTACGCTGACGGCTTAGACTATGACGAGCATATTGCTAAAACCGTCTATGAAAACATAATAAGTTCAGCGCAAGAAAAAATTCTTGTTGTTACCCCTTATTTTATAATAGATGACACTATTTTTGAACTGTTAGCAAACAAGGCGACTTCTGGGGTAAAGGTAGATTTAATTTTGCCAGAAATACCCGACAAAAAGTATGCTTACGGAATTACGAGAAGTAATGCGGAAAAGCTTATTGATTACGGCGTAAACGTTTACGTTATGAAACATTCTTTCGTACACAGCAAAGTGGTTTTAAGCGAAAATTGCGCTGTGGTTGGTTCTATAAATATGGATTTTAGAAGCTTTTATCAGCAGTTTGAATGTGCAATATATTGTGATGACGAGCAATTTATAAAAAAGGTTGAAAAAGATTATTCGAACACGCTTAAAGTTTGTGAGCGCATAACCAATAAAACCAAGTTTCGTAGAAATTATTTTTATAGAATTTACGCTGGGCTTATGCAACTTTTTGCACCGTTTATGTAGCGTATAAGGTAATATTATATGACTGAGCAAAACAAAAAATCATTAAAAAAGCTAGTTTTATCCGGCGTGATTATCGTGTTGATAGTTGTGGCGCTGTATTTTATATTCAAAGCGCTTGGCATTACCGATATGAAAAGGGAAGACTTGCAAAAAGCTATCGCTGATACCGGCGCTATTGCTCCGCTTGCTTTTATTGGAATTACCATTGCGCAAGTAACGATAGTCCCTATTCCTGGCGCTGTAACTATTCTTGCGGGTAGCTATATTTTTGGGTTTTGGCAATCCTTTCTTTACTCTTATATAGGAATGATGATAGGTTCGGTTTTATCTTTTGCTCTAGGTAGGCTTTTAGGAAGACCTTACGTAAATTGGGTGGCGGGCAGTAAAGAACAGGCAGAAGAGTGGATAAAAAAACTTAATGGGCGAGAAACCGTATTTTTGTTTTTTGCTTTCTTTTTACCGCTTTTTCCAGACGATATACTGTGCGCGGTTGCTGGCGCTTTGCCTATAAAGTGGTTGACTTTTATAATAATGCAAGTTATTACGCGCGCCACGTCCATACTTTGCACAATGCTTTTTATGTCGGGAGAAATAATTCCTTTTCACGGCTGGGGGTTGATTGTGCTTGGTGCGATAGGGATAATTTGTATTGTTGCGTTTGTGTTGGCAATTAAGCATGCGCCACAATTAAACGCGTTTTTTGATAGATTATTAAAAAAATTTACACGTAAAAAAGCCAAATAAATGATTTGATAAAGTAGGTAATATAAAAAGAAAAGAAAGCATCTTTTCTTTTTTTGTTTATTACGTATTTAATGAAGTTACTTATAATAAAATAAATAGGTGCACAATAGAATATAGTGCGGTTTTTGTAGAAAACATATTAAAAATAAAAAATTACCAAAAAATTCCTTAAATTAAGCCATATTCTATTGACAAAAAAAATTAACCGTGTATAATAGAATTTAGCACTTACACAAAGAGAGTGCTAAACCAAAAACAGTAAATAAACAAGGAGAAAATAAATATGAAAATCAAACCGTTGTTTGACAAAGTAGTTGTTGAAAGCGTTGAGGCTGAAGAAAAAACTCAAAGTGGATTTATTCTTCCTTCAGCATCACAAGAAAAGCAACAAATGGCAAAAATCGTTGCTGTTGGCGCAGGTGGAGTTATTGACGGCAAGGAAGTTGTTATGCAAGTTAAAGTTGGGGATACCGTTCTCTACTCGAAGTATGCCGGAAGTGAATTTAAAGTAGACGGCAAGCAATTGACTATTATTCGCCAAAGCGACATCTTGGCGATTGTTGAATAAGGAGAAAAAGAAAAATGGCTAAACAATTAAAACATGGCGAAGAAGCAAGAAAAGCACTTCAAAAGGGCGTTGATACTCTTGCAGATACCGTAAAAATCACTTTAGGACCTAAAGGTAGGAACGTTGTTTTAGACAGAAAGTTTGGCGCACCGCTCATCACTAACGACGGTGTTACCATAGCTAAAGAAATCGAACTCGAAGACGCTTTTGAAAACATGGGCGCATCACTCGTTAAGGAAGTTTCAACCAAAACCAACGATATCGCTGGTGATGGTACGACTACTGCGGTTGTTTTAGCGCAAGCAATGATTAACGAAGGCTTAAAGAACGTTGCGGCTGGCGCAAACCCCATTATTCTTAAAAAGGGTATCAAGGGCGCTGTTGAAGTTGCTGTTAACGAAATCAAGTCTATCAGCAAGCCTGTTAAAGATAAAATCGCAATCAACCAAGTAGCATCAATCTCTGCTGGTGACAACACCGTTGGCGAACTCATTAGCGAAGCTATGGAAAAGGTTGGTAAAGACGGCGTTATTACCATTGAAGAAAGCAAGACTATGAAAACCGAACTCAACACCGTTGAAGGTATGCAGTTTGACCGTGGCTATGCTTCAGCATATATGGTTACTAACACCGACAAAATGGAAGCAGTTTTAGAATCACCCGTTATTTTAATTACGGATAAGAAAATTTCTGCTATTCAAGAAATTCTTCCCATCGTTGAGCCTATTGCTCAACAAGGCATGCGTCTTTTGATTATCGCAGAAGAAGTTGAAGGTGATGCTCTTGCAGCGCTTGTTGTTAACAAACTCAAAGGCGTTATCAACTGTGTTGCCGTTAAGGCTCCTGGCTTTGGCGATAGAAGAAAAGCTATGCTTGAAGATATTGCTATTTTAACTGGTGGTACGGTTATTTCAAGTGAACTTGGTTATGAATTTAAAGACGTTACGCTTGATATGTTAGGTCGTGCTGGTACTGTTAAGGTTGATAAAGATAATACGACCATTATCAATGGCGCAGGCGACCCCGCTAAGATTGAAGCAAGAAAGCAAGCAATCAAAGCACAAATTGCTGAAACTACTTCTGATTACGATAGAGAAAAATTACACGAACGCCTTGCTAAGCTTGCAGGTGGCGTAGCTGTTATTAACGTTGGTGCTGCAACCGAAATCGAAATGAAAGAAAAGAAACTCCGCATTGAAGATGCTCTTAACGCAACCAAGGCTGCTGTTCAAGAAGGTATCGTTCCTGGTGGTGGAATTGCTTTAATTTCTACGATGAAAGCGCTTGAAAAGTATATTGCTACTTTATCTGGCGACGAAAAGACGGGCGCTGAAATCGTATATAAGGCTGTTCAAGCTCCCTTACGTCAAATCGCGTTAAACGCTGGTCTTGACGGTGCTGTAATCTTAAACGAAGTGTTAAAGAGCGGTAAAGTAAACTATGGTTTCAATGCTTTAACTAACGAATATACTGATATGGTTGAAAGCGGTATTATCGACCCAACTAAGGTTACACGTTCAGCATTAGAAAATGCAGCCTCAGTTGCAGGTGTGTTCTTAACCACTGAATCTGTAATTGCAGATGCAAAAGATCCTAACCCTGCACCTCAAATGCCAGCAGGTGGAATGGGTGGCATGTATTAAAAAACTTAAGTGTCGTTCTTGCGAACGGCACTTTTCATTTTAAAGGATAAAGTTATGTTTTAACAATGTTTTTATATTTAAGGGGAAGGCTTTTTTCGAATACAGCCTTCCCCTTAACAACCCTAACTGTAAAACTCCTCAAAACCCTTACACCCTTAATCTTTAAGGGGGAATTGTGGTGGGGATTATGAAAAAAGCACTTTGCAGTTTTTGCAAAGTGCTTTTATGTTTAATTAAAATTTAATTTCAATTTTTTTGTTGACTATAGTTTGTTCAAACGAAAGAGTATTGCTCTTAATAGTAAACACAATTTCTTTGCCGTCAACGATAACTGATTTAGGTTTAACACCGTTAGGGAGAATAAAGTGTTTTAGTTCTAAATTTCCAAATAAAACGTTAACGGTTAAAGAATTTTTGTCTTTAATAAAGTTGCCCCAAGCACTTCCCACACTAAAGAAAGAACGGAAATAACCTTTCTTTTTAGGTGTAAAACCTATTGTTTTGTTGGGCAAGTCAAACTTAAAGCCACTGATAATAGGAAGGAGCGCAAAGCTTGCCATTGAACGAGCGTAGTTGCTACCACATTCCATTTCGTTCCATGGGTTACGTTTTTTACCGTCGTAACGGTCGCGAACTGCTTTAACAACGCTTAAACCTTGTTTGTATAGCCCAGCGCCAAAGAGTAAGCCCGCGAATTGATATTCAAATCCATGCATGCTTTCTTCGCAATAGGTGATGGGGATAAACGGCTTATAAACGCCGTTTGGGTAAGTGAACATTAAGGTTGCGCTTTCATCGTTTACCGCAAATGCGCGCCATGGGTTAGCGAGTTCTCTAACAGACTTTAAGTGGTTATATTTATAAAGGCTGTTTAATGCAGTGCGTTCTTGTTTTTTATCAAACACGTTTCCTAAGCCCACAATGTCTGCATGCCATTGCCCGCAAAGTTGGTCAATATCGCAACCTTCTGCAATTTGATATTTGATTTCGTTTTGTTCAAAGTTCCAATAATTTTCTACCATATTAAACTTGTCGACGATAGATTTATCTTTTAAATCAATCTTGTGAATATAATATTCGCCGTTGAACAAGTTCTTTTCGCACCAATCTTTACCTTTTTTGTAAATGGATAGATATTCTTTGGCTTTTTTGTTTTCGCCAAGATATTTTGCCATTTCTGCCCCCGCCTTTAAGGCTGTAAGGTAAAAACTTTGTAGCCACCCACTTGGACCAAACACTTCCATATCGAGCGTGTTATGTTGTGCGCCCTCCAAAACGCCGTCCTTATCAAAGTCCCAAAGCCCGTCGTTTTTGTCGCTCCAAGCATATTCTAAAGCAAGTTTAATTTTTTTCCAATGTTTTTTCAAGAACTCATCGTTGCCAGAAATTTTCCACTCACGATAGCTCTTGATAACAGTTCCCATTTGTCCGTCAACGCAGGCGCGGAAGAAGGGGTCTTGTCTGCCCAAAGGTAGTGGCAGTCTAAACTGCAAATGCCCATTTTCGTCCATTGCGTATTTAAATTCTAATTCACGGATAGAGCGTTCTAAATCGGGGAACAAAAAGCACAACGCGTAAGCGTAATTCCACACGTGCTGGCACGTTCCTTCACACGATCCACTAAATTGAGTAACGCCTTCCCAACCGTAAAACTCACCGTTTTCCAAGCGCAAAACAGTTGGTGATTTTAATACCGCAAGGTTAGCTGATACTGCATCTAAAACGGGTTCTGGCAGGGTTGATGAAAATAGCTGGTCAACAAACGAAAAAGTGCTGTTTCTTAAAAAGTCATAATTATCAAAACAGTATTTAATAACGTCAGTAGAACTATTGAACTGAGTTGCATAATAGTTTTTCCAAGTAATGTCTTTACCTTGTTCGTCTTTTAGCGGGTTCCAGTAATTGTAGCAGTTAGGAATATACCAGCTCATTGAGAACTTGAAAGTCTTTTTTTCGTTTGGTTTTAAAGTCACGTTAGAGCCAACGGACGCGTGGTCGCCATAGTAATTCCAGTCAACATTAGCACCAGTGTCATAATGACGGTCGGGAAGTGTGCCTAAAGAAGAAAATTCGTTCCAGAAAGTAACCACGTTGTCTTGCCACATGCCCCTATACCAAAATTCTTGAACAAAAGCGTTTTTATCTAAGCAACAAATAGCAACTTCGCCATAGTCTTTGTCGCTTTCAGCTAAGTCGGGGTGAACCATTTTAACCATTTTATAATCATTTATAGTTTCATTATGGTTAATAGTTTTACCAAACGGATTATGGCAGTTAAAAACTACTGAATATTCGGTTTCTAAGTCAGTGTCGTTAAGAATTTCCACTTCAAAAATAGCAACGGGGAGTGAACTTTCTTTAGAGTGTAGGGGGATAAGGGGGTTAAAAGCTGTTAGTTTAACCTTGCCGTCAAACTTTTCATCCCAAAAACTTAGTTGAGCAACAGGGAAGCGCCCGTTAAATTCATGATGCTTGAAGTGTGGCATGCCCGATAGCGCGAACTTATCCGCGCCGTGACCAAAGCCGTGCCCTACGGTGTTGGTGTAAGGGCCCATGAGAGATTCGGTTTTATCACCGTGTAAAATTCTAGTAGAAACGCCCTTTTCGTTTTTAGAACGAACGGCAAAGCAAGTGTAGCCGTTTCTGCTTGCTTTATTTGGGCGGTTAAAAATTTCCCAGTCGATAAGTCTGCCATTCCCAGAAAGTCCAACCGAGCCTGTGCCTATTCCACCAAGTGGAAAAGATATAGTTTGAGTTTTATCACCTTTATATAGCATAAATAACTCCTAACGAAAATTATTATAAACATTTTAGCATATAAAAAAACGTTTGTCACGACATAATATTACTTTTATAGTTGTATAAAATTATCGCATTTTTAGAAAAGTGTGAGTGTTGTGCTAAAGCAAAAAAATAAAGGCTTGGAACAAAGCCAAGCCTTAAAATTTTATGGTTAATTATTTGCATTCGTCAGCCTTGCCAGCGCAACCGAGAACGTTTTTAAGTTTATGTCTAACGATTTCTTTAATGTTAGCACGTGCGGGTTTCAAATATTCTCTTGGGTCGAACTTGTCAGGGTGTTCGTTGTAGAACTTTCTAACAGTACCTGTCATTGCAAGACGAAGGTCAGAGTCGATATTGATTTTGCAAACTGAAAGGGTTGAAGCCTTGCGGAGTTGTTCTTCGGGAACACCGATAGCGTCAGGCATCTTACCGCCGTTTTCGTTTACCATCTTAACGTATTCTTGTGGAACTGAAGAAGAACCGTGTAATACGATTGGGAATCCAGGGAGCTTCTTAGAAACTTCTTCTAAGATATCAAAACGAAGTGCAGGGGGAACGAGAATACCCTTTTCGTTTCTGGTGCATTGTTCGGGTTTGAATTTGTATGCGCCGTGTGAAGTACCGATAGCGATTGCCAAGCTGTCAACACCAGTTCTTGTAACGAATTCGATAACTTCTTCGGGTTTGGTGTAACTTTCTGCACCGTGTTCAACCTTAACGTCGTCTTCAATACCAGCTAGTGTGCCAAGTTCACCTTCAACGGTGATGTATCTGCCACGTGCTGCTACGTCGTGAGCATAGTCAACAACCTTTTTGGTGAGTGCGATGTTTTCTTCGAAGGGAAGGTGGCTGCCGTCAATCATAACTGAAGTAAAACCGCCGTCGATAACAGCTTTACAAGTTTCGAAGTCGGGACCGTGGTCTAAGTGAAGAACGATAGGAATGTCAGGACATTCGATAACCGCAGCTTCTACGAGTTTAACAAGGTAGGTGTGATTAGCGTATGCTCTTGCACCCTTACTTACTTGTAAAATAACGGGAGCGTTTTCTTCCTTACAAGCTTCGGTGATGCCTTGAACGATTTCCATGTTGTTAACGTTGAAAGCGCCGATTGCATAGCCGTTCTTATAAGCCATTTCAAACATTTTCTTTGAGTTTACTAATGCCATAATAATAGCCTCCAAATAATATATAATTTTTATAGTTTTTTATAATATTGTTATACAGCAACAATAATTGCCATATTTCAACATTTTATATGATAACATTTTTTTGTCAAATAATCAAATAAATTTCAAATTTAATTAAAAATACTTTATAAAAAAGTAGTAAAGTAGTATAATAAAATTGATATATTATAAAAAGAGGTTGAAAAATGCAAGACCAAAGAATTATCAAGCTAGCAAAAGGGCTTATCAACTATTCGTGTTCGCTTAAAAAAGGCGAAAAAGTGCTTATTGAAGCAAAGGGTATCGACCATATGCTTGTCAACGCGCTCGTTAAAGAAGCGTATAACGTCGGCGCATATCCGTTCGTGGAAATTTACGATAACAAGGTTACGCGTGCGCTTCTTCTAGGGCAAACTGAAGAACACGCTAAGCTTAAAGCAAAGTATGATGCTTTCCGTATGTGCGAAATGGATGCTTACATAGGTATTCGCGGTGGGGAAAACTGCAATGAACTTAGTGACGTGCCTGAATCAAATATGCAGGTGGAAAGCGAATATTACTCTCACCCTGTTCATCACGAAATTCGCGTTAAAAAGACAAAGTGGGTGGTGCTTCGCTACCCAAATCAAGGTATGGCGCAACAAGCTGGCATGAGTACCGAAGCTTTTGAGGACTTTTATTTTAACGTTTGCAACCTTGATTATTCTAAAATGGATAAAGCAATGGATGCTTTGAAGAAAAGACTTGATAGTGCGGATAAAGTACATATTATTGCAAAAGATACGGATATAACCTTTTCTATTAAGGGGATAGGCAGTAAAAAATGTTCGGGCGAAAGAAACATTCCCGATGGCGAAATTTATACAGCCCCCGTGCGTGAAAGCGTCAACGGAATAATTACTTATAACAGCCCGTCGGTTGAAAACGGCTTTAAGTTTGAAAACGTTTCTTTGACATTTAAAGATGGTAAAATTGTTAAGGCAACTGCAAACGATACCGAACGGGTTAATAAGATTTTTGATACTGATGAGGGCGCAAGATACGTTGGTGAATTTGCGCTTGGCGTAAATCCACATATAACAAAGCCCATGGGCGACATATTGTTTGATGAAAAAATAAGCGGTTCAATCCATTTTACTCCAGGGAGCTGTTATGACGATTGTTATAACGGTAACGTTTCGGCAATCCATTGGGATTTAGTTCAAATTCAAACAAAAGAATACGGCGGGGGCGAAATTTATTTTGACGGAGAGCTTATAAGAAAAGACGGATTTTTCGTTCCAGAAGATTTGCGCTGTTTAAATCCCGAAAATTTAAAATAATCGCTATAAAATGTTTGACTTAAAGGCATTTTAGAGATATAATGTATAAGACGAAATTTGGAAAAATTTTATAATTTTCAATAAAAAATCATTATTTGGAGGACATTGATCATGTCAAAAGTTACAAAAGTTGCAATTAACGGCTTCGGTCGTATCGGCCGTCTTGCTTTTAGACAAATGTTCGGCGCTGAAGGCTATGAAGTTGTTGCTATCAACGACCTTACCAGCCCTGAAATGCTCGCTCATCTCTTAAAGTATGACACCATGCAAGGCAACTACCTTGCTCAAGGTCACACTGTTGAATCTACTGAAGATTCAATTATCGTTGACGGAAAGGAAATTAAAATTTCTAAGTGCGCAAACGCTGCTGAATGCCCCTGGGCTCAATACGACGTTGACGTTGTATTAGAATGTACTGGTTTCTATACCAGCAAAGCTAAGGCTGAAGCACACATCGTAGCTGGCGCTAAGAAAGTTGTTATCTCTGCTCCTGCAGGCAACGATCTTCCCACTATCGTTTACAACGTAAACCACAACACTTTAACCGCTGAAGACAAGATTATTTCTGCTGCATCATGCACCACTAACTGTCTTGCTCCTATGGCTAAAGCGCTCAATGATTACGCTCCTATCCAATCAGGTATTATGACCACCGTTCACGCATATACCGGTGACCAAATGATTCTTGATGGTCCTCAAAGAAAGGGTGATAAGAGACGTTCAAGAGCAGGTGCTATGAACATCGTTCCTAACTCAACCGGCGCTGCAAAAGCAATCGGTCTTGTTATTCCCGAACTCAACGGCAAGCTCATCGGTGCTGCTCAACGTGTTCCTACCGCTACTGGTTCAACCACTATCCTTATCGCTGTTGTCAAGGGCAAGGATGTTACCAAGGAAGGCATTAACGCAGCTATGAAAGCTCAAGCTACTGAATCATTCGGTTACAACACTGATGAAATCGTTTCTTCAGACGTTATCGGTATGAGATTTGGTTCACTCTTCGATGCTACTCAAACTATGGTATCTAAGATTGACGAAGAAACTTACCAAGTACAAGTTGTTTCTTGGTATGACAACGAAAACTCTTACACCAGCCAAATGGTAAGAACCATCAAATACTTCTCAGAAATCTAATTCTAAGTTGCAAAATAAAACGCAAGGCTTTGCCTTGCGTTTTTTTTGTGCAACAAAAACAAAAGATAGCATTAAGTTAGTTACCTTACGTGTTAATAAATTTTATGTTATATCAATAGTCTGTTACTCCAAGAAGATAGTCGGTAGTTACGGAAAAAACTTTAGCAAGCAAAACAATGCTCTCTACGTCAGGTAACGTTGCTCCGCGCTCCCACTTGCTTATACAGGATTGTTTTACCATGCATTTTTCAGCCAATTCATGCTGGCTCATATTGCGCTCTTTTCTTAATTCTTTAATTCTTTTAGAAACTATAACCATACAAAAATTATAGTCCTATAAGGAATATTTTATACAAAATAGTCTTGACTAGACTATTCAGTTATGTTATAATTTTAATGCAAAATAGAAGGGACGATGGCTTAAAAAGTTTTAAGGCAGAGAGAACAAATTGTTTCCTATTTTAAAATAAGCTTAAAATTCTTCAACGCCTAATAAAAAATCAGCCGAAACGTCAAAAAAACGTGAAATCTCAACAAGCATTTCATAACACGGTTCGCTCGTGTCGTTTTCGTACCGAGCATACGATTGTTGTCGTATGTTAAGTATTTTTGCTAGCTCTGCTTGTGACAGACCTTTTTCCTTTCTTAATTCCTTTAATCTTTGTGAAAATATTTTCATTTTATAGCCCCCATTTACTTGACAATTTACAGCAATTTGTTGTACTATGTATATACAACAGCAAACTGCTGTTATTTTTTATGAAAAAAAGTCATTTTTCATAAAAAAACAGCTTGTCCGCCACGTTATTTGGGGGATAAGCCTTAAAAAAGATTTATTTGTGGTTATCCACGATAAATAATACCCCCCATATTGCGGATGCGTTTAATGAACTTAAGCGCATCCCTTTTTTTCTTTAAGTGTTTTGGCAATTAGAATTGTTATTTCCGCAAAGACAGCCGTAAGCAGTTGTGGAAAGTAATGCTAAAAGCAACAAAAGCTGTGTTGTGGAAATAGTATTGTTATTCGTAAGTAAAAACAGCAATGCGATTAAAACAATATTGTTGTTCATAACAATCTCCTTTTTGCAAAATACGCTATTTTTATATATTATGCGTGAACTTTTTTAAAAATTACACAAACAGTTTTTGTTACAATATATATGCATACATAAATATATAAGGAAGGTGAATTATGCAAGAAATATTACTTGATAAAAGGTTACAATCTTTAGTTCAAGATTACGTTCCGCAAGGGGAAATATTAGATGAGTTAGTGTGCTTTTTTTCTATTTTTTCAGATTATACGCGACTAAAAATGATTTCTGCGCTGGGCATTAGCGAAATGTGTGTGAGTGACCTTTCGAAACTGTTAAAATTAAACCAAACAACAGTTTCGCATCAGCTTAGGTTGCTTAAAAACTTAAACGCTGTTAAGACAAGGCGACAGGGCAAAGTAATTTTTTATTCGCTTCGTAACGAAACGCTTAACGACGTACTTTTAAAAGGTGTGGAATTTTTAGGCTACTAATACTTGAAAAAGCACTTTAAATTTGTTATAATAATTTTGTGAACGATTTAAGAGAGAAGTTAAAACTTTTGCCCGATAATCCCGGCGTATACGTTATGCTGGATAAAAATGGGCAAGTAATATACGTTGGCAAGGCAAAAAACCTTAAAAACCGTGTAAGGCAGTATTTCCATAGCTCGGTCAAAACCGAAAAAGTTATGGCTATGGTTAGTAATATTGCCGACTTTTATTATATAATTGCGCCGAGCGAGATTGACGCGCTTTCTCTAGAAAATAATCTAATCAAAAAGCACAAACCTAGATACAATATTTTATTAAAGGACGATAAAACTTATCCATATATAAAGGTAGATTTAAGGCATACTTTCCCAAGCTTTACTATCACGAGAAAAATCAAAAAAGACGGTGCAAAATACTTTGGGCCGTTTATGGGCGGGGTATCGGCAAACAGTGTTTTAGAAATATTAAACCTTGCGTTTTGCGTGCGCCCGTGTGATAAAAAGTTGAGTTTGGAAAAACCCATTAAAGAGTGTCTTAACGCGCATATTGGCAAGTGCTTAGCGCCTTGTGCGCATAAGGTTAGCGAAAGTGAATATAACGAGCGTGTATTGAAAGCGATTGACTTTTTATCGGGAGAAGTAAGTCAAACGGAAAAACTGCTTAAGCAAAAAATGCTTGACGCAAGCGAAGCCGAGCAGTTTGAACTTGCGCTTAAATATCGTGATAATTTACAAAGTTTAGAAAAAATAAAACTAAAACGTTTAACCAGCTTAAACAAATTCTTAAATGCAGACGTTTTGTCTTTTAAGGCTAACGGAATTTACGGGGCGGTAGGCATGCTTTTTGTGCGTGCAGGCAGAATGCTTGGCGGAAAGAACTTTTCATTTGAAAGTTTTTCAGTTAATGATAGCCAAGCATTAAACGAGTTTGTTCTTAGATATTACAAAACGGGTGTGGAAATTCCCGACGAAATTATTTGCGATATAGAAATTGAAGGCGCACTTGCATTAGAAGAATATTTTAAGCAAACGTTTAATAAATCGGTTAGCATTTTGCACGTTAAGCAGGGTGTAAGGCATCAACTTAGTATGATGGCGGGTGTAAACGCACAAGAGTATTTAGTTAACACTATCGGCAAAATTAAGCACAAAAACGATATGACGGTTACTGCGTGCCAAGCTTTACAAAATAAACTTAACCTTAAAAATTACCCAAGGCGAATGGAGTGCTACGATATATCGAACATAAGCGGAGTGGACAAAGTTGGGAGTATGGTTGTCTTTATCGACGGTGAGCCGGATAGGGACAGTTACCGCAGGTTTAAGATAAAAAGCTTTTTAGGCGCTGACGATTATAAAAGTCATCAAGAAATGATGGAGCGCCGTCTAGAACGTCTAAAAGAAAATGATGAAAAATTCCCCAAGCCCGACTTGGTGGTGGTAGACGGCGGTAAAGGGCAACTCTCCGCGGTTAAAGAAATTTTTGATAAATTTGGCATTAACGATATAGACCTAATTGCGCTTGCCGAAAAAAACGAAGAAATATTCACTTTAGAAAACAGTAATCCCGTAATTTTAGAACGGCGTGATTATTGTTTGAAAATGTTGCAAAGAATAAGAGATGAAGCGCACCGCTTTGCTATAACCTATCACCGTACTTTGCGTGGCAAACGCGCACTTTCTAGCGTGCTTGATAACGTTAAAGGGTTGGGCAAGGTAAAAAAGAAAGCGTTGCTTGATAGATTTAAAGATTTAAGCGGGATAATAAGTGCTAGTGAAGATGAACTAATGCAAGTTGAAGGCATTGGTAAAAAACAAGCCACACTTATTATTGACGCTCTTACTAAGGAAGGCTTAAGATGAAATTTGATTTATTTATAACTGACTACGACGGAACGCTTGGAAACGCCCCTGAAAACAATATTGACAGTGAAACGCTTGAAGCGATAAACAAGTTTATTTCAAAGGGCGGGGTGTTTGTGGTTTGTTCTGGCAGAGAAACGTCTTCAATAACCAAAATACTCAAAGAAAACAAGCTAAAGGGATTAGTTGCGTCATTCCAAGGCGCGAGAATAAGCGATTTAGAAAGCGGAGAATACCTTTTTGACGGCGGGCTTGATGCGCAAACTGCAGTTGAAATATTAGATGACGTTGCTTATAGTGGATTAACTCCGCTTGCATATACTGAAGACGGGTTGTTTTATGCTGAACGCACGCCGTACGTTCAAGTATATGAAAACGCTGTCGGGCTGAACGGAGAGCAAACTGACGTTAAAGAAAGAATTAAAAAAGACGGCTTGGGTACGAGTAAACTTTGCTGGCTTGGCGATTATAAAATCGTTAACGACGTTGCTGAAAAAATGAACCAAAAGTACAAGGGGAAGAACGTTACTTTTAACAGTGGTGCAAAATATCTTTTAGAAGCAATCAATGCCGACTGTGGCAAAGGTCAAGCTGTTAGATTTATTGCCAATTACTATAATATTCCGTTAAGCAAGACGATAACCGTAGGTGATTCCACAAACGATATAGACCTTGTTAAAGGTGAGTGGCACGGCGTTGCGGTTGGCGACGGTAGGGAAGAATTAAAAGCAGTTGCAAAAGAAATTACCGTGCCATTTAAGGATAAGCCCATAAAGACACTTTTAGAAAAATATTGCTTAAACGATTAGTACATAAGATAGGTGAAAAGATGACTGAACTAGACAATGAAATATTAATAAACGGGCAAAACGAGCAAGTTAAAGTTTACCCAATGATAGCGTTAAGGGGAAAGGTTTTGTTTCCAAAAACGCTACTAAATTTCGACGTGGGTAGGCCCATGTCAATTGAAGCGATAAACCGTGCCGTACAAGATAACTCGTGCATATTTATCGCTCCGCAAAAGTCTGTGTTTGTGCAAACGCCAAAAAAGACGGACGTTTTGAACGTTGGCGTTGTTGCAAGAATTAAACAAGTGGTAAAAGTTCAAGGCTCAAACAATATGAAAGTGAGCGTTGAAGCGCTTTTCCGTGCAAAAATAACCGACTTTATCGACACTAAAGGTTATTTTACCGTAATGGCTAAAGAAAGCCCTTATATCCCACCCCAAAACGAGTTTGAAGCCGAGGCTTATTTCCGCATAGCACAAAACTGTTTTTATCAATACGCAATGGGCGACAAACGCGTTAGCAAAGAAATGATTACGGCAATAACAAAAATTCAAAACGTAAACGAGTTTATGGATAATGCCGTTTCGGTTGTAAATTTTAAGGAAGAGGACGTTCAAAAAATACTAGTAGAAGACGACACTCTTTTAAGATTAAAGCTGTTTGAAGAGCTTTTTACGCGCGAAATTGAAATAGCCAAAATTGAAAGAAAAATCACAGGAAAAGTTCGCCAAAGTTTAGATAAAAGCCAAAAAGAATTTTATCTACGCGAGCAATTAAAGGCAATTCACGAAGAGCTTAACGACGACGTTGACGAGATTGATGCGCTTAGCCAAGAAATTAAAGAAAAAGGCTTGCCCGAAGACGCGCTTAATAAGGCAATGAAAGAAATTTCACGCCTTGATAAAATAAACCCGTCTTCACCCGATTACTCTATAATTCTCAACTATTTAGACTGGATAAAAGAGTTGCCGTTTAGCGAAAGCACGGTAGATACCGAAGACTTATCTAAGGCGAAAGAAATTTTAAACAGTGACCATTTTGGATTGGAAAAGGTTAAACAAAGAATACTTGAATACATTGCAGTATTGCAACTAACCAAACAAATAAAAGGGCCTATTTTGTGCTTTGTTGGTCCGCCCGGAGTGGGTAAAACGTCGGTTGCAACGTCTATTGCAAGGGCGCTTAATAGAAAGTTTGTTAGAATGAGCCTTGGTGGCGTTAAAGACGAAGCCGAAATCCGTGGGCATAGAAAAACTTACGTTGGTGCTATGCCGGGTAGAATTATTTACGGGCTTAGAAACGCCGGTTCAAACAACCCTGTTTTCTTGCTTGATGAAATAGATAAACTTTCTTCAGACATACACGGAGACCCTGCGAGTGCGCTTTTGGAAGTGTTAGACCCCGAACAAAACGTAACCTTCCGTGACAGATTTTTAGAAGTGCCGTTCGACCTTTCAAAAGTTATGTTCATAACCACGGCAAACTCGCTTGATACGATACCTTACCCATTGCTCGACAGAATGGAAGTTATCGAACTTACGGGATACACTAACGAAGAAAAGTTGCAGATTGCAAAGCAATATTTAATACCCAAACAGTTAAAGAATAACGGCTTGACGGACAAAAAGTTTGAGATAACCGACCAAGCGATTAAAGAAATTATAACTTGTTATACTATGGAAGCTGGGGTTAGAAACTTAGAGCGTGAAATTGCAAGCGTTATTAGAAAGGTGGCAACAAAAGTTGCGGAAAAGCCAAGGCGCAAAAAAGAAATCGTTGACGTTTCGGGGGTTAATGCTTACCTCGGCGTTAAAAAACATACTAAAGATTTGGCGTTAGAAAATGACGAAGTTGGCGCGTGCACGGGGCTCGCGTGGACGAGTGTCGGCGGGACAACGCTAACGATAGAAGTTGGGCTTATGCGCGGTAAAGGCGAAGTTGTACTTACCGGAAAGCTTGGCGACGTTATGAAAGAGTCTGCCCGCGCAGCCATAAGTTATATTAGAGCAAACGCTAAAAAATACGAAATTAGTGAAGACGTGTTTGAAAAAACCGACATTCACATTCACGTTCCCGAAGGCGCGACGCCAAAAGACGGACCAAGCGCAGGTATAACTATGGCAACGGCAATTCTTTCTGCGTTTACGCAAAAACCTGTTAAAAAGAGCGTTGCAATGACCGGTGAGATAACCTTGCGTGGAAAAGTGCTTGCAATAGGTGGCTTAAAAGAAAAGGCGCTTGCAGCATTTAGGCTTGGTATTAAAGATATAATTATTCCTAAGGATAACGCAAAAGACTTAGAAGAAATTCCCAGCGAGATACGAAAGGAAATCAACTTTATTCCGCTTGAAAACGTAAACGAAGTGTTTGAAAAGGCTATAAAGTTTTAGGAGAAAACAATGAAAATAAAAGAAGCTTTCTTTATAACCAGCGTTGCAAGTGAAGATAAGTTCTTAAAAACGGATAAGCCGATAATTGCTGTTGCGGGTAAATCTAACGTGGGTAAAAGCTCGCTTATAAATATGCTTGCTAATAGAAAAAAACTTGCTAAAACTTCGGTGACACCTGGAAGAACAAGACTAATAAACTATTTTGATTTTGGCGAGTTCGTTCTTGCGGACTTGCCTGGCTATGGCTTTGCAAAAGTTAGCAAGGAAGAAAAGAAAAAGTGGGCAATTTTATTAGATAAATTTTTATCCACGCAAAAAATCAGTTTGCTATTATCATTAGTAGATATTCGCCATGAGCCTACGGCAGAAGATAAAATAATGATAGATTATCTTTATCATTTTGCAGTTCCGTTTGCACTTGTTGCAACAAAGGCTGATAAACTTGCTAAAACAAAAATCAAGCCAAGGGTAAAAGAAATTGCTACTTCGTTAAAGGTGGGGTTTGCAGATTTGACTGCAACCAGCTCTGAAACAGGGTACGGCAAGGACGAACTCCTTTCTATCATAGAACAAGCGATTAACGTTTCAAAGGAACAAGACGTGGATATGGGCGAACTAATATAAACAAACAAAAAACGGCTATGCAGTTTAAGCGTAGCCGTTTATTATTTTTAACCGATTAGGGCGTAACCCTATTAATATCACGTGGGAACATTGTAGTTTCCCTAACGTTTTTAGCGCCAAGTAAGTGCATCGTAAGTCTTTCTAAGCCGATACCCAGGCCACCGTGGGGCGGAGCGCCGTATTTATGAAGCATAAGATAAGTTTCAAACTGATTGGGGTCCATACCGAGTTTAACCATCTTTTCAACTTGCATATTATAGTCGTGAATTCTTTGTCCGCCAGAGGTGATTTCTAAGCCCCTAAATAACAAGTCAAACGACAAGGTGTATTCAGGATCAGCGGGGTCGTCCATTGTATAGAACGGACGCTTTTTAGAAGGATAATGGGTGATGAAAATAAAGTCACTGCCAAGTTCCTTTTTAGCGTATTTACCAAGAAGTTCTTCTTCAGCAGGGTCAAAGTCCTTCATGTCTTGCGGTTTATATTTAAACTTAGTCATAAGAAGTTCTTTTGCGTCCATAAACTTCATTACGGGAACTTCATTTATTTCAGGGATATCAGCGTGAAGAAGTTCTAATTCTTGCTTATATTCTGTTTTAAGTAAGTTCATAATATATTTGAGTGCGCCAACTTCGGTATTCATAATGTCTTCAAAAGAGTTGATGTAACCCATTTCAAAGTCCATAGAAGTATATTCGTTTAGGTGGCGTGACGTGTCGTGATGTTCAGCACGGAAAACGGGTGCAATCTCAAACACTCTTTCGTATACGCCAACGAGCGCTTGTTTATACAACTGAGGAGATTGAGCAAGGTAAACTTGTTTATCAAAGTAATCGAGTTTGAAAATGTTAGTTCCACCTTCAGCGCCGGCAAAAACGATTTTTGGAGAACGCATTTCAGTAAAGCCTTCTTTCATCAAGAATTCTCTAAAACCTCTTGCAATGCCTTCTTGAACCTTAAAAATCGCACGTTCTTTTGGATTACGCATTGATACGGGGCGAAGGTCCAAAACGGTTGAAAGTTGCATATTGTCAAGTTGCTTTTTGTTTATAACAATGGGAAGATTTTCTGCGGGGAGCGATAAAATTTCAATGTTGTGAATTTGAATTTCGTATCTGTCGTTACCCTTAGCGTCTTTGCTTGAAACGACCTTGCCCGTAACTTTAACGCAAGCTTCTTCACAAAGTTTATCGTCCCAACGGTAACTTGAAAATTCGGGCGCGTAAACACATTGAACAGTATCCCTTGCCGTTCTAATTATAACGAACGCAAACCCTGTCATTTCACGTATACGGTGAACGTAACCCTTGATAGAAACTACTTGTCCGTCAAAATTTTTAAACTCACTAAAATCAATCGTATCTTTAATTACAGTTCCATTAATCTTGTCCATAAAAAATCTCCAAAATTTTCGTAATATCCTAACGTAATAATAATACACCAAAAAGTAAGTTTAAGCAAGTATTTAAGTAGAAAATTTACCTTTATTGTGCTTAAAAAGTCTAATTTGACAAAAATTCAGTTGAAAAAAAAGACAAATTATGATATAGTTTATATACAGTTAATGTAATTATTATAGAATTTATTAGATTTTTGATATATAATAGGAGCGATGTTAATGAAGATTGCCGTATCAACAGAAACGACTTGCGATTTAACGTTAGAACAAATTGAAAAAAACGATATAAAAATTATTCCCTTTGAAATAGTAATGGGAACGCAAACCTTTAAGGACGGTGAAAAGTCCACTGAAGAACTTTTTGCTATGGTGGACGAGCAAGGCGTTTTGCCCAAAACCAACGCGATTAACGAATACGAATATACGGAGTATTTTGAAAGTCTTAAAAAAGAGTATGACGCGGTTGTGCACGTTTGCTTGTCAAGCGGTCTATCTTCTTCTTGCGCTAATGCTATTAGGGCGTCGAAGAACGTAAAAAACGTTTACGTAGTAGATAGTTTAAGTTTATCAACGGGTATAGGACTACTAGTTCTTTATGCAAAAGAATTAGTTAATCAAGGTTATTTGGCAGAAGAAATTGCACAAAAAGTTCAAAATAGAGCGTCTGCTGTTCAAGCATCTTTCGTTGTTGAACACCTTAGCTATTTGTATAAAGGTGGAAGATGTAATATGCTTTCACTTTTAGGTGCAAACCTTTTAAGAATACGTCCAAGACTAGTTTTGAAAGAAGGAAAAATTATTTCGGATAGGAAATATCGTGGTGCAATGCCAAAGGTTATAACCAAGTATTGTGAAGAAACGATTAGTGAGTATAATAATGCTGATTTAAGCATGGCTTTTGTAACGTACACGACGGCTACACCAGAAATGGTGGAAAATGCAAAACAAGCATTGATTAACGCAGGTTTTAAGAACGTGTATGAAACTCATGCAGGCTGTACTATTGCTAGCCACTGTGGTGCTCACACGTTGGGGATTTTATATTTTAACGACGGACAAAATAAATAAAAGAAAAAGCGCGGTTTTAATATAAAATCTGCGCTTATATTTTTATTTTTTGTTGACATTTTAATTATTTGTGCTATTATTATGTATAATAAAGCATATAAAGGAGAAAGAAATGCAAGTCATTTTAGATTTTTTGAAAAGCGTTGGGCTTTTTATCGTTGAACTTTTTGGCATAACTTATTTGCCGTTTGACGTGTTGTATTTGGGAATAGGTGTTTTGGTTTTAGCGCTTATTATTTTAATAGTTTTAATCGTGGTAATCGTTAAGTGTGCTAAAAGGTCAAAAAGGAAGAAAGCTAACAAAAAAGCGCAAGTAGTAACTCAAGAAAAACCCGTGGAAGAAAAGGTTGACGTTTCTAAAAACGAACAAGAAGTCGTTAAAGAAGAAGCTGTTGACCAAACCGTATTAGAAAAAACTCAACCTGAAAACGTGGAGGTTGACACACAAGTTGAAGAAAAGGTGGCTTTAGAAACTGTTGAAGAAAAAGTTGAAGTTCAAGAAGAGCAAACTGAAGAAAAGCCTATTGAAACGGTAAAAGAAAAAGTTGCCAAGAAAGCTACTGTAAAAAAGAAAGTTGAAGAAAAAACTGACGCTGAAAAACCAAAAACCACTAAAAAATTAACAGGTAAGTGGACGGTAGAAATAAAGAGTGCTGGCGAGTATGACTCTAAACTTTCGGCAAGCAACGGCGAAGTTATGCTTACAAGTGAAATATACACAAGTGAAGAAGGCGCAAGGAACGGGATAGCGTCTATTTTAAGAGGGGTAGAAAACGGCAAGTTCGTTATTTACCAAGATAAAAATGGGAACTATTATTACAAGCTAAAATCAGCGAACAATCGTTTGCTTTGCGTTGGCGAAATATATAAATCTAAAGAGCAATGTTTAAAGGCGGTTGAGTCAGTTAAGCGCATTGCTTCAGTTTCGCCCATTGCTAACGGCTTGGTTGAAGGATCAAAATACGTTGAGTATACGCCGAGTGAGCTTGATTTACAGTCAAAAACGTCAAAAGGCAAATGGCGTATAGAGCAAAGCGAAGACGGAGAGTTTAGTGCAAGGCTTTATGCAAACAACGGTCAGCTTATGCTTGCAACGGAAAAGGTGGCACTACTAAAGAGCGCTAAAAACGCAATTGAATCTGTTAAGAAAAATGCTGAGGCAGGGAACTTTATTATAGATAAAGATAAGTTCGGTAGATTTTATTATAAGCTCCGCAATGCTCAAAAATCAGTTATTTGCATAGGCGAAGCGTACGATAAATTGGATTCTTGCATAAGCGCTATTGAATCAGTTCGCCGTTTTGCGTTAAACTCGGCAGTTGTTTCAAGTGAAAAATAAACGTTAAACGCAAATAAAAACGTAAAAAGCATTAAATTTAAAAAGCGCTTAAAAACAGTTGACAATATTTATCAAATGTTGTATTATAATTAGGCTTAAAGAAGAAGTAACCCTTCTCACCGGCGGCAAACGGGCGCGTTCGGTTCAATACTCTTAAACAGTTATAAAATGTTTTTGCATGTATTTTCGGGTTGTTTTTTCTAAAGCAACCCGATTTTTTGCTATTTCAAAGGCAATCGCCTTATGAAAAATATTATTGAGAGGTATCTAACCATTAAAAAAGAACATCAAATCAATGCGGAAATCCGTGATAAAGAAGTTCGCCTTATAGGTGAAACGGGTGAACAACTTGGGATTTTATCTTCAAGGGAAGCGCTCCGCATAGCAGAAGAAAGCGGTTTAGACTTGGTGAAAATTTCACCCAATGCAAATCCCCCTGTATGTAAAGTAATGAATTACGGGAAATTCTTGTTTGAACAAAACAAGAAGGCAAAAGAAGCTAAGAAGAACCAAAAGGTCGTTGAAATTAAAGAAGTATGGCTATCAATGACTATTGATATTGGTGACCTTAACGTTAAAGCAAAGCAAGCGCAAAAGTTCTTGTCTACTGGTAACAAGGTAAAGGTGTCAATAAGAATGCGCGGTCGTCAAATGGCGCACGCAGAACTCGGTCTTGAAGTTATGAAGAAGTTCTTTGATATAGTAAAAGACTACGGAACAATGGAAAAGAATCCGCTTACGGAAGGCAGAAACATCTGGATGATGCTTGCTCCCGTAAAAGCGTAAACTAAAAAATAAACTAACGGAGGGTACAACAATGCCTAAAATGAAAACTAAAAGTGCGGCTAAAAAACGTTTCAAAGTAACCGCAACCGGCAAGATTAAACGTGCTTGCTCGGGCAAGAACCACATTCTCACCAAGAAAGACAGAAAAAGAAAGAACAATCTTTGCGCTGGTGCATACGTTGACGTAACGCAAGAAAAGACTGTTAAGACGCTTATTTACAATAAGTAATACATTTATAAGGAGATATTATCATGCGTATTAAAAGAGCTGTTAACGCTGTAAAGAAGCGTAGAAAAATATTAAAACTCGCAAAAGGCTACTGGGGTGGCAGAAGCAAAAGATATAGAGTAGCAAGAGAAGCCGTAATGAAGGCTCAACTCTATGCTTACTATGGCAGAAAGGCAAAGAAAAGGGATTTCCGTACTCTTTGGATTTCAAGAATTAACGCTGCATGCCGTATGAACGGTATTTCTTACAGCAAGTTCATGTTCGGCTTAAAGAAAGCAAACATCGACCTTAACAGAAAGGTTCTTGCTGAAATTGCTGTTTCTGATGCAGCTGCATTCACCGTTCTTTGCGAAAAAGCAAAAGCAAACATCTAAACTTTCGTACTTAAAGCCTAACCTTAAATAAGATTAGGCTTTATTTAGGTTAAAATGATTACTTCAAAACAAAACGCGCTTATTAAAGAGATAAAATCGCTTAGTGACAAAAAATTTCGTGACCGTTTTGGTGTTTTTGTGCTAGAAGGCACAAAACCGGTCAAAGAAGCCGCTGAGCTTGGGCTTTCAATCCGCAACGTTATTACAACCGAAAAAGGTGCTTTGGCGCTTAACGGGTTAAATCTTGACGTGCAAACGGTAACTGACGATTTATTTTTATACGTGAGCGAAGAAAAAAGCCCGCAAGGCGTTCTTGCAGTCGTTAATAAGCCTATTAACAATCTAGTTAGTCCTAGTAAAAAGTGCCTTCTATTAGACGGGGTAAGCGACCCTTCTAACGTTGGCGCTATACTTCGTACTGCCGCAGCGGCGGGGTACAATGAAGTGTATATGACTGATGACTCGGCTGATGCTTACTCTAACAAGGCCGTTAGGTCTAGTATGACGGGTGTTTTGCGTGTTAAAATTATGCGCGCTTCGCGCGAGCGTTTACTTGAAGTTATAAATATGCCTTTGTGGATTGCCGACATGAACGGTGAAAGCGTTTTTACAGCCAAGCCGAACGGTGAATTTTGTCTTGTTATAGGCAACGAAGGGAACGGCGTTAGCCGTCAAGTAAAAGACAAGGCGTCTTTTACTGTATGTATTCCTATGAAGAACGGCGTTGAAAGTCTTAATGCCGCAGTATCAGCGGGAATATTGATGTACAATCTTAAAAAATAAAGCATAAAACCAAAGGAGAATTGACATGTCAGGACACAGTCACGCAGCCAACATTGCGGCAAAGAAAGCTAAAACGGACGCCGCTAAGGGAAAGATATTTACAAAAGTAGGTAGAGAAATTGCGGTTGCTGCAAAATCTAATCCCGACCCCGATACAAACAGTAAGCTTGCCGATGCTATTGCAAAGGCAAAAGCCGTTAATATGCCGAATGAAAACATCAAAAGATGTATTGCTAAAGCAGCTGGCGAACTTAACGGAGACAACTTTGAAGAATTGACTTATGAAGGATACGGTCCTGCAGGAAGTGCCGTTATCATCAAAGCTCTTACCGATAACAAAAACCGTACTGTAGATTACGTTCGTACGGCAATGAGAAAGCACGGTGGTTCACTTGGTAACGCAGGTTGCGTTTCGTTTACGTTTACCACCTTGGGTGAAATTGTTATCGAAAGGACTGCTAGCTTAGAAGAAGACTTAATTATGGAATACGCTTTAGAAGCAGGTGCTGACGACTTTATTGCAGAAGACGATGCGTTTATTGTTTATACTTCTGTTTCTTCATTTTCTTCAGTAAGAAAGTTTTTAGAAGAAAAAGGTCTAAACTTCTTCTCTGCGCAAATCACTATGCTTCCGCAAAATAAAATCACCTTATCTGGTGAAGACCTTGCAAAGTTTAACCGCATGGTAGACGCTTTAGAAGACTTGGATGATGTGCAGAACGTATATCACAACGTTTGTGAAGAAGAATAAACTTCGTTATGCGTCGTTACTGACTTCGCCACAGACTTCAATGACCAGTCGGTCTATTTCATCCTGTGGCTTGTCGAGCCTTGCCTAACTTGTTTCTTATTCTTCACAAATATTAATAGTTTTATAAAACGCAGTAAAGAATAAACTTCGTTATGCGTCGTTACTGACAAGGTATAAACTTCGTTAGTACTGCGTTTACTGCTCAGCCAAAACGACTATAAAATTAAGAGAGTGATTTTTTCACTCTCTTTTTTGTTTTTTAAGAATAAAAGTTTTTTTATTGCCTACAATAATTTTATCGGCAGTAAATTGGTTTTTTAATAAAAACTAAATTAACTATTGCCGTTATAATAATCCGTCTTTTTAATCGGCTTGTTGAAAGGGATAATTTTCTCCTGTTGACTCCGCTTAAAAAGCGGAGTGAAAAAGGGCTTAGTTTAAGCCCTTTTCTTGATAGAAAGAAAAGTATTTTTGCAACAATATGGACTATTAAATCGTTTAATTATTAAAAAGCAAATTTGTATAATAAAATTTAAAAAGTTTGTAAAATTTAATAATATTTTAATCAAAGTATGATAAAATATTATATAATAAAAAGCGATTATCTTTTAGCACCGTTTACGTGCAAAGGGGGTAAAATGAATAAAAGGTTTGGTAAAATACTTTCAGCGGTAGGAATATTTATGGCGTGTATTGCTCTTACCGGCTGTTTCTTATTTGCTTTTGATAGGGGTGACGCAAAAGATTTACCCAACTCTAATCAAGTTAGTGTTGACGTAAGTTTTGGGCAAACCCAAACGGCTGACAGGGTTCTTTATACTGATTATGCCGAGGTTGCAAATAAGGTTATGCGCTCGGTTGTAGCTATACGAATGGATTATTCTGTGGGCGGTGTTGCTGGAACTGCTTATGGTTCAGGCGTTATCGTTGATATTGATAACGAAAAATATATTATAACTTGTCATCACGTAATTTCATCTGGCGGAAACGTTACAGTGTATATCCCTGATGAAAATGCAAGGAATATTGGTGACAGTGATTATAATTTAAATTATGCATTGACGGGCCGTATCGAAGCAGATAGAATCGGTAACGCACTTAATGGAATAACACTTGTCGGTGGGGATAAAGATGCGGATATAGCAGTTCTAAAACTCAACTTGGGCTTAAAACAATTAAACATAGTGAGTGCACTTGTGCCGATTGAAAGTTACAGTGTTAAATATGCTGAAAAAATATTTACCATCGGTAACCCAAGCGGGCTTCTTCCTATGACTTTTATGGACGGTTATATAAGTTATATAGATAGAGAAGTAAGCATTTCAGGTGTTGGGGAAATGACTTTGTTGCAACACAATTCATCAATTACTCACGGTAGTTCTGGCGGGGCAATGTTCAATATGTACGGTGAACTTATAGGAATTACTAACGGTGGCAGTGACGAGTACTATAATCAAAACTATGCTATTCCTTATTATGGGACAAATGGATTTTTAAATATCGCAAAGCAACTAATAGGCGCGTATAACAGTGTAAATCGCAACTTTGGTTACGTTACGGGAAGATGGGCGCTTGGTATTACCATAACCACTGCGGAAACGGTTGTTCACGGCTCTAACGTGGTAATTGCTGCGGTTGATGCGCTTGGCAACTGTTATGAAAAGTTATATGTTAACGATAGAATTCTTTCAGTAACGTTTAATAAAGATGGCAAAACCCAAACGATTGAAACGGGCACGGCAACAAAGTTTGCAAGCGCTATGAGCGAGTTAAAGAAAGCAATTTCGCTCGACGTGGATAATCCACAGTCATTCTTTATTAAAATTTATAGACCTAATCTTGGCGAAAAAACGGTTGAGATAAAAATAGAAAAACAGTTAATTTTCTGCGATACCGGCATTTACAACTAACACTTAAAAAATACAAAAAAGGATAACGAGAGTTTCGTTATCCTTTTTTTGTTGCGATGAAAAAAACTATACAATAATAAGTTTATTTTTTAATACGTTTATAAGTGCCTTATCGCTTGGCAATTTTTCCATTATTACAAAGTCAATTTTCGTAAAATCACCACCATTATGCATGCAAATTTTACCAATCTTTGATGAATCGCAAAGAAGCACCGTTTTGATAGAGTTTTTTTGCATACGTTTTATTATTTCTAGTCTATTTAAGTCATTTGAATAAAACCCTTGAGCCGTAATTCCACTACAAGAAAAGAACAGCAAGTCACAACAAAATCTATCCACGTAATCGTTAGTTAATGGGCCGATAAAGTCGTAATTTTCATAAAGCTGACCACCGAGCAAAAAAATTTTACAAGAAGAAAATTCGCTTAGTGAGTTTATAACGTCTAAACTGCTAGTTACAACCGTAAGATTTTTTGCGTTTGGCAAAACTTTGCATAATTCTTTAACCGTAGTGCCTGAGGGTAGAAAAATAGAGCTGTTTTCACTAATGAGAGAAAGCGCTTTTCTTGCAATTCTACGTTTTGCATCTTGATTTTCGTTAGTTCTTACAAACTGCGGTGGGTCGAGCGTTTTTTTGTTTGAAAGTATGGCTCCGCCCCAAACCCTTGAAATAAGGCCATCTCGTTCCATTTGTTTAAAGTCGCGCCTAATCGTTGCAGGGCTAGCGTAAACTTCTTTTACTAAATGTTCTATCGTAACGTTATCTAGTCGCTGAATTATTTGATAAATTCTTTCTTGTCGTTCGTTCATAATATACTCCTTGATGATTAAATTTTACCAAAAATTGATTGAGTTGTCAAGTTTGCTTGTTTAATTTGAGCAATTTGATTGATTTTAATGGTTGAAATTGACTTTAACCAAGTTGAAATGTTACTATCAAAGAAAGATGGATAGGAGAATAAAAAATGTTTGGTAAACACGATGCGGGTATATATGAAAAGGCATTTGACCCAAATATTTCTTGGAAAGAAAGGTTGGATAGGGCAAAAGCACTTGGTTTTGACTACGTGGAAATTAGTATTGATGAAAGCGACGAGAGATTGAGCCGACTTGATTGGTCGAAAAAGGAAAAAAGGCAACTTTCGCTTGACGTGTGGGATAGCGGAGTGCAAATTCGTTCAATGTGTTTGTCTGCACATCGCCGTTTTCCGTTTGGCAGTAAGGATGCATCTATAAGACAAAAAGCAAAAGAAATCATGGATAAGGCGATTGACTTTGCGGGTGAATTAGGTATAAGGGTAATTCAGCTTGCAGGATATGACGTCTATTATGAAGATAGCACTCTCGACAGCGTAAAAAGGTTTTTTGATGGTATGAATTATTCTGCCGACAGAGCGGAAAAGGCGCAAGTTATGTTGGCTATGGAGATTATGGACACGCCGTTTATGAACTCTATAACAAAACATTTAGAATATGAAAAGAAAATTCACTCACCGTGGTTTAAGGTTTACCCGGATATAGGCAATTTAAGTGCTTGGCAAGAGAATAACCCAAAAGAAGAACTTGAAAAGGGTATTGATAGCATAGTCGCTATTCATTTAAAAGATACAATTTCTTCTAACAGCGAATTTAAGGGGCAATTTAAAGGGGTTGAGTTTGGAAAAGGGTGCGTGGATTTTGTGCAAAGATTCAAAGACTTAAATAGATTGAACTATAATGGTCCGTATATGATAGAAATGTGGCACAAAGACGGTACTGATGACGTAAAAGAAATTAAAAAAGCTATTGACTTTTTAGTTGATAAGTATCAAAGGAGTTTTGATAAATGTTAGAGCAGTTAAAAGAAAAAGTTTGTTTGGCAAACCTTAAGCTTAAAGAGTACAATTTAATTACGTTAACGTGGGGGAATGCGTCTGCTATTTCAGCTGACGGCAAATATATTGTTATAAAACCATCTGGTGTAGACTATGACAAAATGACGGCTGACTCAATGGTTGTAACTGACCTAAATGGTAAAGTCGTTGAAGGTAATTTAAATCCCTCTTCAGATCTTGATACGCACTTAGAAATTTATAGAAATTTCCCCGAAATAAAATCTGTTGTTCACACTCACTCAAGATGGGCAACGGCAACGGCGCAAGCTGAGTGCGATATTCCTTGTTATGGTACTACCCACGCCGATAATTTTTACGGCACAATCCCATTGACAAGGCACTTGACTAAACAAGAGATTGAAAGTCAATACGAACTTAACACAGGTAAAGTTATAGTAGAAACGTTTAAAACTCAAGGCATTGACCCTATGAAAATCCCCGCGGTATTAGTTAGAAAACACGGTCCGTTTTCTTGGGGTGAAAACACTGTTAAAGCAGTTGAAAACGCGCTTGTTATGGAAGAGAGCGCATACATGGCGTACATTGCAAAAAGTTTGACAAACGGCATGGTTGACCCTGCCCCGCAAGAACTTTTAGATAAGCACTATCTTAGAAAGCACGGCAAAAACGCTTATTATGGACAAGGGAAAAAATAGTATGATAGAAAATTACGTTGCAAAAACGATAGAATGCGATTGTGGAAAAATTCACTGTTCTAATGTGGAAAAAATAGTTATTAAAGAAAAGGTTATTGAAAACGAACTAGTTGATTATATAAAGCAAAACGGCTACAAAAAAATTACGCTCGTTTGTGACAAAAAGGGTTATGCTGTAGCTGGTATGAGAACTGAAAACGTCTTAAAAAGCGCGCAAATCAATTTCAAAGAGCACGTCTTTAACGACCAAAGTCTTGTTCCAGATGAAAAAGCTGTTGGAAATCTTGTGATGGGTGCGCCATTAGATAGCGATTTGTTTTTAGCTGTTGGAAGCGGGGTTGTTAACGACGTTACAAGGTATGCGAGTGCCGTTAAAGGTATTCCGTTTATGACTGTCGGCATTGCTCCGTCTATGGATGGATACATTTCGGCAGGTTCAGCACTAATATATAACGGGCTTAAACTTAATTTTGAAACGCACGCGCCAAAAGCCGTGTTCTTTGAGCCAAGTATATTAGCTAACGCGCCTTTAGGTATGATTGCGTCGGGTGTAGGCGACCTTTTGGGTAAAATAAACTGCTTGACCGATTGGCGCTTGTCAAAGATTATAAATAATGAATGGCACTGTGAGTTTATATCTGGAATTGTTGAAAAGGCTATAGAAAAAACCATAGAAGCAAAAGATGGCATAATCGCACAAGATAATAATGCCATAGCAACGTTACTTGAAGCGCTTTTACTTTCGGGTGTATGTATGGATTATGCTGGAAACTCTCGCCCTGCATCTGGTTGCGAACACCATATGTCACACTTTTGGGAAATGCGTTATATAATGGAAAATCGACCTGCGGTTTTCCATGGCACAAAAGTTGGCATTGGTACGATTATTGCGCTTAGAGCATACGAATACGTAAGTAATCTAACCCCTGATTTTGACGGCATTAAAAATATTGAAAGACAATCTTTTAGCGATTGGGAAAAGCAAATAAGAATAGCGTTTATGGGTGCAAGTGATGAGGTTATTGAGTTAGAAAAAAGTGCTGGAAAAAACGATATAAATAAAGTTAACGCAAGGCTTGATGTGATAAAGGAAAATTGGCATAAAATAAAGGAATTGGCTGATGGGGTTATCAAATCTGCAACGGTTAAAGACTTTTTATCAAAGTTAGATGCGCCCGTTTATCCATATCAAATTGGCGTGGAAAGAAATATGGCCTTGCAAGCAATTTTATATGCTAAAGAATTAAGAAATCGTTATACAGTTTTACAGCTTTTATACGATTTAGGCGAGCTTGAAAGGTTTGCTAATATAATTATAGAGGAATATTACCATAACTAAATTGGTATTATAGATGATTGATTGTCAAGAAGAGTAATCATGTTGTTTTTTCTTGCAAAAAGAGAAGATATAATGTATAATTATATTAACTACTTTATTTTTTAGAGAAAAAGTACCTAATGATGAGAAAGGAGAATATATATGAAAAATTTCAAAAGCGAACAACAGACTTTTGATTTTGTTGTGGTTGGCGGGGGGCTTACTGGTATATCAGCCGCCCTTGCAGCAGCAAGACAAGGTATAAAAACGGCACTCGTTCACGATAGGTCAGTGCTGGGCGGAAACGCAAGCAGTGAAATTCGCATGCATATTTACGGTGCGTCGTCATCAGGCAAAAAACCACTTCTTCAAGAAGGCGGTATCGTTCACGAACTTATATTAAAAAACAAAGCAATAAACGATAGTTTTAATTTTTCTATTTGGGATGCGGTACTTTTTGATGCTGTTAAAAAACAAGAAAATTTGACCGTATATCTCAATACGTCAATGCACTCAGCAAAAGCTGTTAGGGGTAAAGTTAAACAAATTGAATGTTATCAATTAACTACTGAAAAACAACTTACTTTAAAAGCGGAAATATTTGCAGACTGCACTGGCAACGGCACGCTTTCGGCGTTTGTAAAAGCGCCTTTCCGCACTGGTAGCGAAGCTAAAAAGGAATTTAACGAACCGCACGCTCCAGAAAATGCAAACAATTACCGCATGGGTAACACGCTTTTATTTAAGGCTGTAGATACTGGTAAGCCGGTTAAGTTTACTCCGCCAGTTGACGCAATGAAGTTTACTGAAGAACAATTAAAGTTCCGCCGTCACACCTCGGTTCAAAAAGAACTTTTGGAAAAGGCAAGCGAAAACGAAATGGTAATGCTGTTTAACGGCTTTACTCAAGACTATGGTTTTTGGTGGATAGAACTTGCTGGGGAAGAAGCCGATATTATCGGTGAATACGAAAAAATTCGTGATGACCTTGTTCGTGCAGTTTACGGTATTTGGGATCATATTAAAAACGGCGGGGATCACGGCGCAGAAAACTTTGATTTAGTTTGGGTTGGAATGCTCCCTGGTATGAGAGAAAGCAGAAGAATAGAATGTGATTATATGCTTAACGAAGTAGACGTTATGGCTAACCGTAGGTTTGATGATGCGGTCGCTTACGGCGGGTGGGACGTTGATAATCATACCCCTGGTGGACTTTTTGCGTTTGACAAAATGCCGTCACAAGTGTTCCCGTTTGAAGGCTCTTACGACATACCGTATAGATCATATTTAGTCAAAGGCTTTAAGAACCTTTTCGTCGGTGGGCGCTGTATGGGCGCAAGCAAGCTCGCAATGGCAAGCACCAGAGTTATGGGCACTTGCGCTATGGGTGGTCAAGCAATCGGTACGGCGGCGGGAATGGCAGTTAATAGCAAAACAGATATAAGAAAAATTGATATTAAAAAACTTCAACAACAATTATTAAAGGACGACTGTTATATACCAAACCTTAAAAATGAAGATGAACTCGACTTGTTAAGGGGCGCAAAGGTAAACGTATCAAGTGCGCAAGAAGGGTTTGTTGCAGACAACGTTTTGAGCGGTGTTTCAAGAGAAATTGATGGACAAGTTAATGCTTGGCGTGCAGAAAGTGCCGAAAATGAATGGATTAACTTTGACTTAGGTAGTCAAAAAGAACTCAGTCAATTAAGATTAACTTTTGATTCAAACTTCTTGCTTAATAAAAATATAACGTTATCTGGCAAAAGGCAACGCCAACAAGAAATTGGTGTTCCAAAAGAACTTGTTAAAGACTTTGTTGTTAAGCTTACGTTAGCTGGTAAGGTTGTATACGAACAAAAAATTACAAATAACGTTCAAAGACTCTTTGTTTTAGACTTCGCACCCACCGTTTGTGATGGCATAAAAGTTGAATTCATTTCAACTAACGGCATAGGCGATATTCGCTTGTTTGAAGCTAGGGCGTACTAAGACTTAATTTAATAACCGAGATAAAAAGCCCACGGCTGAATGCCGTGGGCTTTAAGTTTAATTTTATAGTGCGTTTTTTATTTGTTTTCGTAATCTTTTACAGCGCTTTCAATATTTTCTTTTACTGAAGTTTTGCCGTGCTTATCAACTTTAAGTTTGTTAACGTCGCCATGGGTTAAGCAACCGGCACCACCGATACAACCGCCCATACACGCCATGCCTTCAATAAAGTTTCCGTCAAGCATGCGCTTAGATGCTTTAAGTAGCGCTACTCTGCACGCTTCAATTCCGTCGCACGGAACAGCGCGAAGATCAAAGCCTTCAATTCCGCGCTCTTTTAAGCCTTCAGCAACAGCTTCCGAAAGTCCGCAGTTTCTTGCAAAAATTCTGCCGTAGTAAGATGCGTCTTGAATTTCGTATTCGGGTAGAGAGTTGATTTCAATATTCTTGCTATCAAAAAGCGCTTGTAATTCTTCAAAGGTAATAACGCTGTCAACGTAAGGAGCAACGTCTTCTTTTTGATATTCCATTTTCTTTGCTGTGCAAGGCCCAATGAAAATAACTTTAGCATTTTTATCGTTATCTTTGATGCGCTTTGCAATGGTTGCCATAGGTGAAAGGTTGTGCGATATGTATTCAGCAAGGTCTGGGAATTGCTTTTTAACGTAAGAAACGAACGCTGGACAGCAAGAGCTTGTCAAAAATCCTTTTTCTGCAAGTTCTTTCGCTTCACTTAAGGCAACAATGTCAGCACCTAACGCGGCTTCGGTAATATCGTAAAACCCAAGCTCTTTTATACCGCTTAATACTTGGCCGAGCTTTGCGTAAGAAAACTGGCTTGCGATAGCGGGTGCAACAACAGCGTAAACGTTGTATTTAGTGTTATTTTCACTCTTTTTAATAATATCAACAACGTCTAAAATAAACGACTTATCGTTAATAGCGCCCCAAGGGCATTGATAAACGCAAGCACCGCAAGAAATGCACTTTTCATCATTAATTTTAGCCGCCTTATTTTCGTCCATAGAAATAGCTTTGACTTTGCACGCTCTTTCGCACGGGCGTTTATGGTTGATGATTGCGCTATATGGGCAAACTTTTGCACAAAGTCCGCACTCAACGCATTTAGATTTATCAATATGTGCCTTTTGGTTGGCGTCAATAGTAATAGCACCCTTTTTGCATACGTCTTCACAGCGGTGCGCTAAACAGCCTCTGCAAGCGTCGGTAACTTCATATCCGCCCATAGGGCATTCATCACAAGCAATGTCTATAACTTCGATAACGTTGGGATTGGTTTTATCTCCGCCCATTGCTAGTTTAACACGTTCAATAACTATTGCTTGTTCTTTATAAATGCAACAACGCATAGTGGGTGCTTTGCCAGGAACAATTATCTTGGGAATGTTAACAATGTTCTCTGCAAGCGTTCCTTCCCAAGCAAAACGTGCAACTTCTCTTAGAACTTTATATTTTAAGTGTTGAACCTTGGTGTCAAAAATTCTCATAATTAAATTTCTTCCTTATTAAAATATTTTCGTTTTGCGTCTGTAATCTTTTGGATAAATTGATTGTCAAGTTTGCTTAGGTGATATTTTTTCCTATAAATTAAAACGTCCTTGTAAGTTTTGCTGTTAAACGAACATTTTCTTTCAACCAAATTATATTTGTCAAGCAAATCTTGCGGAATGGGTGAAACCCACATAAACGTGTTGGGAACTTGTTCTAAAAGGGTGAATTGAACACCACGTTCAAACACCATTATCCGCTTTTTGCTGAACTCAGAAAGCTCAGCTCTTTTAACGTCGATAAGGGGGAGAGAGGGAACGTAAGGGTCGCCGTGTGTAATTTCAATGCAACCGGTAAGGTCTTCTTCCACAATTTGCTCTTTACTAGCAAGCGGGTTGTTTTTAGAAACAGCCATCACGTAAGAAAATTCATTGAGTACTTCATAGTTGAGCTTTTTTTCTTCAAACAACGTGGAAAAATACTTTTCAAACGTGCTTTGGTATCTTACTATGCCAAGGTCGTATTCTTCTTTAACGACGTTCAATATAGAACGCATTGAGTTGGTTTCTTTGTAAATTATTTCGGCTTTAGATTGGTCGTCAAGCTCTTTCGAGAACTCCGAAAAGGCGTAAGAAAAATAACTTGCTCTAGGTACGCAAACAGACAACTTAAGCGTTTTTTCATTGCGGTTTTCGTAAATTGATTCAATCTTTTTTATTTGAGCAAGCGCGGTCTTTGCATATAGCAAAAATTCTTCGCCGTCAATAGTGGTTTCTAACCCCTTAGATGAACGCTTGAAAATTTTGATTTTTAACGTGCTTTCAAGTGACTTTATTGCACGGCTTAAGTTGGGTTGAGAGGTGTATAAGTTTTCAGCAGCTTTGCTTATCGAGCGCGTGTTGGCAACTTCAACTGCATATTTCATGTGTAAAATGTTCATAAACGTCTCCTATGATATAAAGAATATTATATTGGGGTTGCTTTCCAATTCAGTATAACATAATTTATATATTAAAACAAGTATTTTTAAAAGTAAAATTTTGTAAACTCTATTGCGAAATAAGGGCTTTTTGATTGAATATTCAATAAAAAAATGTTAAACTAAAACTATATCTATTAGGAGAGTATTATGAAGAAATTCGTTTTAATTCCCGATTCGTTTAAGGGCACGCTTTCATCACAGCAAATTTGTGATATTATGAGTGATAAAATTAAAGAGCATTTTGATGGGGCAAAAATCGTTTCTATTCCAGTTGCTGATGGCGGAGAGGGTAGCGTAGATTGTTTTTTGAGCGCGCTTGGCGGACAAAAAGTAAAGTGCAAAAGTGTTGGCCCGTATTTTGAAGATATAACTTCTTTTTATGGTCTTATAGATAACGGAGAAACCGCAGTTATAGAAATGGCGTCTTGTGCGGGTCTGCCTATGGTGGAAAACAACAAAAACCCAATGAAAACTACCACGTATGGCGTTGGGTTACTACTGCTTGATGCGGTTAAAAAAGGTGTAAAAAAAGTAATAGTTGGTCTTGGTGGATCTTGTACTAACGACTTTGGTTGTGGCATGGCTTCAGCGTGTGGAATAAAATTTTTTAACAAAGATGAAAAGGAGTTTATACCAACCGGTGGGAGTTTAAAAGACGTTTGTAGTGTAGATTTTACGACAAAGAATAAACTATTAAACAGTGTTGAAATCATTACAATGTGTGATATAGATAACCCACCTTTCGGTCAAAACGGTGCGTCATACGTGTTTGCTCCGCAAAAGGGCGCGGATGAAATGACCGTGCAGTTACTTGATGACGGGGTTAAGCATTTATGTAACGTTATAAAAAATCAACTCGGGCTTGACCTGTCATCATTAAAGGGCGGTGGCGCTGCGGGTGCAATGGGCGCAGGTATGGTTGCCTTTTTTGACTCTAAACTAAAGATGGGAATTGATACGGTTTTGGACACCGTGGGCTTTAACGAAATCATTAAAGATGCGTTCGCTATCTTTACGGGCGAAGGAAAAATTGACGGGCAAAGCCTTCGCGGTAAGGTTGTTATAGGCGTAGCAAGGCAAGCAAAAAAACAAAACGTACCCGTAATTTCTATCGTTGGTGGGGCGGATGGAGATATGACAAAGGCCTATGAAGAAGGGGTTTCGGCTATATTTACCATAAATCGTTTGCCCCAAGATTTTTCAATTAGTCGTGCCGACAGTGAACAAAATTTAGCCTTTACAATGGATAATGTGTTAAGGGCGTTAAAGATTTAGTGACAAATATAAAAACATAAAACGTATGCGCACTCGTTATGGGTGTGCATATTTTTTAGATTAATTAACTATACGATTTTGTTTTAGAGTGGGGGTGTTTGACTAAATTAGGTAAAAATAATGGCGATATTATATTTTTATGTGGGGGTTTTTAATTTTTTACAATTATGCTCGTATAAAATAATTGACATCTTTACGTATAAGTGTTAAAATTTTATTCAATAGACAAAAACTAAAAAATACTTACTTAGGAGCAAAAATGAACGCAAAAGAAATACCTGAAATTTTCGGCTCAATGGTGTTTAACGACAAAGTAATGAGAGAGCGTCTTCCCAAAGAAGCATATGACGCTGTTCGTATGGCTATTGAAAACGGCACGCCACTATCACACGACACGGCGAAGTGCGTAGCGACAGTTATGAAAGACTGGGCTATTGAAAAGGGTGCAACCCATTTTACGCACTGGTTTCAACCTATGACGGGGATTACCGCCGAAAAACACGATAGCTTTATAGAGCCGTTTGGCAATGGCGACGTGATAATGAAGTTTTCGGAAAAGTCGCTTGTAAAAGGCGAATCGGATGCGTCAAGCTTCCCTTCAGGTGGGTTAAGGGCAACGTTTGAAGCGCGTGGCTATACCGCTTGGGACCCCACTTCTTACGCTTTTGTTAAAGACGGCAGTTTATACATTCCAACTGCATTTTGCTCATACGGCGGGGAGGCGCTGGACAAGAAAACGCCACTTCTTCGTTCAATGGAAGCGTTCAACAAACAAGCGCTTAGAATTTTGCGTTTATTTGGCAACGATAAGGTTAAAAAGGTTACGCCCACTTGCGGTGCAGAACAAGAATACTTTTTGATTGATAAAAGCGTTTATGAAAAACGCATTGACTTGGTGCATTGCGGAAGAACGCTTTTTGGAGCACGTCCGTCAAAAGGTCAAGAGCTTGAAGACCATTATTACGGTGCTATTAAGTCTAGAGTTTCAGCGTTTATGAAAGAACTTGATGAAGAACTTTGGAAACTTGGAGTTTATTCAAAAACTAAACATAACGAAGTTGCGCCCGCTCAACATGAACTTGCGCCTGTATACACTTCGGTAAACATTGCAACCGATCAAAACCAACTTACGATGGAACTAATGAAAAGCGTTGCAAACAAGCACGGCTTGGTATGTCTTCTTCACGAAAAACCTTTTGCGTCTGTTAACGGTAGTGGTAAACATGATAACTGGGCAATTAGTACTGATACGGGTGAAAATCTTTTAGACCCAGGTGCAACCCCCATTGACAACGCGCAATTTTTGATTTTCTTGCTCGCTGTAATTAAGGCGGTTGACAAACATCAAGACTTGCTTAGAATAAGCGTTGCCTCTGCTGGCAACGACCATCGTTTAGGTGCTGACGAAGCTCCGCCTGCAATAATTTCTATATATTTAGGTGAAGAGTTAGAAGCTATTTTGTCGTCATTAGAGAGCGGTGAAAAGTTTAGTGCAAAAAAGAAAACCGAATTAAAAATCGGCGTATCCGTACTTCCGCCTATTCCTAAGGACTCAACTGATAGAAATAGAACTTCGCCATTTGCGTTTACGGGTAACAAGTTTGAGTTCCGTATGGTTGGTTCATCAACAAACATTGCTTGCCCCAACTTTATTATAAACACTATAGTTGCGGATGAGTTAAAGAGCTTTGCAGACGTTTTGGAAAACGCAAAAGATTTCAACGTTGAACTTAACAAGCTGATTAAGAAAACTATAAAAGACCACAAGCGTATTTTGTTTAGCGGAAACAACTATTCAAAGGAATGGCAAAAGGAAGCTAAAGAGCGTGGACTTTTGAATTTAAAGACTACAGTTGACGCTTTGCCGTTATATCCGCAACAAAAAAACATAGAGCTTTTTGAAAGACATAAAGTTCTTTCTGGCAGTGAAATCCACTCACGCATGGAGATTTTGCTGGAAAATTACTCAAACATCGTGCACATTGAAGCGCTTACTGCTATAGACGTTGCTAGAAAGTATATCGTCCCCGCGGTAATAGGTTACCAAGCGTTTTTACTTAAAGAAATAAAGCTTAAAAAAGAAGTGTGTGAAAACTGTTCGCGTTCACTTGAAGAAGGTGTGTTAAACAAACTTTCTTCTTTATCGCAAAAGTTTAACGTAGCGCTTGAAAATCTTACCGAAGAAACGGCAAAATACAAACGGGGTTGGGACAACTTGGTTAAGGCAAGATTTTGTAAAAATTCATTGATAAAGGGCATGGAAGAAGTTAGAAAATACGCTGACGAAATGGAGCTTCTTACCGGCAAAGACTTTATTAATTTCCCGACGTATGAAGATATATTATATAGCGTAAAATACTAATAAAATTCCAAATTTTGTTAATTCGCGTCTGCTTACAGCGGGCGCGAATAATATTTTAAAATATAATTTATATGTTTAAAGCTAAATTGGTTGAAAATAAAGAATAAATGTGATAAAATAATTTTGCAAAAATTTTAATGGGTGGCGTTGGATATTTTAATCTGCCCATTATAACGGAAAAGGAGATAATATGTACAAGATTGTTGACAAAAAAGTGCTTAATCCCACGGTTACAAGAATTGACGTCTATGCACCTTACGTTGCTAAGAAGGCAGAGGCTGGCCAATTCGTAATTATTAGGGCTACTGAAGATGGAGAAAGAATTCCTTTAACCGTTGCCGATTACGACAGAGAAAAGGGTACTGTTGCTGTTATTTTCCAAATCGTTGGCGCAACGACTTACGCTCTCAATCAATTAGAGATTGGTGACAGCGTTGCAGACTTTGTTGGCCCCTTGGGTAACGCTACTAAGACCGAAGGTAAGAAGAAGGTTGCTGTTGTAGGCGGTGGCGTAGGTTGTGCTATCGCATATCCCGTTGCAAAAAAATTCCACGAGCAAGGAACGGAAGTTCACTCAATCGTTGGTTTTAGATGCAAAGATTTGGTAATTTTAGAAGACGAATTTAAAGCAGTCAGCGATAAGTACGTTTTAATGAGTGACGACGGTACGGCTGGTACAAAAGGTCTTGTTACCGATGCTCTTAAAAACTTAATCGAAAGTGGCGAAAATTATGATGAAGTTATTGCAATCGGTCCTGTCATTATGATGAAATTCGTTTGTAGACTTACCAAAGAATACGGTGTAAAAACGGTTGTAAGTATGAACCCCGTTATGATTGACGGAACGGGAATGTGCGGTGGTTGCCGTCTTACCGTTGGCGGTGAAACCAAGTTTGCTTGTGTTGACGGGCCTGAGTTTGACGGTCACTTAGTCGACTTTGACGAAGCAATGAAACGTGGCGCAAGCTACAAAGAATGGGAACGCCATAAATATGAAGAAACTTGCAATCTGTTCAAAAAGGAGGTTAAATAATCATGCCTAACATGTCGTTAAAGAAAAATCCTATGCCACATCAAGAAGCAGACGTGAGAAACAAGAACTTTGAAGAAGTTGCGCTAGGTTACACTCCTGAACAAGCTGTTGACGAAGCGGAAAGATGCTTAAACTGTAAAAACAAACCTTGCGTTAACGGCTGTCCCGTAATGGTACATATTCCTGAATTTATAGCAAAAATCCGTGAAAAAGATTTTGAAGGTGCATATCAAATTATCGCTGAATCTTCTTCACTTCCCGCAGTTTGCGGAAGAGTTTGCCCACAAGAATCACAATGCGAAAAGTATTGTATTCGCGGTATTAAGGGCGAACCCGTAGCAATCGGTAGATTAGAAAGATTTGTTGCAGACTATCACAATGCAAACTGCAAAGATAAACCCGTTAAACCTGAGTCAAATGGCATAAAAGTTGCAGTTGTTGGTTCTGGTCCTTCTGGGCTTACTTGTGCAGGTGACCTTGCTAAAAAAGGTTATGAAGTAACCGTATTTGAAGCTTTCCACTTAGCAGGTGGCGTTTTGGTTTACGGTATTCCTGAATTTAGACTTCCAAAATCAATCGTTCAAAAAGAAATTGACACGCTTAAAGATTTAGGCGTTAAGATTGAAACGAACATGGTTATTGGTAAAGTTATTTCTATTGAAGAACTCGTTAAAGAATACGGATTTAAGGCGGTATTTATTGGTTCTGGTGCAGGATTGCCCAAGTTTATGAATATCCCTGGTGAAAACTTGATTGGTGTATATTCAGCAAATGAATTCTTAACCCGTATTAACCTAATGAAAGCGTATAAAGACGATGCTTCAACGCCTATTATTCGCGGTAAAAGAGTTGTAGTAGTAGGTGGCGGTAACGTTGCTATGGACGCTGCAAGATGTGCTAAGCGTTTGGGTGGAGACGTACATATTGTTTACAGAAGAACGCTTGACGAACTTCCCGCAAGAAAAGAAGAAGTTGAACACGCTATGGAAGAAGGTATTATTTTCGACCTTTTGACCAACCCCACGAAAATCAATGGCAATGAAAACGGTTGGGTTAGCTCAGTTACTTGTATTAAAATGGAGCTTGGCGAACCGGATGCGTCTGGTCGTCGTCGCCCAGTTGCTGTTGAGGGTAGCGACTTTGATATTGAAGCAGACGTTGTTATTATGGCGCTTGGCACTTCACCAAACCCATTGATAAAGGCTACAACTGAAGGCTTGGAAGTTAACAAGCACGGTGGTATTATTACTGATGAAAACGGTGCAACGTCAGTTGAATACGTTTATGCTGGTGGTGATGCCGTTACAGGTGCTGCAACAGTTATTTTGGCAATGGGCGCAGGTAAGACTGCGGCTAAGGCTATCGACGAAAAATTACAAGGGTAATTTAACTTGAAACCGCCCGTTTTTTAACGGACGGTTTTGGTGCTTTTATAAAACACTTGATTTTGGAGGAAATATGGCAAATTTTGATTACACCGTGCTTGACAAAGCAATGGAAAAATTCGGCAAAGAAGAAAAATCTTTAATCGCCGTTTTGCAAGAAGCGCAAGAACATTACAGATATTTACCAAGAGAAATTTTCCCTTATTTAGCGGAAAAACTCGGCGTAAGTGAAGCGAAAATTTTTGGCGTTGCAACCTTCTATGAAAACTTTTCATTAGAACAAAAAGGTAAATACGTTATTAAGGTTTGTGACGGTACGGCATGCCACGTTCGTCACTCAGTTCCAATTTTGGAAGCGCTTAGAAAAGAACTCGGTCTTTCAGAAGAAAAGAAAACTACCGACGACCTTATGTTTACGGTAGAAACGGTTGCCTGCCTTGGTGCTTGTTCATCAGCACCCGCAATCACACTAAATAATGAAATTTATCCCACAATGACGCCTGAATCGGCTATAGCTTTGGTAAACTCTATTAAAGAAAAGGAGGGTTTATAATGCTTAAATCAAGACAAGAATTAATCGCTCTCCGTGAAAGTGCAGTGGCGAGAATGAACGCTGAGCAAAAAAGAATTATAATCTGCGCAGGCGCAGGTTGTGTTTCTAAGGGCGCACTTAAAATTTATGATAGATTTGCTCAAATCATGAAAGAGCAAAACATAAACGTTTCTTTAGAACTCGCTAAAGAACCACACAGCGCAGGCGTTAGACTTAAACAAAGTGGTTGCCACGGCTTTTGTGAAATCGGTCCGTTGGTAAGAATTGAGCCACAAGGTTGGCTTTACGTTCAAGTTAAGGTTGATGACGTTGAAGAAATTGTTGCAAAGACTATTGTTAAGGGCGTATGCGTTGAACGTCTTGCTTACACCGAAGGTGGCAAAGTTTATATCGAACAAAAGGAAATTCCTTTCTATAAAAAGCAAACTAGACTCGTTTTAGATAACTGCGATAAGATTGACGCAACTTCTATTGAAGAATATCTTGCAACAGGTGGTTACACTGCACTTGAAAAAGTTCTCTTTGACATGACAAGCGAACAAGTTATCAACGAAGTGTCTGAGTCAGGGCTTCGTGGCCGTGGCGGTGGCGGATTCCCCGCAGGCAGAAAATGGACTCAAGTTGCAAGCCAAAAGAACTTCCCCAAATACGTTGTATGTAACGGTGACGAAGGTGACCCCGGTGCGTTCATGGATAGGTCTGTTATGGAAGACGACCCACATAGACTTTTAGAAGGTATGATTATCGCCGGTATTGCAACGGGCGCAAATGATGGTTATATTTACGTTCGTGCAGAATATCCTAAGGCTGTTGCAAGATTGCAACTCGCAATCAAGCAAGCAACCGAACTTGGACTTTTGGGCGACAATATTTTAGGCACAGGCTTTAAGTTTAATATGCATATTAACCGCGGGGCAGGCGCGTTCGTTTGTGGTGAAGGCTCGGCGTTAACCGCTTCAATCGAAGGTAAACGTGGTATGCCTAGAACCAAACCCCCAAGAACTGTTGAAAACGGTCTTTTTGATAAACCTACCGTTCTTAACAACGTTGAAACTTACGCCAACGTAGCGTTAATTGTGAATAATGGTGCGGAATGGTTTAAGAAAATAGGCACCGAAAACAGCACTGGTACAAAAACTTTCGCTCTTACTGGTAACATTAAGAACGCAGGTTTAATAGAAGTTCCTATGGGCACAACGCTTCGTGAGGTTATTTTCGATATCGGTGGCGGTATGCGTGATGGTGGAGAATTTAAGGCTGTTCAAATCGGTGGTCCATCAGGTGGATGTTTAACCGAAGAACACTTTGATTTACCACTTGACTTTGATTCACTCTCTAAAGCAGGCGCAATCATTGGTTCAGGCGGTCTTGTTGTTATGGACAAGAAAACCTGCATGGTTGAAGTTGCACGTTTCTTTATGGATTTCACACAAAAAGAATCTTGTGGTAAGTGCGTGCCTTGTCGTGAAGGTACAAAGCGCATGCTTGAAATCTTAAATCGTATCGTTGACGGTCAAGGTCGTGACGGTGATATTGAAATGCTTAAAGAACTTGGTGAAACCATTTCTAAGACTGCACTTTGTGGCTTAGGAAAAACGGCTGCAGGACCCGTTCTTTCAACCATCAAATATTTTGAAGACGAATATAGAGCACATATTTACGACAAGAAGTGCCCCGCAGGCGCATGTCAAAAATTAAAGACTATTATGATTGACCCCGAACTTTGTAAGGGTTGCTCTAAGTGTGCAAGAAATTGTCCTGTAGGCGCAATTAGCGGTGAAATTAAAAAGCCGTTCGTTATTGACCAAACCAAGTGTATCAAGTGTGGTGCGTGTCTTTCTAGTTGCGTATTCAAGGCAATCAAGGAGGTTTAATTATGAGCGCATTTATGACTATTGACGGTATTAAAGTACAAATTGAAGGCGAAAAAAATATATTAGAAGTTGCAAGAAAAGCTGGTATTGAAATTCCCGCTTTCTGCTATGATAGTGAACTTTCTATTTACGGCGCGTGCAGAATGTGTATGTTTGAAGACGAAAGGGGTAGGCTTGACGCTGCGTGCTCAAGCAAGCCCAGAGACGGCATGGTTATCAAGACCAACACCGCAAAACTTCGCCAATATAGAAAAATGATTTTGGAACTCTTGCTTGCTAACCACTGTAGAGACTGTACGACCTGCCATATGAGCGGAAAGTGCAGACTCCAAGAGTTTGCTTATAAGTTCAACATTGAAGGTGTTCGTTTCCCCAACAATGCTTGTTCGCTTAGTCCTGATAGTTCATCATACAGTATTGTTAGAGAACCAGGTAAATGTATTCTTTGCGGTAAGTGTGTAAGAATGTGTAACGAAATTCAATCGGTAGGCGCAATCGACTATGCTTATCGTGGTTCAAAGATGAAAATTGCAACCGCTTTTGATGGCGACATTGCAAATTCTCCTTGCGTTGGCTGTGGTCAATGTGCAGCAGTTTGTCCTACTGGAGCAATCGTTATTCGCGACTGTGCCGATAAGGTTTGGAAAGCAATAGGGGACCCTGACGTTGAAGTTTCAGTTCAAGTCGCTCCTGCTGTTCGCGTTGCGCTCGGCACAGAATTTGGCTTTGAAGAAGGCACTAACGTTATGGGTAAGCTCGTTACTGCGCTAAAGGAAATGGGCTTTGATAAAGTCTATGATACCAACATTTCTGCAGACCTTACCATTATGGAAGAAGCAAACGAACTTATAAATAGAATTCAAAATGGTGGCAAGCTTCCAATGTTTACTTCATGCTGTCCGGCATGGATTAGATTTGCTGAAGATAAATATCCTGACCTTTTGGATAATATTTCAACTTGTAAGAGCCCAATGCAAATGCTTGCATCAACTGTTAAGGCTATGTATAAAGGCGAAAAGAAACACGTTCACGTTGCAATTATGCCTTGTTCTGCTAAAAAGGACGAAGCTAAACGTGAAAAATTCAATGGTGACGTTGATTTTGTTCTCTCTACTCAAGAAGTTATTCGTATGATTAGAGAACACGGTATTCACTTTAAGTATTTGGCAGATAGTCTTCCCGACAATCCGTTTGAAGAATATACCGGTGCTGGCGTAATCTTTGGTGCAACGGGTGGCGTTATGGAAGCAGCACTCCGTACTGCTGTTGAAAAGATTACAGGCGAAACTCTTGAGAACGTTGAGTTTAAGGCTGTTCGCGGTATGGAAGGAATTAAGGAAGCCGAATACGACGTTAAGGGGCTTAAAGTTAAAGTTGCAGTAGCAAGTGGACTTAAAAATGCGCGTGTTCTTTGTGACAAGGTAAGGGCGGGTGAAGCTGATTATCAATTCATAGAAATTATGAGCTGTCCTGGTGGTTGCGTAAACGGTGGTGGTCAACCGTTCGTTGATGCGTTCACTCGTTCGGACATTGATTATAAAGGTATGAGAGCTAAAGGTCTATATCACGACGATGCCGGCATGGAAGTTAGAAAGAGCCATGAAAACGCATCTATTAAAGCTCTTTACGATAATTTCTTTGGTGAAGTTGGCGGACACAAAGCACACGAATTATTACACACTCATTACGAACCAAGAAATAATTAACGTAATAAAAACAAATAAAAAAAGGACTGCAAGTAGCAGTCCTTTTTTGTATATTATGAAAATTATTCAAATTCAAGATTGTCAATGTTAAAAACGTCATCATTAAAAAATTCCGTCAACGAAAGATTAAAAAAATTGCATACCTTAACTATGGTTGAAAATTTTACGTCTTTATTAACTTCGTTAAAAATATATCGTAGAGCAGAATGAGTAATACCCGTTTCTTTTTCAAGTTTATATTTGCTTATTTTATTTTCTTGTAAAAGTTTACTTACCTTTAGTGCAAACGCCTTATTTAAATTCATAGCTCTCCTTTGTTATTGACATAAATGCAATAAATATAAGTGAAATATATTTCACTCTACTTGACATTATAAATAGACATAGTGTAATATATAGGTGCAATATACTTCACTTAGGAGTTTTATGAAGGCGTGTTCTTTTTTCGGTCATAGAAATATACGTTTTGATGACAATCATAAAGAAAAGCTTAAACGTATAATAAAAAATTTAATACAAAATAAAAATTTCAGCACGTTTTATTTTGGGGAATTTGGAAATTTTGATGATGTTTGTTATGAAATAGTCACTGAATTAAAGGCGGTGTATTCACACATAGAGCGTGTTTATGTGGCTACGGATGAAAGGGCACTATCTAAACATAAAAAATCTAATGAAAAATATTATGAGCGACAAATTATATTTTTATTAAAGTTTAATTGGTGGTATCAAATTATTTATTACCGCAATATAGCGATTATCGACAACAGTGATTTTGTTATATTTTATGTGGAGAACAAGAACAATAGTGGGGCTTATAAAGCACTTCAGTATGCCAAAAAAAATAAAAAAAGTTATATAAACATTGCGCAAGTAAACAATAATGATTAAAGGACAGCAAATCGCAGTCCTTTTTAATTTTTTAACGGCATTGACACCGTGCTTTTAATATGTTATAATCAAAATATAAATTTTACGAGAGAGAAAGATGAGTATAAAAAACAATAGAAAGCTAAGTTTTATTATAGTTACAATAGTATATATAATAGCAAGTGTTAGTGGCGTTTTAATTTTTAACGCACTAAAATTTGATTTATGGTTAAACTTGCTCATAGCAGACGTATGTGCAACCATTGTAACTTTTGTGTTTAGTTTGTTTTTTTTCAACGCTTCGGTTTACGATCCATATTGGAGTGTTCAGCCTATAGTAATTTGTACTGCACTGCTATGCGTTGAAACGTCGCTTATGGCTTTAATAATGGTCGCGTGCGTATGCGTGTGGGGAATAAGGCTTACGGCAAATTGGGCTTATACTTTTCATGGTTTAACTCACCAAGATTGGCGATATACAATGTTAAAAGAAAAAACGGGCGCTTTTTATCCATTGATTAACTTTTTGGGTATACATATGTTTCCAACGTTAGTCGTATATGCTTGCGTTCTTCCTGTGGTCTATGCAATAACGCTTTCTATTCCAATTACCGTATATGGTGTGATAGGCTGTGTTGTTTCAATATCTGCAGTAACGTTGCAAGCAATAAGTGACGTTCAAATGCAATCTTATAGAAAAAATAAAACTACGCCTTTTATTTCAGTAGGGTTATGGAAGTATTCACGTCACCCTAACTACTTAGGTGAAATTCTAATGTGGTGGGGTATGGCGCTTGCGTTTGTTTTGACGGTTCCGTCAATGTGGTATTTTGGTTTTGGTGCATTACTTAATACTATTATGTTCTTGGTTGTAAGTATTCCTATGGCTGATAAACGTCAATCAAGAAAGCAAGGCTTTAATGAGTACAAAGCGCATACAAGAATGCTTTTGCCTATAAGAAAATAAGTTTTACTTGTATTAAAAAATCCACAGCTAATCAGCTGTGGATTTTGTTTTTAATTTTATTCCCATTCGATTGTGCCGATGGGCTTTGGTGTTAAGTCTAAAAGCACTCTATTTATACCGTCAACTTCTTTAGTTATTCTGTCGGTTATTTTATGAAGAACTGAATAGGGGATTTCTTCAATGGTTGCGCTCATAGCGTCAACAGTGTTAACCGCACGGATAATTGCTGGCCAACCTTCATATCTTTTTCCGTCTTTAACGCCAACGCTTTTCATATCGGGTACGGCGATAAAGTATTGCCAAACTTTACCTGCAAGACCGCAAATATCAAATTCTTCACGGAGTATTGCATCAGCTTCACGGAGTGCGTGAAGTCTATCACGGGTTATAGCACCCAAACATCTTACGCCAAGACCAGGGCCGGGGAAGGGTTGACGATAAACCATATTTGAAGGAAGCCCTAACGCATCACCAACAACTCTAACTTCATCCTTGTATAAAAGGCGAACGGGTTCAACAAGCTCAAATTGCATATCTTCTGGCAATCCGCCAACGTTGTGGTGGGCTTTAACTCCGTCACTTTCAATAATGTCGGGGTAGATTGTGCCTTGAGCAAGGAAAGAAATGCCTTTTAATTTGCTTGCTTCTTCATCAAACACTTTAATGAATTCTCCGCCGATAATCTTTCTTTTTCTTTCGGGTTCTTTAACACCGTCAAGAAGATTTAAAAATCTATCTGTAGCATCAACGTAAATAAGGTTTGTGTCAAGCTCTTTACCAAAAACTTCAATAACTTGTTCGCTTTCGCCCTTTCTCATAAGTCCGTGGTTAACGTGAACGCAAACTAGTTGCTTGCCGATTGCTTTGATAAGGAGTGCTGCTACAACAGAGCTATCAACACCGCCAGAGAGTGCGAGTAAAACTTTTTTGTCGCCAACTTGATTGCGAATAAGTTCAACTTGTTCGTCAATAAAGGCGTTTGCAAGTTCTATTGTTGTAATACGTTGCATGCTTTCAGGTCTTAAGTTATCCATAAAAAATCTCCAAACTAAGTTTAATTTTATTATACAACACAATTAGTAAAAAACACAAGTTCTTTTTAGCAAAAAAATATTCAAAAAATATTAAAAATTTTTAGCGTTAATATAAATTTGGCGTATAATTCGTATTTTGTTAATTGAGTGGCTAAAACTGTTTGTAAAAGTATGCGTTTTGTGTTAAAATAATAGCGTTATTTTTAGGTTTTGTTGGGATTTATATGATTTCGAAGGATAAGAAATTAAGTTTAATAGGGCAATTATTGTTGTTTTTGGCAACGCTTGCGTGGGGAACGTCCTTTTTTATATTAAAGGATACTATTTCAAGTACTCCTGCATTTTTTGTGCTTGCGTTAAGGTTTTTGTTCGCTGGCGGTGTGTTTTGTATAGTGTTCTATAAAAAACTTAAAAAATTAGATAAAACAACCTTCTTTATGGGTGTTGTTTTGGGCGTTTTAGTGTATTTGGCGTATGCAACTCAAACCGAAGGCTTGAAACTTACCACTCCAGGCAGAAATGCTTTTTTAACTTCATCATACTGCGTTATGTGTCCGTTCTTATTGTTGATTTTGTTTAAGGTAAAACCTTCGATACAAAACGTTATATCTGCTCTTTTATGTATAGTTGGCGTTGGGCTTGTTGCACTTTCGGGCGATAGTGGTATGGGCGAAAACGTGCTTTTGGGTGATGGACTGACCTTGGTGGGTGCGGTGTTTTTTTCATTGCAAATTATAGCGATTGATAAGTTCCAAAAACGCGGTGCGGACACAATGCTTTTGCTTATTTTTGAACTTATTACCGTTGGTGTTTTATGCGCTATTTCAAGCTTGATTTTTGAACTTCCCGTAGTTGATATAAGCGCTTACGCGTTAAGTTTAGAGCAAATATTAAAAATAGGCTATCTTGCAGTGGCTTGCACGCTGTTTGCTCAGTTTGCGCAAATAGTTGGGCAAAAGTTTACAACCCCTAACCAGTCTGCAATAATACTTAGTTTAGAGGCGGTTTTCGGTGTGTTGTTCTCCGTTTTGTTTGCGAACGAACAGTTAACCATAATGATAATATTAGGCTTTGTTACGATATTTATTGCAATATTGTATAGTGAAATTAAGATTGATTTTAGGAAAATTTTTTCAAATAAAAAAGATAAAGAAGGAAAAGAAAATGGCTGATAAAAATTTAACAGTATCCAGCGAAAGAGAAAAGTTTGGGTCAAGATTAGGTTTTGTGCTTATTTCTGCTGGTTGTGCAATAGGATTAGGGAACGTTTGGCGTTTTCCGTATATCGTAAGTCGTTATGGTGGCGCTGCATTTATACTTGTGTACCTTTTATTTTTGGTAGTATTTGGTTTGCCCATTATGACAATGGAGTTTTCGGTTGGTAGGGCAAGTCAAAAGAGCATTGCAAGTTCGTTTACGGTGTTAGAGCCAAAAGGTACAAAGTGGCATTTGTTCAGTTGGGCGGGATTAGTAGGTAACTACCTATTAATGATGTTTTATACCGTTGTTACGGCGTGGATGTTTATCTATTTTTACAAAAGCGTTACAGGGCAGTTTGCTAACTTGCCGGTGGATCAAGTGTCAAGCCAGTTTGATGCAATGAAATCAGACCTTTGGCTTCAAGTTTTGGTAACGGCGCTCGTTATTGTTTTGGGCGTTTTGGTTTGCTCGTTTGGGCTTAAAAAAGGTGTTGAAAAAGTTAACAAAGTTATGATGCTTTGTTTGCTTGCTATTATAGTTTTTTTGGCTATTTACGTTTGCACGCTTCCAGGGGCAATTGCTGGGCTTGATTTTTATCTTGTTCCACGTTTTGAAAATTTGCTTTATGATGCTAAAGGAAAGTTTGTTTTAGGTGAAGCTATTTTTGCGGCAATGGGTCAAGCATTCTTTACGCTGTCAATCGGTATGGGTTCTATGGCTGTTTTTGGTAGCTATATCAAAAAAGATAGAACGTTGCTTGGAGAGTCTGTAATAATAGCTTCACTTGATACTGGTGTTGCACTTTTTGCGGGCTTAATCGTTATTCCTGCATCATTTGCATATCCTGTTGCTAACGGCGCAACTGGTGGTCCCGGTCTTATATTCAAAACACTTCCAAACGTTTTTAATGATATGCCTTTAGGTAACGTTTTAGGTCCGCTTTTCTTCTTGTTTATGATTTTTGCGGCTATGAGTACGGTTACTGCCGTGTTTGAAAACATCATTTCATTTGGTATGGACAAGTGGGGTTGGTCAAGAAAAAAATCTTGTATAATAACACTTTTGTCATTGCTCATTTTAGCACAACTTTGCATTTTAGGGTTTACCTTACTTTCAGGTTTCCACCCACTAGGCATTAGGGGTGGTGAGCCTACGTTTATTATGGACCTTGAAGATTTTATTGTAAGTAACAATATTCTTCCTTTAGGCTCGCTTGTATACGTTTTATTCTGCACGCTTGATAAAGGCGGTTGGGGTTATGATAATTTACTACTTGAAGCTAATCAAGGCAAAGGTTTTAAGCTTGCTAAAAAGTTAAGAGTTTACTGCAAATACGTGTTGCCTATTTTACTAGTAATTTTCTGGGTTTTAGGCATAATTATGTACTTTATTTAGAAAGATGAATAAGCTAATAATTTTTGATTTAGACGGGACAGTTATTGATACTATTAACGACCTTTGTGACGCAATGAATTTTATGCTTGCAGACTTTGGTTATAGGCAAATAAGCGTTGAACAAATGAAAAAGAACATAGGCGGATCTACAAGGGAAATCGTAAGGCTTTCTATTAGTCAAGAAATAACTGACCAACAACTTGATAGGTGTGTTGACGTTTTTACTGATTACTATATCGGCGGTGGTAGCCCAAAAACTAAGCCGTTTGAAAATATTAAAGAAGTTATTGTCGATTTAAAAAAACGTGGATATAAAATAGTTGCACTTTCAAACAAACCGCAGTATGAGATAAACCCGTTATACGATAGGGTGTTAAAGCCATTGGGTTTCGATAAAGTTGTGGGACTTAGTGAAAGTGTTTTACCAAAGCCTAATCCAAGCGCAACGTTGTCACTCATTAAAGAGTTTGACGCTACTAACAAGACAACTTATTTTATAGGTGATGGGGAAACTGACGTTGTGACGGCAATCAATGCAAAGGTTAATTGCATTGCAGTGTTATGGGGGAATAGAGATAAAGAGTTCTTATCTAAATACGGTGCAAAAGTTTTTGCGAAAGAGCCTTTCGAATTGTTAGAATTGATAAAATAAATAAAAAATCAAAAAGCGTGGAGAAATCACTCCACGCTTTTATTTTTTCAATATTTTAAGGTTACGTAATCGTTTTTTTATTAAACAATTATAAAGCCGAACGCAAAAACTGCAACGCAAGAAAGAAGCGCAACTACTATTAACGAGCGTTTGCAAAGTGACGCAATTACGGCAACAATCGTGCCTATTAACGCCGTATAAAAATTACCCGTCGAATAAAACACGTAAGGGAAAGTCATTGACGCTAAAACTGCATAAGGTATATAGTAAAGCAAGCTTAAAAGGTATTGCGATTTAATCTTTTTGCGGAACAAAACGAGCGGTATCATACGTATTAAATAGGTTGTGGTTGCCATTGCAAGTATCATCAAAGCCATCGTTAATAAATCCATTATTCTTGCCCCCCGTTTTCTTTTGTTTTTACAGGGAAAACGCCTGCGCAAATAGATGCGGAAAAAAGCGCGCTAATAATATATTTTATACCCACCGGCAAGCCGTCAAACCAAGGCACGTAATATAAAATACAGCTCATTGCTGAAGCTATGCCTATAGCGCAAAAAATACCCCTTGATTTTGTTGATGGGGGAATAATTATCGCTATAAACATTGCGTAAAGTGCTAAACCTAAAGCGGTGGTAACTTGTGTAGGCATAAACCCTACTGCAACACCACCTAAAAGTGTGCCGAGTGTCCAACCAACGTATGGCAAAATTACCAACCCGTAAAAGAAGGCTCTGCCAAATGGCTTTGGTCTTGCAGACGCAACTGCAAAAATTTCGTCAGTAATAAATGCCGAACATAAAAGTCTATGACGTAACGAAAAATTTCCGTCCAATTTTTGCGAAAGGGTTATGCTCATCAAGAAGTAGCGTGCGTTTATAACAAGCTGAGTTAAAATCATTTCTAAAACCGTTCCTAACCCCGCGATTACGGTAAGCCCCGCGAGCTGACCTGCGCTTGTAAGGTTTGTCATGGAAATAAACACAGCCATAAACCACGGTACACCTGCAATGGTTGCTTGTGCACCGAAAGCAAAAGATACCGAAAGATATCCTAAACCGATAGGTAGACCATTTTTAAGTCCGTTCATAAATTGCGCACGTTTTTCTTGCATGATTACTCCTTTTGTTACACTGCATATTTTATCACAAAACAGCGGTGTAGTAAAGAAAAAGCATGCAAGAAAAGTTATTTTTTGTTATTTCAAAGTGCTTTTAATGGGTTAAATTACTCGTTCAATATAACATTATTGTTATATATTTATAAAAATTTTATATTATAAAGAGTGAAAAAACAAATGCAAATTATTTACATTTGTTAACTGTTTTGGTATAATATAAGTCCAGAATTATAGTTAATATATAAGCAAAATGTTAATTTTTAACAAAAGCTGTTAAAACTGACAAATTTTAGCTAACAAAAGGAGATGTAAATGGATTACCGTATTGAACACGATTCTATGGGTGAAATGAAAGTTCCGGCAGACCGTTATTGGGCTGCTCAAACACAACGCTCAAGTGAAAACTTCAAAATAGGCGTTGGCATTGAAATTATGCCAAGGGAAATAACCAAGGCTTTCGGTGTGCTTAAAAAAGCTGCCGCGCTCGCAAACAACGCGCTCCGTCCTGAAAAGATGACGGATAAAAAGCTTAGTGCAATTATGAAAGCATGTGATGAAGTTATTAGCGGTGAACTCAACAGCCACTTCCCACTAGTAGTATGGCAAACGGGTTCAGGTACGCAATCAAACATGAATGCGAACGAAGTTATTGCAAATCGTGGTAATGAAATTGCAGGTGAAAAGATTCTTCACCCCAACGACGATATTAATATGAGTCAATCTTCAAACGATACTTTCCCAACGGCAATGCATATTTCTGCAGTTATGGCTATTGAAGACAAGCTTATTCCTGCTGTTGAAAAGTTGATTGCAACGTTTGTTCGTCTTGAAAAAGAACACGAAGGCGTTGTTAAGTGTGGTAGAACGCACCTTCAAGATGCAACGCCCATTACTTTCAGTCAAGAAATCAGCGGTTGGAGAAGTAGCTTAGAGCGTGACGTTGAACTTTTGAAGCTTTCAATTAAACCGCTTGCTGAACTTGCGCTTGGTGGTACGGCTGTTGGTACTGGTCTTAACGCACCAAAGGGTTTTGACACGCTCGTTGCTGAAAAGGTTAGTGAAATCACAGGCAAGAAGTTTGTTACTGCGTCAAACAAATTCCACGCTCTCACTTCTAAAGATGAAATCGTGTTTGCTCACGGCGCAATTAAGGCGCTTGCTGCAGATATGATGAAAATTGCAAACGACGTTCGTTGGTTGGCATCTGGTCCTAGAGACGGATTAGGTGAAATATTTATTCCCGAAAACGAACCCGGTTCTTCAATTATGCCTGGTAAGGTTAACCCAACTCAATGTGAAGCTGTTACGATGGTTGCAGTTCAAGTTATGGGTAACGACGTTGCGGTTGGAATGGCTGCATCACAAGGCAACTTTGAACTTAACGTATTTATGCCCGTATGTATTTACAATTTCTTGCAATCAGCAAGGCTTTTAGCAGAAGCAATCGTTTCGTTCAACGATAACTGTGCAGTAGGTATTAAAGCAAATCGTGAAAAGATGGATCACAATCTTCACAACTCTCTTATGTTAGTAACTGCACTCAATCCGTATATTGGATATGAAAATGCAGCAAAAACCGCAAAGAAAGCTTATAAGGATGGCGTATCGTTAAAGCAAGCGTGCGTTGAGCTTGGCTTTTTAACGGCTGAGAAATTTGATGAAGTTTTCCATCCAGAAAAAATGGTATAAGGAGTTATACAAATGAAAGTAAGTTATTTTCCCGGTTGTACGCTTAAAAACAAAGCAAAAGACCTTGACGAATATGCAAGGAAAAGTGCTTTGGCTTTGGGTGTTACACTAGAAGAAATAGAAGACTGGCAATGCTGTGGTGGTGTGTTTACCACAAGCAAAGATGAAATTGCCACAAAGTTATCGTCGGTGAGAGCGCTTATTGACGCTAAAAAGAAAGGTCAGCCTTTAGTTAGTGTGTGTTCGGCTTGTCATAACGTAATTAAGCAAACAAATCACGCTATCAAAACGGATGCTGACTTTGCAATGAAGGTTAATTGCTATAACAAGGCAAATCTTGGCGAGGGCAACGAATATAACGGAGAAACCGAAGTTATACATTACCTTGAACTTCTTCGTGATAAAATTGGTTTTGACAAGATAAAAGAAAAAGTTGTTAAACCCTTGACGGGCAAAAAGATTGCGGCATATTATGGTTGTTTGCTTCTTCGCCCAGGTAAAGTTATGGCAATGGACGACGTGGAAAATCCCACTATCATTGAAGACTTTATTCGTGCAATCGGTGCAGAACCTGTAATTTATGCATACCGCAACGAATGTTGTGGCGGATACGTTGCGTTAGAAAGTGCAGAACTTGCAAAGAAAAAGAGCAACCGTGTTACTGATAACGCAAAAGAAAAAGGCGCGGAAATGATTGTTACCGCTTGCCCGCTTTGCAAATACAACTTGATAAAAAACGGAACGCAAGTTCCAGTAGTATATTTTACCGAACTCTTGGCAGAAGCGCTCGGTATAAAGGAGTAACAAATGGAAAATTCCAAAAACAACGTATGTGAAGAGATTATCCGTAACAGTGGCGTAAATCCCAGAAAGTGCATGAAGTGCGGAAAATGTTCTGGAACTTGTCCTGCTTACGACGAAATGGAATATCACCCACATCAATTCGTATATATGGTTGAAACCGGGGATATTGAACCACTTTTGAAATCAAAATCAATCTATCGTTGCTTAACGTGTTTTGCTTGTGTGGATAGATGTCCGCGCGGAGTTGAGCCTGCGAAACTTATTGAAGGCGTTCGCCTTGCAGTAGTTCGCGAGCAAGGCTCAAACCACTTAAAAGCAGACGATATACCCGCGCTACTTGATGACGATATGCCCCAACAAGCAATCGTTAGCGCATTGAGAAAATACAGCAAGTAAAGGAGATAACCACAAATGCAGAGAATAGGAGTATTCGTATGTTGGTGCGGTAGTAACATTGCCGGCACGGTTGACGTTGTTAAGGTTGCGGAAGCGCTTAAAAACGAACCGGGCGTTGTTCACTCAGCCAACTATCAATATATGTGTTCGCAAGCTGGTCAAGAACTTATAAAGCAAGCTATTAAGGAACATAATCTAACAGGCTTAGTCGTATGTTCTTGCTCGCCCAGAATGCACGAAGCAACTTTTAGAAAAACAGCCGCCGCCGCAGGCATCAATCCTTATATGGTTGAAATCGCAAACATTCGTGAACAATGTTCGTGGATACATAAAGATATGGTAGAGGGCACGGAAAAAGCTATCGTATTGGGTAGAACGGCTATTGCAAAAGTTAACCTTAATGCACCGCTTAAACCCGGTGAAAGCCCTGTTACAAAGCGCGCGCTCGTAATCGGTGGTGGTATTGCAGGTATACAAACTGCGCTTGATATTGCAGACGCTGGTTTTGAAGTGGATATCGTTGAGAAAAAGCCCACTATAGGTGGCAAAATGGCTCAAATCGATAAAACCTTCCCAACGCTTGACTGTGCGGCTTGTATTTTAACGCCTAAGATGGTTGACGTTGCTCAACACGAAAAAATCCGCATCTTCTCATATAGCGAAGTAGAAGAAGTTAAAGGTTTCGTTGGCAACTTTAACGTTAAGATTAAAAAGAAAGCTCGTTACGTAAAAGAAGAGCTTTGTACGGGTTGTGGACTTTGTACTGAAAAGTGCCCGCAAAAGAAAGTTCCTAACGACTTTAACTTGGGTATGGACAATAAGCGCGCGATATATATTCCGTTTGCGCAAGCAGTTCCAAAGATTGCAACTATTGACGCTGATTATTGCACTATGCTTAAAACGGGCAAGTGCGGTGTGTGCTCGAAAGTTTGTACGGCAAAAGCTATCGACTACACTCAAAAAGATGAGTTTGTTGAAGAAAAGTACGGTGCAATCGTTGTAGCAACAGGTTTTAATCCTATCAGCATGGATAAATTTGATGAATATGCTTACAGCCAAAGTAAAGACGTTATCACGTCACTTGAACTTGAACGTCTTATGAACGCAGCTGGCCCAACGGCAGGTAAGCTCGTTCGTCCGTCGGACGGTAAGCACCCCGAAAAAATTGTATTCGTTCAATGCGTTGGCTCACGTTGTTCGTCTTGTGCGGAAAAGGGTAAGGAATACTGCTCTAAGATATGCTGTATGTATACTGCAAAGCACGCAATGCTTATTCGTGACAAATATCCTGATACCGACGTATCTGTTTTCTACATAGACGTTAGAACACCGGGTAAGAACTTTGATGAGTTCTACCGCCGTGCCGTTGAAGAATATAACGTACATTATATAAAAGGTATGGTAGGTAAGGTTTCACCTGAAGGCGACAAGCTTATCGTTCAAGGTTCTGACCTTATTGCAAACAAACAATTAAAGATAGAAGCTGACCTTGTTGTTTTGGCGGCGGCAATTGAACCGGATAAATCGGCAAGACCGCTTGCAACAATGCTCACCGCAAGTATGGATACAAACGACTTCTTTACTGAAGCTCACCCCAAGCTCCGTCCTGTAGAAAGCCCCACGGCTGGCGTGTTCTTGTCGGGTGCGTGCCAAGGACCTAAGGATATTCCTGAAACGGTTTCTCAAGCGGGCGCGGCTGCTGCAAAAGTTATCGGCTTGCTTGCAAAAGATAAGCTTACGGGTAACCCGTGCGTTGCACAATCTGACGAAATGATGTGTAACGGCTGTTCTTCTTGTGAAAGAGTTTGTCCTTACGGCGCTATCAGTTATCAAGACAAAGAATTTAGAGGACCTAACAGAACGACGCTTATTAGAAGAGTTGCATCTGTTAACGAAGCAATCTGTCAAGGTTGCGGTGCTTGTACGGTTGCTTGTCCGTCAGGCGCAATGGACCTTAAAGGTTTTGCAAGCAAACAAATTATGGCGGAGGTTGACGCAATATGCAAGTAAACGAATATAAACCCAAAATCGTAGCGTTTTGTTGTAACTGGTGTTCGTACGCAGGCGCTGACCTTGCAGGTAGCAACAGACTTAGCTATCCTGCCGACGTTAAAATTATAAGAGTGCCTTGTTCGTGCCGTGTTAATCCTATGTTTATTCTCCGTGCATTCCAACGTGGTGCTGACGGGGTTATCCTTTGCGGTTGTCACCCAGGGGACTGCCACTACACTTCAGGCAACTATTATACAAGACGTAGAATGGCGCTTCTTTTCTCAATGTTAGACTACTTGGGAATTGAAAGAGAAAGAACTCGCGTTGAGTGGGTTTCAGCTGCTGAAGGTGCAAAGTTTGCTGCTACAATGAACGATTTTGCACAGAAAGTAGCATCACTTGGCGAAAATAAGAGGTTGGAGGATTTAAGATGCAAAAGATAACTAAAGACGCTCTTATTGAAAAAGCAAAAACATTATTAGAAAACGGAACGGTTTCAAAAGTTCTTGGTTGGAAGAAAGGTGAATTTTCTTACGACGTAACACCCGCGGTATTCGCGAGCGTAAGCGAAATGGAAAAAGACTTTGTGTTTGATGATTTTTCAGGTGCAAACTTTTCTAAATACTTAGTTAAAGAAACTAGAAATGGCGACGGTAAGATTTTAGTTTTCTTAAAACCGTGTGATACTTATAGCTTTAACCAACTTTTAACCGAACACCGTTTCGATAGAGAAAAGGTTTATGCCGTTGGTATTCCTTGTGACGGCATGGTGGATATTAACAAAATCAAGCTTGCGCTTGGCGACGGTATAGTTAGCGTTGATACCACGGCTGACACGTTAAAGGTTGATACACTTTACGATGGAGTTAAGGAAATTGCTAAAGCAGACGTTTTGCAAGAACGTTGCTTAAACTGCAAGAGTAAAAAACACGTTGCTTATGATGAACTTCTTGGCGAAGAAGGCGAAGTTGTTGATAACAACCGTTTTGATGAAGTGGCAAAGCTCGAAGCAATGAGCGCTGACGAAAGATTTAACTTTTGGCAAAACGAATTATCAAAGTGTATTCGTTGTAATGCTTGCCGTGACGTTTGCCCAGCATGTACTTGTGAAAAGTGCGTGTTCGACAATCCTAATTCGGGTGTAGAAAACAAATCGCCTGCAAACAGCTTTGAAGAACAAATGTTCCACATTATTCGTGCCTTCCACGTTGCTGGCAGATGTACTGACTGTGGCGAATGTTCAAGGGTGTGCCCGCAACACATTCCGCTCCACCTTCTCAACAGAAAATTCATTAAGGATATTAACGAGTTCTATGGTGAATATCAAGCGGGTGCAGAAGTTGGAAGTCGTGCACCGTTAGTTAATTACACCAAAGAAGACATTGAACCTACCGACGCGGTAAGAAAGGGGGATAAATAATATGCGTAAATGTAAATTAACAAATGCAAACGCGTTGTTTAACACAATCGCTCAAAACGCAACCCTATTCGTTCCCGTTGACCTTGAAAAAGGTAGAGTAGCGTATAGAAAATTTGCTGACGGTATGGTTATAAGTAACGCACTTAAAACCGACCGCAGTGCAAAAGACTTTTTCTTCCCTCAAACTGAAAACCTTATGGAATTTAGAACGGAAGGAAAGAATATAGAAGTTATCGATTCAAGAAAGGAAAGTGAAGATTTCGTTATATTCGGCGTTCGTGGTTGCGACGTTAAGAGTATTGAAGTTTTAGATAAAGTTTTCCTTGCCGAACCGGTTGACAGTTATTATCAAACCAAACGCGAACACGGCATTATAATTTCAATGGCGTGTGCTCGCCCCGAAGAAACTTGTTTTTGTGGCACTTTCGGTATAGATGCCTCAGCACCAGCAGGCGATATCGTTTGTTATAAGACTGACGACGCTTACTACTTTGATGCTAAAACCGAAAAGGGTAAAGCTCTCATGGCTAAGCTTGACGGCGTTACTGAAGAGTGTGATGATAAAGCTGTTAATGAACAAATTGAAAACATTAAAAATATACTAGCAAAGCTCCCGTTGAAAGACTTAAAAGCAGATGCTTTCGGTGCTGACAAAACCCAAGAATATTTTGATAGACCCGAATGGCAAACACTTTCACAAAGCTGTTTAGGTTGCGGTACTTGCACGTTCGTTTGCCCAACTTGTCAATGCTATGACATTAAGGACTTCAAAACGAACAAAGGCGTTGAACGTTTTAGATGTTGGGACTCTTGTATGTATTCAGACTTTACCAAGATGAGTGCAGGTCAACCAAGATTAAGCCAAGTTGAACGTTTCCGCCAAAGATTTATGCATAAACTCGTATACTTCCCGACCAATAACGATGGGATGTTCTCGTGCGTTGGTTGTGGTAGATGTGTTCAAAAGTGCCCAATCTCAATGAATATCGTAAAAGTTATGAAAACGTTAGGAGGAAAAGAAAATGACTAATATTAAAGAACCTTTAATTCCTACCGTGTGCCACATTACCGATATTAGACAAGACACGCCCGACGTTAAGACCTTTAGAGTTTTAACGCTCGACGGCAAAAAGCCGTTTATCCACAAACCCGGTCAATGTGCAATGCTTTCAATGCCGGGCATAGGCGAAGCGTTATTTTCAATTACGTCTTCTCCTACAAACACTGAATACGTTGAATTTTCAATCAAAAAGTGTGGTTGTGTAACTAGCTGGATTCACGCGGCAGAAGTTGGACAACAAATCACCGTTCGTGGACCTTACGGCAACGGTTTCCCTGTTGAAACAGAGTTTAAGGGTCAAGACATGCTCTTTATCGCAGGTGGTATCGGCTTAGCGCCCGTTCGTTCAGTTATTAACTACGTTCGTGATAACCGCGCTAACTACGGCAAGGTTGATATTGTTTACGGTTCAAGAAGTAAAGACGATTTAGTTTTCTATAAAGAAATTATTGACGAGTGGAAGAACGACCCCACTATTAACGTTCACTTGACAATCGACCGTGAACAAGAAGGTTGGGACGGGCACGTTGGTTTCGTTCCATCTTACGTAAAAGAACTCGGCTTTGAACCCAACAAAACGGCAGTTTTATGTGGTCCACCGATAATGATTAAGTTCACACTTCAAGGTTTACAAGAATTGGGCTTTGATAAAAAGCAAGTGTTTACAACTCTTGAGCTTAGAATGAAGTGCGGAATAGGCAAGTGCGGCCGCTGTAACGTAGGTAGCAAGTACGTATGTAAAGACGGCCCCGTGTTTAGATTTGATAAACTAGACGAACTCCCCGATGAGTATTAATAAGGAGAAAAAACAAATGGAAAAGACAGTTAACGTTTATTTTTTCGGTAAAAAATATGAAGTTCCCGAAAGCCTTACCATTATGAAGGCAATGGAATACGCAGGCTATCAATTAGTTCGCGGTTGTGGTTGCAGAAACGGTTTCTGTGGCGCATGCTCTACCATTTACCGTATTAAAGGTGACAGAGAATTACACGCATGCCTTGCGTGCCAACAAAAAGTTGAAAACGATATGTACGTTGCAACCCTTCCTTTCTTCCCGCTCGTAAAACAAGTTTACGACATTGAAAAGGTTAAGGTTGGCGAACAAATCATGATGCAACTTTACCCAGAAATTTATGCTTGCGTTGGTTGTAACGCTTGTACTAAAGCATGTACGCAAGGTCTTAAGGTTATGCAATACATTGCATACGCACAACGTGGCGACTTTGCAAATTGTGCTGAAGAATCTTTCGACTGCGTAATGTGTGGCGTTTGTTCATCACGTTGTCCCGCAGGTATTTCACACCCACAAGTTGCCGAACTTGCAAGGCGTATTTATGGTAAATATTTAGCTCCCGAATCTAAACATCTTTTAGAAAGGGTTAAAGAAATCGATGAAGGCGTTTATAAAGAAATCATTGAAACTCTTATGAATAAGCCTATCGACGAACTTAAAGAACTCTATAACAATAGAGAAATCGAAAAGTAAGGGGGAGTGAATATGTATAATTATACTCAAGAACAATTAGCTTCAATGAAAAAGGTTGAAGCGTCAAGAGAAAAAAGACTTAAAAACTTATTCGCAAGAATGAGCGCTGATGAAAAGCAAACGGTATTAAAAGAAAACCACCCCGACTACATAGAAAGCGCTTACGAACTATTAAAAGTAGGTCCAAACAAGGGTGGCAAGGTTTTACACGAACTCGCTGAACTTTTACAAGGAAAGTCTAGAGTTTTAGATAAGGAAATCGACCTTTCTAAGCCCGACTACGACGTTGACGTTTTAGTTATCGGTGGCGGTGGTGCAGGTTCATCTGCTGCAATCGAAGCAGATAACGCTGGCGCAAAAGTTATGATGGTTACAAAGCTTCGTATTGGTGATGCTAACACTATGATGGCAGAAGGTGGTATTCAAGCTGCTGATAAGCCTAACGATAGCCCTGCTATTCACTATCTTGATGCTTTTGGTGGCGGTCACTTTGCTGCTAAGCCTGAACTTTTATACAAGCTCGTTAGTGATGCTCCCGATTGTATTAAATGGCTTAACGAATTAGGCGTTATGTTCGATAAAGATGCCGACGGTACAATGATTACCACTCACGGTGGCGGTACTTCAAGAAAACGTATGCACGCTTGTAAAGACTATTCAGGTGCTGAAATCATGAGAACACTCCGCGACGAAGTGTTAAATCGTGGTATCCCTGTGGTTGATTTTACCGCAGCAATCGAACTCATTAAAGATACAGAAGGTAAGGCTGCCGGTGCAGTTCTTATGAATATGGAAACAAAGGATATTTTAGTTGCTAAGGCGAAAACCGTTATTATTGCAACGGGTGGTGCTGGCAGACTTCACTATCAAGGTTTCCCAACTTCTAACCACTACGGCGCAACTGCTGACGGCTTGGTTTTAGGTTATAGAGCAGGCGCAAAACTTCTTTATGCAGACACTCTTCAATATCACCCCACGGGCGTTGCAGAACCTACTCAAATTTTCGGCGCATTAGTTACCGAAAAAGTTCGTTCACTCGGCGCACAACTCGTTAACAAAGATGGTGAAGCATTCGTTTACTCACTTGAAACTCGTGACGTAACGGCTTCTTCAATCATTAGAGAATGTAAAAAGCGTGACAACGGTATTAAAACCACCGATGGTGAAGGCGTATGGCTTGACACACCTATGATTGATATGATTGGTGGCGAAGGCACTATTGAAAAGCGTATTCCTGCAATGCTTAGAATGTTCGGTAAATATGGCATTGATATTAGGAAAGACCCAATCTTAGTATATCCCACGCTCCACTATCAAAACGGTGGCTTGGATATTTCGGCTGACGGCATGAGCACTACTGTTCCCAACCTTTTCGTTGCTGGCGAAGCAGTAGGGGGTATCCACGGTAGAAACAGGCTTATGGGTAACTCACTCTTAGATATTATCGTATTCGGTAGAAACGCAGGTAAGAGCGTTGGCAAGATTTATAAAGATATTGAAGTTAAAGAACTTACTTTAGACCACGTTAAAGCGTTTGATAAAGAACTCAAAGATGCTGGTATTGAAGCGAAAGTTCTTTCACCTAAACTTTTACCTAATTATACAAAACAACAAAACATATAATATAAATAGCCCAACGGAATATTCCGTTGGGCAAGATGTTTTAAGCGGTTATTTAAAAACAAAATCGCTTAAATAAAAAAGTGACATAAATAGTCAGCTTATTTGCTTGACTTGTATACCATATTATATATAATGTTATATGGTCATGAGTTAAATATGATGAAATGAGGAAAAGGTGAAACTTTTTATAAGGAGTAATTTTTATGGAAGATAAAAATTTAGGATTGGAGCAAAACGCTCCAAAAAAGAAAAGCCTTAAATGGCTTTGGATAACAATCGCATTAATAGCTGTTGTAGGTGTTGGTGTTTGGTGTGGCTTGAACGCTTCAGTAAACGAAAAAGGTACGCTTAACGTTTTTAGTTTACCCGCGCTTTTAACAGGTTTGTTTATTGTAACTGCGCTCGGTTATCTTTTAGGTAGAGTTACCATTAAAGGCGTTAACTTGGGTACTGCTGGCGTTTTCTTAGTAGCAATTTTATTTGGCTATCTTTGCACGCTTATTCCTAGTAATTTACCTGTTTTGGGCAGTCTTCACTTAGAATCGGGTGTTGGCAACACAGCTTACTACAAAAGCGTTATCCAAAACGTTGGTTTGGTTCTTTTCGTTGGTTCTGTTGGCTTTATTGCTGGCCCGAGATTTTTTAGAGACTTAAAGAAAAACTTTAAGACCTATATTTTAATGGGTGTTGTAATTATTTTAATCGGTACGTCAGTTGCTGTTCTCTTTACAATTGCTTCACCTTATGGTTCAGATTTCTGGGCTGGAATATTATCTGGTTCACTCACAACAACTCCCGGCTACTCTGCTGCGCAAGAAGCTATGTTAGCACTTGGTTTATCTGATAAGTACGTAACTATTGGTCACGCTATAGCGTATCCTTTTGGCGTTGTAGGCGTTGTATTATTCGTTCAACTTCTTCCTAGATTTGTTAAGGCAGATATGAATTATGAAAGAAGTTTGATTAAGACTGAAGTTATGGAGTCGAGAGAAAAGAAAACGGAAAAGAAACTCTTTACTTGTGATGACTTTGGCTTTACTGCGCTTGCAATCGCAATCGTTAGTGGTTTAATTCTTGGTGGAATTAAAATTCCTCTCTTTAATGGAATTAATTTCTCACTTGGCACTACTGGCGGTGTTCTTATTATGTGTTTAGTCTTTGGTCACTTTGGTAAAATAGGTAAGCTTTCTATGCAAATTCCCGAATCAACCATTAAAACGTTGAAAGAATTAGGGCTTATGCTATTCCTTATAGGTGCGGGTGTTGACGGTGGTGTAAGCCTCGTTTCAGCAATCGGTGGCGACGCAGGTATTGTTGTTTGGGGATTCCTTGGTGGATCTGTTATGACTATTATTCCTATGATAGTTGGTTTCTTCCTCGGTAAATATTTACTTAAACTTCCTCTTCTTTCAAACCTTGGCTCAATCACCGGTGGCATGACTTCAACTCCTGCTCTTGGCACTTTAATCGCAACCGCAGAAACTGATGACGTTGCAGGTGCTTACGCATCAACTTATCCCATTGCACTCGTTTTAATCGTTATAGCTTGTAACTTAATGATTAACCTTATGTCTTGGAGCTTTATGCTCTAATCATATCGAGTATAAAACAATTTATATTTCACAAACTAATCGCACGGTAAATAAACCCGTGCGATTTTTTCTTTTTAAAATTTTTTAAATATTTTTGCCATAAACTCTTGACAAGTAAAAAATTTTGTGTATAATATAAATTAGCAGTCGACGATAGAGAGTGCTAACACTCGAAGCAAAAGAGTGCTAATAATAAAAATAATTTGTAAAAGGAGATATATTATGAGAAACTTTTTAACAAACAGACGTAACGATTTGGGGTTTAACTTTTTTGAAGATGCATTTGACAGTTTTTTTAAGCCGTTCAATATGGGCGTAAATTCAATGAAAACTGACGTAAAAGAAACTGACAAGGGATATGAACTTTCGGTGGATATGCCGGGATATGACAAGAGTGACATTGAGTTATCGCTCGAAAACGGATATTTAACGGTGAAAGCTGAAAGAGCGGAAAAGGAAGAAGATAAAGATGCATTTGTAAGACGTGAGCGCTCTTATTCTTGCTCAAGAACTTTTTACGTGGGTGATGCTGTAACCGAACAAGACGTTAAGGCAAAATACGTAAATGGAACGTTGGTTTTGGACGTGCCTAAAAAAGAAAAAGAGCTTCCGCAAAAAAAGAACATTGAAATAGAATAATAAAACAATTAAAAAAACGTGTAAATAACCCTTTAAGAATAATTGAAGGGTTATTTATTTTTTAAAAAAATAACATAAAAGCAATAAAAAAGCATACCGTTTTAATTTTTTGTTACATAATTTTTAATTGATTTTTCTTAATAAAAAAGTATAAAAATAGTAGGTTAATTTGCTTGACAATATTATAAATGGGGTGTATAATGACACCATATTTTAAGTAGGGCACATGCTTTTATAGCGTGTGCTTTAATAAAGAAAAAGGAGATAGAGTATGAAAAAGAAACTATTAGCATCAATACTTTCAATTGTAATGTGCTTATCGGTAATGGCAGGTTCAACGTACGCAATTTTTACTAGTGAATCTACTATAAACGTTGCAGTTACGTCAGGAACGGTAAGCGTTGTAGCTGTTCCTGAGATTGACAAAGACAAGACTAGTATGTACTATGGCAGTGCAAGTATTGAAAATGGTAAAGTGGTTATTGATAAAATCATGCCAAAAGACACTGTTACGGTTAACGTCGCAATCGATAATTTGAGCAACGTACCCGCAAAATACAGAACGGTAGTTAAATGTATCGAAGATAACCCTTTAACCCGTGAACTCGTGATTAAACTTGACGGCAAAGAATTTAGTGAATCAGCAGAGAGTAAATGGTACACTCTTGAACCAAACGTAGACGGTAAAACGGTTGAAGTTGTTGTTCATTTGCCTGAAAGTGCAAGTGAAAGCAACGGTGGAATAACGTGTACGTTGCTTGTAACGGTTGAAGCTGTTCAAGGCAACGCTACCACGTATGATCCGTTACCACCTGTTGACGTGATTAAAATGTCACAAGAAGAAAAGAAAATTGTACCCGATGGAACAAACGTTGTTGTTCAAGGAATAGATGCGCCGTTAAACATTGAATCAGGTTTGACGTTTAAGGCGGTTGAAACTTCATTAGACGTTCAACAATCACAATATGCAGATTGGATAGTTGATTACGAATTATCTTTTGACAAAGATATTGTTTACGTTTATGCTAATGAAGACGAAGACATTCCATCAATTAGGGGCGACCTATTCTTGATAGGTGAATATCAAGCTTTCAGTGAATGGAATCATCATGATGATTTATGGATTCCGTTACCAGTATTATTCCCTGGAATGGGTGATATTGAAGGAATTGATGAAGTTATAGAAAACGGCCAAAGAACAATAACGTTAAAAGCGGGCACAAAACTTCGTGTTATGAAAGATTTGCTTGCAAAAATGGAATATATGGTTAAGTTTGATTATCAAATGATAGTAGATTCTATAAAAGAATTTAAATGCGGTATTGTAACTGACGTAGCTGGAGTAGGCTTATGCGATGAAAACACCATTGCTAGATTTACAGGCGTAGAATTAACGCTTTGCCTTTACGAAACGGTAGATGGTAACGAAAAGGAAAACGGCGCAAAGTTTGAAGTTTCTCGTTTTGAAGATAGCCTTAACAGCAAATTAGAAATAAGCGGAGAAAGTAATGAAGCAAAAGCAGACGCGTTGAAAGAAGAATTGAAAAACGTAACCACTAAAGAAGCAACGATTTATGCTGAAGGACAAGAACTTGTTTGGAAAACCGGTGCTGAAATTGGTTCAACGCCAATTATCGACGAAAAAGCTGATACTAAAACTTTAACCTTTGACGGTGGTGATAACGGCGCAACTTTCACGGCAATTGGTTCAGGCGTTGGAGCTATTGCAAACAGAACTGAAAACGGCAAATTGATATTTAAGAACGTTAAGTTTGTTGACCAAAGTGTTTCATATGCAGAAAACAACTGGGAATATGCATATTTAGAGTTTGCTGGCGACGTTGAATTTTATAATTGCGAATTTGAAAGTGCAATCATGATGGAAACCACTAACGCTAAATTTGTAAATTGCACGTTTAATTCTAATAAAGAAAACGAATATGACGTTTGGGTAAGCGATGGAAACGCAACGTTTATCGACTGTAAGTTCTTGGGTTTCCGTGGGTTAAAAATTCACGAAGCATACGGCTCGGAAGTTGATGTTGTGACGGTTGATTCGTGTGAGTTTGGTCCGCTAAGTATAAAACCTGGTATTGCAATAGGTGACTTAAACGCAGATACCACTGTTTTAATTAGATTTAGCAAGTTTATCAACTGCCAAGCAGGTGATCAAGGTTTATTCATTTACGAAAGCGACACTGACGTTACAACTTTTAATTTTATAAAAGAAAACAATATTATAAAAAACAATTAGTTACGTTGATTGTAAAAACGAGCGAGTAAATTCTCGCTCGTTCTTTTTTGAGTAAAATTTACTTTACAAGCCTTAAAACAGTTGACAAATAACGTCTATAGAATATAATATAAATTAGCACTTTAAGATTAAGAGTGCTAAAACCTAAAACGGAGACAAGAAATGAAACAATTTAAAACCGAGTCAAAAAGAATTTTAGATTTAATGATTAATTCAATATATACCAACAAAGAAATTTTTCTTCGTGAAATTATTTCAAACGCAAGTGACGCGATTGACAAGTTGAAATTTATATCTTTAACAGATACAAGCATTTCACAAGATTTCAACATTTTGATTGAAATTGACAAAGAAAATAGAACGCTTACCGTAACCGATAACGGTATAGGCATGACGGATAAAGATTTAGAAAAAAATCTTGGCACGATAGCGCAATCAGGCACGCTTGCTTTCAAAAAAGAAAATGCTGATAAAACTGATAAAGAACTTATCGGTCAATTTGGCGTTGGTTTTTATTCTGCGTTTATGGTTGCGGATAAAATTGAAGTTTACACAAAAGCTTACGGCAGTGACGTTGCTTTTAAGTGGACAAGTAAGGGTGCGGAAGGCTATACCATAGAACAAACCGAAAAGGACGGTTTGGGCACGAAAATCGTTATGACCTTAAAGGCTGATACCGAAGACTATAAATATACGGACTTCTTGACAGAATATAAAGTATCTGCGCTTATTAAACAATATTCAGACTATATACGTTATCCTATTCAAATGATGATGGTGCATACCGAAGTAAAGGAAGGTAGCCCTGAAGATAAGCCCGAATATATTGAAAGAAGCGCACTTGAAACGCTTAACAGCATGGTTCCGTTATGGAAAAAGCAAAAGGCTGAAGTAAAAGAAGAAGATTTGAACGAATTTTATAAGAACGAATTCCACGACTATACTAATCCGCTAAAGAGTATTTATGCAAAAATTGAAGGTGCGGTTACTTATGATACACTTTTATTCGTTCCTGCAAAAGCCCCATACGATTATTACTCGAAAGACTTTAAAAAGGGTGTTAAGCTTTATTGTAACGGCGTTATGATAATGGAAAAGTGTGAACAACTTCTTCCCGACTATTTTGGTTTTGTAAAGGGTATAGTGGATAGCTCTGACCTTAGCCTTAACATTTCGCGTGAAATACTGCAACAAGATAGGCAAGTTAAAGCAATCGCACAAAGCTTAGAAAAGAAAATAATTGCAGAGCTTAAAAAGATGCTCGAAAACGATAGGGAAGCTTATGAAAAGATGTTTGCTGAGTTTGGGCTTTCTATTAAGTTTGGCGTTTATGCCGGTTTTGGTATGAACAAAGATAAGCTTAAAGACCTCATTATGTTCTATTCGTCAAAGAAAGAAAAACTCGTTACGCTTAGCGAATACGTTAAAGACATGCAAGCTGACCAAGAATTTATCTATTATGCTTGCGGTGAAAACTATGCAAATATTGCGTCACTCCCGCAGATAGAAAAGCTTAAAGACAAGGGCTATGAAGTACTTTTCTTTAAGGATGGCGTTGATGATTTTATTGCCAAAATTTTAATGGATTATGAAGGCAAGAAGTTTAAGTCTGTTTCGGAAAACGACTTTTCTGTTGACAGCGAAAGCGAAAAGCAAGAACTAAATAAAAAAGCAGAAGAAAATAAAGAATTATTATTAGCTATAAAAGATGCACTTGGTGACAAAGTAAAAGAAGTTAAGCTTACCGCTAACTTTAAAAATTACCCGGTTGCGCTTTCTGCAAGCGGAAACGTTTCGCTTGAAATGGAAAAGGTGTTTAAGTCAATGCCTAATGCGGACGCAAACGTTAAGGCAGAAAAAGTGCTTGAAATCAGCACCGAGCACGGAATTTTAGATACGCTCATTAAAATTTATGACAACGAAAAGGATAAACTTTCTAAATATGCAACTGTTTTATACGAACAAGCAAGAATATTGGCAGGGCTTGATTTAGAAAATCCCACTGACTTTGTAAAGGCTATTTCATCAATAATCTAAAAAACAAAAGAAAAACCACGCTTTTTGCGTGGTTTTCAATACTATTTTAACCTAAAAATGATATAATAAATTATGTATAAAGTTATGTAAAGGAGTAATATATGTTACACTTAAACAATATTACAAAGAATTACAAGGTAGCTGGGGGCGAAATCGAAGTCTTAAAAGGGCTTAACGTTTGCTTTCGCAAAAACGAATTCGTTTCTATCTTAGGTCCATCTGGCTGTGGTAAAACAACCACGCTAAATATTGTTGGTGGGCTTGATAAATACACTTCGGGCGACCTTATTATTCAAGGCAAAAGTACAAAAAACTTTAACGATAGGGATTGGGATACATACCGCAACCAAAGAATAGGTTTTGTTTTCCAAACGTATAACTTAATCCCGCACCAAACGGTGTTGGGCAACGTTGAGCTTGCGCTTACCATATCTGGTATAAGCAAGGAAGAACGTGTAAAGCGTGCAATGGAAGCGCTCGAAAGGGTGGGGCTAAAAGGCGAAGAGTTTAAGCGCCCCAATCAACTTTCTGGTGGACAATGTCAACGTGTTGCAATAGCACGTGCACTTGTAAATCAGCCTGACATTTTACTTGCAGACGAGCCGACAGGCGCTCTTGACAGTAAAACAAGCGTGCAGATAATGGAGCTCATTAAAGAAATATCTAAAGATAAGCTCGTTATTATGGTAACGCACAATGCGGAGATTGCAAAAGAATATTCAACGCGTATAGTGCGTCTTGTTGACGGGGAGATTGTTGAAGATACTAATCCTTACACCCCTGAAGAAGAGAGAGCCGAACGTGAACGAGCTGAAAGCATTGCTGATATTGCTGAAAAAGACGGCAAAAAGAAAAAGGTAAAAATCAAAACCCGCAAAGCCAAAATGAATTGGTTTACCGCGTTCAAGCTGTCGCTAAGAAACCTTATAACCAAGCGTGGAAGAACAACCCTAACGGCTATTGCAGGCTCGATTGGTATTATTGGTATTGCAATGGTACTTGCACTTTCTACGGGCTTTTCTACATACGTAAACAAACTGCAAGGCGATACGCTTGCTGTTTACCCAGTAACAATAAGTGAATCAGCCGTCGACCTTAGTGAGTTTGATAAGCTTATTAAAGGCACGGGGCTTGAAAAATTCCCAAAAGTAAAAGAAGTTTATACTAAAACGCTTTTTGATAATCTTACCACAATGTTAAAGAGCAATAAGCTTACTGCTGAATACCAAGAATACGTAAACGATTTCGTTGACAAGGAAAATCAAAAAGCAGATAAAAGGGGCTGGAAATATTGCGTGCAAAACGGATATGGCTTTGAAGGTGGAGATTTTATTTTGTCTGACATCAGTTTTAACCTTACAGGTACCGAGGTTAAAGGTATAATGACCATAGACACCCTTTTTGATATGATGGAAGGCATATATGATGAAGGAATACAAAGCTCACAACTAAATCTTTCAGCAGGTTTTGTTAGAGAATACATACCAACCGTTGAAGAAATGCCAAACAACTTAGACTTAATCAAAGCTCAATACGACTTGCTTGACGGTGACTGGGCAACGGATGCAAATGATTTAATGCTTGTTGTTGACCAATCTAACCAAATAAGCGACATTACGCTTGCGCTACTTGGTATTCGCACTATAGAAAGTTTTGATGAAACGGATAACAGTGTTGTTTTTGGTGGAAAAGATACGTATACGTTTAGCGAAATTCGTGAAAAGGAATTTTATTACATCCCCAATAACGACAAATACAACACCATGGCGCAAAGCTATTATGCGGGTTTATTTGTAAAAGAAAATCCATCATTTATGCAAAAACTTTTGCCAGAGAGTGCAAGCACGCTTAGAATTAAGGGTATAATCAGGATTAAAAGTGACGTTGAGCAAGGCGTTTTGCAAACGGGTATAGCATATACTTCTGCGTTTACCCAAAGGGTTTTAACAGACAACCTTAACTCTAACATAGTAAATGAAGCAAAGCAAAACGAAGATTATAGTGTTAACGTTATTAATCCCTTTACACAAAAAATAACAAGAACGGGAACACGTGCTTTAGCTGGTGACGATACGCCTAATAAACTTTCCATTTACTCGGTTGGCTATGAAGAAAAAGAAGCTATGAAAGCATATCTTGATGAGTGGAACGATAATCATGAGCAAGATGAAGATAAAGTTCATTACTCTGACTCAACCGAAATGTTGTTCTTTGCGCTAAACGCAATGGTTGATGCTGTAAAAATAGTTTTGGTTGCGTTCACGTCTATATCGCTTGTAGTTTCAAGCATAATGATAGGTATTATAACGTACGTATCAGTTGTTGAAAGGACTAAAGAGATAGGCGTTCTAAGGAGTTTGGGCGCAAGAAAGAAGGATATTTCAAGAATTTTCAATGCCGAAACGTTTATAATCGGCTTGCTTTCAGGTTTAATTGGCGTCGGTGTAACGTATTTGTTGTCAATCCCAATAAATTTAATAGTAGGTTCGCTTATCGTAAACGGCGGTGCAATCTCTTCACTGCTTATAACTGATGCTATTATTTTAGTTACCGTAAGCTTTGTTTTAACCTTGATTGCAGGCGTAATTCCTTCAAGAATAGCTTCAAAAAAAGACCCCGTTGTAGCTTTAAGAACAGAATAAAAACTCAACAAAATAAAAACCGTCCGCTTAACAAAAGCGTACGGTTTTTTTGTGCGAAAATTATTAGTGAAAATTTTAAAATTAAGCCATTAAAACCTTGACAAATATACATAATAGTTGTACAATAAGTTTACAATTAGCACTTTAATCAAAAGAGTGCTAACAAAAAACAACACAAACTGCCAAAATAAAGGGAGAAAGCATGAAGCTGTCCGAAAGAAAAAAGAAAATATTGCAGTATGTTGTGGATGATTATATTTCAACGGCGCAACCCGTATCCAGCAAGAGTATTACCGAAAAGTATATGAAAGATATCAGTTCCGCAACCGTTCGCAGTGAGCTTGCGGGCTTAGAAGAAATGGGGCTTTTAACCCAACTTCATACAAGTAGCGGGCGTGTTCCGTCGGTGGAAGCGTATAAGATGTACGTTGCCGAGCTTATGGATAAAAGCCAGCTTAGTGTAAGTGACGTGGGTAAGATTAAGCAAGCGTTTAAAGACCGTGCAGATAACCTTGAAGCAGTTGTTCAAAACACAGTTAAGGTAATAAGCGAGCTTACTGATTACACTTCGGTTGGTTACAGTGCTCCGTCAGGCACGCAAAAGATAGTTAAGATTGATATTTTTAGATATAAACCCAACCAGGCGTTACTTCTTATAGTTACCGAAAGCACGCTTATTCGCGATAAGTTTATAAATATTCCCGAAAGCATGACTGACGCGCAAATTATAGAAGCGAAAGAGCTTATCTCAAGGCTATTTATTGATAAAGAACTTTGTGAAATTATCAAGCTTGCCGACGCCATAAAGGAAGAATTTGCATCATATCGCGAAATTTTCGACAGTGTTATGAGCGCGATAGAAGATTACGTTTCGGCTGACAAAACCGACGTTATATTAGAGGGCGAAAACAAAATACTAAACAACCCTGAATATACTGATGCTGAAAAGGTCAAAAACTTCTTATCGGTTGTTACAAGTAAAAATAAACTCGCTCAGCTTTTACAAGAAGAAAACGACAATATTGAAATAAATATTAAAATTGGTGGGGAAGAAGAAAAGGAAGTTCCAGAAGGATGTTCACTTGTTACTGCAACGTATTCTGCAAGTGGTGTAAAAATTGGAACTTACGGCGTAATTGGTCCGCTTCGTATGGACTATCAAAAGGTAATTTCAGTATTAGAAGGCGTTGGTCAAATACTTGAAGATATGTTAAACAATAAGAAATAGTTAAGGAATAGAAAAATGGACGAAAAAAAGAAAGAACAAGGCGCTGAAAAAAAGGCGACAAAAGTATCAGCTAAAGAAAAAGCGCTTATTGAAGAAAACGAACAGTTAAAAGCTCAAGTAGAAGAATATAAAGATAAGTGGATAAGGAACGTTGCTGAATTTGATAACTACAAAAAGCGCACGGCAGGGCAATGGGCTGAAGGATACGCTGAAGGCGAATCAAACATAATCAAAAAAATTCTTCCCGTTGGGGACAACTTGGATTGGGCTTTAAGTTTGGGTCTTGATGAAAAAACACAAGATGGCTTAAAAAAGATTAGGCAAAAGTTTGATGAAACGCTTAAAGGTCTTGGTATTGAAGAGATTAACCCCATAGGTCAACCGTTCGACCCCAACTTTGCAGAAGCCGTCATGAGTGTCCCTGCAAGTGAAGGTGAAGAAGTTGACACTATAAAACAAGTATTCCAAAAAGGATACATCAAAAAAGACAAAATTATTAGATACGCTACTGTTAGCGTAATTAAATAGCATATAATAAGGAGAATATAAATATGAAAACTATAGGTATTGACTTAGGTACTACAAACTCATGCGTTGCAGTTATGGAAAACGGTGAACCCGTTGTTATCGCCAACGCTGAAGGCTCAAGAACTACACCATCAGTAGTTGCTTTCCAAAAGGACGGAGAAAGACTCGTAGGTCAAGTTGCAAAGCGTCAAGCGGTTTCTAACCCCGACAGAACGGTTGCATCAATAAAAAGACACATGGGTTCAAACTATAAAGTAGATATTGACGGAAAAGGATATACACCACAAGAAATTTCAGCAATGGTTTTAACCAAGCTCAAAAAAGATGCTGAAAGCTATTTAGGTGGCACTGTAACCGACGCTGTTATTACCGTTCCCGCATATTTTTCTGACAGCCAACGTCAAGCTACTAAAGACGCAGGTAAAATCGCAGGGCTTAACGTTCTTCGTATTATAAACGAACCTACTGCTGCTGCACTTTCATACGGTCTTGACAAGGAAGGCAAAACCCAAAAGGTTATTATTTACGACCTTGGCGGTGGTACGTTTGACGTTTCTATTATGGAAATCGGCGACGGTGTGTTTGAAGTTTTGGCAACACACGGCAACAATATGCTCGGTGGTGACGACTTTGATAAGCGCGTAATGGATTATCTCGTTAGCGAATTTAAGACCAAAGAAGGCATTGATTTATCTAACGATAAACTTGCTATGCAAAGACTTAAAGAAGCGGCTGAAAAGGCAAAGATTGAACTTTCAGGCATGAGCAAAACTAACGTAAATCTTCCCTTTATTACGGCTGACGCAACTGGTCCTAAACATTTAGACGTTGACGTTACAAAACAAAAATTCGATGCGCTTACCGAAGACTTGGTTAAGGCTACGATTACTCCGCTTCAAAATGCTATGAAGGACGCAGGTCTTTCTTACTCAGATATTGACAAGGTAATTTTAGTTGGTGGTTCAACCAGAATACCCGCAGTTATTGACGAGGTTAGAAAGGTTACCGGCAAAGAACCCTTTAAGGGAATTAACCCTGACGAATGCGTTGCTATCGGTGCTGCTATTCAAGGCGGTGTTCTCTCTGGTGAAGTTAAAGACGTTCTTCTTTTAGACGTTACGCCTTTGTCACTCGGCATTGAAACTCTTGGCGGTGTTTGTACAAAACTTATTGAAAGAAACACCACTATCCCTGTAAACAAATCTCAAGTATTCTCAACCGCAGCAGACAACCAAACTGCTGTTGATATTCATATTTTACAAGGTGAAAGAGAATTTGCTAAAGACAACAAAACTCTCGGCAACTTCCAACTTTCAGGTATTGCACCTGCACCCCGTGGCGTTCCTCAAATCGAAGTTACTTTCGATATTGACGCAAACGGTATCGTAAAAGTTTCTGCAAAAGACTTAGGAACGGGCAAACTTCAAGACATCACGATTACTGCGTCATCAAATCTTTCGGATGCAGATATTGAAAAGGCTGTTAACGAAGCTAAGCAATATGAAGAAGAAGACAAAAAGCGTAAAGAAGTGGTAGATAACCACAATAAGCTTGACGGACTTATCTTCACCATTGAAAAGTCAATCAAAGACCTTGGCGATAAGATTAGCGCAGAAGATAAGGCAAAACTTGAAGAAGAAGTTAAGGTTGCAAAAGAAGAACTTGCATCTAACGATAACGATAGAATAGTTAAGGCAACTGAAAAACTTTCTAACGAATCACAAGCAATCTTTGCTAAAATTTATCAACAAGCAAATCCCAACGGTGATCCAAACGCTAACGGTGCTGGTGGCGAAGAATTCCATCAATAATTTAAGCGGTTATAAACTGGGCAATACTGCGTTAATTGATAAAAGGACAAACAATATATTTTAAAAAACAATACAAACCAAAAGGCGAAAATTCGCCTTTTGGTTTGTGTATAAAATAATTTTTAATATTTCATTTTTATGAACAATTTACTTTTTTCACTCGCGCAAGTGGGTGGCGATATAGTTGCGGGGTTAACTGCGTTTCTCGGTGTAGATGGCTACCGAATATTGATTAACGGCATTGGCGTTATAGCAATAGGCACAAAAATCTTAGAAACGCAAAATAAAAAGAGAAACAGGATTATTTTTTATGCAATGCTAGGCGCAATTTGCTGGGTTACATACTTTATTCTATACGGCGATTTTACCAGTGCACTTGTTAACCTAATCGGTTTTATTCAACTTTCTGTTTTTTTTCAGCGTGGAAAACATAAGTGGGCTGACAGTAAAGTTTGGCTTGTATTTTTCTTAATGGTTCAAGTTGCAATAAGTGTGTTTACGTGGCAAGACTATTTTTCACTATTTCCGGTAGTAGGCGGGTTACTTAGCACTATAGCTTACTTTGTTATGGATGAAAAAGCTTACCGTTATTTATTCTTATCATTAATACTTTGTTGGATAGGCAACGGAATTGCAAGGGTATACGTTATAGCGTTAATTCACGATTGCTTTGCTGCTGTTTCAATATTAGTAGCAATCATCCGCTACAATATTTTAGGTAAAGATAAATCGTCTAAACAAATGGAAGAAGTTAAAGAGCAAAAAGAAATTGCATAAACTCTAAACCATATAAAATTCAAGGTAACTTATGGCAAAAAAAGATTATTACGAAATTTTAGGCGTTTCTAAAAACGCAACGCCTGACGAGATAAAAAAAGCGTACAGGTCACAGGTAAAAAAATACCACCCTGACTTGCACCCCGGCGACCAAGCGGCTGCGCAAAAATTTAAGGAGCTTAACGAAGCGCACGAAGTGTTGTCGGATGAAAAGAAAAGAAAAAATTACGATACTTTTGGCGACCCAAACGGCGGAATGGGCGGTTTCGGCGGTGGCGCAAGTGGTTTCGGTGGTTTTGGTGACTTTGGCGATATTTTTGGCGACATATTCGGTGGCTTTGGTGGAGGTAGAGCTAGAAGGCAAACCAAAACTAAAGGCGAAGATATAACCATTGAGCTTTCACTAAGCTTTTTAGATGCGGCAAAAGGCTGTCGCAGAGAGATAGTTTATCACAGGAACGAAACTTGTCAAGACTGTAAAGGTACTGGCGCAAAAAGTGGCACGGCTTATAAAACTTGTGAAAAGTGTGGTGGAACAGGGCAAATTCAATATACTGCAGGTAACGGATTTTTCCGCTCGGTGCAAGTTCGCGCATGTGATGAATGTAAGGGCACGGGCAAAAAGATAATCGAGCCGTGTAAAACTTGCAACGGCAAAGGCTATCAAAGAAACGCAACTAAGCTCGTTTTAGATATTCCCGCTGGTGCCGATACTGGTAGTTATATAAGAAAGCAAGGCTATGGTCAAGCAAGCGAAAACGGTGGGCCAAGCGGTGACCTTATCGTTGTTATGAAGGTTGAGCCAAGCAAGATATTTAAAAGAAAGAATTTTGACCTTTACGTGTCAGTGCCCGTAAGTTTTAAGACGGCGGTACTCGGTGGCAAGGTTAAAGTTCCGCTCATTGACGAGACGTTTGATTACACTATTCCAGAAGGCACACAAAGCGGAAAGATATTCTTTGTGCGTGGTAAGGGAATAAAATCAAGTAGGGGAACGGGCGACCTTTATATTGAAGTCGTGGTTGAAGTTCCTTCAAAACTTTCACGCGAACAGAAAAAACTTATAGAAAGTTTTGATGAAGGATTTGATTTTAAGCAATGTCCACAAATGAAGAGTTATAGAGACAATATTCAATCAATGTACGGCAAAGATCCATATAGCAAATAGTATGGGGGTACTATATACATTAAAAAAGGCAGTATGATTAAATCAACTGCCTTTTTTAATTGACTATATTTTGTAAATAGTTTAAAATTAAACTACTATGAATAATTACATTGAATTAACAATCTCATCAACGCACATAGGTGCAGAAATCATAAGCGATATTTTGTGGGAATATACCGACGCGGGCGTTGTTATTAACGACGTGGAGGACGTTATCGCTCTCGCGCGTGACGGTAGAGCATGGGACTATGCTGATGAAAGTATTTTCAAAGCAGATAAAACCGTGCTTATAAAAGCGTATTTTCCTTTGGATAGCGCTAAAGACGTTGTAAGTAAAGTGGAACGCAGATTAGCGCAAGTTAAACAAATGAGTCCGCTTGATTTGGGCTCGCTTGAAACGGTTAAACGTGAAATTGACGGGGAACTTTGGCGCGAACAGTGGAAAGAACATTTTAAGCCCATACATTTAGGAAGAATTGTTATCGTGCCCGAATGGATTGAGTACACTCCGTGTGAAAAGGAAATTAAAGTGTTGCTTGATTCTAATATGGCTTTTGGTACAGGTGAGCACGAAACAACGTCAATGTGCGTTGAATTCTTGGATAAATACGTTAGAGAAAGCGACGTGGTTTTGGACGTCGGTTGTGGTAGTGGTATACTAGGTATAACCGCTTCTAAGCTTGGCGCAAAAGAAGTTATAATGACCGACCTTGACGAATGCGCAGTTGTGGCAACTGAACACAATATGAAATTAAACAACGTGTCAAACGGCACGGTCATGCTTAAAAATTTGCTTGACGACAACACTGTTAAGGGTGACGTTATCGCGTGCAATATTATGGCGGAAGTTCTTATAGCGTTTGCGCCATATATATCAAACAACCTAAAACCTAACGGTTTAATCATATTAAGCGGTATATTAGTAGAACGCCTTCCCGCGGTTAAACAAGCTTACGAAAAAGCAGGCTTTATCTTTGTAGAACAAAGAATAAAAGGCGAATGGAGTGCGCTAGTTGTAAAGGCAGGGGATAAATAATGAAAGCAGTTGTGTTTACTCTCGGTTGCAAGGTCAACGAATGTGAGAGTGACAGTTTAATAGCAGGGCTCATAGAACGCGGGTATGATGTTAGCGATAAACTTACGTATGCCGACTTGTACATAGTTAACACTTGCGCAGTTACTAGCGAAGCCGAGAAAAAATCACGCCAAACTGCAAGTAGAATTAAAACCCTTAACCCAAACGCAAAGATAATCTTTACAGGCTGTGCTTGCCAAAAAAATCCCGCGTCTTTTTCGAGCAAGGACCCAAACTATTTGGTGACGGGAACGTTTGACAAGAACAAGATTTTAGATATGCTCTCTAATAGTGGGCAGAACATAAGCCCAGCTTGTCAAGCGTTTGAGGAGTTGCTCGTGCCTAAATCACTTAGAACGCGTGCGTACGTAAAAGTGCAAGACGGTTGTAATAATTTTTGCGCATACTGCATAATTCCGTACTTGCGTGGCAGAAATAGGGCAAGAGCACCAGAAAGTATCATTGATGAGATTAGCTTGCTTAAACCAAAGGAAGCCGTGCTTAACGGCATAAACCTTTCAGCATATGATTATAACGGACTTAATCTTGCGGGGCTAATTAGTAAATTGAGCGGTGTTGATTGTCGCATTAGGCTAGGGTCTTTAGAAGTGGGTGTTATAACTAACGAGTTTTTGTCGGCTCTTAAAGGCTTAAAAAACTTTGCTCCGCACTTTCACCTTTCCTTGCAATCAGGCTCAAATAACGTGCTTAAAAAAATGAATCGCCATTATACTGCACAAGAGTATATTGAAAAGGTTGATTTAATAAGAAAATATTTTGAAAACGCAAGTATTACGACCGATATTATCGTTGGCTTTCCTACCGAAACGGAAGAAGATTTTATAGACACGTTAAATTTGGTTGATAGAGTTAAGTTTAGTGATATTCACGCTTTCCCATTTAGCCCAAGAAGTGGAACGGTTGCATATAAAATGAAAGACTTAGATAAGCAGATTAAAAAAGAGCGTTTAGATAGGCTTCTTGAACGAAAAGAGAGTTGCAAACTTAACTTTGCAAAAAGCCAGTTTAATAAAACCTTAGAATTTTTGTTTGAAGATATTAAAGACGGTTACGCCGTTGGATATACTGAAAACTATTTAAGAGTTTACATTAAAGATTACTCTGGCGAAAAAGCAATTAAAAAAGTAAAGGTGGGTGAGCCATATTTAGACGGCGCGCTTGCCGTGGTTTTATAAGGAGAGAAAAATGGAAAACTGTTTGTTTTGTAAAATAATAGCAGGTGAAATTCCCGCGACAAAAATGTATGAAGATGAAAATATGCTTATCTTTAAGGACATTGACCCTAAGGCAAAAAATCACTATCTTTGCGTGCCCAAAAGTCACTTTAAACTTTTAGCAGATATGACAAGTGAACAAGCTGAAATGCTTAAAAAGTGCTTTGAAAAAATCCCTACACTATCTAAAGAGTTGGGTTTAGAAAACGGTTATCGTTTAGTTATCAATCAAGGTGATGATGCTGGACAAACGGTATTCCATTTGCATATACACATACTTTCGGGACAAAAGATGGGCTGGACCCCCGCATAATTTAAGCGGTTATAAACTTCGCAATACTGCGTTTACTTAAAAGCGTTTTGACTTCGATAACCAACAAGGTTTATCTCACCCAAAACGCTTTTAGAGCCTTGTCTTGCTCGTTTCTAACATTTTATGCTGTTTTTAAGGCATTAAACTATATTAAAAACAAAAAAGCCCACACGCTAGCGTGTGGGCTTTAAGTTTGATTAATTAATATTATTATAATTATAGAAAGTTTATGTTTGTTTTTATAAAGTGGTCTTAAATGTTTTATCACCTAGATGATACAACTCGCATATTTTCCTATATCCTTTCCATAAATACCACTGATCATATTGTGTTTCCTTTCGAATTGAGTATTCGTTATATTCGTAATTGTCAAAGTGATATTCAGTACAAGGGCTATTCCAACCAAATTCTATTAACCTTACACCATATTCCAATGTGGTTGCTCCGTTTTGGTTATATATACAGCCACCTTCTAGTCTAAAACCTTCTCTCGCTTGTTTTTCTAAATCAATCATATTATTCTCCAAATAAAGTTTTATATAAAGCCATTGCTGACTCGTTTCCGTTTTGTATAGAGGTCTTAAGATATTTTTCTAAATCATATACTAGGTCGTCTCCGCTTTCTCCTTTTTTCATTCTTTCGACAATTATCCAGGCCAAAACATAAGAAGAAACTTTTTTTTCGCCTTGGTTAAAAGCAAATAAAGCGTGTTTTTTTGCATTATCCAAGTTTTTTTCAAGACAGTAACCACAAGCATAGTAATACCCGATATATGCAGACGCAAGGGCAATCGGTTGATTATTTTGAGCGGAAATTTTAAATGCTTTAAAAAACAAATCTATCGCTTGATCATAATGTTGTTGATGGTGGCAAATAAGAGCAGACCACATCAATGCTTGACGGTCTTCTTTTTGAGTTAATTCAAACATCCAATCCAATATTTGTGTGGCCTCGTTAGAATTTGCGTGAATCCTGCCTTGCTTAACTTCTGTAAAGGAACTGTAAACGTCAAACACTTCATTCGCAAGGAATAATTTTGCTTGTTTGTCGCCAGCTTTTGCAAGATTAAAACTTGTTTCTAAATCTTTTTCCATAGCATTCTCCTTTTGTACAAAATATGTACTTTTTTGTCATTATAGTACATATATTGTACAATGTCAAGTAAATACAATCATAAAGGGTGAAAAAATGGAAATTGGCAAAAAACTAAGGCAATTAAGAGTGTCTGCGGGGTTAACGCAACAACAACTTGCTGAAAGATTGGGGGTAGGTAGGGTAAATTATACTAGATATGAAAATGATGCTGTTCGCCCAGACTATGAAACAATTATTAAAATCGCTGATTTTTTCGATATCAGTTTAGATGAAATTTTCGATCGTAATTACTAAGATATAACAAAAACCCGACTGCAAAAAGCAGTCGGGTTAATTTTTTATAAACACTAGTAATTGATAACTCTAAGTTGGAAATATGCTTTTGGATGGTCGCAAACGGGGCACTTTTCAGGTGCTTCGGCACTATCGATAATATGACCACAGTTACGGCAAATCCAAACTGCTTTTTGGTTTTTCTTAAACACGGTGTCATCTTCAATGTTTTTAGCGAGCGCACGATATCTTTCTTCGTGTTCTTTTTCTATTTTAGCAACACCCTTAAACAATCTTGCAATGTCAGTAAAGCCTTCTTCTTCAGCTTCTTTTGCCATGCGTGCATACATATCGGTCCATTCATAGTTTTCGCCGTAAGCAGCGTCTTTCAAGTTTTCAATGGTTGAGCCAATTCCATGCGCAAGTTTGAACCAAATTTTAGCGTGTTCTTTTTCGTTGTCAGCTGTTTCTAAAAACAACGCAGCAATTTGTTCGTAGCCTTCTTTTTTTGCTTTAGATGCGTAATAAGTGTATTTGTTGCGTGCCTGTGATTCACCAGCAAAAGCTTCCCATAAGTTTTTTTCTGTTTTAGAACCTTTAAATTCCATAATTTTATCTCCTTAATAATATTAGATTTATTATAAAATATAATATAGTTTTTGTCAATACTTATAAAAAAAATACTCTAAAATTTTACTTAATAGCATTTTACTTGACACTATCTACATAATAACCTAAAATATACCTATAGGAAAAAACTATGGATAAAAGATATTTAAGTATAAGTATAATAAGGTTACTGTGCGCTTTAACGGTGTTTGCGTATCATTTTGTCGTATCGTTTACTATGGATGAGCGCACTTTGCATTTTTTATACTATGCAGTTCACGCCTTTTTGTTTATAAGCGGATTTTTGTATGCGGGCAAGAGAACCTCAAACGTCTTGGGTTTTTATAAAAAGAACGCTATAAAAATTTTAGTGCCTGTGATTTATTTTGTTGTGATCGCTTACGCTATCGTCGGTATTTTACAGTTATGTGGAATAAACGTGCCGTTATTAAAAACAGATTTTCACGGCATCAGTTTACATACTCTTTCACATTTATGGTACGTTTATGCAATACTAATTTGCTATGCTATAACTCCTTTTATGCACGCTATCAGCGGTGGGGTAAAAATAAATAGAACGCTTAGTATTATAGTTGTCGTTTGTAGCCTTTTAATTAATCTTGCTATATTGCCGTTTGGGGCAAGAATGGCAATCCTTCCTTTTTATGCTGGTTGGGGCATGAAACTTATTGAAAACCGCCTTAGCATAGCAAAAAAGTTGGCTTTATTTATTTTTCTAGCGATAGTAAGTGCCGTTACCTATCTTTTAAGTGTCAACTGCCAAATTGTTCAAATATATTATTTGGGGAGAGAACTTTCAGGCGTGGTGTTTGCTTCAAGCATGTGCGCTCTCGCGTTAACGGCATTTAACAAGATTGACCACGTTAAAACGTCTAAGTTATTGCGCTTAACAGATAGATTTTCCTATACGTTTTTTATAACGCATCATATATTTTTACTCGGTGGCTTTTCAGTTTTTTATCAAACTTTACAACCTTGGTTAATTCTTCTAATATCTTTTACCTTGAGCGTAGTTACCGCAATAGGCTTAGAACTCTTGTCATCAAAAACTATTAGGATTATAAACAATAAAAAATGAACATATTATAGTAAAAACAAAACGGCACGCTTAAAAGCGTGCCGTTTTTAGTTAACTAATTAAAATTTAATTTTTTCAGCAATATAACTTTCAAGTTCGCTGATAGGAATTCTAACTTGTTGCATTGTGTCGCGGTCACGTACGGTAACTGCGTTATCTTCTAACGTGTCAAAGTCGATTGTTACGCAGTAAGGTGTACCAATTTCGTCTTGACGGCGATAGCGTTTACCGATAGAGCCAGATTCGTCGTAATCAACGGGGAAGCTCTTAATAAGGTTAGAATAAATTTCATCAGCCTTTTCGGAAAGTTTCTTTGATAAGGGTAATATTGCGCATTTAAATGGAGCAAGCGTTGGGTGTAAGCGAAGTACGGTTCTAACGTCGTTCTTTTCTGCGTCAACAACTTCTTCGTCGTAAGCATTGCAAAGTACTGCAAGTACAGTTCTTTCAACGCCAAGGCTCGGTTCAACAACGTAAGGAATATATCTTTCGTTAGTTTCAGGGTCAAAGTAAGATAAGTCTTTTCCAGAAACGTTTTTGTGTTGGGTAAGGTCGTAATCAGTTCTATCGGCAACGCCCCAAAGTTCGCCCCAACCGAATGGGAACAAGAATTCAAAGTCCGTAGTTGCTTTAGAGTAGAAACAAAGTTCTTCGGGATCGTGGTCACGGAGCCTAATTTTTTCTTCTTTTAAGCCGATGGCAAGAAGCCAATCACGGCAGAAACTTCTCCAGTAGCTAAACCATTCTAAATCGGTGCCGGGCTTGCAGAAAAATTCCAATTCCATTTGTTCAAATTCACGCACGCGGAAAATAAAGTTACCGGGGGTAATTTCGTTACGGAAAGATTTACCGATTTGCGCGATACCGAAAGGCATTTTCTTTCTTGTGGTACGTTGAACGTTAACAAAGTTTGTAAAAATACCTTGTGCCGTTTCAGGACGGAGATAAACGGTATTCTTAGCATCTTCAGTTACGCCTTGGAAAGTCTTAAACATAAGGTTGAATTGGCGAATATCCGTAAAGTTGTGCTTTTTACAAGTGGGGCAAGGGATATTGTGCTCATCAACAAACGCTTTCATTTCTTCGTGAGAGAAAGCGTCGATAGGCTTAGGTAGAGTAAAGTTGTTTTCTTGAGCCCAATCTTCAATAAGTTTGTCAGCTCTAAAACGTTCGTGACATTCTCTACAGTCCATCAAAGGATCTGAAAAGCCTGCAAGGTGACCAGAAGCAACCCAAGTTTGAGGGTTCATTAAAATAGCAGCGTCAAGCCCAACGTTAAGCTTGTTTTCGGTAACAAACTTTTGCCACCAAGCACGCTTAATATTGTTTTTAAGTTCAACGCCTAAAGGACCGTAATCCCAAGTGTTTGCAAGACCACCGTAAATTTCACTGCCGGGGAAAATAAAACCCCTACCTTTACAAAGGTTAACTATTTTTTCCATTGTGCTAACGTTTTTTTCTTTCATAACTAAGTTCCTTATTTAGTATAAATTGAAATATCACAAGTTATTGTACATTATCTTTAAAATTTAGTCAAGCAAACTGCTTGTTTTGCTTTTTTATTTTAGATATTTGTGGTATACTTATTGCATAAATAATATTTCAAGGTGTTTTACATGGTTGAAGCAACTAATTTTATTGAACAAATTATAAATGACGAATTGTCTTCTGGCAAAGTTAACGCCGTTCAAACGCGTTTTCCCCCAGAACCTAACGGCTATCTTCACATTGGCCACGCCAAATCTTTGTGTATCAACTTTGGCATGAAAGAAAAGTACAACGGTAAATGTAACCTTTTCTTTGACGATACTAACCCTTCAAAAGAAAAAACCGAATTTGTAGATGCAATTAAGGCCGACATTAAATGGCTTGGTTTTGAGTGGGATAGAGAATGTTACGCATCGGACTTTTTTGAAAAGATTTACGACTTTGCGGTGGAACTTATCAAAAAAGGCAAGGCGTTCGTATGCGATATGAGCCCTGAAGAAATAAGCGCTAACCGTGGGACTTTAACTGAACCGGGTAAAGAAAGCCCGTATAGGAATAGAAGCGTGGAAGAAAACCTTGCGCTCTTTAGCGATATGAGAGCGGGTAAGTTTGCCGATGGGAAAAAGTGTTTACGTGCTAAAATTGATATGGCTTCGCCAAACATCAACATGCGTGACCCGGTAATTTATAGAATTTTACGCCAAACTCACCATAGAACGGGCGATAAATGGTGTATTTATCCTATGTACGACTATGCGCACCCCATTTGCGACTACATGCAAGGGGTAACTCACTCGCTTTGCACTTTGGAGTTTGAAGATCACCGCCCTCTTTACGATTGGGTTGGGATAGAACTTGGCTTTTCACCAAAGCCCCGACAAATAGAGTTTGCACGCCTTAACGTGACCAACCTTGTTATGAGTAAGCGTTATCTTAAAAAGCTTGTTGAAGATGGTTCTGTTGATGGTTGGGATGACCCGAGAATGCCCACTTTAACAGGGCTTCGCAACCGCGGTATTCCCGCTGAAGCATTAAAAGATTTTTGCGCAAGAATAGGTGTTAGCAAAGCAAATTCGGAAGTTCAAATCAGTTATTTGGAAGCGTGTATAAGAGAATATCTCAATGCTAATGCTGAGCGCGCTATGGGTATACTTAACCCAATAAAACTCACTATTTCAAATTACCCTGACGGTAAAACTGAACAAGTTGATTTTGAAATTAACCCCAACGAAGAAATAAAGAGAACGAGAAAGGTTGACTTTTCTAAAAATCTTTACATAGATGCCGACGACTTTTCACTTAATCCTCCACCTAAGTATTTCCGTCTAAAGAAAGATGGTTACGTGCGCTTAAAGAGTGCGTATATCGTTAAGTGTGACGACGTTATTTTGGATGAACAAGGCGCTGTTAAAGAACTTGTTTGCTCATACGTTCCCGAAAGCAAGAGCGGTAATGATACTTCTGGTATTAAGGTTAAAGGCGTTATCCAATGGCTCAATGCCGATACCGCTGTTGATATGGAAATCCGCCAATACGGTCATCTATTAAAAGATGAAGAATACGCTGGTCAAGACTTTAGCGAAAGAATGAACAAAGAAAGCGTTAAAATCTCTAGTGGCAAGGTTGAGCCTTATATACTTGAAAATGATTATAACGCAAGTTATCAACTTATCCGTACTGGTTACTTTAAGAGATTGAACGTTAACGGAAAAGAAATAATTAGCGAAATAGTGTCGCTAAAAGATAACTATAATGTAAAACGTTAATAAACTTCGTTATGCGTCGTTACTGCCTTGCACAAAAGACCTCAATGACCAGCAAGGTCAATTTCGCTCCTTTTGTGCAGTCGAGCCTAGCCTAACTTGTTTCTTAACCTTTTAACAATGTTAGTAAACTTCGTTATGCGTCGTTACTTTTTAACGTTTATATAAAAAATATTATTCAACCTAATGATAGGAGAAATTATGTCAAAAGTTTGTTTTGAATTAACTGACCAAAGAAAAATTAATATAGAGCTTTTACCCGAACACGCACCGATAAGCGTTGAAAACTTCATTGACCTTGTAAAAAGCGGGTTTTATGATGGGCTTTGCTTTCACCGTGTAATCCCTGGATTTATGATTCAAGGCGGTGGATTTAGTTGGGAAGGTGGGCTTAAAGATAAAAAAGCGCCAAGAACCATTAAGGGCGAATTTGCTATGAACGGCGTTAAAAACGACCTTCATCACGCACCTGGCGTAATATCTATGGCAAGAACGATGGATCCCAACTCTGCGTCATCACAATTCTTTATTTGCGTTGATGACCAAGCATATCTTGATGCTCAGTACGCTGCTTTCGGCAAGGTTTGTGATGAAGAAAGTTTGCAAGTTGCAATAGATATTTCAACCGTTGAAACGACTTCTTGGGCTTACTATGACGACGTGCCCGTTACGCCTGTGGTAATTAAAAAAGCATATATGATTGAAGAATAGAAAAAAGCGCCTTTTGGCGCTTTTTTTGAATACGTTATGATTTTTTAATGCATAACTAAAAAATTTCTCTTATAGCAAGGACTTCACCGGTTATTCCGTCAAGTAAAAAGGCTTTTAAGTTTCCGTTTGCGCTTGCAAGCCCAACGTAATAATAGGGTTTATCATCTTTAAGTAAAACACGAAGGTGAATTTCAGCGGTAAAATTACCGTTTTGGTCGTAGTAACTATCAATTAACGTTTTTTGATTTTTCTCAAGACAGCTTAAAGCATTTTGATATGAAAGCGTATTATCTGGCAGAATAGATTTAAGCGTAACGTCTTGCGAAAAGGAATCGCATTTAATGGTCACTATAAATTCTTTCAAATTAAAATCACTTACGTTTAGGACTGCGTTTACAGCGCTTGTAACAGGGTTGACGGAAAACGTTTGTGAGTAAGTTTTTTTGTTATGTTCCATATTTACAGTGTAGGTTGAGTTACTTACGTCAAGATTAGGCATAGAGAAAGTGAGTTGATACTTTCGTTCTTTTACCTTACCATCGTTATCAAATGGCGTTTCAGTAAAACCATACCAAGCTTTTACTAAAAAATGTTCGCTTTTCCCACTAAAAATATCCAAGCGCAGTTGGCTTACTCGGTCAATTAGCATGCTTTGACTTTTGCACGCAGGTAAAATGCAAACTAAACAACAAACAGCAATTATAAAAGCGAAAAATTTTTTCATACATACACTCCTACGCTAAAAATATGAATAAAAAATCCAAGTAATTACTAAAAGAGCAAAAATTTTTGGTGCAAAGGATTGATTTTTATATAAAACTTTGATAAAATAATAAAAATACTTTTTATAAAGGGACAGAGATTGAAAAAGTTAGTAATTAAAACAACCTTAATCACTCTTATATCAACGATATGTGCGCTAATCATAACGTTTGGTGCATTGTGCCTTTTTGCGCCTGCAACGGTTGCGGGTTTTTTTGACGGCGTGGGGAATTACTCTGCGTCCGTTTTCTTTTATGAAAGACAATATGAAAAATCGGGCGACATCAATGATTTAGATAAACTATTAGTAAAGGTTTACGGTGCAAAGGATTATGCGCTTAGTGAAAAGTATTCGAAGATGCTTATTGAACACAAACATTTTGATGAGTTTTGCCAGTCAAAACCCGCCTCGACCGTAAGTAATGTTGAGTATTACTATGGTTGCTATGCGCTTTCGCTTGCGTATAACGATAATTTTAGCGGGGCAGTTACCGTTGGTAGTGAGTTTGTTGCCGAATACGGCTACACCCAGTACAATCCGCTAAGGGTTTTAAAAACGAACTATTTAACTGCTCAAACGACACAGGAAAAGACTGTGCTTAAAGATGCAATAAGCGCTTGCGCAAACGTTAGCGCAACACAACAAACGTATAAATCAGCCGACTTAATAGAACTTGGCTGATAAGGGAATATAAAAAGCAAAACAAAGGAGACTAAAATGGGTAGAATTATTAAAGAAGGCTTAACTTTTGATGACGTGTTGCTTGTTCCACAAGCAAGTGAGGTAGTGCCCGCGCACGTTGATTTGAGCACGGCTTTAACGCCAACAATCAAACTCAACATTCCGCTTATGAGTGCCGCTATGGATACCGTAACCGAATCTCGCTTAGCAATTGCAATGGCAAGAGAAGGCGGTATTGGTATTATCCACAAAAACATGTCTATTGAAGAACAAGCTCAACACGTAGATAGAGTTAAAAGAAGTGAACACGGCGTTATTACCGACCCCTTCTTTTTAGAACCTGAAAACCCTGTAACAGATGCTCTCGCTTTAATGGAAAAATATCGCATAAGCGGTGTTCCCATTACTAAAGACGGCAAACTTGTTGGAATACTTACCAACCGTGACTTGCGCTTTGAAAGCAACTTCACTCAACCCATTGGCAACATAATGACCAAAGAAAATTTGGTTACAGCGCCTGTTGGAACTTCGCTTGAAGATGCTCAAAAAATTCTCGGTAAGCATAGAATAGAAAAACTACCTATCGTTGATGAAGCTGGTTACTTGAAAGGACTTATTACTATCAAAGATATTGAAAAGGCAATTCAATACCCTAATTCAGCAAAAGATGCAAACGGCAGGCTTTTGGTTGGCGCTGCGGTAGGTGTTTCTAAGAACACGTTAGAAAGAGTTGATGCCCTAGTTAAAGCAAAGGTTGATATAATCGTTGTAGATAGTGCTCACGGTCACTCTAAAAACATTTTGGATATGGTTTCTAACATTAAGAAAGTATATCCAAACCTTCCTATTATTGCTGGTAACGTTGCAACGGCTGACGCAACTGAAGCGTTGATTGATGCTGGTGCAGACGTTGTTAAGGTTGGTATCGGTCCTGGCTCAATTTGTACGACAAGAATAGTTGCAGGTATTGGCGTACCCCAACTCACCGCAGTTATGGACTGTGCTGAACGTGCAGAAAAATTCGGTAAAAAAGTTATTGCTGATGGCGGTATTAAATACAGTGGTGATATTACTAAGGCAATCGGCGGTGGTGCTGCGGCAGTTATGATAGGTTCTATGTTTGCCGGCACGCTTGAAAGCCCTGGCGAAATTGAAATTTATCAAGGCAGAAGCTTTAAGGTATATAGGGGAATGGGCTCGCTTCCTGCAATGGCTTGCGGTAGCAAAGACCGTTACTTCCAAGAAAATGCTAAAAAACTTGTTCCAGAAGGCGTTGAAGGTAGAGTTCCTTATCGTGGAGCGCTTTCGGATATCGTATTCCAAATGTGTGGCGGTATTCGTGCAGGTATGGGATATTGCGGAACTAAAACTATTGATGATTTACGTAAGAACGCACAGTTCGTTAAAATTACAAGTGCATCTTTAGTTGAGTCACATCCACACGATATTTCAATTACTAAAGAATCGCCAAACTACTCACCTAGAGGATAGAATAAAGGCTCCAAATAGTATTTTGGAGCCTTTATTAGATAAAAGAGACAATGAAAGAAAAAAACAATTATCCAAAAATGCAAGCACGCGATGGTGGTTTAGCTTTCGCGCTAATGATGTTTTTATACGTTTTTGCAGTTTTTATAGGGCAAAGCATAGCAAGTGCTATAGCGCCCACAAAGAATGTAACGTTTTACGCTATATGCTCAATTTTTCCGCCTATAGCAATATCTATCATCATTGCCTATTTTTGCACGAATAAAAGATTTAATTCGTTAGATGTAACGGGGCTAAACAAGTTTAATCCGCTATGGCTTATAATGTCGTTAGCGTTGTTTTTGGGTGCGTTTTTTGGGCTGGGATTTATAAACAGTGCTTTCCAAGCTTTTTTAGAAAGCCTGGGTCTAAAGTTTGATAATGACTTAGTTATAAATGGAGTAGGCGAGTTAGTAATATATACAATTTTTATTGCAATAGTTCCTGCCGTTTTTGAAGAAATATTTTTCCGCGGGCTTTTGCTTAACGCTTTTAACGGTAGCAAAAAGGTGGTTGCAATACTTTTATCATCAATGTGTTTTGCGCTATATCACGCTTCAGCTGTTCAATTATTTTACCAATTTTTGATAGGAATGGGGCTTGCTCTTTTGGCGCTAAATGCAAAAAGCATAATCCCTTGCATAGTGACGCACTTTCTAAACAATTTCGTTATACTCTTGTTAACTTATTTTAACGTTAAGATAAACTTGTATAACCTACTTTTAATATTGGGCGGAGTTATAATGCTTGCTGTTTTTGTTTTTATAGCTGTGCGAAATTTATTAAAAGACAAAACCCAAGCGGTTAAAGAAAAATCAATTAGCGATTTCTTTTTACCGTTTGGAATATTCGGCGTTGTGGTTTGTTTATTGCTGATTGCAACGTCTTTAATTCCGGTGGCATAAAGTATGATAAAAGTTAACGTTGTTGCCGTGGGGAAAGTAAAGGAAAAATACTTTTCATTAGGCATAGAAGAATATAAAAAAAGATTAGCAAAATACTGCGATTTTTCAATTATCGAAATCGCGGAAGAAAACTATAATAAAGTTGATGAAAATCTAATTCAAACAATAAAAAATAAAGAGGGCGAAAAAATTCTTGCAAACCTTAAAGGTAAAGTTTTTGCTATGGCTATCGAAGGCGAAAAACTATCGAGTGAAAAGCTGGCAAAAAAGATAAAAACGCTTACCGATAATGGTGAGGGTGTTATAACTTTTGTAATTGGCGGGTCATACGGGCTTTCAAAAGCGGTTAAGGACAAGGCGGACTATTTGCTTTCTTTTTCGGATATGACTTTTCCGCACACCTTGTTTAGATTGATGCTTACTGAGCAACTTTACCGTGCTTTTTCTATAAACGCAGGTAGCGCATATCACAAATAGTTCATACATTGATGTATGAGCGTTTTAAACAAAATAGAAAGATTTTATACGGACTTTAAAGGCGAAAAGGGTATAGTGGGTAAAAGCTTTTGCGGTAGGAACATTTACTTTTTCAAAGTAAGCGTATCCACTACTCCCGTGCTTATTTGTCAGTACGCTATTCACGCGCGTGAATACGTTACTTCGTTGCTTTGTTTACGGCAGATAGAAAACTACGTTTTGCACAAAAAAGCGGGAACGGTTTATTTTATTCCTACGGTTAATCCCGATGGGATAGACGTTGTGGAAAAGATAAATCCGCTCTATAAAGCGAATGCACGTGGAGTAGATTTAAACGTTAATTTTGATGCGCGCTGGGCAAAAGGCGAAAAGAACGTTTTTATTGCAGGGCGGGAAAATTACGTTGGGAAAAAGCCCTTTTCGGAGCCTGAAACTATTGCGCTTAGAGATTTTACGTTAAAAGTTAAGCCTGACGCAACCATTAGTTATCACTCAAAGGGTGAAGAGATATATTATGAGTTTTTTCAAAGCGGAAAGATAAAAGAGCGGGATTACAGCTTTGCGAAAACGGTTGCAAAATGCACGGGTTATCAAATTAAAAGCACGCCGAATTCTTGTGGCGGATATAAAGATTGGTGCATTGAAAAATTAAAAATTCCCGCGCTTACAATAGAGGTTGGTAGTGACTTTTTATCTCATCCCATAGGCGAAAACAATTTAGATGAGATTTATTATAAAAACAAACAAGTAATAGAAAAAGCAATGCAATTTTTAACGGAGAAAAAATGCAAATAAAGTTTATGAAAAAAGCCATTGAGCAAGCCAAGAAAGCTTTAACCGCAGACGAAGTGCCTATCGGTGCGGTTATAGTAAAAGACGGCAAGATTATAGCTAGGGCTTTTAACCAAATGGAAAAAACACAACTCGCCACCGCGCACGCTGAAATTTTAGCCATACAAAAGGCTTGCAAAAAACTAAAGAGTTGGAGGCTTGACGGCGCAGATCTTTACGTTACCCTAGAGCCTTGCCCGATGTGTGCGGGGGCAATAGTAAATGCTAGAATAAGCAACGTGTACTTTGGTGCATACGAATTAAAGAGTGGCGGTGCGCAAAGCAAGTTTAACATATTAACTGATAGCGGATTAAACCATACTACCAATTTTTTGGGCGGAATTGAGCAAGATGAATGCTCAAATATAATAAAAAATTATTTTAAAGCAAAACGAACTCAAAAAAGTCTTGACTAAAATAAAGATTTGTCATAAAATATAGTTAGGTACTACATGTACACAAAGTTACATTAGGAGAAAAATTAAATATGATTACACACGGCAACAAGATTGAAGTTTTAGCAGGCAACTCGAACAGACCTTTGGCTGAAGCAGTTGCACAAGAACTTGGGCTTACTTTAAGCAATGCGGAAGTTGGCAAATTCTCTGATGGGGAAATTAGTATCACCCTTCCTCAAACGGTAAGAGGTAGAGATGTTTTTATTATTCAATCAACGTCTATTCCTGTAAACGATAACCTTATGGAGTTGCTTATTATGATTGATGCTTGTAAGAGAGCATCAGCAGGTAGAATAACGGCGGTTATGCCTTATTTTGGATACGCAAGACAAGACAGAAAAGCTCGCCCGAGAGACCCGATTACAGCAAAGCTTGTTGCTGATATATTAACTAGTGCTGGTGCTGACAGAGTTCTTACTATGGACCTTCACGCAGCGCAAATCCAAGGCTTCTTTGATATTCCTGTTGACCACCTTTACGGCGCGCCATTATTAGCAAAATATTTCAAGAAGAAAATGGATGAAAACTGGGTTGTTGTATCACCTGACGTTGGTTCAGTTGGTAGAGCAAGGAACTTTGCTTCAAGAGTAGATGCTTCACTTGCAATAGTGGACAAGCGTCGTCCCAAAGCAAACGCGATAGAAGTTATGAACGTTATCGGCGACGTTAACGGAAAATCGTGCATAATGCTTGACGATATGATTGATACGGCTGGAACAATTTGCCAAGGCGCGCAAGCGCTTGTAAACAACGGTGCGAAGGAAGTTTACGCATGTTGCACGCACGGTGTATTGAGTGGTCCTGCAATGGAAAGACTCATTGCATCACCTATAAAAGAAATCGTGGTATTAGATACTATCGATCTTCCTGAAAACGTTAGATCTAACCCCAAGATTAAAGTGCTCTCAGTTGCAAAACTTATTGCAAAAGCTATCACTTCTATTTACGCTGATTCATCATTGTCGGCAATATACGAGTAAAAATTAACACTAAAGAAAAGCCGTTTTCAAAACGGCTTTTTTATTGGAGAAAGATAAATGAAACTTATCGTTGGCTTAGGCAATCCGGACGCACAGTATAAAAACACCTTTCACAACTTAGGTTTTATGTGTTTAGATGCTGTGGCGGAAAAGCTTGGCGTTCAATTTAATAAAGAAAAGTGCCGTGCTTTAGTTGCAGAGACTAACGTTGGCGGACAAAAGGTTTTACTCGCAAAGCCACAAACGTATATGAACCTAAGCGGTGAAAGCGTTAGGGAACTCGTTTGCTTTTATAAAATCGCATTGAAAGACGTGATGGTTATTTACGACGATTTTGACCTTAATGCAGGCTTTATAAGAATTCGTGAAAACGGCTCGGCGGGTACGCACAACGGCATGAGGAATATAATCGCACTTTTAGGTAGCGGTGACTTTTGCCGTGTTCGCATAGGGTTTAAGCCACAAGGCGAGTTTAATATTCCGCTCATAAATTACGTTCTATCAGGTATAAAAGAACAGGATAAGCCGACGTTTAACAAAGCTATAGCAGTAGCAAGGGATTGCGCTGTCAACTTTGCGTTTGGAAAGAGTGTTCAAGAAATAATGCAAAGATATAACGGCAAGGTTGAAGGTTAACTTTAACAGCCTAAAGGTATAAAAAGTGCTGGATAAAATCTTAGCGTTAAAACAAAAAAACAATTCGGTTAAAGAGTTTACCGATAACGTCCGCCAAGGCATGCCTATGGCGGTTTTCGGCGTTAATGATGCTTTTAAGAATTTTCTTGTTTGCACACTTGACAGTAAGGTTTTATATGTTGTTAAAGATGCTTTGACTGCGCGAATTGCCGTTGATGCTATTAACGAAATATCATTAAAAACCGCTGTCTATCTTGCCCCTAAAGACGAACTGTTATTGACGACAAGGGCGTTTTCAAAGGATGGGTTATACGATAGAATAAGCGCGTTGAGTAAACTTAATCAAGCCGACGTTGTGGTTGTTACTATCGAAGCGTTACTTCAATGTGTTTGCAAAACCGTGCGTAGTATATGCGTGCAAAAAAATGCAGACCTAAACCAAAACCAAATGATAACTGACCTTGTTTCTTTTGGTTACACCCGTGTTGAAAGCGTTGAAAGTAGAGGCACGTTTTCTGTACGTGGTGACATAATGGACGTGTTTAGTATTGATAGTGATAACCCGATTAGAATAGATTTCTTTGGCGATACGGTTGAAGCAATCAAACGTTATGATGCGCAAACTCGTGAAAATTTGGGATATATTGATAGTGTTGATATTCCACAAGCAGTAGAGTTTTGTTTTTTTGATGACGATATAAATTTGTTTAAGTCAATAATAAAAAACGAACTTAAAAACGTTAAAGATGATGCAAGAGCACGCCTTAAAGTTTTAAGTGAAGACATATTTCTTGCAATGGAAAACCGTGATTTAGGATTTTTGAGTGCGTTAAGTCCGTTATCTCAAGACTGCGCTACCATTTTTGACCTTTTAGATAAAGACACTATAATAGTGTTTGATGAATCAAAGCGCATAAACGAGCTTGGTGAACTCAACCTTACAGAATTTACCGAACGATACAACGCACTAAAAGCCGAAGGCGAAGTCTTTTCTTTCGCAAAAAGGCTTATGATTGATTTTGACGGGGTAAAAGAAAAACTTAAAAACTTCCGCGTGGTAGCACTTCAAACGCTTTCTACTGCAATCCCATTTTTCAATCCGTTAAAAATAATAAACCCAACCGTTAGCGGCGTTGCCGACTATCAGCTTGACTTTAAAGAAGTTTTTACCGATATAGATAATTGGCTTAGGTCAGGGTACTCTATAACGGTATGCACTGCTGATAGAAAGCGTGCCGAAAACTTTAATTACGAACTTTCTTTAAGGGGCATTGCATCAACTATCGACAGCGATGGTGAGCTTAAAGGCGTTAACGTGGTTAGCGAAAAGCTTTCGCGAGGGTTTATTTTTCACGAAGAAAAGGCAGTTGTTATCGGTAGCGGGAATTTGTACGCAAGACCCGCGTCAATGAAACGCATTAAGAGTAAAAAACAAAACTTTTTCACCGCCCCTGAAGTAGGCGATTACTGCGTGCACGAAGTTCACGGCGTGGGTAGAGTTTTAGGCAATAAAAAAATATCTTCAACCGAAGGGACTAAAGATTACGTTGCGGTCGAATATGCCGGCGGGGATATACTATACGTTCCCGTTGAGCAAATGGATATTTTGACAAGGTATCTTGGCAGTGAAAAGAAACCGAAATTGTCAAAAATTGGTGGAAAAGACTTTGAACGGGTTAAAAACCGCGTTAAAGAAAGCATTAAGAAGATGTCTTTCGACCTTAAAAAGTTGTATCAAGAACGAGATGAACAAAAGGGCTTTAAGTTTCCCGAAGATGAAGAACTTCAAAGCATTTTTGAAAGTTCGTTCCCGTTTGAAGATACCCCTGACCAAGTGCTTGCAAATCAGGAAATTAAAGCGGATATGTTAAGCACTAAAGTTATGGATAGGCTTGTTTGTGGGGACGTTGGGTTTGGAAAAACCGAAGTGGCATTTCGTGCCGTTTTCCGCGCGATAGTTAGCGGAAAGCAAGCGGTTATGCTCGCACCTACAACCATACTTACCGAACAGCATTACAACACTGCTTTAGAAAGATTTTCTGCGTTCGGTGTTAAAATAGCGTGCTTAAATAGATTTAAGACGCCTACCGCACAAAAAAAGATATTAGCACAGCTTAAAGCAGGGGAAATAGATTTTATAATCGGCACACATAGACTGCTCAGTAAAGACGTGGAGTTTCACGACTTAGGCTTGCTTGTTTTGGATGAAGAACAACGTTTTGGCGTTGAGCATAAAGAAAAAATCAAGCTGTTGAAATCTAACGTCGATGCTATTACTCTTACCGCCACGCCAATTCCTAGAACGTTACATATGTCGTTATCGGGAATACGTGCAATAAGCACAATTAACACTCCGCCCAAAAAGCGTTTGCCCGTTCAAACGTATGTAACCGAGCAAACGGACGTGCTTATCAAAGATGCAATTAGCCGTGAAATCAATCGCGGTGGACAAGCGTTCATACTTTATAACCGTGTAGAAAGTATATTTACTTTTGCCGAACACGTTCAAGCATTGATGCCCACGCTAAAAATCACCGTTGTTCACGGTCAAATGGAAGAGCGCGTTATGGAAAGCAACGTGATGAATTTTTACAAGGGCGAAAGTGACGTTTTAATTTCCACCACTATAATAGAAAACGGCATTGACCTACCTAAAGCAAACACGTTAATCGTCATAGATGCCGATAAGCTTGGACTTTCGACGTTATATCAATTAAAAGGCAGGGTGGGAAGAAGCGACCGTTTAGCCTATGCCTACTTTACGTTTAAGCGAGAAAAGGTGTTGTCTAACACAGCTTTCGAGCGCTTGAACGCGATAATAGAGTTTACCGAAATGGGAAGCGGGATTAAGATTGCTATGCGTGACCTTGAAATTAGGGGCGCGGGCAACATCTTGGGTGCAGAACAGCACGGGCATATGGAAAAAATCGGTTACGAGCTATATTCAAAGCTTTTAAGGGAAGAAATTTCAGGAAAAGAAGAGGTTTCGCCCGAACTAGACGTAAGGGTAACTGCGTTTATACCTGATGCATATATAGAAAGCAACGTTGCCCGAATGGACGCTTATAAAGAGATTGCGGAAATAAATTCGCTTGAAAGAGAAACTGAGTTCCGTTTGGCCATTGAAGATGCATACGGGCACTTGCCGATAGAAGCGGATAATTTAATAAATATAGCCGTAGTTAAAATGCTTGCTACAAAGCTTAGCGTTAAAGAAATAAACGTCAAAAAAGGCGATACGTCTTTAATATTTGACGACTTCAAGGTGTTCGCTGACCAAAAACTAAACGTGGCTATTGAGGAGTTTAGTGACCAAGTTAGAATTTCTATGGCGTCAGCTCCTGCGTTAGAATTCTTAAACGATGGGCAAACCAACGAAGAAATGCTGTGTTTAATAAAAGCGTTTTTGATTAAAGCGACTAGCTAAGCGTAATATCAAGCAGTGTAGTAAAAAACAAAAAGCGCTATTTTTAAAACGCAGAAAAACCTTTTTTATACAATAAAAAATATGCAATCGCTTGCAATTTTTTAAAAGATAGTATATACTTAATGGGTATACTAATTTGTTCTTAATTTTTGGGAGATTATATATGAGAAAAATTTTGGCATCAATTATATCGCTTGCGTTATCTTTAATAGTTTGCTTGAGCACGCTTTCGGGCTGTAATCTTGTTCAAACGGATAGCAAAAAGGATATGAACCAAGTTGTCGCAACAGTTCAAATTGCCGGTGACAAAGCTTATATTTATAAGAAAGATTTGATCATGTCGTACATGAACAAATACTATCAATACGAACAACAAGGTCAATCAAGAGCGCAAGTGTTCGATATGATGGTTTCTGAGTTGATTCAAAGCCGTGTTTTAGTTCAAAGTGCAATCTTGCACTTTGCTGGTGAAAATGCAACTGATTGGCAGGCGAAAACGTATCTTGATGATAAAGAAAGAAAAGAAGCTCTTTATTATACCTACAGAGACATAAACAGTTTAATTGACGCTTATGATGGCGATAGAGAAGAAGACGGTTTACAAGATGATTACGACGGTGTTGTAAGAGTTGCTCCAACGGGTGCGTTTGATGATAACGGAAATTTGATAAAACAACCTAGTGAAGGAGAAATAGACGCATACATTCAAAAGGGTATCGACGTATCTGGTAGACTTAAAGCGTATAACGCGCTTATAAAAGCGTTAAAGAACAACGAACTTTTAGGTGATGAGTATGATGGTAGCAATATTACTACTACCGAATATTATAACGACGTTCTAACTCTTTATTATGAAAAGGCTTTAGTTGAAAACTATGAACAAGAAATAATGGCTCAAGCAAGGGCTAACGTAACGTACGAAAAACTTCAAGCAAAATATAAAGAAATTTATGACGATCAAAAAGAATTAACTCCCGATAAGTTTGCTGAAAAGTTAGAAGGTGTTGGTTTGGGTGCTGACCCTATAGTTTATAGTAAAGCCGAAAATAACGGCTATGGAATGGTGTATCACGTATTGATTAAAGCCACAGCTGACCAAGAAACTGAAATTACTGATTGGAAGCAAGCTGAAAAAGATAGAACGGGCAAAAATCCTTCTCAAGCACAAATTTCTGCAAAGAGAAAGGAAGTGTTTAAGAACTTACGCGCATACGACAAACGTACGTCTTGGATATTCAAGGGCTATGACTTTGACGGGCAAAAGTTTACCGGCAATTTCACAATGGCTAGCGACAGTTTAAATAGCTTAGCGTTCAAGGGTGACATTAAGAACTTGACACCTGATAAGACTGAAGGAAAAGAATACTGGGCACAAGCTCAAAAGATGACCGTTGCACAATTCTTAAACTTTATGGAAGAATATCTTTACGGTGAAGAAGGTAACTACGTTGATGGAACTGATTTCTCTAATCATAAAGTAGTAAAGAATACGGTTGAAAACAAGCAAGTATTTGAACAAAAAATTAAAGAATTGATATTTGCGTTCTCTGATGATGACAGTGACAGCGCACTTAACACTTTCAAAGGTTATGCGATTACTCCAATTGATGCAGATAATACTTGGGCAGATAACTTTACCACTACAGGTAGAGACATTGTAAACGGAAGTGTTGGTGAATACGGGTATGCTGTTGTTGAAACCGACTATGGTTATCACGTAATGTTCTTGTCTGAAAAGTTTGGCGAAAGCTACAACTATCAAACACTTGAATCATATCTTGATAAAGAATACGTTTTAGACACTGCAAAATACGCTGATTGGGAAGCATATTTTGACGCAATGCTCTTAGGCTGGGATGATTGGAAAGATACAGAAAATTATCTTTACGTTTTAGTTGACCAAATGTCTCAAACGATTGTAGAAAATGCAGTTAGCAAAAACACAAACGACCTTATCAACAAGTATATCCGTGGTGAAGGATACGTTGTTCGTAACGATAGCGTATATGCGGATTTGTTAGGCTAAAAGTTAATTAGTAACTAAAAACTAAAAGGCAAAACGGCTGTTTTGCCTTTTTCAATAAAACTTATGATAGTTTATTTAGATACCGAAACAACTTCGCTCCACCCAGGGCAAGTATGTCAACTTTCTTATATTATTCAAGACGGAAAAAGTGAGAGTGCAAAAAACTTCTTCTTCACAGTTGACAGCGTGGATTTTTCCGCATTTATGGTGCACGGTTTTTCTGCGGAAAAACTTGTAAAACTTTCTAATGGAAAACGGTTTGTAGACCACGCTGATGAAATTGAAAAAGATTTTAACCGTGCAGACGTTTTGGTTTGCCATAACACAGCTTTTGACTTTATGTTTATGCGCGCAGAGTTTGAACGCGTTGGCAAGATTTTTTGCGCCAAAAACGAGTTTTGCTCCATGAAAAAAAGCACGCCCATTTGCAAGCTTTTGCGCTCAAACGGAAAGGCTTATAAATATCCAAAACTAGCTGAATTGTGTAAGTATTTTGATATTGAAGATTGGCAAATTAAAAATAAAAGCGAGAAACTTTTTGGCTCTAGAGCAGATTATCACGACGCTAGATTCGATACTACGGCACTTTATCTTGCTGTGAATGAAGGGCTGAAGTGTGAAAAAGAGTTTGACTGCCTTAAAAAGTGGCTGTAATTAAGATAAAAAGGAGTTAACATGCAAATAGATTTTATAACTGTTTTAATAGCGGTGGTGGCACTTATGGTGCTTGCCGTTCCAGGATTTATACTTACTAAGCTTAAAATGCTTCCCGAAAACACGGGCTCTGCTCTTTCAACTATAGTTCTTTACGGCTGTCAGCCCGTTCTTGTTTTTATGAGTTTTCAAGAATATTATAAGGCTGAAATTGCGCTAAATATGTTGTACGTTGCAATTTTATCGCTTGTGATACACGTTGTGATGTTTGGCATAATCGCACTTGTTATACGCAACAAGTCAAAGAGTGCAAAGATAACAACTGCAAAGTACGCATGCCTTTTTAGCAACTGCGGATATATGGGTTTGCCTTTTTTAGACGTGGTTTTTAATGGCAGTAAAGAAATTATCATTTATGCAGCAATAGTTATTGCTATATTTAACATATTGAACTGGACGTTAGGCATTTACATGCTTACAGGCGACAAGAAAGAAATCTCGTTAAAGAAAACCTTGCTTAATCCAACTATATTAGGTATTGTATTAGGCGCTTTGTATTTCTTTGCTGTAGGAACGCCTATCGTAGACTTAATTGCTTCAAATACAGTGGCTGATAGTTTTGTTGAAAAGGTAATGGCTAGTGTTGACGTTATAGGCGATTTAGTAACGCCGTTAGCGTTGACGGTTATAGGAATTCGCCTTGCCAACGTTAAACTAAAAGCGCTTTTCGTTGACAAATGGGCTTACATAGTAGCTTTTATGAAACTTGTAGTTATGTCTGTATTAACGATATTAGTGGTGGCCTTCTTGCCGTTTAATCCTATCGTTAAGTACGTTATGTTCTTCTTATTGTCTATGCCCAGCGCGACAAGTACCACGATGTTTGCTATCAAGTTCAAAGGTGATGGCGATTCGGCTTCAGTTTTCGTTCTATTGACAACTATTCTTTCAATCTTAACGATACCGCTAATGTATTTACTTATGAACGAAATAGTTCCAATGTAATAATAGATATGGTAAAAAAGCAAGTCGCTTTGACTTGCTTTTTTATAAAACAGAAAATTTGCGGGCACAAACACTTGTTAAATTTATTTACATTTGATAAAATAAAAATATAGGGGTATCGCCAAGCGGTAAGGCAACGGACTCTGACTCCGTCACTTCGTTGGTTCGAATCCATCTACCCCTGCCAAAGAAACAAACCACCTTTTTAGGTGGTTTTTTCTTTGTTTGCGTGTAGTACCGAGAGAAACACTTGGGGCGCCCGACACGTGAAGGGCAAGCAAAGAAGGGCAAGGGCTCGGTAGCGCAAGCGGACGAGTATCCATCTACCCCTGCCAAACAAAAAACCGAGCTTTTTGCTCGGTTTTTTGTTTTGTGTTGATAAAATATATACGACTAGGCGGTTTATTATGTAAACAATTAAAATATATATGTAAAATTGAATTATTTTAACATTTTTTAGATTGATAGTTTAATTAAATGTATGTTATACTATATTCAATAATATATAAGAGGATATTAAAATGAGCAAAGGTTTTTTATCGTTAAACGGTGATTGGACAATGCAATATCTTGGAGCAGACCTTTATGAAAGTGAAGCTCAGCCCCAAATTAATGAAGGCTATTTGATTGAAGATGCCGTTCCTGGTTATTGGGAAGACATGCTTGACAAATTCCGTTCAAATCCTACGCATACCATATTAAAATATAACCCAAGTTATACTTTACAACGTTATCCACAAGCAGGATACGTGCCCGATATGGCACTTAATAACGTTCTTGGTACCTTTGCATATACTCGTAAATTTGAAGTTTGCAAGGACGCATTGAAAGGGGAAATTGAGATTTTCTTTGGTGGCGTTCAAAATACGGTTAGCACATGGATAAATGGCAACTTTATCGGCAAGCACGAAGGCTATTCTTCAAGTTTTGGCTTTAAGATTGATTGTGACGTTCTTAATGACGGCGAAAACGAAGTAGTTTTAGTTGTCTCAAACCTTTTACAAAAAGGATATAAAGGCAGACCTGTTTCAGGCTGTACAAACCGTGCTGCAAACGAATGCACGGGTGGTATATACGGCAACGTTGAAATTCGTTCTTATGCAGACGGGTTAAAAAATGCTCACGTTAGTACGGCAAAAGACCTTGCGTCCTTTACCGTTTCAACTATTGGCGCAATAGACGTTGAGCGTGAAGTTATCGTTATGGATGGCGATAAAGTTGTTAAACAAGCACAAATTAAAACAGACGAAGAAAGTGTGGAATTTTTAACAACGGATATGGTTTTTTGGTCAACAGATTGTCCTAAACGCTATACGTTAATTATAAAAACCTTAAATCAAACTTTTGAAAAGGAATTTGGTTTAAGAAGACTTACCGTTGCTGAAGACGGCATACATCTAAAACTTAACGGCAAGCCCTTCTTCTTCCGTGGTATTTGTGAACACGGCTATTACTGGAAGACCGTTCAACCGGTAAAGGATAAAAAATACTATAGAGCCGTTATTCGCACTCTCAAGAACTTGGGCTTTAACTCAATCCGTTTTCATACTTGGGTTCCTATGCCCGAATATTGTGAAGCTGCTGATGAACTCGGCATGTTAATTGAAGTTGAAACACCCAATAATACGACTTATCGTGAATGGTGTGATATCGTTGCTTATACCCGTCAATACACTTCAGTTATCATGTATTCATCTGGTAACGAAATGGTTATTGATGAGGACTATATTGAACATTTAAGAGCGTGTGCGGGGTTAGTTCACGAAAACACCGATTCACTCTTCTCACCAATGTCTGCAATGCGTGGTATTGAATACTTCAGCTATGGTGACAACAAGGTAGAAGAACCTTTCCCGCACAACCCTGTTCGCTTAAAAGCACTTGGCGAATTCTGTGACGTATATAACAGTTATTCTCTTGGTAGAACAAGTTACTGGTCGGAAAAAGGCACTTACGAAATGTTAGATGAACGTAATGCTGTTTACAAAAAGCCACTTTTATCGCACGAAATTTGCATTAACGGTACTTATTGTGACTTGTCGCTTAAAGACCGTTATAAAGGTACAAGGATAGGCGAAACAGAGTTGTTTACTTCGGTTGAACGCCATCTTGAACAAAAAGGTTTACTTGACCGTGCGCCTAAATATTACAAGAATTCTTGCGAGTGGCAACGCCGTTTAAGAAAGCATTGCTTTGAAACTGTTCGTAGAACGGATACTTTTGCAGGATATGACTTCCTTGGGGACATTGACCACCACTGGCACACCTTTGGCTACTGCGTTGGTATGATGAACGAATTTTACGAATTAAAACCGAGTGAAACTGTTCAAAACGTTCGTCGTTACAGTGGGGATACGGTACTTCTTGCAGACTTACCGCAATGTTTGAACTTTAAATGTGGTCAAAAAATTACGCTACCGCTCTTAGTTTCTCATTACGCAGAACAAGAAAATAACTTAATCTTTAACGTTCGCCTTACTGCAAACGGAAGAGTATTTTTACGCAAGTCAATCAAAATAAATGAACTCAAATCAGGTGCTATTAGTAAGATTTGCGATTTAAGTTTTGCTATGCCCAAGAGTGAAAAACCTTTGTCTGTTAAGCTTAACGCTTCACTCAACGGTGGCAATACCGACGTTGAAAACGAATGGGAATTATACGCATTCCCCAATGTAAATATTGCTATACCCAGCGCTAAAGTTCAAAAAGCTAACAATTTGGTCATTGCAAGTGAAATGGATTTTGATGCAATGATTAAAAACCTTAAAGTCGGCAAAAAAGTCGTTATTTTTGGTAACGGTCCGTTCGCTAAAATCAACACAGCTTTCCAAATGGCGCTTGCTGGCAGAACTGAAGGTCATTTGGCAACCGTTATTAACGACCATCCTCTTATGGAAAAATTCCCACACGATGGATTTTGCGGTTGGCAGTTTAGAAACATGTTAAACGAAGGTTATTCAGCACCGCTTGATAACGTTGATATTGATTATGAACCCATAATTGAAATAGCATCTTCATATAAATATGCAAGGCGTGAATCTGTCATGTTTGAATACAAGGTGGGTGAAGGCAAACTTTTTGTTTGCACGCTTAATCTTCCTGAAACAGATATGGGTGCAAGATATCTTAAGTCAATTATTTTATCATACGTAATGAGTGATGAGTTTGATCCCGCAATCAAGGTTACAGCTGCAGATCTATATAAGATTTGCCACGGTAAGCCCATTTGCGTTATTGAAAATACTAACGAAGCTTTTAATGCTAATGACGTCACAATGTAATTTAAGCGGTTATAAACTTCGCAATACTGCGTTTACTTAAAAGCGTTTTGACTTCAATAACCAACAAGGTTTATCTCACCCAAAACACTTTTAGAGCCTTGTCTTGCTCGGCGTGAACACGTAAAAACTAAAAGACAAAACATATTCGGCAAAAGCCGACTTAAAGAAAAAGGTAGGAAATATTAACATAAAAACGAAAAGTGCTTGTAAACCAGTTTGCAAGCGCTTTTTGTTATGTTTTTGCGTTAAAAACATAATAATAGTGATAAATCCTTGCGTGTGAAAGTAAAAAATGATATAATATAAAAAATATTTTTTGTACGGTTAGGGAAAAGTATGCAAGGTTTTATTTGTAAAGTTTGCGGTGGCACTCTTGAAAGGCAAGGCGAGTATTTAGTTTGTAAATTTTGCCGCAACAAGTGGCAAGATGAAAAAGCTGGTGACGATTGCGCCATAGAAAGAGTTAATGCGTGGACGGCGCTTAGGAATCACGATTTTGAAAAGGCTACTGAGCTATTTGATATTATTATCAATAAAAACAAAAAAGATCACGAAGCATACTGGGGGAGAGCGCTTGCTACCAACAGTATAGTTTACGTTGACGATTATGCTAACGATAAAAAAGTTCCAACCTGTAACAATATTACCGAAACGTCTTTTCTCAAAAACAAGGATTATCAAAAAGCGATTGATTTAGCCGATAAAGACATAAAAGAAAGCTATAAAAAGCAAGCTGAACAAATAGAAGGTATAAGGGTTGAATGGCTTGAAACAGCAAGAAAAGAACCTGAATATGACGTGTTTATCAGCTTTAAGGATAGTGACCGCGAACACGGTATTGATAGAACCAAAGATAGTGTTGACGTTCAAGATTTATATACAGCTCTTGTAGGTATGGGCTATAAAGTGTTCTTTAGTCGCGTTACTTTAAGAGATAAAGTTTCAGAGCATTACGAGCCTTATATCTATAATGCAATCAAAACGGCAAAAGTTATGATCGTTTTTGGTGAAAAGGCTGAATACTTTAATGCTGTTTGGGTTAAAAACGAATGGAAAAGATTTAAGGCAAGATTAGATAGAGGCGAAAAGAAAAAGGGTAGCCTTATTGCTGTTTATAAAGACATGGACCCATATGGTATACCCACGGCGTTGATAGGTGGCGGTCAAGCTATTGACTATGGTATTCCTTCTAACTTTTCCGTTTTAACAAAGCACATTGCTGATATTGTTGGCAACAACAAAAAAGAAAAGAAGAAAGAAGAAGAGCAAATATCCGTAAAACCTGAAGAAACAAGAGAAGCCGTTAAAAAAGGTCAAAAGTATTTTCATTGCCCTAGCTGTGGCACGTTGCTTAACAAGCAACCGGGTTTTGATAATTCAACAGAAGAATATTTGTGCCCCGTTTGTAACAACGTTTTATATCACTCGTTTACGGATGAAGATTATAAAGTAAAAAAGATAAAGACCAAGCCACAAAAGGTATCAGCCCCCAAAGTGCGTACGCATGGTGTTTCTAATACTATAGGCGGACCAACGTCGACTTATTCTGGTGGATATGGTGCAAATACGTATTCTGGGAATTCAGGGTATAATTCTTATGGAAATACTCTTGGCGGTGGAGCCATCTCAAACGGATATTCTAGAAGAAGAAGCGTAGGCGGTTTTGGAAGAGTCAAAAAGTGGCTATTGTTTTTGATTTGTGTAACACTCGGCTGGTTGGGTATTCATAGGTTATTTCAAGGAAAAGTGTTTACAGCGGTAATTTGGGCTCTAACCGGAGGCGTGTTCACAGTCGGCTGGTTTATTGATGCGTTGTTAACGCTCAAGAGAGCTATAAAAGATACTTGATAAATTTAATTATTCAAAAAAGGTGTTCAAACGAACACCTTTTTTAGTGCGAGCAAAGGGACTTTCGCCTGTGCGACCTACCCGATAAATAGTGGGTGACCACTGTTTAGTCCTGCGGACAAATTTGTAAGCAAATTTTCTCCATATTCAAGTCCCTTTATGATTTTATATAACAAAAAATCGGTTTTATCCAAACCATAAAGGTTCGGATAAAACCGATTTGGTGCGAGCAAAGGGACTTGAACCCCCACGGTCTCCCACTAGATCCTAAGTCTAGCGCGTCTGCCAATTCCGCCATGCTCGCACGTCAGAGCAAACTCCGCTCAACACTATTAACCTTTCGGTCAATAGAGTAATCGCTACGTTGCTCTTCCTTATTCCCAAAAATTTCTTCGACAATTTTTGGGAGAGTTAATAAATTGATTAAAGCAAACTCCGCTCAACACTATTAACCTTTCGGTCAATAGTTAATCTTAACGTTTGCTATAATATTTTACCATATTCATAAAAAAAGTCAAATAAAAATAAGCAATATTTTAATTTTTTAATTAAAGCTGTCAACATTTATTCTTTCCATTGACTAAACGGTTAAATAATGTTATACTAAAACGTAAAATAAGGAGATGAAAAATGATCACGTATTTACTTATACGACATGGGCAAAGTGCGTCAAACGCTGCAGCAACGCTCACTGGTCAACTCGATATTCCACTTACAGACGTTGGCTTAAAGCAGGGTGAGCTTGCAAGTGAATATATAAATAAAAACTACAAAGTAGACGCTATTTACTCAAGCGACTTAAGCCGAGCATATGCAACTGCGCTTCCATTATCTAAACTTACAGGCATTCCCGTTATAAAAGAAAAGGCGTTTAGAGAAATGAACTGTGGTGAGTGGCAAGGCGTAAAGGTTGCAAGTCTTGTTGAAAACCAAGTATATTTGCGCTGGAAAGATCATGATCCTAATGCTAACCCGCCAAAAGGCGAATCGTTTTTGCAAACACAAAAGCGTGCTGTTGATAAACTCAATCAAATTTCAATGGAAAACGATGGCAAAACTATCGCAATCGCCGCACACGGCGGTGTTATAAAAACACTAACGGCATTTTTTTTAGATTTACCAATAAATGAGTGGAGCGAAAAGCTTCCCTACGTTTCAAACGCATCTGTTACCAAAGTTATTTACCAAAATGGCAAGTATACGTTAATAGACACGGTTGATGATTACTTGGGGGGATTAAAAACAGAAATGCCCAAAGGTATTTAATAGTGTTATAAACTTTTGTTTACCGTGTTTACTTAAACGCATTTTCACTTCAATAACTAAAAAGGATAATTTTATTAAAATCGCTTGGATTTACAAATAATTTAAGCGATTTTTAAGTTTTATCTTGACTAATTTGTAAAATACGTATATAATAGATACGTATAAGTAAAATATTCGCAAATTGTTTAATTTGAGGGCAAAATGAAAGCAATAATAAATGCAAATATAATAATGACCGATCACGTTATACCAAACGGAGTTATACTGTTTGATGACGGAAAAATTATAGACTTTGGCAAAGCAAAGGACGTAAAAGTTCCTGATGGTGCTGAAATTATTGACGCTGAAAATAATTACGTTGGGCCTGGGCTAGTGGATATTCATACTCACGCAGCGGATAAGACGTACTTTACTGAAGACCCTGCTAAGTGCAGTAAAAATCTTTTAGAACACGGAGTAACAAGTGTTTTACCCGCGCTTTATTACAGTCTTGACCAAACCGCATTTGTTAACGCTATTAACAAAATAATTGCCTCACACGAAAGCGGAGAGTTTCCAAACTTTTTAGGTTTTTATATGGAAGGACCTTATCTTAACCCAGGTTTTGGTTGCAATCAAGACAAAAATGCGTGGAGATTTGGTGTGTTCAAAGACCAGTACCAACCGCTTATTGATGCAGCTAAAGATTACGCTAAAGTATGGTGTATCGCACCCGAAAGAGAAGGCATTGAAGCTTTTGTTCAAGACGTTAAGAAAACTATTCCTAGTTGCGTGTTTGCAGTAGCACATAGCGCGGCAACGCCCGAACAAGTTGAAAAGTTTATTCCTTACGGCTTAAAGATAGCAACTCACCACACTAATGCAACGGGCACAATCGAACACTATTCGGAATGCCGTGGTGTTTGCGTTGATGAAGCAGTTAACTACAACAAAGAAATTTATGCCGAACTTATTTGTGATAGAATAGGTGCGCACGTAGTTCCATATATGCAACGTTTAGTAAGAAGGGTCAAGGGTGACGATAGAATTATTCTTATCTCTGATCAGTTTGTTGACGACGGCCCCGTTCCACCAGGATTTGAAGAAGCAACGGACATTAACTTTGACCACTCTGGCGAGATTGCCGGCTCTGGCATGACGCTCGACCTTGCGTGTAAAAATGTTTTATTCCACATGGGCTGTTCAGTGTGTGATGCGTTTAGGTTTGCATCAACCAACCCTGCCCGTGCTCTTGGGCTTTGGGATAGGGGATATATAGCAAAAGGCAACCAAGCCGACTTAGTTATTGTAAATCAATTTTTTGATATAAAAACTGTAATATTTAAAGGAGAAAAAATATGACGAAAATTTTTGAACCCGCAACAGATTTCAAGTTCACCCCAGCGGATTTCGTTCCGTTTAAGGACAGAGAACTTTGCGAAAAACTCCGCAAAATAAGCGGAACTGACTTGGAAAAGCATGATAACCCCAACTTCAAAATTAAGGTTATGATGAACCCACACCCCGTTCTTATCGCAACGCTTTTCTCAAGAATTAAAGAAGCATCGGAAAAAGGTAAAAAGATTACCTTAATTTTAGGCAACCCTGAACCAGATACTTATATTCCTTTAGCACAACTTATCAACTACTTTAAGGTTGATTGTAAGAACGTGCACATCTTCGCAATGGACGAATGGGCAGACCAAGATGGAAACATCGCTCCTGAAACTTACAAGGCTGGTTTTGCACACTCAATGCTTAAATACCTTGTATACCAAATTGATGAAAAGCTTCGTATGCCTTTATCAAACGTTCACTATCCCACAAACAAGAACATCAACAGCTATTCTGATATGATTACTGATTGTGGTGAAGGTGGTGCAGACATCTGCTCATCATCTCCTGGTTGGACTGGTCACATGGCGTTTATCGACCCTGTACCCGATTTCTTCCCCGAAGGTGGCTTAGCTGATATTGAAGGTTGGCTCAACATGAAGGCAAGAATTGTTGACCTTCATCCGTTAACCGTTGCTCAAAACTCACTCCACGGTGTATTTGGTCAATCTGGTTACATTGCTGACGTTCCTCCTAAGGCTGCAACTATCGGTCCTATCGACGTTAAGAATGCAAGAGAAAGAATTGAAGTTCACGCACTCTTAACTAACGGTACTTTCTCTTCATGGCAAAGAATGACTTCTCGTTTAGTTCTTCACGGACCTGTAACTCCATTAATCCCAAGCTCAATGCTTCAATTAATGGATACTCAAGTTTATGTTTCTGAAGAAATCGCAGCACCATTTGACTGCTGGGAAAAAGTTGGTTACTAATATATTAGTTAAAACTGAAAAACATAATAAAACACGGCTTAGCAATAGCTATGCCGTGTTTCTTTTTGTGTTCTATTATATGATTACTATTACATTTTAGTTTTATATAATTTCTCTCGTCTTTTTTATTGCGTCTTCAAGTGACATGTCTTTTGTAAACACACCTGAAGAGCCAGAAACAAACATGTTTGCCCCAGCTGAGCGCATCAATGATAAATTTTCAAAAGAAACATTTCCATCAACTTCAATTTGCACGTTTGTAAAGCCTTTTTGGTCAAGCAGAGCCCTTGTTTGTTTAATCTTATCAATCATTGCGGGAATAAGTTTTTGGCCTGCATATCCAGGATTAACTGTCATAAGCATAACTCCATCAATGTCGCCTAAAACATATTCTATATTAGATAGTGGCGTTGCGGGGTTTAAGGCAACAAAGGCTTTGGCGCCAAGAGATTTTATTTTTGTAATAACTCTATGCAAATGATACGTGCTTTCTGCGTGAACAGAAACAATGTCGTTTGCGCTGATTGGAAACCATTCCAACTTATTGTCTGGTTGTTCTATCATAAGATGAATATCTAATGGGATAGAGCAGTGTTTTTTTAGTGCCTTGCAAAACTCTATTCCGAGCATATAATTTGGAGCAAACGCTCCGTCCATTACGTCTATATGTAAATATTCAATACCTGTTTTTTCAAAAATTTCAAGCGTGCTTTTTATATCAATTATATCTGCACACATCATTGAGGGGCAAATTTTACTTTTCATTTTCAATCATTACCTTTCAAAAAAATTCTTTTTTATCATGCATCATCTTTAGTGCTGAAAAAGCATCGTCAAGCCCGACTTTGTGAGTTATTAACTTTGATAAGTCTATTTTTCCTTGTGAAATATATTCAATCGCTTTTTTCCAATCATTAGTGCGTTCGTTGTAAAGCGAATTCCAAGTTCCATATAGCGTTAATTCGCCACGCAAGATTTTCCAATATTGCTGTTGTGTCAACGTCATTTCTTTTGCGGGATTACCCATCAAAACAATTTTTGAAAATGGTTTAACGTTGTTAAGCAAGGTTGCCAAAGCACCAGATGCGCCAGTGCCTTCTATAGCGTAATCAAATTTTTCACCTTTTTCACTGTCAAAAAGTTCAAACCCGTTTGCTTTCAAAAACTCAATTTTCTTTTGGTCAATTTCAACAAAACAAATCTTTTGCAAGCCAGCATTTAATGCGAGTTGCCCTAAAATAAGACCGATAGGGCCTGCACCTGAAATAAGGATGGAATTTTTATTCTTTACATCAAGTTTAGAAAAAGCATGGAGGGCAACGGCAGTTGGTTCGCACATTGCAGCTTGTTCAAAACTTACAGTGTCGGGTAATTCAACAAGATTAAATTTTTTTACGGCTATATATTGACTAAACGCACCGTCTCTTCTAGAACCATAATAATCATAGTTGGAGCATTCAGCGTAATTTCCAAGTTTGCACATATCACAATTAAAGCATGGTAAAAGTGGAAAAATTGCAACTCTTTTATTTGTCCACACGCCGTCAGTATCGTAAACAACTTGACCGGCAAATTCATGACCGGGCACGGTTGGAAAAAAGTAAGTTCCATGTTCAAAAACCCTGCCAATATCACTCCCACAAATGCCACAGTTTTTTATTTCAACTAATACTTCATCACTTTGTGGCTTTGGGATGGGCAGATCAACTACCCTTAAATCGCCAATATCATAAAGACTTAAAGCTTTCATTGTTTTGCTAAAATCAAATTCACACATAAGCACTCCTTTTTTGTATTATAACACAAAAAACTCAAAAAAAATATGTGGCGATAGAGTTGAAAAATAATCAAAATATTATTCAAAATTAATTATGAATTATCGTATTTAATCATAAAAAAACAAAAAATATAAATACTATTGACACAAAAATGGTGTTTTGATATAATTTAATCAAATTTAATCATTGTGGGGAAAGAAATGTTTTATACGGAGAGATTAGACCAAATATTAAAAATATTAAACGAAAAGAATTCTGTTAGCGTTCATAGTTTGGCAAAACAATTATACGTAAGCGAACCAACGGTAAGGAGAGATTTAATTGCATTAGAAAAAGAAGGAAAAATAAAGCGTACGTATGGTGGGGCGGTAAGGGCAGAACTGCTCAACGTAGAAGTTCCATATTATTCACGTTTTAGAGTGGACACAAAGCAAAAAGAAATTATTGCTAGGTCGGCTGTTAGTAAAATAAAAGATGGGCAAGTAATATTTTTAGATGCTTCAAGCACGGCTCAAGCCGTAGTTAAATACTTAAACAAGTTTAAGAATTTAACGGTAATTACTAATGGTCCCAAAACGTCACTAATGCTTGCGGAAAAGCAAATTCATTCTTTTTGCACGGGAGGACAATTATTAGAAAACTCCATAGCATACGTAGGTCCGTTAGCAGAACAATTTATAACAAATTTTAATGCAGACATATTCTTTTTTTCTTGTCGTGGCGTTTCTAAGAATGGAATGTTAACCGACTCGTCAATTGAAGAGAGCGAAATACGAAAAGTTATGATGAAGCACTCTAAAAAGAAAGTATTTTTATGTGCTAGCAGTAAGTTTGATAAAGAATATATGTATAAACTAGCAAACGTTGCAGACGTTGATGAAATAATAAGTGAAACGGCTATTCCCGAGTTTGAACAAAGCAAATAAGCGAAAACCACTAGAAAATCGTTGACAAACTATGTTTGATGTGATAAAATAACAGCATATAAAGGCGTTGAAGAAAAGTGTGCGTTATACTTTTTGATTAGAGAAATGGCGGTCGGTGCAAGCCAATACAAAAGGTTTTCGCATTTGTAGTTTCTGAGCCGAGAGGAAGAAAGGCTTTTTTGCTTAGTAGAACTTCTCCGTGATTGCTGCGTTAATGTCATAGGAATTGATTGATTCCAAGAGTGGCGGAATTCCGCAATTTGAGTGGTACCGCGGGTGCAGATTAAAATAGCGCTCGTCTCAAAGTAAGTTCTTTGGGGCGAGTTTTTTTCGCCCATGGAGGTTATTATGGAACAAATGATAGGTCTTGACCTAAAAATCAAGGAAATGGCAGAGCGTATTCGCGAACTTCGCGAAATAGAAGGCTTATCCACCGCGCAAATGGCGTTAAAAACGGGTGTAAGCGAGCAAGAATACGTTGAATGTGAAAAGGGCGCAAAGGACCTTAACTTTGCGTTTATTTACCGTTGTGCTCTTGCATTATCGGTCAACGTTACTGAAATTATAGAAGGTTATAGCCCTAAGCTTAAAGGATATACTGTTACTCGTAACGGCGCAGGTCAAAAAATAGCGCAAGCACACGGAATGACCTATTTTAATATGGCATACGCTTTCCAAAATAGGATTGCTGAACCGCTTTTCGTTAAAAGCGTATATAATCCCGATGCGCAAAACTCACAAATAGAGCTTACCACCCACGCTGGTCAAGAATGTGATATCGTTGTTGACGGTTATCTTATGGTGCAAATCGGCGAACATAAAGAAGTTTTAGGCCCTGGCGACAGTATTTATTACGACAGTGATGTTCCGCACGGTATGATAGCTGTTAACGGCAAAGACTGTACTTTCTATGCAATCGTATTAAACCCCACGGGCGAACCCATACCTGAACTTTCAGCGGATAAGAAAATTATTGAATTACCTAAGCAAAACAAAGTTAAGGACGACAAGGACCGCATTTGGCATAATTATATCGACGTTGTTGAAGACGCTGACGGCACACCTACATCAATTACATTTAAGAATACCGAAAAGTTCAATTTTGCGTTTGACCTAGTTGACGGGTTGGCAAAGCGTGAGCCGGATAAGCTTGCAATGCTTCACATTTCAAAGGATAAAACCGAACGTAGATTTACGTTTAACGATATAAAGAAGGAGTCTAACCGTTGCGCAAACTATTTTAAGTCTTTAGGTATTAAGAAAGGCGACAAGGTTATGCTCGTATTAAAGCGCCATTATCAATTCTGGTTTGCAATGATCGGTTTAAACAAACTTGGCGCAATAGCAATTCTTGCTACCAACCAGCTTCAAGAACACGATTTTGAATATAGGTTTAAGGCTGCGGGCGTTAGCACTATTGTTTGTACTGCTGACGGTGATACTGCGCACCAAGCTGAAATTGCAATGCAGTCTTGCCCAGAAGTGATAAATAAAATCATGGTTAATGGCACTCGTGAAGGGTGGAGAAACTTTGATGAAGAATATAAACTTTTCTCCACGCACTTTGATCGTGCTGAAGACAGTCCTTGTGGTGATGATCCAATGCTTATGTTCTTTACTTCAGGAACAAGCGGATATCCAAAAATGGCACTACACAACCATAAATACCCACTCGGTCACTTCCACACGGCAAAATACTGGCACGCTGTTGACACTGAAGGATTGCACTTTACCATTTCGGACACGGGCTGGGCAAAGTCAATGTGGGGGAAATTATACGGACAATGGCTATCAGAAGCCGCAACCTTCGTTTACGATTTTGATCGTTTTGATGCTACCGACATATTGCCAATGTTTGCAAAATATCATATTACGACTTTCTGTGCACCACCCACAATGCTTAGAATGCTTGTAAAAGAAGATATTTCTAAATACGATTTCTCTTCAGTTAAGCACATGTCCACCGCAGGCGAAGCGTTGAACCCAGAAGTATATAATCAGTTTGAAAAGCTTACCGGTTTGCAAATAAAGGAAGGCTTTGGTCAAACCGAAGGCACAATGCTTATAGGTAACTTAGTTGGCAAGCCCCATAAAATTGGTTCAATGGGTAAACCCACACCAATCTATAACATTGAACTTGTAGATGAAAATTGCAATCCTGTTGCTGACGGTGAAACAGGTGAAATCGTTATCAACGTTAAAGACGGTGCGCCCTGTGGTTTATTTACGGGCTATTATCGTGATGAGGAAAAGACCAATGAGGTTTGGCACGACGGCTATTACCACACAGGTGATACGGCTTGGCGTGATGAAGACGGGTTTTATTGGTACGTTGGTAGAATTGACGACGTTATTAAGTCAAGTGGTTACCGCATAGGACCGTTTGAAATTGAATCAGTTATTATGGAACTCCCATACGTTTTAGAGTGCGGTGTTTCAGCAGTTCCTGATGAAGTTCGTGGTCAAATCGTTAAAGCAAGTATAGTTTTAGTAAAAGGCACTGAACCCACCGAAGAATTAAAGAAAGAAATTCAAAAATACGTAAAAGAGCACACCGCTCCCTATAAATATCCCAGAGTGGTTGTTTTCCGTGATGAGTTGCCTAAGACGGTAAGTGGCAAAATCCAAAGAAATAAGTTATAAGCTACGTTATCCTGCGTTTACTGCTTAGCGTTTAGATTTCGATAACCAAAAAGGTTAATCTCATCCTAAACGTTTCGCGAGCCTACTGTACTAGCATTTAACTAATCTATATCATATTCAATTGTAAAAAGATAAACGCCCCAAAAAAAAGAAAGGGGCGTTTTACACATACGTATTAATTATTTACGCACAATAGTTGTGTGTTTGGTAAAAAGTATTTTTTTCGTGGAGAAAACAAATTGAGAGTAATATTGCACAGCGATCTCAATAATTTTTATGCGTCTGTTGAAACGCTTAAAAACCCTGCCTTAAAGGACGTTCCACTTGCTGTATGTGGAAGCGTTGAAGATAGACATGGTATAGTCTTGGCTAAAAATCAGTTAGCCAAGTCTTTTGGCGTAAAAACGGGGGAAGTGCTGTGGCAGGCAAAGAAAAAATGCCCAAATCTCCAAACCGTGCTTGCCGACCATGATTCCTATGAGGTTGTGTCAAAACAGGTGCGCAAAATTTACGAGCGATTTACCGACCAAATAGAGCCTTTTGGAATAGACGAGTGCTGGCTTGACGTAACGCACAGCCAAAATCTTTTTGGTAACGGCGAACAAATTGCAGACCTTATTCGTGAAACGGTAAAAAAAGAAATAGGTATTACCGTCAGCGTTGGTGTAAGTTTTAATAAAGTGTTTGCAAAGCTCGGCTCGGATATGAAAAAGCCCGACGGAACAACTGTTATAAGCAAAGAAAATTTTAAAGAAAAAGTTTGGGCTTTACCCGTGGAAGACTTACTGTTTGTGGGTAGAGCAACTAAGAATAAATTAAACTCTATCGGTATTCATACAATAGGCGACGTGGCAAACACAAACGTAAAAATTTTAAATAGTCTTTTGGGCGTGTGGGGGACTAACCTATATAGATACGCAAACGGGCTTGATGATAGCCCGGTTGAAAAACGCAAGAGTGAAGATACAAAGAGCATAGGCAACAGTCTAACTTGCTATAAAGACCTTGTTAGCTTTGAAGAAGTTAAAACCTTGCTTCTTCTTTTGGCAGAAGCCGTTGCAACCCGCCTTCGTGACAGCGGATTGGGTAAAGCTAACACAGTTAAAATAACCGTTACCGATAATGAGCTTAACGTTTACGGAAAACAGACAAAGCTAACACGCCCAACAAGTTCTGCAATAGAGATAGCAAACGAAGCGTACGAACTTTTTAACAATCTATACAAATGGAGTAGGCCGGTAAGGGCGGCGGGTGTTTCGGTTAGTGATTTTACTTTAGGGGTAGAGCAACTTACTTTTGGCGTTGAAAGCACGGACAAAAAGCAGGATAAAAACGATAGGCTAGAAACTGCTGTAGATAACATAAGAAAAAAATACGGCAATACGTCAGTCCAACGTGCACGAATACTACAAGATAAAAAACTTGCAGGAACAGACGTGAAAGGCGACCCGTTTGGCAAAAATATAGAATAAATCAGTCTGCAAGAGTTGCAATTCCTATTGCGCCTATGCCTACGTGTACGCCAAAAACAGGCTCGATAGCCACAAGTTCAATTTGAACGGAAGGGAATTTTTTCGCTAGCTTTTCGGTTAATAAATGGACGTTTGACTTGTCGTGTATAAAACATACGGCAAGTTTTTTTATTTTTTCGGGTAAAGCCTTTATGCATTCAGTCACCGCGCGTGTTTGACCTATCGTTTTCTTGACCTTTAGTTCACCATCTTCAAAACAAAAAAGCGGTTTTATATGTAATAAAGTGGCAAACGAAGCGCCTAGAGAGCCTATTCTGCCCCCGCGCTTTAAGTATTCTAACGTTTTAGGAATAAACTGAATTTTAAGCTTTTGTTGCAGTTTAGGAATAGTCGATAAAACTTGTTCAAAGCTTTTACCACACTTAATTAAGTCGACAAGCTCTTCAACCATAAATCTACCGCAAGTTGTTGCTTCACGGCTATCGACAACAGCGATTTTTTTGTCGGGGTAGTTTGTAGATGCGAGGCGGGCAGAATTTACCGTTCCAGAAAGTCTATTAGAAATGGTAAGTATTATAATTTCCGCACTTTTATCTAACAAAAAAACTTTATCAATTGCATCAATGAAGTCTTGTGGTGACGGTTGGCTTGTGGTAGGGAAGTTTTTGCTGTTTTGCATATCCAAATAAAACTCATTCCAGCTTGGCTCAAACCCTTCTTCATAAACTTTATCATCAAGGTTCATTTTAAGTTTTACTATTTCAATATTGTTTTCTTCTGCAAAGCTTTGTTTAATTCCAAAAGTAGAGTCGACAATAATTCTAATCATAATATCTCCTTTTTAGGCAAAGTTTAATTTTGTTCAATAAGAGTTTATCACGCATAACCAAAAAGAACAACCTACTTATATTCATCTTAACTCTATACATTTTATTGCGTATTCTATTAGAAAATAAACCTCTCTACCAAACAAAAAAGCAATTCTACTAGGTGTAGAATTGCTTTTTTTTGAACATTTTTTGGCTATTAAACGACTTTTTTGCACAAAAAACCCGCGCCGTTATAAAGCGCGGGTAATTTATTTACATTTCTTTAATTGTTTTTCTTGGGCACTTAGTAACGCAAGTTAAGCAACCTGAACATTTACTGTAATCAATAACAGGTAAATTGTCAACCATGCTGATTGCGTTTTCAGGACAATTTTTAGCGCAAAGCCCACAACCTATACAGCCAACTGTACACGCGTTTAAAACGTCTTTACCTTTACATTTTGATGAACATGCAACGTATACTTTTGCGGTTTTAGGAACAAGTTCAATTAAATTTCTTGGGCAAGCTCTAATGCAAGCGCCACACGCTTCGCAAAGCGAACGGTCAACTACGGCAACGCCGTCTTTAACGCTAACTCCGCCGTCGGGACAAACGCCAACACAATTTCCACCACCAAGGCAAGCTGACGCGCATACTTTATTTCCGCCCATTAAACCAGCGATAGCTGAACAGTTTTGGTTTCCAACGTAATCGAATTTATCTTTAGCTTTTAATCCGCCCGCACATTTGACAATGGCAACGTTTTCTACGCCAGCAACAAATTCAATGCCTAAAATTTTAGCAATTTCTTCTTTTGCTTCATTTGACGTTGCCCCACAGTTAGAAAGTGTAGCTTTGCCTTCACAAAGAGCTTTTGCAAAATCTGCACAGCCCGCATAACCGCAACCACCGCAGTTTGCGCCCGCAAGATTTTCGCTTACCTTTCCAATTCTTTCATCTTCTTTAACAAAACAAAGTTTACTTACCAAAACGATTAAAACGGCGAACACGATTGCAAGTACTGCAACGATAAGAATAACCCACAGCAAAGTGGTAGTATTTATAGGTTTAAGTAATAAATCTAACATAACCGCACCTCCTTAAATCAACCCGAACACATAGAAAGCCATTGCGATAAAACAAGCGGCAATCATAGCGATAGGGAAGCCTTTCAAGTGTTTATTGATAGGTAAGCGGTTAATCTTTTCACGCAAGCCACTCATTAAAACAATAGCCAACGTAAACCCAAGCCCTGCAAACAAACCGTAAAGAACAGCGTAGCCCATATTCATTGATGCTATGCCAAGCATATTCATCATTTGTGAACTGTCGATAACAAGTTCTGCAACGCCAAGTACCGCGCAGTTTGTGGTTATAAGGGGAAGATAAATTCCCATTGCGCTATAAAGTGTGGGTGAGAACTTCTTTAATGCCATTTCAATCATTTGTACAAGTGACGCAATAACGAAAATAAACACTATAATTTCCATATATTCAATTCCAAGCGGAACTAAAATCATTGTGTATATGGGATAAGTGATAAGGCAGGTTAGCGTCATAACAAACGTAACGGCAAGCCCCATGCCGAGCGCGCTTTTAAAATCTTTACTTACGCCAAGGAAAGGACAAATTCCCAAGAACTGAACAACGACAAAGTTGTTAATAAATACTGCGGAAACGATAATCAATATAAATTCTAACATTTATTTCACCTCCGCAACCGTTTGTGTGTCAACCGCATTATTTTGAGCGGTAAATTTTTTATAAGCGGATTTTTTCTTTTTCTTTGAAATTAGGTTAGAGCACAAGCTAAACAAAGCAATAAATATTGCGTAAGTAAAGAAAGCGCCAGCACTTGATGCAAAGAAACCGATAGAGAAATCAAATAGTTGAATACCGAATATAGCGCCACTGCCCAAAAGTTCTCTAACAGCGCCCATAAGTGTTAGCGCAATAGTGAAGCCTAGGCCGGTAAATAATCCGTCGAGCGCAGAAGCGAACACTCCGTTTTTGCTGGCAAAGCTTTCCGCACGCGCTAAAATTATACAGTTAACAACTATCAATGGGAGATATAACCCTAAACTTGCGTATAAATCAGGCATTAGTTTATCCATCACAAGTCTAACTATGGTAACGAACGTAGCAATGATTAAAACGAATGCAGGTATGCGCACTTGATTAGGTATAACCTTTCTCAAAATAGAGATTAGCACGTTTGAACAAATTAAAACGAAAGTAACCGCAGCGCCCATACCAATGCCGTTCATAGCCATTGTGGTAAGCGCTAGGGTGGGGCAAGTACCTAAAACAAGTTTAAGCGTGGGGTTTTGAGATACAACGCCGTCAACGGCAATCTTTTTGATATTAGTTTTGCTCATTGTCATAAACCTCCCCAACGTATTTTATAACACAGTTAACTGCGTTGTTGCCTGCATTTGCAGAATATGTTGCACCAGCAACGGGATTAGAATTAACTTGTCCTTTTTCAGTAGTAAAAAGTTCACCTTTCTTCCATGCATCAGTAACGTCAGTAAGCTCAAAGTTTGCGTAATATGAGCCTTTTAAGTTATTGATTAGCGATTGAGACTTATTGGTTTCTAAGACAACTTGTTCGATAGAATATTTGTCGTTTTGAACCTTAACTCTCACCCAAAGGGTAACCGTGCCGTTCTTAAATCCGCCAAAGCCTATGCTTTGGAATAAAAGTTCATCATTGCCAACTTTATAAATTTTAGTGATTTCACCTTGATCTTGCTTTATCAACGCCTGTTGTTTTGTGGTTAAATCTTCTAAAGAATAATCGGCGTTATCCACGTCGTAAACAGTATCGTAGTCTATAGCTGTGCCGTACACCTTAATTATACCGCGCATTGTTCTTTCTTCTGGAGAAACGTATAAAACGTCACTCAATATAGAAATGCTACTACCAGAAAACAAGATTATTACAAGAAGGGTAGATATGCATCTAAACCAAGTGCTCTTGAAAAACTTAGCCATTTGCGCCCTCCTTTTTCTTTTTGGTTTTCTTAAACCCGAAAGGACGGGGGATTATGAACTTATCAATCATTGGCACGAAAAGGTTCATCAAAAGTATTGCAAATGAAACCACTTCCATTTGTGTTGCAAGCCTAAGACCAGCGGTCACAAGCCCTAACGCTACAAAGTAAATTATATTGCCGAGCGTAGTGTTTGGGGTGGTGGTGTAATCGGTTGCCATAAAGAATGCACCAAGGAAAAGCCCGCCCGTTAAAATTGAAGGTAAAAAGACGTTAAACGTGCCAGATAGTGCCACCGTAAATAATCCTACTACAGCTATGTAAATTAACGGATAAATAATATTAATAACCTTGCGTATAGCTAGATAAATTGCGCCAACAAGAAGGGCAAGTTTACACGTTTCGCCAATGCAACCAACAAGCCCTGTGCCAAGGAATAAGTCAACAGGGTGCATAGAGAGAGCGCCATCGCCCCTAAGCATATCAGTTAAAATAGTAGCGCCGGTACTAGCTATGCTTTGTCCGCCAAAAATACTTTGTATTGAGGGTAATGCCCAGCCACTACTCATAATGGCTGTAAAGGACATAAACGCAAAAATTCTTCCCGTAACAGCTGGGTTAACAAGGTTTTTACCCGTTCCGCCAAAAATCATTTTAACAACGATAATTGCAAACGCGCTTGCGAGTACGGGCGCATATAAAGGCGACTGTGAGCCCATAACTAAAGCTACTAAAAGCCCTGTTACCATAGACGTAAAGTCAAATTCTTTTGCTATTTGCTTAAAAGGTTTTTTGCAAAGTAAAAGATAAATAAATTCACTTGCAACAGCGCTGATAACAGAACAAAGTATAATTAAAAATGCGTTCAAGCCGAAATAAACAATGCCCATAATTACCGCGGGTAACAGCGCAATGCAAACGTCAATCATAATTCTTCTTGTGGTTGAGTTTGCTTTAACGTGAGGAGAGTGTGAAAGTGTTAAAGTTTTATTTTGCATTTTTACTCTCCTTTATTTTAGTTTTTGCCATTGAAATACTTTGAACAAGCGGGCGTTTTGCAGGGCAGTTGTATGCGCAAGAGCCACATTCAATACAATTCATTGCGCCGTATTTTTCCGCATTAGCCACGTCTCCAGCAAGTATAGAGCTTTCAATAAACATTGGCATTAAGCGCATAGGGCAGTTTTTAGCGCACCTTGCGCAGTTGATGCAGTTAGAAGGTTGGTTGCCATCCGTTTCGCCTTTGACAAGAGCCAAAAAACCAGAATCGGTCTTTCGCGCGTATTGGTTAAGCCCTGCAAGCGCTTTACCCATCATGGGTCCGCCAGCAACAAGCTTAACTGCGTTTTCTTTTATTCCACCGCAAAACTCTGCTATGTCACTAAAAGAAGAGCCGAGCGCAACTTTGATGTTTTTAGGTTCGTTAATGCCGTTTCCACTCACCGTCATAACCGTATGGGTAAGGGGAAGATTGAGTTCAATCGCTTCATAAACGGCTATCATAGTTTTAATGTTTTGTACGCAAACACCCACGTCAAACGGCATTTTTCCAACAGGCACCTTTCTGCCCGTAGTGCAATAAATTAAGTGTTTTTCGCTACCCATAGGGTATTGCTTTTTAAGTATAACAACGTCCACGTCGTCAAAGCGTTCAAACGCTTTTATAGCGAGCGGTTTGTTTGCTTCTATGCCGATTATAATTTTGTCTAACCCTAATGCGAGTGCGGTGTATTTAATGCCTTTATATATATCGAAAGTGCGTTCAAGCATCAAGCGGTAATCACAGTTTAAGTAGGGCTCACATTCAGCACCGTTTATAATCAAATATTCAAGCTGATTTTTTGGTGAAAGTTTAACGGCGGTGGGGAACCCTGCACCACCAAGCCCAACAATACCTGCAAGGCGAATACGTTCAATTAAAGATTTAGCCGAAAAATCAGTTAAATTGTCAAACGAAATCGTGTCGTTCAACTGGTCGTTTTCAATAACGATAAGTTTTTGTTTTTGCCCTAAAGCGTTAACTTGGTCATCAATGGCAACAACTTGCCCAGAAACCGAAGAAAAAACGTTAGCAGAAATAGCCCCGCTTGCCTCGCCGATAAGTTGACCTTTTTTAACTTTATCGCCGATATTAACAACGGGGATTGCTGGTGCGCCTATATGTTGAGACATGCTGATATGCACTGTTTTAGGTGCAGGCATCTCTTCAATAGGCTTTTCAGAGCAAAGACTCTTCATATCCTTAACGTGAATACCGTAAGGGTATCTTTTGCCTTTTCTTGTGTTCAAATTTTTATCTCCTTCTCTTTCGAATGGTTTTAACCAAAATTCTACGTATATATTATATCATAAAATTGTACAACTAGTAAACACAATATATTACATAGATATTCCAAAATATTATTATTTTAAATATAGTTTTTAATGCTAAAAATCGCGTTGCAATAAAGATGCTGGTAAGCGTTTTACTATCAAATAAACGGTCAACCCAACAAGTATACCTGAGGGGACGGCTATTAAAGAAAGATATGGCAAATATGCAAAGTATCCGCTAAACGCCGTAACTATACAAAAGGTTGCGTTTTGAAAAACCGTATTTATAAGCGCCCCTGCCACGCTAGCGCAAACCACGCTCGTTTTTTTGGTGTATTTAAGTAAAATAAACTCTATTAGTAGCGCTATTGCGCCAGCAGGGAGCGAGTATATAACCATAGAAACATTGCCCGCAAAAATACTGCCTAAAACCGTCTTTATTATAAGGGCGGAATATGCGTATTGCCAGCCCAAAACTATAAGCGTTAAGAGTATAAAAACGTTTGAAAGCCCAAGTTTTGCCCCAGGTAAAATAATGGGTGGGAAAAGGTTTTCAATAATAAACGTTAAAAGTGCGAGTGTGCTGAACACAGCGCAAAGGCAAACCTTAAAGAGGGTAGATTTTCTCACTGCACACCCCCAGTCGTTGGGTTAAAAGTTTTACCCGAAATCAAAAGGTCTCTCGGTGCACATAAAATCTCACCAGAATTAGTCACAGCGGGCATATGTGTGCACTTTTTTGTTGGGCAGTTAGAATTTTCCATTACAACCGTGCGTAAATTTCCGTCAATAAAAAGTGTGTTAAAATCAGTCTTTTGTGCATCAGTATAAATCGTAACGTGAAATTGATTGCCGTGCTTAACAACTTCAACCATATTGTTGTATTCGGGCTCAACTGTAAGCTCAATCAAGTCGTAGTTAAAATCCAAAACCGTATGTCCGTTTTTGGTCACGGTAAAACCGTTTGGGCTTTGTGATTGTGGGAAAATAGCAAAAAATAAAAACAAAAGCGCTATAAAAGATAATAGTACGGCGTAAACTAAAACGTCGTACCTATCAAACGCTTTTGAATTTTTGATTTTTTCAACTAAGTTTTTCACACCCAACCTCATCTAAAAATATTCTACTAAAAAAGCGAAAAAAAGTCAAACAAACTTAGGTTAAAAGCAAACTTTTACATCTTTGTTCAAAAGTTTTATAATTTTAAATATATATTCTAAAAACACTTGCAATATTTTGCATTATCGTTTAAAATATCGGTAATGAAATACGAACGATTAAGCGATAAACTTAAAATCACTTTAACGTGCGCATCAGGCGTAGAAAAGGCGCTAAAAAGCGAACTTAAACGGTTGGGATATGAAAACGTCCCAGCGGTAAACGGCTCACTCTCGTTTGAGGGGGATATGTTAAGCGTTGCAAGGTGCAATTTATTCTTGCGCACGGCGGATAGAGTATATATTACGGCGGGTGAATTTCCCGCAACCACGTTTGACGAACTGTTTGATGGCGTATTAAGTATTAGATGGGAAGAATTTTTACCACAAGACGCTTTGGTAACCGTCAACGGCAAGTGCGTAAAAAGTACTCTCTTTGCAATTTCTGCTTGCCAAAGCATAATCAAGAAAGCTATAGTAACTCGCTTATCAAAGGTTTATAAAATAAACCGTCTAAGCGAAACGGGTGCGGAGTATCATATAGAGTTTTCGGTTTTTAAAAACCAAGTAACGCTAAACATAAACACAAGTGGTGCAGGGCTACATAAGCGCGGATATAGAGACTTGGTGGGTATTGCGCCCATAAAGGAAACACTTGCAAGCGCACTAGTTTTAATGAGTGATTATTACCGCGAACATCCTTTTGCAGATTTATTTTGTGGGTCGGGCACTATCGCAATAGAAACTGCTAAAATTGCCTTAAATATTGCGGGCGGAATAGGCAGGCGCTTTGCTTTTAACGACTGGAAGAATTTTGACCAAAAGTATTTTGACCTTGCATTTAGCGAAGCAAAGGATAAAGAAGACCGCTCGTTTAAACCTGAAATTTTTGCAAGTGATATTGACCCCAAAGCCATAAAACTTGCCAAGCGACACGCAGAGCGCGCGGGTGTTCTCGACAAGATTAAGTTTAACGTTGCTGACGTTAAAAACTTTAAAACTAATTTGCCGTTTGGCACAATCGTTACAAACCCGCCGTATGGCGAACGCGTTTATGATAGAGATGAAACAATAGAATGCTACAAAAAGCTTGGCGGAGTTGTGCGCTCGCTTGACAGATGGTCGGCTTTTGTGATAACGAGCGAAAAGAGTTTTGAAAAACACTTTGGCAAAAAAGCAGACAGAGATAGAAAGTTATTTAACTCTAATAAAGAGTGCAAATATTATTATTACTATGCAAGCAAAAAGGAACAAGTATGATTGACGGAAAAATTTTAGTTGAAAAATTATTGGCATACGCAAAAGCGTTTTTACACCTTAACCCGCGCGATGAAATTTATATGCGCAATTTGCTTTTGCGTGAATTTAAATTAACCGAGCCGTGCGAAGAAAACGTTGATTTATCGTATATAAACGAAATTGACGTTCCCGATTGTATCGTAGAAGAACTTGAATCGTATGCAGTTGAAAATGCACTTACTGACGAACTGCGTAAGAACTTATATTCAACGTATATTTTTGGTATTTTATCGCCGTTGCCATCTAAAGTAAACCAAACTTTTATGGAAATAAAAGAAAGAGACGGGATTGAAAAAGCGTGTGAATATTTTTACAATTTGTCAGTAAAAAACAATTACGTGCAAAAAACTGCTATATCAAGGAACTTGAAATGGGCTTATCCCGATGGGCAAAGATACCTTGAAATAACGGTTAATTTAAGTAAACCCGAAAAAGATAATAAAGAGATAGCCAAACTCCTTACCGTTAGCAAAGACAAAAAGAGCAAATATCCAGCATGTTTTTTGTGTAGAGAAAACGAAGGGTTTGAAGGTAGTTTAACTCACCCTGCAAGAGAAAATATAAGGACCATTTCACTCTCGCTTGGCGGGGAAGACTGGTTTGTTCAATATTCTCCATACGCATATTATAACGAACATATGATAGCGATATCTAATAAACACGCGCCAATGCACATTGCTGAAGATACCGTTAGGAAGATATTAGACTTTGTTGACTTTTTCCCTAACTATATGATAGGCTCAAACGCTGCACTTCCCATAATCGGTGGTTCAATCTTAAACCACGAACATTTCCAAGGCGGTGGATACTTAATGCCCATGCATAAAGCGCCGTTAAAGAAAGAATATACGTGCAAACAATTCCCAACGGTTAAGGTTGGCGTTGTTGATTGGTACAACAGCGTTATAAGGCTAACTTCAAAAGATAGAAAAGCCATTTATGAATTTGCATCTAAGATTATATCTGCTTGGGAAACTTATAGTGACGAAAAGTGTGAAATTTTTGCCATGACTGACGGCGTGCGCCACAATTCGCTTTCGCCCGTGTGCAGAAAGCTTAGCGACGGCAATTACGTTATAGATATGATTTTAAGGAACAACAGGACGAGTGAAAAGTACCCTGACGGTATATTCCACGCTCACCCTGAATATCACAACATAAAAAAAGAAGGCATAGGCTTGATTGAAGCAATGGGCTTGTTTATTCTTCCGGGAAGATTGAAAAAACAACTCAATATGATAGCTGAAATTTTATGTGGGAAAGAAAATTATGATGAAAAAGCCTTAAACGATAAAGAAAATTATCTTTACGTGCATAGGAATATGATAAAGTCGCTTGTTGAACAAGGGCTTGCTCCCGATATGGAAAGTGCAAATGCACGCGTTACCGATTACGTTAATAACGTTTGCAAGAACATACTCTTTAATACGGCTGTGTTTAAGCCAGATGAAAACGGCGAGCAAGGCTTTGTGAGATTTTTGAAAAAATTAGGAGTAGAATAAAAGGAGAATAAAATGAACGTATTAGTAACAGGTGGTGCAGGTTATATCGGCTCACACACAATGGTTGAACTGTTAAATGCAGGGCACGACGTTGTTTGTATTGACAACTTTATGAACAGTAAATTTGAAGCCGTTAAGAGGGTGGAAAAGATAACGGGTAAAAAAGTAAAGTTTTACGAAGGTGATATTCGTGACCGCGCTATTTTAGATGAAATTTTCACACAAAACAAAATTGATTCGGTTATAAACTTTGCTGGTCTTAAAGCGGTTGGTGAATCTTGCGCAAAGCCCTTAGAATATTATGAAAACAACATTGAAGGCTTGCTCGTTTTAGCTTTCAAAATGCGTGAATACGGCGTTAAAAACTTAGTTTTCTCATCTTCAGCAACCGTTTACGGAAAGCCCAAGAGCGTGCCGATTAAAGAAGATTTTCCGCTTTCAACTTCAAACCCATATGGTAGCACAAAACTCTTTATTGAGTATATATTAAAAGATTTGTATAAAGCGGACCCGACCTTTAATATTGCAATACTTAGGTATTTCAACCCTGTTGGCGCGCACGAATCTGGCACGATTGGTGAAGACCCCAAAGGCATTCCCAACAACCTTTGTCCTTATATTACCCAAGTTGCCGTTGGTAAAAGAGAGTATTTGGGTGTTTTTGGTGACGATTATGACACGCCTGACGGAACGGGTGTTAGAGACTATATTCACGTTGTCGACCTTGCAAAAGGACACGTTCTTGCTGTAAATAAACTTAGTGAAAACCCAGGCTTAATTATAGTTAACTTGGGAACGGGCACAGGCTATAGCGTTTTAGACATGGTAAAAGCATTTGAAAAGGTGACAGGTAAACCCATTCCTTATAAAATTATGCCACGTCGCCCAGGCGATATAGACGAATGCTATGCTGACCCATCTTTAGCTAAGGAAATTTTGGGCTTTGAAGCAACCAAAACTCTTGACGACATGTGCCGTGACGCTATGAGATGGCAAAATAATAATCCAAACGGCTATGATTTGTAAGATTATATTTTAGCTTTAATCATTTAAATAAAAATATTGCAATCAAAAAGAGTAAAATTTGCATTTTTTGCAAATTCTGCTCTTTTTTTGTATTCAAATATTTGCAAAAATATTAAAAAGAGTGTAAAATGTATATTAGAAAAACTAATTTTTTTGAAAAAAAGGAGAAAAACGTGAATTTAGGTTATATAAAAACGGCAACATTTACGCCGGAAATTAAGGTTGCTGACGTTGAGTATAATTTGGAAAGCATAAAAAAAGGGGTAGACCTTGCTGTAAAAGAAAACGTTAAGATTTTAGTTTTTCCCGAACTTTGTTTAACGGGCAGTACGGCTGGGGATTTGTTCTTTTCAAAAACGCTTATCGAAAGTGCAAAAAACGCAATAGTTTGTCTTACTAAATATTCTATTGGTAAAGATTTGATTATGTTTGTTGGCGCGCCTATTGAGAAAGACGGCTTGCTTTATAACGCCTGTGTGGCAATATCAAACGGGGTTATTTTGGGCGTTGTTCCAAAAAGCAACTTGAGTGATAATTTGGCGGTAAACCAAAGCAGATATTTTTCCGCTAATATAAAACAAAGTGACTTTTTTTATATAAAAGAATATTCCGTTCCGTTTGGCAAAGAGCTTATTTTTGCTGACCAAACCGAACAAAGCTTAAAAATTGCAGTTGAGGTAGGCGAGGATTTAGATGCTGTTATTTGTCCGTCGGTTAATAATGCAATTAACGGCGCAAGAATAATAGTTAATTTATCTGCAGTACCTGAATTTTCGGGTGAGCAAACAAGAATAGAAAATAAAGTTAAAGCACAATCAAAAAACCTTGCTTGTGCTTACGTGTATGCAAATGCTGGCGCGGGTGAATCTACTACTGATAACGTATATTCTGGTTTTAGTATGATTGCTGAAAACGGTAATATTTTGGCTAAGAACAAGCCTTTTGCAAGTGGGTTATGTACGGCAGAGATTGACCTTTACGCCGTGGATTTTGAAAGAAGAAATAAATATTCAAAACAAGTTAATTTGACCAAAGAAAGCTGTTACAATGCTATCTTTTCGGTAAATGTTGATAACGATGATAAAACGCGCGTTTATGATAAAACTCCATTTATAATTGAGGGCGAAGAAGACTTACTTATTGATATTGCAAGTCAAGGCTTGAAGAAAAGGATGGAGCATACGGGTGCAAAAACACTTGTTTTAGGGCTATCGGGGGGACTTGACTCAACGCTTGCGCTAATCACGGCTGTTCGTGCGATAAAGTATGCTGGCAAAACGGCAAAAGACGTTGTTGCAATAACAATGCCATGTTTTGGCACAACGTCAAGAACACTTGATAACAGCATAAAGTTAGCAAAAGCTTTTGGCGTAACTCTTAAAAAAATAGAGATAGGCAAATCTGTTACAAGGCACTTGAAAGATTTAAATCACCCCATTGACGTTCACGATGCTGCCTATGAAAACGCTCAAGCAAGAGAGCGTACGCAAGTTTTAATGGACTATGCAAATATGTGTGGTGGAATAGTTGTGGGTACTGGCGATTTAAGCGAACTAGCGCTTGGTTGGGCAACGTATAACGGTGACCATATGAGCATGTATGCAGTCAACGCCTCTATACCTAAAACTCTTGTTCGCCACCTAACACAGTACGTAGCAAACAATGCGAAAGGCAAATTAAAATGGGTGCTTTTAGATATATTAGATACGCCTGTTAGTCCAGAACTGATTCCGTCAGGTGGCGATAAAATCGGTCAGGTAACAGAAGATATTGTTGGGCCGTACGTATTGCATGATTATTTCTTATATAATATGATGGTTTGTGGCTTTACGCCTAAAAAGTTATATCACACTGCAGTAAATACTTTTAAGGGTGACTTTGACGCGCAAACCATATTAAAATGGCTAAAAACGTTTATTAGAAGATTTTTCTCTCAACAATTTAAGCGTTCGTGCTTGCCTGATGGACCAAAGGTTACAAAAATATCACTATCTCCTAGGGGTAGCTATCGCATGCCAAGTGATGCCGTTGCAAAATTATGGCTAGAAGAGCTTGAAAATATTGAAAGCAAATAGGTGGCGCTGTGAATATACCTTTATTATCTTACGTCTGCTCGTTTTTAGCTATGGCGTCAGCTATAGGCAGTTATTTTGTAAAAAAGAAGCAATATTTCATAATTGCGCAAAGTTTAGCGCTAATAATGTTTTCATTGGCTGGGCTTTTTATAGAAAACTTTTTGCCCGTCATAACGTATATGATAGCCTTTATAAGAATGGTTATATATTATGCTTATGAAAAAGCTGATAAAAGCTCGCCATTTATACTTAAAACAATAATAGCAGTATTAAACGTGGTGGCATACTTTGTAATAAACAGCATAAGTGGAACGCTATTTAATGCGGTGGATATATTGCTCGTTGTGGGTTCGGTTATGTATACGTACGGTTCGGGTATAAGAAACTTACAAAAATTGCGTTTGTTTTTTATTATACCAACCATCCTTACTATAGTTTATTACGCGCTTATACCAAACTCAATTTTTTCACTTATATCTTACGTGTTTGAATTGTGCGCAAACTTGTTGTCATTTATAATTTATTTTGACAGAAAAAAACTTGCTAAAAGTAAAAGCAAGAATAATTAAATAAAATTCATATAGTATTTAATCAAATAAAAGTAATATAATATATAATGATTATAATTTAATAACACATAATATTTATAATTTACGGTAATTCTTTGCCGTAAATTTTTTTATGAACTTTGGTATGTAAATTTTTTTAAATTTCTTCAATTTTTTTTGAAAAAACCCTTGACAAACGTTTAATTGTTGATTATAATAATAGTAATCATTACTGATAACGACTTGCAAGGAGGTAATCAATGCGATATTCCAGACAAAGAGAAATGATAACTGAAATAATAAAGAGCAGATGTGACCACCCTACAGCCGATATGATTTATACAACAGCGAGAGAGCGTGATGCAAATATTAGTTTAGGCACGGTATATAGGAACTTAAAGCTTTTGGCGGATGAGGGTGTGATTATAACGCTTGAAACCGAAGATAAAAAAGTGCATTATGATGGGGATACGTCCCGCCACAGCCACTTTATATGCAGTGAGTGTGGGAAGATAATTGATTTATTTAAGCCGGCGGAGACACCTAAAGAGTTAAAGGAGTTAGGGTTAAACGTTACGGGAGAAAAATGTGTTTATTACGGTACTTGTAAAAATTGTGCAAGTGTTATATAATATAAAAGTAATAAACAAGTATAACTTAAAAAATAGAAAATATATAATATAAGGCATAAAGCCAAAAGGAGAATCTATTATGAAAAAATTTGTTTGCAATATTTGCGGTTATGTACATGAAGGTGACAGCGCACCTGCAAAGTGCCCCACTTGTGGCGCACCCGACACCAAGTTTAGCGTGCAAGCTGATGAAAAGACTTGGGCTGCAGAACACGTTGTTGGCGTTGCTCAAGGCGTTGACCCTGAAATTATTGAAGGATTAAGAATGAACTTCCAAGGCGAATGCACGGAAGTTGGTATGTATCTTGCAATGGCAAGAGTGGCTCACCGTGAAGGCTATCCTGAAATTGGTCTTTATTGGGAAAAAGCAGCTTACGAAGAAGCAGAACACGCAGCAAAGTTTGCTGAACTTTTAGGCGAAGTTGTAACTGATTCTACTAAGAAAAATCTTGAAATGAGAGTTGAAGCTGAAAACGGTGCAACGCTTGGTAAGTTTGAACTTGCAAAAAGAGCAAAGGAATTAAATCTTGATGCCATCCACGATACCGTTCACGAAATGGCACGTGACGAAGCCCGCCACGGCAAAGCATTTGAAGGCTTGCTCAAGAGATACTTTTCAAAATAAGAGGTGAACTTATGAAATATGTTTGTCAAGTATGTGGATACGTTTACGATGAAGAAGCAGAAGGCGTAAAGTTTGATGAGTTGGCGGAAGATTATGCTTGCCCACTCTGCGCTGTAGGTAAAGACCAATTTGAAGTTGAAGAATAGGAGAAGGTTATGAAAGAGAATTATATTGTTTGTAATTGTGCGAAGGTAGATTATAACACCATCGCTACCGCGTTAGAAACGCACAACAAAATGGAAGACGTTATTGAAGTGTTTAAGGACGTGCAAAACGTAACGCATTGCACCACGGGCTGTGGTGGATGCTATAATAAAGTGCTTGACGTAATATCAGAAGTACTAATGGGATAACACACTTTCTCTTTAATATAACCGTTAAAGCAGGGCCGAATTTTTCGGCTCTGCTTGTTTTTTATGGAACAAAGCAATCACGCAAAAAACTAGGCAAAGCAAAAAGAAAAAATAAATAATATATATAATAAACAAAAAATATAAAAAAGACCAAACCCGACGGGTTTCCGTCGGGTTTGGTCATTTATTTGTAGAAAGAGGAAGAGTATGAACGTTTTTAAATAAAAGTTATATCTTTATAAAACGCTTTCAAAACTTAAAAAAAGTATTTTTGCTTTTTACATCTTATATTATACGCTTGACAAATGATATTGTCAAATATATAATTATTATAAGATTGATAACCAAGAGTTATCAATTAAGGAGTAGTATATGGATTTACTTAAGCTTAAATATTTTTACACGGTAGCAAAGCTCGAACACGTTACCAAGGCTAGTGAAGAACTGCACGTTGCCCAACCAGCAATTACCAAGTGCGTTAAAAAACTTGAAGATGAATTGGGAGTAAAGCTTTTAGTAAGGGTGGGCAGAAACGTTAAACTCACGGAGTATGGTAAATTGTTAAAAGATAAACTAAACGGTGTTTTTGAAGTTCTTGACGAAATACCTACGTTAATCGAAAAGAAAAAAGAATTAAGGCAAAAGAATATTAGGTTAAACGTTTTGTCCGCGTCAATTTTTACCATGGAAACGGTAGTGGAATATAAAAACGCTCATCCTGAAGTTGTGTTTACTATGATTCAGTTTGCTGAAAGGGAGAGTAGTGATATAAACATAACCACCGAACCCATAGATAAAAATAGTGCGCCACCAAACAAAAACAGGTGTGTTATTGAAGAAAAAATATTTATTGCGGTATCAAAAAGTTCAAAGTTTGCCGACAGAAAATCAATAACCTTAAAAGAGTTAAAAGAAGAAAAATTTATTTATCTTGCGGGCTCAAAAACGTATCGGTACGTGTGTGATGCGTTTTTTGAAGGTTTAGGGTATACGCCAAATATTAGTTTTGAAACTGACTCTGCGATTACGGTAAAAAACATTATCGGTGCAGATGCAGGTATAGGTTTTTGGCCAGAACACTCATGGGGGTCGGTTGAAAATGCAAACGTAAGGCTAATTCCTGTAACAGACGTTGAGTGTAGGCGCAACGTAATAATAGAACTTAACGAAAGTGCTGGTGGTGGAAAGCACGTTCGCGAATTTTTTGACTACTTAACTGCACAACTAAAAAAGAGACTAAACAAATAGTCAAACGTTAAATTAAAACGGCAAAATTTTGCCGTTTTTTTATTTTAAATTTTACTAACTATTAAAAAAAGTTCTATTAAATATTTTTTCATCATAAATATAACAAAAAGCTGTTAATTAGTGACAAATATATCAAAAAAAGTACTAATTAAGCCAAAAACCGACAGGAAAGAGAAGCTATAATGTATTTCACCGTCATTTCAAAACGTAAATTCACAGCGTTTATTAGCGTTGTTATAGCAATAGTAACGCTACTTGTTTCAACACTTTGTGGTGGTGTTGTAAGCGCATTTAAGGAAAGTGAGCGCTTGCTACCCATATATTACGTTAAAACTGAACAAAAAAAGATAGCTATATCTTTCGATTGTGCTTGGGGTGTTGACTACACTGACAAATTGCTTGAAACAATGGACCAAGAGCAAGTAAAGTGCACTTTCTTTATGGTGGAGTTTTGGACAAAAAAATACCCTGATTACGTAAAGAAAATTTTTGATTATGGTCACGAAATAGGCACGCATTCAGCAACTCACCCGCATATGAGTAAACTTACTAAACATGACGTAGAAAAGGAATTAATTACTTCAAGCTTAGCTATTGAAAATATAACAGGTAAAAAAGTTGAAGTGTTTCGTGCGCCTTACGGCGAATATAATAATCTCTTAATAAGCACGGCAAAAGAACTGGGGCTATACACTATTCAATGGGACGTAGATAGTCTTGACTGGAAAGATTTAACCGCAGAACAAATATGTAGCAGAGTTATAAAAAAGGTTAAAAACGGTTCAATAGTGCTGTTTCACAACCAAGGCTTACATACGCACGAAGCTCTGCCCAAGATAATAAGAACGCTTAAACAACAAGGCTATGAGTTTACGAGCATAGGCGAACTTATATATAGGGACAACTACAAAATGGGCGCAGATGGTGCGCAAATTAAATTACTTTAGAAATTCTTTGGAGGAAATTTATATATGAACTATTTGCAAGAAAAAAACAACAAAGTATTTATTAGCGGGCAAATCGTAACGAACGCCGAATTTTCACACGAAGTATACGGCGAAGGTTTTTACGAGATGAACGTAAAAGTAGACAGACTGTCTGGTCAAGGCGACGTGTTGCCTGTCACCATATCCGAAAGACTAATAGCGGATAAAGATTTAAAAATAGGTGTAACGATAAACGCGCTAGGTCAGTTTAGAAGCTACAATAAGCTCGTTGACGGAAAGTCTAAGCTAATGCTTACGGTTTTTGTGCGTGAACTTCTTGATGAAGCGCCGTTAAAGAACCCAAACAGCATAGTGCTTACCGGTTACGTGTGTAAACCGCCCGTATATAGAACAACACCATTTAATAGAGAAATAGCTGATATTTTAATAGCGGTTAACCGTTCTTATAACAAGTCGGATTATATCCCGTGCATAGCGTGGGGAAGAAATGCGCGCTTTGCAAAAAACATTGCAGTTGGTGAAAAAATAGCCATTAGCGGAAGAATTCAAAGTAGAGAATATCAAAAACGCATTACAGATGACGACGTGAGAACACTTACCGCATACGAAGTTTCTATCAGCAAACTCTCAGCTTATGAAAATGCGGAAAACTTTGATGCGGACGAAGAATTTAATCTATTGTGTTATTCCTTTGGGCAAAACGATAGGCAGACGATAGACAATTATTAAATAAAGAGCTTAAAACGAAAGCGCCTTCGTAAAACAAAAAGCGTACTCACAATGAGTGCGCTTTTTTCTAGATTAAACTAAATAGTTTTTTTTCTTTTAATAAAGTAAACGGCAGAGCCGAATATGCAGGCTGATACGATTAATATTACAAGAACGTTTCTAACTGCAATTCCCGCATCGTCTTTTATTGCAGAAGAGCTAACGTATCCGCCAATCCAAACACCTTCGTTAAACACTGCTACGTAATAAAAACCTTCGCCCGAATTAAGCACTCTAATAGTTTGACCGTCGTCTAGTTTTAAGAGCTCATCAGTTAAGTCGCTATTGGCAAATAGAGAAGTGGCTTTTACTTTTTCAACCGTGTAATGCGTCCAAGTAAAATCTTGGGCAAGTTGTGGGGTAGTGAACGCTTTAGGAACGTATCCAGTATAAGTTACACCGTTAATAGTGAATGATGCAAAGTAAAATTCTTTCTCGTTAAAAGTGATTGTATTTTGTGGACTGAGTATAGATTGTTTACTTAGCCTTATAGTTTGATTGTCGTGAAGCGCGTGTTCACTGTTTTTTGTGATTAGCGGGAAATAGTATGCGTTAACGTCGGTAGTAACGAAAACTGTTGCGGGTGCGCTTGTTTTGTTGAGTGTTTGGTCGGTAACGTCATCTAATTGACTTTGATCGATCAAGACAAGTTTATCTTGTCCTGCAAGTGCATATAAATTAACACTTGCATACTTACCGATATGCTCAACTGCACATACGTACAAGTATTTTTCATCACTTTGTTCGATGCCCTTAAAAGTAAAATGTTGTTCGTTCTTAACGACAGTGTAAACGTTTGCTCCACTTTTTGACGTGTAAACTTTCAACGAGTCAATATCAGCGTTTTTATCGGTAACGTTAAACGTATCAGGAACGTTTAAACTGTCTAATGCAATACAGCCAAAGTCATAACTTTCGCAAACGAATTCTTGTTCTTGATAAAGGAAGAAAACTCTTTCGCAAACGTGGTCAAGCGCAAACGATTTAATATTGTCGCAAGGCGCTGTAATTTGCACTTGTGTTAGTGTTGCTTGACTATAAACCTTAATATCCGTTCCGTCTAAAACGAACAAAGTTGCGCTTAGGTCTGTCTGTAATTTTTTAACTGCCGTAAGCCCGCTATCAATAAACGTAAAAGTAGATTGATATTCGTTAACTTTTTTGAGCATGTCGATTTTAGTAGAAGTAGCAAGATAAATATCGCCGTGAACGTCAACAGCAAAGTGCGAGTATTGTGAATCAAGAACTGTTGCGATAGGGGTAGGATTGAATTCATAAGTTTGTTCATCGGCGCGATAAACGAAAGTGTCTTTTCCGTTATCGGCAAGCGCATAGTAACATCCGCTTTGATAAGTTATATCATGTATAACGTTACCGCTAAATAAAGTAATAGCGTCGGTTAATTGTTCTCCATATTTCAAAAAGCGCAAGCTACCAGAAGACGTGTTGTGTGCATAAGAGAAAAGCGCGCCGTCTTTTCCTAACGCAAACGTATCAGGTTTAACCGATTCAACTGAAATATCTTTAGTAGATAAAATGTAATTCTCTCTTGAGTAAACGTTTGAGTTTTTAGTTGTTATTACTTTTAGCCATTCGCCGTCAAGCACAGCGATGGTATCGCCGTATTTTTCTATTTCGCTTGCGTTTTGGTTAACTCTATTATAAGCACTTTTTCCGCTTGCTATTGCAAAACCCGTAAAGGTCAACGTGTTATCTTCAATGCTAAATTCTTGAGCAGTATCTCCATCGGTTACAACAAGATTTTCCCCTCTAAAACAAATACTTTTGGGTGCTGTAAGCGTTCCAAGTTCAAAACCAGCGTCTTTGTCAATAGCATTAACGCTCATTTTAATAGGTGTAGGCGATAAAGCCGTGTGGTCAATCTTGTAAACGTCCGTACCCCAAACGTAATAAACGTATCTAGCATCGGCAACCATGCGTGATGGGGGAGTAGGTGTATCGTTTGAAGATTTAATTATAAGTTCTTTTGCTGGAAGCGAAAGGTCCTCAGCACTTCTTTTGTATAGATTGGAATTATAAACGTAAAAAATCTCGTTGTTGGCATTGATGGCTACAGGGAAGTTTCCGTCAGCATCAAAGCTGTGCTGAACGTCTGGTGTAAAGCCGTTTTCGGTCTTAACGTAAACCACGCATTTACCGCTAAAAACTTTTACAAGATAACTTTCGTTAAGGTCAAAATAGTTACAACCAAGTGATGAGCCAGAAGTATCTTGAAGTTGGGTTTTGTTAAAGCCGTTATTAAGTTCTATCTTATGAATATTGGCATCATCTGTTACCAAAAGCGTGTTTTCATCAAGCTTTTTTACTACTTGAAAAGCTGAGATAGCGTCAATCTTATCCGCGAACTCCCCGTCTTGATAAATGAGCAAAGACTTAGTACTGTCAACAACAATTGCGGTAACTAAATCATCACAATAAATATCGCTTGGTGATATAAGTGAAGCATCGCCTGTTTGCAGTTTATCTAAAGGCAAGTACATTTGTGCACTTGTTGAAGTTTGAGCATTAACGTTTTCAACGTTAACGGCAAAAAGCGCCGAACACGCAAATAGTGCCGTCGCTAAAAAGCATAACAAAACGAACTTAAATTTTTGGGTGATTAAACTGTTCATACGTAATATTTTACCACATTAAAATCGTTTTGTCATTATATTTAAAGATTTAAATTAAATTTTAAATATTGAAAGATTTGGCAGTGTGTAATTTTACACTTTTAATTATGAAAAAATAAACAAATATGACGTAGACTGTCATAATAGACTAGTAAAATAAAAGAAACAAAAGCGAACAAATGTTCGTTTTTTGTGACAGTAAACATTGACTTGTAACGTTTAGGGATATATACTTTAAGCGCATCAACGGAACGGATGTAAAAGTATTATCAAGGAGCAAAAAATGAACTTAAATTACACTAAGACTTTACTTTACGCGTATCCGCATATTAAGGCAATAGAAGAACAAATTGACGATTTGGTTATGAGAAAGGCACTTTCGTCAATGACTGACTTTTCGCCGTGCGAAGAGCAATGTGAAAAAATTATTGAGTTAACTGAACAAAAGAAAACGATGATTGATTTTTACTTAAGGATGCAAAAGGTAATAAACAAGACTACCGAATATCAAAGAGATTGCTTAGATTATAAATATTTTAAGCAACGGCCTAAATCTTATTACAAAGATTTTGATTGTACGAGCCGTGGGTATTTTCGTAGACAGGTTAGTTTAGTTAGTAGAATAGCGAAATTTATGGAAAAAGCGGGGCTTAACGATAAGTGGTTTGAAGAACATTGTTTGAAGATTAGCTTTTTCTACGAACTTTTACGTCGTGTTGTCAGCATGGAAAAGCGCCAGCAGAAAAAGCAAAACAAAAGTATTCAAAGCGTTAGTATACAATGCGAAAAGTTATCGGCATAATTTACCTATAATCGTTTTCATCATAGTATTCGCTAACCGCATTATTGTTTTCGCGCTTAACGCCCAGCGCGACAAAGAGTGCTGTAAGCCCCGCGAACAGCAAACAAACGATGATGATAATTTTTATGCTAAAAAAATCTTCTTGTTCGGGCGGATTTTCTTTGTCTATTTCGGTTATAAAAGTTAACGGGTTAGGATGATTTGGTATAGAAAAAGGCATAACGTCTTGCTCTTTTACGTACCCAAGCTTATCATTGTATCCAACAAACAGTAAGTTTTCACCACTGAAAATAATACTGCCGTAAAAAACAAGCTCTTTCCCTTCAAAAACGTACTGAATTGATGAGGATAAGTCACTGTCGGCATAAAGAATGGTGGTGGTTTTGGTTGTGATTGAAATTTGTGGATATGGATTTATCACTTCCAACTGGTCATAAAACAAAAGCTCTAAAGGAACAAAACCGTCTATTATTGGTTGATTAGAGCAATGAATTTCAACGTGCAAAAATTCGCCGACCTGCTTTATTGCTTTAACGTAATAAGTATACGGCAAATAAAAAAGCGGGTCTTTGTCATCAATGTTAGAATAAAACGGCGTATCATAAGTGATGACGCGTAAGAACTCATCATTAACGGCATACGCTGTGTTTATAGGCAAGAAAATAATTAAATAATGCGATAAAAGTATAAAAACGATAAAGTGCAATTTTTTCATAAATAATTTGATGCTAAGCAAAACCGATTATACACCAAGAAAAAAGGATTAAGCAGTTGAATTTTATCGTAAAAATTGTAATATTGTCAAAACGGGAAAATAGTGCAAAATGTAAAATGCATTAATATATAATTGACTTTTTATATTATATATAGTACAATAAAAACACTTTTTTGTTATTTGAAAATTTGTTAGGAGTGTTTTTATGAACGTTTACGAAATTATAATGTTCGTTTTATATTTCGTTCTTATGCTTGGAATAGGTTTTTGGTTCTTCTTTAAGAGCAAAGATAAGGGAGAAAAGGACTATTTCCTTGGCGGAAGAAATATGAGCGGTCTTGTTGCTGCTTTCTCGGCGGGTGCATCGGATATGAGTGCTTGGGTGCTTATGGGGCTTCCCGGCTCAATATTTATGTATGGTTTAGGTCAAGTTTGGATTTCTATCGGCTTGCTTTTAGGTACTATTTGTGCGTGGATTTTTATTGCGCCAAATCTTCGCCGTTATGCAATTAAGGCTGGCGATGCTATCACTATCCCTGAGTTTTTGTCTAACAGATTTAAAGCAAAAAGCTCTGTGCTTCGTGTTTCATGTGCGGTAATATTTGTAATAGCATACTGCGTATATACGGCATCAAGCTTATCTGCTTGTGGCGACTTATTCAATACTGTAATTGGTATAGATAAAACGTTGGCAATGGTTATTGCGGCGATTGTAATTCTTATTTATACATTGCTTGGTGGTTTTAATGCAGTTTGCTGGACGGACTTTTTCCAAGGTTTAATAATGCTTGCCGCACTTATGATCGTGCCTATTATTGCAATGTTCGTGCTTAACGCTAGCGGTTCTGTTGGCGTTGTTACTACACCTGAAAATTATTATAGTTTACTTTCAAGTGGTTCTTTTGATTGGAAAAGTATAGCTGATATCTTGTCAGGGCTTGGCTGGGGGCTTGGTTACTTTGGTATGCCACATATTTTGGTAAGATATATGTCAATCCGCTCTAAGAAAGAAATGAAGAAATCACAAATCATTGGTATTTCTTGGATTACTATTATTCTTTTTATGGCAACCGTGGTTGGTATTGTAGGACATATGTATCTTGGCAATTCGTTGGCTGAAAAGGATAAATCATTAGTATTTGTACAAATGGTTAAAAACATTTTCGGTATTGGCGCATTAGGGCTTATTGGTGGGATAATGCTTTCAGCAATCGTTGCTGCAGCAATGAGCACGGCAGACTCGCAACTATTATCATCATCAAGCGCATTTGCTTCGGACATTTATAAGAGCGCAATTAAGAAAAACGCATCTGATAAGGAAATGCTTTGGGTTGGTAGAATAGCCGTTGCCGTTGTCTTGATTGTTGCGTTCTTTATCGCAATCAACCCCGCGTCAGGCGGAATTATGGCACTTGTAGAAAGTGCTTGGGCGCTGTTCGGTGCTGCATTTGGCCCAGCAATTATACTTGCTCTTTTCTGGAAAAGATTTAACTATAAAGGTGCCGTAAGTGGTATTATTGTTGGTTTCTTGGTAGCTGTATTCTGGATGTTTGCGTTTAACAAAGGTGACGCAAGTTGGATTTGCGCAACGGGTTTATATGAACTTGTTCCAGGATTTATCATCAGCCTTATCGTTGGTATTGTCGTTTCGCTTTGCACTAAAGCTCCTTCAAAAGAGATTGTAGAACTTTTTGAAGAAGTAAAGGCTTGGCAAGAAGAAGATGAACCTACTCAAGCTAACGCTTAATTAAAATTACTAAATTAAAACAAAACTGCGTATACTTAACGTGTGCGCAGTTTTTTGTTTGATAAAGAAAAGTCGTTAAAAATTTTATACCGAATACTTTCGGTGTTCTTGTCGATTTGTTGGGCTATTATAGCTTTCATGATTGGCTTTGCGTTTTTTACTTACAAATACGTTTATCCGTTAGAGTACAAGAAAGAAATTATTTATTATGCAGATGCTTACGATTTAGATAGAGCGCTTATTTTTGCCGTGGTTAAAACTGAAAGTAGTTTTAATAAAGATGCAGTCAGCAGTAAGGGTGCTACAGGATTAATGCAAATAACCAAGCGTACTGGCGAATACGTAGCAAGTGAACTTGGCGTAAAAAGCTATGATTTAACTAGCGTAAGTGATAATCTTAATTTAGGCTGTTATTATTTGAGTAGGTTAAAAAAGCGATTTATTGACGAATATACTGCACTAAGCGCTTATAATGCCGGCGAAGGAAACGTGAGTGCGTGGCTAAAAAATCCTAAGTACAGCCAAGACGGAGTAACGTTAAAAGATATACCCTTTAATGAAACCAAAGAATATATTATAAAAATTAAACAAAACTTTTCAAAATATAAAAAATTATACGGAAATATCCTTGACAAAAGGTGAATTTTTGAGTAATATATAAAGGCTGAACACGTGAGGGTGGCGGAATTGGCAGACGCGTACGTTTGAGGGGCGTATGGTTATCCGTGTGGGTTCAAGTCCCATCCTTCACACCAAAATAGGGCATTTTTAGGCAAAAAACGCTTAAAAATGCCCTTTTTTTGCTTTTAAAAAGTATTGTTTTAGGTCAAATCTTTATAAATTTGGGGAACTTTTGGGGAACTATTTACATCCATCGGTCAAGTTTATTTGCCTCTTTAATTAAGTATTCGTCTGATAAATCTGTGTATGTATTGCCGATTTCTCCAAGAGAGTGCCCTAAAAAAGCATGCCTTGCACTTTCTGCGACTCCGTATTCTTTACACCTAGAATAAAATGTTGTTCGCAAGTCATAAAGAATGTGATTTGGGAAGAGTTTTTTTATTGTTGAACGCATAGCGTCTAGCGTTCTTTCGCTGAAAGTAACATTGATTCCGTTAGAAATAAACGGTTTTAATGCTTTAATAATAGGGATTTTTTTATACTCTACTTTTTTGTGTTTTCTTTTGCTATTAATTGCGACAATAAACTCTTTTTCTATGTGAGCGGTTTTTAATTCGTTTGGTCGTAACCCAGTATATAGCATAACAGCTAGCCCGATTTTGATTTTTTCATTGGTTATAATATTAATTTCTGATTTAAGGCGCGATTCTTCTTCAATGGTAAAGGCGCTGCCGTGTTTCTTTTCGTGTTTTTCGAAGTATATTATATCAAGTGGGTTTTTGTTTATTATATTGTGTTTAATAGCGCCTTTGAAAATAATTGATAACAAAGAAAATATCTCGTCGGCTGTTTTTCCTTTGCCACTATCTTTGATTTTAATTAGTAGGTTTTTGCACTCTATCGGTGTTATTTTAGACAGCTCTATTTCTTTGAAAGTCGGTTGTAAATAATTTCGATATCGATTTAAGTCGGCTGTATAAGTTTGTGTAGAAACTTTTTCTTTTCTAAAGTTCTCAAAATAAAATATAGCAAAAGCGTTAAAGGTTCTTGGAGTTGCAGTAACTGTTGCCTTTGGTGTTGCTATCTTTAGTTTTTTTATAAAGTTTTCCTTTGCAAGCTCGACAGTAATGCCGCTTGCGGAAACGTCGTAGCCTTCGCGGCGTAGACGAATTTCATATCCTTTTTTGTTAGGGTGTTGTCGTATTCGACAACGCCTTTTTTCTATTATTAATAGTTTTTTTATTTGTTTAGGCATTGAGTTTATCTCCTTATCGGTAAATTCTACAATGCCATCTTTTTGAGTATTTTTAACGGGAAAGGGTAAAATCCTTTGTCCGTCTCGTACCACTACTTGAAATAGTTGTTTTCGCTCGTAGTCTTCTGTAAGCATTAAAGATATTGCTTGCGTTAAAAGCTCGTTTGACGTTTTCAGTAATTCCAAAATCTCGTCGTGTTTTTTTCCATAAAACTCTCCTTTTGGTATTTATTTTAATTTTTTTATACAAAAATATTCTCTCAATAGTGTTTATGCCCTTTTGCTTGCGTTTTGTGGTTGCGCAACTAATTTTTCGACCATATCAAGTATGTAATCTTGCATTGGGGGAATTAAGCCCTTAAACGCCCCAAGAAGGCGACTTTCTCTTTCAGTTAAAGAAGAACCCGAGAGTTGTCTTTTGTCGGTGTGTCCCAACAAATAATCCACGGAAACATTGAAAAAGTCTGCAATTCTAATTAATGTTTCATAATCTGGTTGCCTATTGGAATTTTCATAGTTCGACAAGGCTTGGTATGAAACATCTAATCGTAAAGCCAATTCTTTAAGTGTTAAATTTTTCGATTTTCTTAATTCTTTTAGTTTAATCATTTATCCTTTTGCATCCTTCGTTTTTTTCTATCATACTAAAAAAATAAAATTTTTTCAACAAAATGAAGAAAAATACTTGACAATTCCACGAAACGAATATATAATAAAGGAAAGTTATTCAATTTGAAGAATTTTTACAAAAGGAGAATGCAAAATGATAAAAGAAAGATTTTCTATTCAATTTGAAAATTTAGAAACGGAAATGTCAACATTGATGTTTATTTCAAAAACAACTTATCTTGAACAGTTAAAGTTTTTTAAGAGTCAATGCGAGAAGACGCAACATAACGAAGTCCCAGCAGAGATGTTTCCAGAAAAGATTTACAAAAAACAGCATCACACTGAAACAATGTCAATCTTTGCGGTAGGAACAGCAACGGTATATTTGACAAAATATTCTTGCAACCAAGGATATGAGTTTACAAGTAATAAAAGGAGATAGGCAATGCTAAAAGAAAAAAGGTATAGAATTGTGGCAAAGCCGACAAACGAAGCCTTTTGTAAGGGGCAAAGAGTAAAGGCGAAAATCGTTCCAGAATGGTGTCTCAATATTGCAGTTGGTGCTATTAAAAAAGACACGACCATTGAAAGATTTTTTGTGGAAGAGATAAAGAGGGGATAAAACAAATGAATAATATAGCATTTTATAACGGTGTAAAAATGACCGTTGAAGAAGCATCAAAACGGCACGATATACACGCAAAAATCAAGTTAGGCGTCGCACTAACAGAAAAAGAAAGAGCGTTTTATTTGTTGTTTATGGCAAGCGACCAAGATGCAAAAGAATTTTTAAGAAAGGAGAAACAAAAATGAGTTTTAAGGAATTGCTGAAATCAAAAGACATGACAGCCGCCCGTCTTTCAAGGAAGATAGGCGTGACAAAAGAAACCGTTGGGAACTGGGTTCACGGTAGAAACGCCCCGCAGAATGTTCTGATTATTGGCAAGATTGCCAAGGCGTTGGAGACGGATTTTGAAACGATACTCAACTGCTTTAAAAAAGCAGAAAGCAAATAAAACAAAGGAGGATAAAACAATGGACTTAAAGTATTACGAAAACAATCTTGTTGAAGCAAGACTCACTTGCGAGCTTGTTAAAGAAGGGGCAGAAGTAGCCATCATGAGAATGTGTAAAGCTGGAAATATAGACGCTGACCGAATTGCTCAAATTGGCGACGTTATCACAAAAGCAAGTGGCATGGTTGATTATCACGAAAAAGAGCTTGAAGCAGCAAAAAATCCACATAGGGAAGTGAAGTGAAATGTTGGAAACAATTAGTTTAATTCACAACTCGCCCGAATGGTTGGCTTTTAGAAGAACGGGAATCGGTGGTTCTGACGCCGCCGCCATTCTTGGGAAAAGCCACTTCAAGACAAATGTTGATATTTGGGAAGAGAAGGTCGGGTTAAAGCAAGCCGAAGACATAAGCAAAAAAGAATATGTCGTTTATGGCAAAAAGGCAGAAGACTCGCTTGTGAAACTATTTGAAATTGACTTTCCACAATACAAGGTAAAAATCAACAAAAGAATAGTTTACAAAAGAGACTTTATGTTCGCATCGCTCGATGGCGAACTAACAGACAAAAAAACGAAGGCGGAAGGGTTTTTGGAAACCAAAACAAACGAACTATTTAACAACTACGATTTTAAGAATTGGGACGGGCAAATACCGGAGCACTACTACATTCAAGTTCTGCATTATTTTATCGTCACCGGGCGAGAATTCGCCGTTGTCAAAGTTCGCATAAGGCACAAGGATAAATATGGCGAAGCCATGGCAACAGAAAAGCACTTCACTTATTACCGAAAGGACATACTTGCGGACCTTAAATTTTTATACCTAAAAGAACATGAGTTCTGGCATAAATATGTGCTTCCAAAGAAACGCCCACCGCTAATATTACCAAGCTTAACAAAAATTAATTAAGGAGAAAAAGAAAAATGGCAAACAACGAACTAACACTGGTTTTAGAAACCGAAATTGAAAAACTTACACCAAAGCTAATCGCATTCAACAACAAAGAGTTGATGGAAAGCGTTGTGGCGACATTGCAAAACTATGAAGGTATAACCTATACGGACGAGCAGATTGGCGAAGCAAAAAAGGATAGGGCAAAACTAAATGCTTTTGCGCATGCTCTCAACAAAGAGAGAATTCGCATTCAAAAAATTTATATGACGCCTTGCGACCTTTTCAAAAAGCAAGTAGACGAAGTTATTAATAAGGTCACGGAAACTTGCGGAAAAATCGATGCGCAAATAAAGGGCGCAGAAGAAAAGTTTAGAGAAGAAAAATATCACGAGATACATGCTTACTTCAATACAGTAATCGGCGAGTTTGGAAGTTTTATTTCTTTTGACAAAATTCTAAAACCCGAGTGGTTAAACAAGAACACAAGTATGAAATCCATCAAGGGAGAAATTGACACCTTAATTAGTAAAACAAGGGAAGCTATGACAACCATTGATGCGTTTGACGAAGCGGACCGTGATTTTATTAGAAGCTTTTATTTTAAGACCCTTGACTTTGGTTCTGCAATGGCCGAATACCAACGCCTTAAGAAGCAACGAGAAGACGCTATTTTGTATAAACAACAAGAAGAAAGGGCAAGGATAGAAGCAGAACGCCAAGAAGCGTTAAAACCGAAAGAAAACCCCAAAATCGCCCCCATGAGCCACGAAACGCCAAAGGTTGAGAAAATGGTCGTTAAATTCGGTGTTGAAGGCACGGTGGAAGAGATTAAGGCTCTTAAAAAGTTTTTAACCGATAACAATATAAAATATTTTGCTGTTTAAGGAGGATAAAACAATGGCAAACAAAAACGGTATAGCAACAACCACACAACAAAGAAGCATCGCAAACTCTAAACCAACATTTTCAATGTTTATGGATAGGGACGATGTTAAGAACCTTGTGCAAAGCGCAGTTGGTAAGAACTCTCAAAGGTTCGCTGCAAGCATTATTTCTGCGGTAAGCACAAACCCGGCATTGCAAGAATGTAGACAATCTTCTATATTGTCGGCGGCGCTCTTGGGCGAATCGTTAAATCTTTCGCCATCGCCACAATTAGGGCAATACTACCTTGTTCCTTTTAAGGATAAAGAAAGGGGAACGGTAGCACAATTTATTCTTGGTTATAAAGGATATATTCAACTCGCAATTAGAAGTGGTCAATACAAAAAATTAAATGTTCTTGCTATTAAAAAAGGCGAAATGATTAGGTATGACGCTCTAAACGAAGAGATGTTTGTAAACCTAATCCAAGACGAAGAGGTTAGAGAGAACACCGAAACCGTTGGTTATTATGCAATGTTTGAATATGTCAACGGGTTTAGAAAATCTATATATTGGAGCAAGTCAAAGATGGAAAATCACGCCATCAAATACTCCAAGGGATACCAAGCTAAAAAAGGATATACCTTCTGGGAAAAGGACTTTGACAGCATGGCAATGAAAACAATGCTCCGTCAATTAATTAGCAAGTGGGGAATTATGTCAATAGACATGCAAACAGCCTTCTTTGCAGACAACGGCATAATCAAAGAAAACGGCGAACCAGAGTTTGTTGACACAATGGAATTTGACGAAGATGGCGTTGTAAAAACACCGGTTGAAAGCGTTGAAGAGAATGCTCAAATAGACTCTACTGATATAGACGCAACTCCCCCAGAAAGCGAAGATTTTGATTTCTTCAATTCGCAAGGAACTAACTAATGAAAAAGAACAAACAAGTTGCTCCACAATCGCCAATAAAATGTTGTCTTTGTGGGGCAACAACTAAAACCCTTTACAAGGGCGAAGCAGAAGGCGAAACAATGTATATTTGTAATTCTTGCTACATCCTTGTTCAAAAGGCAAAAGGGAGAGTCTTACAAAGACAAAACGAAAAGGAAACCAAACCAAATGATTAAAGACGAAAACTATTATGTAATCCATGGGTGGATGCGAAATAGACTCGGATTAAACGGAAACAAACTAATTGTTTATGCGATATTATACGGCTTTTCACAAGATGGCGAAAGCGAATTTAGGGGAAGCGTTGAATACATAACCGAATTCACGGGTGCGGGCGAAAAAACAATTAGGAACACGCTTAACGCATTGGTTGGTGCTGGACTTGTTAAAAAGGTTGACCGAAACAAAGAAAAGGGCGAGACAAACGGTTATGTTTGCATTCCTCTTGACGAAGTTTTGGGGGTCGGTAAAAATTACCACCCCCCTTGGCAAAAATTACCGACGGGGGTGGAAAAAATTACCACCGGGGGTAGGCAAAATTTACCACCAATAATTAATTTAAATAAAGAATCTTATAAAGAATTTAATATAGAAGTAAGTAAGAAAGAAAGTAAGAATTTAAATATAAATAAAAACTTACAATCTTACGACGAGCTTCTTGACGATTTTGGTGTTTTTGGAGAATACCGAGAAGCCATGTTTAGATTTATTGGACACCTTAAGGTTAATCACGAAGTCGTGATGCTTAACAATAGACTTCAAGATTTGGTTATCAAACTTGATATGCGTTATAGCAAAGATTACGAAAAGGCAAGCGCCTTGTACGATGCAATTGCCCATAACTATAAATTCTTGGAGTGTGAAACAGCATGAAGAACTTTTTTGTGATAGACCAGCAACTTCCTTCTTTGAATGAGTATGTAAACAAATGCAGAACACACAGCATTAAAGGTGCGCAATTTAAAGAAGAAGTTGAGCAACAAATCTGGCTTTATATTTTAAGAGCATTATCAACCAAAACATTAAGGCGAGTTAACAATTACCCAGTGCAAATTTATATTGTATGGCACGAAAAAGATTATAAGCGAGATGTTGACAATATAAAATCCGCCGCCAAGTTTATTTTAGACACTATGGTTAAAACAAAAATTATCAAGGACGACGGGAGAAAATATGTCTCCCAAGTCTACGATTTAGTTGTAGACGATACTAAAACGAAAGTTGTCGTTGAAATTATAGAAAAGGAGAACCCATGAACAAAGTTATTTTAGTCGGGAACCTAACCAAGGACCCGGAGTTAAGCGAAACACCAAGCGGTGTTGCTGTTTGTAAATTTTCACTTGCGGTTTCAAGAGACTATACCAACGCAGAAGGAAATAGAGACACGGACTTTTTCAATATTACCGTTTGGCGTGGAAGGGCAGAAAATTGTGGCAAGTATTTGAAGAAAGGCAACAAGGTTGCCATTGTGGGAAGCCTTCAAAACCGTTCTTATGAAGATAAGGACGGAATTAAAAGAAATGTGACGGATGTTATAGCAAACGAAGTTGAATTTTTAACTCCTAAACAATCCGGTCAAGAAGAAGAGTCGGTTGTTTCAGTGACAAGGCAACGCCCACAACTTGAAGCAATAGACGATAACCAATTACCATTTTAATGGAAAGGAGCGAATAAAATGTTTGAAAAAGTAAACCCATCACATCCAGATAAGATTGCCGATAGGATTGCCGGGGCAATAGTTGACCTTGCATACAAGAAAGAGCAAAACCCAAAGGTGGCAATAGAAGTTCTTATCGGCCATGGCGTTTGCCATGTAATAGCAGAAACATCGGTCCACTTTGAAATTGCCGAAATCAAGGCGATAATTTGGCGTATAGCGGGCAAAGTTAAGATTGACTATAAAGAACACAAGCAAGACGAACACTTGGCACAAAACCAAAAAGAAAAGATTAGGTGTGGCGATAACGGTATATTTAAGGGAATGCCTACGACAGAAGAACAAAAAAGACTTTCAAGCGTGGCACGAAAAATCTATGATTTGTTCCCTTACGACGGGAAATACATTCTTAACAAAGGCAAAATGACAATTTGTCAAAGTAGGGCGAAAAGCAAAGTGTTAGCCGCAATATTTCCAAAGGCACTTATAAATCCACTTGGAGAGTGGGCCGGGGGAATAAATGTTGATACCGGCGCAACCAACCGCAAACTTGGAAGCGATATGGCTGACAGTGTAACGGGCGGCGGTTTACACGGCAAGGACCTTTCAAAAGCTGACGTAAGTATAAACATTTACGCGTTCTTAAAGGCTCAAAGAACGGGAAAGCCCGTTGAAATTAGTTGTTCAATAGGCGACGATTATATCGACGGCAAACCTTATAGGGATATCGTTGAAATTGCAAGAGAATACATTAAAAATTTAGGCGGGTTTGAAAAATTCGCAGAGTGGGGGTTGTTATGAAAATAGCGATTAAAAAAATTGATTTAGAATATTCGGCAAACGCAGTAAGCAAAGCACTTACGAACAAACTTGAAGGCAAAATGGGCGTTATAACTTTGTGCGCCAAAAACGATGCGCTCAACGTTGCAACCGGCAACGGTGAAATTGTTATAAGTTCAAACGTTCAAGCCGAAGTTATCGAAAGCGGAAAAGTTAATGTTGCGGGTAAATTATTTTGCGAAGCAATCAAAAAGATTACCGACGAAGAAATCGAAATGTATCTTGATAAAGAACTTTATATCAGATGCGCTGACGGGTTCGTTAAAATTCCCGCGCTTGACGGCTCTATTGATTGGACCGATTACAAACAGCCAACAAGCACAAGCGAAATTAAACTGGCCATTAGCGAATTTAAGAACATTGTTAAAAGGTCAATAGCGTTCTGCTCTACCGACGATTCAAGACCTTTGCTTAAAGGAGTAAATATCAAAACGGTGGGCGACGTTCTAACAGCGGTTGCGCTTGATGGTTATAGGCTCGCAAAGAGCGAAACGAAAATAACTGCAAGCAATAAAGATATAAACGTTATTGTTCCCGCGTCAGCGCTTAATTGCATTTGCTCAATTTTAGGCAATGACGGCGAAATTGCTTTGCAAGTGTCAGACAAGGACAAGCTTTTACAAGTAAAGACCAAAGACACGACGTTTACAGCAGTTTTATTGCAAGGCGAGTTTGTAAGTTATGACCGCATTATCCCTACAAACTTTACTACGCAAGTTAAAGTGCCGAAAAAGGAAATGCTTTCAGCGTTAGAAAGGGCGTCAATGTTTGGCGAAACGTATAGCGTGGCTGACTTTGAAATTGCGCCCAACTCGATTGAAATAAAATCAAAAGGGTTAAGCGGGGAAGCGTATTCAAAAATAAAAGCAAGCGCAGACGGAAAGGACCTTGAAATAGCGTTTAACGCAAAGTATTTTATCGGGGTGTTGAAACTACTTGCCGGCGATATGGTAGATATGTGTTTTAACAAGCAAAACGAACCTACGATAATCAAGGAAACAGGGGCAACGTTCTTATTGTTGCCTATAAGAAGAAATTAAAAAAGGAAGGTAAACGGTAGTGGAAATTAAACTAACGGCAGAAAATAACCAAGAAAAAAGAATTAAAGCTTATCTTGAAGAAAACGCAAGCGCGGTGCTTGCTGACAAAATCAACAACGGCGTTTTTATAGAGAAAGACGGTCAACGTCTTCTTAATCGTAAAACGCTACAAGGCTGTCTTGAAAACATAAGAACGAAAGCGCAAAAGCAAGCTGTTAAAGGCTGCGCAATGATAGACGACGAAGTTGTGTTTGGTTGGGCTGTCCATTATTTTGAAGAAGACAGTATTGAAGAAAAATTATTCAAAGAAGATGGAACGGAATTCAAAGCAAAAACAAGCCCGAAAAAGCCGTCTAAAACCGACGAAGAAGACAACGGCGAAGACTTTAACGACAAAAAACCAAAAGCGCCAGAAAAGAAAAAAGACGAAGCCAAAAAGGATGGTAGCGCTCAATTAAACTTGTTTGATATGTTGGGGTGAGTTATGGCAAGAATAAAAACGGCTATTCCTAACGACATATTAAAAATTATAAAAGCAACGGAAAATCGAATATGCGGTTTAACTCAAAATCGAACAAGGTATTATCCTTACTTTGAGATACAACACGGAAAGTTGGCAATATCAACCGTTGCTGCAAGATACGGCAGAAAGTATGCGGGAAAGAAAACGCCTACAATCTTCCTAAAAAAAGTAACGGTTCATATTTTAGGCGAGAAAAAATGCTGGTGTCGTGATATTTCATTTATTGCGATTGCGGGGTATGTTGCCGACTTTAATGTTGAAAGGGCGCTTGAAAGCAAAAAAACAAAGTATTTAATCAATCAGCACGAAGAAACCAAGTTTTGGTATTCAGATTCTAAATATTTTAGGTTGTTTCGCTCGTGTTCGGTTGTGAATCCCGAATTTTTGCAACAAACGGAAGAATTTAAGTATTGTGCTTGGGACGGCATAATTGACGTGCTTGATTATTTAGAAAAATATCAGAAAAACCCAAAAATAGAACTTGTTTCAAAAATGCTTGGAAACAGGCTTGCAATGTCGCAAAAAATCGTAAACCTTGCAACAAAAGACCGTAATTTTATTGTGTGGCTTAAAACTCATAAAAGCGAAATAGGATACGCGGCAATTCCCGTAATTATTTCAGCGTATAAAAATGGTTGGACGTTAAAAGAAGCGCAAGAAGATTACAACGTAATTCAAGAATTTAGAAGTTGGGGAAGATACCTTAATGGCGACGAGCTCAAAGCGTTTTATCGTAAGGCAGACCGAAAGACAAAACTAAAAATTATCGAATATACGCGCAATACGAAAACGTCGTTTCACCATTACAACGATTATCTTGTCGCTATAAAGGCGCTTGGGCTTGATATGACCGACGTTAAAAATGTGTTTCCGAAAGACTTTGAGTATTGGTCGAAAATAAGGCTAAATCAATATGCAACCCTCAAAGCAGAACAAGACGCAAAACTGCAAAAGGAACTAACCGAAAGGATAAAAAAGATTGCCGATAAATACGAAGCTTTAACGCTTGCCGGCGACAATTACGTTGTATTGATTGCAGATAGTAAACAAGCGCTTATAAAAGAAGGCGAGTTTTTGCACCATTGCGTAGGGCGTATGGACTACGACCAAAGAATAGCAAAAGAACAGTCATTAATCTTCTTTATTAGAAAAGCGAACGAAAAAGAAATACCCTTTGTTACGGTTGAATTTTCAATATCAGAAAAAAAGGTAAGACAATGTTATGGTGTTCGTGATACAAAACCCGCGCCCGAAGTTATCGACTTTGTGAACGCTTGGGCAAAAAAAGCAAAGCGACGTTTACAGAATATTCAAAGGCAGGTGGCGTAATGGAAAAGAAAAACACGTTAGAAAATTTAATCTGCTGTTTTAACTGCGGTAGCGCAACCTACATAGGCGACGGCGGGTATATGTGCGACAAACACGACAAAATCGTTATAGACGAGTGGGAAGCAACCGACGACTTTATGTGTTGCGACGGAAAAGATTATAAGGGGGATGATTAAAAATGAGAAAATACACTCACGAAAGCCCTGAACTTAATGCGCTTTTAGGAAAACAAGTAAGATTAACGTTTTTCGACGGCGACGTTGTTTCGGGCAGATTAGAAAGGGACGAGTGGCATAAGGGTTGCTATTTTATTAGGGGGCAACGCCTTATAACATTTTACAAATCACACATTAAAAAAATTGAAAAAATCAATTAGGAGAAAACGAAGTGGAAAATTTTAAGAGATTTACAGAATTAAAGACTTATCCCAACGGTAAAAAAGGCTATATACAATACTCCGTAAGCGGATGCTACAACGATATGAACTGTAAAGGTGATTACACAACAGGTGAAAGCGTTGACCGCCTCGCAGAACTTGAAAACAAGATTGAGAATAAAACGCTAATAGATTTACCTTGCAAGGTTGATGATGTTTTTTATTATGCAAACATATTAACAAATGAAGTTGAAAAGCATAAGGTTACGGCTATTGAGATTGGAAAAGAAATGCGAATAAGAACAATTTGTTCGCGCACGAAAACCTATACTTATGTCGGATATTTTTTACCGTCTTATTATGGTAAAACCATTTTTCTAACAGAACCCGAAGCGAAAGCGAGATTAAAGGAGATGCAAAATGAAAGTACATTACAAAGTGATTAGAGTTGCACCTAATGAAAGTTATAATAACTGCTTGCAAGAATTAGAAAATGCTCTAAACGATGGCTATATGATAGAACGAGTGGAAGAAATAAGACAAAACGGGAAAAACGGTGACTATACAACAAAAGATTACATTTTGTTTAAGTTGGAGAGCGAAAGAAATGAAAGATAAAGAAAAGCAGATTGAAGAAATGGCAAAAATAATTTATGAGACTGATTGTGCTGTAGAAAGTTGTGAGTATGTGAGCGAGTGTGTTAAGAAAGGCATTCCGTTTTCAAGAATAAACACACAACTTTTTATAAATACAAAACAAGCCGAAAGCCTTTACGAGCAAGGCTACCGAGATTGTAAAGACAAGATTGTAATTCCAAGGGAAGCTTTTGAAGAAAAATGGATTGATTTGCTTACCGAATTCGATGAAATGGGGTTTGAGCCTACAACTTTACCGCCGCAAAATATGTCGGTAGAAGAATATACGGCATTTTATAAAAGCAAACTACTAATGTGTCTAGCAACCGCCGCTAAAGGAGCAGCTGACAAGATTTTGAACGATTTATACAATCGGGAAGAATTGGGTTTTGAAACAATCAAATGGTATGCAAAAGCATATTGGGGCATCGAAATAAAGGAGCCGAGTCAATGAAAGAGAAAAAACAGCAGATTCAACAAATTGCAGAAGAAATATTTGCCATAAAAAATTACGACATAATAAAAATTGACGGCAAAGGATATTGGTTAGACCATAAAGCGTGTGAGCTAATTGCCGAAAAGATTATAGATTTAGGGTATCTAAAAATTAGCGATTTTAAGAAAAATGACAAGTATTATGAATTGCTTGAAAAAAAGTGGGACATTGAAGACGATTTAGAGAATTACCACGAAATGCTTAACGCTGAAATTGAGGCAAGGCACAGTCTTGAAGCCGAAAACAAAAGGCTTAACGAGATTATAAAATCTTATCAACAGCCAGCATCGGCGCATATTGTTAAAAATCAAAGAAGCCACGGCAAAACCCTTGAACTTATCAAGGCGGTTGAACAAGAAACACTTAAACGTTTTACGGAATACATAAAAGGTAAACTTTCGGCGATTTACAAAGAGCGCGTGTCAGAAAAAAGCGAAGGCGATTTTAAGCTCGGTGCAAGTTTATTACTTGTAGCGCAAGCCGAAGTCGAAAAGGCAAAGGGGGAATTTCTAAATGGCGAAAATAATTCAGGGTGATGCGCTTAATGTTTTGAAAACTCTTTCTGCAGACAGCGTAGATTGTTGCGTAACGTCGCCGCCGTATTATCAGTTAAGAGATTATGGCGTAGATGGGCAAATCGGCCTTGAAAAATCACTTGACGAATACATAGAAAAACTTGTTAAGGTGTTTGCCGAAGTTCGCCGAGTTTTAAAACCAGACGGCACTTTGTGGGTGAATATAGCAGACAGTTATTCTGGAAGCAATAAAGGTTCTTCAAACTATCCAGACAATGCAAAGAAATATAAACAAGGCACAAACAAGGGAATGCTTGGCGCAAAATTAAAAGCAGTAAAAAGTTCAAAGCCAAAAGACTTGCTTGGCGTTCCGTGGTTGCTGGCTTTTGCGTTAAGGGCTGATGGGTGGTATCTTCGTCAAGAAATTATATGGAGCAAACCCAACTGTATGCCCGAATCGGTTACGGACCGTTGCACAAAATCGCACGAAACACTTTTCCTTTTATCAAAATCAAAGCGCTACCATTTTGATTGGGAAGCTATTCAAGAGCCGTGTGTAGGGTTCGACAAATCTTCGCCACGTGGTAGTTTGGGAACGTCAACGCCTAACGCGGGAAGACGCAAAGGAAATCGCAAAACTTTTAGGGGCGGCGGTGTTTATACAAATAACGCTTCTTTCGATAATAGTTCTCGAAAGGAAAACGAAAGCACCGGGAACGTTCCAAACGAAAAAGGCTTGCGCCGTAAACGTTCGGTGTGGACCGTTGCAACGATAGGTATTAAAGAAGCGCATTTTGCAACGTTCCCTAAAAAACTCATAGAGCCTTGCATATTGGCGGGGTGCAGAGAAAACGGCGTGGTATTGGATCCGTTTGCTGGGAGCGGAACGGTTGGTGTGGTGGCAAAAGAATTTAACCGCGATTATCTTCTTATAGAACTATCGGAAGAATACGCGGAAATATGCCGAAGAAGGACGGGCATATACGACATTGAAAAATTATTTAAGGAGAATATGAAATGAATAAACAAGAACTTGAAAAAACCATTGAAGAATTTAAGGCAAAAATTAAAGTGTTAGAAAACGAAGTCGCAAAAATGCCCGACGAAGAAAAGGCAAAAATAAGCGAACTACCTATCGGGGCAAAATTTGAGTATCGCGGTAGAGAGTGGGTAAGGCTTGGCGAAGAACAAGGCGGTATATTTTGCATTTTGGCGGATATGCTTATTGACGAGCAAGTCTTCGGCGACGATGCCGATTATTCAAAGTCAGAAATTAAGGCGGTTTTAGAAGCGTTTAGCGCCGAATTAAACGCCGACGATTTATTGCCCTACACAATGGACTTAACGTCCGACAACGGCGACGACACGCTCAAAGAGTATAAAACAGACGGCGCGGGGCTTATCTCTTGCGGACTATATAGAAAGTATTATAAATACATACCCAAATATAAAGATTGGTGGTGGACTTGCACCCCTTGGGGTTATTCGACTCACGCCGGTTATGTGCGCCTTGTCTATTCTTCGGGTGAATTGGACTACTACGATGCCATCAACGACTTCGGCGTCGTCCCCGTTTGCATACTCAAACCTATCACGGAAATTCGCCACGTTAGGGGCGACAAGAAAGGGGGCAGATAAATGAGTAAAAACAAGTATAAGTATTTGCGAATTTGCGCCAACTATGCCCGCCCGTGTTCGTTTGCGAATAAGTGTGAAAGTTGCAAACATAGAGCGATGAAGCTTAAAAAAGAATACGGCAAAACGTTTCTTAAACTCGTAGGGTGTAAGGCGGGGTATGATATAGAAGCCACCGCCGAACAGAAAGCAAAGTGTTTCTTCTGCACGTCGGAAGGGACGGAAAAATGCAAGGGGGACTAAACAACGTGGAAGACGGCAAGAGAATTAGAATACCTTGTTCCAGCGAAAAAGCGGCGCAAAGGTTGGGTGTAATTTTTCTTGAAGAAGGGTGGTGCGTTCATATCGGTAAAGAGCCAAACAAAAACGGAACGCGCTCAAAATTCTTTATCGAAATTTGGAAAGAGAATTAAACTCTTTCAGCGACCTTAATTACAAACGATATGCAGGCGGAGTTTTCCGACCTGCTATCGCAGTATTAACGGTAACGCAAAGTAAAAAGGGGAAACCCAAAAATGGAAATCAGCAAAAGGAAGAAACTCGAAAAAGCATTTTATAATTTTGAATTAAACAGAGAAAGAGCCGAAGTCAATATCGCAGAGTTAGCGTATTGCGGGTTGGGAACAGATTACAGTAAGGTCAGCGTTCAGTCGAGCAAGACTAACGCCGCCGAAGATAAGATAATAAAAGCCATTGACGAAAAAACCGAAGCTTATAGATGGTTTAAGGTTGTTGAAAACACCCTTATAAAATATAGGGACGATTACCGCCATAAACTTATAGTCTATTTGTATTTCAATAGATTAACGCCAAATCGGGCGTCAAGGCGGTTAAATATAGATAGGGCGACACTATTCCGTTGGAAAAACGAAATACTACTCACGGCGGAATTTTGGGCGTTTGAGTTGCGAGCGTTTGAAAAATAGCGGTTTTTAAGGTATACTTGCAAAATTTACTGCAAAAATCGTTAGTACACATCTAATAAAATCAAAAAAAATTAAAAGTCGCAAAAATTGCGACTATTTTCGCAAAAAACTGTGTTATAATGGTATCGTGAAAAAATATTAAAAGGGCGATGCCGGTAAAAGCGGTGTTGCCCTTGACTTTTTTAAGGCGGTATGATATAATAATGGCACAAGATAGAAACCCTTATAGATGTGTACATAATCATTATTGCGAAGAACAATATGACGGCAAAAATTGTCCTTACGATAAAGACAACTTTGGTGGCAGTGATAACGGTGATAAGTTATTAAAGGCTGTAAATGAGTATAAGTCAAATGACTTAAAGAGTGAAGTTAATAGCACTCAAAAAAAGATTAAACAACTAGAAGCGTTTGACGATAAAAACAAAAGTGTACAACAAATCATAGACCAAACAGGATATACAAAGGAGCAAGCTGAAAAAGTTTACGACACTATAAAATATTATACATCTGCAGGATATGGCGAAATAAGAAAAAATAAAGAAAGCGAAAATGCTAAAATAATAGAAGACTTTATTGAAAAGCATCCTAAGTTTGATGGAACTATTTATCGTGGCGTTGGCTTTGAAAACCAAAAGGGCAAAGAATATCTAAATTACTTAAAGCAGAAACAAAATAATCGTTCTCCAATTAATATGGGCGGGATATCAAGTTGGTCAAGCGAAGAGAGTATAGCGCAAGACTTTGCAGACAATCGCAAAAAGGCGAATGACAGTTATAGATTTATATTTGAAACCGATAATAAAAGTGGTGTAGGGATAGACCATTTATCTAATTGGGTTGGAGAAAGCGAAGTACTACATAGTAGTAAAACTAAATATAAGGTTAAAGAAGTTTTAGAGATTGAAAAAGGCAACTCTCCATTGTATAAAATAATAGTAGAAGAGGTGTGATAATGGAAAAAGAAAATAAAGTAGAATCTAGATTTAATTCAAACGATAAAAACAAAAAAATATCTATACACGAAAGATGGGCACAAGACTCTGATACGATGACTATTTTGTGTAAAGATGGGAAAGAGAGAACTTTTGCAGAACGAGATGAGCTAAGAGCAAAAGGAATAGACGTGTAAACTTAAGTTAAAAACGAACAAAGCACTTACCTTAATTGGTAGGTGCTTTTATTATGTCTTAAAACTAAAAAGGAATATAAAATGTGGAAGAGAAAAAGACAAAAAAATATCTTGAGAATGTAGAGCCTAGACTAGAAGAGATTAAAGCTTTAGCAAGAGACGGAGTTATAGAAGAAGATATAGCTAAGTTATTAAATATATCTTATTCTACATTTAGAGAGTATAAAAGTAAATATTCGGCACTTTCGGCAGCCTTAAAATGCGCACGCACGTATGACGACGAAGTTGTCTACGCTTTACACAAGAATACTCTTGGTGGAATAGTTGACTTAAAAGTTCCCGTTAAGTGTAAAAGGCGATATTATGATGACCGTGGAAAACTGATAGAAGAAGAATACGTTGTTGATGCAATTAAGCAAGAATATATAAAACCCGATACAATGGCACAAATGTATTGGCTTAACAATAGATTGCCCGAAAAGTGGAAAGCAAAACAAACGGTGGGAGATGTTCTAAAGGATAATGAAGTTAAAGTCACGTTAGAAATAACGGACGTAAGTGGTGGCGATAATGATAACGTATAAACAAGTTATTCCTAAGCCTTTTGCGCCGTTATTAGACCCAAAGATACGTAAGATAATTGAAGAGAGTGGAAGAACTGCAGGTAAGTCTACAACCAATGAAACGGTAATGATAGGACTTGCGATGTCAAACCGTAGGAATAACAGTTGGTATTGCAGAGCGGAAAAGGGCGACGTTAGAAGCTCTATATTTAACTCTACGCTTGCTACAATAAATGATATGGGCGTTGATAGGTATTTTGATTTCAAGTTAAATCCTATGGAGATAACGTGCAACCTTACAGGGGCAAAGATTTATTTTAGTGGTATTAACGGAAAGACAAAAGATGACCTTAATGCAACAAAAGGGTTTGTTCCACAGGACCGTTCATTAGCAATGTTCGTTCTAGACGAAGCAAACGAAGCAAAGTCTTATCAACATATTAGGGCGGCGGAAACGACTGCAAACAAGTTTTTAATGCCAAATGGCAAGATTGTGTATGCGTACAATCCACCGCCGAATTTAGGGCATTGGGCACATTCTTTTTTTGGGAAACAAATTGAAGATGGTGCAACGAGAATTTACACGACCTATAAAGACATATATAAACTGCTTAATGAAGCAACAGCACAAGAAATTGAACAAATGAAACGTGATAATCCACGGCAGTTTCAGTATTGGTATTTAGGGCAGAAGATAAGCCTTGAAGGGTTGGTGTTATACACTTTTAACAAAGACAAGAACTTAATAGACCTTGAAAAATTTAAGGTGGCGGTAGCTCGTGGCTATCAGCCACTTTATGTTATTTACGGTGTTGATAGTGGTGTGGTTAAGGACCCGACTGCGTGCTGTGCTTGGGGCGTGTTCCCTGATGGCAATCTTATTAAGTTAGTAACGTTCTATTTGGACCCACGTAAAATAGGACAACCTATACCGAACACCGAGCAAGTAGGAGAAATGCGCAAGTGGTACACTGAGTTCTACAACGAAATGCGTTCTTACGGTGTAATCTTGCCGGGCGCATATAACGAAATTTGGGTGTTTGATAATGCGGTAGTAACGCAAGACTTAATGTTTGAATGGCAAAGAGCGACTGGGTTTAACTGTAAGGCGGTTGAAAACAAGTCTATTGAGCGAGACATTAAGAGATTGCAAAACGGCTACCATAGGGGCGTTTTTAGGGTGTTAAACACACGGTCAAACGCACCAAGTTTGAGAGAAACAAACACGTTTTGTTATGACGAAAACAACGAAATACCTGATGGACAAGATGACCATACAATAGATGCGGACAAGTACGCAACCGCACATTATTATTATGCGTATATGACTAATTTTGGTTAAAGGATAGAAAAAAATGAGTTTTCAAATTCCGGATTATTTAAAAAATTATTTAAGCGATACAAAGTATAGAGTTCCATTTGAGAATTTTGTGTCTAATGCAAACTATTATTCACAGTTGTCTTATCAATGGATAGATTACATGAATAACGTTGTTAGGCCATGCATTGCTTATTCTACAGCTTCAGTTGATGGGATTTACAACAACGCTTTATCAACTGGAACTGGTATGTCAATAGTAAAAGGCGCTACAAGGCTAATTGTTGGCGATAAATTATTTTTCAATGGCGATGACGAGTCGGTTAAGTTTTTGTCGGATATATGGGCACCGCAAACTAATTTTAATAGAGTGCTTAATCGAGCAGTCGGCTTTATGTTTTCGGGTGGTTCTTCTATTTTGAAGTGGAACCGAGATGAAAACGGAAAGAATACCCTTAACGCTTTTAGAATAGACCGAACAATTATATCTACGGCAGAAGACGGAGAAATCACAAGTGCAATTTTCTTTATTTCGCTTTTATCAAAAATGAAGAATACGGCGGAATCTACTTATTGGCTTGTAGAAGAACGTAAATATAACGAAAGCGGAGAAAAGGTAATTCTTTACAAAGTATTTGTAAAAAGCGGAACTGAAAAAAACCCTGTATTACCGTCAGCAACTCAGCAAGGCATTGCCTATAAAAACTTACCTATAAGCATACATTCAGAACTACGCAAACTGGGTATAAACAAACTTAATGAAGAAATACCGTTGCCATGTAGAGACGGTTTAGGGGTGTGGTTATTGTCTCGAACAGCAATGAACTCATGCATTCCTGATAGTTTTCTTGGGGACCCGTTATTATACGGGTGTTTAGACTTGTTGTGGAGCATTGACGTTGTTTATAGTGGGTCATTAATAGACGTGCTTAATGGCGAAGGGAAAATATTAGTACCGAAACAATTTTTACAAGACACGATTAATCGTTTACAAGCTCAATACCCAGGCACTGCGTTTAACGTAACAACTGCAGAACTAAACGGATATAAAGACGATAGTTTTGTTTACGTTATGCCAAGCATGTTTGAGAAAGACAAGATGTCTCCACAGCCTGTTCAGTTTGATATTCGTGCAGAACAATACGGCAAGATGTGGGAAATGTACGAAAGAGCGGCATGTGTAAGAGCAGGTTTTTCTCCCACTTCAATATTTCCTTATTTAACGCCCGACAACTCAGCAAAGACTGCAACTGAAGTAACTGCAGAAGAAAATTTAACAAGAGCGAGTGTAAAAGAAATACACGGGCTTATAACACCAGTAATAAATAGGGCAATTAGAGAAATTTTGTGGCAAGAAGATTTTAGCGATGACGTTTACGTTCAACTTTCTGATTATATAGGAAATAAACTACAAAACGACCAAAACATAAGAGAAAATGTTGGCGCAGGTTTATTGCCTAGAGAAGAAGGTGTTAAGAGAATTAATAATCTTACTGAGCAAGAAACAAAAGAGTATATGGAAAAGTTAAAGCTACAGGAAAAATCAGAGCAAATTCTTTATGATGACTTTGATTTAAATGGTGGTGTAAATGGTAATAGCGAACAAACCGCTCAACTTTCAAGCTTTGGCATTGGAAGAAGCGGAAACGAAAATTAGGGAGACGGTACAGTATGAATACTTTAAGAAAACATCAAAGGCCGCCTTAAATGAAAAAATTAAACGGATAATACAATCTGCAATAAATAACGTCAATATCCCCGAATTAAAAAAAGTAGCTATACAAAGTTTGCTTAATTTTTATGAAAGGCAATATTTAGAATTGAAGAAAATAACGCCGTTAAAAGTCGAGTTTTTTGTCGCTTTATCGGTTTTGCAAGGGGTGGCATTACAAAGTGACAAACGCCCAATTTTGCCGTCTATTGCAACAAAACAGCAGGCATATTCTTTTCTTGAGAACCACGGTGTCAAGCACGTTAATCTTTATGGCTCGGCTCTTCAAAAATATTCTAAAGATTATATTGAGAAGAATATAAAACCTACCATTGATAAGTTAGTAAAGCAATTTCCGTTAGACCCGGATGACGTGTCCGAGCGCATGAGTTTGCGTGGAAGGGCAGAAATGGAAGTTCGCTACGAACACAATCTTAATATGATACAAGGCTTTAAGAATGCCGGGCATAAACTTGTTATATGCTCAACGCATGCAGACTGTTCAGACCGTTGCGCAGAATGGCAAGGGCGTGTTTATTCTTTAGATGGAACAAGCGGAACAACAGATGATGGTAGAAAATTTGTACCTTTAGAAACTGCTACGGATATTTATTACACAACAAAAAAGGGCAAAACGTATAAAAACGGTTTATTTGGATTTAATTGCAGACATTTTTTAGTTGCGTATAAAAGTGGGTATAGATTTCCTAAACCAAACGTTAAAGAAGAGCGCAAGGAATACGCTATAACTGTTAAGCAAAGACAACTCGAAAGAGAAGTTGTTAAGTGGAAAACTGAAGCTATAACGTATAAGCTTACTGATAAAGAGCGATATTTACACGCAAAACAAAAAGCGCAAGAATGGAATAAAAGATATATTAATTATTCTAAAACTAATGACCGCACTTATTATCCGTCAAGAACAAAAATCATTTAAGCACCTTACGGTGCTTTTTTAATGCCTTAATTTAGGAGAAACCCTATGGGATTTTTTAATTTATTCAAAAAAAATAAAAAAGGAGAAAATAAAATGTCAACTTTAGACGAAGTAAGAAAGGCTTATGAAGACCTTTCGGAAGAAGACAAAAAGAGTTTTCATCAATCATTATCTGACCGTGTACATGAGAGTATAGCGGCGCAAGAAAGGGCAGATGGAAACGAAAACAGCCAAAGTGCTGAAGCAAGAGAACATGAAGCGCTTGGTGCAGAACACGCTGATGGTAAAGGAGACGTGAATGAACTTCATGAAAACGATGACACCAAAAAAGAAAAAGAACAAGACAAGCATGATGATGAACAAGATGCAAAACATGAAAAACATGGCGAAGATATTGCCGAATTAAAGAAAATGTTTGAAGAACGTTTTGCAAAAGTAGAAGAAAGGCTTGAAAAAATGTCGGGACAAAAAATGGAAAACGCCCGTGAAAAATATGGCTTATCTTCAAAAGGTGGTACTGAAAACACTAAGGCAAAGTTTACGGACGAAGACGTAGACAAATTACTCGGAAAATAAATTAAAAGGAGAAAAAAACAATGGCAGTAATTGAAACTAACGGTTTATCTGACAGCAAAGTCTATGCTCAAGTTATGGCAGGACTTAAAGGCGCTTACGACAATTATGGCGTAGGCAATGGCAACTATCCTAACGTTAAAGATATTTTAACGGATAGGGTACTTTATAACGTATGGATGCGCCAACTCTTGAACGCAAAAATCTATGCAGACGGCATGGGTTATACTTCAAGAACTGCGCAAGATACTCAAGCATCATCAGTAAGAGTGCCTTTAATGGCGCCACCCGCTTACGCACCGAGAACTATTTCTCTTAACGTATATAGTGGTGTAACTCTTGCTGGTACGCCTAACAATGATGGTCTTGAAAACACTGAACTTCCCGAAGTTCCGCAAACTGATGGCGTTGATATTCACTTTACGCAAGTTTATGATAAAGCACACATTATCTATAAACTTTCTCAAGACATGGTATCATTGCCACTTGCGGCTGAAAGAACTCGACAAATTCCTAACGCAGTTGCAAATATGGAAGACTCTTTCTTGCTTGCAACTCAACTTGTAGGTGGTTTATCACGTGCGGCATCAACCGAAAATAGCAACATTATTTTTGATACTGGTTCAACTGAAAAGGGTTATTTAAATCAAATTATGAACCGTTTAATTGGCGCAATGACAAACCCACAAACATCTTGGTCAGAAGGTATTGTTCAATACAATCTTGAAGACTCGGTTATCATGTGTAAACAATCTTTCTTTGATAGATTATTTAGCGTTGACAATGGTATTTTACTTGGTGCTGGTACTTTACCACAAGAAATTATTCTTGGCGGTGCTATTACTCGTGACGGTAAGATTATCGGTAAAAATATCCGTGGTATATACTCTTCAGTTTATATCAAGGTAGTACCCGACTCTTATTGGAGACAAGCGGCCGCATACGCTGGTATTACTTCAGCAAACTTTGCAGAATTTAACAAGGTTGAAGCGTTCATTGCTAACGCAGAAGGTACTGGCTTCGGCCGAGCGTCAACCGATATTAATCCAATACCTAACCCCGGCAATGGTATTGGTACTAAAATTCAAAACTTGTGGCGTTGGGGCGCAGGCGTTACTCGTCCTTCTTCAATCGCACTTATTGTATCTTCTGCTAACGCAACAGGTACTGACTTTGTTAACCCAATTTCGACTACTGGTCGTGTTGTGGCACCTGCATCATTTAATCAAACGATTAAGTCTTACGGTGTAGGCAATGTTGATTACGGCAATGGAACTCAAGTAGAAGTAACTGGCGATTCTGAAGAATAAGCCTTAAAAATTAGTTTTTGGGGTTTTAGCAAAAACTCTTGCTTTTATAGGGGCTTGTGCAAAAACACCCCCCCTACCATTTGCTATTTTTATTTTTCATATCTTCCTCGATGGCACGGCTTTCGCAGGTTTCTCCGATAACGAAACCTGCGACCAATAAAAGGAGATTAAAAATGGTTGCATATCCTTATTCTGACGAACACATGATTTATGACAAAGAAACCCATCAATACGTGCTTACGGAAAAGTTTGCTCATGAAGTGTTAGGTATAAATTTAAAAGAGCGAACAAAAAATCAAACAGCTATAAATCGTTTTTTGCGTTTAGCAAGCAATCAATGTTATAGGTTTATTCATGAACACAACACTAATAATGATTTTCAAGATTTTATAATAGCAAAGACTGAAAGTGGTAGAAAGATAATCAAAGAAGCAATGGGCGAACAGTTGATTTATTTAACTTATGGTGGGGATATTTCAAGAGTGCATGAGTGGGATAAACGAGCAATGTACTTAGACGATAATGCCAAAAGCGTGTTAATGAAAACAATCCCTGAAATTGGCACAACTATTTGTTATACGGGTACTTTTAGGGGTGTTCCGTGTGGGGAGTGGTAATGAGAAAGTGTGATGATTTATTAAACTTGTTATCAATAAAAGATGAAGAAGTATTAACTGGCACATATTATGATAGATTGCCTATTCAAAGTAATATTCCTGTTCCCGTAAGCGATAGTGATTACGGCATAAAGTTTCAATATGACATAGTAGATGAGCATGACCGTTTTTATTCAACGCTTTTGGGGAATTTGCAAACTGAAAACGGTAGTTGCACGATAAAAACTAACGATATGTGTGGCTTTACGGTTAACGGTTATATAGCAACTCAAGACGGTTCGTTTTGGCAAATTACGGGAATAGTTAAGCGCTTGGTAAAATTAAGCACTAAACAAGCATTAAGATACCTAAAAGAAACGGCTGAAACGGAATACGTTATTCGTTTAAACGAGATAGATAATCCGTGGGAATTAAAATGACAAAAAACCAATTTGACCGTATATGCTTAAACGCTGTAGCGCAAGTAAGACAGCGTGCGCCAAGAGATACGGGAAATCTTGCAAACCATGGCGTTAATTTTGTTTGGGAAGATGAAAACACTTTTGTGATTTATGTTGATGAAACGCAAGCACCTTACATGCCATATACAAACGAGCCGTGGAAATCTCCCAAATGGAACGGAAAGAAAAACCCTAATGAAGCGTGGTGGCAAGATGCTGTAAAAATAATAGTTGAATATTTACAAAATCATTACGACGGAGTAATTGAAAAATGATTAACCTAATAGACCTTGCGAAAGGATTGCAGAATGAATTAAACGAAAAAGCAAAAGGCATGTACGAGTTTTACGTTGTAACCGATACTGCTAAATTTAAAAGACCTACAAGAAACAAGAATGATATAAAAGAGTATGTTAACTGTTTATTAACCATGAACGGTTCTGACGTTACAACTTTACAAACGGGAACGTTAATTTCAACTGCTACGTGTACTTTACGCTTAATTATGAGATTAACGGGCTATGAAGATGATATTTTTTCAACTCCTGATGAAAATGGAAAAAGTGAACTTATAACATATGGCGACAAAACGAGAGTGGAACTCATGCGCCAATATCTTGACGCTATTTTTCAAAAAAATACTTATAAGCAAATGGACGACTCTGAAGATGCAAGCATTAAATACGTTGTATCGGCAGTTTACGATTTTGCACAAAGCGGTATAAGGGGACAAGTCGAAAAAATTGGCGACTCTTATTCTTTTAGCACTACTATATATTATTCATTCGTTCAAGACGGCATAAACACCCGTGCAAGCACTTTTAATCTTGATGGTGTGTTAATACCTTTTCAAAGCGTTACAGTGTTTAGAACGCCCACTATGGACGGGAACGTGTATGCAAATACAAAAGATGGAGCGACAAAAAATCTTTCATCACAAAGCGTATTTTCAATATCGTTTGAATTGCCAGCATTAAATGATAATACAACTGCAAACATGCTGGATTATTTATTTGATGGAGAGTTAAACAAAGCGCATTTTTTAAAATTAGATATAAACGGCAAAACGAAAAATTATTTAGTAACTTATGGTGAAAATAAACTAATAGGTGAAACAATAATGAATATTGGACAAACATTATCACTTGTTGAATGTCCAGAAGATTACGATTTAATTTACTTTGCTGACAATTATTTTATATATGAGGCATCTGCAAATTTAAATATAAATCTTGGAGAGCTGACGGTTTGTCAGTTTGGCTCAAGTAATGGGTTTATTAGTGGAGTATCTCAAGTCGGTTACGGAGACAAAATTGTTAGTTTAACAGAATTAACAATACAAGGGTTGATTAAAGTATGAACGAGCAAAGAAACTATACGATAACTATAAAAGCGGACAAGCTTTTGGGCGGGAAAAAAGCTGTTGCGGGGAACAACAATCAAAGCGATACTGAAAAAGGAAAAGGCTTGTTGACAGAAGAAAGTGCTAAAAAGTTTGGCACAGCAATGGTTGCTTATAGAACAGTTAAATCTTTCGCGACTCAAATAGCAAGTCATGAAGTATCAATGGTGCAGCTTAGAACGGGGTCAAACGAGCTTCAAGAAAGAGCAAACTTTGTATATGAAATGCATGAAAAAGGTTTAGGGATTGTTGAGGGTGCTGTTACTGGTGCGCTGATTGGTGGCTTACCAGGATTTATTGTAGGAACAGGGTTAAGTCTTTTAAACACACTAATATCATACGGGCAACGCCAAAACGAAATCAACACGCAAAAAACTGTAGAAAACGTATCAATTCAAATGAACTACATTAGAGCTGGTGCGAACGGTAGTAGGAGAGCAAATGAATAATTTTAAGGTCGAAATATATAATGAAGAAAAACAGGAATATGAGGACTTTTCAAAACATGCTGTTTTTCCTTTTAAGTGTGCAGACTTTTTAGATGAACAACTTGATGAATGTGAAGCAACCTTAAAGCGTGTTTCAAAGGAATATTTCAGCCCTTTAACGGTTGTCAATATTACTTTAATCAATAACCCTAGCGCAAAGTTTTCGAGCATTACGGCCATTAAAAACAGACAAGAAAACGAAAGCGTGTCTATCGCTCATAATTTCAATAAAACAATAACCGAAACTTATCAAAAAGTATTTATTGTTGCAAATGATTATTCTGTTGAACAGCCTATTGGAAGTGGTAAATATAACCATCAACTTTATTTGATAGAAGTTACAAAAATTCTTGAAGGTTATATTGGCGACAGTATATCGTTTACAAATGCGTTGGGACATAATTACGCTGAAGAAAGTTCTAGTGGAGAATAAAAATGTGGGAAGAAAGCAAGCATCCAAGAGATAACGACGGCAAGTTTACTGACGGTAATAGCAAAAAAACTTTTTATACCGATCAAGTTAACAAAAGAATAAATTTCGCAAAAGAAAATGATATTGATTTGCCTTTGTCTAATGACGGCTCTATTGATGATTTGAAATTACAACAAGTTATCAAAGATTACATATATGAAAATTCTTTTACTAATGACATAAATGCAATTTATGGAAAAGAGTATAAAGGATACAAAGGACAGTCGGCTATTGAAAAATTACTAAAAGAAAAACAAGGGCACGTTAAAGGTGCCTTTTTTCGTGAAGACATAGGAAATATAGACTTGCTTTGGGGAAATGATAACTTAGGCTTGCAACATATCATTAAAAGAAGAGAAGAACAGGGAATAAAGGCAGAAGAGTTCCTATCTAATATTGCAGACTGTATAAATAAAGGAACTTTTAGAAAAAAGAATAATCGGGGCAACTTTGAATTTATGTACAATAACAAAATTGCTGTTGTATCGCCTGAACTTTTAGGAAACAAAGTGTCGTTCCTTTTGACAGCATTTAAAACTCACTCAAAAAAATAAGCCCTGCTACAAGCAAGGCTTATTAAATAATTTTTAGTTTATGAGTGGACGCAAAATCTTCTATTACGAAGCACCCCACTATTCAAAGATATAGCAAATGCGTTTTTCTATATGTCATAAACTATTTACACTTTATATTATATTCAACTTTTTTGCTTTTGTCAATAGTCTTTGTTAATTTTCTTGACTTTTTATCTTTAAGTGATATAATAAAGAAAAACTTTGGAGTTGTTTTATGAGTAAAGCAAAAAAAATTTGGTTAACAATAGGTTTATCGTTATTGATAGCGATTTGCGTTTATGGCTTTATAGTTTGCGTAATAAATATTGTTGATACTTACAATGAGTATGTTGGTTTTTTAGAGACACACGTGCCTGATTTTTTTTGGACAAAAATATTGCATAAAAATTTGATATTTTTGTTTATAATGTTATTTGTTCTTATAGTAAATATTTCTGTTATAGCGTTTAATATTTACCATTATATTAAAAATAAAACATTTTTATGGGTTAAAAACGTTATTTCAAAAGAAGAACAACGAAGAATACACCAAGAAATTAAAAAAACAAAATTAGAGAAAAAACTTAAAAAAATAGAAAAGGAAATTAAAAAAGATGCTTAATTGCATCTTTTTTTTATTATAATTATGGCTGGATATATACCGTTTACAATTCGTGCATATAATGGGAACAATTTGGAAGATACTTACAAGAATATAACACTTTCTCTAAAAACACCTATTAGCAATAAATTACTCTCTTTGCCGTCAATGTTAATATTTTCTCAACAAGTAGGAAACGCATTAGGTTTTTCAAATTTTTTATTAAAGAAAACACCTATACAGTATGTTTCATTAAAAAACACAATAACTGGTATAGAAACATATAGACAAGAATATGTCTTTGATGACAATTACGACATGTTAACAAAAATATATCGAAACGGAGATTTAGGGGTAACTATAAATCGTGGTAATTATTATGATACACCAATAAAAGAATATAGCATTCCACAAATAGAATTAAGCAACATATCAGAAGGCGTTTACGAATTAGAATATTATTTTTTTGACGATTGGGATAGCCTTTATTATAAAGCGACTGGAATAATAGCAGTCGTAGAAAATCGTTTACCCCTTAAAAAGTGGACTGTTACCGACGTTATTTTAAGGACTTTTGACTTAATAAACACAAGGAAAGTGACGTTTGAAACTAATTTTAACAACGAAGTAATTGGTTTGGCAAGCGGAACAAAACCTAGATTTAGGCTTAAAGGTGCTATTTATAACGAATATGGTGAAGTTGTTGCATACGAGCCAAACTCTACAGCTGATAGGTTAAATAAGGTTCTATCGCCTGAATTTGCATTTACAAAAATGACGCTAAGGGAAATGTTAAAGCAAGTAGGTGGATTTATACATGTAGAACCAAGAATTGTCGAAATAGACTACGATGAAGACGGGAAAAGATACTTTGTAGTAGACTTTGATTTTTATGGGGGCACTAAATATTCTAATATAAAGAAAAGGCGATATGTTTCATCAACATTAAGAACAGACATAAACGAATATTGCACAGCTTTAGACAGTTCAACGGATAATTTAATTAATAGGCTGGATTGGGCGAGCGGTGTGTTGATAGAACCCTACGGTAACGTAATCGAATATAATGGCAGAAAAGGTATTTCTCTCAGAACTGAATCGGTTACAGTAAGGCTGACAGAAGATGATAATACCGTAATACCTTCAACTTTCCCAATAGAAGAAATAAAAGGTCTTTGGTACATTGATAATGACAATAATGAGTATGATATAACAGCTTTTGTGTTTGAAAAAGATAATAATTTATCAAATTATGAAGGAGTTTTTCCGTTTACAAAAGAATATGCACTAATATATACTCAAGGTCAAAAAAACATAAGTGGTTTATTTTATAAAGCCCCGGCGCTATTACCGATTACAAAGTCATATTCTATAAAAAACATATTAGTTTCAGTTGGGGCAAATGTTGCTGGGTTAGATGGATCTACATATCCTGAATTATGTTTCAAAATAGCTTATATACCAAGATACTATGCAAGGGTTAAAACAAAAAAACAAACTGTAACGGTTGGAACACAAAGAACGTTAGCCTATAATCAAAGCGCCAACCAAGTTGAAAGCCGTTTTTATGGTGAACACTTGAAAGGCGTGATAGCAAGATTAGGAAATGTTGAAAAAACATATACATATAATCTCGCTTTTTTAAGTGATATACCTAAAGTTGGGACGCTTTTTGATGACAATTACTATATATCATCAGTTTTAACTGAGTTTTTGCCAACATATATAAAATGCACTATTGCACTATCAAAAGATTTTAACCGTCTTTCGCAATACGTAGGAATATCTTCAAATAAAAGAATGTGGGAAGTTAGTGAAAAACAAGCATTTAACCGTGATAGTTTATTTATCGAAACAGTTTTAATATCTCAAAAAGCAGAACTTAATTTTTCACAAAAAAACAATATATTTAATAATGAACGTCTTGCGATGGTATTGTTTAATCAAGATGTTTATGGCATAAATGAGTTTGTTTCCGCAGGTTTTATAAAAAGATTTTCAAAACGTGGTAAAGAAATTTTGCCACGTCTTTTAATGCCTGTTATGGCGACAGCTATTGGAAATACTCTTGTTTTTGCGATTCAATTTCTCGACAACTATTCTGCAGGACAAAAGACACAAAAGATAGCTACTTATGAAAATAATAATTTGGTTAAAGGATATTGGACAAACTATGTGCCTTTTGGCGATTATTACGGCAGAGCTTATTATTTATCTGTAGAATTACTTGCAGGAAAATCAAATGTTGAAGCGGTAGAAAATAAGGCTTTATCTCAAGATTTACCTCAAGTTGCTGAAGTTCGTGGTTTAATTACCACATACAGCTCAAGCATAACTGACGGTAGCCAAATGATCGTCTACAGAAAAGACAGTAGAGAAAAACCTAATATGTGCTTTAACTTGGCTTTTTCGACAGATGACTCTTCTATCATAGTTGGATCTGCTCTTGCAAAGAATTGCAGGTTAGTAAACACTAAACCTAAATTGTATAAACTTTACGTGTTTTCAAATAGAATAAATACCATTAAAAGTGAACTTGATTTGTCTGATGCGATTCACATAGATCGAGGATTTAGTATAGCTGAAGATGGTAATTCTATTTATCTTTCGAACACAAATATTGAACATAAAGCTTGGGCAATTGTAACCGAACAAACGCAAACTGAAATTAAAGTTGAAGATGATAATGGAGAAACAATTATTCAAACAATTTATGAAGGCGGGGAGCTGGTTCTTGGGCAAAACAACCCTTTACCCAAAGAAAATGAGCCAAATTTAAGGTTGTATTTTCACAATGTGGGTGATGCATATGATTAAAATATTAAAAAAACTTTCAGGCAAAAAGAAAAAACACCTTGTAGAACTACGGGGTGTTTTACTTATAGAAGAAAGTGAGTCTAAAGCAGAACAAGATTATTTTAGTGTTTTGCTTGAAAAAACGAACAATAAAATAAAGGAGTTAGAAAAATGATTTTTTTCTTTGATTCAAATGGCAACTTGATTGCAGGCACACCCGAAAACGTTTCGCAAGGCTCTAATAAAGCAAGTAGAGTGTGGTTTTTAATGCCAACTGCACCAACAAATATTGTTAATGTTGCTTTTACGTTGCCTAATGGTCAGTATGCCAAAAAGCGCATAATGACAAACGCAACAAAAGGCATAGGAATTACTAATGGCACACAATCTTTTGTGAGTAGCGATAATCAAGTCGTAAATGCTTGGTATTACGATCTTAAAAAAGACGTTACGTCAATTGCTGGAGAAATTAGTGCGACTTTCTTTGTTACTACACCAGATTCCTTAAATGATGAAGGCGAAGAAATTGTTGCAATAAGCCCTAAAATTTTAATTATGGAAGGAACTCCATCAGTTAATTTGCCACCAACAATTAAAGAATACGAAGAAATTGTTCAATGGCTTGCAAATTTTAATACAAACGTTCAAAATCAAATTGACAGCATAAACGAACGAATTACTACTTTGCATAATAACGCTTTTGTTATTGTTAATGAGTTGCCAACTGCAAGTCAGGAGACATTAGGCAAAATATATCTTATTCCGCAAATATTGCCTAACAAAAATAGCGTGTATGATGAGTTCATTACAATAAGCGACACAGATACGTATAGTTGGGAAAAAATAGGTAGCACTGAAATAAATTTAGAAAACCTTTCCTATGATAATTTACTAAATAAACCTATACTTAATGTAGACTTAAATACTGCAGTGCTAGATGCTCAAAATTATTATAGACATACTGGGGAAAGTAAAGAATATATTCAAGGCGAGATTTATTATTATGACGGAACAACTTTAAAATCTATCAATGGAAAAGGCGGTACTACTGTAACCGTTAATGGTGAAGCAGTAGAAACGTTTAACGCTGATACTAAAGTAGGGTTTACCGATTTTGCCTCAACTGAAAAAGCGGGTGTTGGTAAAGTTGCGAATTGGGCGGGCGTACAAATGCAAGGCGAAACATTTGCTATTTACCCCGCAAGCGATATTGATATAACTAATAAAACAGCAGGCTACCACCCTATAACACCACCAAAATTAGACCTTGCCGTAAAGGTTGGTGTTACTACAAACACTCTAACTCTTACTGACGGTGAAAAAGCGAGTGCTTGTGATTGGTTGGGTGCGTTACTAAAAGGCACGGGCACGAGCGTTGTACTTGAAAACGGAACTACAATTCAATGGCATTACGGCACTACTGGAAATACTTTAATTCGTAGGCTGGGAAACGGTTCGGCACAAGTAAAAATGGCAGATGCGCCTGTTGATAATGACATAGCAAATGTTGGTTTTGTAAATCAAGCCGTAGCAAATGCTGGCGGTGGAGCAACCGTATATCGTCACAATGTAACTCTTAGAGGTTATGAATATAACGGCGAAGATAGCACAAGTACGGAACAATATGAAATACAAATTTCAATTATGTCAAGCAAATCGACAGCTTTAACTTTGGCTGATGTTCAAAATTATTGTGAAGATTTTAGACAACCTGCGTATATTAACGGAAGTTTTATTGGAACTTACGGCTCACTTCTTGCTTCGCCAGCGATGCCGTGGACTGACGCTTTAAGTTTTGAATATTCAAGGCAAAGTGATGTTATGGAAACTATTTGGGGAAGAAGTATTTCTTTACAACATTGCTCAGTTCTAAACGATAATGTAAAACAAATTTAAGGAGATATAAAATTATGGGATTAAAAAACACAAATTACAAGATTGGTCACAACACTTACGATACCGTTTATGCGGTATTCAACGGAAATATTAAAAAACTTGGCAACGAATATGTTGTCGGCTTTAATATTGATACTAAAAGAGAATTTGCTTTAAGCGATGAGCCTTTAGTAAAAAAAGAAGTAAAAGTTAAAGTCGAAGATTGGGATAGAAAAACCGACCTTGTTGCACTTGCTTACCAAAAAGGCAAAGAAAAAGTTAAACACACTTACTACGACCCAATTACACACGAAGAAAAAGAAGTGTTTATTGATGGTGTGTTCACGGGTTGGGTAGACGATGACATACATAAATAGGTGTAAATATGTTAAAGTTAATTGAATTAAAAAAAGATGGATCTGGAAGGCTTGCAAACAACGAGCCTTTTTTGTTGCCCGACGCATTAGAGCTTAAATTTATTTCTTTTGGTTATGATATGAGCAATGTTTTTGTTTCACTACGAAACGGACCGATAAAACAATACGAAAAACTTGTTGGAGATAAAATCATTGTGAAAGATGACTTATTGTTTGCAGGTTATCTAAATATTAGAGTGCAGTTGTATCACGACGGGCAACTTTCTAAAAAGTGGGACGTTTTCCCAATTAAACTTATTGAAACCGTTGATGGTATAAATGCGTTTGACTATTTAAGGATAATCGAAGAAAAACTCGATAAGACAATAGAAGACGTAAACGCTCTTAAAATAGCGCACGAAATTATAAGATAGGAGAATTATGATGAAAAAATTTTTTATTGTATTTTTAATGCTTGTATTAAGCTTTTGTATGTTAACTGGTTTTGATGCAGTGGCTTATGCTGAAGAAAACGTTGGGCCTGAATCTGTTGAAACGATGGCCGAAAATGAAAATAGTATGCTTACCCCTGAAGATATAATTGATAATGCAGATATTCCCGAAGAAGATAAGCAAATTATTAAAGACTTAATTTCCAAACTGCAATCTTATACATCGCAAAGCGACAGTTTTTTTATTAAATTTGTTTTGCCTTTAATCGTTGCTTGCGCGCTTTGTTTAGTTGTGGGTATTATAATTTTATTGCCTTTGCTTAGAAAAAACGAAGAAAATAAAACAGTTAAATCTATGTTGAAAAAATTAAAATCACAATATGAAGAACAAAAAGCTGAATTGGAAAAATATAAAGTTGAATTTGATGCAAATAAAATTGGTGAAAAAATAAAAGATTTTATCAAATCTGAATTGAACAAAATCTCAGCGTTGTTGCAACAAAAACTTGCAGAAAACAATGTAGAGCTTGATAAAATTGAAGCGGGACTTATAAGTATAATAAATGGCGCCTTAAACGCTTGGAAAGCATCTCCTGAAGCCGTTGCTTGTTTAACCCAAAGCGCAACCGCTATCGAACTTAAAAATCTTTCAATCAAATGTAGCAAGCTGGAAGCTTATGTATTAGAAAAATACGGAGAAGAAGCACTTAAAGAAATTAGCACTTTATAAGGAGACAAACCATGAAGTTAACAAATTACACACAAAGCGTATTGTTTAAACTTTACGCTTTTTTGGTTTATCTGTTTCCAATGTTAATGCTTTTTCTATGTAATATTGACGCATATACTGACGACTCTAAATTAAGCTTTTTTGGAATAGTTCTTGTTGGGTTTGTTTCAATAGCTTTTACCAACACTATAAAAAAGATCTTTAATTATAATATTGGTTTAACTGTATCGACAATAATTTTTTTAATTGCACTATTATCAAAGTTTTTAGGAGAACAGTTGATTTTAATTAGCGGAGTATCTTTTGTTGGTAGCGCCTTGTCAATGTTATTTGGAGAAATAGCGAATACTTATTATCGTTTTGCTTTTAAAGTTGACGCAGAAGGAAGAAAAAGAAAAGACAAGTCACAAGCATTACCATTAAAGGAAATATGGCACGAAACAGTGTTTTCATTTAAAAATGAAGAATAAAACGGAGAGTAGATATGGAAACGGGATTTTATGAAGAAAATAAAGAATTGATTCCAAAAAGAGAGAGAAAAAATGTGTTTGGCAAAGTAGAGGCGGGAGTAATGACATATTTGCCTTCCGCTATTTTAACGATTATACTAATAGCTCTTAGCGGTCTTGGAACTCTTTTACAGTTTAATTTTGAGCTTAAATCAATAGTATGGAGCACGTTTATCATTAGCTTGGGGTTAAGGCTTATTAGCATATTTTTATCAAAATACGTTGGTTCAAATATTTACTATAACAAAGCGTTGTATTCCGATGAAGTGCAAGATGTAAAAAACGAGTTTGTCAAAGCGGGGAAATCGCTTGATAAAGCCGAGTTTGAAATGTATGTAAATAAATATAATTTAGAAGCTAAAAAAAAGGCTTATTGCGTTAAAATACGTTCAAAAATTATAAAAAACAGTACAATAGTTAAAAAATTAAAACACGAAATAGAACTTGATTATTCTACAAAAAAAGAAAAACAAATTAAAAAACGCGAAAAAATTGTAGCGGAACTTGAAACGTTGTGCGAGGTAGATTACATAGATAAAAACATAGCCTATATTAAAGTTAAATATCAAAAATTAAAAACGTGCTATTTTTTATCTCCAGTTGAAGATACTGAAACTAAATATATACAGTATAATGTTTCTTTTTCAAAAGAGAATGCCAAAGAAATAGTAAAAACATTACCTTTAACGGCAATGCTTGTTTTTTTTGGGACGTTGATTGGCTATGATGTTTCAATGGGCACTGCAAATATTGTATCGGTGTTTTATGATATAGGAAACATGGTTTTTAATTTTATAATGGGTTGGTTTGTTGTTGGTAAAAAAGTCGTTTCAAGAACTATAAACGCGTATATAAATCGACTAACCTTTATAGCGGGGTACAATTCTAAAAATGAAAGCAAAAATCAAAAAAGCATGGAACTGGTTGCGCAAAACAGTAATTAATAAAGAGACTTTTGTTTTCTTTGTAGTGGCAGAATTGATTTTTTGGTCTCCATGCATTGTGTGTATGGTGCTTGCCCTTATTATAGACGCGCGGTTTTGGGCGTGTTTTGGGGCTGTTTGTCTTTTTTGGGCGGGCCCGTTTACGCCTGCGGTTCCGTTGCAACTAGCGCTAACAATGTTACTAAAAAAGTTTTTTTCAAAAAAATTTAAAAAATAATAAAAATTAAAAGGGATAAGGTGGTAATTAACAAAAAGATGGCATTGGATATATTGGGGAACTTTTGGGGAACTATTTTAAAATCGTTAGTAATATACTGACAATTTTATAGTGCAAAGGTGGGTTCAAGTCCCATCCTTCACACCAAAAAAACACTCGACCTTTTGGTCGGGTGTTTTTTTTGTAAGTACATGTGGACTTGAATATGGAGAAAATTGCTTTAGCAATTTGTCCGTAGGACTAAACAGTGGACACCCACTGTTTATCGGGTAGGTCGCACAGGCGAAAGTCCCATCCTTCACACCAAAAAAGGACATTTTTAGGCGAAAAAACGCTTAAAAATGTCCTTTTTTTATGCTTTTTGCCCCAAAAAACAGGGCAGAATCTTGCAATTTTGGTCACGTTTTGGGTCATAACCACTGGTCAAGCTTCCGCCCTTCTAAGAGCAAATATTCGTTCGATAATTGGGTGAACTATACTCAAACAAAACAAAAAGTTAAATGACAAAAACTATTGTTTATTATAGTAATTATTAAAATAGCCTTTATATTTTATTTCAAGGTTGCTTGTGGGGAACAAAAACTTATAAAGGTCAATAAAATAATCATCAGTCATGCTGGCAATATAATCAACAACAATTTGATTAATTTCAGTCTTTTCGTAAGGCAAGGCTCTCTTTTTGGCGTAATAATCGTCGTTTAGGTGGTCGACGTGATGTTTATAAACGGGTGAATATTTGTTGGTATTTTCAAGATCATCTAAAAGTTTTTCATAAATTTCAGCCATCATTTGTGACAAGGTTGGCTCTATTTCAACGTTGATTTTATCGTTGTAAATACCTTTATAGTTTTGCGATTTTGATAAGCAAAGCGCATCAAAAATTTCTTGAGGTAAAACGATTTTGCCTTTATCGTAACTGTTTTCAATTATGCTTACCATAAGATTATTCACAATTTCCGCATTGATTTTACCAATACCGAAGTCGTTAAACACAAAATCAACGTTGCTAATAACTGCGTCTTGGCGGTCTTTCCCTAAGTAAGCTATTATATCGCTTATGCGCATAACACACCCTTCAAGAGTGCTAGGAATAAGCTTTTTATTAGCGTTCAAATCGTCATAGCAATCGCAAACGCTTTTATCTAACTCATCAAAGCTGTTAAGTGTGGATGGTGAATATTCGCAAAGTTCAATTTCGCCGTTATGGCAGGCAATTCCGTCTAAAGTTTGTAAGGTTAGATTGAGCGGGAAAATAACGTCTAACACTCTAACAGAGTGAATATTGTGTGAAAAATGCTTGCACGTGTGTGAAAAATATAGTTTATCAAGAAGTTTTTCGCCCATATGCCCAAACGGCGTATGTCCTATATCGTGCCCTAAAGCGATTGCTTCAATAAGCTCTAAATTAAGGTTTAGCGCTTTACCGATAGTTCGCGCAATGCGTGAAACAAGCTGAACGTGTAAACTGCGGTGAGTTATGTCGTCGTTTTTGTTGAAAGAAAAAACCTGAGTTTTGTCAGCATACCTATTATAAAAAGGGCAGTTTAAAATTTTATCCACGTCACGAATAAAGTTGGAGCGAATTACGTTGGGTGCGTCGTGCGGGTTAGCAATTCTTCTAATCGCGTTGCTGTCTAAAAAAGAAAAATCAGTAAAGCAAGCGTTTTGGCGCTCGAAAAGAATTTTGCTTTCAAGTTCTCTAGATAGGTTTATATAGTTAAACATTTTTGCTCCTTAGTCGTTTAGGTTGGTTAAAACTTTGTATAGCAATCGATAAAGTTCAACCGCTTCAGTTTTGTCAAGCTTAATGTAGCTTGCAATAGTCCTAGGAATAGAAAGCGCTTTGACTTTAAGGTTAATTCCACTGTCGGTAAGGGTAATGAAAAGCATTCTTTCATCATCTTTTGCGCGTTCTCTTGTAACGTAACCTTTTTCTTCAAGACTTTTAAGCACAGGCGTAAGTGTGCCCGAATCTAAAAACAATTCGGCACCCAAGTCTTTAACGTTCATTTTGCCATGTTCCCATAGCACTAAAAGAGTAAGGTACTGTGTGTAAGTTAGCCCTATTTTATCAAGGTGCGGGCGATATTTTTTAATTATCTCTTTTGAAACAGCGTATAAGGGAAAACATAACTGATTATCAAGCCTTAAACTTTCGTATTTATTATCCATATTAGCTCCTTTAAGTTGTGCAAAATCAAATTGTGCACAATATAATTATATAGCATATAATTTAATATGTCAATAGCAAAACAACAATTTATAATTGCAATATTTTTGCTTGCGTGGTATAATAATTAAAAAACCAAAGAGAAAAACAAATGCAGGGTATTAAAGCGATATTTTTTGACGTGGACAACACGTTGCTTGATTTTAATAAATGTGCCGTTTACGCAATAGAGCAAGCGTTTAACGATTGTGGATTAAAGTTTGACAAAAGTTATGCAGACGTATTCTTTAGGATAAATAAAGGGTTGTGGCTTGATATTGAAAAAAAGGTTATCACGTTTGAAGAGCTTCAACAAATCCGTTTCAATAAAGTTTTTTCAGCGCTAGGTATTGAGTATGATGGAACTGTAACTGAAAAACGTTTTCGCTATCACCTAAAAGATGCGCACTTTGCCGTTGACAACGCAAAAGAAATCGTTTCATATCTTGCGTCAAAGTACGAACTATACGTAGCAAGTAACGCAGTGTACTTTCAGCAACTTCGCCGTTTAGAAAGTGCAGGAATGCTAAAATATTTTAAGCAAGTTTTTGTTTCGGAAACAGTTGGCTACCAAAAGCCAACTAAAGAGTTTTTTTTAAAGTGTTTTGAAAGTTTAGGCGGAATCTTGCCAGAACAAACTGTTATGATTGGTGATTCGCTTTCGGCAGATATTGACGGAGCGGTTAATTTCGGTATGAAATCAATATGGTTTAACTTTGAAAGGAAGCCTGTTCCTTGCGACTTAAAGGCGGATAAGGTTATTGACAATCATTTGCAATTAAAAGATATTCTGTAATTAAAAGCAAATTGACAAATAAAACACGATGTGTTATACTTTATCAGTATGGAAAAAGAACTAAAAAGCACCGCGCTTAAAGAACAACTTAATCAAAACAAAGCCGTGGCAATAGTTCCCACAGGCAACAGTATGTGGCCAACGCTTAAAAGTAAGTCGCAAACAGTTGTTGTACAAAAAAATCAAACACGTGCGCGGGAATTTGACGTCGTGCTGTTTGTTTTAGATGACGGTAGGCACGTTTTGCATCGCGTAATGCGGGTTGAGAACGATGGGTATATTACTTGTGGGGACGGAATGCTCGCTTGTGAGCGCGTGGAAGAAGCGCGCGTTATAGGTGTTATGACGGGGCTATACAAAAAGAATAAATTCATTAGCGTAAACGAGCCTAAATATGTAAATAAAGTAAAACGCTTCTATAAGAGAAAACTGCTAAGGAAAGCCCGTCTAAAATGTTTTTATTTTAGACAAGTGTTTAAAGCAAAATTTAAAATGCTTTTTAGAAAAGGTGATAAAAATGTATGATTTAATTTCGCTCGGTAAAAGAGCAAAGCAAGCTTCCATTGACCTTGCTGGCATTGACGAGCAAGCAAGAAATAATGCGCTTAAAGCGTGTGCGCGCTTATTAAGGGAAAACGCTCAGTTTTTGAAAGAACAAAACGCTGTCGATATACAAAAAGCAAAACAAAACGGTAAAAGTGAAGGTTTTATAGATAGGCTTGCGCTTACGGATAAGGTTATAGAAGGTATGGCAATAGGTTTAGAACAAGTTGCTACCTTAACTGCTCCGTTGGGTCAGGTTGTTTACGAACACGAAAATCAAACTCAAGGCATAAAAATTGTTAAAAAGACCGTGCCTTTTGGCGTTATTGGCATTATTTACGAATCGCGACCCAACGTTACGGCAGATGCGTTTGCGCTGTGTTTTAAGACTGCTAACGCCGTTATTCTTAAAGGTGGCAGTGATTCGTTTATATCCAACCAAGCGGTTGTTAAAGTGCTTAAAAAAGGCTTAAATGAATGTGGAATAAATGCTGACGCTATTTCTTTAATAGAAGATACGTCACGCCAAACCACAACAGAGTTTATGAAGCTTGATAAATACGTTGACCTTTTAATTCCTAGGGGAAGCGCATCTTTAATTAGGACTGCGGTAGAAAACTCAACTATTCCCATTATAGAAACGGGCACGGGCAACTGTCACGTTTACGTTGATGAAAGTGCAGAAGTTGAAATGGCCTCAAACGTAATCTTTAACGCCAAAACTCAACGCTACAGCGTGTGTAATGCGTGTGAATCAATAGTAATCCATAGCGCAGTGATTAACAAGGCTTTACCGCAGATTGCAAAAAGGCTTTTAGAAAAACAAGTAGAAATGCGTTGTGATGACCGAGCATATGAGGTTATAAAGGACTATCCCTATTTAGAAAAAGCAACTGAAGAAGATTTTTATACCGAATATGGTAGTGCTATTATTTCTGTTAAAACGGTTGACTGTTTAGAGCAAGCAATTAGCCATATAAACGAGCACGGCACACGTCACTCAGAGTCAATTATTACAGAGAACAAGCAAAATGCCGTTAAGTTTATGAACGAAGTTGACGCGTCGTCCGTATATCATAATGCGTCAACAAGGTTTACCGACGGTTTTGTTTTTGGTTTAGGTGCAGAAATAGGAATAAGCACGCAAAAACTTCATGCGCGTGGGCCAATGGGGCTATCAGCGCTCGTAACGCATAAATATTTTATTGAAGGCGACGGCGCGGTAAGAAAGTAATAATTGTAAAATCCAAACAACAGAAAGTGTTAAAAATTAACACTTTCTGTTGTTTTTTATTGTTTTTAAAAATAAATAAAAAATTTTTTAAAAATGGGCAGAAAGTAATTGACAATAAAAGATTTTGACTATATAATACAAGCGAAATTCCAAAGAATTTATTATTACAACTAAATATTTTGTTGTTACTATTTAACAAATATTGCGTTTAGTTTATAAAAGTAAAAGGAGGTAGCAATGAGAAAATTTTTGGAAAGTTGCGGTAAAAACTTTCTTCAAGCAGACGTGGCATATATGTTCGTTGTAGAAGAATTAAAGAAAGTTTGTTAATCGCAAAAGGAAAAGATTAGGTAATCTTTTTTAAGTGACTCTAGCCGGTGTCGGTTGGGGGCTTTTTTCTTTTAAATACCATATAATAATAAATAAAAAATACAAACTATATAATTTTAAAAATCTCTTAAAAATTCTTGACAAATTTTACTGCTGTTGGTATACTTATTTACGCTTATAGAAACTGCCAAGGGCAAAGGAAGGTGAAAAAGAATGTCAATCGTAAGAGTTGGTGAAAACGAAAATATTGATAGCGCACTCCGTCGTTTTAAGAGAAAATGCTCACGTGACGGTATTATCGGCGACTTAAAGAAGAAAGAACATTATGAAAAACCTTCTGTTAAGAAAAAGAAAAAAGCCGAAGCAGCTAGAAAAAGAAGCATTAAAGGCTAAACAAATGAAATCTACCGAAGAAAATTTCGGTAGATTTTTATTTTTAAACTGCGAAACAAGTCGAAAAATGTCAAAATTAAAGGAGATAATATGGTAAGCGAAGGGAAATCCTTAAAACAATATTGCAGAGAAGCTAAAAAAAGACTTAAAGCTGGGTTTTGGCAAAACTACCAAAGGACCTTAAACGAAGGTATAGAACGTGCGGAAAAAGCTGGAATATCAACTTCTAAAGTAAAACAGTATTATGCTGAGCGCGTTAGTGAAAACTTAAAAAGCAACGTTCAGGAAAAGGAAGAATTTTATCAAAAAGTTAAAAAACTTTTAGAAGAAGAGGGTGAGCTTCCAAACGCTTTAGGTAGACTAACGGACACAGAGTACTTTAACACACTTTCTTACGAAGAAAAACAGCGCTATACTTTAAGTTTGTCGGAAAAGTACTTACAAGCAGTAGAACGTTTTAGAAAAGAAAAGGCGATGGGGTTTAAGCCGTAAAAATTGTGTTGCAAATTATTTGTTTTTATCGTATAATAAATGCGTAATATATTATAGGTGAAAATATGGAAAATTATTTTAGTGAACTTATTTTAAACCGTCAATCTTGTCGTGACTTTAATGACGTGCCGTTGGAAGAAACCGTGGTAGAATCGATTGCAAAGCAAGCAAGATTAGCGCCTTCTGCGTGTAATAGCCAGCCTTGGAAGATGTACGTTGTGACTTCGCTTGATGGCGTAAAGAAGACTGCGCTTGCGCTTGGTGTGAATGGGCACAATAAGTTTTTGAGCAAAGCAAAAGCCTTTATTGTTGTTGCTGAAAAGCAAGCCGTGCTAAAGCCAGGTGTTAAGTTTGATAGAAATCACTTCGTTAAGTATGATATAGGTGAAATTTTAGCGTACGTGACTTTGTCTGCTCAAAGCAAAGGTGTTTCTAGCTGCATTATAGGCATGGTAAACCAAAATTTGATAGGTGACGCAGTTGGGCTTAAAGAAGGTGAAGTTGTTAATGTTGCCGTTGCGCTTGGTTATTCTAACGCTCCGCTAAGGGTAAAATCAAGAAAACCCGAACAAGAAGTAATTGTTAAACTTTAATTAGAATAAAGAACACGGTGCTAAAAATTGCTACCGTGTTCTTTTTTAGATAACGCATTTATGGTATTTAAGATGAAAACGAATTGATATTGTCGCCAAACCCCAAGCTTATAAGCAGTGCGGTATTTACTTTTTTCATAGTGGTTGGGGGAAGTTCGCCAATTCGTTCTTTTAGTCTACGTTTATCTAGTGTGCGTATTTGTTCTAATAGAATTACTGAATCTTTTAATAGGCCGAATTCATTCGCGCACAGTTCAATATGGGTGGGAAGTTTTGCTTTATTTAACTTGCTAGTTACGGCGGCGGCAATAATAGTCGGGCTGTACTTATTTCCCGTATCGTTTTGCACTATCAATATAGGTCTAATCCCGCCCTGCTCACTGCCAACGACGGGGCTTAAATCGGCGTAATAAAGTTCTCCTCGTTTAATCATAAAGTCTCCAATGTAACAAGCAATTCCCAATATCAATTTATGCCGTACGTATTATTTAAGTTACGAAATGCTCGCTCATTACGTGTGGATTATACCCCGTACAAACAAAAGATATACAAATAAATAAAACATGATAAAAATTACATTAAAAGAAAAGGGAATACCAAATTTCAACCAGCTCAATAAAATGTTTTTTATTTAATTCATAGAGAGAACATAAAACAATAAATTTTTCTTAGTTGTTCTAAACGCTTGAAAAAAAACAAATAAAGTGGTAATATATATACGATTTAACCTAATACAATGCTTCCTTAGTTAAATGGATATAACAAGCCCCTCCTAACTTTGGGATTAGTTCGTGTAAACACGAGATTTGGCTAAAAGTAGTACCTAAAACATGGCATTTTGACGAGTTTTGGATATGTATTAACACGATGCGGAATTGATGCGGACTAGAACTTGAAAAAAAGTGAAAATTGACACAATCGAATACTTAAATTATTCCAAAAGAGTGTAAAAGCCAATTTGAAACGGAATAGAAAAAAAGAGCCAATTTTTTGGAATAATAAGTGGAATAAAAATAAGTATTTAATAGAGTCAAAACAATAAAAATTAAATAAAAATGTGCTCATAGTTTAACGGATAAAACGATGGCCTCCTAAGGGCTAAGTAGAGTCGGCATTTTATCGTTAAAACGCTCAAAAAGTGGCAAAAATAGGGGTTAAAACCCCAAAAAAGTGCAATTTTTGGTGCTTCGTATTAATACGCTGGAATTGATTTGGAATTATTGATTTCAAAATGGCTAAATTTTAAGCCCAAAAGAATACTTAAATTTTTGCTCGAAAAATTTCAATTTGGAATTATTTTTGGAATTAAATAAGGGCAAAGTAGAGTCAAAATTTAATATAAATGTACCCTTAGTTAAATGGATATAACGGAATCCTCCTAAGATTCTATTGGCAGTTCGATTCTGCCAGGGTATACCACGAAACAGTCTTTTTTACCATAAAAAAGGCTGTTTTTTGTTGCTTATAACTTTTCTTCCGCGTGCAGTAACACATTGCAATTTTTGTCAAAATATGGTATAATTAATGTGTTTTAATACGGAGGGGAAAATATGGATTACGAGTTGACAGACACTTCTTGGGTTAAAGATTTTATACATAATGTTTTTGGCTCAAACTCGAAAGATGCGGATGCTATAATGGCAAAAAAAATGCAAGCTATTAATAAACCTTTCTATAAATACTGTTATGTTTGCGAAAATTCAAAACGTAATCAAGACACAATAGATTATAATATAGAAAATTTTGAAAAAGATGAATTGTTTTTTCAAAATCCCAAATTATTTAATGACCCATTTGACTGCTTTTTAGGGTTTTCACAAACACAGTTAATTAAAACCCTTTTGGTTGATACGGTTAGGAAACAAAAAAAATACACACCTGAAATGAGAAAGGCAATCAACACGTTTTTCGGGGACGAGTCTACAGAGGTTTCGTTGGATGAAATGGACACAACAGAAATAAGAATGGTAATGAAAACAATAATACCTTTGATTTCGGAATCGTTTAGTTCTAATGAAAAAGAAAGATTATTTATTATTGAAATTTTAGATGTGTTAATGCTTGATGAAAATATGCCACTGTTTATAAAACTGATGAACAATAAATTAACTGTTGTAGACCAACAATCAATCATTGACATCATGTATTCAAATGAAGCATTCAAAGAATATATGAAAGCCTCAATGAAGAATGCAGTAAATGATGACCTGTTTTTTGACATTATTAAACGGGACATGAAATTAAAGGTTGAAACTACTCCAGATAGTTTTATGGGTAGCGGAAACGCCGATTCTTTTCAGTTTTTTGATTTTTTCCAAATGTTATTATCTGCCATACAGGGAAAAGAACAGATACCAGAATTATCAGAGATAAAGAAGCAGTTTACAGAAATTAGTAATTCTGCAATGCAAAAGAGTAGACAAGTAATTTCAGAACAGTGTAGGGTTACTTGTTTAAGTGAGCGAATGGATTCACCATTAATGTGGTCTCATTATGCTAATAAGCATTATGGTTTTTGTTTAGAATATGATTTTACACATTCTATAATAAAAAGGTATCCTGATTTAAATATGGCTAAAATAATGCTTTTACCAGTTATTTATTCAGAAAAACGTCCTTTATTATCTAAAGCATTAACTGATTCAAAAGTGATGTTTCAATACATGAAAACGAAGAAGATGCCAAACGAATTTATAGAAAGTATGGTTTATGGATTATTATTCAAAAGCTTAGATTGGTCTTATGAAAAAGAGTGGAGAATAATCGGTTTAAATATGGAAAAGCCAGCTATGAAATTGCCTGTTCCTAGAAAACTGTTTTTAGGAGCCAATATTGAAGAACCAACAAGAACCCGATTAATTGAAATTGCAAAGAAAAAGCATATTCCAGTTTTTCAAATGATGCTTAGTTCAGATAAATATAAATTCGAGTATTATAAAGTTGATTAAAAATTTTTTAGCAAAAAAAGGTCTGATGGGGAAACCCACCAGACCTTTTGCTATTCAGTTGTTATTTAGTTTTAAGTTTACTATTAATCCTTACTTTTTTCAAAAGAACTTTTTCTAGTTCGTCGTAGTTGACAAACCACGTGTTGCCGTGGAAATATCTTGTTACCAACTTTGATTTCATATAACGTGACACGGTTGCCTTGTCTATCTTTCGGTTAGGGTGGTCCTTATTAAATTGCGTAACGCAATCCCTTAAACAACGTAGCCGTGGCATCGTTGCCGGTTCGCTAATTCTTCTTGGGTTTACCTTTTTGAAAAATTGCTTATGGTCGATAAGCCACTTGCCGTTAGTTATGATATAACGGATGTCGTTGTCGTGAGCAAAACGCCTTAAATTAGGACGACGAATAATCGTATCGGGGTCGGCATTTAAGAACATTCTCATAAGTTCGCCCGAAGAAATTAAAGTATTCATTTTCGTTCACCTCCACCTTGAAAAAATGCATAAAGCTCGTCCACGTTAATAAGCCACGAGTTGCCGTATTTAAGCGTAGTAATTTTACCTTTCTTACAAAGTTCTCGTAAAAAATACCACGAAACGGGAGAGTCGGGGTCTTGTGCTTTCATTTCCTTTATAACGTCGCTAATGCGCCTTAATTTTGGTATATACATAAGTCCTCCTATTTCTTACCGGTGATAACGTCAAGAGCGTTTAGAGCGCGTTCTTGAGTGTCTGGCATAAAGTGGCTATAAACTTCCAGAGTAACCGTTGATTCGCTATGTCCTAAGTATTTAGTAACCGTTTGAATAGGCACGCTTTGAGTGAGTAGTACGCTACAATACGTATGGCGAAGTCCGTGACAGCAAACGTGCTTAAAGCCGTTATCCTTTTCAAACTTGTCTAGCCATTGCCTAACCACGCCAATTCCCGCGGGTTGACGATAAACGTTAGACACGATATAAGTTGAATCTAAATGCTCGTCAAACTTGTCGTCGGCTTCCCTAAACCAATCTTGGAATTTAATTAGGTCGTCTATCAAGTCTTGGGGTAGGGGAATAATACGTTTTGAAGTTTTTGTTTTCGGGTCTTTTTCGTACGTGCCAACGCTCGAAGAATAAATTCGGTTGCGTTGAATATGTACTACCTTGTGTTCAAAGTCGATATCCGACCATCTAAGCCCTTGCAGTTCGCTAATTCTTACACCCGTTAAGATTAAAAATTTTAATGGAACCTTTTTATAAATCAGTTCGTCGGGCATTCTATCGAGCGCTTTAATAAACTCTTGCGACTCGGTAATTGAATAGACTTCCTTTTCAGCTACTTCACGGATAGAAATGTTGCTATTTCCAACGCCTATTTTGGTCATACAAACGGGATTCTTGGTTATCCAGTCGTATCTTATAGCTTCGTTGAAAATGGTTCTTAAAACACGCCTAACGCCTTTAATGGTTTCGGACGCATAGAACTGTTCCGTTTCAATAACTTCAAAATACTCCTTAAAGTTTAGGTCATAAAACTCACAAATCTTTTCAGCTGTCTTGGTTTGAATATTGGCGTTAAGCTTTTTCATACGATAGGCTGAGTTTGCCGTTAGAATTTTTTGCCTTGCAAGTTCTCTAAAGTTTACCTTTTCGGGCAAGTCCTTTTTAAGTTTTACAAGTCCACGTTGCGGTTTTCTTCCAAACGTATCAAGATAGAGCTGAATATGTCTTACGGTTATTTTGTTGATTGGTTGGTCGTAAAGGAACGAGTCTTTTAAGTATTCGTTAAATTTTTCTACGATTTTACTACTACGAACGTAATAGTTGATGGACAAAGTTGTTTTTGTTCTTTGTAACCATTCTTCGGCAAGCTTAGGGAAAGATAAAATTTCCGTTCGCTCACCGTTTAATGCTTTTTGATAAAGTTCATTTAAGGAATCTTCAAACGCGTTAGCTTCACGTTCTACTAGTTTAGTAAACTTTGCACGAGACAGACCGTCGTCGTTAGTAATGCGTTTATAACGAACTTTGCGTTTCATCGTGTCTAAATCTACGCCGTAGGCTTGGATTTTAGCAGTTAGAACGCCTTTTTTATTGGTCGTTATATTAAAATAAGCCATAGTTTACCTCCTTAATTTATATTGTTGATATAGTCAAGTAGACTTTCAACGTCAATCAGAATTTTTTTGCCCGAACGTAGCGAACGAATTTTGTTTTCGTTTACCCACGAACGTATGCAGTGCATAGTGATAGCCGTATCCTTGTCTTGCGTTTTGATTATATCGAGTGCTTGTTTAATGCTTCTAAGCAATATATTAACCTCCGTTTAAGTTGGAGACGGCGGGTAATCTCCGATTTATTCGTTACGTGCTATTGCTTCCTTTTTCTTTGAGCTTTCTTGCCGTAACCCCGCGTGCGAACCTTTCGTTCCAAAAACAGTGGTCAAATTTGTACGACAAATCACGTTATTCCTATTTCATTCATCGCTTATCTCATATTTTTCTATCGCGCCGGTGAATATACGTGGTTTGTTCAAAGCAGTTTTCTCTACTTCGAGCTTGTAACTTGTTCTTGCAGAGCCTTAAAGCCTGCCATAATCAAGTCCACCTTAGACATAAAGTGGGTTTTCAAAAAGTCGTCGATAGCATCGGCGTCTTTTCTTGGGATGCTCGTACCCCAAACTTTATTTTGTTGATGTCTTTTTTCTCTATGAACTTCTTCGTACTTTCTTCTAGAAACTCTAATAGGTGTATCTTCTTTTCTTTCCATAATATTTTCTCCTTAATATACGTAAATGATTTCGTTTAAGATTTCTTCTTCAATCAAACGCTTTTTCTCGTTTTCGAGTTGAACGTCTTTTATGTAGTCGCCCGTCCTTTTGAAACGCTCATCTTTTGATAGCTTTTCATACATAACGTCGTATAGCTCGTTTGTAGCTTTATCGGTGGCGTGAAGTAGGGTAGGCAAGTCTACAATCGTCCAATCTACACCAATATCTTTTAAGTATTGGTATTTTAAGTTTCCCCATTTGCCGTAAACTTGTTTTTTGTACGGATGAGTGCGTTGATATTCAATTACTTCTTCAACTGTTAAGCCTTTCATAAAACTTTCTTACCTCCAAACGTTTCTCGTATTAACACGATTATCATATTCAAGAAAGAAAGTCAAGCACTTTTATGAAAAAATTTGAAAATATTTTAAAAGAATTTTTACTGCTTCCAAAAAGGGTAGAGGAGCCATTATCATAAACGAATCGAAAATCGGGTTTCCCGATTGTTCTTAGGAAGTGGGCAGAATTGGCAAAAATCAGTAGATTATGGCAATTCTCTTTACCTGCTTCCTAAAACTACGAAATTGCCAATTGGTGCATTTCCTTATCCTGCTTTATAAAATTGGCTAATTTGGTGCAGTAGACAAACCTTTTGCTTGCAAGTTTTTTACGTTGTTAATCCGTTTGCTTGCCTAAACTTTTCTACGATTCGGTACGTTGATTGAGTCTTTACGTCGCTATTATTTAGAATAAACTCTCTTAATTTGTCAAGGTTAACGCCTTGCAAAATCGGATTGTTTTCGTTCAAGTTGCCGTAAAGATTAAACTCGGTTTTAAGCTTTTCAATCGTTATAGGTTCGCTTATGTTAGGGGAAGAGTTTATTGGCTTTTTAGATTTTCCGTCTTTGCTTCCCGCTGTTTTTCGAATCTTTGAAAGTTCTAACTTACGCTTTGCTATGTTAAAATACGCTTCAATCGGTGGTTTAAGTTTAGGCTTATCTTCGCCTAAAAACATAAACGCGCATATTGCTTTTATGTAAGCTGCGCACTCGCTATCCGTCATTAAATCTAAAGCAAGATAGAAGTTTTCTTGAAAGTAAAAATACTTTCTGTCGCGCATTAATGCACGTGGTACGGTTCCGTTTGCTTCAATTTCTTTGTCGTTAGTGAGCAGCTCTTCAATGCAACTCCAAGCGTATTTTTCATCAGCTTCGGTAAGTTGTTCTAATGGTTCGTCGGTATAAATAAACTTGCAGATTCGCTTAATCATACGTCCGGCTTTCTCGTCAGATAGGGTGTTTAGAGCGTCTAAATACTCGTCGTAAAAGATAAATGTTTTAAATTTGTTCAATGTTTTCCTCCTAAAATTTATTTTTTGCAGAGCGTTTATAGGCGTATCTACATTGCCTTTTTAGTTAGCACATAGGCATCACCTCCTTAATGATGTTATTTAACCCCCTTACTATTAATGGACATTTACACCCTTGTTTGTGGGGATATTTTTGCTTGTTTTGATAATTTTCTTCTGAAAAATTTCTATCCTCTCAAGTGGTAGGCAGTGAAAACGGCATTTTTACAACCATTTCTCAAAAAAATTTATCCTTTCACTTAAAGGGGCTATATTGAGTCAAAATACAAGGTTAAAATTGAAAATTTATTTTCTAATTATCAAGCGGTTAAAACGCCGAAAATATTCCACTAAAATTTATCCCCTCAAGTGGTAGCCGTCGAAAACGCTAAAAACTTAACCTTTTTAAAAAATTTCTTCAAAAAAATTTTTATTCCCCTCAATAGGTAGGCAGCGAAAAAGGTGAAAATATTCCATTTCTGTAAAAATAAACTATTATTTCTCTCTACTATTAATGGACATTTCTTGCTGTCGAGTTGTATACTTTTTAATAAAAACTTGTTTTGAGAACAAAAAAAGCGAGCAGATAAAACTCACCTTAAGTGAGTAACATCTGCTCGCCGAATTCTTGATGATTCGCAGTTTCGTATAACTAATTTATACGGCTTCAGTCAAATTCAACTCTATAACGAACGTTAGTAAAGGCATTCAACGGAACCCTTTACTCGTTATTTAATCGCAACAAAGTAGAACATATGTTCGCTTTGTAATTGTATTATAGCATCAGATTTTACCGTTGTCAAGCCTTAACTGTACAACGCAATGTACACGTTAAAAGATTTTTAATTTATTTTGTTGATAAACAATTAAACAAGTTGAAATAATTTTATTATAGTAGTATAATAACATCGTAATTCATTTGTCCATAGGTGGAGATTTTCATTATATGGAGGTCAAACAATGAATTACAAAGTAAAACTGAACAAGAAAAAGATTGGAACAAACATTTATTTCCTCATTGAGCACTCTCAATTTACTAGGGAAGACGTTGCGGATTATCTTCAACTAGCTTCATCTAGGGTAATTTATGATTGGGAAAACGGTATTAAAATGCCTAGCACGGAAAACTTGTTTAACTTAGCAAAGCTTTTTAACGTTCAAATCGAAGACATCCTTGCAATATAGGGTGTCTTTAATTTTTGTACTATTAGTTCATTGATATTTTAGTTCTAAGTTGCTATTATATTGACAGGACAGGTGCTTATGTGCTAAAATAATGGGGCATAAGAGTTGTTCGGAAGTGTATTTGCCGAATGTGTGCCTATAAACAAAGTAAATAAAAGTTACTATCTAAGCTTGGTACTTGATGAGTGTATTGTAATGTTGCAATATATATTATCGCTTAAGATTTCACAAGTGGCGTAATAATAGATATTTATGTATGTTAGAGTGGTATGTGTCTTATGTAATTAGCTTAATAATCAATTAAGCGAAGACACTTTCTACGGGAAGTGTCTTTTTGTTTGGAGGAACTTATGAAAAAACAAAGAAAAAGTAGAAATCTAAATATGGAATTATATAAAAAGTTAGAGGAAACATCAGCTGGTTATCGTGATACAAGATATTGGGGAGTGTTTAATGGTAAAGAAAAGGAACAGATTAAGATTGATGTTAAACGATATCAAAAAAAATTAGGAGAATTTTCTTCGGGACAATTAAAAATTATAAACTCTAGAAATGGGCATTATTTTTACCCCAAAAAAGTTTATTATAATGAATATAATTGTAATGTTTTTGTTGACGAAATAAAAGAAATAAAGAAATATTGGGAAAACCATTTTAAGCCCATAATTAAGGATTCTTATAATAGAATAAAGAAGCCTTCAAAATTATGTCCTGGAGATTATGATAATTTACAGTGTGGAATTTCAGGGCCAGGAGCGGCGCAAGCATGGGCAGATTATATGAATTGGAAAAATGCAAGTGAATACAGGGAAGAATGTGCAGTATTAACTTTTAGTTTGTATTCGGAGTTCTTTCATTTTATGGCTGCGAGAATAGAGGCGATAACGGTAAAGGTTTTAACGCAAAATAATGCTATAAAAGATAGGTTTGATAGAAACGTTTTTTATGCAACTACTATAGGTAAAAACAAAAAAATTGAAGAGTTAGATAATTTTCAATGGTATGATAAACTATATTGTTTGTGGAATTTCATAAAACATAATAGTATATCTACTTATCAAACCTTAAAAGATAGATTCCCAAATTGTCTATATGAAGATGAATATAAACAAGGTGAAATGGCTTTATATTTTATTAGGTTTAATGATGAAATGATAGAAGAAATAATAAAAGGTTGTATTGAATTTTTTAAGGAATACTGTGAATTAGTTTTTGGTGAAAATTATGAAGAAGCGCAATGGAATTATTGTAAATATTTCACAGTTAGGATGAAAGATGAGATAGAAATGTTAGAAAATCCTCTAGGTCTTCAATGGTGGGATGAATTAGATTAAAGAGTATTATGTTCACAAAAGTTAAAAAATCATTAAGTAAAATCAATTATAAACTATTTATATCGTTGTTGGTGTTAGGCTTAGTACCAACAATTTATACCACGGTTAGAGTTTTCTTTTTGGGACAACTTCCAGGCGAATATTCTTTCTCGATTGCGGGGCAACTTTCTTGGGTAAACCTTTTGTATGAAATCTTGAGCGAAGCAATTGTTTTACCATTGTTCTTCTTTATCGGTAAAGTTTTGACCGACAAAAAAGAATTCGCTAACCGTATGAGAACGGGTTTACTTATTTCAGTTAGCGCTTATGCGATATTGTCAATTATAATAATAGCATTTGCTAAACCACTTTTATCACTAATGGCGACGGATAAATCGATTATCAATGCGTCTGCAACCTACATAAGAGTTGAAAGTGTGGCAAGCATATTCTCGCTTACGTTCAACTTTATTATGGTTGCTATGGTAACACTTGGCAAAGAAAAATATGTTTACGTGCTTACGGCAGTAAAACTTGTTTTGTGTTTGCTTGTCGATACGTTTATGGTTTCAACGCTTCCTATTTCATTAAATCTTGGCGTAAATGGAATTGCATTCTCGAATATAATTGTTAACGTTATTTTAGTAGCGACGGCGATTATTTTATTAAGTAAAAAAGGAATCGTTCTTTTCAAAAAAGCTAAACTTTCTTTTGCTTGGATGCAAGATTTTTTGAAAGTTGGTGGAATATCTGGTTTAGAGTCGCTTGTTAGAAACGTTGCCTATATGTTAATGATTGCTCGCATGGTTAATATGGTTGGCGAGCAAGGAACGTATTGGGTAGCAAACAACTTTATTTGGGGTTGGTTGTTGCTTCCAGTATTGCAACTTGGCGAACTTATCAAGCGTGAAACAGCAACGGACGAATACGCCGTTAAAAACAATTCGCTTGGTTATTTTGTGATAACGGCAGTAATTTGCGTTTTATGGTGCGTAACTATTCCGATTTGGAAACCGTTCATGAGTCACGTTTTGAATTTTAGCGACGTTGATAAATTGTTTGAACTTGTTATGGTGCTTTTAGGTTTTTATATGCTTTACGCTTTCCAAAATGTATTTGATTCAACTTTTTACGGGCTCGGCAAAACCAATTATATGCTATTTGAGTCAGTTGTAACCAACTCAATTTACTATGGTACAGCATTTATTCTATATCTTTGCGGTGTTTGGGAACCTACGCTAATTGGAATAGCGTTATTATTTGGTATAGGTAACGCTTTTGATAGTATAGTTTCGCTTGTTGCATATATATTCTTGTTGAAGAAAAAGAAGATAAATATTTTGAATGTTGAATAGACAAAAATAGTTAGAGATTAAGGTCTAACGAAAATATTGGAAAAGTTATGCTATAATGTTGTTAATAAAAAGGAGGGCATATGATAAGTTCTAAAACTACAGTTTTTGATATAGATAATGAAAAATATCAATTTAATTCTTTAGCCTTTAATCAATGTATTAATCAATATGCAAAGAAAAACGACATTAAAAAAGGAAAGGTCGAAGATTTATTGGCTGAGAAGTTATTTGTTTCAAGTTCAGCGATTCATAATTGGCGATTTGGAAGTAATGGACCGGCTACAGTCGATTTAATTAAAAATGTTGCTAAATATTTAAAAGTAGATTATGTGACTCTTCTAAGAAAATATAAGGAGGTTAAGGAAATGGGGAAATTATCCACATTACAAATTGAATCATTAAAAAGAGTTTACGATTCCATTATTGATTTCTTGGACGATTTCGATAAGACGGATGGGTTTACTGGTGCATTATGGTATGAATTTGAAAGAAAAGGTTCTAAATCTCCAGAAGAGGATATTTATGATTATGCACAAAACAAAATTGAAAAAGTACAAAAAGTATTCTTAAAAGAGTATTTTTATCTTCATGATACCGAGGTTTATGAAGAACTAAATAATTATATTGAAAACGATTTATATGATACTTTTGATGGAAAGTTAGGTTATGCTTATCGCTTTGAGGCTATACCTGATGGTAATCCAACAACGTTTGATGATTATAGTAAAGCTTTACAAAGAATAAATGAAATAATAGAAAAACACACAAAATAAAAAGGAAAGTCGGTGGTTAAAATCACCGACTTATTTATTTTGTATAAGCAAGATTAATAATAGTTTTCTTTTTGCGCTTAGCGTATTCTAAAGTTTTTGCAGCTCCACCCCAAGAATACATAACGTAAGCAACAACTAAATCAGCTTCATCAACCATCCATTCGTTTCTTTTTAAGATGGCAAATTTGCGTGGAACACTTTCAAGTGGAGGGAATATAACGTCGTCATAATGATATTTAGCAAACTCTAACTTAGAATAACTTTTATCAAGATAGGGCGTAATAAATATAAGCTCAATCTCCGGAAAATCGGCTTTCAAATCTTTTAACGTACGTAAACACAATCCATCAAAATTACCATACCCACCTAAGTAAAATTTACAGGTGGGATTTTTTATTATCTCGTCTAGAAGAATATTTTTAAGTTGTTTCTTTATGTCGTCGTTAAACAAACAGTTAGAATGTCCAAAAAAGGTAATTATCATTAGAAACCTCCATTTATACAATAGTTTACCACAATGAACTATGCATTGAAAAGCGTTCAGCACAATAAACTAAAAATTAAATTGCACAAACTATAATTATTGCAATGAACGTTTATTGTGGTAAACGCAAGGAGGCAACTATGAAATTATCTGAAGCGGTAGGTAAAAGGGTAGAGAATTTACTTGCAGAACGTAATATGACACAATATCAACTTTACAAGAACGGAGGAATTCCTCGTTCTACTATTTCTGTTACGGTAGATGGCAAGTATAAAACTGTTAAATTAGATACGATATATCAAATTGTTGCAACGTTAGGTATTACGCTTAAAGACTTTTTTGATGATACATTGTTTGTTGATTTAGAGGATTAATAAATAGTTAATCTTATAACGAGAAAATCAAAAGAGAAAGGAGATATTATGAAAAAGGAAAGAGAATTAAAGTTAATGGGTTGTGTAATAGAAAAGAATGATTTGTTAAAATTTCTCGAACTTTGCAACAAATATGTTAACAGTGACTTGAAAATTAAGTTTAAAGATGAAACTTTATCGGGTATAACTTGTGATGAATTAAAAAATAATGAATTTACCAATTTGAAAATTGAGAAAATTACGTTAATAGGTTCGTTGTTTGAGAGTGAAAAACAAAATCATATATATTTTTCAACAGGTTATGATGACGCATATACATTATCCTTTGAAAGCGATAATGATATTGAATTCTTAAAAATGAGGGATGATTTTGAGAAATGGGTTGCCTCATTAAAAAAGAGGGAAAGTGTTGCAAAAGTTGTATATTCATGGATTACACCGGTTACATCTTTTATGATAAGTATTATATTGATGTTATGGACTATGTTTATCCTGAATACAAAGTACAATTGTAGCATGGATCTAGCTGCTTTGGTGATTTTCCCATTTATAGCGGTTACTTTTGGCTTTTTAAGTTTATTAAGATATGCTTTTCCAAAAACCGAAATAGATTTAGGGATTAATAATCATAAAAAATTAAGAGGATTCTTATGGTTTTTCATTACTGTTATAGCAATTCCTATTGTTTTAAATTTTATAAAATAATACATTGTTGGTTATAGAGTTTTAATAATGTAATTTGATGAAAAAGTCGGCGGTTTTACCTCCGACTTTTTCTTTTAACTAAACACGCACAAAACACTTATACAAAGCAGTGTTTTGCGCTAAAATGGTTAAAATCAATGCTAATTATACCTAAAATGCGCAAAATCCGTTGATTTTTCTGCGGAAATTACGAAAATTAGGTATAATGTTTTAACTAAATGCACACAAACCCCTTGACTTTTACAGTGTTTTATGCTAAAATAGTTAAAATTGATTTTTTGAGGGTTAGTAAATGGTTAAATTTTTACCTTATACGTTCACTAAAAAGGACGTAATAGGAAATTTCAAAAATGATAAACAATACGAAAATTGGATAACGGGACAAGTCCGTTCTAAAAAAATCGTTAAGGTGCGTAACGGTTTATACGTTCACGTTGACGCTTCGGGCTATCCGCTTACGACAAAGTTTGAACTTGCTACAAAAATCGCTGAAGATGCTTTCGTGTGCTATCATTCTGCTTTTGAATATTTTGGCGTGGCTAATCAAGTTTTTAATACCGTAACGGTGGGTAGTAAAAAACGCTTCAATGATTTTATTTTTGACGATATCGACTATGTTCGTAAACCCGCTAAGCACGACGTTCAAATTATGAATATAGTAACTGCTGCAGTTCGCGTAACGTCTCTTGAACGAACAGTTGTTGACTGTCTTGACGATATTGACGCAGGTGGGGGAATTGACGAAATCTTAAATGCGCTTGACCAAATACGTGTTTTGGACGAAACAAAACTACTTGAAACGTTAAAAGCTTACAATTCGGTATTCTTATATCAAAAAGCGGGCTACGTTTTAGAACAGTTCAAAGACAAATTTATGTTGTCCGATTCGTTTTTTGAAGAGTGTAAAAGCAAACTAACCAATCAGATAAAATATTTTTTACAAGACGAGTATAAAGAGATAGAGTTTAATTCTAAGTGGAAACTTATGGCTCCTAAAAATCTTAAATCTCGTCTAAACGGGGGATATTAATGGAGTTTTCAAGACAATACCTGACAAGACTTGCCCAAGAATCCAACTTCATAAAAGATACTTTGGAAAAAGTTTTACGTCTTTCTGAAATCCTAAAATTTATAAATAGCGACGTTGTTTTTAAGGATAAACTTGCGCTTAAAGGCGGAACGGCAATCAACTTAACGGCAGTGGAGCTTCCGCGCCTATCGGTTGACATAGATTTAGATTTTACGGTAAACGTCGATAGGGAAGAATTGCCCGAAATTAAATCGAAGTTCAAAAAGCGCTTAACCGATTATATGTGGCAAGAAGGTTATTCTCTTGCAGATTCTCGTGACCATTTCGCGCTTACGTCTTTTCTATTTAATTATATCAACAACGCAGGCAATCGTGACAATATAAAGGTTGAAATCAATTTCTTGGATAGGTGCCACGTTTTACCGCTTGAAAAGAAAAAGATTTTAACAAAGGGTATTGTAGAAGATTTTGAAGTTTTAACCTTAAACACTATTGAACTCTATGCTAGTAAAATTAACGCACTTTTATCACGTGCTACGCCAAGAGATTTATACGACGTAAACGCTATGATAGAAAATAATGTTATAACCGATACTGAACTTTTAAGAAAATGTCTTGTGTTTTATAACGCTATCGGTGGAGACTATGATATTCAAGAGTTAGATTATAAAAACGTTGAAAGATTAGATTATAGGAAATATAAAACTCAATTAAAACCCGTTATATCAAAAGATGATAAGTTTGATATAGAAAAGGCGAAAGAAAAGGTAATTGCCTACGTTAAAGATTTGCTTGCATTTACTGACGGCGAAAAAGAATTTTTAGATAAGTTAAAAGACAAAACCTATGCGCCGGAATTGTTGTTTGATGATGAAACGATTATATCGAACATAAAGCATCACCCAGCAGCCTTATGGCGTATAAGAGAAAATAATAATTAGAAATTTGTAAAACATGACGGAAATTGTCATATTTACTGTGCTAAAATCAGAGTGATTTTAGCAACACGAAGAAAAATATAGAGTATTTGATAGATGAAAATTGTGTGTAAAGAATTGACAACAAAACTGTTAAAAGATTATAGCGCAAAAAATTATTTTAGAAATATATCAAGCAAGATTTTATAAGGGTACTATATGACTACGAAAGAAATTATTTTTTATATAATAATCCCTCTATTATCAGCATTACTAGGTGGTGGGCTTACATTGCTTGGTGTTCTTATTACAGTAAATAGAAATAATAAGGACCGAAAAGAGGATGAAATTAAAAAAAATAAACCGTTATTATTTATCGTTGAAAGAGGGACAGCAAAAATACCAGAAAATCACGAGAGAAAATTGTTAAGGATTCGTAAGGATTGTTTGGGGGATTGTGGAACCAAATATGAGTTTTCATATATTGTTGTGTATAACGGCGATTATTCATACAGCGCGATATCAGGAATAATGATCAATGATATCTTTTATGAATTTGAAACAGGACAAGTTCTAAACAAAGATTCATATACTGCACTATCAATAGATGGGTCAATCGCTAATAAAGAGGATGTAAATAGTGTGTACTTAATTTTACTAGATATGTTGGACAACGCTTATAAATTAAAGGTTAATTATGATATTGAACGTCCTAAAAACAAAAAGGAAAATAGCTTAATTATTATTAAAAGCGGTATAGACTTAACAAGGATTTGATTTTTAATCAAAAAACAAGTGTGGTATATTTTAAATTTTAATTTCTTATAAAAGACACATTGAGAAAAACGGTGAATACAAGGATAATTTATTATGAGTCGTTGTTTATATAACAGCAGTTTTGAGAAATTTATTAACGCTGATGAAAATTCAATATTTGGTGCATTATGCGATAATTATCACGGTGATGCACTTACGACCACAAGAGAAGCGTGGAAGTCTGAAATATCTATCATAAAGGGTGTTTTAGCAAATTATTCAGATAAAAATGGACAAGTTATATTTGAATATGATATTCCACGTCTTGGAAAGAGAATTGACGTTGTGCTGCTTCTTGAAGGCATTGTTTTTTGCGTTGAATTTAAGGTTGGCGAATCAAAAATTTTGGAAGCGGATATCGACCAAGTTCTTGATTATGCGTTAGACCTTAAAAACTTTCATAAATTCAGCGAAAATAACCTTATTGTTCCGATTTTAGTAGCTACGAATTATCGCAATATGTCCACAGATATTAGAATGTCTGTTTATGATGATAGAGTTGTAAATCCTCTTGTTACAGGCGAAGCGGGTATTTCTAATTTAATATCAAAAATTTTAGAAAAATATCCCAACGAACCTGAAGTAAATCCGGATTGGATTATCAGTCCGTATGCACCGACGCCTACTATTATTGAAGCGGCTAAAACGCTTTATGAAAGCCATTCAGTAGAAGATATTACAAGGCATGAGGCGGACAAGGTTTCTACCGACGCAACGATAGCATATATTCTTGACGTGATACAAAAGAGCAAGGCAAACAGAGAAAAAAGTATTTGTTTTTTAACAGGTGTTCCCGGCGCGGGCAAAACGCTTGTTGGACTTGACGTTGCTGTAAGACAAACGTATCAAGGACAAGATAAGCCTATTGATGACGAAGGCGCGGTTTATCTTTCAGGTAATGGGCCATTAGTTGCAGTTTTGACTGAAGCGCTTGCAAAAGATAATTATCAAAAATGTCGAGATAGAAACGAAAGCAAAAAACTTTCTGATTCTCGTAGAGAAGTTGGCAAGTTTATTCAAATTATTCACCGTTATCGTGATAATATGCTTGCAAAAATCAAAAATCCTGTTGAAAACGGAGTTTTAGAGATTGACCCTGAAAAGGCAGTAAAACTTGCAGAATCTGGCTATGGTGAAGTGGAACACGTTGCGATTTTTGACGAGGCTCAACGTTCTTGGACGCATAAAAGACTTGCTGATTATCTTAAAAGAGGCGGAACGTACGGTAATAAATTAAAAGTTCCGAATTTCCCTATGTCTGAGGCGGCATTTTTGATTTGGTCGCTTGACCAACGTGAAGATTGGGCAACGATTATTTGTCTTGTTGGTGGTGGACAAGAGATTAATACGGGCGAGGCAGGCATTTCCGAGTGGATAAACGCGCTTAATGAAAAATTTCCGCATTGGAACGTTTACATTTCATCGAAGTTAACGGAAGCGGAATACGCCGAAGGCAAAGTGAATGAATTGCTTGAAAAGAACGATAAAGTTACATATTCGGATAATTTGCACCTTGCAGTGTCCCTTCGTTCTTATAGAGCAGAAAAACTCTCTGCGTTTGTTCACGCATTGCTTGCGATTGAGCCTACTGCGACGGAATTATATAAAGAAATTAAGGACAAGTATCCTATTGTGCTTACAAGGGATATGGAAAAGGCAAAAAGATGGTTGCACGACAAGGTGAGAGGAACGGAGCGCACAGGTGTTCTTATAACAAAGGAATCGGCAAGATTTAAGCCTTTGGGTATCCACGTTTTACCTTCGGGGGATGAAAATGCCGTTCATTGGTTCTTGGAGGATAAAATTGATACAAGAGCCTCTAACTATCTTGAAGATGCTGCAACGGAAATTCAAGTTCAAGGGTTAGAACTTGATTATACTTGCTTGCTTTGGGATGCAGATATGCGATATGAAAACGGCGAGTGGCGTTTCTATAGATTTAATGGTCAAACAAAGTGGGTAGAGCAAACACCAACGAGCGAAAGCAAGCAAGATTTAATGAAGTATATGCTTAATGCTTACCGTGTTTTATTGACGCGTGCAAGAGCTGGTATGGTAATTTGCGTGCCGGAAGGTAATGGGAATAAAAATCCAAGCGGTTTCTGGGAAGATAGTACACGTTTGCCAGAATATTATAATGGCACGTATGAATATTTGAAGAGTTTAGGAATTGAAGAAATATAATGATGGAAGTTGTTGCGGCGCTTATATGGGATAAAAATAAGTTTTTGATTTGGCAGAGAACATCAAACAAGGCAAGAGCGCTCCTTATAAAAATTTGATGGAGTTTAATTAATTTATAATTGCCTAGGTGCTGTTTTTTATAAAACATGCATTGAACAATTAAAATTAATAATAGATATATTTTGAAATTAGATGCATGTTTGCATTGCATTTTGTTAATATAACAGCAATTAATTTATTTACGGAGGAAAAAATACATTGATTAAATCTATAAATGTTGTTCAATATAGAAAGCTTAAAAACTTAAATCTTGAATTTTCTAAAAATATAAATGCAGTGTCTGGGACGAATGGAACTTGTAAAACCTCGTTGTTACATATAATAGGAAATTCGCTTCAGGCTCCTACGAAAGGATGTTCCTGGATCAACGATGCTTCTTGTTTGCCAGTGATAAAAGCGGTTAATAATGTAACAAATCCAAAGGTCGAAAGTTTAACTAGAGGCGATAAACAATATAATGATCCTGCACATGGTTTAAGAGGACACTTATTTACTGTTGATTATTTTGATGCGGTAGCGTTAAATTTTAGACGACACAATTCTTCAACAAAAACTAGGTATGCAGTTAAACCAAAGTATCAGCCAGGAACATCTGATTCGCTTCCTGTTGCACCTGTTATCTATCTCGGCTTATCGCGTTTGGTTCCTTTTGGTGAATTTCAAAATGATTCAGCTTTGTCAGGCATAAAAAAGAAATTGCCTAAAAATTATCAAGATGAAATTGCAGCTCTATATAAAAGTTTTACTCATTATGATATTACTTTTAATGCTACACAGCAAATGGGTGATATAAAGATTCGTAATGAATTCTCTAGTAATATTGAAGGTGTTGATTCTAACACAATTTCAGCTGGTGAGGACAATTTAAATATTATTCTTACTGCATTAGTTTCTTTAAAATATTATTATAATTCAATAACTTCTAATAATACGGTTGAGAGTGTACTGCTTATCGATGAACTTGATGCTACCTTACATCCTGCATTTCAAATAAAGTTGTTAAACTTGTTTAGACAAATGTCTATAGAATATAAAATACAGGTTATTTTTACAACGCATAGCATGTCCCTATTAGAAGAAATGTTAAACAAAAAAGACAACGTTATTTATTTGCTAGATAATGTAACATCAGTGGTTAAGATGGATGAGCCAGATATATATAAAATTAAGATGCACCTTCAATCTTTAACGCAGGAAGATATTTATGCGGACAAGGTTATTCCACTTTTTACAGAGGATAATGAAGCTAGATTTCTTCTTGATGAGTTGTTTAATTATTTTACCAACAAATACCCTGAATTTAGAAATGTAATTAGATTTCTACATAAAGTCGATGCAAATATAGGGGCGGATAATCTTCGTGGAATATTTTCTGATGATAGACTAGTTCAAACGACGATGAGATCAATTTGTATTTTAGATGGCGATAAAAATTCAGAAATTTCTAAACATACGACAACATTGCCGGGGAAAAAGTCTCCAGAACAGTTGCTTATTGACTATGCTGAAACTTTATTATTAAATGACGATCATTTTTGGGTTGATACTGCCGTTGTAAATAGAGGTTTTAGTAAGGTCTATTACATTGACAATATTAAAAAAGATGTAAATGATTTTAATCAAGAATTAGAAGAAAAACGTCAACAGGGAGAATCTACAAAGGGATTAACTCGTGAATTTAATAAAAAATTATTTGTTAAATACTCAACCTTTTTTAAATTGTTATTTAAACATTGGTTAAATAATCAAGAAAACCAACAAGATATTGAAAAGTTTTATAAAGAACTGAGGACTTTATTCATAAAAGTGGCACCTTATCATGAAATCAACCCGAGGGAATGGGAGTTATAAGGTAAGAATATCGGTTTGATATACATTTTGTTTAATAAAAGATAAGCTGCTACTCTGTAAAAGTTAAATATATTGTATTCTATAAAGGAAAAACTAAAATAAATTTTATTGAAAATATAATTGATGCAAAGGAAGAAATATGATTACAAATAAAAAAACAACTGAATTGATGGTGAATCCTTATAACCCAAGACACAATCCTGTTTTGGATGAAGTAACGGCCATTAATTTATTAATTGAAGAGTCACCAACAGATTTTTTAGAGTTGATTAATAGTATTAATGACCAAGGTTTTTTTCCACAAAAGATAGTTTCATTAATTAAAAAAGATGGTCAACTTGTAGTTATAGATGGAAATCGTAGAATTTCAGCGATAAAATGTTTTTTAACTCCAAATATAATTAGCAATAAAAATCTTAGAGAAAAAGTTCAAAAAATAAAATCTAATAAAATAAGTGTCGATATGGAGATCCCATGCATTGTTTATGATGATATTAAGGAGGTTGCGCCTTACATTTTTTCAGAGCATACTGAAGGAGGGTCTACTAAAAAATGGACACAAGTGAATCAATATCAGTTTATAATACAATATGGCAACGAAAAGGATGTGCCGGAAATTTTTATGCTATATTATAATAATCTTGACAAAAAAGATTTATTAAAAATAGAAAACTTTTCTACTATCGAACGTGTTGTAAAGGTAGATGAACTTAGAATCTTAAAGAATTTACAAAAAGAAAAACTAATTTTAGTGTTAAAAAGATTTGTAAATGACACTAATAAAGGAGGAGGATACACCTCAAGAAATTTAAATACTTCGGAACAATGTAGTGAATATTTTAATAAAGTTTTAAATGAAATTTGTTCTACATCTCTTCCATTAAATCAAGTAGAAAAAACAAATGAATCAAAAACAGTAGTTAATGTTGCTGTTTCAGGAATCAAAGAAAGTGTAAAAAATAATGTAAAACGTAATGTTTTGCAGACAACTGCAAAAGAAGCATTTAAGTCCTTAAAATACACCGAAATTAACAACAAAAACAAAATGGCAAATTCAGTTATAGCTATTATAAAGGAAGTAAAAGGGCTTTATAAGGATTATGATAAATTTCCACTCGCAACTACAATTTTAATTAGGACATTATTTGAACTCTCGTTAAAATATTGGATATCGGAAAAAATTCCTAAAAGTTATGAGAAACTATGTAACGAATCAGCTCAAAAAGACCCTCAGTTGTCTAAAATTATAGAGTTTGTTAAAAAGTATACAAAGGGAAATGTTCTTTTCAATATAGACATAGATGCATTATTTAATCAATATTTTGCGACTGGTGAAAAAACATTAAAAGACAGAATGGATATTTTAGTTCATCGCCCATGGGATATTGGATTAAATGGGTATCAATTTAAGTTGTATGAAGAAGATGCTATCTATAAAATAATAGAATTTATCGTTAATAATTAAGAGGTAAAAAATGAAATCACCATTACGTTATCCCGGGGGGAAAGGTAAATTATATTCGCTAGTAAAAAATATAATGGAAACAAATGGTATGTTAGGGAGAACATACGTTGAGCCTTTTTCAGGTGGTTATGCAATTGGGTTGCAGTTGCTTATGAATAATGATATACAGAGAGCAATAATCAATGACTATGACTATCATATATATGCCATATGGAGGTGTATATTTTTTAAGACTGCACAATTTGTAAACTTGATAAAGAATACATCTATAGATTTGCAAGAGTGGCAAAAACAAAAAGAAATTTATGAGAATTATAAAAATTATTCCATGTTAGAAGTGGGATTTTCCGCGTTCTTTTTAAATAGGACAAACCATTCTGGGGTAATAAAAGGTGGTCCAATAGGAGGGAAAGAACAAAAAGGCACATATAAAATTGATTGTCGTTTTAACAAAGAAAGATTAATCGCATTTATTGAAAAAATAAGTACGTTTAGAGATAAAGTCGAGATTTATAATTATAGTGCAGAAACATTAATTACAAAAGTAATATGTAAAAGAACTGACGAGTTATTTATAAATTTTGATCCACCATATGTAAAAAAGGGGAAAATGTTATATACGAATTATTATAATATTTCGGACCACGAATTTTTGTCAAAACTAATAGTGAAAAAATTGTATAAAGCAAAATGGATTATGACTTATGATGAATGTGAGTTGATAAAGAGGCTTTATAATGAATTTATTATTAACGATTTTGAATTGAGATATTCTGCTGGACATATAAAAAAGGGGAAAGAGTTACTAATATCAAATCTATAAACATGTTTCTTAGATGAGTTTTTGCATGGCAGTAAAACGGTAAAAAGTATACAAATCTAAAAAAGTGGATGAGTATAAAAATTTTTTAGAGTTGGTTTTCTATGAATATGGCGAAATTTTGTTAAAATGTGTCATATTGACATGAGTTGGGTGAACGAAGAGCGAAAGAGTGGGTTGAAAAACATCCGAGAAATATTTTTAAATAAAATTAAGAAAGCGATAGGGAATATTGTTAGTGGTAAGAGTTGTTAAGTTGCAAACTATTACCTACGATTTCTGCCCAGCAGATTAAGAAATATTAATGTAATCTAAAATCAAGACTAAAAATAATTGGAGATATAAATGGGCTGGTTGTTTTTTAAGAAAGTTGAAAAACCTGCTGAAGTTTTAGCGGTTGAAGAATTTAATAAAAAGCTTAGTGAATTATTGGCTAAGGAAAACTATATTTCGGTTAGAGATTATAGTTTTTTAGTTGAGCAATTTTCAGAAGCAAATAAAGCCTTTATCACTATAAACGATTCGGGGTTATTACCTACGTATTGTAAAAAGAATAAAATAAAGATAGATTTTATCAACACCTTTTTAAGTTCTTTTAAAAATCTTAAAAATATAGTTTCTTCCCACAATAAAGAGTTTGTTGAATCTTCTATGGTTAAACAAAAGAAGTATTTGGACGAGATTTTGTTTAATATTGATACAAATATTGTACTTGATGAAGACCAAAGAAAAGTAGTTTTAACCGATGAAGATTATTGCTTGGTTATCGCGGGTGCTGGCGCAGGCAAAACCACCACAGTAGCGGCAAAGGTTAAATATTTAGTTGATAAGAAAAACATAAAACCTGAAGAAATTCTCATTATTTCTTTTACGAACAAGGCGGTTGGAGAACTGAAAGATAAAATAAACAAGGCATTAAATATACCTTGTCCAATTACCACGTTTCACTCTGCAGGCAACGCCATTTTAAGAAAGAAGAGTGATGAAAAGTTAAATATTGTTGAAGATGGTTTTTTGTATAACACGATTAGAGACTATTTACTTGTTAAAATTAAAGACAAGAAAATGGCAGATAATCTTGTATTATTCTTTGGTAGTTATTTTGATACGCAATATGAGGGTACGGATAAGAGAGAATTCTTAAATAGCATTGTTAAGTCAGATTTTTCAACGTTAAAAGGTAATTTAAACGAATATAGTTATACATATGTAGAAAAGAATACAAAACGAAAAGTTACACTTAACAATGAGGTTGTTAAATCTTCTCAAGAAGTTCAAATTGCAAACTTTTTATATTTAAACGGTATTGAATATGAGTATGAACCATCGTATCCATATTATATCTTTATGTCTAAAAAACGCTATTCTCCCGATTTTGTTATAAGACAAAATGGAAAAGAAATCTATTTAGAGCATTTTGGACTTTCAGAAGATGGAAAGAACGATAGATATACGGAAGCTGAAATCGTCAAGTACAAAAAAGCAATCAATGATAAAATTCAAATTCATCAAAAGCACGGAACAAAACTTATCTATACGTATTCAAAATACAATGATGGCAAAAGTTTAATAGACCATTTAACAGAACTTTTGAAAGAAAATGGTATTGTTTCAAATCCTAGGTCATCGGAAGAAGTTTTAAATAAATTAGCATTAATACAAGAAAATAAATACATTGCAAAGATGGTTTATTTGATTTGTGACTTTATTAAGAATTTCAAAACAAATGGTTACACGGAAGATAAATTTTATGAGTTTAGTCGTATTGTAAAAAGCGAAAGAACGAAACTTTTCTTAGAAATATGTAGAGAGTGTTATTTAGAATATCAAAAAACGCTTTTAAGAAACAATGCTGTAGACTTCCAAGATATGATTAATGATGCCGCACGCGCATTAAGAGAAGTTACTGCATTAAAAGAAAAATTGCATTTCAAATACATAATTATTGACGAGTATCAAGATATATCTCGCCAACGTTTTGATATGGCAAAAGAATTGTCTAAAGTTACTGATGCGAAGATTATCGCAGTAGGTGATGATTGGCAGTCGATTTTTGCGTTTAGTGGTTCAGATGTTACATTATTCACAAAGTTTTGCGAAAAAATGGGATATGGTGAAGAATTAAAAATAACTAGAACTTATAGAAATGCTCAAGAAGTTATTGATATAGCGGGTGGATTTATTCAAAAGAACGATGCACAAATTAAGAAATCATTAATTTCGCCTAAGCATATAGAAGACCCGGTAATTGTTGTAAGTTATGACGATACACCTAAAAAATGGAACGAAAGAGCAACTGAAGGTGGTCCTCTTCATAAAATGGCTCGCGCTTTAGAGTATTCTATCGGTGAAATAGTAGCTAAACATGGCAATAAAACAAGTATTTTGCTTATCGGTAGATATAATTACGATGGAGAAACATTATCTAGAACGGGTGCGTTTGAATATAACGCAAACGGCAGTAAAGTTTATTCTAAAAAGTATCCACAAGTAGATATAACATTTTTAACGGCACATAGTTCTAAAGGGTTAGGTTATGATAACGTTATAATTATAAATGCAAAAGATGCAGTTTATGGATTTCCGTCTAAGATTGAAGATGACCCAGTTATGAAATTGGTCATCAAACAATCAGATGAAATGGATTATGCTGAAGAAAGAAGATTATTCTACGTTGCTTTAACAAGAACAAAGAATAGGGTGTTCATAATTGCGCCGGAAAAACATCCGTCCGAATTTGTTTTAGAGCTAAAAGCAGAATATAAAAATATTGTACTCAAAGGAGAATTTAATCCTGAGCCACACGGTTTGTTGACAAATAAGGTTTGTCCTATTTGTGGCTATCCTTTACAGCGTAGACATCGTAAAGATTGTGCTATGAATCTTTGGGTTTGTACTAATGAACCTGAAGTTTGTGGCTTTGTTTCAAACAACTTAGTTGGCGGTAAAATGTATATCCAAAAATGTACGGAGTGTGTTGATGGGTATTTAATAGTAAAAACAAAAGATGGGTATCCTTTCTTAGGCTGCACTAACTATACTCATGACGGCAAAGGTTGCAACAACACTATTTCTCCACAAGATTTTGACGAATCAGTTAAAGATAACGAAATAATAGAAATTGAAGGTATTGATGACAATCAAGAAAGGAAAGAAGAACCTGTTGTTGAAACGCCTATAACAGTTGTGGACCCGGAAACGAACATCAAGGATGAGGGCATTGATACAACTGGAGTTGTTGACGATAGCGAAGAAAGCTCCTCAACTGAACTAACAGCTATAGGAGTGGTTGAACTAATTATTAATGCTTGTGCTGAAATAAGTAAAGTAAATTATTTTGGTGCAACCATGACAGTTAATGTTTTACGAGGAAGTAAAAATCAGCAAGTTATAAATTACAAATTAAACGAACTTGATTGTTATGGAGCGCTAAAGTCAATAAAAACAAAACACGTTTTTGATATTGTTGAATTTCTCATAGAAGAAAACTACCTTTATAGGACACAAGGGTTATATCCTACTGTAAGGGTAAACAGTGAAAAATCTATTGAAGATATCCACAATATAGATTTATCAATAGTAGAAGAAATTATTGCTCTAAACAATATAAATGCTAAACCTCAAATTCAAACTGTTGATGATGGTATGACGATTGTGGTTGAAGGCTGGGAAGTTTATATTGATGAAGATGGAGCGCTTCTAACAGACGTCGAACTTTTGAAACGTTTACAATCGTTAAGAAAGAAAATAGGCGATGAAAAGGACATTCCATATTATTGTGTTGCGTGGGATAGAGTATTAGTTCAATTGGCAACTAAGAAGCCTACTACTAGAGAAGAATTTCTTTCTATAAAAGGCATTCGTGACAGATGGTTTGACAACAACGGACAAGCGTTTATGAAAGAAATTAGAGAATACTTAGAGAGCAAATAAGGCGGTAAAGCGTAACACGATTCTCGATGGGAGTGAAATTGCAAAAAATGTGTTTTATAATTCCAAATTTATGACCAGTTAATACCCAAAGTGGGGTGACTACATTGGAGATTCTTTTTGAGTCGATTCTCGACGAGAGTGGCGAAATTTTGGGATTGTATTTTTCCGATTTGGAATAGAAATTGAATTATTTTCATCAGAAAAGTTAGAAAACGATACAAATTTTTCGTAACGATACGAATTTTACGAAACAATTTATTTGACAAAACGAATTTTATGTTCGACTTTTAATATAAAAGATTTAATTTCTAAGTACATTTCGAGCTCCTAAGGGCTAGTTGTGGGTTCGATTCCCGCTGGGAGTACCAACTAAAAAAACGACTGGGATTTTCAGTCGTTTTTTTATTTTTGTATTTTTAATTTTTATGCGGGATAATTTGTGCTATTTACTTGTTTGTTAACGTCGACTTCAGCTCCAAACGAAGAAGAATCACTTGTAGTTAGTGTAGCGTTAAGCGTAAGATTAAGCATGCCAAGGAAATTCACTCTGGCGCCTAATCCGCAAAGATTCATACTAGCATCATGATGAATATCAACGTGGATATCTCTAACGTCGCCAGTCAAAGCAGTTAAATCAATATCGATGCCAAAAGTTTCTTTACCGTCATATGCGTACTTGATGAAAGTGTTTTCAATAGTTGCAGTATTTACGTGTGTACTTTCTTTGTTGAGAGAAGAAGTTATTGCTGATTCTAGAGAACTACTTAACCTTATCATTTTGAGTATAGGAGTCATTGGGTCTGCCATAAAATTATCAACGGTATACTTATAGAACTCTTCTCCATAATCCTTTTTCATACCCAGCCAATTCTTGTTATAGTATCCTACATGGATATAAATCATTTCTTCTACAGGGTCATAATAAAGGGTAGACGTTCCGCTATGATCTTTCCAAATAGCTAAGACGTTATCACGCACTAACTGAGCTACAACGTAAGTTTTTCCATCAATAACGTCTATTCTAACATCCAAGTGTACTTCGTTGGTTATTTTTATGAGAGAAAGTAGACCAGAGCCAACCATACCTATGTCGCCAGTAATGCGGAAATGACGCTTTGATGAAGTATTCTTTAAAGTTTCTAGTAACTCGTTAATAGAAGAGAAGTCACTAGCATTTTCGCTTGCAGTGTATTCAAACGTTTGGTCGGTTATAGAATTTTCATCAATAGGTTTACCAACCTTAGCATTGAGAGAGAGAACTAAGTCATCAAACTTCAAATTGGGCACGGCAAGGTTTAAGTTGCCATCGACGTTTGCAAGTGTAGCAATAACCGAACTTTCCATACTCTTATTTAAAGTGTTTCCGTTAACGTCAACGGTAAGTAAATTGTCAATAAAGCTTACGTTGTTTATAAGTGACGCGAAATCAATTTCAAACTTAGGTAATGCAGGGTTGCCGTCTTCATCTGCAACAATGAGTGGAAGCAATGCGTCTTGAAGTTCAGGAATGTTTTTATAAATTTGCTTCAAAATTTCAAGCGTAACGTCAAACTTGGTTGTTGAGAAGGTTCCTTCAAATATTTCAGTGTTTGCGGTGTTATCATAAGTCAAGTAAGCGTTAGGTTGACCTTCAGCAACTAACGATGGGTCAAGATAAACAAGTCTAAGTTTATGAGTACTGCTTGCTGTAAACTTGCCGTTGTCGTCCACTGTTCCAATCACCAAAGTAATATTTGCATTGGCCTTTGGTGCGGTATAAATATCTTTAAGTTCAACCGAGCACTCTGTAATCTTATAAACAGAATCGCCTATAACAAGTGACGCTGTCATTGAAGCATAAAGTGTTTCGTTTGTAAAGATATCTGTAAGTGCTGGTGCTAAATCATCCACGAGCGCTCTTAAATCTACGTAATCAGCAGTAACGTCAAATTCAAAGTCGAGCGCAGTTTGACTTTGAATAGCGCTAACTTCAAGTGTTCCTGCGCTTATAACAACGTTGTTAAGTACAAGGTTCTCAGTAGAAGTATCTAGCGTAACAGTAACACCAATAGTGTCGAGTTCAAGGTTAACGACTAATGCATTGTCGGTTTCAGTTACAACGATTGAAGCTATGATTGACTCAACGTCAATATTCTTTAATCCATCTAACGAGAAAGAATCCAAAGCGTCTTCGCCGGCAAACTTATTTATGATGGGTGAAAGCTTGTCTAAAATAGGTTCAATGTCACTAAACGTAGCCTTTGCCAAAACACCTGGGTAGCGTGCATATATGTTTTCATTGTTAACGTCAACGTAAACTTCAACACCTTCAACTGAAGCGTAAAGTTCCATAGTAGAAATGTTAAACGTAATATCAACGTTAACGTCGCCAACGCTTGCAACAAATGAGATGTTTCCGTTTTCATCAATAACGTCAAGTAACGTTGCAAGATTGTAGTACTTGCTATCACTCATAGAGTAATCAGCTTTGTCGCTTGGCGTAGCGGTAACAACTATTTCATCAAAAGTAGCGCTCAAATCTTTAACGGTTAAAGCATTGCCTATGGTGTTGAGATTAAGCTGAGCGTTGATATTGCCGACACAAACAGCTATTGAAAGAATGTCGCTTTCCGTAACTGTTATACTTGAGATAATATCTTGAACACAAACGTTTTCAAACGCACTTAAATCGATATCGCCTAAAACGGGTGAAAGCTTATCTAAAATACTTTCAACGTCGCTTAATTGAACGTAAGCGTTAAGCCCAGCGTAAGAAAGGAAGATTTTTTGGTTTTCAAGTTTAGCCGTAAGAGTTTTGCCAAACAATTCAGTTTTAGCAAGAACGGATAAAGAAGAAAGGTTAACGTTAATATCAACGTTAAGTCCAGCAACGCTAGCGCTTAAATTGATTTCATTGTTTTCGTCGATTACGTTAAGTAAGGTTGCAATATTGTAGAAAGTGCCATCACCTAAAGAGTAAGTAGCTTTTTCACAAGGAGAAGCGATTAAAACTTCTTCGCCAAGAGCAATGAGTACGTCTTTAATAGTTAAAGCATTATCTAAAGTGTCTAAATTAATTTGAGCATTAACGTCACCGATTAGAGCAGAGATAGTAAGTCCGTTATTTTCAGTAACAACAATGCTAGAGATAATATCTTGAACACAAACGTTTTCAAACGCACTTAAATCGATATCGCCTACGATGGGAGAGAGTTTATCTAAAATACTTTCAACGTCGCTTAATTGAACGTAAGCGTTAAGCCCAGCGTAAGAAAGGAAGATTTTTTGGTTTTCAAGTTTAGCCGTAAGAGTTTTGCTAAACAATTCAGTTTTAGCAAGAACGGTTAAAGAAGAAAGGTTAACGTTAATATCAACGTTAAGTCCAGCAACGCTAGCGCTTAAATTGATTTCATTGTTTTCGTCGATTACGTTAAGTAAGGTTGCTATATTGTAGAAAGTGCTTTGTTCTAAATCAATAGCGTTTGCAACATTGTCGGTAGGCGCGATTGAAATAGCGTTACCGTCAATGTTTAATGCGATATTAGAAAGCGAATAACCTTTTTCTGTTATGGAAAGTTCAATAGTTATTGGCATATTCAAAACGGTAGTTTCAATGAAAAGCGCATTTTCGCCTTCAGCAAGCGTTAAACTATTTAAGGTTGAACTTACCAAGTCCATAACGTCAATGTTTTGAAGTGCGCTAAGGTCGGGTAGAGCGACTTCAACTTTATCACCTAATAATCCTGTGATCTTTTCAATTAAACCTTGTGCATCACTAACGTTTAATTTGCCGTTAAGGCCTTTAACGTTAAAGTATACGGTGTTATCTAAATATTTTAACTTAATAGTGCCAAGATTTACGTTGCCGATAGCAAGTTTTTCAATGCTTGCATCAAGGCAGAGAGTGGTTAAGTCGAAGTTGATAACAGCTTCAATATCTCCAATTGAAAGGTTTGCTTTTACGATCAAATCGTCACTTATAACGTCGAGTATAGGAGTAATGCTATTATAACCTTCGCCGATCGCGGAAACTTCAATTTGTTCGTCTAAAACAGCTTGAACGTTTAACTCGCCAATACAAGCTGTTAAGGATGTAAAGGTTATTTCTTCGTCTATGTTAAAGTTCATTTGGACGTTTAACTCAAGCTCCCCAAGTGTAAGGGGAAGGGTAACCGTCGCAACATCTTCTTTCGTTTCAACAGTTGCATCAGCAAGTAACGTTGTTAGGTCAAGATTGTCAAATCCGCTAAACAACTCGTCAAGATCAAAGTTAGTAAGCGGAGAGATCTTGTTTAAGAACCCTTTAATCTCTTCAATGGTCGTAAGAGCTTTAAGCTTGTTTGCTTTTATATAAAGGTTTTGGTTTTTATATCCAACAAACGCGTTGTTTAGGGAAATATCTTCGTAGGTTAAGTTTATTAAGTCTAGTCTAACCGCCAAAGATGAAAGATCTTCAATGTTAAGGTTTATATGCGCATTAGCGTTAACACTCAAAGGAATAGTGTTTGAATTTACGGTCAAGTTTGCCTTTAATGGTTTTTCACCTGATATATAATCCCCAAAACCTTGCATGATGTAGTCTGTTGCGGTTGGGTTTTCGGGCAATGGGTTGGTTATGTCGGCGTCTAAATATTCACTGTAAAAATCGACGTTGGGTATCGGTGTTTTTTTGCCGTGATTAGAAAAAGTTTCAGTAACTGATTCAGTGCAAGTAACACCACCAAGCATATCTACTTTATAAACGCTGTCAGTTTTTGTTTGTGTTACAATCCAGTTCTTATCCATACTGATTGTTAAAGATGCACGTTCAAAAATAGGCATTGATGCGCTTCCTGCCATAGTGCGCATTTCCAATCCAAGTTTACCAGTGGATTTTACAACGTCAAGCTCGTAGCGATATGTATAGATTCCGTTTTCTTCGCCCAAATACTCAGCAGAAAGAATAGTTTCATCTGTCATAACGTAGCCGGTAACGTTGTTTGCTACAAAACCGAATCTTTCGATAAAACTTTCTTTAGATATTCTATTTGCAGTATCGTGCCAGCTAACGTTGTCAACTGAAGATATGCCAGATGCGTTATGAATAACGTAATTGTCACCCTTAATGTACATTCTAACGCCCACGCCCTTAAAAGTTGAGTGGGAGAGTGATTCTTTATAAACTTCGTTGCTGTTAACAATACGGCTAGCCTTAATCTTTTGGCTAACGCTAACGAATGCAACGTTAGTAACGCATTCGCCAACGCTTTCAGCAGTAAATCCTTCAAGCTTGCTCATTGCATAAAAAGCATAGTATGCGCTCTTTTTTGCATCGTGATCAGCCGGGGTTGAATTATCGGTGGGCGTTGGCAGTGTGGTGCTAAATGAACCACCAATAGATTCGACGTCGGGGTTTTGGTCAAAGTTATTAGAGCAAGAAGTAACGAAGAACGAACCAATGGTCGCTGAAATTGCTAAAATCAATGCAATAATTACGTTTCTTTTACAAAACAATCTTTTACCTAAAAAAATCAAAGTTCTTCCTCCTAAACGTGTTTTCGCGTTTCTTTTGTATTTTTTGTCATGACAGCCCAAAACTATCCATTATAAACTTTATCGTACAGCATTATAGTAAACAAATATTAACTGAATATGAATTTTAAGGCAAAAAATTATTTTTTATAAAAAAATAAAAACTATTTTTCATAGCAAAAAGGAGCATCCTATCAAACAGGTTGCTCCTTTTTAGTAGATAAATTAAAGGTTAATTAAAGGTCGATGTGTTTAAGTTCGGTTGCATTAAGCGTAACAAAAGTTGTTTTGTCTTTGTAAATAATACCGACGGTATTAGGAACGTCAAAAGAAGTATTGAGAAGATAAATTCTCGTTTTTCCGTTATCACGATAAACGGCAAATCTAACCTTTTCGCTACCGAAAACTTTAATTTGTGCGTTTCGGTGAGATGTTGTCAAAAGTTCTTTAACAATTTTTTTATAAACGGGGTAAACAGCGGGGTGACCAGGATAGTTTGCATAGGCTAAAAACATTGCCACGCCCTTGCCGTTTTTATATTCGGTAAGAATAATTTCGTCATTTTCACTTGGCGCTAAGAAAGTGTCGCAAAGTCTTGCGCAGACGTTTGCTCCATTAAGTTCAACGTTTGCAACTAAAGAATACCCTGACGGATAGTTAGCGTCACACTCCAAATCTAGCGTTGCGGGGTAAACCATATTTTTAACCAAGCTTTGTTTATAGAACTTAATTCCCTTGTTTTTCTTTCTTACACCATTGACCTTAACGCCAAACAGCTTAGAGAAATCCCCGTCGTAAATATATTCGTTGTTTTCGGTGCGCAAAGAGTTGTTTTTCATGTGACATGCCGAAGCGAGCAATACGCCACCGTCTTTAACGTAAGAGTCAAGTTTGTTGTAAAGTTCTTCGCTCATAGTGTTGTGCCCAACAAAAATCAAATACTCATAATTTTGCAAAACGGATAGGGGAGCGCAAGCGGGAATAACGTCATAACTGCCATAGGCGGGGGAAGAAGACAAATCAACACCGTCGCCCGAAACGTTTTCTTGTTCGTGCCAAGAAAGTGGCCTATAAACCTCGTTTAGAATTTGCCAGCTCTTTTCTCTTTCATTTTGTCCCCATTCTTCTTTGTCAAACTGACACCAAGCGTGTGAACCCAAAAATTCGCTGTATCCATCGTCTTCGCCAAAAACAAAAGCAACGTTTGTAATCGGCCCGTTGTTTAATCTCTTGTTTTGTTTTGCAAACTTATAAAATTCAGCGGTGTAATCTCTATAACGTTTACAAAGTGGGTGGTCGTAGTCATAGTTATATCCAAAAGATTCTATGCCTGTGTTACCACTTTCTAAGAAGATATAATTTGCACCTTCCATATAAAGATACTTATAAGCAAGGTCAAGCCTTTTTTGTTTTAATACGTCGTCGTGAACGTATCCGCCATACCATTCGTGCGCAACGAAACCTCCCCACTCTTTTCTTTGGTGACCGATAGTAGCTCCACGGGTAATCGCTACGAGTTTTTCACTGTCCGCTGGGAGTAGTTCAAGCATAAGCGTTGAAATCCCACCCTCTAAATCGTATGCGCCGATTGCCGTTGGCTCAATCATCATGGAGTTTTTAATTCCCATATCTTTGTTGTATTTCAAAAGTGAACGTATATATTCAACGTAGTAAGTCCTTGCTTGATGCATGTCCTTAAAGTCTTGTGGTGGCTTAACAAGTGTTTCGTAATCGTTCTTTATTTCAAAGTAACCTTTGTCTTGAGAAACTGATTGACTTCCTGTTTCCGCAAACACTTCTCCTAAGAAAAATTCGCCTGCTATGTCAATGATTTTTGCAATCGTTTGCTTATTTAAATGACTTCTTTCGCCTTTTGGCGGGTGCTGATAAGCATAAAGTATAGCAAAAAATAAGCCTTCATTTTTAGCAAATTTAGCAAGTTCAACGTATGTTTCCATAGGTAATGGGTCAGTGGGTTTGCAACGCAAAATAAACATATCCGCTTTCCCTTTTACTTCTTTTTTAATCTCGTCAACGATTGAATCGGGGTTAACTTTGTGATCACCAAAGTTTAAGCCAAGCAATAGTTTGTCTGTGTTGTAAGTATTTCTTTTTTTCATAACGTCCCTCAAAATGATTTGATTATATATTATCACAACGATTAAAGTTAGTCAAACAAAAATTAAAAAACTCTATCAAATGTAGTTTGATAGAGTTTTTAATATGATTTTGTTTTATTATAATTTATTCATCAACGTCAAAGTTTTCAAGAACGGATTTTTTCGCTTGTGGTTTGCTATCGCCATGCTTAACAAAAATCATTGTTACAAACGCAAGCAATGCGCAAACGAACGCGTAAGGGAATAGCGGTAACATGTTTCCAGACAAGTCCATTATTGCGCCTGAAAGAACAGGTGTTAAACCTTGTGCAGCCATGCTAGCCGTGTAATACCAGCCTGTATATTTACCAACGTCACCTTCTTTAGCAAGTTCAACAACCATAGGGAAGCTGTTAACGTTAATTGTAGCCCAGCCAATACCTGCAAGCGCAAAGAGCACGTACATAATAAAAGGACTACTGCTTTCAGTTATAAACGATGCGAGAAGGAAAGAAAGTGCAAGCATTATAACGCCCGCCAAAACAGTCTTTTTTCTGCCTATTCTGGTCGCAATAATGCCAACTGGCACGTAAGAAATTATTGCAGCGCCTTGAGCAATCATCAACGTTAAGTCATAGCTTTGATTTAAAACTTCTTCTGCGTACACGGAATATTTTGAAGTTATAGCGTTATATCCCATATACCAAAGCGCAACAGACGCTAATATTAAGAGAAGAGAAATTATCTCTGGCTTAGAAAGTTTTTTGCTTGCGATAGTTGAGTTTTTTTGAACTTGCTCTTCATTTTCAGGGAAATACTTTTCGGTGTCTATGCGCATTTCATCAGCCCACTTGTTTTCTTTAACGGTAAGCAAGAAAATAATTAAACCGACAAGCATAATGCCACAAACAGCGATATAATACGTTGTTAGGTTTGAATCATATAAAATTGTAGTACCGTCAACTTCTTCAGCAACTTTAACAATCATACCAAGAACTAACACAAGAAGCCCGCCCGCAGTACCAACAAGGTTAATTATAGCGTTGCCTTTAGAGCGCAAAGGTTTACAAGTAACGTCAGGCATAAGTGCAACGGCGGGTGAACGGAAGGTTGCCATAGAAATCAAAGTTAAAAGCAACACGAAAACGAACAGCCAAATATTACCGACAATCGGGATAAAAATAAACGATATAATCGCACAAATAGTGCCGATTAAAACAAATATAGTTCTTTTACCAAGCCTACTTTTTGTTTTGTCGGAAAGCGCGCCAAAAAGCGGAAGTAAAAACACTGCCAAAATATTATCTAGCGCCATTATTAATCCCGAAAGAGTTTGGCTCATATTAAACCTATACGTGAGTATAAGCGGGATGGTTTTATCATAGGCTTGCCAAAATGCTGTGATTAAGAAAAAAGCAAAGCCCACTAAAATAGTCTTTTTATAATTAAGTTTCATAATTTTTCTCCTTACCGTCCAATTTTAACACATTTAACACAAATTTGCAATGCAATTATAAAAAAGAACGCATGAAAGCGTTCTTTTATTTTGTGTATTTATTCAGTTTTTTATTGAGCCTGTTTTTTAGCTTTATGTTTTTTTATTATAAAATATATTAACACGATTATATAATGAACGGCAAGCCCAACGGCTATTGCTTTAACAAGGTCAAATATTACGGTTAGTGCGAACGTTAAAACTAGCACTAAAATATCTTGCCATTTTTTCGTTTTAACGATAGCAACAAATTCTCTCCACTCGCTCATATTATAAGCAACGATCATTAGAATACTAGCAATAATAGGCATAGGTATGTAAGAAGCAAGTGGCATCAATACTACGAGAACAAGTAAAAGGACAAGCGCGTGAACCATGCCGGCAAGCGGTGATTTACCGCCGTTCTTAACGTTTGCAGCCGTTCTTGCTATAGCTCCCGTAGCGGGAATACCCCCAAAACAACCTACTAAAAGATTGCTTGCACCAAGAGCAATAAGTTCTGTGTTTGAGTTGTGCTTATCTTCAATCATCTTGTCTGAAACCACACATGAAAGCAAAGACTCAATGCCCGCAAGTAAAGCAATAGTGAACGCGCTTGGCAGTAACGCAAGTATTCTTTCGCCGGTAATTTGAGGAAAAGCAAAAGCTGGAAGAGCTGAAGAAATCGTGAAAAGGGAACCTATGGTATTCGCGTTTATAGCAGGGATAAGGCAAACTAAAGCTCCAACTAACACCGCTATAAGCGAACCGGGGATTTTTTTAGAAACCTTTGTCCATACAATAAGAATTGCTAGACCAAGTAAGCCTATTCCAAAAGCCCAAGGGTTAAAGGTAGATATGTTTTCAAAAACTAATTTAAGTTTGTCGATAGTTTCTATTGCAACCGTTCCCGCGGGATAAGTCAGTCCCAAAAAGTCCTTTAACTGTCCTATTACTAAGGTTACGGCAATACCGCCTGTAAAGCCAACGGTAATAGTGTGCGGAATATATTTAATAAGAGAGCCTAAACGCAATAGCCCCATAAGTATAAGTAAAATTCCCGCCATAATAGTTGCAAGAAAAAGCCCATCCATGCCTTGTGAAATTATAATTCCCGCAACAATAGTCGCAAAAGCTGCGGTCGGGCCTGAAATGTTGACTTTGCTTCCACCTAAAAGGGCGGTAACAAAGCCCGCAATTATTGCAGTGAAAAGCCCCGTTTCAGGAGTCGCGCCTGATGCTATCGCAAGCGCTATAGAAAGGGGCAGGGCGATTATGGCAACGATTATGCCGGCAACTATATCGGCAATGTAATCTTTTGCTTTATAGTTTTTGAAAGCGGAAAATATTTTAGGTTCAAAAAATTTCATTTTGTTTCTCCTTTGCGCCATAGTATTATATACCAATCAAACACAAAAATCAATAAAAACAATATTGCAAAAACAAAAAAAGAACGCAAAATTAAACGCTATTTCTTAATTAGTAAGGGATACGTTATAAAATAAGTAAAAAAGCATAGTAAACAAACTATGCTTTTTTTGTGTCTTTATAGGTTTTGTATCTGTTTTTAATAAATACTTTAATTTTTACTAATAAAAATGCTACGAGCCAAGTAATGATTAAAACGCTCGCGCCTAAGGCAAGGCATTCTAAGTATAAATTTTCTATGTGTATCGAAGTTAAGGTGTTTAGCCAAAGCAACGGTATCATATGCACAAAATAAATTTGAAAACTAATATTTGACGTTAGCGTTAGCATTTTTGCAAAAAAATTATTGTTTTTTAAGCGAATGCGTCTTAACGAAATAAACAAAAAGAAAGCTGAAAAAATTATGCAAGGGCTATCATACCACACACAATAGTTTCTTGTTAGCTGATTAATGCAAATCAATGTTAGCAAAACAAATGAAATTATATAGCAAACGTAGGTTGGTAGTTTTTCAAATTTATCTTGCGTTGCCCAATATCCCAATATGAAATAATATATATACCCGCCAAAAATCCAATTATCGTAAATGTTTGTTTGGCTCCCTAAAAGGTTTGGAACTAAAATATAGCTTAACAGCGATATAGCAAAAGGAATCAATAAAACGATTGCCGAAAATTTTTTGACTATAATTGTCAAAAAAGGCAAGATTAAATAACTGCCTATAATCATAGGAATATACCACATGTGAACCATGAGTGGCTGTTCTTCTAAGAAAAGCAACGTCCTTATTAAATTAGTAAAGTTTAACTCTTGGCTTAAACATAAACTTAAGAAAAAGTGATAAATTATAATCCAGCACCAAGCATCAATAACAATCCTTGATAGATTTTTTGCATAAAACTTTAGCAAGTCTCTATCAGTATCAAAATTTTTCTTTAATATCAAAGCTCCTGATAAAAACATAAAAAAGGGAACGCCCAACCTTGATATCGAAAAACAAATAAAAGATACGATTTTTACAAGCGAAAGCTCTGTGTTTATAAACAACCTAGGGTCAATTGACGCTTCTACAACGTGAGTAAAAACAATTAGAAAAGATGCAATAGTTCTTATTAGATCTAATGATATATCCCTTGAATTGTTTGTACCGTTCATAATTGTTATTTCCCTTATTAAAACTTAAATATGTAAAAAATAATATAAAAAGTAAAATAATAATAACACTAATTTTAGTGTAAGTCAAATAAAAACACGAGGTTTAGTGTAATATGAAATTATGAAGACTTTTGGAAACAATTTAAAAAATTTGAGGAAAATTAATAAAATAAGTCAACAAGAGTTTGCGTTAAAAATGAGCACCACCCAGCAACGTGTTAGCGAGTGGGAGTGTGATAAGGTAGAGCCGTCACTGTATAACGTTATAAAGATAATAAAAATATTGAATACTTCATTTGAAGAATTGACAGATGGAATAGAATAAAGCGCCAATACAATTAGGTAAGGGTGCTTTTATTTTTTTTAAGCTTTCAAAAGAGCTTTGCAAAAATCATCTGTCACCGCTAAAACGGTAGGCGACTACCGTTTCTTGACGCTGTTTCAAATTCTTTCCTAACAACTTTTCTTAACCAAAACAAAAATAGCACCCGTTTGGGTGCTATTCTCGTTTTGGTGAAGCATGTGAAACATAAAACTAAATTTCTTTTTCAAAAAACAATTCGTGTCTTGTAAACATATCTCCCATAACATGAAAAACTAATGAATAACCTTCTTTTTCAAATTCATTAATTAATCTAGTTAATGTTTTGCCTAAACGACAAGATTCGTGAACATAATGATATTTTTTATCACTATCTTCAAAAATTATATCGTATCTAGTTGCAAAATCTCCCATTACAACAGATTTTAATTTGTGATTTAACATAAAGTGTTTTTCTAATATTTTTGAAACTTTTTTCTTTGATCTTGCGTGTTCGTAATAAACCATATAACCTCTAACAAACTTGTTAAGTAACCTAACCCGAATTGAGTTCGGATTAGGTTACGTTTGGCGGAGAGGAAAGGATTTGAACCTTCGGTACGTTTCCGTACACACGCTTTCCAAGCGTGCACATTAGACCACTCTGACACCTCTCCGTCAGTCTTTGTATATTTTAATACATTTTAGCCTTAAATGCAACAAAAATAGGGCGCTAAACAAAATTTATTTCGTATAGTGTGTTTTTATTATTAAATTATATAATGTTTATTTAAAGTGGCTATGAGCTTTGTATAAAAATCAAAAAATTCATTCTTTTTTGAATAAAATTCACAAATTGTTGATTTATCACTAAACCACAAGATATTGTGTTTTAAATAAAAAATTTTTACAAAATATTGTGATAAACCATTGACAACGCCCAATATAATGTGGTATATTAGGAATGCTCACAATAAAAAAACATTTTACGGAGGAAATAGTTATGTTTCAAGTTAGGAAAAGGGACGGAAAATTAGTTGAATTTGACATGTCAAAGATTTCAACCGCGCTTTCAAAGGCGTTTAATGCTTGCCAAGTAGATTACACGGCAGACATTTTGAATACTTTGTCACTTAAAGTAACGGCAGATTTTTCAAAGAAGATTAAAGACCGCGTAATTACTGTGGAAGATATTCAAGACAGCGTTGAAGTTGTTTTAATTCAAACGGGTTACGTTGACGTTGCAAAGAGATATATTTTATATCGTAAACAACGTGAAAAAGTTCGTAACATCAGTGCAACGATGGTTGACTACAAAAAGGTTGTGGACGACTATTTAAAGGTTGCTGACTGGCGTGTTAAGGAAAACTCAACCGTAACGTACTCAGTTGGTGGACTTATTTTGTCAAACAGCGGGGCGGTAACTGCTAACTATTGGCTCAGCGAAGTATATGATGATGAAATAGGCGATGCACACAGAAACGCAGATATTCACATTCACGACCTTTCAATGCTTACAGGCTACTGTGCAGGTTGGTCACTTCGTCAACTTATCAAAGAAGGTTTAGGCGGTGTACCGGGAAAAATCACTTCATCACCAGCAGGTCACTTATCAACACTTTGTAACCAAATGGTTAACTTCCTTGGCATAATGCAAAACGAATGGGCAGGCGCGCAAGCTTTCTCATCTTTCGATACTTATCTTGCTCCTTTTGTAAAGGTGGATAAACTTACCTATAAAGAAGTTAAGCAATGTATTCAATCATTTATTTATGGTGTAAATACTCCGTCAAGATGGGGTACGCAATCACCGTTTACCAACATCACGCTTGACTGGGTAGTTCCTGGTGACCTTGCTGAAATGAACGCAATCGTTGGCGGAAAGGAAATGGACTTCAAGTACAAAGACTGCGTAGAAGAAATGGCAATGGTAAACAAAGCGTTTATCGAAATCATGATTGAAGGTGATGCTAACGGCAGAGGCTTCCAATATCCAATTCCAACCTACTCAATCACTTCTAACTTTGACTGGTCTGAAACTGAAAACAACAAACTTTTGTTTGAAATGACCGCAAAATACGGCACACCATACTTCTCTAACTATATCAACAGTGATATGGAACCGAGTGACGTTCGTTCAATGTGCTGTCGTTTAAGACTTGACTTAAGAGAATTGCGTAAAAAATCAGGTGGTTTCTTTGGTAGTGGTGAATCGACTGGTTCAATCGGCGTTGTAACCATCAATATGCCAAGAATAGCATATCTTTCTAAGACGGAAGACGAATTCTATGACAGATTGAAACACATGATGGATATATCTGCTCGTTCACTTAAAGTTAAGAGAGATACCGTTACAAAGCTTTTGGAAGCAGGTTTATATCCATACACCAAGAGATATTTGGGAACGTTCAATAACCACTTCTCAACAATCGGCTTAGTAGGTATGAACGAAGCGTGCTTAAACGCTAAATGGATTGGCAAAAACTTAACTACTCCCGAAGCACAAAGTTTTACTAAAGACGTTCTTAACTTCATGAGAAACAAGCTTTCTGACTATCAAGAACTCTACGGCGACCTTTACAACTTAGAAGCAACGCCTGCTGAATCTACGTCATATCGTTTAGCTAAGCACGATAGAAAGAGATATCCCGACATCATCTGTGCTTCTGATAATGACAGCACGCCTTACTACACCAACAGTTCACACTTACCCGTTGGTTATACCGAAGATATCTTTACGGCGCTTGATATGCAAGATGAACTCCATACTCTTTACACGTCAGGTACTGTATTCCACGCGTTCTTAGGTCAAAAACTTCCCGATTGGAAGGCGGCGGCAAACCTTGTTAGAAAGATTGCAGAAAACTATAAACTTCCTTACTACACAATGTCACCCACTTACTCTGTATGTGCTGACCATGGCTATATCGTAGGCGAAGTTTACGAATGCCCGACTTGCGGTAAAAAGACTGAAGTTTACAGCCGTATTACCGGTTACTATCGTCCTATCCAAAACTGGAACGATGGTAAGAGAAAGGAATTTGAAGATAGAAAAGAATATAATATTGAAAATTCTAAATTCACAGCAAAAGAAAAGGCATGTGCTTGTGAAAAGCAAGAAGTTAAAGCGGAACTTGACGGTCCGGTATTGTTTACTAGAAACGGCTGTCCTAACTGCAAGACCAGTAAGATGATGCTTGACAAGGCTGGCATTAAGTATGCTGTAATCAACGCGGAAGAAGATAAGGAAACAACCTTAAAGTACGGCGTTAAAAAAGCCCCCACGCTTTTAGTTCCTGAAGGAAACGGCTTCAAAGCGTATGACAATGCAAGCGAAATTAGAAAATTCATAGAGAGTAATAACTAATCATGTATGATATTATAGTTATAGGCGCAGGTGCGGCAGGTATGACCTCCGCACTCTACGCTTTAAGAAATAATAAAACGGTATTAGTGCTAGAAAGCGAAAGTTTAGGCGGGCAGATAGCGATGTCGCCAAGGCTTGAAAACTATCCCTCAATCAAAGAAATCAGCGGTGAACAGTTTGCGGACAATTTGTTTGACCAAATAACCTCACTCGGTGCAGAAGTTGAAATCGAAAAGGTTATCGGCATTGAGAAAAGGGGCGAAGGCGACTTTTTAGTTAAGACTGAATATAATGTATACAACTCAAAAGCGGTTGTAATTGCTGCCGGCGTTAAACATAAACATTTAAGAACAAAGTCTAACAGAGACGACCTAGTTGGCAAGGGTGTTTACTATTGTGCTATTTGTGACGGACCTTTCTACAAGGGCAGGGAAGTTGCTATTGTTGGTGACGCAAACACGGCTCTACAATATAGTTTATTGCTTTCAAGCTATTGTAAAAAAGTTTATATCTATACTTTGTTTGATAAATTCTTTGGCGACAAAGCGCACGTAAAGGCACTTCTATCTAAAGATAATATCGAGTGGCGCCCAAATACAAGCGTATGTGATTTTATAGGCGAAGATGAACTTACTGCGATAGAGTATAAAGATGCTGACGGCAACGTTAAAACTCACGAAATCCCTGCAGTGTTCATTGCAATCGGTCAAGTTCCTGACAACAAGGCGTTTGAGCCACACGTTGAGTTAGATAAAATGGGTTATATCGTAGCAGATGAAAACTGTAAAACAAAAACCGAAGGCATTTACGTTGCGGGTGACTGCAGAACGAAAGCCGTAAGACAAGTATCTACCGCCGTTGGCGATGGTGCTGTTGCGGCAACAAACGCATGTCTATACGTAGAAAGCCTTGACGTATAACACCTTCCCTTTATAATTAAAATATGGTTATAGCAAAACCCCTGAAACAAAAGCGTTTCAGGGGTTATTTTTTATTCTTTAACTACTGTTAATTGGGTTATTCCATAATAATTAAAACATTTTATCGCGTTTTCATCAATTATTTCACCACTAACTATTATAGGAACTGCGGGTGGGCAAGAAACAGACATAGATGCCAAAATTCTACCTAAAGCATGATTAGTTTTTATTCTTTCACTCGGTGAGAAAATTGCTGTTCTTATGTTTAGCGCCTTTTTTGGTTTAGATATTTTTGGCGGAAACAATTCAACACTCGTTTTTCTTTTTATACTAAATAAAACGTCTTTTAATTTTTTGATGTCGTTAGAAGAAGTGCTAGTTGTAAACATCAGCACAAGGTAGTCTTGGTCATAAAATTCGCAAACGATATTGTTTTTTTGCAACAATTCGTTTAATTCGATTGCCGTGTAGCCAAAGTTTTTAGGGCATAGTGTAAGCTTTAATGGCTCATTATTTAAAATGGTATATCCAAAATCAACGAACTCTTTTTTTAGTTCGTTAACCATAGTTATGGTTTGGTCTAGCTTTTCTTTAAAGTTTTCACTAAGAAATTTATTTGTTAAATCTAAGGACTCTAAAATAAGGTAAGATGGGCTTGACGAAGCAAAGAGCGAAAAAGCATCTTTGACTTGTTTTGTATCGTAATTTACTAAACTCTCGTTTAAGTGTAGGTATGCTCCACCCGTTAGAGTAGGTAGAGTTTTATGTGCAGAATCACAACACATAGACGCACCTAGGTCAATAGGATGCAAACTGTCTTTCAAAAATTTAAGGTATGTACCGTGAGCATTATCGACAAGTAACATAACGTCGTGTTTTTTACAAGCGTTTGCAATGCTTTTAATATCTATTACGTTTCCTAAGTAGTCTGGGCTAGTAACGTATACTGCGCACGGTTTACGGTCAAGATTAGTTATAAAACTATCTAATTCTTGTGCGGTAATGTTGCATGATAAATAACTTTTATTTTCTTTAGGGTAAATCCACTCAATATCAAAATCAATCAATGCTGCCGAACTTATAAACGATTTGTGTGCGTTTCTACCAGCAACGATAAGTGGGCGTTCACATGAATTTCTTGCTTTAGCGGTTGCTAAATACAGCATTGTACGTATTGCTAAAGAAGCGCCTTCGGTAGAATAGTATGTGCGCGCGCCAAAAAGTTCACTAGCATTTTTTTCGCTTTCCATTATGATACCGCTTGGAGAATAAAGATTATCCGCACCGTCAAACTCCGTCACGTCGAATTTTTCAAAGCCCATCAAAGATTTTCCTTTATGACCGGGCATATGTAAACGGATATTTTCTTTATTTATATAGTTGATAATAAAATCGTAAATAGGAGTGTTCATTATTTATCTCTTTTGATAGATTTTGCCACAGCAACCATAATAGCGCACTCCATGCGTTTTTTGAACAACTCACAGCCGTACTTGTAAACACCACGAATAGAGCCCGTTGCGTGATAAGCGTTTGCGGCGCATCCACCCGAACAATAAAGCTTTGCCCAGCAGTTTTTGCACTCTTCACGCGCGTAAACGTTACAATCTAAAAACTCTTGGCGAATATTAAAGTTGTCAACACCTTTCCAAATATCGCCGAGCTTAAACTTTTCGTCGCCAACGAATTGATGGCAGGGGTAAAGGTCGCCCCAAGGAGTAACAGCCATATATTCGGTGCCAGAACCACAACCAGAAATGCGCTTATAAATACAAGGCCCGCCCGTTAAATCAATCATGTAATGATAAAATGTAAACGGTTTGCCTTCTTTGTGCTTTTTAAGCATTAGTTCGGCAAGTTTTTCGTATTGTTCTAAAACGATAGGTAAGTCCTTTTCAGTGAGTTCGTTTTCATCACCAGAAGCGCAAACGACAGGCTCCATTGATAATTCGTTAAAACCGAGGTCGAGCATGGTTTTGATATCTTCAAGGAAATCGGGGTTGGCATGTGTAAAAGTTCCGCGCATGTAATAATTTTTACCATCGCGCGCCTTTACGAGTTTTTGAAATTTTGGAACAATTTTTTCCCAGCTACCATTTCCAGCGTAATCTACACGATAGCGGTCGTGAATATGTTTTCTTCCATCTAGGCTTAAAACGACGTTGCTCATTTCTTTATTGGCAAAATCTATCACGTCATCATCAATAAGCATGCCGTTAGTTGTGAGAGTAAAGCGGAAGTTTTTATTCTTTTCCTTTTCAATAGAGCGTGCGTATGCCACTAACTGTTTAACAACGTCAAAGTTCATAAGTGGTTCACCGCCAAAGAAGTCGACTTCAAGGTTTTTTCTGCTTCCGGAATTTTCAACCAAAAAGTCCAATGCGCGTTTTCCCACTTCAAAACTCATAACAGCACGGTCGCCGTGGTATTTACCTTGGCTTGCAAAGCAATAAGCGCAGTTGAGGTTGCACGTGTGTGCAACGTGTAAGCAAAGAGCTTTAACCACGCTTGAAGTCTTTTGCTTTAAAGTGCCTGCCATGCTTTCAAAAGTATCGGGGGCAAAGAGTTTGCCACTATCTTTTAAAAATTTAACTTGATCGTAACATTCTTCTATATCGTTAACACAAACGTCATCGTTATTTTTATATTTGTTTGAAAGTTCTTTTACAATTAGATTTTTGCGGGTGTTTTCAAACATGGCAATAACGTCGTAGGCAATTTCGTCAACAAGGTGAATGGACCCAGAGCATACGTCTAAAACAATATTGTAACCACCAAGTTTATATTGATGTATCATAAAAAGCTCCTTAAAGTGTGTAAATAGAATAAAAATACCGCCTTGTAAGGCGGTATTTGTTTCAGCATAAGAAATTATTCGCTTTCTTTAACGTTTTCGCATTGCTGATTAGCGATACCACAGCTTGTTTTGCATGCAGATTGGCAAGAAGTTTGGCATTCGCCACAACCGCCGTTTTTAGCGCTTTCGCAAATGTTACGCGTTTCAATAGTTTCAATATGTTTCATTTGAGTGCTCCTTAATAAAATCATTGTTTGTATAATTATATCATTATTAGTTTAAGTTGTCAATCTAAATAAAATAATATTTTATTTGAACACCATAAAACTAAAGTTAGCATTAAATTAGTTCGTGTATTGAGATTGAGTAATTTGGTTTGGCTTTGCAAGTGCGTTCAAAACGCTCTCTATTGCGATGGCTTTTTCTTCGTTTGTAACAGTTTGTGGTTTATAAGAAATATCGCTTATATCTTCGCCTGTAACACAGCTAACAAGTGAAAGCCCAAACATATATCTACCAAAATCTTCGGTTGCATGCCCGTAAGTTTTGGGATCGTAAGTTATCCTTGTTTCCAAAAGTTTTGACGTTCTGCAGTTAGCCATAACTGTAGCTTGTGGAATAAGCGCGTCAAAGTTTAATGGAACAACTTCTGTTTGTACGCAATCTAAAATCATATCGTAATGCCTTTGTTGCTTTTCTATCCACGTACCACCAGAACCTAAAGCATTAAGTGCCGTAGAAATGTCTTCTCTAGTACTTCCTGCGTAACAGTTTACAGCAAAGGTCCAAGGAATATTAAATAAAATTTTAGCGTTAGGTGCTTTAGATTTTACGTAGTTAAAATAATTTGGGAGTAAGTCGTAAGTTTCTTTAATATGTCCTTCGGTTGCGCCTTGGTTAATAATAACGTAGTCCCAGTCTCTTTCATTTAACGCGTCGCTCATTTTATAGCATTGACCGCCGTTGTTGTGACTACCGCCACCGTAAACTTCATTGCTTCCGGGAACGGGCTTAGCCGTGAGAGTGCCGTTTATAACAACTCTGTATTCATAAAAAGCTGTGTCGTTTTGAATATTTTCCATGTGCTTATTGATTTTACAACCGCTTGAGTAAATATTTCCAAGTATGATTTCATCATAGCCCAAACTTTCTAAGATGGGGTAAACTTGGTCCATAGAGTTGCGAAGATAGCTTGAGCCTATTGCAAGAATAGATATGGGCTTTTCAGCAGGCTTTTTTCCACAGCCAGTAGTAATTATTCCACCAGCAAAAACCGAAACGGTTAAAGCAAGCATCATAATAAAACTAAGTAAACGTTTTTTCATTGTATCCTCCTGTATTTTGCACTCTAAAAATAGAGCTATTATTTACAAATCATATCCGCGAAGTTTTACGCTTTCTATACAAGGTGAAAGAATATCAATAAACTCCTTTATTTTAGTTAATGGGACAGAGTGTAGGTTTTGTGCTATGCAACTTCCGCTGTCAATAAACTTTTGTAGAAAGTATTTTTTAGCGCCTTTTATCCAACTTGCAATGTTTTGCACGTTGTGATAATCGTGAAACTCTGCTATTAGCGTTGTTCTAAATTCATAGTCAAATTTAGAATTTAATAAAAATTCCACCGTGTTTTCTATTTTTGTGGTATCGTATTTATCAAAACCGATAATTTTAGAATAATTTTCACGGTCGTTTTTTATATCCATAGCAAGATAGTCGATTAACCCGTTATTGAATAAAAGCTTAATCATTTCGGGATTGGTGCCATTTGAGTCGAGCTTAACTTTATAGCCAATCTTTTTGATTTTTTCAATAAATTCAGGCAAATCTTTATTTAGAGTTGGCTCACCACCCGAAACGCACACGCCCTCAAGTAAGCCAATACGTTTATTAAGGTAATCAAAAACTTCTTTTTCAGGTATTTCAATTTGTTTTTTAACGTCTAAAACAAGCGGTGAATTATGGCAAAACGGGCATAAAAAATTGCAACCACCTGTAAAAAGTGTTGCCGAAACGAAACCATCAAAGTCAACGAGTGACATTTTTTCTAGTCCAAAAATCTTCATAAAACACCTATATAATATTTTAACTTATTTTATAATGCTTGTCAATAATTTAATAATATGTTATTATAAAACTAAGGAGAAAAATATGAAAGCAGTTATTCAAAGAGTATTAGACGCGAACTTAAAAGTTGACGGAAAGTTTATATCTCAAATCGGTTTCGGTTACGTTATATATTTAGGTGTTGAAAAGGGCGACACGAAAGAGATTGCCGATTATTTTATTAAAAAAATTCCGCCCCTTCGCATTTGTGAAGATGAAAACGGCAAAACAAATAAATCCATTATTGATACTCAAGGTGAAATTTTGATGGTTTCGCAGTTTACCTTAATGGCGAACACTTCTCACGGCAATCGCCCTGACTTTTTGAATGCAGAAACTCCCGAAAAAGCAAACGAACTTTATGAGTACGTGGTTGGTGGTATACGAGCGCAAGGTATAACCGTAAGAACGGGTGTTTTTGGCGAAGATATGAAGATAAACCAAACTAACGACGGACCGTTTACAATAATTTTGGAAAGAAAATAGCATGTAAAAAAGAAAAATAAAAAAAGCGAAAAACAAAAAACGAATAAGTATTAAAAAAAGGAAGCGGTTTTGCTTCCTTTTTTTTATTTATAGTGATTATTTTAACAATTCATCAACGGGATAGGCGTTTGTGTTCGCCCATTCTCCATTAAAGCCACGCACGGTAAATCGAATATATTTATCGTAAGGATGAACTTTAAATTTTGCTTCGGTTACGGGCGTGCCATCTACATTTTTAACACAACCAAGCCTTCTAATGCCACAATTCATTATTATATACTGAGCAGGGGAAGTTTTAATGGTGACAATATCATCTTCAATATAAAGTTCTTTAATTTCAGCACCGCTTGAAGCATAGAATTGTCCATCAAAAAGTGCGTTCATTATCGTTTCATACTCAAGCTTTTCAGCTTTGATATTAACCCAGCCACCGCCAATTTCTTCTTGCTTGTGTGTGTCATCAGTGGCAAGGCAATAAATTTTTTTACCCGCACGCAAGAAATCATCAAAAACTCTTGGGTTATATTCATCATAACCGCCATTATAACAGCCTGTATTAAAAATTTCAAAGGCGTGCATATGTTCATATTTTATATATTGTTCATAAGTTTCGCCGTTCCAAGTGGGGTGGTTATACGTTACGAAAAACCCTGCATCTTTGGCTTTTTTGAAAAAGGTGTTTATACAATCTGCCGTGTAGTAACGCTCAAAGTCAGGTTCGCTTTCATCAAACTCAACAAGTTTGCGGTTTATATAATTAGAACCGGAAAGATAATATTTTTCTCTATGATAACAAACGGGTGTGCGCATGTCTGGTGAGCGAGCGATAGCACAAGCGTGCGCAGAACGAGTGTCACGCTTTGCTTTAGTATAAGGATTTTCGTAAATCTCCCACTCAAAACCGTTTAGTGCTAAAAACTTATCGTCAGTTAAATCGTTGTGGGGGATAAAAAGGTCGTGGTCGGTGTACGCAACAACAGAGTATCCCTTATCCATATACGCCTTTTTTATTTGTTCGGGAGAAAGTTTTCCGTCTGAAAGGGTGGTGTGCGTGTGAAGATTTGCCTTATAAAAATTACCTTTTTCGCTTATTAAATATTTTTTCATAACGTCCCTTAAAAATGATTATAAAAAGAAAGGCTTAAAAATTTTAAGCCTCTTTATGTTGATTATTTTTTATCTTGTTCAGGTGAGGCAAGTTTTTCCTTGTATCTTTCAAGTGCGGTAGCAAGTTGGTCGCCACAAGAAGTATTGCTTCTACATTTAATACCTTTTAGGGTGGCAATAACTTCATCAACGTTTTTTCCGTCAACAAGTCTTGCTATTGCTTGAAGGTTTCCGCTACAACCGCCAATAAACTTAACGTTTGTAACTTTATTATCAGTAGTAACGTCGAATAAAATTTGTCTGGAGCAAGTTCCTTTGGTAATGTAAGTTTGCATAAAAATCTCCTAAAACTAATCTACTAAATTTTCGTACACGTTCCTATAAACGTCAGGGGCTTTTTCTCCCCATTTTTTATAAATATCCTTTGCGACTTGGCGGTTTGGAACAACTAATTTAAGTTCAAAAACAGGTTGTGCTGGTTCAATGATTTTAAGATAAACGGTATACGTGCCGTCCTTATTCATATAGTAATCAGCAACGCACTCTTGTTTTCTGCGATATTTGGTGCGGTTGTTCTTAACGAATAAAGAAATTTCTTCGCGCGTGGATGCAGGGATATTGATGAAGAAGTTTGCCAAACAAATTCTACCGTCGGGGGTAATGGTGTAAAGCGGGTCTGCATCGTTGCCGATATTGTAAAGCCAGCCACAATCAAGCAGTTGATTGAGAATGGGCTGACAGTCCATATAAGCCAGCCAGTTGTTAGAAGAACAACACATATCCAGCACCGTGTTTTCCGAAAGCGGAACTTCCATCTTGTCAAAGACGAACAACAATATTAACTTGTTTAAAGAAGAATCACCTTTGACTTGCATAAACAAAAATCTCCATATTACTGGTTTTAATTATATCATAAAAACGAAATTTGTAAAGAACTTTAATCAAAAATTTGCAAAATTGCGACAAAAAAAGTTTATAATCTTGTAATTTTGTGCTATAATTGAAAAAGGATTGTATGCGCACGTAAAAAGCAAAAAAGTATATTTAACGTGCAAAGCCAAACAAGTTGCGGAGGTGAGCGCATTGACTAAGGCTCAAGAACTTAATATTTTCATAGAAAAAGCGGATGATTTTATAAATGCAAAGTACATACTTGCCGACATAAAGATGGTGAACTTATTAAAGTCCATTGCATCGAGCGAAACTATGGTTGCTCTTTTTAAAAACTGCTTAACCGATTTTGATTATGAAAAAGCAAAGCAAAAATATCTTGTAAAAAGTCAATACTTGTCGCATGATAAAGGCGAATTTGTTTTGCCCCCAAACACTAAAGAAATTTTAGCGTTTATTTTCAGCGTGCTTGTTGAAATAGACGCAAAGAGTATTGACCTTAACACTTTTGTAAATAAGTATTTTTACGTTGACGGCAGTTTTTCTTCCGCGTACGAAGCGTTTATCAATTCAATGATAAAGCCGTTTAAGAACTCTGTTAAAATTCTTATGGAAAGAGTTCTTGAAGGTAGCGTGCAAGACCCGCTTGAAGCGCTTACCGAAGAAGAAAACAGGCGCGCAAGATTAAAAGAAGAAGAAATCGTTCGTGCGGAAAAAGAAAAAGAACTTATGCAAAAGGCATACGGTCAATGTGTCAAGAAAATAAAAGAACTTTTGCTTACCGATAAGCAAAATATCCGCAAAAAGAAAAAAGATGAAAACAAAAAAGAGGAACTTTTACTCGTTGTAGATATGCTTGCAAACGTTATCGAAAGTGAAGATAAAGATGCTATTGAATACGCATTTATTGCATATAAATACGTTGCGAAAGTTCACAAATTACTCTTTTTGGGTAGAGTAAGGAAACTTAAAAAGCTTATAAAGGAAATCGTAAATGCAATTTAAGGAAAAAACAGTTGAAAGCCAAACCATTTACGACGGCAAGATATTAAAGCTTAAAAAAGATACGGTAACGTTGCCGAACGGGAACACTGCTTTTAGGGAAGTGGTTGAGCATAGTGGCGGTAGCGCTATTTATTGTGAAGTGGACGGTAAAGTGCTTTTAGTTAAACAGTTCCGCTATCCATATCAAAAAGAACTTTACGAAATCCCCGCTGGTAAAGTTAACTATGGCGAAGATCCAGAAAAAACGGCTATTCGTGAACTTGAAGAAGAGGCGGGGTTGATTGCCGAAAAGGTAGAAAAGCTGTTTGATATTTATCCAACGCCCGCGTATACAACCGAAGTTATAAGGCTGTATCGTGCAGTAGGGGTAAAGCAAGGGAAAGTTCATTTAGATGAAGATGAGTTTTTGTCTGCACACTGGTTCACAAAAGAACAGTTAAAAGATATGATAAGTAACGGTCAAATTAACGATGCGAAAACGCTGATTGCATTGTTAAAAATGATTTAGGGAAATGAGGTATAAATTCTAAGAAAAGGAAACACAACATTGAAAAGGACAGACGTAAGAAACGTAGCAATAATCGCACACGTAGACCACGGTAAAACTACCTTGGTTAACGAAATGTTAAAGCAAGGCGGAATTTTCCGTGATAATCAAGAAGTAATGGATAGAGTTATGGACTCTGGCGACTTAGAGCGTGAACGTGGCATAACTATTCTAGCAAAAAACACATCGGCATTTTATAACGGTGTCAAGATAAATATAGTAGATACCCCAGGGCACGCGGACTTCGGTGGTGAAGTTGAGCGTGTATTAAAAATGGTAAACGGGGTTTTGGTATTAGTCGACGCGTGCGAAGGGCCTATGCCACAAACGCGCTTCGTGATGCAAAAAGCATTAGAGCTTAATCATAAACTTATTATAGTAGTAAATAAAATTGACCGTCCTGACGCAAGGCTTTCGGAAGTTCAAGATGAAATTTTAGAACTTTTGTTTGACCTTAACGCAAGTGACGACCAAATTGATAGCCCAATAATTTTCTGTTCGGGAAGGGCAGGAACGGCAAGTACAGATTGCAAGGTTCAAGGCAAAGACTTAACGCCTTTATTCGACGCAATTATCAATCATTTCGATGCGCAAGAAGTTGATGAAGACGGTCCGTTCCAAATGCTCGTTTCATCAGTAGATTACAATGAATACGTTGGCAGAATAGGTATTGGTAGAATTGAGCGCGGGAAGGTTAGTGTAAATCAAGAAGTTCATACTTGTAACTATAACATTACAGGTAAAGAAATGAAAGGTAAGCTAGTTAGCATTTACCAAATAGAAGGATTAAACAGGGTTGCCGTTGAAAGTGCAAGAGCGGGAGATATTGTGTGCGTAAGTGGCATGGAAAATATTTCTATTGGCGATACGCTTTGTTCTCCTGAAAAAGTTGAGCCCGTTCCTTTTGTAAAGATAAGTGAGCCAACGGTAGAAATGCTATTTTCTGTTAACGATAGTCCGTTTGCGGGCAAGGAAGGCAAGTTTGTAACCACGCGTCATCTTCGTGATAGATTGTTTAAGGAAATGTTAAAAGACGTTTCGCTCCGTGTAGAAGAAACTGACTCTGCGGATTCCTATAGAGTTTGCGGTAGAGGTGAAATGCACCTGTCTATACTTATTGAAACAATGCGCCGTGCTGGTTATGAATTTCAAGTAGGCGCTCCCAAGGTTATGTATAAGGAAATTGACGGCGTGGTTTTAGAACCTATGGAAAGATTGGTCGTTGACGTTCCCGAGGACAAAACGGGTAGTGTGTTTTCAAGCATGGGTGTAAGAAAAGGTGAACTTTTACAAATGGAAAATATCGGTAGCAGAATTAGGCTTGAATTTAAAGTTCCTGCAAGGGGTTTGTTCGGCTATAAATCTCAATTTTTGACCGAAACACGTGGCGAAGGCGTGTTTAACACTCTTTTCTATGGCTATGAAGAATTTAAGGGTGAAATCGAACGTCGTGCAACAGGCTCACTTGTTGCGTTTGAAACGGGTGAAGCTGTTACTTACGGCTTGTTTAATGCTCAAGGTAGAGGACAACTATTTATCGGCGCTGGTACTCCGGTTTACGAAGGTATGGTTGTAGGCGTATGTCCTAAAAATGAAGACATCAGCGTAAACGTGTGCAAGAAAAAGCACTTGACCAACACGCGTGCATCAGGCTCTGACGATGCGCTTCGTTTAGAAACTCCAAAGATTATGAGTTTGGAAGAAGCGATGGAGTTTATCAATGATGATGAAATGCTTGAGGTTACTCCTAAAAACGTAAGAATTAGAAAGAAAACGCTAAACACAGAACTTCGCTTAAAGAGAAAGTTTAGGGGACTAGAATAGTTCTAAGTATCGTTGTCCTTGTTGTAAAAGTTCGCAAAAAAGAACGGAGAGATATTACTTATACCACTAGTTTTATTTCTTAGTCTTTGTAGTCAAAGCGTGTGCGAATTTTTTCAAAAAGCAATAAAAAAACGTATACGTAATCAAAAAAACGCAACCAAACGGTTGCGTTTTTTTTGTAATTAAACTAAAAATTTGTATTTTGTGGCGTTATAATTTTGCACTTTGTATTGGCAAGTTTTTCAACGAATTCAATGGGTGGTGTTTTATCAGTTATTAGATAATCAATCTCATTAAATTGAAAGTCGGTGCATAGAAAAGTCTTGTTAAACTTAGTGCTATCGCATAGCATTGCAACTTTACTTGAGTTTTTGCGCATTTGCTGTTTCAACTTTGCTTGCTCAATGCTTGAATCTGTGAAGCCGTTGTTTAAGTCAACACCCGAGCAAGACATCAAAGATATGTCAGCATGCATGCGCGCTATGTAATCAATGGTGTCTGACCCGATAATAGAGTTAGAGTGGTTTTGAATTTGCCCACCCGCCATATATATTTTAACGTTGTTAGTTTGAGAAAGCAAAAGTGCGTTTCTAAGTCCAGTAGTTGTAACGGTCAAAAACTTAAAATTGTTAAAAAAGGGAATAATTAAGCCCGAAGTAGAACTAGAATCCATAAAAACCGAGTCGCCGTTGCTTATAAGCTTTACTGCAAGGTTTGCTATAGTTCGTTTTGCGGAAGTATTTTCTTGTTCACGTATAGCAAACGCAGATTCTTCCGCGCTCGACTTAAACGGCATCGCGCCCCCGTGTGACCTTTTTATAAGCCCTTGCTTTTCCATGGCGCGTAAATCGCGCCTAATAGTTGCCCCGCTGACGAAAAGTTCAGCCGAAAGTTCTTCAACGGTTGCTGATTTGTTCTTGTTCAAAATGTCCAAAATTTCTTGTTGGCGTTCAAGAGTGAGCATATTTAACCACCTTTTTGCAATAAAAAACACTATTTTCCAACCAAAAGTGTTTATTTGTGTTCATTTGTGATTATATTGTAGCATAAAAAAATTCTTTTTGCAACTTATTTGCAAAGGGGTGCAAAAATAACTTTATTATGTTATAATAATTTTGCAAAAATATTTTTAGGAGAATGCTTTAATATGAAAACCAAAGCAGTAAGACTTTACGGACAAAGCGATTTAAGACTTGAAGAATTCGATTTGCCCGAAATCAAAGAAGATGAAATTCTTGCCCGTGTAGTATCGGACAGTATTTGCATGTCAAGTTACAAGGCGGCAATTCAAGGCCCCAACCACAAAAGAGTTCCCAACGACGTTGATAAGAATCCTATTATTATCGGTCACGAATTCTGCGGTGATATCGTAAAGGTTGGCGCAAAGTGGCAACATATATTTAAGGAAGGTATGAAATTTGGTATTCAACCAGCAATGAACCTTCCGTCAAACCCACTTGCAGCACCGGGGTATTCATATCAATATATCGGTGGTGATGCAACGTACGTTATTATTCCTAACGAAGTTATGGAGACGGACTGTCTTATCCCATACGAAGGTGAAAGCTATTTTAAGGCTTCGCTTGCTGAACCTATGTCTTGCATTATTGCAGGCTATCACGAAAACTATCACAGTGTATACGAAACGCACTCACACGAAATGGGTATTAAAGAAGGTGGTGCTGTTGCAATACTAGCAGGCGTTGGTCCTATGGGTTTAGGTGCAGTTGACTATGGTATTCACGGTGATAGAAAGCCTTCACTCATGGTAGTAACCGATATCGACCAAACCCGTCTTGATAGAGCGGCAAGTCTTTTAACAGTAGAAGACGCAGCAAAGAACGGCGTTAAGCTTATTTATGTTAACACTTCTAACTTAGAAGACCCCGTTCAATACTTAAAAGAATTGAATGGTGGAAACGGCTATGACGACGTGTTTGTATACGCACCGGTTGCACCGTTAGTTGAACAAGGCGATGCGCTCTTGGCGTTCAACGGCTGTTTGAATTTCTTTGCAGGCCCAACCAAAACTGACTTCTCTGCAAAATTCAACTTCTATGAAGTTCACTATTCTTTCCATAGAATTACCGGTACTTCAGGTGGCACGACGTCAGACCTTCGCGAAGCATTAAAGCTTGCTGGTGAAGGAAGGGTTGACCCATCAATCATGATTTCGCACGTTGGCGGGCTTGACAGCGTTATTGAAACGACGCTAAATCTTCCCAACATCAAAGGCGCAAAGAAACTTGCATACACTCAAGTTTCAATGCCCATGACGGCTATTGCAGACTTTGAAGAACTTGGAAAAACCGATAAATTCTATGCAGACCTTGCTGAAATTTGCAAACGCAACAACGGCATTTGGTCGGACGAAGCTGAAAAGTACTTACTTGCAAACGCAAAGAAAATATAATTTGACTGTTTAGACGAGCGAAAATACAGCCCGTCTAATCGGCTTTTAAAAGCAAACTAATCATTATAATAAATTAAGGAGTAAATTTATGGCAAATGCAATTTTAATGCCTAAGGCAGGCATAACCGTAGAAAGTTGTATTCTTACCGAATGGAACGTAAAAGTTGGCGATACCGTAAAGGTGGGCGACGTTCTTTGTACTTACGAAACAGACAAGTCGTCGTTTGAACTTACCGCAGAAGTAGCAGGTGAAGTTCTTGCGCTTTTCTGTGAAGCTGGTGATGAAGTTCCCGTTCTTACAAATATCGCAGTAGTTGGTAACAAGGGTGAAGATGTTTCTTCTTTCGCACCTAACGGCGCATCAGCACCCGTAGCTGAAGAAGTAAAAGCACCCGAGGTTGCACCCGCAACCGCAACAGCACCTGTTGCTGCACCCAAGGCTCTCAACCCCAACGTTAAACCCGTAACCATGCCCAAGGCTGGTATAACTGTTGAAAGCTGTATACTTACCGAATGGAAAGTTAAAGTAGGTGATACCGTAAAGGAGGGCGACGTTATGTTCTCTTACGAAACGGACAAATCATCTTTTGACTATCAAGCAGAAGTAGCTGGTGAAGTTCTTGCAATCTTCTGTGAAGCAGGTGATGAAGTTCCCGTTCTTTCAAACGTATGTGCCGTTGGTCCTCACGGTGAGGACGCTTCTTGCTACGCACCCGATGCAGACACCGCACCAGTTGCTGAAGAAGTTAAGACTGCTCCCGTTTCAGCACCCGTTGCTCAAGCGCCTGTAGCTACTGCTAGCGCAAACGCTGAAGGAAAGATTTTTGCTTCACCTAGAGCAAAGAACTTGGCGGAAAAGCTTGGCGTTGACTTAAAAGACGCAACTGCAACAGGTCCTAACGGTAGAATTATTGAAAGAGATATTCGTGAAGCAAGCGTTAAAGTAAAAGAAGCGCCCGTAGCTGTACAAGCACAAGCTCCCGTAGCTGCGCCTGTTACTGCTCCCGCAGTTGAAAAGGCGTCAACCGACCTTAAGGCATATAAGGACGAAAAGATGTCTAACATTAGAAAAGTTATTGCAAAGAATATGGTAATGAGCTTATCAACAATGGCTCAACTTACTCACACCATTTCATTTGACTGCACTAACATTATGGCGTTTAGAAAGATGCTTAAAGACAATGCAGAAACTCTTAAACTCCCGCCCATCACTATAAACAATATCATAGTATTCGCGGTTTCAAGAGTATTGAAGAAACATCGTGACTTGAACGCACATCTTATCAACGGTGACACAATGCGTTACTTTGAACACGTGAACATGGGTATTGCAACCGATACTCCACGTGGACTTTTAGTTCCCACGCTTTTCGGTGCTGATACTATGACTCTTTCACAAATTGCAGTAAATTCAAAGAAATTATCACAAGATGCTATTGACGGCAAGATTGCTCCCGAACTTTTAACAGGCGGTAGCTTTACTATCAGTAACGTTGGAACTATGGGTATTGAAAGTTTCACTCCTGTAGTTAACCCCCCGCAAACTGGTATTCTTGGCGTAAACACCTTAGAAACGAGAATCAAGCTCGGCAAGGAAGGCGAAATTATTCCTTATACCGCAATGGCACTCTCACTTTCATACGACCACAGAGCGCTTGACGGTGCACCCGCATCAAGATTCTTGAAAGACTTAAAAGACTATCTTGAAAACTTCAGCATCAACCTTATGGCTGATTGCATTTAACAAAAGGAGAAATAGAAAATGGAAATTTTTGATCTTATCGTAATCGGTGGCGGTCCAGGCGGATATCTCGCAGCAGAACGTGCTGGCCACGCAGGATTAAAGACTATGGTTATCGAAAAGAGAGCGTTTGGTGGTGTTTGCCTTAATGAAGGTTGCGTTCCTAGCAAAACTTTCCTTAACTCTGCAAAAGTATTCGACTATGCAAATCACGCAAAAGCATACGGCGTAACGGTTGATGGAAAAACTTCAATCGACCAAAAGGCTGTTGTTGAAAGAAAGAACGGCGTTGTTAAAATGCTTGTTTCAGGTGTTGAAGGTCAATTAAAGAGAAACAAAGTTACAATGAAAAAGGCAGAAGCCTTCATTGAAGGCAAATGCGACGAAGGCTTTACCGTAAAAGCTGGTGAAGAAAAATTCGTTGCAAAGCGCCTTATAATTGCAACCGGCTCAATGCCCGTTGTTCCACCCATTCCAGGTTTAAGAGAAAACTTGGATGCAGGCGTTGTAATGACAAATAGGGAAGTTCTTGACTTAACCGAAATCCCCAACGAATTAGTAGTAATCGGCGGTGGTGTAATCGGCTTAGAAATGGCAAGTTACTTTTCATCAGTAGGTAGCAAAGTAACAGTAGTTGAAATGCTTAACAAGATTGCAGGACCTACCGAAAACGAAATTTCAAGCATACTTCAAAAGAGCCTTGCTAAAAAAGGCGTTGACTTTAAGCTTGGCGCAAAAGTTACCGCTGTTGAAAAGGACGGGGTAGTTTACGAAAAGGACGGCAAGGTAGAAAAAGTAAAAGCTGACAAAATTCTTTGCTCAATAGGCCGTCGTGCAGTAACTAACGGTATCGGCATAGAAAATATCGGCGTTAACTTAGAACGCGGTGCAATCGTTACTGACGATATGATGAGAACAAACGTTGCAAACGTATATGCAGTAGGTGACGTAAACGGTAAAATCATGCTTGCTCACACCGCATACCGTGAAGCAGAAGTTGCAGTTAACAACATTACTGGCAAAAAAGACCGTATGCGTTATAACGTAATTCCTTCAGTTATCTACACCAACCCCGAAGTTGGCTCAGTAGGTGAAACTGAAGAAAGTGCAAAAGCTAAGGGGTTAGACGTTAAATGTGTATCAATTCCGCTTACTTACTCAGGAAGATACATTGCAGAAAACACAGACCTTAACGGTATTTGCAAAATCGTTATCAACAAAAAGACGAACACGCTTATCGGTGCACACATTATCGGTTCATACTCGGGCGAATATATTGTAGCTGTATCAGCAATGATAGACTTAGAAGTGGATATCGAAAACATTAAGAAACTCGTATTCCCGCACCCAACCGTATGCGAAATCGTAAGAGAAGCAATTTTTGCTATTTAATAAAAGAAAACAAATAAGGAGAAATATAAAATGCCAAAAAATCTGGTTATTGACCCTCAATTTATTAGGGCACAAGGAAAAATCGGTTTTACCGATATCCCCGTAAACGTTTACAACAAGACCATTAAAGAAGAAAAAGAAAACTTCTCTAAGGCAGATTTCGTTCGTATCTTCAATGATATTGCAATGCTCCGTGAATTCGAAAGCATGATTAACGAAATTAAGATTAAAGGCGAATATCAAGGATTTAAACATTCATACCCAGGTCCTGCACACTTGTCAATGGGACAAGAAGCAGCAGCTGTTGGTCAAGCTTATATACTTGATATGGACGATATGACCTTTGGTTCACACCGTTCACACAGTGAAGTTTTAGCTCGTGGCCTTGTTTCAATCAACAAGCTTCCCGAAGATAAACTTTATCAAATAATGAAAGATTTCATGGGTGGCGAAACTCTTGCTCCCGTTGAAAAACTTAACAAAACAGGCAACATCAAAGACTTGGCAGTTGACTTCTTGCTTTACGGCTTCATGAGTGAAATTTTTGCTCGTCGCACAGGTTTCCACAGAGGTATGGGCGGTTCAATGCACGTATTCTTCTTGCCGTTCGGTATTTACCCCAACAACGCATTAGTTGGTGGTGCAGCTCCTGTTGCTCTTGGTGCAGCACTTTATAAGAAGGTTAACGACAAACCCGGTATCGTTATTTCTAACGTAGGTGACGGTGCGGTTGGTTGTGGTGTTGTTTATGAATCAATGAACTTTGCTGCAATGGATCAACTTCGTCAACTTTGGGAAAAGAAAGGCGGACTTCCTATTTTGTTCAACTTCTTCAACAACGGTTACGGCATGGGCGGACAAACCAGAGGTGAAACCATGGCTTATGATTTCCTTGCTCGTCTTGGCGCAGGTGTATCACCCACACAACTCTATGCAGAAAGAGTAGATGGTTTCAACCCACTTGCTGTTATCGATGCAATGAAGAGAAAGAAGAAGATTTTAGTAGAAGGCAACGGCCCTGTTCTCTTAGACGTTGTAACTTATCGTTATGGCGGTCACTCTCCTTCAGACTCAATGAGCTACAGAACAATCGAAGAAGTAGAAAACTGGAAGCAATACGATCCTATGGTTACTTATAGAAAATCACTTGTTGACGCTAAGATTGAAAGTGATTCTAAGTTTGATGATATCATTGGTTCTATCAAGGAGAGAATGTTAAAACTTTGCAAGCTTGCAGCTGACCCTGTAGAATCACCATATCTTGATTTCAAGAAAGATCCATACTACGTTGAAGATTTAATGTTCTCAAACGGAAGTGTTGAAAGCATGGGTGATAGACCTGTTGAAGTTGGTAAAGACGTTAAGATGCCAATGGAAGAAAATCCCAGAGTAAAACAAATCGCAGGCAAACTCCGTTATGCGTTTGATGAAAATGGGCAACAAGTTTCTAACATGAAGAGATATAATATCCGTGACGGCTTATTTGAAGCAATCATTGATAGATATTACAAAGACCCGACTCTCACAGCATACGGTGAAGACGTTCGTGACTGGGGTGGCGCATTCGCAGTATATAAAGGACTTACCGAAGCGCTTCCATACCACAGATTATTCAACTCACCTATTTCTGAAGCAGCAATCGTTTCATCAGCAGTAGGTTACGGTCTTTGCGGTGGTAGAGCTATCATTGAGCTTATGTATGCAGACTTTATGGGTAGAGCAGGGGATGAAATCTTTAACCAACTTGCAAAATGGCAAGCAATGAGCTCTGGTATTTTGAAGATGCCCGTTGTTCTTCGTGTTTCTGTTGGCGCTAAATACGGTGCACAACACTCACAAGACTGGGTTGCACTTCCTGCGCACGTTCCTGGTCTTAAGGTTTGCTTCCCTGTAACTCCTTATGATGCTAAGGGTTTAATGAACTCAGCACTCAACGGTACTGACCCCGTTATCTTCTTTGAAAGCCAAAGAATTTACGACAAGGGCGAAGAATTTAGAAAAGAAGGCGTACCCGAAGGCTACTATGAAATTCCGCTCGGCGAACCTGACGTTAAGAGAGTTGGTAGTGACGTTACGATTCTTACTATCGGCGCAACTCTTTATAGAGCAATGGATGCTGCTAAAATCCTTTCTGAAAAATACGGCGTAGAAGCAGAAGTTATCGACGCACGTTCAATCGTTCCCTTCAACTACGAAAAAGTTATTGAATCAGTTAAGAAGACTGGTAGAATTATTCTTGCATCAGACGCATGTGCGCGTGGTAGTATCTTAAACGACTTCGCACGTAACATTTCAGAACTTTGCTTCGATTATCTCGATGCACCTGCAGTTGTTTGTGGTGCTCAAAACTGGATTACTCCTCCGTTCGAATTCGATGCAGAATTCTTCCCACAAGCAGAATGGATTATCGACAACATTAACGATAAGATTTTACCGCTTAAAGGACATGTAAGCAAGATTAACACTTCTGATGCAGAAGCACTCCGCAAAGCAAAGAAAGGTGTATAATAAAGGTTTATAAACGTCGATTGGCGTCGTTTACTGTTCAAGCAAAAGACTTCGATAGCCAACAAGGCTAATCTCATCCTTTTGCCTGAACGAGCCTAGCTACTCTTGTTTCTAACCCTTTATCACATAAAGGTTTATAAACGTAGATTTGCGTCGTTACTGCTTAGCATTTTGTCTTTAATAACAGGTTTATATCATCTTTTTTCGCAGTTGAGCCTAATGCAACTCGCTTTTAAACAGTTATTAAGTCAAAAAAACTTACAAAAAAAGTGAGGGGGGCTGATTTCAGCCCCCTATATTTTTATTATGGAAAACATGTTTTATTTTATTACGCACGACAACCGTAATCCTTATTTCAATATTGCAAGTGAAGAATACTTGTTAAAACAGACAGACGGGTATTATTTTTACTTGTGGATAAACGACCCCGCAGTTATTGTAGGTATAAACCAAAACACTTTTGAAGAAGTTAATCTTTCATATGCTAAAGAAAATAACGTAAAAGTAGTAAGGCGCTTGACGGGGGGTGGGGCTGTATATCATGACAGTGGAAATTTATGTTATACGGTAATTGCACCTTATGATGACCAAAAGGAAAATTATAAAATATTTACCACGCCTGTAATAGAATACTTAAACAGTATAGGTATAAAAGCGGAGTTTTCGGGTAGGAACGATATAACTGTAGATGGCAAAAAAATCTCAGGAAATGCCCAAACTGTGTTTGGCAAAAGAATTATGCACCACGGCACTCTTTTGTTTAGTACCGACCCTGATGCATTGACCAAATCTCTCAACCCAAACAAACTAAAAACTCAAAGCAAAGGCATAAAATCAATACGTGCTCGCGTAACGAATATTAGCGAACGGATGCAAAATTCTATAACAATAGAACAGTTTAAGCAAGGCTTAACGCAAAAGTTTTTGTCTTTTTGCGAACCTTACTCGTTTAGTCAAAATGATTTAGAAAAAATAGAAAAACTCGTAAGAGAAAAGTATTCTACTTACGAGTGGAATTTTTCACGTTCGCCGTTATCTAAGAGTGTCTTTGAAAAAAAGTTTGATTTTGGCATAGTTAAAATTCACTTCGACATTATTAGCGGGCTTATTAAAAACCCGATGATAACGGGTGATTTCTTTTCGTTAAAGCCCATTGAACTTTTAGAAAAACAGCTTGAGAACGCACCTTTTAGCGAGCAAGGTTTATTAAAAGCGCTAAAAGACGTCGGTGAGTATATTAGTGGTGCTAATACTGATGAGCTTGTTAGTGCGATTATTGAGTAATTAACTTTGTCCATAAACGTTAACAGAAACGTCTAAATTTATTTTGTTTAGATAATTGTTCTTAAATTTACTGTATTGACCGTAATGGTGTCGGTACAGTTTTTCTTTTATTTTAAGGATATCGCATTGTGACTGCACGGAAATATCAACTAGTTGTGATAATCTCTTTGTTAAAGTATCTTTTGTTTTATCAATAACCGCTTTAGGCAGTGGTAAGTTTTGTGAGAGAGCAAACTCACTGTCACTAGAGTTAGAATCTATTATTTTGCAAAACAAATTTAGAACTATTTTAACGTCTAAATAATCTTCGTTTGGCGTAACGTTAATAGAACTATCGTTACTTGTTACGAGTAACAAAAAGTTGCATTGTTCGCCCTTAAATTCAACGTCACTAATTGCAAGCGTGGTATCGGTTATGGGTGAGTTAAGGGCATTAAACATAACGGTTAAATCGGGGGATAGTTCTCCCGTTTTCTTACCGTCTTTAAAAAGCGCGGTGTACCTAGCATCAAACAAATCTTTGTTTTGAGTAGTGTTGCCTTGTGTTTGTCCGCCTGAACCAGAAGACCCGCCTGAAGAGTTCTGTCCACCACTGCTTCCACCACCTGAAGATTGCCCTAAACCAAGGTCGGCTTTTATAATTTTTACTATGGGCATAAAAGAAGATGATGAAGATGAGTAATATCCAGAACAAAATGTTTTAACGTCGGTTGGGCAAACTTCTCTATCAAATCCGGGGTTTTTTAGCACGATTTTTTGTATTGCAAATGAAGATATGTTGTCAAGCGGTGTTGACTTTGATAAAACTTCTTGCGCCATACCGTCTGCTAAAACTATGGTTGCCGAGTCTTGAATTCGCAGGGTTTTAGCAAAGTAATCGACAACTTTTATAACGTTTGTATCCTTAAGCGAATCACCAAGTATTATAAGGTTACAAAATGCAAGTTTTGGATACCAGCCTGTAACGTCACCCGTGTTTTTTAACGCTTCACCGATAGTTTTGCCCTTAGCGCTAATTTCGGTTTTTTGGTTTTCAGCGTTAGTATCGGTGGCTTCAGGAACGGCAATTTGTGCACTCACAATGTATTCATCGCCTTCTTTATCTATAGCGATAGCTGTAATAATAGATGTTTTTTCAACGTCTATAAGCCCGAAATCGCTAGAAAAGAAAAAGGTAAAAAGCGCCACAATAGCAAGTAAAATAAACTTAGCCTTTTTCATGGTTTTTAATTTCTCCTTTTTTACATATTAAACAAATAATTATGGGCAAAACGTTTGCCATGATTATAAAGAATACGCCCATATAATTTGTAATAAAGTTTTCTATACCAAAAGTAAACTGTGAAAAAAACAGTTGCAACAAAAGCTGAAGGCCAACGGCTATTATAGGTGCTATAAAATTCTTTTTTATATTAAAAATTTTGTTAATCACTTGTGAAGAAAAATAAAAGGGTAGTGATAGCGAAAACAAGTTAGAGAACAAAATCATTACAATACCTATATAGTCAAATCTACCCAGATTGTTTATAACTGTAGAGTATTTTGATATTTCAGTTAAAGCAAACCTTTGTCTAAACGCGATAGAAGTAAATACACAGTAAAAAATAACCATAAACGCTAAAACTAAAACCGCGCCAAGCACGTACGAAAGAAGAATTTTAACCCCGTCGTTTTTCTTAAAAGAAAAATTACCTATAAAAAACACCAAATAAGCGCAATCTCCAAACCTAGAAAGTCCAAAATAAGCCCCGCTAAAAACCTTTAAGCCGTTAGCGCCAATGGGAAGAACAGCTCCAAAGTCAGCATTGCTTATCGAAAGAACAAATAGAGTAATTACGCCGTTAAGCGTGATAAACCACAAAACGTCTGCGAGTCTACCTAGAACGCGTAATTTTTTCATGGATAGAAAAAACGGCAGTATAAAGAAAGGCAAGAAATACATAATGTTCGGGCGTAAAGTGTAAAGAGTTAACTCAACGTAATCTCTTTGTTCGTTCAAAGGAATAATCGCTTTAGTGGTAAAGTAAATAAAATATAAAAACAAAACGATTTTACTTCCCACGTTTCCAAACGTTCGCTCTAACAGGGTAAAAAAGTCACAATCTGTTTTTTTGCACGCATGCGATATTGCAAAAACGGTAAAGAAATCTAACAACAGATTTATAAGCGCACATATCCACATATCTTCACCAGCAATCTGCACCAAAAGGCTGGGAAGAGCAAAAAACTTAGTTAAAGGCAAAAAAGCTATGATGAAAAAGCAAACCTGCCTAGTTTTTAATGAATACTGCATTATTGTTCTCCTTTATTAAATTTAATTCTTCGCTTATTTGTGTTTTTAAGTGATTTTGGGCGTCTATCAAGTTCTTGCATAAAGCCTTTATAATTAGTGTCTTTTAAATCTTGGGGAATAAGCGGAGAAAAAGGCGCTAAAATAGGTGTTGAAAAGCACTCAAATGAAACGAGATAAGTTATCAAAAGAGCAATGCAAATCAATATTCCGTAAAGTCCAAGCGAGCCTGCAACCACAAGAAAAACAATTCTTAAAACCGAAAAAGTTTGTTCTAATTCTGGCACGGTGTATAAGCAAATTCCCGAAAGAGCAATGATCATAAGCGTAGGCGCGGAAATAATGCCCGCATTTACAGCCGTTTCGCCAAGCACTAAACCACCAACTATTGAAACGACCATACCAACGTATTTGGGCATGCGTACGCTAGCTTCGTTTAGTATTTCAAATATTAGTAGAGAAAAGAACATTTCATAGCTGGGTGATAGCGGTATGCCTTTTATACTGTTGACAATGGTAAGTAAAAAAGAAAGCGGAATAAGTTGCAGATGAAAGAGTTCTGCCGCAACGAAAAGCGAAGGCGCAAGTAAGGCAATAACAACTGACAACAAACGTATATATCTTGCCACCGTTGCGCTGTAAGATGAATTATAATAGTCGCTCGGGCTTTGAAAATCTTCAACCAAAAGGTATGGCACGGTAAGTGCGATAGGTGAGCCGTCAACAAAAATAGCAATTCTTCCCTCTAAAATTTTACCAGCTAAAATGTCAGGTTTTTCAGTGTTGCCAAGCTGTTTGAAAATAGAAAACTTGTGTTCGCATAAAAATTTAGACAGGTAAGAACTGTCTAAAATAGCGTCAACGTCAATCTTTGATATTTTCTTTTTTAGTTTTTTGACTAATTTAGGGTTAACTATTCCCTTTATATAACAAAGGGCAACGGGTGTTTTTGAAATTTTGCCAACTGTCATTTGTTCAAAAATTAGGTCGGGAGATTTTAGTTTTCTTCGCATTAAAGAAATGTTTACCGGCAAACTTTCAACAAAACCTTCTCTTGGCCCTTTGATAACTGTGGAAGTTGGCGGTTCGGTGATGGCGCGCTTTTCAAAATGCTTTAATCCAAAAGAAATAGCGAACGGAAAAGCATCAAACAATATAACGGCACTACCTAAAAGGACTTCTTCAGTAATTTCTAAAACACTATATAACTTTTTCTTTTCAGGGCTTAAAAACAGCTCAAAAAGTTCATTTTCGTTAATGTTTTTAGTGCATTGGGAAAGTGGCTTAAGCACAAGTTCGCCTAAAGTGTTTTTATCAACCAAGTCGTTTACGAATATCAAAACACCTTTTTTATCGTTTAACGAAATATCAAGAAATGTTATATCTTGGCTTGAAAGTTTGTTTTTTAATATTTTCAAGTTGTTTTCCAGCTGAGAATTTAATTTCATAACCGTAGTATAGTAAATTGTAAAATTTTTATACTGAAAACGACCTTGATAGGATAAACTCCACGCGTGTAAAATTATCATTTAAAGATTTAAAAACAACGGCAAATCGTTGACAAGCAAATATTTAAATGTTATTATATATAAGGTTAAAAACAAATCTTTAATTCGGTACAGAGAGACCGGCAAGGTTTTATTATATCAGCGGGCAATACCCGTATTTTGCGTATATAAGGTCTTGCCACGTGCAAGGCTTTTGCTTTAAAGGAGGGAATATGAACTACATCTTGACAAACGGTACAGTTTATACGGGTGGACGTTTCATTAAAACCGACCTTGCGATAATAGACGGCAAGGTATCTTTTTGTATTCCTTCATGTACTGCTAATTTTGAAAAAATCGATTGTTTAAATAAAATTATTTTACCCGGTTTCATTGATGTTCACGTTCATCTAAGAGAGCCGGGTTTTTGTTATAAAGAAACTATTAAAACGGGCACTATGGCTGGCGCAAAATCGGGCTACAACGCAGTATTTTCAATGCCCAACCTAAACCCCGTGCCAGACAGTGAAGAAAACTTAAAAATTCAACAAGACATAATAGATAAAGACGCGGTTATTTGCGTTTATCCTTACGCATCAATAACCAAAGGTCAAAAAGGAAAGGAACTTGTTGACTTTGAAAGTTTATCAAAAGGTGCAATCGCATTCACCGACGATGGCAAGGGCGTTCAATCATTAGAGATGATGCATGAAGCTATGTTAAAAGCAAAAGCAGTTGATAAAATGATAGTTGCTCATTGCGAAGATGAAAGTTTGCTTGACGGCGGATATATTCACGACGGGGAATACGCGCGCCTAAACGGGCACAAAGGCATAAGTTCTGCAAGCGAATATAAACAAGTTGAGCGAGATATAGAGCTAGTTAAGAAAACGGGTGTTAAGTATCACGTGTGTCACGTGTCGGCAAAAGAGAGTGTTGAACTTATAAGAAGAGCAAAGGCGGAGGGTGTTGACATAACGGCAGAAACAGGCCCGCACTACCTTGTTCTTAACGACATGATGCTCGTTGATGACGGCGGATATAAAATGAACCCGCCTATTAGGGCAGAACAAGATAGGCTTGCGCTAATAGAAGGGATTAAGGACGGAACTATTGATATGATAGCAACCGACCATGCGCCCCACTCAAAAGAAGAAAAGAGCAAGGGCTTAAAAAGTTTCAACGGAATAGTTGGTTTAGAAACGGCTTTCCCGATTATATACACTAAGCTTGTAAAAGCGGGTATAATTTCACTAGAGAAGATGGTTGAGCTTATGAGTATAAACCCCGCAAAGCGCTTTCAAATAGAAAGCGGAATAGGGCAAGGAAAAATGGCAAATCTTTGCGTGTTCGACGTTGAAAACGAATATGAAATTGACGCGGAAAGTTTTGTGTCAAAGGGCAAAAGCACGCCGTTTAACAAACAAAAAGTATATGGAAAATGCGAGTATAACTTCACTTGTGGAGAGCTCGTTTACTCAATAAAAGAAAATTAACTTAAGTCAAGGAGAGAAAATAATGCCAAAGAGAACGGACATCAAAAAAGTTCTAGTAATCGGTAGTGGCCCTATAGTAATAGGTCAAGCAGCGGAGTTTGACTATGCGGGAACACAAGCGTGTTTAGCATTAAAGGAAGAAGGTTATGAAGTTATTCTTTGTAACTCAAACCCTGCAACGATAATGACGGATACAACTATAGCTGACAAAGTGTATATGGAACCGTTAACACTTGAATACGTTGCAAAAATCTTGCGTTATGAAAGACCTGATGCTATCATACCTGGTCTTGGCGGTCAAACAGGATTAAACCTTGCAATGCAACTTGCAAAGAAGGGCGTTTTGGAAGAATGTGGCGTTAAGCTTTTGGGAACTAACGCAAAGTCTATTGAGCGTGCAGAAGACAGAGAATTGTTTAAGGAAATGTGCGAATCTATAGGCGAACCTGTTATAAAATCAGAAATAACTTATAGTATTGAAGAAGCAAAAGACGCGGCACAGCGCATTGGCTATCCCGTAGTATTGCGCCCTGCATTTACTTTAGGCGGAACGGGCGGCGGATTTGCTGACAATGATGAAGAATTAGAGCAAATTATGAAAAACGCTCTTAAACTTTCTCCCGTGCACCAAGTTCTTGTTGAAAAGAGCGTAAAGGGTTATAAAGAAATAGAGTTTGAAGTTATGCGTGACTCTACCGATAAAGCAATCACTATTTGCGGTATGGAAAACGTTGACCCGGTTGGCGTACACACGGGCGACTCTATCGTTGTTGCGCCTATACTTTCGCTTTCTCAAAAAGATTTAAAAATGCTTAATGATTCAGCGATAAAGATTATAAAAGAACTAAAAATCGAAGGTGGCTGTAACGTTCAATATGCGCTTAACCCAAATTCAAGCGAATATTACTTAATAGAAGTTAACCCAAGAGTATCACGTTCATCAGCGCTTGCATCAAAAGCAAGTGGGTATCCTATAGCAAAGGTTACTGCAAAAGTAGCGGTTGGTATGACGTTGGAAGAAATCCACGTTTCAGGTACTACTGCCGACCACGAACCCGTGCTAGACTATATCGTTGCAAAATTCCCAAGATTCCCGTTTGATAAATTTACAACGGCAGAAAATACGCTTGGCACTCAAATGAAAGCAACTGGCGAAGTAATGGGTATTGGCTCAAACCTTAGCGAATGTATGCTCAAATCAATTCGTTCGTTAGAAGTTGGCGTAAATCATATTTACCACCACAAGTTTGACGATATGTCTAACCAAGAACTTTTAGAGTACTTAAAAGAATTCAAGTCGGACTCAATTTTTGCGATAGCCGAACTACTTAGCCGTGACGCGAATATTGAAGCCGTTCACAACGTGACTAAAATCACACCGCTTTTCTTGGAGTGTATTAGGGATATCGTTGAAATGGAAAAGAAGCTTGCAAGCGCGCCCCAAGATGAAAAAGTGTTGCTTGAAGCGAAGAAAATGGGTTTTTCGGACGCATACGTTGCAAAACTTTGGAAGAGCACTGAATTAGAAGTTAATGCGTTTAGAAAACAAAAAGGCATTAAGCCTGTATATAAGATGGTTGACACGTTGCACAGCGGTGCATATATTCCTTATTTTTACTCAACGTACACAGGTGAAAACGATTCAATCGTAACTTCAAAGGAAAAAGCGGTAGTATTAGGTAGTGGACCTATAAGAATAGGTCAAGGCGTTGAGTTTGACTATTCAACTGTTCACGCCGTAAAGACCATAAAGGAAAGCGGATTAGAAGCAATCATCATCAACAACAACCCCGAAACAGTATCAACCGACTATACCGTAAGCGATAAGCTTTACTTTGAGCCACTAACAGCAGAAGACGTTATGAACGTTATCGAGTTTGAAAACCCAATGGGAGTTATCACGTCACTTGGCGGTCAAACGGCAATCAACCTTGCTGAACCCATTATGGAACGTGGAGCAAAACTAATCGGCACGGACTGTGAAGCAATTAACAACGCGGAAGATAGAGACGCGTTTGAAAAGATAATGACAAAGCTTGGTATTCCTCAACCTAAAGGGCAAGCGGTGTTCAGCGTAGAAGATGGCGTTAAGGTTGCTGAAGGCATAGGTTATCCTGTGCTTGTTCGTCCGTCATACGTATTGGGCGGTAGGGCAATGCAAATCGTTGGCAACGAACAAGGTTTAAGACAATACTTAAAAACCGCCGTTGACATCAGTGAAGACCACCCGATATTAGTTGACAAATATATCGTTGGTAAAGAACTTGAAATTGATGCCGTTTGCGATGGAAAGGACGTGTTTATTCCAGGCATTATGGAGCTTATTGAAAGAACGGGTATTCACTCTGGCGATAGCATAAGCGTATATCCTACTTTCTCTGTAAGTGACAAAGCAAAACAAACGATAATAGAATACGGCAAAAAATTAGGGCTTGGCATTGGCATTAAAGGTCTATATAATATTCAATTTATTGTTGATAAAAACGAAGACGTATACGTAATTGAAGTAAATCCACGTTCATCAAGAACAGTTCCTTTCCTTTCAAAATCAACAGGATATAGCCTTGCGGATATCGGCACGAGAGTAATTCTTGGAAAGAGCCTAAAAGAACAAGGCTTAACCGAAGTTTATCCCAAAGAGAAAAAGCGTTGGTACGTTAAAGCTCCCGCGTTCTCATTTAGTAAACTCCGTGGCTTAGACGCATATCTTTCACCCGAGATGAAGTCTACCGGTGAAGCAATCGGTTATGACGATAAGATGACAAGGGCACTCTACAAGGCTCTTCAAGCATCGGGAATGAACGTTATGAACTACGGTACGCTTTTAGTATCAGTTGCAGATGCTGACAAAAAAGAAGCTCTTCCGTTAGTTAGAAGATTTTATAACTTAGGCTTTAATATTGAAGCAACGGCTGGTACTGCAAAATTCTTAAAAGAAAACGGCATTAGAACAAGGGTAAAGGCAAAGCTTAGCGAAGGCAGTGAAGAAATCTTAACCGCAATCCGTAAAGGTTACGTAACTTACGTTATAAGCACGCGTGACGTTAATTCATTAGGTCAAGCAAGTGACGGTTATCAAATCCGCCGTGCCGCCGTTGAAAACAACGTTACAATGTTTACCGCTCTTGACACAGTTAAAGTACTTCTCGACGTGTTAGAAGAAACTACGCTTTGTATTTCGACTATCGACGCTTAAAGGTTTATAAACGTCGTTGCAGGTCGTTACTGCTTAGTGTTTGGACTGCGACAACCAGGCGGTTAGTCTTACCCCAAACACTTCGCGAGCCTACTGCAACTCGTTTCTAACCCTTTATTATATAAAGTCTTATAAACGTCGTTGCGGGTCGTTACTGCTTAGCGTTTTGACTTCGATAGCCAACAACTATAAAATAAAACTTACTTTCTAAACACTTAAATCAAAATTAAACATTTGTATAAAGGAAACAAAAATGTTAAAAAAAGGTCTTTTTACAATTTTAACAAATGAGCGTTTAACGGATAGCGTATATAAAATGACGCTTGAAGGTGACACTAGCGCAATAGAACGCTCTGGGCAGTTCGTCAATATTGAACTTGACGGATTATATCTTCGCCGTCCTATTTCGGTTTGTGATTACGAAAAAGGCAAACTCACTCTCATATATAAAGTTGTGGGTAAAGGGACTGAACAAATGTCTTGGTATGACGCTGGTAAAAAGCTTGACGTTTTAACAGGGCTCGGCAACGGTTATTTTACCGAATTTGCAGGTGAAAATCCACTTTTAATCGGCGGGGGTGTTGGCGTTCCACCTTTATATAATCTTTGTAAAACTCTTATAAACGAAGGTAAAATCCCTACAGTTATATTGGGATTTAACACTAAAAATGAAATTTTTTACGAGCAAGAATTTAAGGATTTGGGTGCGAACGTGCTAGTAACAACAGTAGACGGGAGTTATGGGATTAAAGGCTTTGTAACTGACGCGATAAAGCAAGTTGAAAGCTACACGCACGTTTACTGCTGTGGGCCTGAACCAATGTTAAAAGCAATCTACAATAACACAACCACGGGCGGAAGTTATTCGTTTGAAGAAAGAATGGGCTGTGGCTTTGGTGCGTGCATGGGTTGTTCGTGTAAAACCAAATATGGAAACAAGCGTATTTGTAAAGACGGTCCCGTTCTTCAAAAGGAGGAAATTATATGGTAGATATTTCAACTTCACTTTGCGGTGTTGAATTAACAAACCCGGTAATTCCAGCCAGCGGAACATTTGGTTTTGGATACGAGTTTAGTGATATTTATGATATAAACGTACTTGGTGCTATTTCTATTAAAGGCACTACTAAAGACGCTCGTTTTGGTAATCCTACGCCAAGAATAGCAGAATGCAGTGAAGGGTTAATCAACTCTGTAGGTTTACAAAACCCAGGGATTGACAAAGTTATCGAACAAGAAATTCCAAGACTTCGCAAATGCTACTATAAACCTATAATCGCAAACATCAGTGGTTTTTCTATTGAAGAATACGTAGAGTGTTGTGAAAAAATCAACGCCGTAAAAGACGTTAGCATAATTGAAGTAAACATAAGTTGTCCTAACGTGCATAACGGTGGCATGAGCTTTGGCACTCTTCCCGAAAATGCCGAGGCAGTAACGAAAGCTGTAAAAAAGGTAACGACAAAACCCGTATTTATAAAACTAACCCCCAACGTAACCGATATAGTTTCAATCGCAAAAGCTTGTGAACAAGGTGGTGCTGACGGTATAAGTTTAATTAACACCTTACAAGGCATGAGAATTGACTTAAAAACAAAGCGCCCCGTAATTGCAAACAAAATGGGTGGTTTTTCTGGTAGAGCGGTTTTTCCCGTAGCGCTTAGAATGGTTTATCAAGTTTATGAAGCAGTAAAACTTCCTATTATGGGTATAGGCGGTGTTGCAACGGCAGAAGACGTTGTTGAAATGATGCTTGCCGGCGCAAGCGCTGTTCAAGTTGGTGCGGAAAACTTAGTTAATCCGTATGCTTGTAAAGATATTATCAATAACTTACCCCAAGTAATGAAAAAATATAAAATCAATAGTTTAAGAGAAATTATTGGAGGAGCTCACAAATGAAAAAGGACGTAATTATCGCGTGTGACTTTAACGGAAAAGAACAGCTTTTCAATTTCTTAGATAAATTCAAAGAAGAAAAACCCTACTTAAAAGTAGGAATGGAATTGTTTTATGCTGGCGGTGTAGAAATCGTAAAAGAAATCAAACGCCGTGGTCACAAAATCTTTTTAGACCTTAAACTTCACGATATTCCCAACACTGTAAAAAAATCAATGGCAGTGCTTTCTGGGTACGACGTGGATATGGTAAATCTTCACGCAAGCGGTGGTTCAGTTATGATGAAAGGCGCACTTGAAGGATTGACCAGAGCAGATGGTACACGTCCGCTTTTAATCGCTGTAACACAATTAACTTCAACAAACCAAGAGCTTATGACTGAAGAACTTTTAATAGATAAGCCCATTGATGAAGTTGTTATGAGTTATGCTAAAAACGCAAAGGAAAGTGGGCTTGACGGTGTAGTTTGCTCTCCGTTAGAAGCAGGTAAGGTTAAGGACGTTTGCGGTAAAGAATTTTTAACCATAACGCCTGGTATTCGTTTAGCGGGTGACGCGGTAGGTGACCAAAAGCGTGTTACAACGCCAGCCTTAGCAAAAGAAATGGGCTCTGACTATATCGTAGTAGGTCGCTCTATAACGGGCGCTGAAGACCCTGTTCAAGCATATAGAAAGTGCGTACAAGAATTTTTAGGATAAAGGAGAAAGTATAAATGGAAATCGCAAATAAGGTTGCAGAACAACTACTTAAAATCAAAGCAGTATTTCTTCGCCCAGATGAACCTTTCACTTGGGCAAGTGGAATAAAGAGCCCAATTTATTGTGACAACAGACTTATTCTCACCGCTCCCGAAGCGAGAGACATAGTTGAAAACGCAATCGCCCAAAAAGTAAAAGAATGCTATCCCGAAGCAGAAGCGCTTTTCGGTACAAGTACGGCGGGCATTGCACACGCAGCAATCGCAGGCCATATCTTAGGCATGCCTATGGGCTATGTTCGCGGTAGCAACAAAGACCACGGAAGAAATAACAAAATTGAAGGCAAGCTTGAGGCGGGCACAAAAGTTGTAGTTATTGAAGACCTAATTTCTACCGGTGGAAGCTGTATTGACGTTGTTGAAGCCTTGCGAGAAGCTGGCGCAATCGTGCTCGGTATAGTAAGCATCTATACGTACGGCATGAAAAAAGGTGTAGAAAGATTAAAAGAAGCAAACGTTAAGAACGTTTCACTCACCGATTTTGACACTGTAATTAACGTCGCAGCAAAGACAGGATATATAAAAGAAAGCGACGTAGAAAGGCTGATAGCTTTTAGAAATAATCCCGCTGATGAAAGTTGGATAAAAGCATAAGTTACTAGCAAAAAAGCACTTTAAGGAGAAAAAATGAGAAATCTTTTATCAATAACCGACTTTACGGTTGCAGAAATTGATGAACTTATTGCCGTTGCTGAAGACATAATCGCCAACCCCGAAAAATATCAAGAAAAGTGTAAGCATAAAAAGCTTGCCACGTTATTCTTTGAGCCATCAACGAGAACAAGGCTAAGTTTTGAATCGGCAATGTTGTCACTTGGCGGAAACGTTTTAGGCTTTTCAGATGCAAACAGCTCGTCATCATCAAAAGGTGAAAGCGTTGCAGATACGATAACTGTTGTAAGTTGTTATGCAGATATTATTGCAATGCGCCATCCAAAAGAAGGTGCGCCACTCGTTGCGTCAAACGTGTCAAGCGTGCCTATTATCAATGCTGGTGACGGCGGGCACAACCACCCAACGCAAACACTTGCGGACTTGCTTACTATAAAGAGAGAAAAAGGTGGGTTTAACAACCTTACCATTGGTTTTTGTGGAGATTTAATGTTTGGCAGAACCGTGCACTCTTTAATTCAAGCCCTTTCACGTTATACAGGCATTAAAATCGTATTGATTTCACCCGACGAATTAAAAATTCCCGATTACGTTAAACACGACGTTTTAGATAAATACGGTATGGATTACGTTGAAACAAGAAGTTTAGAAGACGCAATGCCATCTCTTGACGTTTTGTATATGACAAGAGTACAACAAGAAAGATTTTTCAACGAACAAGATTATTTGAGGCTACGTGACAGCTATATTTTAACGCCTGAAAAACTTGAAACTGCAAAGAAAGACCTTGCAATCTTACACCCATTGCCAAGGGTAAACGAAATTTCTGTTGCAGTAGATAAAGATCCACGCGCGTGCTATTTTAAGCAAGTTGCTAACGGAAGGTTTATGCGTATGGCACTAATTTTAAAACTCTTGGGTATAAAATAGGGGGAACAAAAATGAAAATTGATCCTATAAAGAACGGAATAGTTATAGACCATATTGAAGCTGGCAAAGGTAAAGAAATTTATGAATTTTTAAACCTTGATGAACTCGACTGCACCGTTGCACTTATAAAGAACGTACCTAGTAAAAAAACTGGCAAAAAAGACATAATAAAGATTGATGCGAATATAAGTTTAGACCTAGACGTTTTGGGATATATCGCACCCGAAGTAACTGTTAATTTTATTAAAGACGGCGCAAACGTTGAAAAGAAAAGATTAGAACTTCCTTTGATTTTAAGAAACGTTATCAAGTGCAAAAATCCACGTTGTATCACAAGCTGTGAACAAGAAATTGAACATATATTTAAACTTGTTGATAAAGATAAAAAAGTATACCGTTGTATTTACTGCGAAGCCAAGGCAAAATAAGGTGTTATTTGCGTCGCAATATTGCGTTTGTTGACTGCGTCATAGAACTTAATGAACAGACGTTCTATTTCGCTCTATGACTTGTCGAGCCTTGTCTTGCTTGCTTATAACCCTTTATTATTTAACAACAAATTCAAACCAAAACCCGTTAAGAATACTGCGGGTTTTATTTTTTGTCAAAAAATGATAATAAAAAAAGCTGATTATTTGTTTATTTGTATACAAGGTTATGATATAATAAACAAAAAGTGAGGGGAATATGCTTTCAAAAAAGTTTCAAGAGTTTTCAGAATTAATAGTTTATCAAATATATCCGCGTTCTTTTTTTGATGCTAATGGTGATGGGATAGGTGATCTTAAAGGCGTAACTCAAAAGGTTAACCATCTAAAAGAACTTGGCGTAAATGCGGTGTGGCTTTGCCCGTGTTACAAAAGTCCAAACGTTGACAATGGATATGATGTTAGTGATTATTATGATATTATGGATGAATTTGGCACGCTTGATGATTGGAAAGAAATGGCAAGTGTATTGCGTGAAAACGGCATAAAAATCATTATGGATATAGTCCCAAATCACACGTCTAACAAACATAAGTGGTTTATTGAATCTAAAAAAAGCAAAGACAATCCTTACGCTGACTATTATTACTGGGTGGATAAACCGATTAATGATTGGCAAGCTTGCTTTGGTGGAAGCGTGTGGGAATATTGTGGTGAGCGCAACCAATATTATATGCACTCATACGCAAAAGAGCAACCCGACTTAAATTGGGATAATCCAAAAGTTAGAAAAGAAATTTGTGATATTTTAGATTTTTGGGTTGGGCTTGGCGTTGATGGTTTTAGAATAGACGTTATAGACCAAATTAGTAAAGATTTTGAAGGTGGAAGAAATTGCTTTGGCAAACGTTTACATGAATATATAAATCAAATGTTTGGCAGAAAAAGCATGGAAAACATTTTTACTGTTGGGGAGTGCTGGGCAGGTGATATTGAAGAAATCAAACGTCACGCATCAAGCGAAAGGAAGGAACTCACCACTCTCTTTCAGTTTGACCATATTCATAAGGGGAGATACGGTCGTTTTATTTCAATACCGTTTAACTTAAAAGAAATAACTGATGATTTATCTAAATGGCAACGTTTAACTATTGATAATGACGTTATTTACACGCTTTTTACTGATAATCATGATCAGCCCAGATTTTTATCCCGCTTTGGGAACGATAAAGAGTTAAGGTATGAAAGCGCAACAATGTTTGCGGGCATGTTGTATTTGCTTAAGGGCATACCATTTATATATCAAGGTCAAGAATGGGGCATGACAAATTCTTATCATGAGCAATTTAGTGAGTTCTGTGATGTTGAAAACGTTGATTTTTTCAACGAGAACAAAGAAAAAATGTCATACGATAAGCTTATGCAATGTATAAATTTTGGCTCGCGTGACAATGCACGCCGTCCGCTTTCTTGGGATGCTAGCAAAAACGGTGGGTTTAGTAAAGCACAGCCGTGGATGCCTGCATATTCAAAATATAATGATATAAACCTTGAAAACGACAAAAAGTCAAAAAAGTCTATTTTTAAGTTTTACAAAAACTTGCTTTCTTTTAGAAAACAAAACAAAGTGTTTATGCACGGTGACTTTAATGAGATTACAAAAGAAAACAAAGATTGTTTTGTTTATGAAAGAGAGTGTAAAGATGAAAAATTTATAGTCGTTTGTAATTTTGATAAGACAAACAAAATTTCTATAGATTGCGAAAAAGCAAAACTTGTTATGAGTAATTATTTTTTAAGCGACAAATGTGTTTGCGGTGAATATAGGCCGTATGAACTTGCCGTGTTCAAAGTGTAAAACAAAACCCCTATCAAACTGATAGGGGTTAAATTTTATTTTCTTCTGCTACCGCTTATTTCACGAAACTTTTTTGGTGAGTATCCACAGTATTTTTTGAACAACTTTGAAAAATAAGAAGCATCGTAAAAACCCAATTCTTCCATTATTGAACTTATTGGGTCTTGCGTCTGTTCAATAAGATATTTTGCGCGTTCCATTTTCATTATGCACAAAAACTGAAGTGGGGCATACCCCGTGCGCTCTTTAAATTTTCTAACGAAATAGTTTGGGCTTAAATTAGCGTGGCTTGCAATTTGAGAAAGAGAAACGTTTTGTCTAAAATTATCTTTAATAAATTCAATCGCCTTATCTATCTCATCTTTAAGCTCTACAACGTGTTGGCTGTAATTGCAGTTATCAAGATAAAACGATACAAGGTCAATAATGCCAGAGCTAACTTTTAATTTATCTTGCATGCGTTTGCTAAGCGCACATTTAAATATACCATCAAATAAATCTTTAACGTGCTTGTTTATCCCAATCGTGATTTTGTATGGCAAATCAAGGTTATCAAAAAACCCGTTTCCGCCAATATTCAAGTCGAAGTGAAACCAGCATTTTTTTGCGTAGTTTTTTTGAGAAAGGTTAAAATCGTGTTTGACGCCCGCAGGTATTAAAACCATATCGCCTTTTTTTGCGGTAAAATTTTGGTTTTTAGTAGAAATTACTATTTCCCCGTCTAAAATATAGAAAAGTTTACTGTTTGGCAATATAACGTTTTTATCCTTCCAGTTAGGCGTTAATATAACTTCACTGCCCAAATGAAAGGTTGCCGATATAGGTTGCATAGATAATTGATTCATATTTTTATTATATAATTTTATCATACACTTGTCAAATAATAAGATAATTTTGTTATATTTTTTAGTTAAGTTTCTTATAACGCTATAGTAATAAGTCGTTGTATAATTTATTTAAGAAAATATATAGAGGAGAAAAACATGACAAAATCAAGGCTTATAGGTCAATATCCGGTAATAGGGATACGCCCTACCATAGACGGCAGGCGTGGTCCGCTAAAGGTTAGGGAATCTTTAGAAAATCAAACAATGGATATGGCAAAACGTGCAAAAGAACTGATTGAAAATAACGTTTATTATTCAAACGGAGAAAAAGTAAAGGTAATTATAGCAGACACTACGATAGGTAGGGTAGCAGAAAGTGCAGCATGTGCTGACAAATTCAAAAGGGAAGGCGTTGATATAACGCTTACTGTAACGCCGTGTTGGTGCTACGGCAGTGAAACTATGGATATGGACCCAAACACAATAAAAGCTGTTTGGGGATTTAACGGAACGGAAAGGCCGGGTGCGGTTTATCTTGCAGCAGTTCTTGCTTCACATGCACAAAAAGGCTTGCCAGCTTTTGGTATTTACGGGCATGACGTTCAAGATATAGACGACAAAGATATTCCTAAGGACGTTGAAGAAAAATTATTGCGCTTTGCTCGTTCTGCGGTTGCAGTAGCTACAATGCGCGGTAAGTCTTACCTTCAAATAGGTTCGATATGTATGGGCATAGCAGGTTCTATTATAGACGTTGACTTCTTTGAAGAATATCTTGGTATGCGAGTAGAAAGCGTTGATGAAGTTGAAATCATAAGGAGAATGACCGAAGGTATTTATGACCAAGTTGAATATGAAAAAGCATTAAAGTGGATAAAAGAAAAATGCAATCCCGATTTTGATAAAAATCCCGTAGAATTACAAAAATCAGCACAAGAAAAACAAAAAGACTGGGAATTCACGGCAAAAATGGCGTGCATCATAAAAGATTTGTATAATGGTAACAAAAATTTGCCAGAAGGTGCTGAAGAAGAAGCCGTTGGCTTTAACGCAATAACGGGTGGCTTCCAAGGCCAACGTCAATGGACGGATTTTTACCCCAACTGTGACTTCCCTGAAAGTATATTAAACTCAACTTTCGACTGGAACGGCGCGCGCGAACCATATGTTTTAGCAACCGAAAACGACACCTTAAACGGCATTTGTATGCTGTTTGGAAAGCTTCTTACAGGTAGAGCGCAAATCTTTGCAGACGTAAGAACTTATTGGTCGGCTGATGCAGTAAAACGCGTAACGGGTTACGAAATTGAAGGAAAAGCAAAAGAAGCTGACGGGTTTATTCATCTTATAAACTCAGGTGCTGCGTGCGTTGATGCGTGTGGTCAAGTTAAGGATGAAAATGGCAACGCAATCATGAAACGTTGGTGGGAAATGACCGATAAAGATATTGATGCTTGCATGAAAGCAACAACGTGGCCATATGCTGACTTAGGCTATTTCCGTGGCGGTGGATATTCAAGCCGTTTTGTTACCAAAGCCCAAATGCCTGTTACTATGATTAGGCTTAATATGGTTAAGGGTTTAGGTCCAGTTATGCAAATAGCAGAAGGTTGGACGGTAAATCTTCCTGATGAAGTTACCGATAAACTTTGGAAAAGAACGGACTATACTTGGCCATGCACTTGGTTTACGCCAAGAATTACAGGTAAAGGCGCATTTAAATCTGCATACGACGTTATGAATAATTGGGGTGCAAACCACGGTGCGATTTCATACGGACATATCGGTGCAGACGTTATTACTCTTTGTTCAATGCTCCGTATTCCCGTATGTATGCATAACGTTGAAGAAAAAGACGTTTTCCGCCCAGCCGTTTGGAATTCTTTCGGCATGGATAAAGAAGGTCAAGATTACCGAGCATGCTCAGCCTTTGGTCCAATGTATAAGTGTATCAAATAAAAGGAAGCAATAATGAAAATATTATTTTTTGGCGACTCTATAACTGATGCTTTAAGGGATAGAGAGCACGACTTTTGGCTCGGCAGTTATGGCTGTGGATACGTTCGTGACATAGCGGTTAGGCTGATGGAAAGGGATAATGCCATTGCGATTTATAATCGTGGAATAAGTGGCGACAAGGTTACCGACCTACATTTGCGTTTTGAGCAAGACGTTTTAAATGTTGAGCCCGACTTGTTGTCAATTTTAGTCGGCGTAAACGACGTTTGGCATGAAGTTGAATCTCAAAACGGTACACCTATTGACATTTTTGAAAACACCTATACAAAAATTATAGAACAAGCAATGCAAAAATTGCCAAAAACGCAAATAGTTTTGCTTGAACCGTTTGTTTTAGAAGGCAATGCGACTAGCGAAAAGTTTGACCAATTCCTAAAGGTTAAAGAGTATGCAGAAGTAGTAAAACGGCTCGCATTAAAATATGGCTTGCCCTTTATAAAATTACAAACCATTTTTGATAAAGCAACTGAAAATACCCCTTTATACTTATACTTATCTGATGGAGTTCATCCAACTATTTTAGGCGCAAAACTCATTGCTGACGAGTGGTGGAAATGGTATAAAAAATTAAAATAAAATTGTAACTGCAAGCATTAGTCTTGCAGTTCTTTTTTTGTAGCATGATTTTAATAAATTTATTTATTAAATACTTTTATTTTCAATAAAAAAATTGACTTTTGGTGTTTTGCATGTTATACTTAAACTGCAAAGCAAATTTTTTGCTAAAACACGCTTACAAGGTGAACTTTTAATGAAAAAAGAAACTTTAAAATGGGTTTTAGACGCATATAAAACCGAAGCTGAATGTATAACCGAAATGGTTAATCACTTTGATGCAGAACAATTCTCAAAAGCGGTTGAGCTTTTGATTAAGGCAGAAAGAATAGGAACAACAGGTTGTGGTCACTCTGGCATAATCATGCAACATCTTTCACACCTTCTTTGTTGTATTGATCAACCCGCAAAATTCGTTTCTCCGGCAGAAGCCGTTCACGGTGGCACGGGCTATTTTAAGGAAGGGGACGTTATGGTTTTCGCTTCACGTGGGGGAAAGACTAAAGAACTTCTTCCAATTTTAGATATAATGAAGAAAAAGGACGTTAAAATCATTTCTATAACTGAAAAAATGGATTCGCCTTTAGCAGTAAATGCAGACGTAGTTATTAAACAATACGTAAATAGAGAATGTGATAGATACAATGCTCAAGGCACAACGTCAACCACAGCGCTTTGCATGATAGCGCACGCGCTTCAAACGGCTATTTTGGAAGAAACTAATTTCCAAATCGAACAATTTGCCGTAACGCACCCAGGTGGAGCTGTTGGCGAAAGATTGAATGATAAAGCGTTGTTTTAATTAGATTAAGGAGATAAATTATGGTAAAAGATTATAAGATAAGCGAACCTTTTTTTGAATATGGTCCTAAGTGCTATATGTACGGCAAAACCTTGCTTAAAATGGCAAAAGGTTTAGATAAGCTAGCAAAAAAATACAACGTTGACGTTGTTTTGGATATTCCTGATACGGAAATTTATAACGTAGCAAAACACGTTAAAAGAGTTCACGTTTACTCTCAACATATGGATAGCATTCCTGTTGGTAGGGGTATGGGCAAAACACTTCCCGAAGCTCTAAAAGAAGCGGGTGCAGTAGGCGTAATGCTTAACCACGCTGAAAGGAAGCTCACTTTAGAAGAAATTGAAAAAGCAATTAAGCGTGCAGATGAACTTGGTCTTGCAACAATGGTATGCGCAGACAGCATTGAAGAAGTTAAGGCTATAGCAAAAATGGGTCCCAATATCTTAGTTGCAGAACCAACTGAACTTATAGGCACAGGCAAACCTGCAGACAAAGAATACGTTGATGAAGTTATTAAGGTTATTCGTGAAATCAATCCAGACATTAAGCCTTTCCCGTCAGCAGGTATTACCAAGGGTGAAGATTGTTATAACATAATCAAGGCAGGCGCGTCAGCATCAGGCTGTTCATCAGCAATCGCAAAAGCAGAAAACCCCTTAGCATTAGCTGAAGAGATGATATCAGCTGTTCGCCGTGCTTATGATGAAACTCATAAATAGTCAAAAACCCGAAAGGGCATAAATAAAACAAAAAATATATATTTTTAAGGAGAAACACCATGGAATTCAAAATTTTCCAAAAAGAAATCGAACTTCAATCAAGAGGTTGGATACCCACTTTCCACGATATTAGAAAAGAAATTCTCGAAATCGTAGAAGCATCTGGCGTAAAGAACGGTACTGTTGCAATCGTATCACACCACACTACTTGTTCAGTAATGGTTCAAGAATGTTCACACGATATCGACTCATTTGACCTTGAATATCTTCAACACGATCTTCTCGACATCATGAGAAAGATGATTCCTGATTTTGCTGAAGAACATCAATATCGTCACCCTGGTCCTATCCACGCACAATATGGTAGACACGTTAACGAACCTGGTGACTATTCTTCAATGAATACCGACGGTCACCTCCGTTCAGTATTCTTTGGTAGAAGCGAAACCTTAACAATCAAAGATGGCAAACTCGATCTCGGTTTGTTTGCACATATCTACTTCATTGACTGGGACCACGTTATTGCACGTCGTAGACAAGTTAACGTAACCGTTATGGGTACTACTGAAGACGTAGCTGATAGAAAGTGGAACGACGGTAAGGTTATCGATACCAAACGTAAATTCACCGAAGAAGAAAAAGCATACGACATCCACTACGATCTCCAACAACAAAGATAATTTAGTTTCAACTAAAAGAAAAAACGCACGTTTACACGTGCGTTTTTTTGTATTCTGTTGGGGTTTTGCCCGTCTTTTTCTTAAACGTTTTTGAAAAGTAATTTGGCGTATCAAAACATAGCTTTTCAGCGATTTCTTTTATATTAAGCTTATCTTCACGGATAAGCTTTTTTGCTTCTTTAATCTTTACGTCTGTATAATAATCCATAACGCTTTTTCCTGTAGCGCGCTTAAACTGACGGAAAACGTGCGCTTTGCTATAACTCATTTTTCTGCATATATCATCAATGCTCACAGTGCTATAAACGTTATCTTTTAGCATTTTAACTATATCGTCGGTAAGTTTGTCGCTAATTTCAACTTCTTGCAAAAACACGTCGTTTCCTTCAGCTGTTTCAGTTAAAGAACGCATAATATCAATAAGCATTGTTTCAAGTAAGTTTTTAATTAACTGTTCACCACCAAGGGTAGGGTGTTCAAGCAATTGCATAATATCAGTTTCAATATTGTAAAAGGTAATATCGTAAGTGCGCTTAGCAATTTCAATTATTTGGTAAATGTATTTAATTTGCCTTGGGGTAAGTTGAATAATCCTATCGCTAAAAAATCTCATAGCTTCCGAAGAACAGTCGAATGAAATAACAAATACGCCCGATTGTTCTTGTTTTGGCACGGTTAGCGAGTGGGGAAGGTTTGGTTTGTGGACGATGACGTTACCTTCGTTAACGGCAATGGTTTTATCGTGTTGTGTGCAAGAAATATTTCCTTTAAGCGCACAAATAATTTCCCAGAAATTATGTTTTTCTTCTGGGTCGTGAAAGCGCTCCTTTTGTTCAAGGTAGTGAATTGCAACAATACGGTTAACAACCAACAAACTTTTAATCTTATGCTTAAAATATTTTCTCATATCTAAAGTATAACACAGTATAATCATTTTCGCAAGTAGATTATTTTACTTTTATTGTATATTTTATGCCATTGTTATTTGTGCACGCGTGTAATATAATTTTTATATCAAACAGTAGGAGATTATGTATGAGAATATTAGCTATAGGTGCCCATCCTGATGATATCGAAATAGCTTGTTCAGGAACGCTTGCGCGTTGTGTCGAAAGAGGGGATACGGTAATAGTGTGCCATGCAAGCAGTGGGAACTTAGGTCACGTTGAAATTCCACCCAAAGAACTCATAAAAATCCGCGCAGAAGAAGCAAAAAGAGCAGGCGCGCTTGCAGGGATAGAAGTTATTCACGGTGGCTTTGACGATTTAGATATTTACGACAACAATAAAGAAGCAAGGGATAAGATGGTTGACGTAATTAGATACGCAAATCCGGATTTAATTATCACTCATGACCCTGATGATTATATGCCCGATCATACGGCAGTTTCGCGCTTAGTGTTTGATGCGAGTTTTACTGCAACGCTACCAAACTATCATACTTCAAAAACAAAAAATGCCGTAAAGTTAGTTCCTATATATTACATGGACACTCTTGCTGGCGTAAACTTTAACCCATCAATGTACGTTGACATAACGTCAACCATAGATTTGAAAATAAAAATGCTTAACTGTCACGAAAGTCAAGTGGTGTGGATGAAAGAGCATGATGGGATTGATTTTGCCGATATGGTAAAAACTTGTTCGCGTTATCGTGGCTACCAATGCGGTGCAGACTATGCAGAAGGTTTTAAGCAATGCCAAGTGTACTTAAAGGGCACAACAAAAAGGTTGTTGCCTTAGGAAATAAAACGAAAAATTGAAAAACAAAAACTGTTAAAAATATAATGGAGAGATAAAAATGGATTTTAATTCAACAGTAAAAGGAAGTTTATTAGAAGGTTTTTATCCTGAAGGATGGGACTTTAAGAAGATTGATGAGTGTTGCAGTCATAAACCTGAAGAAGTTTGTGATCGTCAAGCATTTTGGAATGATAGTTTTACGCCCGTTCAATGTTCAAACTTAAACGAGTTTGAAGTTAAGATGGGTCACGAAATAGCAAACGAAATTAAAAAGGCAAACGAAAGGGGACAAAAACTTGCTTTCATTTTGCCCGTTGGACCTATGGGTATGTATAAGTGGGCGGTTTATTTTCTCAAAGAATGGAACGTAAGTTGTAAAAACGTTTGGTGTTTTAATATGGATGAATGGGCGGACAGTGAAGGCAACACCATTACAGGTGACGCGTCTTTCCAAAAGGCTATGGAAGATGCACTTTACAACCCGCTTGGCGAATTAACTGTTCCAGTAGACCACAGAAACTTTGCAACCAAAGACAATTTGCCGACCTATCCTGAAAAGATAGCTAAGCTAAAAGCAGAAGGGGCAAAACTTGTGCTTGTTTACGGCATTGGTAGAATGTGCCATATAGCGTTCTGGGAACCACAATTTGGCTCAGAATTTGCTACTGATGAAGAATGGCTTGAACAACCTTATAGAATTGCGTGCAAACTTCATCCGTTAACCATTGAACAAAACGCTATCACGTCGTTTAAGTCAAGAACGTCGCTTGTGCCATGCAGAGCTAACACAATAGGGCCAGGGCTTATGTTTAAGGCGGACTATGCAATAGGTGGTGCTGATGGGTATTTTGGCCGTGGAATGCAATGGCAAGGTATGAGTTTTTGGATGACGCTTCGTTACGGCACGACAAGGTTTATTCCGTCAAGCTTTATTCCAACTATTCCAGGAAGACTTTTCTTTGTTAAAGAACTTGCAGGTCCGTTAGTGCCCGATATGAACTAATTTAAGTATGAAAAAATTTATAATGTACGGCGCCGGAAACATAGGGCGCGGATTTATAGGCAAAATTTTCTCTCAAAGTGGGTATAGGGTTGGTTTTATAGATATTAACGAACAAGTTATATCGAAATTAAATGAAGATAACTCTTATCCTGTTGAAATCGTAAGTAATGACGGAGTAAAAAAAGTCACCGTTAAAAACGTTTATGGAATTGATGGTAAAAACGTTGAGTTAGTGGCAGATGAAATCGCAAGTAGTGACGCTATGGCAACGGCAATAGGTGTTAACGTGCTAAAATTTATTGCTAAACCTATTGCGTTAGGCTTAAAAAAACGTTTTGAACAAAACGCTAAGCCTTTTAATATTATTATTTGCGAAAATCTCATTGGCGCAGATGAGTTTTTAAAAGGCTTGATTAAAGAACAAATCCCCGAATATGCAAGTAGAATTGACAACGAAATTGGGTTTGTTGAAGCAAGCATAGGCAGAATGGTGCCTGTAATGCCTGAGGAAGATAAAAAGGATAATCCGCTTTTAGTTAGGGTTGAGCCATACAATATTTTACCCGTTGACAAAAATGCTTTTAAGGGCGAAGTGCCAAGCGTAGATAACTTATATCCGTTTGAACCTTTCAATTTATTTATACAGCGAAAGCTTTTTATGCACAATATGAGCCATGCTACGTGTGCGTATTTGGGTTATCTCCGTGGACATGATTACATCTATCAAGCAGTTAACGATTACGACATCAAATACGTTGCGTTCAAGGCGCTTGTACAATCTGCAAATGCAATTGCAAAAGAGAATGGTGTTGACATAACAGACTTGTTATCACACGCAGAAAACCTTTTGTTTAGGTTTACAAACGTGGCGTTAGCGGATACTGTTGAAAGGGTTGGTAAAGATACGATAAGAAAGTTAAGTTCTAACGATAGACTTATAGGTGCTATCAAATTATGTGAAAAACACGGTTTATCTTGCACAAGTTTATGTGTGGGTGTGGCGGCGGCAATGCTGTTTAACCCTAAAGCTGATGAAAGAAGTAACGAACTTTATGCGTATTGTAACGAAAACGGTGTAAGGTTAACTCTTAACAAATACTGCGACTATAGTGGGAAATACGTTGAGTTGATAGAAAAAGCTTACAATATGATTAAAGTAGGCGATAGTATAAAAGCTGTTATCGATCTTTGCGACAAGAGTGAAGGCGAAAAAATAAGGGTGTAAAATGCAAGAAAGAAAGGGTATAGCATTTGCGGGGAATATATTAACAGACAACGTAAAGTTTGTTGAAGGTTATCCGCAAAAAGGAATGCTTGCGACAATTGAAAGTGAAACGCTTGGTGTTGGCGGATGTGTTCCAAACACGGCAATCTCGCTTAAAAAAGTTTGCCCGGAAATAAAAGTAAAAGCTTTTGGTAGGGTAGGTAACGACTACAAGGGCGAGTTTGTTTTAGGACAAATGAAAAGCGTGGGTATAGACGTCAGTGGTGTAAAAGTTAGCGATAGATTTCCAACTAGTTACTCTGACGTGATAACGGTTAAAAGTACTGGTGAGCGAACGTTTTTTCATAATAGGGGCGCAAATAAAGAATTTTCGCCAAGCGACGTTGATTTGCAACGTTTAGATTGCAAGATTTTACACGCCGGCTACGTTATGTTGTTGGATGCGTTTGACGTGCTTGATGAATTTGGCAATACGCCTATGTCTAAATTTTTAAAGCAAGCCCAAGAGCTTGGAATAAAAACGAGCATAGATTTAGTAAGCGAACAAAGCGGTGATTTTACAAAAATAGCCATTTCGTCATTAAAATATTGTGACTACGTTATAATAAACGAGATAGAGTCAGGCTTAATTGCAGGTGTAAGCGCAAGAAATATCGACGGTACGCTTAATGATGAAAACGTGTTTAAAATTTTGAACAAAATAAAAAGTCTTGGCGTTAAGGATAAAGTTATAATTCACTGTCCGGAAAAAGCATACTGCATAAATGCCGACCAAGTGATAACCGCAGTTGAGTCGAAAAGATTACCCAAGGGCTTTATAAAAGGAAGTGTTGGTGCAGGCGATGCTTTTTGCGCAGGTTGCTTATACGCTATTTACAACGGCTATACTGATGAGCAAACGCTATCTTTTGCTAACCTTGTTGCTATTAGTTGCTTATCTAAGCCAGATTCTATCAGCGGAATTTTGAGCAAAGATGAACTACTTGAATTAGCAAAACAAATATAAAAACAACCCGCAATATAAGCGGGTTTTTGTTTTTTAAATGGTTGATTTAATTAAAAAAATGTTTTACAATATAAAAAGAAAAATATTTTGCAACAAACTAGCCGTCATAATCGTTTAACAAGTGAAAGATGAGTCGGCTATGACCGAGGGGGATAAATGAGCTCTAATGAAATAGCTAGACTGCTAAGCCTAATTGCTGATGGAAATGATAAAGCCTTAGAGAGCTTATATTTAAAAACAGCCCGCGGTGTATATGCGTTTTTGCAAACTTACTTACATAATCATCACGATATAGAAGATGCCTTGCAAACAGTATATCTAAAGATAAAACAAAATGCATTTAGGTTCAATCGTGGTACAAACGGAAGGGCGTGGATATTACAAATAGCCAAAAACCACGCAATTGATCTTTTGCGCAAAACGCGTTATGATGCCCCGCTAGAGCAAGTGCAATCAGCATACGTTCAAAGCGAGTTTAGTGAAGGAACAGTAATCAAGGCCATGAACAAGGTGCTTGACGAGCAAGAGCAAAGGGTGGTGGTGCTTCACGTGTTGTGGGGGTATAAGCATAGAGAGATTGCAGATATTCTTGATATGCCTACAGGAACAATAACGTCAAAATACAAACGCGCCATAGAAAAATTAAAAAAAGAATTAAAGGAGGAGCGATAATGAACTGGAAAAAAATCTGGAAGAAAGAGCTAGATTCACTCGTTCCTGAACTATCGAATAGTGTTGTTTCCGCCCCTAAGGAAAGGATAAAAAACAAGTCAAAACATCAAAATCGTTTTTACAGGTTGACTTTTAGCGCGATGTCGATGGTTGCAGTGTTAGTGCTAACGTTGGTTGCTACTTTTTTCTTCATGCAACCGCCCACTAATACGGAAACGGTGTTTGCCGTAGAAATAAATCCCGCGGTAGCCTTTGTGATTGACGAAAAGGACGTGGTTAAATCTGTTACCGCAATAAATGCAGATGCGGACGTGATATTGTCCACGCAAGAAAATATTGATAACATGGTTGGCAAACCTATGAATGAAGCGGTAAACTATTTTGTTGATTGTGCGTTAAAATACGGATATATAGATTTATCCATTTCGGGAATAAATGAAGCCGTTGCGGTTAGAATATCTTCTTGTTCAAATAAGGACTTTGAGTTGTTGCGCGCTTCGGTAGAAGATTTTTTGTGCGGAAAAGGCAAACTTTCGGCAGTTTTCACAAAGACTGCAACGCAGAGTGAGTTTTACGACATTATAGGCTTTGCTAATGAAAACGGCGATAGTCTTGAAAAAATGCTAAAGAACGCACCAACTCTATACAAAGAAAGAAGCGTTAAAGATAAGGATATAAGCGAAATTTCAAGTGTCTTTACAGAATACTTAAATGCGATTATTGGTAACTTAGAGCAAGCTGAAAGGGATATTTTGCAAGCGTATATTGAAAGCGGGCTCGTAGACTTTGAAGATTACGTTCAAAAGTTAAACTACGTGCTTGCTATTGAGCAGAATTTTAAGGAAAGAGATAATTACGTGCAATATTATTTCCCAAGACAAGAAGTAGGGAAGGACCGCTTGCAACACGAACATGATAAAATCAAAGGCGAGAACGGTTCGTTTGAAGATTTTTGGAATAATAAAAGAAAATAATTTAAATTTAATGCAATAAAAAGCAATAAGCCTCCGTTTAATAAGTGAAAACAAAAAACGGAGGTTTTATTATGAAAAAAGGTTTGTTTAAAACAATAGGATTGTTGCTTACACTTGTTTTGTGTATTCCCGCGTTTGCGTGCAGTCCAGCAACTGCTGAAGCATCGTCTTTTGTTAGTGTTGACATTAACCCGTCAATCGAACTTACGCTTGATGCAAACGATAAGGTAATGAGTGTACGTGGTGCAGACGAAGATGGGCAGGTTCTTTTATACGGAGAAACAAGTTTGGTCGGCTTAGATATCGACAGTGCAATACAAAAAATTACCGACCTTGCCGTTGAACTTGGATACTTAAATGAAGATAATTGTGTGGTTAACACGTCGGTGTCAGCAAAAACAAAAGAGCTAGCGGATAAAATTCGCGAAAAGGTAAACGCAAAAATCACAGCGTCTGTAGGTGACTTTAGCGTTACTATCGCTCAAGAGCAAGCATACTCACTTGTTAGACAATTTGAACAATTTAAACTAGACTATCCTGAAATTGCTCAAAACGTAAGCATTGACAAATTCAAACTTGCTTTATCGGCAAGCGAAACGGGTGAAGTAGACTTAGAAGTTGCAATAGAAATGGACGATAAAGCCCTTATCGAAATGATTTCTAATACGCATAAACAATTAAAAGAATATGCAACGGAAGAATTCTTAAAAGCAAAACAAAAAGCCGAAGCAGATTTCAACAACAACGTTAGCGGAGTAGTTGACGGTATTTACGAAAGTATTCAAGGTTTAAAATTAATTCCTGGATTGAACGTTGAACATTACGGTGACTTTATGGGCGGTGTGCGCAAACTTGAAGGCATGGTGGATTCATTTAAGTTTGAAAAAGTTATAAACTATGAACTCACTGTTGATGAAGTTAATCAACTTGCGTCTGCTTTGCAATTAGAAAACGCAGGCCTACTTGAAGATGTTGACGGTAAGGTAACGTTGGGCAGTGTTTATGGTTACCTTGACAAAACGTTAAAGAATTTGTCAAGTGAACAAGCTCAAGCAATAAAAGATAACATTGCCACGTTAATTTCGAGCATTGAAACAAATGCAAAAGAAGCGGTTCAACAAGCAAAAGATGCATATAAAGATCAAATTGAAGCATTGCTTGGTAGCGTTCAAGTTGACGGAGTTGATCTTACCGACGGAGTAACCGAGCAAGAAGTCCGTGCAATAATTGATTATTTTAAGGCGGAAGTACAAGAAATTTTAGACGTTATTGAAGAACACATACACAATATTCCAGGTGCAAAAGAGGCGCTTGAGATAGCAAAAAACTTTAAAGACAGAACAGAGTATAACAATCATTTAGACAGCATGGAAGATAAAATAGATTTGGCAAAGAATCAAGCAATGCAAAGATTACAAGCGCTAAAGGCTTTGCGCAAACCAGCATAAAATTAAAATAAAAGGTATAAAAATCGGCGTTTTGAAACGCCGATTTTTTCTTTTACAGTAAAAACGTTTGCAAAAATGTTTATATATGACTATAATATTAAGTATGAAAAAGTTAAAGGCGCTTTTTAGTTTGTTCTTGGCGTTTTTCAAAATTGGCTTAATCACTTTTGGCGGTGGATACGCAATGATAGCCATAATTGAGCGAGAACTAATTGAAAGAAAAAAATGGATTGAACACGAAGAGTTTTTAGACGTAATTGCAATCGCTGAAAGCACGCCAGGGCCTATCGCAATAAACTCCGCAACGTATATCGGTTATAAAAGGAGCGGGTTTCTTGGCTCTTTATTTGCAACGCTTGGCGTTGTTATGCCGTCTTTTATTATCATTTTCGCTATATCATTATTTTTTGACGCCTTTTTAAAATTTCAATATGTGCAGTATGCCTTCCGTGGCATACAAGCAGGCGTTGCGTTTTTAATTTTGTCTGCGGGAATAAAAATGTTCAAGTCACTAAAAAAGAACGTTTTAAGCATTACGCTTTTTGTTCTAACAACGGGTTGTTTGGTCGCTTTTTCATTATTTTCAATCAACTTCTCGTCAATATTCTATATACTTATAGGTGGAGTAGTAGGGGTGAGCATATATCTTTGTGCTTGCTTTAAGAATAAAACGAACAAGACTAATGCCGAGAAGGAGGATAAATAATGCCTTTACTTCTCGATCTGTTTATAACGTTTTTTAAGATAGGTCTTTTTACTTTTGGCGGCGGATATGCAATGATCCCATTAGTTACTGAAGAAGTGACAGCGCACGGTTGGCTTTTGGGTGAAGAAATTATGAATTTTATTGCCGTTGCAGAAAGTACGCCAGGGCCTATTGCAATAAATATGGCAACTTTTGTTGGCGCTTCGCAAGCTGGAATATTGGGCGCGTTACTTGCAACGCTTGGCGTTGTTCTACCGTCGTTTATAATCATATTGATTATCGCGTCAGCGGTAAAAGGTTTGATGAAATTTGCGGGAGTAAAAGCATTTTTGGTGGGCGTTCGCCCGGTGGTTGTGGGGCTAATTATCGGCACTGCAATAACACTTATTCTTTCGGTTATTTTATCGCTTGGCGCGATAGGTGACACCGTTAGTTTTGATTGGAGAGCGCTAGTGATTTTCCTTGTTGTTGGAGCTACTGGCATAACGTACAAAAAATTACGAAAAAAAGCTATATCGCCAATAATTTTGATACTCTTATCAGCAATTCTCGGCATAATTTTTTACGGCTTAATATAAAATAGTTTACAAACCAAATGAATTTTGGTATAATCATTTCACAACATTTAACTTAGTGCAAGATGTTGCTTGCTCTAAGCAGGCAGGTGTAGTTCATCGGTAGAATGCGAGCTTCCCAAGCTTGAGAGGTGGGTTCGATTCCCATCACCTGCTCCAGACTAAAAAGGCGAACGTGGTGTCGCCTTTTTTATTTTTTAGTAGCGAATTTATAAATGATTTGGTTTGATTAGAAACCGACAAAAACTGCTAAATATTATAAAAGTAGTTTTTAAATGTCAAAAATCGTATAAAATGAGTATATCAAAATGTTGCCTTTAATAAATTACGAGTGTATAATTAAAGCGACTAAAAAAGAAGGTTTTTTATGGGATACTTGTTTTTGGCATTGTCTGTTTTTATGGGCGCAACAAAAGGGTTTTGCGGTAAAAAAACAAGCGGGTATGCACACAGTACGCTTTTATCGTTATTTATCAGCACGATAAGAATGTTTTTTTGTGTGCTTTTGGGTTTTGCTGTAGTGCTTATAATAAACGGCAATTTTAAAGCTTTTCAATTAGATTCGATAACTTTTGTCATATCATTAATATCGGGTGTCGCAACGTCAGTGTTTGTTGTTTCATGGTTGCTTGCGGTAAAAACTGGGGCATATATGATGCTTGATGTGTTTTTAACGGTGGGTACTCTCGTTCCGCTAATTTTATCAGCTATATTTTTCGCGGAATATATTATTTGGTTAAAATGGGTGGGGATTGCACTGCTTATTTTTGCTTCATTTATTATGTTTTCTTACAACAGAAATGTTAAGGGAAAAACGACAGTAAAAGGTGTGATATTGCTAATTGTTTGTTGTTTATCAAATGGATTGACGCAGTTTACACAAAAGTGGTTTAACATGCAGATGGTAGAACGTGTTCTAAATGATGGTGTGCAAATGGATGCAACTGCCTTTAACTTTTACGCTTACGTTTTCTCATTGGCTTCTATTGTGATATGTTTTACGGTTTTGGCGCTTATTTATAAAAAGCAAAATCATAAAGATTCATCTATTCAAACCAGCTATGTTGAAGTATTCAAAAAAGTTTGGTTTTACGTGCTTGTTATGGCGTTTTGCTTGTTTATGCACACATATTTTGCAACATTATCAGCAAACTATTTGCCTTCGAGCGAAGTGTTCCCGTTGCAACGTGGCACAAGTTTGATTTTGTCGCTTATGATGTCTGCAATATTTTTTAAGGAAAAGATAAATTCAAAGTGTATAATAGGTGTGGTTATAACTTTTATAGGACTACTTTTAATCAATGTTTTTGCGCCCATGTTATAACGCAACAAAATTAAAAAAACGATTGACATATCTTGAAAATAATTATATAATAAAACGGTAATGTAAATGGTTGCCGTTTTTTTGTTTAATCATCACAACAAAAGGCAATAATAAAATTAAAATTATAGGAGAAGACTGATATGGAAAATAAGATTACAGAAAACACCACTATTTTTGAAGCAATTCAACTTAATCCCAACGCTGGTGAAATTTTAATGTCATACGGCATGCATTGCTTAGGTTGTGCTTTAGCTCACGGTGAAACGGTTGGAGAAGCTGCAGAAGTTCACGGTGCCGACCTTCAAAAAATGCTTGAAGAATTAAACAACTTCTAAGCAAATCAACTAAAAAATTAGTAAAAAACAAGGAACGGGTTTACCCGCTCCTTGCTTTTGCTTTTTACATATGGAACAAATTTAAGCACTTGTAAGGGCAAAATATACTTAAAAATAAATTTAGCAGGGAAATTTTTAACAAAATTAACTAATTTGTTGACCGACAATATAAAAATGTAGTATAATTTATAAGATATTTTATTGTTAAAATTTCCCATTAAGGCAAAATATAGCGGAGGCAAAATGAGTAAGAATAAAGCAACTGTTTTATTGTCAATATTAAGCGTAATCATTTCAGTAGTGCTTGTTTTCACGTTCTTGCAATTTCCCGTTGGGGCAAAGGACAATTACGTGGGTGCAATTGGTGCAATTGAATTAGATTATGACCTATCAGGTGGTGTAGCGTATACTTTAACGCTCGCACCGGACAATGAAAAAGAAGTTAAAGACGTTGATGAGGTTATTGACGTTTTAAGGCAAAGAATTGAAGCGCTTGGTTATAGTTCATATACAATTAAAGCGTTAAAAAGTAATGATCCTGCGGTTTTAGATCAGGACATTAGAATTGAACTTAAGAACACTGATACGGTTACTGAAGATATGCTTGCGATTGCAGCTTACGGCGAACTTGAATTTTATGGTGGAACGGATGCTAATCCTTCAACACAAATTCTAAAAGACATTAAAGTTGTTCAAGATTCTCAATATCTCGGCATGATTGAAGAAGGCAATTATTGCATTTCAATAGTTCTCACCGACGAAGGTAAGAGCAAACTTTTAGAAACAATCAATGAAACTGAAGGAACTTATTACTTAAAGATAACCTGCGGTGAAGAGTTTGGCGTAAGTAATCCGTTGTTCAATTCTACCATCGATGAAAGCGTAGTTAACGGTAACACTATTACGATTAGTCAAATTAAAACTGAAAAGGGTGCACGTCGTTTAGCGCTTCAAGTGAAAAACGGTGGTCTTGCTTATAAGTATGATGGGTACACTGCTAACGACGCACAGCTTATTACGTCTCTTTACGGTGAAGATATTGCAACCAAGTGTTTGGTTGGTATAATCACTCTCGTGGTTGTTACAATGGCAGTTCTTTGCGTTGTGTATAAAGGCTTAGGAATTATCTCAGCACTTTCATTTTTACTCTTTATTATTTGTGAAACGTGGTTGATGATAGGTGTTCCTGGAATCGTTCTTTCAATGGGCGGTGTGTTTGGTATTATAGCATCAACCGTTCTTTGTGCGATTTCTTTAATGTCTTTTGCACAAAGAGTCAAAGATGAATATGCAAACAGTAAAAAGACGGTTAAAGCGGCTGTTTCAAAAGGTCTAAATCAAAGTTTAGTTCCCACGATCAGCTTGCACGTTGTTGCGGGAATAGTTGCGCTCAGCATGCTTGCGTTGACAGGTGGTATCGTTAGAAACTTTGCTACAACTTTTGGTATAGGCGTAGCCGTTTCTTTAATAAGTTCGTTAGTGTTTACAAGAATGTACACCGGTTTGATTTTGCCACTCGTTAAAAATAAAGAAAAATTCCTTCGCTTCAAAAGGAACGAACAAGTTTCGATTAGTGAAGAAGTAGAGGAGGCGTAGTATGAACGGCGTAATGAAAAAAGTAAAATGGTTTATAGTTTCAACGCTTGTAATTCTCGTCGTAGGTATAACTCTTTTTGGTGTGTTTGGGTTTAATAACACGGGCGACTATTCTAGTTCGTTTGATTTAAGAGTTACAATAACTCAACCTATAGAAAAAGCGCAACAAACCTTAAAAACTACTGCAGATAAGTACATGGCGGAAAAGGGTATAAACGTTATATCAACACAAACTCTTGATAACGGCATAGGGTACGTGTTTAAGTTTGCAGGTGACGTAAGCGAACAAATCGCTGACCTAGAACAAGCAATAAATGACGCGCTTTCTCAAGATCCTTTAACTGCAACGGTTACCGTTGCTGACTTTGATCCTAACTTTGCAAGTGGTTATGGCGATAACAACGTTAAGGGTATTCTTATAGCAATGAGCATTGCTGTTGTATTGATTTTTGTGTACACGTTAATTATGGATAAACTTGCAGCTGCGGTCGCAGTTATTTGTTCGGCAATTTTGTCAGCTCTTGTGTTTATTGCGTTGATGAGCATAACTCGTTTACCCTCAATTCCATACGTGCAACTGATAGCGCTTGCTTTCTCATTTGTTCTTGGCGCTGTGATGTCTATCATGACAACGGGAAGATTAAAGGAAGCTGTTAAAAACCAAACGGGTAAATTCGAATATGACAATTTAGCAGTAGGCGTTATGAACGCTGAGAAAAAGAAAACAGTTCTTGCGCTCGTGGCAGTTTTCGTTGCAAGTGTTGCGCTTATGGCATTATTTGCAAGCTATACGGCAATTGTTGGTGCAAGCCTATTGGTTGCTGGCGTAAGCGCTGTTGGTGTTTCTTACTTCATCACCCCGCTCTTATGGACAACTATTAAGACTAGTAAGAAAAAATAGTTTTTTAGAATTAGTTCAGTTTGCTAAAAATTAAGGCGGAATATTTTTCCGCCTTGTTTGATTTAAAGGAAAAATTATGAACATTGTTTACGGAACAAAACTTAATCAAGAGCAGGAAAAGCAAGTTATGAATATTGCTTTTGAATGTGGTATTTTATATGATACCGCAAGGCTTTTGTATTACCGTGAACAAGATACCATTGAAAAGGCGAAACGCTTTTTATCACCAGGAAAGCACGGACTACATAATCCGTTTTTACTTGCTGATATGGATAAGGCTGTTGAAAGGCTAGGGCAAGCAAAAATAGCAAAGGAAAATATTTTAATTTTCGGCGATTACGATGCTGACGGTGTGTGTGCTTCATCATTATTATATTTCGCCTTAAAAGAATATGGTATAACCAATTTGCGCGTATTTGTGCCTGAAAGGGAACAAGGTTACGGGCTTAACGTTGATATGTTGATTGAAATTAACGAGCAACAAAAGATAGACTTAATTATAACCGTTGACTGTGGAATAAGCGACTATGATAAAATTTTAGCATTAAAACAAATGGGGATTGACGTTATAGTAACAGACCACCATGAACCGCCCGACATTTTGCCAGACTGCATAAAAATCAACCCCAAAATTACAGGTCAACAATATCCATTTAACGGCTTGTGTGGTGCGGGGGTTTCATATAAACTAGCGAACGCGCTTATTGGAGAAAAAGCCGATAAGTTTTTAGACTTGGTTGCCGTTGCCACCGTTGCTGACAGCATGGATTTAGTGGGCGAAAATCGTGACGTAGTTTCCTGTGGACTTGATATTTTGAACGGCAAAAATAGCCAAAGGTTAGCATTTAAATACTTGCTTGGTGAAAGCGATAAACAAATCACTGCGCAAACAATAGCATACTCCATTGCGCCAAGAATCAACGCAGGCGGACGAATGGGGGATGCTAAAACTGCACTTGATTTATTTACCACTGAAGACGAAAATGCCGTATTTGATTTAAGTGTAAAACTTAACGGATACAACATGGCAAGACAAGCAGAGTGTGATAAAATATATAATGAAGCAAAGCAAATAATAAAAAAACACTCGTTACATAAACGCAACGTAATATTAGTAAAAAATAGCGCGTGGAGTGCGGGATTTATAGGGATAGTTGCATCAAAACTGGTTGAAGATTTTGCGCGCCCAGTCATTGTCTTTGCAGGACAAGGCGAAAATCTTAAAGGCTCAGCGCGCAGTATTGACGGCATAAATATTTACGATGCAATAACAAGCGCGAAAGACTTGCTTTTAACGTTCGGCGGGCATTCACAAGCCGCAGGCGTATCCATAACGGAAGATAATTTTATTGGTTTTGAGAAGGCGATTTGTGAATACGTTAGCAAAAATTACGGAAAAATCAAGTATGAAAAGATTTCTTATGCGGAGTGGGATATTACTGATGAAATATCTTTAAGGTTTGCAAGAGAGATAGAGCTTTTAGAGCCTTTTGGCGTAGGAAATAAACGTCCAACGTTTACCACTGTTGTTAAGGGCGTAAGTTCAAAGCCGTTAAGAGCAGGGTCTCCACACTATTCGTTTAATACTAGCGTTATAGAAATGCTTGATTTTAACGGTGCAAACAATGTTCTTCCTTTGTCTTTACCGGTAAACAAAAAAGTCCTTTTTGAAATTAATCTTTCAACATTTAAGGGCAGACAGTCAATTAAGGGCTATGTCCGTTCTATCGAGTGTGACTACGGCGATTTTTCGTCTGTAAAAACGCACGTGTTTGTAAATGAGATAAAAAAACTTGCAAAAGACGTTATCGACCTGAAAATCTCTAATGATTTCCGTTATGAAAATAACGGCGCGGGAACAGTGTATATACTATCAAACGCTGAAAACTATGCGCGTTTTAAGGAAATACATCATTTGCCGTTGTACTTGTTTAGGATAAACGCAAAGAATAACAATGACTGCGTTGTTATTTCGCCAATGGAAATTCCTGAAGATTTTGAACGTGTGGTGTATTTGGATGTGCCCTTACAATTTGTTGATTATGGTGTGCCAAGTCAACTTATTTCAAACAAAATAGGTTATGAGTTTATAAAAGAAATCACAACGGATAGAAGCGAATTTATTAGACTTTATAATATTTTAAAGTCCTTAACGGGTAAAGTGTTTACGGACACTGCAACTTTCGTTTGCAAGCACTCTGGGCAAGAAAACCCGCTTATGCTTGCTTTTGTAATAGAAGTGTTTATGGAGTTAGGTATTTTCGTTCAAAAGAACGGAATTTTTAGCTTTGATGAAAAAGTAAAAAACGCATTGACAAATTCGACGCTATATAGTAAAATTGAGTTAATAAAGGCGCGTTATGTTTGATATCTTAAAAAGACTTGAACAAAACTATATAGGTAAAGATTTAGCCTTACTTACCAAAGCGCATGATTATGCAAAAAAAGCTCATGCAAATCAAAAAAGGGCTTCGGGTGAAGAGTATTTTATTCACCCATGTACTGTTGCGCAAATTTTATCTGACCTTGGGTTAGACGCGTCAACCGTAGCCGCAGCGTTTTTGCATGACGTTATAGAAGATACCGCTGTTTCCGAAGGCGATATTAGAAAAGAGTTTGGCGAAGAAGTTTTAGAGCTTGTTGTTGGGGTAACTAAACTCGATAAAATTCAATTTCACTCAAAGGAAGAAGAACAAGCCGAAAATTTTAGAAAAATTTTCGTTGCTATGGCTAAAGACATAAGGGTTATAATAATCAAGCTTGCGGATAGGCTTCACAATATGCGTTCGCTTAACTTTTTGTCTAAGGAACGCCAACAAAGAATGGCAAGGGAAACACTTGACGTTTACGCTCCGCTTGCAGATAGGTTGGGAATATCGCAAATCAAGTGTGAACTTGAAGACCTTTGCTTAAAATACGTTGAGCCCGACTTTTACGAATATCTTGAAACCAATATTGAGCAACGCTTGCAAGCAAACGTTGAATCGGTTGACCAAGTTGTCGAAGAAGTTAAGCAAATATTAAGCGATTCTCACGTAGACGGTGAAGTTTACGGTAGAAGAAAGCATATGTACAGCATTTTTAGAAAAATGCGTGAGCGCAACAAAACACTCGACCAAATTTATGACTTAGTTGCCATAAGAATTATTGTAAACACTGTTGACGAGTGCTATGAAGTGTTTGGTAAAATTCACCATAAATGGAAACCTGTTCCAGGCAGAATTAAAGACTATATAGCAACTCCAAAACCCAATATGTATCGTTCGCTACACACAACGGTTGTAACTAACTTTGGTAAAGTGTTTGAAATTCAAATAAGAACGTACGAAATGAACCACGCTGCCGAATATGGTATCGCGGCGCATTGGAAATATAAAGAAAAGAAACAAGTCGCAGACGACCTAGACACAAGGCTTTCTTGGATAAGAGAAGTTATGGAGTGGCAAGGCGGTTTAAAAGACAGTAAAGAGTTTTTAAACACGCTAAAGGGCGATATTTATAGTTCTGAAGTTTTAGTGTTTACGCCAAAAGGAGACGTTATAAGTTTACCCAAGGATGCCACACCACTTGACTTTGCATATAATATTCACTCAGCCGTAGGAAATAAATGTGTTGGCGCAAAGGTTAACGGTAAAATCGTTCCACTAAACACTATTTTACAGGTGGGCGACGTTGTTGATATTATAACTTCGCAAAACTCAAAAGGTCCTTCTTGGGACTGGATTAAGATAGTAAAAAGCTCGAGCGCGCGCGTAAAGATCAAGCAGTTCTTTAAGCGAGAAATGAAAGAAGAAAACGGCAAAACAGGCAAGATTATGCTTGACGCCGAAGCTAAACGCAGAGGGTATAGCTTAAGCGAGTTGTTAACCGAAGAGTCTTTTGCACATTTAGCAAGCAGAATGTCTTTTACTGGTCAAGATGAAATGTTTTCTTCTATTGGCTACGGTGCAGTTTCTGTAAACCAAGTTATAGTAAAACTTATTGATTATTATAGAAAAAGCCAACCCGCTCAAGAAGTTACAAAATACTTTAAGAGCAACAAATCAAGTGTCAGCGGTGTTAAAGTTAAGGGTATGGCTGGGCTTTTGGTTAGGTTTGCTGGTTGTTGTAACCCCGTTCCCGGTGATGAAATCGTTGGTTTTATCTCACGTGGCAAGGGCGTTACCGTGCACAGAAAAGATTGCCCCAACTTATCTAACACCGAAAATGAAAGGCTTATAGAAGTAGAATGGGCAGAGCAGTCTGGTGTAGGCTATAATACCAGCATTAAGGTTACTGGCGAAACGCAAGCCGAAGTTTTGGCTGTGGTTGCGGGTGTTGTTGCGCAATTAAAGCTTGACATCATGTCGACTAACGGCAGAATTGACCAAAAAACAAAGATGGCTATTGTTGAGTTTAACGTAAGGCTTGGTGGTAAAGACCAGCTTGACGCATTAATTAAAAAACTTTCTCAAGAGCCTAAAATTACAGAAGTATTTAGGACGTCTAACGGATGAAAATATATCATTTGATATCAGGACCACTTGGTGTAAACACTTATTTTTTAGTAGGTGAAGATAATCAGGCGGTAGTGATTGATTGTGGCGAAAACTATAAAAAAATAAAACAGGCGGAATTGGCTAATAACTTCACTGTTAAGGCGATTTTGTTGACGCACGCACATTTTGACCATTCTGGTTGTGCTAAAAAACTGCAAGATGATGGTGTAAACGTTTATATTAGCAAGTTGGATGCGCCTAAACTACTTAATGACCAAAATTTGAGCGCTGATTTTGGCAGAAAGTTTGAATATTTAACAGCCGACTACACCTTTAACGACGGTGATATAATATCTTTATTTGGTATAAAGATAAAGGTGATTTCTACTCCAGGTCATACGGACGGAAGTGTTTGCTTTGTGGTGGATAATGCAATTTTTTCTGGCGATACTTTGTTTTTAGACAGCGTTGGGAGAACAGACTTTATAACGGGAAATAGGGATGATATGGTAAATTCGGTAAAGCGCTTATTTGCGCTTGACAGAGACTATGCCGTTTATCCTGGGCATGGGGAATTTACCACTTTGGAGCGTGAAAGAAAATTCAACGTGATGGCAGAATATGATTGATACGAACGTAGAAAACTTGCAAAGCGAATTAAGGGAAGTTGTAAACCTTTTTGATGAAGGCGAAACGTTAAACATTATTCATCGCTTTAAGGAAAGTGAAAATAAATTCGTTAACACTATTACAATAAACGGAAAGGTGTTTGCGTACGGAAATTTTGTTAAAAACATTGCTGATGAAATTGAAAGGAAGCGTTTAGTTAAACGATACGCAAAGCTTTCTCTTTACAAAGGTTTATCCAAGTTTTTAGATAAAACTGTATGTTGGGGTGCTTTAACTGGCATAAGGCCAACCAAACTTGCATATCAACAAATGGAAAGAACGGGCGAGTTCACTGATTTTTTCACAAGCACTATGCAGGTTAGCGAGCAAAAAACCTTGCTCACCAAATCGGTTATAGATACGCAAAAAGGTATTTATAAAAAAGATGACGACAATACGGATTTTTTTGTATTTATTCCATTTTGCCCATCTCGCTGTAAATATTGCTCGTTTATTAGTGCCGATATAAAGAGCGCTAAACGCCACGTTGACGAATACGTTGATGCTTTGGTGGATGAAATAAATTATAGCGCGCAATTCATTAAGAAATTAAGGAGTATTTATATTGGTGGTGGAACGCCCGTTGCATTAAACGATAATCAGCTTGAAAAAGTTTTGTGCGCAATAGATAAAATAAACACTGGTGTTGAATATACCGTTGAGGCTGGTAGGCCTGACGCGATAACTGAAAGCAACTTAATGTTACTAAAAAAACATAACGTTACAAGAATTTGCATCAATCCGCAAACGTTTTTAGATAAGACTTTAACGGCGTTAGGCAGAAATCACACGGCTGAACAGGTTGAGTTAGCCTTTAATATGGCAAAAGGCATGTTTGATATAAATATGGATTTAATCGCTGGGCTTGAGGGTGAAAGCATTGAGGACTTTAAGTTTAGTTTAGATAAAGCAATCAGTTTATCACCTGAAAACATTACCGTTCATACACTTTGCTTAAAACGTGGCTCTTCGTTAAAAGAGGATACCGAAAGACTTAGCGGTGAAAAAGTTAACCAAATGGTAGAATATGCACACCAAGCACTAAGTGATAACGGCTATTCACCGTATTATTTGTATAGGCAAAAATACATGGCGGGAAATCTTGAAAACGTGGGCTACACAAAGCCAAACAAGGCGTGCGTTTACAATATCGACGTTATGGAAGAAATAGCTCAAAACGTTTCTTGTGGCGCTAATGCAATAAGTAAGCGGGTTTATAACGGCGGTGAAAGGATTGAGCGACAAGCTTCGCCAAAAGACGTGGTAACGTACTTAGAAAAGCTTGAACAAATAAAAATCAAAAAGGCAAAACTTTTTGAGTAGAAAGGAGATTTAATATGAAACTTATATCGTTTGCAGTACCGTGCTTTAACTCAGCAGAATACATGGATAAATGTATTCAATCACTATTAAAAGCAGGCGATGATGCTGAAATTTTAATAGTAAACGACGGTTCGACAAAAGATAATACTAAAGAAATTGCTGACCGCTATGAGGCAGAATATCCAACTATCGTAAAAGCAATACATAAAGAAAACGGTGGGCACGGCGACGCGGTTAACTTTGGTTTAAAAAACGCAACGGGTAAATATTTTAAGGTTGTTGACTCTGACGACTGGGTGGATGAACAAGCCTTGTATAAAATTTTAGACGTATTAAAGAGCTTTGAGGGTAAAGAAGAAGGACCAGACGTGTTGCTTTCTAACTATGTTTACGAGCACGTGTATAATAACACAAGGCGTATCGTTAATTATAAAAATCTTCCAGAAGGAAGGCTGTTTGATTTTGAAGAAGGCAAGCCTTTCAAAACTGGGCAATTTATGGCAATGCACAGCATGATTTATAGAACCGAACTTTTACGTTCTATAGGCTTTGAATTGCCTAAGCATACCTTCTATGTTGATAACTTAGTGGTTTATACGCCGTTACCTTACATTAAAAAATTCTATTACGTTAACGTTGACTTTTATAGATACTTTATTGGCAGACCCGATCAATCGGTTGCTGAAAAGGTTATGATGAAAAGGATTGACCAACACATAAAAGTAACCCAAATATTATCTCAAGCGCACGACATCAATCAGTTTAGCGAAACTCGCCCAAGACTTTACAAGTATATGCTTGATTATAACTTGATAATGATGGTAATAAACAGTATATACCTTATTAAGATGGGTAGTAAGGAAGACCTTGCTAAGAAGCAAGCGTTATGGGATGAAATAAAAGAAAGAGACCCTGTAACTTACAAAAAACTTAAAAAGAGATTTACAGTGCGTCTAACTTCAAGTAATAACGCATTTAAGCGTTGGATAAGCAAGATTATTTACTTCTTTGCTATAAAAATCTTTAAAGTTAATTAAAAAAGTGTTTACCAAAAGGTAAAAATAGTTTACAAAAGAGATAAATTTTGTTATACTAGATAGGCTTAATGCTCTAACAAGGTTTTGTGGTTCTCCACCCTTTGCTTTGTTAAGAGTGAATTATTCCATAAATAATAGGAGGTAAAAGAATATGGAAAAGGCAAAGAAACAAGAAATTATCGCAAAATTCGCTCGTCACGAAGGTGACACAGGTTCAGCAGAAGTTCAAATCGCACTTTTGACTGAAAGAATTAACCACTTAAACGCACACCTTTCAATCAACAAGCACGACAACCACTCAAGACGTGGTCTTATGAAAATGGTTGGTGAAAGACGTGGTTTATTAAAGTATTTGCAAGAAATCGATATCGAAAGATATAGAAAGATTATCGCAGATTTAAATTTGAGAAAGTAAGAAATCAGGGCGGCATAAAATATTTTGTCGCCCGATTTTTCTTAAAAAGGAATAGTAAAATTTCCCTTAAAACAGTCAATTTATGCGCTTATGTAGGTTGCTTAAGCGTTTCATAAAAATATAGAGTTGAAACAGGAGAAAAACAATGACAGAAACTTTTAGAGTGTTCAAAACCACCGTCGGTGGCAAAGAACTTATCGTTGAAACGGGCAAATACGCAGAACAAACAAACGGTTCATGCGTTGTTAGATGTGGTGAAACTGCAGTAATGGTTAACGTAACAATGGCAGCCCAAGCAAGAGACGGAATGGATTATTTCCCCTTAGGAGTAGATTTTGAAGAAAAAATGTACTCAATCGGTAAAATTCCCGGTGGTTTCAAAAAGAGAGAAGGCAGAGCAAGCGACAAGGCTATTCTAACTTCAAGACTTATTGATAGACCTATCCGTCCTTTATTTCCAAAGGGATTATTTAATGACGTAATCGTTATCGCAACAGCATTATCTGTTGAACCCGACATCCAACCCGAACCTTTAGCAATGCTCGGTAGCTCAATAGCAATCAGCATTTCTGATATTCCGTTCGCTGGTCCTACGGGTAGTGTAGTAGTTGGTATGGTTGACGGAGAATACGTTATTAACCCAGACGAAGCTCAAAGAGCAAAGAGCGTTTTAACCTTAAACTTAGCAGGTACTAAAGATGCTATCATGATGGTTGAAGCTGGCGCTAATGAAATCAGTGACGACGAAATGGTAGGTGCTATTTTATTCGGTCACGAAGAAATCAAACGCCTTTGCGCTTTCCAAGAAGAAATCGTTAAAGAAATCGGTAAACCCAAGAGAGAAATGGAGTTTTACCACGTTCCCGAAGATATCGATAACGCAGTAAGAGCATATGCAGACAAAATGCTTGACGACGCTCTTGATACGTTTGACCGTCATGAAAGACAAGCTGGTCAAGACAAGGTTGAAAAGGACTGCTTAGAACACTTTGCGGAAATTTTCCCTGACAAGCAAAGAGAAATTAAAGACGCTCTTTACTATATGACCAAAGAAAAGGTAAGAGCAAAAATCACAAACACAGGTATTCGTCCTGACGGAAGAAAACTTGATGAAGTTAGAAAAATTTGGTGTGAAGCAGGCGTTCTTCCCAGAGTACACGGCTCAGGCGTGTTCACTAGAGGTATGACACAAGTTCTTTCAACTTGTACCTTAGGCATGCTTTCGGAAGCACAAAAACTTGAAGGTCTTGATGGTGACACAACAAAACGTTATATGCACCAATACAACATGCCAGGTTATGCTTCAGGCGAAGCTAAACCCTTAAGAAGCCCTGGTAGACGTGAAATCGGCCACGGTGCACTTGCAGAACGTGCGTTAGAACCCGTTATTCCCAGTGAAGAAGAATTCCCATACGCAATAAGAATCGTTTCAGAAGTAATGAGCTCAAACGGTTCAACCTCACAAGGTAGCGTATGTGGTTCAACTTTGGCGCTTATGGATGCAGGCGTTCCCATTAAAGCGCCCGTTGCAGGTATTGCTATGGGCCTTATCAAAGACACTGAAAGCGGAAAGGTTTCAATACTCTCTGACATCCAAGGTTTAGAAGACTTCCTTGGTGACATGGACTTTAAGGTGGCAGGTACTGAAAAGGGTATTACCGCTATCCAAATGGACATTAAGATTAAAGGAATTGACGAAGCTATTTTAAGAAAAGCAATCGCTCAAGCAAACGTTGGTAGACAATATATTCTTTCAAAGATGCTTGAAGCTATAAAAGAACCTAGAGAAGAACTTTCAAAATACGCTCCAAGGATTATTTCTTTCAATATTGATCCAGAAAAGATTGGTGACGTTGTTGGTAAACAAGGTAAAGTAATCAATAAGATTATTGAAGAAACTTGCGTTAAGATTGATATTGACGACGACGGTAGAGTAAATATCGCAGCAGTAAACGGTCAAGGTGATGCAGAAAGAGCAAAAGCAATTATTCTTTCAATCGCAAAAGATCCTGAAGTTGGCGATATGTTCATAAGCGAAGTTGTAAGAATTTTACCAAAGGTAGGCGCATTCTGCGAATTAGCTCCGGGTAAAGACGGTTTAATTCACATCAGCAAAATGAGCGAAAAGAGAATTAACAACGTTGAAGAAGTATTGCATATAGGTGACAAAGTTAAGGTTGAAATTATCAAAATTGGTGAAAAAGGAATCGACCTTAAACTTTTAGAAATTATTAACGACTAATCTTAACAAACGAAAAAATATGCAAGGTTTTAAGCCTTGCATATTTTAATTTATAAGGGAATTTTATTTATAACCACGTCATAAAGTATGTATAGAGGTGGCGATAAATGAAAAAACTAAACGTTAAGATTACGTTTATAACGAATTTAATTTTAATATTTACAATAGCCTTGGTTTTTGGCGTAAGCTTTATTCCCGAACAAAGTTTGCCCATATATAGCGGTATAAACATTCAACCGATATATCGTGGGAACGCACAAAAAAAGAACGTTTCGCTTATGTTTAACGTGTATGAAAATACTAAAATGGTCAATGAAATTATTGACGTTTTGAACGAAAAAGACGTTAAGGCGACATTCTTTGTGGGTGGGTGCTGGGCTGACGATAACGAAAAAACGCTGGTTAGGATAGTAAGCGAAGGTCACGAAATAGCCAATCACGGCTATTTTCATAAAGACCATAAAAAACTTTCTTATGATAAAAACAAGCAAGAAATAGAACTAACTGGTAAAATCATAAACGGGCTATGTGGCGTAATGCCAAACTTATTTGCTCCGCCATCTGGAAGTTTTTCTGACGTTACGTTATCCGTTGCAGACGAGCTTGGGTATAAGGTTATAATGTGGTCAAAAGACACGATAGATTGGCGTGATGACGACTTGTCACTAATTTTTAAGCGTGCGACAAAAAACTTAACCAACGGTGATTTAGTTTTAATGCACCCAAAACCGCACACTAAGAATGTTCTTGGTGATATTATTGATTATTATAAGGAAAATGATTTTAACGTGGTGACGGTTAGCCAGAATATTAGTGACTGATTATTGGAGAAAATTATGGTAATATTTAAAGAGTTTGATAATGGGCTGAGGCTTGTTATCAACAAAATGGAAGGTATGCTTTCGGTAAGCGCAGGCGTGCTTGTAAAAACAGGAAGCGCAAACGAAAACAGCGAAGAAAACGGTATTTCGCACTATATTGAGCACGTTATGTTTAAGGGTACGAAAACTCGTTCAGCTTTTGATATTTCCGACCATATTGATAGAATAGGCGCACAAATCAACGCGTTCACTTCAAAAGAATTGACCTGTTATTACACTAAGTCAATGAAAGAGCATACTAAAACTTCTTTAGAAATTTTAGCTGACATTTTTTTTGATTCGGTCTTTGACAAAGAAGAGCTTGAAAAAGAAAAAGGCGTCGTAATAGAAGAGATTAAAATGAGTGAAGATACTCCCGACGAAGTGTGCTTAGACTTGCTTGCGCAAAGTTACTATGGTAAAGAAGGGTTAGGTCAAACCATATTAGGTCCAGAAAAAAACATAAAACGTTTTACTCGTGAAGACGTTAAAAAGTATATGGACAAGTATTACACGGCTGATAACGTTGTAGTATCAATAGCGGGCAACGTTGACGTAAAAGAGACCGAAAAATACGTCAAGGACTTGTTTGCTGATAGGTTTACTAAAAGAAAGAGCGTAAAGCAAAAAGAATTTATTGCGAAAACACCGCAACATTTATATAAGAGTAAACGTATAGAGCAAACGCATTTAGGTATAGCAATGCCAGGTTTTGAGATGGGCGCAGACGTTACCGACGCATTTGCAATAGCAAATATTGTGCTAGGCGGGGGAATGAGTAGTAGATTGTTCCAAAAAATTAGAGAAGAAATGGGGCTTTGTTACAGCGTTTATTCTTATGCTTCGCAATATAAAGATAACGGCATTGTGGAAATTTATGCGGGGGTAAATACAGAGTTAAGAGATTTAGCCGTTCAAGCAATCGTTAACGAAGTTGAAAAAATTAAAAAGGAAGGCATAACCGAGCAAGAGTTTGAACGTGGCAAAGAACAAATAAAAAGTGCATTTATCATGGGGCAAGAAAGCACGTCCTCGCAAATGCTATTGTATGCAAAACAACTGTTAATGCTTGAGAAAGAGTTTAACTTAATCGAGCGTATAAAACAGCTAGATTCTGTAAGCATAAATCAAGTGCGTGAAGCGATTGAAGCTTCACTAGACTTAAGTAAAGCGTCAACCGCAACAGTGGGAACGAAAAGGACACCTATAAAATTATAAATATAATCAAAAACATAAGGACTTTCTTTTTTAGAAAGTCCTTTTTTGCTATATGTACGAATATACTTTTTATATGAAAGTTGTAAGGATAATCACAGTTTTTACGCTAATTTCTTGTGCTGTATTTACTGCATTTGTTGGTAGTAAAAAGCTTATGACTAGCGAAAAAGTTAGTAAAGTTGAAGAATATAAAGGCATTATTACGATATGGAACATTGATATATTTGAAGGTGGAACAGGCTCACGCAAGCAGTTTTTACTTAAGGTGGCAAGAGGTTTTGAAAAGAAAAACAAAGGCGTATTAGTAATGGTGATTTCTCACACAAAACACAGTGTAGAGCAAGCTATAGACGAAGGGGATTTTCCTGATATAATATCGTTTGGCGGTGGGGTAAATGTTAAAGGCTTAAATCAAATAAATTTAGACCGAGTATTAAAAAACGGGTACGTTGGCGCAAAAAAGTATGCAACAACTTGGGCTCAAGGCAACTATTTTTTGATTTCAAATCCAAACTTGGTTAGCGATTTTCCAAGTTTGTTACCTTCGCTTTTAGTTTCACAAAACGAATATACCCAGCCACTTACGGCATTGTATTGCGAAAATATAAAAGCGCAAAGTATAGAAATTCTAAAGCCTATGGATGCGTACGTTAAGTTTGTTTCGGGTAAAACACCATATTTTTTGGCAACTCAACGTGACGTTATACGACTAAAAAACAGGGGTATGGAAGTTGATGCAAAACCGCTAACACAGTTTAACGACTTGCATCAATATGCGGTAGTTACTTCAACGGATAAGATTAAGCAAAAAATGGCAGAGATGTTTTTAGAATATTTAACTTGTGATAGCGTCCAAAAGAAACTGAACGAAATAGGTATGTTTTCACCTTTTGTGCAAGTAGAGTATTTGGAAGGGCATATGTCTAAAGTTGAAAATTTTCGCGTACAGCACACGCTTTGTGCGTTTACAGGTGACGTTGAACTAAAAAATTTACAGTCACTTGCCCTTTTAGCACTAAACGGTGACCAAACAAGTGAAAATAAAATAAAAAATATGCTCTTAAAATCTTGAAAAAGTACTTTAAATATAGTAAAATGATATAAGGAGTAATATGAGCTTTAAAAATGCGCTTGAAGAGTTTACTCACGCTAAAATATTATTCGATCAACCTATGAAAAAACACACGGGCTATGGAATAGGCGGTTGTTCAAGATATTTTGCACAGGTTGACAGTTTGTATGTGCTTAACAGCTTAATTACTTTGGCAAAGCAATACAAGGTAAAATACAAGGTGATAGGCAACGGAACCAACCTACTTGTATCAGACCTTGGCTTTAATGGACTTATAATAACGCTTAAAGGCTTAAACGAAGTTTTCTTTAAGCGTGACTACGTGAGAGCGATGGCTGGTGCACCGCTTGAAAAGCTGATTAAATTTGCAACAGAACATAAGAAGAGCGGATTAGAAGCGCTTTCAGGCATACCTGCCACTGTGGGTGGCGCAACCGTAATGAACGCTGGGGCATTCGGGCATACAATCGCTGATAAAATAGTTTCGGTTGAAACGCTTTATGATGGAAAGATAAAAATTTATGATAAAGACCAATGTGCGTTCGGGTATAGAACTAGTAGGTTTTTGGGCAAAAAAGAAATAATAGTAAGCGTAGATTTTGCGTTAGATAGTGGCGAAAGCGAACACATTTATAAATGTATGAAAAACTATTTAGACATCAGGAAGTCCTTTCAGCCAACGGGCAAAAGTTGCGGTTCTGTTTTCAAAAATCCAAAGCAATGTCCGGCAGGCGCATTAATAGAGCGTGCGGGTCTTAAAGGTTATAAAATTGGCGGTGCAACTATCTCGCAAAAGCACGCAAATTTTATAATCACAGATGCAAAAGCGCGTGCAATGGATGTTTATCGGCTTATCGAACACGTTAAAAACACAGTAAAGGAGCTCTTTGGTGTTGAACTTACCGAAGAGATAGAATACGTAGGAGAATTTTAATGATTCTAACAGCAGACTATCACACACATACCGTTTTTAGTCACGGTAAAGGTCAAATTATTGATAATGCGCGTATCGCAAAGCAAAAAGGTTTGAAAGAACTTGGAATTTCAGACCACGGCTTTGCGCACCCTGCATTCGGTTTGACTAAGAGAAAACTTCCCAAAATGCGTGAACTTTGCAAACAGGCAAGTGAACAAACGGGCGTGAAAGTGCTTTTAGGTATAGAATCAAACATTATAGGAACGGACGGCACGGTTGACCTTAAACCTAAGGATTATGACAGCTTTGATATTTTTCTTGCAGGTATTCACAAGTTTGTAATGTATAAATTCGGCACGGCGTTTTCACTTTTTGTGCCAAACTTTTTTAACAGCACTTTTCACAAAGACAAGGTTTCTAAAGGCCTTATAAAATCAAACACAAAAACTTTTATCAACGTGATAAAAAACAATCCCGTCGACGTCATAACTCACATAAATTTTTGTTGTTTTGCCGATGCAGTTGAAGTGGCAAAGGTTGCAAGAGATTACGGCACTTATATCGAACTCAATGCAAAAAAAACGCACTTAACCGATGAAGAACTTTTCAACGTTGCTAAAACGGGGGTTAAGTTTGTTATCGGGTCTGACGCGCACTCTCCCGATAGAGTTGGCGAAATATCTTTAGTTGAAAAATGGCTTGAAAGAGTTGATATTAATAGAGAACAAATAGCTAATATTGATGGAAGGCTTCCCCAAATGCGCTTTAAGGCTTTTAAGGAGAAGTGCTGATGAATTTTAGTGATACAATCAAAAAAGAAATTCTCTCTAAGCCAATAAAGGACGACCATTGTAAGCTAGCTTTTATTGCTGGGTTAATTAGGGGGTCTGGCGTGCTTTACGAACGTGACGGTGAGTTGGGTTTAGACTTTAAAGCTAACGACGAACAAACTACGATGATGCTCACCTTGAACTTTAAAAGCCTTTTTAATTACGATATAAGGGAAATTTCGGTAACAGAAGATAAACTAAACAAAAAGGACAAGTTTTATTTGAGTATAAGCGGTCCGCGCGCGATAGACGTTCTTAAAAAATTAGAAATTTTAACCGAAGATAACGGTGAACTTGCAGTAAACTTAACGTTTTTTGGTAAACTCACAAAAAGAGAATGTTGCATAAAAGCCTTTATCCGTGGATTATTTGTTGCAACAGGCAGTTGTACTCTGCCTAGCAAAAACGAAAAGTCCAGTACTGGTTATCATTTAGAAATCAATTTTTCCCACTATGCGCCTGCTCACGAAACAAGCGAAAAACTTGCGGAATTCGGCATATCCACAAAGGTCGTAAGCCGTCGTGAAGGTTATATTGTTTACATTAAAAGCGCAGAAGAAATTAAAGACTTTATAGCATTTTTGCCCGCGCCAGTGTCGGTGTTGAAAATTACCGACTTAATGGTAACGCGTGAGTTTGCTAACAACATAAACCGCCAAAAGAATTGTGATTTAGGCAACGTTAGCAAGCAAGTTGAAGCTTCGGCAAAGCAAATCTCAGCGATAGAAAAAATTGATAGAATTATAGGGTTAGAAACGCTAAAGCCAGATCTATATCAAACGGCAAAGGCAAGAAAAGATAACCCAGAAGATACTCTCACAGAGCTTGCGGAAAGGCTAGCAGTTACAAAAAGTTGTTTAAATCACAGATTGAGAAAACTCGTTTGTATTGCAGACGAATTATAGGAAAATAAAATGGGAGAATTCGTTCACTTACACGTTCACACTGAATATAGCTTATTAGACGGCGCTACTAGGATAGACGACGTTTTTAAGGCATGTCGTAAAAAAGGTATGCACGCTATTGCAATAACCGACCACGGAAACATGTTCGGCTCACTCTACTTTGCAGAAGGTGCAAAGAAAGAGCAAATGAAAGCGTTAGCTTCAGGCATGAGCGAAGAAGATGCAAAAATGCAAGCTATTATCGGTTGCGAAATGTACGTTGCCGAAGACTACAAAAAGCAAGAAAGAGAGTATGACCACTTGGTTTTACTCTGTAAAAATAAAAAAGGCTATAAAAACTTAATTAAACTTGATTCAATCGCATACGTTGACGGGTTTTATTACAAACCAAGAATAGACTATAAACTACTCAGCGAACATGCTGAAGGCTTAGTGTGTTTATCAGGTTGTCTTGCGGGTAGGGTAAGTAAGCGCTTGCTTCAAAACGATTACGAAGGGGCAAAACAAACGGCAATCATGCTTCGTGATATTTTTAAGGATGATTTTTACCTTGAAATCCAAAACCACGGCTTGCCCGAACAAATGAGAATCAATCCGTTAATCGTTAAGCTTGCGAACGAATTGGGAATTGAGCTTGTTGCAACCAACGACGTGCACTATATAGAAAAGGAAGACAATGAAGTGCAAGACGTTGTTGCGTGTATAAGCACAAAAACAACTATTGATGACCCTACGCGTTTTAAGATGGATACAGACCAAGCTTACTTAAAAACGTACGACGAAATGAAAGAGCTTTTCCCAGGCTTAGAGCGCGCGCTTTCAAACACGGTTGTCATTGCGGAAAAGTGTAACGAGGAACCTGTTTTTGACCTTAATAAAAAATGTGAGCCTATTAGAGATGATTCTCTTATTCCAGGGTACGTTCCAGATAATGGACAAACTCCTTACGAGTTCTTAAAGAGCATTGCGGAAAAGGGTTTAAGAGAACGCTATCCCGTTATAACGCAAGAAATACAAGAAAGGTTTGACTACGAACTAAATACCATTAGTTCAATGGGGTATATTGAATATTACCTTATCGTTTGGGATTTTATTAACTATGCGAAAAGCATAGGAATTTCTGTTGGTGCAGGGCGCGGAAGTGGCGTTTCATCAATCATAGCTTATTCGGTTGGTATTACTGACGTCGATCCGCTAAAATACGACTTGGTATTTGAGCGTTTCTTAAACAAAGAGCGTGTTAGTATGCCTGACTTTGATATTGACTTCCAAGACGATAGGCGCGGTGAAGTCGTTGAATACGTTCGTAACAAATACGGTGCGGATAGGGTTGCGCAAATAGTAACGTTTGGTACTCTTGCGGGGCGCGCGGCTATTAAAGACGTTGGGCGTGTTTTCCGCGTGCCTTACGCTGAAACTGATAAGATTACCAAACTTATGGACGGCAAGAGCGGTATTGCTGAAAGTTTTGGTTTTAAGAAGAATAAAGATGGTGAAGACGTTAGCGTTAAAGAACTTCGCGAAATGTACGAACAAGACGATACTGTTAAAAAGGTAGTAGACATGTCAATCCGTGTTGAAGACATGCCAAGACAAACGGGCATGCATGCAGCGGGCGTCGTAATATGCGCAAAAGTCATATCTGATAACGTTCCGCTTCAAAGAAACGGTGAGGACGTAACTACTCAATTCAACATGAAACAAGTTGAGCAAATAGGTATGCTCAAAATGGACTTTCTTGGATTAAGAACGCTAACTGACGTTGCCAAGGCAAAGCAATATATTAAAGAAAATACGGGTAAAGAACTTGACTTCCATAAGATAGGCTATGAAGACGAGGCGACTTATAAGCTTATAGGCGATGGCGAAACTGATGCAGTGTTCCAGCTTGAAAGTCCTGGCATGAAACGCTTTATGCGCGATTTAAGACCTTCTACGTTTGAAGACATTATAGCGGGAATTTCAATGTATCGCCCAGGGCCTATGGACTCTATTCCCAAATACGTTAGTTATAAGCATAACCCTGAAACAATCAAGTATGATCACCCGCTACTTGAACCGCTATTAAAAGCAACTTACGGTGTACTAATTTACCAAGAGCAAGTAATGCAAATCTGCCAAAAAATAGGCGGGTTCTCACTTGGTCAAGCAGACATAGTTCGTCGTGCAATGGGTAAAAAGAACATGGAAGAAATGGAACGCCAAAAGAAGATATTTATCTATGGTGGCGTTAGTGAAAAAGGTGACCCAATACCAGGTGCGGTGGCAAACGGTGTTCCCGAAGATATTGCTAAAAAGATATTTGATGAAATGGCAGGCTTTGCAAAGTATGCGTTTAATAAATCGCACGCGGCGGCTTACGCAGTTCTTGCATATCAAACAGCATATATCAAACATTATTATCCAGTAGAATTTTTTGCTTCAATCTTAAATAATAGACTTGACAAGATTGAAGAAATTTCAAAATACCTAACGTACGTAAAGAGTAAGGGCATGGAAGTATATCCACCCGACATCAATAAGAGTACTGCATTTTTTAAGACCGAAAACGGTGGGCTGCGTTTTGGCTTAGTTGGCTTAAAGAACGTTGGGCTTGGCGTAATTGAACAAATAACTGCCGAACGAAACAAGAACGGCAACTTCCAGTCGTTTGAAGATTTTGTTAACCGTTGTATAACGTTTAACATCAACAAACGATTAGTTGAAAGCCTTATTTTGTCTGGTGCGTTTGATTGCTTTAAGGTTAACCGCAGAACGCTTATGGCTGTTTATGCTGATTATATGGATCGTATAGCGTCTGCAAACAAGAAGAAAGACAATATGCAAATCAGTCTTTTTGGCACGATACTAGATGAAGATGAAGGCTTAGAACTAGAATATCCCGACATGGAAGAATATTCTTCTAAGGAAAAACTAACATTGGAAAAAACCGTTCTTGGCATATACTTGTCAGGACATCCCTTAACCGACTATAAAGAACAGTTTGATAAATTTTCTTTCAATACAAACGTTTTGAGTTTCTTTGAAGAAGACGAACACGGCGAAAAGACGTATACCGAGTTTAAAGAAAACGAACACGTTGTTATGGGCGGTATAATCAGTGAATTTAAGCGATTGGCAACGCGTGGCGGACAAAACATGGCGTTCGTTAAGGTGGAAGACCTTTACGGGCAAATAGAAGTAATATGTTTTCCCAAAGTGTACGAAAGTGCAAGAGATTACCTAAAAGAAGAAAAAACAGTAAGAATTTCAGGCAAGCTTCAAATTAAAGATGGCACGCCCCAAATTGTTGCAGATTCAGTTGAGCCGTTAGAAATAAAGGAAACAAAAAAAGACACTGCGGGCAAAGAATATTTAGGCTTAATTATCCCAGATGAAGTGGCTGATAAGCTCGATGATATTTTAGACGTGTTGACAGGTTACGAGGGTAATATTCCCGTAATAGTTGCATTAAAAGGCAAAAAATATAGTGCGGGTTGTGCGGTGCGTCGTTGTGAAGGATTGGTTAGCGAATTAAAAAATTACGTTAAAGATGAAGATATTATATTTTTTGTAAAAAAATAAAAAAAGGCTTACAAAAAAGTAGAAAATTTTTGCGCAATATGATAAAATAATTTGCGATATGTATGATAAAGAATAAGGAGAGAAACAGTGGATAGAATTGCAGTTTTGACCAGTGGTGGAGATGCCCCAGGAATGAACGCCTGTATAAGAGCGGTCGTAAGAACGGCTCTTAACAACAAGATGGATATTTATGGTATAAATAGAGGATATGCAGGCTTAATTAAGGGTGAAATCACAAGGCTTGGCACTCGTTCTGTTTCGGATATGATTCACAAGGGCGGTACGTTTTTAAACACGGCAAGATGCCCTGATTTTAAGGATATAGAAGTTCAACGCATGGCGGCGGATGCTCTTTCTGCTTTCGGTATTGAAGGACTTGTTGTTATAGGTGGTGACGGAACTTTCCGTGGTGCAAAAGACTTGTCTGATAATTTCGGTATTAAGGTAATGGGTATTCCCGGAACTATTGATAACGACCTTGCTTATACTGATTTTACCGTTGGCTTTGACACTGCGGTTAATACGGTGCTTTGGGCAATCAATAACTTAAGAGACACTATGCACTCTCACGATAGAGTGGGTCTATTAGAAGTTATGGGTAGGAACTGTGGCGACATTGCGCTTTATGCAGGTGTGGCTGGTGGTGCGGAGTACGTGCTTGTTCCTGAAATTAAATATGACCTTGATAAAATTGCGTCAGCGATAAAGAGAAGTTATCTTCGTGGTAAAACATCTAACATGATTATTTTGGCAGAAGGCGCTGGCGATCGTGACGAAATAGTTCGCCACATAGAAGAAAAAAGCGGTATAGGCGTTAAGGTTACTAACTTTGGATACATTCAACGTGGTGGTTCACCCAACATGTTTGACCGTGTACTTGCCGCTAGATTTGGTTATAAGGCTGTTGAACTTTTGCGTGACGATAAAGAAAGTTGTGCAATCGGCATAAGAGAGAACAAGGTTATAACCGTTCCGTTTAGTGAAGTTTCAACTGTAAAAAAACATTTTGACGAAGAACTTTACCATATTGCTCACGTGCTTAGCTTGTAATTAATTAGAAAAAATAAAAACAACACATATACAAAAAGGAGAAACATTATGAAAGGTTTGAAAGGTGCATTGATGTTCGCACAATCTGGCGGTCCTACGTCAGTAATCAACGCAAGTGCTGCAGGTGTATTCATTGAAGGTTTAAATAGTGATATGATAACCGAAGTATACGGCGCTGCGCACGGTATTAGGGGAATTCTTAACGAAGAATTCTACGATATGTCTAAAGAAGACATCAAAGAATTAGAACTCTTAAAGAATACTCCGTCATCAGCTCTTGGCTCTGTTAGATATAAGCTTAAAGATGCTTCTATTGACGATACTGATTATAAGAGATTGTTAGAAGTTTTCAAAAAATATAACGTTCGTTACTTCTTCTATAACGGTGGTAACGACAGTATGGACACTTGTAACAAGATTAGCAAATATATGGCTAAATCTGGTTACGAAATGAACGTTATCGGCGTTCCAAAAACTATTGATAACGACCTTTACGGAACTGATCACTGTCCAGGCTTTGCTTCTGCTGCGAAATATATTGCAACTTCAATCATGGAAATTAACCTTGATGCAAAGGTTTATGACACTCCTATGATTTGCGTAATTGAAGTTATGGGTAGAAACGCAGGCTGGCTTACTGCCGCTGCTCAACTTGCAAACGCAAAGGGCTTGGGTGCAGACCTTATTTATCTCCCTGAAATTCCGTTTGACGTTAATAAGTTCATTGCAGACGTTAAGGGTGTTATGGCAAAGAACAACAACAAGTGTATTGCTGTTGTGTCAGAAGGTATTAAAAATGCTGACGGTGTTCTCGTATGCGAAGCTTTAGGTCAAGCAGGCGCACGTGACAGCTTTGGTCACGCTCAACTCGGTGGCGTTGCTGCAACACTTTCAAACATCGTTAAGGCTGAAACAGGTTCAAAGGTAAGAGCAATCGAACTTTCACTTATGCAAAGATGTGCCGCTCACTGTGCATCAGCAACTGACGTTGAAGAAACGTTTGAAGCTGGTAAACAAGCTGTTAGAGCTGCTGTTAACGGTGAAACTGATAAAATGGTTTGCTACGCAAGAAAAGAAGGCGATAAGTATGAATGTGAATACAAACTTCTTCCGTTAGAACTTGCTGCAAATACTGAAAAGACAGTACCACTTGAATGGATTATCAACAACGGTACGGGAATTTCTAACGAATTTGTTGACTATGCGCTTCCATTAATTCAAGGCGAAGTTAACATGCTCAAAGAAGATGGACTTCCCAGATTTGCTAAGCTTAAAAAAGTTTTAGTAAAGAAATAAGAACAAAATAAAAAGCACGACAGTCGTCGTGCTTTTTTATTTTTAAATTATAATGGCTCTCTGCCAAGTAGTGTATCTGTCGTTTCATCATAGAAATCTGCAAGCTTGACAAGAACATCCAAAGAAATTTCTCTTTGGTTATTTTCATATCTGCAATATGCTTGTCGCGATATGTTTAAGTGTTTTGCAACGTCTATTTGCAAAAGACCTTTCGCTTTACGTAATTTTTTAAGGTTGTTTCCAATATCCATATTGACATGTTACCACTTTGGTGCTATAATATTCAAAAAAGCACCAAATCGGTGCGTTGTGAGTAAAAATGAAAAGTTGTGTATTTTTTGGACATAGAGATTATGACTACACTAATCATAAAGATTTGATAATTAAAACGATTGAAGAATTGTTTAATAAACATGGTGTAACCACTTTTTATTGCGGTGGTAGGGGTGACTTTGATTATCTTTGTGAAAAGTGTGTTTCAAAAGTAAAAATGTTAAATAACATCACTTTTGTCAAGTTTCTATCTTATTATCCAAAAAATAAAGATTATAAAAATAATTTTTATGATGAGACCATGTATCTTCTTGAAGAAAAAGTACCGGCAAAGTTTGCAATTTATTATACTAATAGGAAAATTATTGATATGTGTGACTATATAGTTGTCGGTATAAAAAGAAAATATGGAGGAGCATATTCTGCTTTTAAATATGCAAAAAGTAGAAATAAAACGATTATAAATGTATTGGATATGTAAACTGCCGTTAGCAGTTTTTATTTGTTACAAAAGATTTTTTAGTCTTTGTTCGTATTCTTCTTCTAACGCAAGCAGTTCTTCTAGTAGAGTTTTAACGCCTTCGTCAAGGTTAGACTGTTCGTTTTTCATTGCTGTAAGTTCGGTTATGCCCATAACCGTTCCTTTAATCATCATTTCGGCAACCTGATTTTTGCTGTTGTTGAAAAGCGTTTTCATTTTGATGCTTCCCCACATCATAGCTTTTTTGAAAGCGTTAATATCTTTTGGCTCAATCTTATTTTCAGCCATGAAAGAAGAAATTTTTCCTATAATTCTTTCATACCCATCATATTCATCCTGAAGTTCTTTTTTAACTTTTTCGTCATCAACTTCGGGAATAAGATCGGCAATGCTTTGCAAGGCGATATGTGCGTTTTTATACACGTCGTTAATCGCTTTAACGTTATATTCGTTTAGTTCCATAATAAAACTCCTTAAAATAAAATTTATGTTAATAGTTTGTCAAAAAGGCGATAAAATTATGTAAAATCATTTGACATTTATTTATAAATGTAATAGAATATCAAAGTAGCCGCTCGAAAGGGGTTATTTTAAAGTGTTTAAAAACCGCCCCAAAATTAAATTCGGCGAGACTGGTTAGCAGGAGGTATTTAAAATGTACGCAATAGTAGCAAACGGCTCAAAGCAGTACAAAGCGGAAGTTGGTCAAGTTATTAGATTTGAAAAGCTTTCAGCAAACGTAGGCGACAAAGTTGAGTTTGACGTTTTGATGGTTGCAGATGAAGCAGGTATCAAGTTGGCAGACGAAGCAAAGGCGTTCAAAGCAGTAGGCGAAGTTCTTGAACAAGGCAAGGATAAGAAGATTGTAGTGTTCAAATACAAAGCTAAAAAGAACGAAAGAAAGAAACAGGGTCATAGACAACCCTTCACCGCAGTTAAGATTTTAGAAATCGTTGCGAAAGAAGTTGTAGCACCCAAGAAGACAACAGCTAAAAAAGCAACTGCAAAAAAAGCAGAAGCAGAAGCTGTAGTTGCTGAATAAGACGGAGGGCGAAATAATATGATGTTTTTATTTAGATTATTTGCACACCACAAAGGTGGCGGTAGCACCAAGAACGGCAGAGACAGCAACGCAAAAAGACTTGGCGTAAAGAGAGTTAACGGACAAGACGTTCTCGCTGGCGGAATTATCGTTCGTCAACGTGGAACTAAAATTCACCCCGGTAACAACGTAGGTATCGGCAGTGACGATACGTTATACGCTTTAATTGACGGTGTTGTTAAGTTCGAAAGAATGGGTAGACACGACAAAAAGGTTAGCGTTTACGCAAAATAATTAAACAAAAGTTGTAACGGGCTAAATATTTAGCCCGTTATTTTTTTAGTATAACTATGGAAAAAATCACCACTATAAAATTTGATAGCGAATATTTTAATGTTAAAGACACGCTTGAATGCGGTCAATTTTTTCGTTTTAAATCCTATAAAGACGGATACTTGGTGTTTACTCAAGATAAATGTTGCTATGTTTATCAAAAGGGTGAAAGTAGTTTTATCGAATGCGGTAAAGGCGACGAGCATTATTTTTATAATTTTTTTGACCTTTCGCGAGACTATAAAAGTATAGTTGAAAGTGCTATTAATGAAAATGTTGAAATTCTAACACGTTCAGCAAAAGCAGGTAAGGGTATAAGAATACTAAACCAAAACCATTTAGAGACGCTATTTTGGTTTATAATATCCCAAAACAATAATATTGCAAGAATTAAGGGGATTATAGAAAAACTTTGTACTGCTCTTGGCGATAAAAAAGAGTTTAATGGTATAGAGTATTATACTTTTCCTGAACCTAAAAAAATGGCGGAGCAAAGCCTTGATTTTTATAAGGGAATAGGGTTAGGCTATCGCGCGGATTATATAAAACGTTTAGCTAAAGATATTGCGCATGGCTACGACGTGTCATTGCTTAGCAATTTAACAACGCCGGAGATAAAAGATGCACTTATGAGTATTCACGGTGTAGGCAGAAAGGTGAGTGACTGCGTAACCCTTTTTGGTTATCACAGAAGCGATTCGTTTCCGGTAGACACTTGGATAGAAAAAGTTTATAAACAAGACTTTAACGGAGACTTAACCAATAGAGAAAAGTTAACAGAGTGGTTTTTATCACGATTTGGCGCAAATTCGGGCTACTATCAGCAATACCTTTTTCATTATAAAAGAATAACCGAAAAAACGCGCGAAAAAGAATAAAAATGCGTTAAAATAATTGTAAAAAAACGCCGATTATGTTATACTAAACAAGATGTAAATTGTAAAATTATGGAGGACATAGATTTATGCAGTATTCAACTGAAATTAAAGAAATGACCTGCGTATGTAAAGGCCCGAAACACGGTCCTGCACCCATTCCCGAAGAAGGCAAATGGGTTCAAGCAAAGGAAATTAAAGATATTTCCGCATATACGCATGGTGTAGGCTGGTGTGCACCCCAACAAGGCGCATGCAAATTGTCTTTAAACGTTAAGGACGGTATCATTGAAGAAGCGCTCGTTGAAACTATCGGTTGTTCGGGTATGACTCACTCTGCAGCAATGGCAGCGGAAATTCTTCCTGGTAAAACCCTTTTGGAAGCACTCAACACCGACTTGGTTTGTGATGCTATCAACACCGCAATGAGAGAACTTTTCTTGCAAATCGTATACGGCCGTTCACAATCAGCTTTCTCTGAAGGTGGCTTAGTTATCGGCGCTGGTATGGAAGACCTTGGTAAGGGTGCACGTTCAATGGTAGGTACTATGTATGGTACTAAACCAAAGGGCGTAAGATACCTTGAAATGACCGAAGGTTACTGCACAAGAATGGCTCTTGATGAAAATG
>JAZNKV010000009.1:0-20352 GCA_045578765.1 Christensenellaceae bacterium | reverse complement strand
GTGGCCAACCAACCCCTTGGCTCACAGAACGACATGGCTACGATCCGACTTATTTAATAACTTTTCGCGCACTTAAGCGCACTCGGCAGACGCGCTAAAACCTCAAGCGCGCCCACTAAAAGCCCTTTAAACTTATTAACCCTTAGCGCCTGCTGCCTTACCAACCTTACGGTCAATAACTTCGTCGCTATAACGGATTCCGTATCCGTGATAGGGTTCGGGTTCTCTTATGCCTCTAACCATAGCTGCGAATTGACCAACTTTTTCTTTGTCAATACCGCTTACGGTAATTTCGGTTTGTGAAGGACAGTCAAGAGCTATTCCATCAATTTCTTCAACTTCTACGGGATGAGAGAAACCAACGTTCAAAACTACCTTTTTGCCTTGTTTAGCAACCTTCCAACCTACACCGTTTACAATAAGAGATTTCTTAAAGCCTTCGGTAACACCTTTAACCATATTTGCGCAAAGTGCTCTATATAAACCATGCTTTGCTTTGGTTGTTCCTAATTCGTTTGCTCTTGTAAATTTAATTACGTTTCCTTCAATGTTAACGGTAATAACAGGATCGTAAACTTGAGTTAAAGTTCCTTTAGGACCTTTAACGGTAATTACGTTGTTAGCTGCGTCAACCGTTACGCCTGCGGGGATAGTGATAAGTGCATTTCCTATTCTTGACATAATACTTTCCTCCTACCAAACGTAAGCGAGAACTTCGCCGCCCTGATGAGCCTTTTTAGCTTCTTTACCCGTCATAATACCCTTACTGGTTGAAAGAATAGCAATACCTAAACCACCTAATACTTGGGGAATTTCTTCTGTTCCAACATATACACGGAGACCAGGTTTGCTTACTCTCTTTAAACCGGTGATAACCTTTTGGTTTCCTTCGTATTTGAGAGTGATTTTAATAGTACCCTGAACACCTTCAAGAATTTCAACAGCACTGATGTAACCTTCTTTCAAAAGAATATCAGCGATTGCTTTCTTAGTGTTTGATGCAGGGATTTCAACTGTTTCATGCTTTGCATTAAGCGCATTTCTAATACGTGTAAGCATATCTGCAATAACGTCTGTCATTTCTATATCCTCCTTTACCAGCTTGCCTTTTTAACGCCGGGGATTTGACCTTTATATGCTAAGTTTCTAAAGCATATACGGCAAATTCCATATTTGCGAAGAACAGCATGCGGACGACCGCAGATACTGCATCTTGTGTAAGCTCTGGTGGAAAATTTAGCAGGTCTTTGCTGCTTATTTATCATTGCTTTTTTAGCCATTTTCTAACTCCTTTAACCTTACTTTGTAGCGAAGGGCATGCCGAGCATTGCTAGCAATTCTCTTGCTTCTTCATCGGTGTTAGCCGTAGTTGTGATACAAATATCAAATCCTCTTACTTTTTCTACTTGGTCGTAAGAAATTTCGGGGAATACCAACTGTTCTTTAACACCCATTGAGTAGTTGCCTCTGCCATCAAAAGACTTCTTTGATACGCCACGGAAGTCACGTACTCTGGGAAGTGCGATTGATACGAATTTATCAAAGAATTCATACATTCTTGTTCCACGGAGAGTAACTTTCATACCAACGTTTTGGCCTTCTCTAATTTTGAAGTTAGCAACTGATTTCTTTGCCATTGTCAAAATGGGCTTTTGGCCTGAAATTTGTTCAAGTTCTTTTTGAGCGAGTTGAATACTCTTGGAGTTGTCCTTAATATCGCCAAGACCTGAGTTGATTGTAATTTTTACAAGCTTAGGTACTTGGTTAACGTTTTTATAATTGAACTTTTTAATCATTGCAGGGATAACCGTTTGGTCATACAATGCTTTAATTCTGTTTGCTTGTGCCATTTTACGTTACCTCCACATTAGTTAGCTGCCGCTTCTTCTGCAGCTGCTTTTTTCGTTCTTCTCTTGGTTGCTTTCTTAACTTCTTTTGCTTCCTTGGTTACATCGAGAACCGCACCGCACTTTTTGCAGATACGAGCCTTCTTTTCACCTTCGATAGCGTAAGCAACTCTGGTTGCTTTGTTGCATACGGGGCAAACAACCATTACGTTAGATGCATCAATAGGACCAGCTTGGCTGTTGATTGCGCTAACTTCGTTTGCGCTTCTTGCCTTTTTATGCTTCTTTTGCACGTTTACACCGTCAACAATAACTTTGTTTGATTTAGGAAGAGCAGTTAAAACCTTAGCGGTTTTGCCCGCGTCCTTTCCCGTTATAACTAAAACTGTGTCGTTCTTTTTAACTTTCATTGTCGTTCTCCTTATAACACTTCGGGCGCGAGAGAGATAATTCTCATATAGTCTTTATCTCTTAATTCTCTTGCTATCGGTCCAAAGATACGAGTACCCTTGGGTTGCTTTTGGTTGTCGATAATTACTGCTGCGTTTTCATCAAATCTTACATACGTACCGTCCTTTCTTCTAACGCCACTTGTTGATCTAACGATAACAGCTTTAACTACGTCACCTTTCTTAACTGCGCCGCCCGGCGTTGCAGTCTTAACGCTTGCAACGATTACGTCGCCGATATTACCGGTTCTTCTAAATGAGCCGCCTAATACCCTAATGCACATCAATTCTTTTGCACCGGAGTTGTCCGCTGCTTTTAATCTAGATTGTGGTTGTATCATTTAGCGCCTCCTTACTTAGCCTTTTCAATGATTTCAACTACGCGCCAGTTCTTGTCCTTAGACAATTTTCTGGTTTCAGCAATAAGAACCTTATCGCCTACACCACACGTGTTGAGCTCGTCATGTGCTTTGAATTTGTGAGTTTTCTTAATAGTTTTCTTATACAAAGGGTGTTTTGCCCTTTCTTCGATGGCAACAACTACCGTCTTATCCATCTTATCGGAAACAACTACGCCGACTCTTTCTTTTCTTAAATTTCTTTCCATGTCCTATTCTCCTACGCCTTCGCAGCAAGTTCTCTTGCTCTTAAAATGGTTTTAACCTTTGCAATGTCTTTCTTGCAGGTTTTAAGAGATGCAGAATTTTCCAACTGACCTATTGCGTGACGGAAACGAAGGTTAAACAACTCTTCTGAGAGTTCTTTAAGTTTTACGTTCAATTCGTCAACCGTTAATTCGTGAAGTTCTTTCGTTTTCATTAACCTTCACCGCCTTCTTCTTTTATTTCTTCTGCTACAACAGCCTCTTTCTTAACAAACTTCGTTTTTACAGGAAGTTTGTGGCCTGCGAGACGCATAGCTTCTTTTGCGATATCCTCGGGAACACCAGCCATTTCGAACAATACTCTGCCCGGTTTAACTACTGCTACCCAGAATTCTACTGAACCTTTACCGCTACCCATACGGCTATCGGCAGGTTTCTTTGTTACAGGTTTGTGGGGGAAGATGTCAATCCAAACTTTACCGCCACGTTTGATAAATCTAGTCATTGCAACACGGGCTGCTTCGATTTGATTTGATTTAATCCAACCGGGTTCGGTTGCTACCAAACCGTAATCGCCGTATGCTACCTTATTACCTTTAGTGCACTTACCGGTCATTCTACCACGGTGCACTCTTCTTCTTTTAACTCTTTTAGGCATTAACATAATTAAGCTTCGCCTCCTTCACTTTTCTTCTTGGGAGCGCCGATAACTTCGCCTTTGTATGTCCAGCACTTAATACCGATAACACCAAAGGTGGTATGTGCTTCCGCAAAGCCGTAATCAATATTTGCACGCAAGGTTTGAAGAGGAATTGAACCTTCGTGGTAGCTTTCACTACGTGCAATTTCTGCACCGTCAAGTCTTCCGCTAACCATAACCTTAACACCCTTGATACCGCTTCTCATAGATCTACCGATAGCTTGTTTCATTGCTCTTCTAAAAGATACACGCTTTTCAAGTTGCGCTGCAATTCCTTCTGCTACGAGCTGTGCATCTGCATCAGGTTTCTTAACTTCAGAAATGTTAATAGAAATTTGTTTACCAGCGCAAATTTTTGCTACCGTTTTCTTAATTACTTCAATTTCACTACCTTGCTTACCAATAAGAACACCAGGACGAGCGGTGAAAATCGTGATAACGATTTTGGTCGCTGCCTTTTCAATAGCAATCTTACTGATAGCTGCTTGATAGTATTTTTTCTTTAATACGTTGCGGATTTCATTATCTTCTTTAATGTTTGCCGCAAAATCTTTTTTGTCTACAAACCAATGTGAATCCCAATCTTTGATAACTCCGACTCTTAAACCGTGCGGATTAACTTTTTGTCCCATTGTCAGTCCTCCTACGCCTTAGCATCCAAAACCACTGTTATGTGGCTGGTACGCTTCAAAATTCTAAACGCTCTACCTTGCGCTCTTGGCATAACCCTTTTGAGCGTGGGGCCTTGGTCAGCAAAGCATGCTGCTACAAACAAGTTGTCTTTGCTCATGCCGAGGTTGTGTTCAGCGTTAGCTGCTGCAGACATTAAAACCTTTTTAATAGGTTCGCTTGCCGACTTAGGAGTGTTTTCTAAGATTGCAACTGCTTGGGTGTAACTTTTGCCTCTAATGATGTCAAGCACTACTCTTACCTTGTAGGGAGAGATTCTAACGTGCTTAGCAATCGCTCTAGGGCGTCTGTCTTTATTTTCCGCTATACGAGCGGTTTTTTCTCTCATATTCTTAGCCATGATAAAGCCTCCTATCTGCCACCGGTCGATTTTTCAGTACCTGCGTGACCCTTAAAGGTTCTTGTCGGTGAAAATTCGCCGAGTTTGCAACCTACCATGTCTTCGGTTACGTATACGGGTACGTGTTTTCTGCCGTCATAAACCGCAATCGTGTGACCTACCATTTGCGGAAATATCGTAGACGACCTTGACCATGTCTTTAAAACTTTCTTTTCGTTCTTTTCGTTTAATTCTTCTATTCTCTTTAAGAGTTTAGGTTCTACATAAGGACCTTTTTTAACACTTCTACTCATGTCGTTCTCCTTAATTTATCCTAGTAATGATAAGTTTGTTGGAAGCCTTCTTATGCTTTCTGGTCTTATAACCAAGAGCAGGTTTACCCCAAGGAGTAACAGGACCAGGCATACCAACAGGTGATTTACCTTCACCACCACCGTGGGGGTGATCACATGGGTTCATAACTACACCACGTACGGAAGGACGAATACCAAAGTGTCTGGTTTTACCTGCCTTACCGATTCTAATAATTTCGTGTTCTAAGTTACCAACTTGACCAATAGTCGCTTTACAAGTTGCAAGAATGTATCTCATTTCACCACTGGGCATTTTTAAAGTAACGTACTTTTCATCCCTTGCCATGATTTGAGCACTCATACCTGCTGCTCTTGCAATTTGTCCGCCTTTACCAGGTTGCATTTCGATGTTGTGAACCATAGTACCTACGGGGATATCTTTAAGAGCAAGTGCGTTACCAGCTTTAATATCAGCGGTTGCACCACTCATAACCTTGTCGCCAACCTTTAAGCCTACGGGAGCAAGAATGTAGGTCTTTGCGCCGTCTGCATAGTATAAAAGTGCAATGTTTGCGCTACGGTTAGGATCATATTCAATGCTCTTTACCGTTGCAGGAATACCGTCTTTCATTCTCTTGAAATCAATGATACGATATTTTCTTCTGTTACCGCCACCGATATGACGAACAGTTATTTTACCCTGAGCGTTTCTACCACCGCTCTTTCTTTGGTCTTCTAAAAGAGATTTTTCGGGTTTCTTTGCCGTAATTTCGTCATACGCGCTTACAGTCATGAAACGACGCGCAGCCGAAGTCGGTTTATATCTTTTAATAGCCATTTTTCTATCCTCCAGTTACCATTAAGACAACGAATCGAAGAATTCAATCGATTTACTGTCTGCTTTAAGTTGAACGATGGCCTTTTTGTAATCAGGGGTGTAACCCTCGTTTCTGCCTTGTCTTTTCAACTTACCGCCAACGATCGCGGTGTTTACCTTTTCAACGCTTACACCGAAGATTTCTTCGATAGCAAGTTTGATTTGCGTTTTGTTTGCGTCTTTTGCAACAACAAAACTGTACTTCTTATCTTTAATACCCGCATAGCTCTTTTCTGAAAGAAGCGGTCTAATTATAATATCGTGTGCAGCCATTATTCTCCGTAAACCTCCTCGATTTGCTTAACAGCTTGTTGAGAGATAACGAGTTTTGCATTCTTAACAACGTCGTAAGTGTTAATTTGATCTACTGCGATAGTTGATACCTTTTCGATGTTAGCACTTGCTCTCAAAACCATTTCATCACTGTTGTCCATAACAAACAATACAGTCTTGTCTAAATTAAACGCTTTAAGACAAGCTACCATTTCTTTAGTCTTTGCTTCCTTTACTTTGATTTCGTCAACGAAAATCACTTCGTCGTCTCTAATCTTTTGTGAAAGCGCTGATAAAAGAGCTACTGCTTTTGCTTTTGCGTTCATCTTCTTTGAGAAGTCTCTTGACTTGGGAGCGAATACAACGCCACCCTTTATCCATTGGGGACTTCTAATAGAGCCTTGTCTTGCTCTACCGGTACCCTTTTGTCTCCACGGTTTTGCACCACCACCACGAACTTCGCTACGAGTCAAAGTGCTTTTTGTACCTTGTCTTTCGTTTGCAAGTCTTGCAACTACTGCTTGGTGGATAACCGCTTCGTTATATTCAGCGCCGAATAATGCGTCTGACAATTCGAGAGTGCCTACTTCTTTTGCATTCATATTGTACAATTTAACATTTGGCATAATCGTTCTCCTTACGCTTTAACGCTGTTTCTAATTGTTACGATGCCTTTAACAGCACCAGGAACCGCACCCTTAACGAGAATTGCGTTTCTTTCTTTGTCGACTTTTACAATTTCAAGATTTAATACGGTTACGTTTTCGCTACCCCAGTGACCAGGTAAGTTTTTACCCTTAAATACTCTTGAGGGGTTACTGATAGCACCCATAGAACCGGGTTCTCTGTGTACAGGGCCTACACCGTGGGTTTCTTTCAATCTGTGTTGATTCCACTTTTTGATAACACCCGTAAAACCGTGACCTTTTGATACGCCTGATACGTCAACCTTGTCACCTGCTTGAAACACGTCACAAGTTACTACAGAGCCTACCGTCATAGCATCTGCACCTTCAAGTTTGAATTCCTTCAAAACCTTTTGAGGAGCAACACCTGCTTTCTTAAACTGACCGAGTTGCGGTTTGTTTAATGACTTTTCATCAGTTTCGCTAAAACCAAGTTTAACTGCTGAATATCCGTCTCTTTCTAAAGTTTTTACCTGAACAACGGGACAAGGACCTGCCTCAATAACCGTTACCGGTATAACTTTGCCGTCTTGGGAAAAGAGCTGTGTCATTCCCAACTTTCTACCAATGATTGCTTTATTCATAGATAAAGTTCACCTCCGTATATTATATAATGTTTTAATTACAATTTGATTTTGATATCTACGCCAGCGGGCAAATGAATTTTATCCAAGAGCTTAACGTTGGGTGAATAGATGTCAATAAGTCTTTTATGAGTTCTAATTTCGAATTGTTCGCGTGAATCCTTATATTTATGGGGCGAACGGAGAATCGTTACGATTTCCTTTTCGGTGGGTAGCGGAATAGGTCCGCTGATTTTTGCACCAGATTTCTTCATAGTATCTACGATTCTTGCTGCTGCTTGATCAAGCATTTCAGTATCGTAAGACATAAGTTTGATTCTAATTTTTTGACTTGCCATTTTTGTTTCTCCTTTTTACCTAACTTTTTTGTGTGCTGTAAACTCTGCCGTGTGTGTCGATTTTTGATTATAAAAAAATCATCCGCCGATACTCTCATTTTTAAGTCGCTGCGGATGAGTGCTAATTCATTTTTGAAGTTAGTCGCAGGGGTCTTGCCCCCACACTTGTCAACGGATATTATCTTTCGTTTACTAACGATTTTAAGTAACTACCCGCATCATCCCAGATTACACAGCTTACTTATTATATAAAATATTTCACTGCTTGTCAAACGATTTTGCGGGTAAAACTAAAATTTTTTTATTTTTTATTTTAATTGTTTTCCATTGAATTTTTACAACTTATTTTTACAAATTTCTACGTTATGCAGACTGTTTTTTGATAAGTTCTGGCTTAGCTTCGCCTAAAACAACGCTTTCACTCACTATAACCTTTTCAACGTCTTCACAAGAAGGCAAGTCATACATAGTGTCAATCATAAGATTTTCAAGTATGGTCCTCAACCCTCTCGCCCCTGTTTTAAGTTCAATAGCCTTTCTTGCAACAGCGCTTACCGCACCATCAGTAATTTCGAGTTCAACGTTGTCCAAGCCTATTAAACGCTTATATTGCTTAATGAGCGCATTTTTAGGCTGTGTAAGAATATTTACAAGCGCACTTTCATCAAGAGCATGCAAACCAACCGTAATTGGCACCCTTCCTACAAATTCGGGAATAAGACCGTATTTAATCAAATCTTGCGGTTGAATATCACGAATTATTTCGCCATTATCAGCTTTTTGAGATTGAACGCTCGCAACAAAGCCAAGTGCTGTCGTTCCTTTTCTCTTATTGATTATATCTTCTAAACCCACAAATGCTCCGCCACAAATAAACAATATATTAGTGGTATCAATTCTAATGCACTCTTGTTGCGGATGCTTTCTACCACCTTGCGGGGGAACGTTAGCAATAGTTCCTTCAATAATTTTAAGGAGTGCTTGTTGAACGCCTTCACCAGAAACGTCACGAGTAATTGAAACGTTTTCGCCCTTTCTTGCAATCTTGTCGATTTCGTCAATATAAACTATACCCTTTTGCGCACGTTCAATGTTAAAGTCTGCGTTTTGGATAAGCTTAAGCAAAATATTTTCTACGTCTTCACCAACGTAGCCAGCCTCCGTTAAAGTTGTTGCGTCTGCAACAGCAAACGGCACGTCTAAAATTTTCGCAAGCGTTCTTGCAAGCAAAGTTTTACCGCTACCTGTGGGCCCAAGAACTAAGATATTACTCTTATCCAACTCTACTTCCCCATCTTTAGCGGTTGCACTTATTCTTTTATAATGATTATACACAGCAACTGACAAAACTTTTTTAGCTTCGTCTTGACCGATAATATACTCATCAAGCTTTTGCTTGATTTCGTTAGGTTTTAAGAGTTTTAATTCTCCCTTGTCCGCCTCTGCTAATTTTTCTGCTTTCATTATATCTCGACAAACTTCAATACATTCATCACATATAAAAGAGCCGTTGGGACCTGCAATAAGGCGTTTGGTAAGTTCTTCTGGTTTTCCGCAGAAAGAACAATACAAATGTTCGTTTTCTTTCATAAATCTCCGTGATCTACGGACGTTTTACTAATACTTGGTCGATAAGTCCGTATTCTTTAGCATCTTCAGCCGATAAATAATTATCTCTATCGGTATCCTTCTCTACTTGTTCAAGAGGTTTTCCGCTGTTTTCAGCAAGAATCCTATTTAGGCGATTTTTTGTTTTAATAATATGATCTGCTTGAATTTTGATATCACTTGCTTGACCTTGTGCACCGCCTAAAGGTTGATGAATCATAATTTCACTGTTGGGAAGAGCATATCTTTTACCCTTTGCTCCACTCGATAAAATAAACGCACCCATACTCGCGGCTAATCCAATACAAATCGTACTTACGTCACACTTAATATAGTTCATTGTGTCGTAAATAGCAAGGCCAGCGGTTACGCTTCCACCCGGACTGTTAATGTAAAGACAAATATCCTTGTTAGGATCTCTACCTTCCAAGTGAAGAAGTTGCGCAACGACCGTATCCGCTACGGCATCGTTGATTTCACCGGTTAAAAAGATTATTCTATCTTCTAAAAGCCTTGAATATATATCATAGCTTCTTTCGCCTTTGCCTGTTTGTTCAACAACGTAAGGCACAACGGTATTCTTTATATCCATATACTTACTCCCACAAAATTATGCTTTTTATTTGAGTATCGTCCGGCAATAGCCGAACGATACTGTGCTTTTCTTTTATTATTCAATAGTATTTGAGTTCTTTAAGAATTCAAAGAATTTCTTGATAACGATTTCGTTTCTAATGTAGTCAAGTTGACGAGCTTGCATGTTCTTTTTGATATCAGGAACAGGCTTACCTTGAGCAGTTGCCATATCCGTTACGCGCTTTTCAACTTCTTCGTCGGTAGCTGTAATTTCTTCTTTCTCGATAATAGCTTCAATTACAAGTTGTGACTTAACGATATCAGTTGCTTGTTCTACGTAATCTTTTCTAAAGTCTTCCATAGTCTTGCCGATATACTTTAAGTAATCTTCAAGCTTGAGGCCTTGGTATGACATACGATATTCCATTTCTTGAACCATACGGTCAATTTGATTTTCAATCATAGCGTCTGGAATTTCAACGTCGCTTGTTTCGGTAACTTTTTTAACGATAGCGTCTTCTAATTCACGTTCAGCTCTATCGGCATTTTGCTTTTCCATTCTTGCTTTTGTTTCAGCTTTGTAAGCTTCAACACTTTCTGCACCGATTGCTTCCTTAATCCATTCGTCGTTTACTTCAGGAAGTTCTTTCTTCTTTATTTCGTGGAGTTTGATCGCAAAAACAGCATCTTTGCCTTTAAGTTCTTCTGCATGATATTCTTCAGGGAACTTAACGTTAATATCTTTTTCGTCGCCGATATTCATGCCGATTACTTGTTCTTCAAAACCAGGAATGAATGAACCGCTACCTATAACCAAAGGTTGCTTTTCAGCTGTGCCACCAGCGAACTTAACGCCATCAACACTACCAGAGTAATCAATGATTACGCTATCGCCGTTTTCTACTGCTCTATCGGTAACTTCTACCATACGTGCATTACGGTCTTGCAAACGCTTCAAGTCTTCTTCAACGTCTTCATCCTTTACATTATACACGTTTTTCTTGTAAGTTATACCTTTATATTCACCGATAACAACTTCAGGTTTAACGGGAACGATTGCTATCATTGAAATTCCTTTTTCGCTAATCTTCTTAATGTCGATTTCGGGAGCGGCAACAGGTTCAATAGTAGGTTCTTTATCTAAAACTTCACCATAATATTTGGGGAAAGCTTGGTTGATTGCTTCTTCATAGAAAACGCCTACACCGTAAGCAGTTTCTAAAACCTTTTTAGGAACTTTACCCTTTCTAAAACCGGGCATGCTATATTTACCTTTTGTTTTTTCATACGCACTGTCAATAGCTGCTTTCCATTCGGTTGCAGTTAAATCGATAGTTATTTTAACCGTGCTCTTTTTCGCTTTTTCAAAAGTGTACTTCATAATAATCTCCTAACCTATAAAATTACTAAAATATTTTATCACAACAATAATTAAAACGCAAGGCATTTTACACCTTTTTGCAATCATTTTAACATCATTTTAAATTTTTATCGTGTTTGTTGGGTTTTACCGTGATTGATTTAAAGTTTTCGTAAATTACAAATCCCGGATTTGACTTTGACGGTTTTTTCACGTTCTTCTTTTGCGTATAAACTATTTCAACCTTGCCCGCATCCCTACCTTTTGAATAATAAGCACAAATTTCAGCGCTTATGTTTATTACTTTTTCAGGAACTTGTTTTTTCTCACTAACAATTATTAGGTGTGAAGAATGATAGTCTTTTGCATGTAACCATATATCGTCGGGTTTTGCTGTAAAGGTTAACTTATCATTCTCAGTGTTATTTCTTCCCACCTTAACGATAAACCCATCAATATCATAAACCCTACAAAAACTTTCTGTTTGTTTTTTAATTTTTACGTTTATTTGCTTTTCAATTATAACGCCTTGACTTTCAAGCTCGGCTTGAACAAAGGTTAATTCTTCAACGTTTTCACTGAGTCCTACTTCCACGAGCACGCTTTCAAAGTAATCGTGTTCTTGTTCCGCCTTATAAAGTTGTGGCGCTATCGCCGAAAGTGTTCGTTTTTGTTTATTGTATTTTTTATAATAATTTTCAGCGTTTTTAGAAATCGATAACCTTGCGTCAAGACTAATCTTAACGATTGAACCATCATAATAATTTTCAAGTTCACACTCATTAGCCCCGTCTTTAAGCCTATAAATATTGGCAAGTAGCAACTCGCCCTTAATTCTATTTTCATCAGCTGAAAGAGCTTCTTTTTGTTTAGACCTAATTGCAGACAAACGCTTTTTACTTTTCTTTAGCGCTGTATTTATAACCGACGTTAAACGTTCTTTTTTTTGCTTGAAAATTTTAACCTTATTACGTTCTACAAAATAATACTCTTCAGCTTTTGCTAAGCTATCAAAAAACTCTTTTTCGCCATCAAGTACCCCATAAGGATAAACACAAACGTCAACTACTTTCCCATCCCGTTTCACAACGCAAGGATTTGGTTTTTTGTTATATAAAAAATCATTAAAATATTCAAAAAAATCTGAACCGTTATCAATTTTTTCACATTTTTTTGCATCTAAGCAATAAGACCTAACAATTTCTTCCGCAGTGCTTTTTGCTATGCCTTGCACTGAAGACGTTATAACCGAACCAAGCTGTTCAACCGCTGTATTTTCAAATATAGACACAAGGCATTTATCAGTTGGAATTTTCTTTTCCCCAACGGGTGGAAACACGTAGGGTTGCCCAACTATTAACGGGCGCACACCGTTATCAAACATATTTATACCGCGATTGCCACCTAAAATTTTACCTTTTTCAGTTAATATAATATTGCTGTACCTACCCATCAGCTCTACGTATAAAACCTTTTCGGTTGCGTCAAAAAATTCGCCTGATGACAAGAGCGTTATTTTAACAATTCTATCAAATCCAACAAGTTCAACGTTCGTAATAACAGCACTAAGCAAATGTTTTCTTAAAAGCATGCAAAAATTAGGGGCGGTTAATGGAACGGGTATTTCTTCATTACTAACCCCTATTCTTGGTGCAGATGGATCAACGTTAATTAATAGCTTTTCCGTTCGCTTGCCTGTGTACACGGTAAACATGACCCTATCCGCATCAGCTTGTACTATTCTATTTATTTTTCCGCCCCTAAACGTTTCGTTAAGTTCTAAACAAAGGTAACGGAGAGTAAACGCATCTTGTGGCATAATTATCCTTTAATTTGAAAAGCCTTGCCGTTAAGATAATATAACGGGCTGTCACTTTCAAATTTCAAAACTAATTTTGTTGCTGTAAGCATTTGTGTTTTAACTTTGTATTTTTCATTTGCTGAAAAGTCACCGTACTTCCCATCCCCCAAAATCGGGTATCCTATGTGCGCAAGGTGCGCCCTAATTTGATGAGTTTTGCCTGTATGCAGTGTTACTTCAAGCGTTGAAGTTCCACCGCTTCGTTTAAGCACTCTATAATCAGTTTGTATCATAACACTACCTTCAACCTGCTTATCAAAAATAGATACGGTAGCTTTTTCCTTATCTTTTTTAAGATACGCAGTAAGCTTTTGACTATCCCTTTTAACCTCACCAACAACAACTGCTTTATATATTTTTTCAAACGTGTGAGCCTTAAACCCATACAGTAATTCTTGTTCTGCATTGTCGTTTAGCGCAAAAGCCATAATACCATCAGTATTGCGGTCTAAACGGTGAATAAAGCGAGCATTACTAAACTGCTCACAAAGCATCTCATAAGTTTGTTCTGCGGTAAAACCACTTTTTTTATAGATTATAACTATGTTTTCATCACTATATAAAAGGTCGTAAGCGCAAGTTTTAACCGGAACGTAATAAATCTCCACACGGTCGCCAACGTTCAGCATAACGTCAGTATTGACACGCACACCGTTTACTTTTACGTCCTTTTTCCTAAGCGCACGCATAAATGACGTATAAGACAAATCGTTAACGTTTATTAAAGCAAGTTTGCTTAACTTGCGATTTTTGTCTGCAATAAAACTTTTCATACATCTAACAAAAGAACTCCGGAAGGCTCCGGAGTTCCGTCTTAATTTAATTATATTTTAATTATTTTTCATCCTTAGGTTTAATGCACAATACAACTATTATGCCAATTAAACACAATCCGCCAACTGAAAGGAACACAACTGACCAAACGTTGTTTTGCAACCATTTGGTATCAACTCTAACAGTTGTGGGTTCTTTAACGTTAACAATCGTACTTGCGGTTGCCGTTCTTGGTGAAACGTCACTTGTTGCTGTACATTCAATCATATACGTACCTACTTCAGTAGGTACAAACGTTAAGTTTCCGTCGTAAGCAAACGCTTTTATTTGATTAAAGTTAAATCCATCTGGTGAAACGTATGTTTCGTTTTTAACTGAGCTTGCTTTAGGAATTTCTCTCCAACCATTTGTTTCTTCAGTTGCTCCAATACTAGAATTGAAGAAAAGTTTGTACTGCGTAGTGCATCCGCCCGCATCGATTATAAATTTAGTAGCGGTATATTTAACGCCCCTATAGCCAGTTCCTTTCTTTATTCCAGCTTTTACAATTATATCAGCGTCATCATTGATAACGAAAGAGAATATAAAGTTTCCTTCATTGTTTGCATCGCCATACTTGCCGTAAGTAATTTCGCCTGTAGATGAATCTTCTTTCATAAAATCATCTTTTTTCATTGCGTTGCCACTATCGTCAGCAAATGCTACAAAGAAGAGATAATTTGAAACTTCATCAAGGTCAAATTCCAACTTGGTTGTCGAGCTCTCTGTTCTTGCCTTAAAGTAAGTAGTTACAGAAAGTTTATCATAAGGAGTAACGTCATCAAACACTAGGTCTTCCATTGAAGGAATTTTCAGGGTTGAACCAAGGGGAACTGACGTAACGTTATTATTTTCATCAACCTTTTGATATTGTTCTTTTAAGGCTTCCTTAAAACCTTCTACAGCCTGTTCGTCATACTTGTATACGGGTGCTGATTTAGTATCGCTTTCCAAAACGTTTACACTAATCGTTTCGCACACAGCACCGTCAATTACTAAGTTGAAATTTATAGCACTGCCAGCCTTTTTGAAAGCTATTTTGGTGGGCTTATCCGTGCCTGATTCAAGAGCTACGTCGGTTTCAACACCACTTAAGTATACGTCTTTTGCGGTTGCTTTACCGTTTACTGAATATACAGTAGTTGAAATGGTTTCATAGTTACCGCCGTGGCTAACTAAACGTTTAGCAACGAATTGACCTTTTGCCGTTTGAGTGTAGAACTTATCTGCAATCAATACTCTTGGGCGAGCAACGTTTTCTAATTGACCTTCCGCATTAAGCTTAAAACTTTGTTTATATTCAGCGTTTCCGCCATTTACTTTTTGGTCGATTGAATACAATTCGAAATTTTTAGTAGCGTCTGTAGCAGTGCCTTCAAAAACAATTTCAACGCTTCCCGCAACCATGCCTGCTATTTGTTTTACCTTGTAGTAATCCCCCGTAGTTTTAACGGTTGCACCGCTAGCTGTAAACGCGTTGTTTACTACGCTAATTTGAACGGTTTGTTTAGCACCAGAACCAACTACCTCAATTTCGTTTTTAATAACCTTATCAAACCCACCGTTAGCGTTCTTGTTGCCGTGAACGTAGTAAGAATCAGCGCTTATAATAATCTTTGCCATAAGCCCATCTGGAACTGAGAGTTCAAGGCCTAAATCGCTAACGACAAGCCTATTCTTTATTCTAATGCTGTCATTTTCCTTTACGTTTGCGACTATTGCTCCGTCGTTAGAAATAGACGCGGTTAAACCCGTTGTAAGTTCAACGAAATTTGTTGCTTGCACTTCATCATCAGCCTTAACCACAGGCGTATTCATTGCGCCAAAGGCAACAGAAAGCGACAATACAAAAGCCAACAACAAAACGGTTATTATTTTATAGGATTTAGCTATTTTCATATTAATGCTATTTCTCCTTATCTAGTACTAATATATCTTAAATATTTTACACAAATTTACGTGTTTTGTCAATACACTTTTAACTATTTTTAAAAATTATATATTATTTATTAATTTAAAAAGAATTATAGCCAAAGTTTAGCTAGTTTATTGCACTTTTTTGACAATCTTTTTCATACAATAAATCAAACTATATTTACGGATACACTAATGATTGCTTTCTTAATTCTAACTGCGCTTACCGTCAGCATCGATTCCTTTGTTTGCGGATTCTCACTTGCCCTTTCTGCAAAGAAAAAACTACCTATTATTTTAGGCATTGCCTTGACCGTGCTTATAATGTGCACAATAACAAACTACGCTACGATTTTTTTTGCTGATAAATTAAACGAAAAAACGGCATGCGTCGGCGGTTTGATTTTAATCTCTGTCGGTTTATTCAACTTGGTAAAAAAACCATCAAATGATAAGCTTAGCAATAAAGGCACACTTAGCCAAGCGCTTATAACAGGCTTTGCCGTCGGGCTTGACGGAGCACTCGCTAACCTTTCTCTTTCACTCATGGGAATAAACGCTTTTTACGTGCCTGTTTTGATTGCTTTTATGCACGCTTTGACTATAGGTTTTGGAATATTGCTCGCACAAACAAAACTTGCTAAAAAATTTGCAAAAATCGAGTTTTTACCACCGCTCGTATTGATAATTTTAGGTGGCTACAAACTGCTCGGTTTATTTATATAAAAAGCGGTGGATTAACTCCACCGCTTTTACTGTTTTTATATGCTTGGTTTAATTATTGTAACAGCGCGCTCTGTATCAAACGCCGTCCATGGATTTATATCCTTAGGAGGTTGAACACGGAAAACCATACGCTCTTTGCTTACAGGGTGTGTAAATGAAAGATAGTATGCCCAAAGTGCAAGATAGCCTTTTTTAGCTTTTTCGCCACCATAACGCATATCACCGTAAACAGGACAGCCTATCGCATTCATTTGAACACGAATTTGGTGACTTCTGCCCGTATGAAGTCTAACGTCAACAAGCGAAATTTCTTGCTCTAATATTTTGTCAACAAGTCGATAATCAAGTTCGGCGAATTTTGCGCCTTGAACAGTTGGCGGACATACGTAAACCATATTGTTTATGGCATTCTTCTTCATATAGTGGGTAAGCGTTGCTTTTTCTTCTTTAGGAATACCCGAAAGAACTGCAAAATAACGTTTTTCAAAATCCCCGTCCATCATTTGTTCTGCAAGCCTTGCCGCCGCCTTTGAACTTTTAGCAAACACCATTACGCCACCCGTTGGCCTATCAAGGCGGTGAACTAATCCTAAGTAAACGTTGCCTTGTTTATTGTAGGTAACTTTGATGTACTCCTTAATCATAGTAAGCATGTCTTTATCCCCACTACTGTCTTCACAAGAAGGGATATTTTGAGGTTTTAACACCACGATTATATGATTGTCTTCATGTAAAATAATCAAATCTTCCATAATATTATCCGTTAATCCAAATACCGCTATTTCCGCACGGCAAAACAACGCCTTTTTCTTCCGTTTTTAATCCTACTTCGTACGCATCTACCTTGCCACCGTGTTTATTTGCAATAGTAAGTGACAAAATATTTTTTAACACTTGCGGTTGAAGCCCCGTAGTATAACTGTTGATTAAAACGAAAAGCGGATTGTCGCTCAACACATTTTCACAAAGCTCCACAAACGCATACAACTCGTTTTCAAGCTTCCACATCTCACCGTTAGGTCCTCTCCCGTAACTTGGTGGGTCCATGATGATTGCATCGTACTTTCTTGCACGCCTTATTTCGCGCTCAACGAACTTTTTGCAATCGTCGATTATGTACCTAACTTTCCCTTCACCTACGTTTGACAACCTTACGTTTTCACCTGCACGCTCAACCATGCCTTTAGACGCGTCTACGTGGCAAACCTTTGCACCTGCTTTTGCACAAGCAACGGTTGCACCGCCCGTATATGCGAATAAGTTAAGCACGTTTATTTCCCTATCGGCATTTTTAATAAGATCGGTCATTAAATCCCAGTTAACCGCTTGTTCGGGGAATAGCCCTGTGTGCTTAAACCCCATTGGTTTAATCTTGAATTTAAGCTCCTTATAGCCTATCGTCCACTGTTCTGGCATTTTGCCTTTGATAAGCCATTTGCCTCCGCCCGTTTCGCTACGAATATATTTTGCAGATAAGCCTTTATAGCCATCCATATCTATCCCGCTTTTCCAAATAACTTGCGGGTCTGGACGAAGCAGGGTTACTCCACCCCACTTTTCAAGCTTATAGCCGTCACCCGTTGCGATAACGGTGTAGTCTTTCCAATCAGCAACTCTCATTTTATACCTTGTTTATTATAACCGTGCAAATAGCACCATTTATGTCAAGTTGTTTCTTGAAACCTTCAGTTTCGCCTTCAGTAATGCTATCGGCAAGAACAACAGCTTTAACGTCTTTGCCGTTTAAGAGTGAGCTCTTAACCCCTGCATCTTCAGTTATAAAGTTAACGGTAATTCTATCGGTAACTTCAAAACCTGCTTCCTTACGCATTGATTGAATTTTTGAAATAAGTTCTCTTTCAACGCCTTCAGCTTTAAGTTCTTCGGTAACGGTTGTATCCATAACAACGGTTATGCCGTTATCACTTGCAGCGATAAAGCCTTGAGCACTTTCGGTTGAAATCAAAAGGTCATCAAGTGCAAACTCAAACATATCGCCTTCAAACTCGGTTTTATAAACCTCGCCTTTCTTAACAGTTGTAACAAGCGCATTTGCATCACAAACTTCAAAGAACTTACGAACCTTTGCAAGTTTTGCACCATATTTAGGACCAAGTGTTTTTAGTTGCGGTTTGATTTTATAAGTAACGAATTTACTTGCGTCAAAAAGATATTCAACTTCCTTAATATTAAGTTCATCCTTAGCAATGTCTAAAAGCCCTTCAGTGAGTTCAGTTTTTCTTTCCGAACAAACAAAAATCTTTTGTAAAGGTTGACGATTTTTAATGTTTGAAGTATTTCTGCACGCTCTACCCAAAACAACCACGTCAAGAACGTTTTGCATACCGTCTTCAAGTGCGGTATCAATCGCGCTTTCATCAACTTCAGGGAACGCACAAAGATGAACTGATTTAGGTGCATCTTTAAAGAATGCGGGAACTAAGTTTTGATAAATGCTTTCAGCCATAAACGGTGTGAACGGAGCAGAAAGTTTTGCCATTGCTACAAGCACGGTATAAAGCGTGGTGTAAGCGGAAACTTTATCATCATCCATACCAGAGCCCCAATATCTTTCCCTTGAGCGACGAACGTACCAGTTAGAAAGGTCGTCAGTAAAGCTTTGAAGTGCCCTTGCACTATCGAATATATTATATGAGTTAAGCCCTTTGTCAACCGTTTTAATAAGCGTGTTGAGTTTTGAAAGCACCCATTTATCCATAAGCGTCAATTTACAATCTTTTAGGTTATACTCTGCGGGATTGTATTTATCAATATCAGCATAGAGAACAAAGAACGCATAAGTATTCCAAAGCGTGCCCATAAACTTCCTTTGTGCTTCCGAAACGGCTTCTTCATAAAATCTTGACGGAAGCCATGGTGCTGAGCCCGTGTAGAAATACCATCTAACAGCGTCTGCCCCCTGCTTATCTAAGATTGTCCACGGGTCAACAACGTTGCCTTTATGTTTACTCATCTTAATACCATTTTTGTCGTTAACGTGCCCTAAAACAATACAGTTTTTGAAAGGTGCTTTATCGAACAATAACGTAGAAATTGCAAGCAAGGTATAGAACCAACCACGAGTTTGGTCAATAGCTTCACTTATAAAATCTGCGGGGAAATGACTTTCGAAAAGTTCTTTATTTTCAAATGGATAATGGTATTGCGCAAAAGGCATTGAGCCAGAATCAAACCAGCAGTCGATAACTTCTTTTTCACGAACGAACGTGCCACCACATTCGCAAGCAAATTCACAGTTGTCAATGTAAGGACGGTGAAGTTCAATATCACCTTCAATACCGCACTTTTCTTTTAGCTCTGCTTTTGAGCCAATAACGTGGATTTTACCGCACTTGTTACATACCCAAACTGGAAGTGGCGTGCCCCAATAACGTTCACGTGATAAGCCCCAGTCAATAACGTTTTCTAAGAAGTTGCCCATTCTGCCATGCTTAATGGTTTCAGGCATCCAGTTGATTGAATTATTTGCTTCAAGGAGCTTATCCTTAACGGCGGTCATCTTAATAAACCAGCTTGACCTTGCATAGTAAAGGAGTGGTGTATCGCAACGCCAACAGAACGGATAGCTGTGTTCAAACGGCATTTCTTTAAATAACAAGCCGTTTTCTTTGAGCATTTTTATAATAATTTTGTCAGCATCTTTAACGAATTTGCCAGCAAGAATGCCTGTGCATTCTAACATATTACCCCTATCGTCAACAAGCTTTACAAATGGGAGATTATATTTTCTGCCAACGTTTGCATCGTCTTCACCAAATGCGGGTGCAATGTGAACGATACCACTACCGTCGG
>JAZNKV010000008.1:0-54046 GCA_045578765.1 Christensenellaceae bacterium | reverse complement strand
TGTATGCTCTTTGTAGCTTGATCTTTCTCTCAAAATTGCATAAGCAATCTCCGTCGAATTATTACATTCTTCCTTGACTCTTTTCTACTCGACTACTATTTCTAGTGAATTGTTCCTACGTTCTTTTTCGTATTAACCTTTAATTCTTTCTTAGTTAGTCTATTTGCTCTTTTGCCTTAATGTACTTTAATTAAAGTCTTTCTCGATTGATATTTTAGCAATATCTCTCTTTCTTCTTTTCTATGCAGTTGTCAATCTACTGTCAATCGCATCGGCGATTGTTGCGCTTTCGCGCGTGGTAGGAACAAGTTCTAAACCCCGACGGTAAAACCGCTTATGTGGGTCGGGAACTTTTCCCCATGCTTACGCATGTTGGTGGGAACAAGTGGACTCGAACCACCGACCTCACGCTTATCAGGCGTGTGCTCTAACCAGCTGAGCTATGTTCCCGTAATTTGTTAAATTTTTTTGCTCACTGTCTACGGTTTATCGGTCAAGTGCTTATCCAGCACGACAATCAAAAGATTGTTTGGTGGAGGTAAGCGGGATCGAACCGCTGACCCCCTGCTTGCAAGGCAGGTGCTCTCCCAGCTGAGCTATACCCCCAAAAAAATCAGGCCTAGCCTGACTTAGAAAACAAATGCCCCGACTAACGGAGCACTATTTATTAAAAACGAATAGAGGAAATAGACGAAGCAGTACTTTCTTGTTTCTGCCTCGACTAGGATTGGCGAAAGACTGTGAAAAATGTCTTTTCGCTGTTCTCCCTAAAAGGAGGTGATCCAGCCGCACCTTCCGATACGGCTACCTTGTTACGACTTCACCCCAGTCACCAGTATTACCTTAGGCAGCTCCCTCCTTGCGGTTAGGCCACTGACTTTGGGTACTCCTGGCTCCCATGGCGTGACGGGCGGTGTGTACAAGACCCGGGAACGCATTCACCCCGACATGCTGATTCGGGATTACTAGCAACTCCGACTTCATGTGGGCGGGTTGCAGCCCACAATCTGAACTGAGACTATCTTTATGAGATTCGCTTGACTTTGCAGTTTTGCAGCTCTTTGTAATAGCCATTGTAGCACGTGTGTAGCCCAGGATGTAAGGGGCGTGATGATTTGACGTCATCCCCACCTTCCTCCGTGTTGTCCACGGCAGTCTATACAGAGTTCCTAACTGAATATTGGCAACTGTATATAGGGGTTGCGCTCGTTGCCGGACTTAACCGAACATCTCACGACACGAGCTGACGACAACCATGCACCACCTGTCTCTCTGCCCCGAAGGGAAGCCCTATCTCTAGGGATGTCAAAGGATGTCAAACCCTGGTAAGGTTTTTCGCGTTGCGTCGAATTAAACCACATGCTCCGCTGCTTGTGCGGGTCCCCGTCAATTTCTTTGAGTTTCAACCTTGCGGCCGTACTCCCCAGGCGGAATACTTAATGTGTTAACGTCGTCACGGAAGCAGTCGATACCTCCCACAACTAGTATTCATCGTTTACGGCGTGGACTACCAGGGTATCTAATCCTGTTTGCTCCCCACGCTTTCGTACTTCAGTGTCAGTTACAGTCCAGTAAGTCGCCTTCGCCACTGGTGTTCCTCCTAATATCTACGCATTCCACCGCTACACTAGGAATTCCACTTACCCCTCCTGCACTCAAGCTAAACAGTATCAGTGGTAGCGCCGGAGTTGAGCCCCGGAATTTCACCACTGACTTGAATAGCCACCTACGTACCCTTTACGCCCAGTCATTCCGGACAACGCTTGCTCCCTACGTATTACCGCGGCTGCTGGCACGTAGTTAGCCGGAGCTTGCTATTGGGGTACCGTCACTTTCTTCGTCCCCCATCACAGAACTTTACAATCCGAAGACCTTCATCATTCACGCGGTGTTGCTGGGTCAGGCTTGCGCCCATTGCCCAATATTCCCTACTGCTGCCTCCCGTAGGAGTCTGGACCGTATCTCAGTTCCAATGTGGCCGATCACCCTCTCAGGTCGGCTAGCCATCGTCGACTTGGTAGTCCGTTACACTACCAACTATCTAATGGTACGCGAGCCCATCTATATCCGATAAATCTTTTACCCCTGTGGGATGCCCCACTGTGGTCTTATGCGGTATTAGCAGTCGTTTCCAACTGTTGTTCCCCAGATATAGGCAGGTTGCTCACGCGTTACTCACCCGTCCGCCGCTAAGAGAAAGGAGCAAGCCCCTTTCTCTCCGCTCGACTTGCATGTATTAAGCACACCGCCAGCGTTCGTCCTGAGCCAGAATCAAACTCTTAAGTTTAATTATTTAAAGCCGAGCTCGTAAGCTCAACTGCTCTAACGATTTTCGCTTTTGTTTAGCGTTACAATTATTGTCATATAATGACTGTTTTCAAGTACATATTTCATACTCAAAAGATTTTGACAGAAACTTTCAAAATAACTATTATTTCGTCATATTTCCTTCTATTCAATTTTTAAGCTACTCCCGTCAACAGCGGTTGACGTTTGCCCTCGCTCAAGTGCGACAGCCTACATATAATAACATAAGCATTTCTTTTAGTCAAGCATTTTTCAAAGGTTTTTTAAATTTTTTTTAAGTTTTTTCAAACTTTTTTTTCAACCCCAAAATGTTGTGTTTTTATGTGCTTTGACCACTACATTTTGTAAATGTTTTGACTGCAAATCGCAAGAAAAAATCTAACGATTTTGCTTATGTAATTTTTGCGCTCCCTTAGAGAGCATTACCGATTATATAGTAATTTTGATTTAAAGTCAAACGTTTTTTCGACATTTTTAAAAATTTTTTAAAAAGTTTAATTTTTGATATTTTTTGCAGAAAACTTCCATCGGTATTTCATATTTAATATTATGTGTTGTATACGCGTGCGCGCGCACGCGCGTATACACGCACGTATATATATTATATTGTATAAAAAACCACCAGTCGAAAGACCGGTGGTTTAATCATTCTTTTTAACCTACAACTTGGTCGCTAAGCCATGAAATTGGATCTATGGTAATTCTATTACCGCCACCTTGCTTAGCATCATATTTCATACTTGTTGCACTACCTTTAAATGTTTTTGCTGGAACCCATTGCCCATCTTTATTTTCAAGTACGGTTTTATATACTGGGCTAACAAGCTTTCCCTCCCTGTTGCCAACATCTGCTGTTTCGAAAGTGAAAAGTTCGCACATTATTATGTTGCCATTTCCATCTAAGTGAAGATGCATCATGAAGTCAAGCTTTTGCATTTCACTGGTATTGAACAAATCTTTCAAATTACCACCTGGAGTTGGCGCAACACTACTTACCGTATCCTTGCTTTGGCTAATACGGTCTTGTATGTATTCCGACAAGAACGCGCTGGGATTGTTCATTCCGTATTCACTCTTTGTTATACGCTCAATAAGAGCAACGTGATTTTCACCCACAACACTTTCTTCTGGTAAATTTTCTGCACCTTCCCAGTAAAACTCATTGGCGGTTAGAGGTAACGTTTCAGTTTTAAAAACGGGTAAATCTTCCGCATAACTCCACGTTGCAAAAACGCCAGCTACTGAAGCGACCATAGTGATCATTAGCACAGGTGCAACTAATTTAAGTATCCATCTAGTCTTCATTATATCACCTGTTTACACTAATAGCTTCTGCTATAATTTTTTCAATAATTTGTTTTGTTAACCGCGTTTTCCTTTGAGAAGTGAGCTTGCACTCAGCAGGATAATCCTTATGCGCCTTAACGTTTGCTACGTCCTTAATACCATATTTAGCCAAAACGTATTCTTTTGGGTCAACAGCCAAGTATGCGTAGACAGACTTTCCTTTAACAGTCAACTTCGCTATAGGCTTTCTTCCTCGCTTAAAAGTTATGCCCGACTTGCTTTCACGTTTTGTTAATTCAACTTTTTCTTCAAGTATTTTTATTATGTCTTTCAAGCGTTCCTTTCTTTCGGGCGATAGCCTTGAAAGTTTTTGCTTAAACGATAAAGATTTTTTCTTTTTAAATTGGTCAAACGATTTAACCGGCATATCCAGCCTTACGTTTTCCCCATAGCCCGCCAAAAGCTTCTTTATATTCTTTAGCTTGCGAACAGACGTTACCTTGCTTTCTGCCGTGAATTGACCGTGCGCCTTAATGCCCGAAACATCCTTAAACCCATACTGAACGCCCTGATATTTGCTTGCGTCTACGGCAAGATAAACGTAAAGCGACTTACCCTTTATCGCTACCTTGGCTACAGGCTTGTTACCCATTCTGTATGCTTGGTGATATTTTGCATCAATTACGCGGATATTCGGTAATTGATTTAATACGTAAACTAATTGTTCATACCAATCAAGCTTTTCCGCATCAAGCAGTGCTAACTTTTGTTTAAAAGTCTTTCTTTCGCCAAAACCATCAAAGCTAAACGAATGCTTAATTTCAACTTGCTCTATTTTTGCTGTTTGTTTAGGCATGTCGAGAACGATATTTTCGCCATAACCCGCCAAAAGCTTTTTGACGTTCTTTAGCTTACGAGCAGACGTTATTTTGCACTCTGCCGTGAATTGACCGTGCGCCTTAATACCCGACACGTCCTTAAAGCCATATTGAACGCCTTGATATTTACTTGCGTCTACGGCAAGGTAAACGTAGAGCGACTTGCCCTTTGTCGCCACCTTGGCTACAGGCTTGTTACCCATTCTGTATGATTGGTGATATTTTGCATCAACTACGCGGATGTTCGGTAATTGATTTAATACGTAAACTAATTGTTCATACCAGCCAAGCTTTTCCGCGTCCATAAGTGCAAGCTTTTCTTTGAAAACCTTTCTTTTGTTAAACTTGTCAAAAAGGCTCTCTTTTTCTTGTGGGGGTTGCACACTAACGGCTGCTTCTTGCTCAACACATAATGCCAAACGCAATTCTTTTTCTTTCTGTAGTTTCTTTTCAAGAATTGGAGTTGCGATATTAGCCCCTATTACCAAAATAACACACAACCACCCGGCAGGTGATTGCATAAAGCTTACAAAACTACCCACAAACGGAAGGTGTTGATTTTTATAAATTGCTCTGATTTGATTATATTTAACAGGGAAACGGTCAGGAGTTTCAACGTTGTCGCCTTGACACAAAAACCAACGCTCTGCTGGGTGCTTTTCATTTGCTTCTTCTATTGCAACGATTCTGTGAATAAGCAAAACATCATCAACTTCATAAACAACAACGTCATAAAGCTTTAACTCTTCTTCCTTTGGAACATTATAAGTTAAAATTAGGTCAAAAGTTGAAAATTGGTTGTTTAGGTTGTTTTCTACAAGATATTTATTCTTTGGGTGCTTTTTAGACATGGAAGAAGATTTGACAACGTAAAAAGAAGGAACGTTGTCAATTTTGACTTTAGTACTAATGCTACTGAATATTGAAAATGCAAACAAAGCCAAAAAAATCAAAATAAAAAACCATGCCACCGCTTTATCAAAGATACGGGAAGCAATTCTTTTATTTTTCTTTTGATTTAATTCATATTCAGTTTTAATTTCTTGGTCTTCAACACCGCTCCTTATAAGTTTGAGCTTTAACTTGAGCAACATTCTTATCACAAATATAGAAAGCCCTGTTAAAAGCAAAAATACAGCTAAGCACAGTATAAAGACGTAACTGTCAAAATTATCCATGTCTTAAAAACAAAGTTATCCCACGTTTCCATGGGATAACTCCTTTTAATATTCTTTTGATATATCCCAATAACTTTGTCTAGATAGACAATTTATTATTATTCTTCGGGAATAGTAGATTGGCTCTTGCCGTCGCTGATGGTAAGAGTAATTTGACCTTGTGTCAATGCAGTATCATAAGCATCATATTCAGCCTTGGTGTCAAGCGTAATTTCAGTTAAAGAAATATAATTAGCAAGTTGTTCTGCGCTAAGAACAAAAACAAGCACACCATCTTGGTTTGTCCAAACAATATCATGCTTATTAGTATCAACAGTCATGATTTTTTGACCAAGATAGTTCCAATCTTCATTACTTAAACCAAATGTAAACGTTGCGGGAACACCGCCAGCCTTTACGTCATCTGGAGCGTAAGTGTTGGGTGTGAATTTGATTGTGAGAACGCCCGTAATCTTAAGAGAAGTAACGTGAGCCGTGCCGGGTTTTGGGTCAACAACCATATCGAGTTGACTTGAGTCAACAGAGAAGGTTCCGTACGTACCAGTAAAAGTAGCTTCTGTCATAGTAATTGCCTTTGCGCTTGTAACATCCGCAACGTCGTCACTTTGTGAGTAAACCCACGTAGCATATACGCCACCAATGGTTATGCATAAAAGCAAAGAAATTAATAAACTAAGTTTTTTCATTTTATTCCCTCCATATAGGATTTTCTTTGTAAAAATATATTAACTCTTAATTACACAAATGTCAAGTGTTTTTTTTATTTTAAACAATATTATGTACGTACGCGCGCGAAAAGACACGATTTTTTTGATTTTATTGACAAATCTTTTGGTTAGATGTATAATGAAATAAAAAAGAGAGAGGAATTGTTATGAAAAAATTTTTATCTGTTTTGTTTATTTTTAGCCTTTTGGCGTGCTTAGGGCTTGCCACGGCTTGCTCTGTGCCCGCACATGAACACACGTTTTCTCAAGAATGGAGCTATGACCAAACGCATCATTATCATGAGTGTGAAGTGAAAGGGTGCAAAGTTACGGATACCAAACTTGTTCACGATTGGGATAACGGCACCATTACAACCCCCGCAACGCCAACACAAGACGGAGTTAAAACCTTTTCTTGCACAACTTGTACTGCAACAAAGACCGAACCGGTTGAATACACCGCACCTTCAGGCGAACAGGTTGATGATCAAACTTGGACTAATGCTCTAACCTATTGCGAAAATTACACTTGGACCTTAGACATGACTCACCCTGTTTTTGGCGCAGCAAAACAAATCACAAAAGTTGATGGAAACAAGATTGCTATTGACAAACACTCTTTCTATTACTTTGATGGCAATAATTACTATATGTACAATTTAAGCGTTGAAGAAGTTGATGGCTCAAAAATGGAAACTTGGCAAAAAACAGATGCGGATGAGACTTCTTTTAATTCTCTAAAGTGCCCGGCAAGTATGTTCGCAACGCTTAAAAGTAGCTTTACGTTTGATTCTCAAACAGGCGAATACAAACTAGGACAAATAGCTAATTCAACTATTGCTGGAGTAAGCATTACCTTCATCAATTCAAAAGTAACAAAGCTATCTGTTTTGCAAACTTACGGCAATGGCATTATTGAACAATCTTATACGTTTGACTATGCGCCCGTTAGCCTTACCGTTCCGCAAGACGGAGCAACTGTTCCACACGTTTGCGACTACAATGATTTTTGGTCAACAACCGAAGATCTTCACGCACACACCTGTAGCGCTTGTGGCGACGCTAAAGACGTTGGAGAGCACGTTTGGGACAACGGCGTTGTAGATGGTGATAAAATTACTCATACGTGTACGGTTTGCTCTGCAACAAAAACTGAAGACGTTGCGAATAGCTAATTGCAAATTTATGTTTTAAGAAAAAAGAGTAGTCGCATTGACTACTCTTTTATTTTTTGTTCTTAAATAACTCCGCCAAGTAAAGCGGTGCTATTATATCGGTTGTTGAATGACGCGTTACATGGCTGGCGACGTTTTTAGCTAAAAAATCGCTTTTTCTATTACCCCGCCACCAATGCACTTGTCACCCATATAGAATACGGCAAACTGCCCTTCGGTGATAGCGCGTTGGCGCTCGTCAAAGTCAACTTGAATATAATCGTCTTTAATATGAACGGTGCATTTTTGTTCGGGTTGACGGTAACGGAATTTTGCCGTGCACTCAAAGTCTTTTTGTGCTGGCTCGCAAGGTATCCAGTTGCAAGAGCGCATAATCAAGCCCTTACTGTAAAGTTTTTCTTCACTGCCGTGCGCAACGTATAAAATATTGTTCTTTAGGTCCTTTTCTATAACAAACCAACGGCTTCCGTCGTCCCCTGCTTGCCCGCCTATACCAAGCCCACGGCGCTGACCTATGGTGTAATACATTAGCCCCAAATGTTCGCCAAGCACCTTGCCGTCATAAGTCATAATCTTGCCCTTTTTGTTAGGTATATACGTTTGTAAAAAATTCCTAAAGTTCCTTTCGCCTATAAAACAAATGCCCGTGCTGTCCTTTTTGGTAGCGGTTGCAAGCCCGTTTTCTTCAGCAATGCGCCTAACTTCACTCTTGTCAAGCTTGCCAAGCGGGAAAAGCACTTTGTCTAGCTGAGATTGTGAGAGCTGGTTCAAAAAGTAAGTTTGGTCTTTAGATTGGTCTTTTGCTTTTAATAAATAATGAACGTCCCCGTCGTGCAATATATCGCAATAGTGACCTGTGGCAACGAAGTCCGCCCCCAGCTCTAACGCCTTTTGCTTAAAATCTTTAAACTTAATTTCACGATTACACAAAACGTCAGGATTGGGCGTTCTTCCCGCATTATATTCTTCTAAAAAATAAGAAAAAACCCTATCCATATACTCTTTGGCAAAATTGACCGAATAGTATGGTATGCCGATAGTAGCACACACTCTGCGAACGTCAGCAAAATCCTCTTCGCTGGTGCATGCGCCACACTCATCTTTTTCTTCCCAGTTGTTCATATAAAGACCAATAACGTTATAGCCTTGTTTTTTAAGCAGTAAGGCGGCAACCGAACTATCGACGCCCCCGCTCATACCCACAACTACTGTTTTTTGCATAATTTCACCTTCGGTAAAATCATAACACAATTAGCAAAAAATATCAATAATTTAATACCTGCGCGCGTAAATTTTAATAGTAAAGGTATAATTTTGGTTATTTTGTGCTTTTTTTATTGCTTTAAGCGTTTATTTATGTTACAATGTTATCCAAGTGTGCACTTGTACGCTAAATATTTTTTTCTTTTAGGAGGATTTTATGTCTACCGACGGCTCGGTCCCTTTACCGATGTTGCTCACCACTACCCCGCCAAGCTTTGACGTTTGGCTATTAGTTGCTATTATTGCGTTAATATTGATGTCCGCATTTTTCTCGTCTACCGAAACGGCGTATTCTTGCGCGAACAAAATCAAGCTTCGCTCTCTCGCCACAAACGGTAACAAACACGCGAAAAAGGTTTTATCCCTTGCGGAAGATAATTATGATAAATTTATCAGCACCGTACTGATTGGCAACAATATCGTTAACCTTTCAGCTACGACGCTTGCGACCATATTCTTTGGTCGGTTAATAGGCGACCCAAATACTTCAGCGCTAGTTTCTACCCTTGCTATGACTTTAGCCGTTTTGATTTTTGGCGAAATTACACCAAAGTTTATAGCGAAAGTATACCCTGAAAAACTTGCTATGGGCTTTTATCCCATTATAATGTTTTTCTATTTTATTTTCTATCCTTTCACGCTCATCTTTGGCGGATGGAAATGGCTTTTGTCCAAAATATTCCGCTTTAAAAACGAAGACGTTGTTACCGAAGATGAGATAATAACTATCGTTGAAGAAGCTGAAGAAGACGGCACGCTTAATACCGAAGAAAGTAAACTTATCCGCTCTGTTATTGAGTTTGATGACTTAGAAGTTGGCGATATTTTAGTTCCCAGAGTAAATATAGTTGCGGTTGATATTGCGTCATCTATGGACGAAATGAGAAAAGTTTTCGATAAGGAAGGCTACTCTCGTGTGCCCGTATATAAGGACAGTATCGACACGATTATCGGCACAATTCACGAAAAAGATTTCTTTAACGCTTACCTTAAAGGCAAAAAAGGCATCGACGGTATTTTGCAAAACGCATACTATACTACCGAACACGCTAAAATTAGTGACCTCCTTAGAACTCTTCAAAAACAAAAAGTACATATTGCTGTTGTTTTAGACGAATACGGCGGAACGCTTGGGCTTGTTACAATGGAAGACATTTTGGAAGAGCTTGTTGGTGAAATTTACGACGAGCATGATGAAGTTATCAACCATATTAAAAAGCTTAACGATACCACCTTTGTTGTTGACGGCAACGCCCCCATAGCTGATGCTTTTGAAACGTTTGGCCTCAAGGGCGAAGAAGATAAATTTGACGCCAACACCGTTAGCGGTTGGGTTATTGAAAAGGCGGGTATTATTCCCCATGCTGGCTATCAGTTTGAACACCGCAACTTGTCTGTTGAAGTGCTAAAGTCTACGGTGAAGCGCGTTCTTCAAGTTAAGATTGTTGTAAACGAAATTAACGAAGAAGATGAAAAAGAAAGTGAAGATTAAAGCTTTTATAAACGTTTTCTTAAAAACTAAAAAATTTAATATTTGATTTACAACTGCCACTTATAACAAACTTTAAGTGGCAGTTATGCACCCGTAGTCTAATTGGATAAAACAGCGCCCTCCGACGGCGCAGTTGTGGGTTCAACTCCCGCCGAGTGCACCACTTTAGCCCAAATAAGCATCCAAAACGAGTTTTTGATTCTTCTTTTATGACCAACAAGGGAGTTGAATATGGAGAAAACTGCTTGCAGTTTGTCCGTAGGACTAAACAGTGGTCACCCACTGTTTATCGGGTAGGCCACACAGGTGGAACTCCCGCCGAGTGCACCACTTTAACCCAAACAAGCATCCAAAACGAGTTTTTGATTCTTCTTTTATGGCCAACAAGGGAGTTGAATATGGAGAAAACTGCTTGCAGTTTGTCCGTAGGACTAAACAGTGGTCACCCACTGTTTATCGGGTAGGCCACACAGGTGGAACTCCCGCCGAGTGCACCAAAAACCGCCATGTCAAGTGGTGGTTTTTTATTGTTTGCTTGAAAAATTTTATTGTCTATGATATAATCAAAATACAAACTTAAAATTAATAAGGAAAAGCCAAAAGTGATTACAAGAAGATTTATAGAAAAAGTGCATTTTGCTTTTGACGAACTTCGTTATTGCGAAAAGAACATCTTGAACTTTGATAAATTTTTTGAACGAGCAACTAAAACCTTAACCCACTCAAGACACGTTAAAGATGCCATAGAAACAGTTAATCTTTTTAGTTTTTGTTTGAAAAAGTGGAATAAAATAGAAAAATTATTTGCGAAAAAACTTGACGTGTTTAACGAATATCGCTATGAAACAGGCAAACAAATTTCTAACGTTTCCGATGAACTTGCTATAGGAACTTATTTTACAACCAACGGCTTATATAAAAAAGCAAAAATCCTTTCGGTAGCAAGCCACTCTATTGATGAAAATCTTTTCAGTTTTTCAAAGAGAAAAGGGCGTTTTTCTATATTTGCAGATAGCGAATATTATTTTAAGTATGCTAAGGCTTCTGCGAAAAAACTGAATATTTTTAACAAAAATAACAAACTCGTTTGCAAAGTCATACTTGACACAGAGGACCTTTCAATTTCCCTAATCAAAAACAACACCAACTATGAGTTGCTATGTGACAACGGGTTCGTTGAAATATATAGCAAACAATATATAGACCAATTAGATGACGTTGATGACGCCAACTCAGAAAAACGCATTGCCGATATTTGCTGGGACGTCTTGACAAAAAAATCCAAGTCTGGCGTTGCGCAACTTTCAGTTTACGCCGAAAACGAAGACCTTGAATTGTTATTAATATTTTCTATGGCTACTTTTTTGCTCTTTTGTAAATATATGAAGTATTTGCGAAAAGCAACAGGCTTTTTTATGTTGCAACATAGGAACTACATGATGAATAAATAATACTCTCTATACGTGAACATTTAAAAATTATTCTTATACTATTGGTACAAGTTCTTTTATTATAATCATCTTATCTATAAGAAATTTTTATAGCTCTATCACAAAAATTTGTTCATTTTTTTTGATTAAAGTGATATAATATTTATCGGTTAAAAAATTAACAAACATTTTTAAGGAGACTTTTTGTATGAGTCGTTTGTTCGGTACAATTTCACGTGGCGTTAGAGCCCCCATTATTAAACAAGGTGACGATATCGTTGAAATCGTTACTCAATCAGTTTTAGAAGCATCAAAAGTTGAAGGCGTTGCTTTCCACGATAAAGACGTTGTGGCTATGACCGAAGCTATCGTTGCAAGAGCGCAAGGCAACTACGCATCAGTTAACGATATCGCTTGTGACGTTAAAGCAAAGCTTGGCGGTGAAGATATTGGCGTAATTTTCCCAATTCTTTCAAGAAACCGTTTTTCAGTTTGCCTTAAGAGTATTGCAAAGGGCGCTAAAAAGGTTGTGCTTATGCTTTCTTACCCTTCCGATGAAGTGGGCAACCATTTGGTTAGCATGGATGCGCTTGATGAAAAGGGCGTTAATCCTTATACCGACGTTTTGACAGAACAAAAGTACCGTGAACTTTTCGGCTATGAAAAACATAGATTTACGGGCGTTGACTACGTTGAATATTATAGAAGCCTTATTGAAGAACAAGGCGCTGAATGCGAAATTATTTTTGCTAATAATGCAAAAGCTATTTTGCCTTACACCAAGAACGTGCTTTGCTGTGATATTCACACAAGGGCGCGCACAAAGCGTTTATTGAAAGCTGGTGGAGCACAAAAGGTTTTTGGGCTTGACGATATTTTAAGTTCATCTGTTAACGGAAGTGGCTACAATGAAAACTACGGTCTTTTAGGTTCTAACAAGTCTACTGAAGATTCTGTTAAGCTCTTCCCCCGCGACTGTCAACCTATCGTTGACGCTATTCAAAAGAAGCTATTTGAAGCTACGGGAAAACACGTTGAAGTTATGGTTTATGGCGACGGCGCGTTCAAAGACCCCGTTGGTAAAATTTGGGAGCTTGCAGACCCTGTTGTTTCCCCTGCGTTTACTGCTGGCTTAGAAGGTACGCCAAACGAACTTAAACTAAAATATCTTGCCGACAATGACTTTAAGGACCTTAAAGGCGAAGAATTGAAGAATGCAATCAAGAACGAAATAGCTAAAAAAGACTCAACCGTGGTTGGTCAAATGGGCACTACTCCAAGAAAACTTACCGACCTTATCGGTTCACTTTGCGACTTAACTTCGGGCTCTGGCGACAAGGGCACGCCTATCATTTGGATTCAAGGCTATTTTGATAACTACACTACTGAATAAAAGCTAAACCTATAAAAACATATAAAAAAGAGCTTATCAAACTGATAAGCTCTTTATTTTTAATTTGCTTAAATTATTTGCCTAGTTTCATGCCAAATAGCGTTAGAACAGCGTTAATGATAAACACAATACCCGCAACTAAGAATACGATATTCATTAGTTCAAACGCAAAGTTGGTTACAGCAAACAAAATACCGATAGCGATAAGAACGAGAGATGGAATAGCTGCAACTATGCCTTTGGGTATAACCTTAATTAAGTCCATAACACCTTTAACAGCGAGCACGATACCAAGCGCAAGAATTATGTACTGAGGAATAACAAATCTTAACACTATAATCAAAACACCTATTACTATTTCAATCAATGCTTTCGTCGTGTCTTTTTTGAAATCAAGAACACCCATAACAACAAGGTATAAACCAAGCGCATAAATAATCCATTCCAACGCACCTGCCCTAAGAATAACGAGCAATATACCAACGACTGCGTAAATAGCACAAGTTATAAGGTTATTAGTTGATAAATCTAATTTTACAGATTTTCTTTTTGCCATATATAGCCTCCTAAATTATTTTTATATATTATAAAATACATTTTATGAATTGTCAACACCGTTTTTAAAATTTTTTGTCGAAAATTTACGCATTAAAAATATATTCATTATGCGTTAAAAAAAGCACCGCAAAGGCGGTGCTTTTTCAATCTCAATTAGTTAAGCTTTTCTTTTAACTTGTTAAGTTCATCGTAAAGTTCTGCGGGCACTCTGGTAAGTTCGCCATAGAACGCCTCAATGCCTTCAGCTTCCTTCTTCCAGTTTTCAGCGTCAACGGTAAGAAGTTCTTTAATGGTGTCAATAGTAACGCCGTCAAGCTTTTCAATGTTGATGTCTTCAGCCTTAGGAACAAAGCCGATAGGTGTTTCAACTGCATCAACCTTGTCTTCGCAACGAGCAAGAATCCATTCTAACACGCGGAGGTTATCACCAAATCCCGGCCAAATGAAATTGCCTTCATCATCAGTTCTAAACCAGTTAACGTTGAAAATTTTGGGTTTGTGGCAAACTTTTTTGCCCATTTCAATCCAGTGATTGAAGTAGTCACCCATATTGTAACCAACGAACGGACGCATTGCCATCGGGTCACGACGAACAACACCTACAGCACCGGTTGCAGCAGCGGTAGTTTCAGAAGCCATGATTGAGCCAACGAATACACCATTGTTCCAATCTCTGCTTTGATATACTAGCGGTGCGGTTTTAGCACGTCTGCCACCGAATACGATTGCTTCTAGCGGAACACCGTTAGGAGCTTCGAATTGGTCAGAAAGGCAAGGACAGTTTACGGTAGGAGCGGTGAAACGGCTGTTGGGGTGTGCGCCCTTGATAGCCTTTCCGTCAGCATCCTTCATATCGCCGTTCCAAGGATTACCCTTCCAGTCGATAGCGTTCTTCGGGGGGTTCTTATCTAAACCTTCCCACCAAACTGTGTTGTCATCAAGGTTTTGAACAACGTTGGTGAAAATGGTGTTCTTCATGGTAGATTTAAGAGCGTTGGGGTTTGACTTTAAGTTAGTTCCGGGAGCAACACCGAAGAAACCGTTTTCGGGGTTAACTGCCCAAAGTCTACCGTCTTCGCCCACTCTAATCCAAGCGATATCGTCGCCTACACACCATACTTTATAGCCTTTTTCTTTGTAAATTTCCGGTGGGATAAGCATTGCAAGGTTGGTCTTACCGCAAGCAGATGGGAAAGCAGCTGCAATGTATTTGATTTCGCCCTTGGGGTTTTCAATGCCGAGAATAAGCATGTGTTCAGCCATCCAGCCTTCGTTCTTACCAAGGAAAGATGCGATACGGAGTGCAAAGCACTTTTTGCCGAGAAGAACGTTTCCACCGTAGTTAGAGTTGATACTCATAATGGTGTTTTCTTCGGGGAAGTGCATGATATATCTCTTTTCTTCAGAAAGTTCTGCGTAAGAGTGTAAACCTTTGATAAAGTCGCCATCGCCTAAAGCGTCAACAACGTCTTTACCAACTCTAGTCATGATAGCCATGTTTAATACAACGTAGATAGAGTCGGTAAGTTCGATACCGATTTTAGAGAACTTACTGCCTACAGCACCCATTGAATAAGGGATAACGTACATTGTTCTGCCTTTCATAACGCCTTTGAAAAGGTCGTTCATAAGATTCATAGCTTCGCCTGTTTCCATCCAGTTGTTGATGGGAGCTGAATCTTCCTTATTCTTTGAACAAATGAACGTTCTGCCTTCTACACGTGCAACGTCGTTAACAGTTGTGCGGTGGAGATAGCAACCAGGCAATTTTTCTTGGTTGAGTTTGATTAAAATCTTTTCTTCAACCGCTTGCGCACGAAAAGCTTCAAGTTGAGCTTCGCTACCGTCTACCCAAACAATGTTGTCGGGTTGGCAAAGTTCTTTGGTCTGTTGGATAAAGTCCAAAACTTTCTTGTTTGTCGTCATAATTATTCTCCTTATGTATTCCGGTTTACTCCGGTTTTTATTGCTAATTTTTTAGATAGCAAACAACTAATTGTGTTTGCGTTGGGAAATTAATTAAAATTTAATCTTTTCTTATTAACGTTTTCCGTTAAATCTTCATCTTCACGCAGTTTATATTCTACCATATTTTTTGTCAAATGTAAAGAGTAAAAAACAAAAATTTTCTTTTTACTTGTCGAAAGTTGTGTTTTTTTATATTCGACCCTTTTCCCCTTTTTTAGACACAAAAACTTATTTTTTTGTTTCTTAAAACATATATATTTAAATAAAAAGAAAAAGGTACTTCTGTTATGTCGTTTAAGCAACAAGTTTTAGTGTTAAAGGGTGTTCACGAAAAGGCTGGCTGTGGCACAAAGTCGTTGACGGGTATTGCAAGAATTGAATTAGACGGTGAAGTTGCCCAGTTGTTTTTATCGCTTATAAATTTGCCTGCGTTTAGTAGCGGACAATATTTTTTGACCATTATTGATTGCGAAAACCGACATTTTTCTTTTTGCTTAGGCGCACGCCCTACGTCTTTTAACAAGGTCTTTCCCGCAAAGCCTAATCTAACTAGCGGTGTGGCTGTTGGGCTTTACTTTGTAAAGGACAATATCCCCTTAACACTCGCGTTTGCTCGCACGGAGGAATTTAATATTTCGCTTGAACAATTTAAGAAAATTATAGCAGAAAAACAATTAGAACAAATAAAATTAGAAAAGGCACTAGAAGAAAAAACTATGAAAAACGAACAAATCACAAAAACAAAAAATACTTGCGAAGTTAAACCGCAAAACAACAATCTTGCCGACAGCGTTATAAATGTTTATGACGACGAAGCTGTTGCCACCGAAAATTATTTTAATTTTGATAAAAAATGCGACGCAAAAAGGAATTTTGGTCAAAATGTACGAATTGAAAATGAGTTGCCTTATTCGACAAGCACAAAAACAGAGAAAGAAAAACGCCAGAATGTTGACCGCTTTGAAAATGAAGCGAACTGTAACGAGCGCAAAGAACTTTTTGGCGCAACCAGTCACTACAGCACGGTCAAGCAAGAGTTGACTTTGCTTTTTGAAAAATATCCAACCGAGCCAAATCTCCAAGCGTTGTTTTTTGATAGTCGCTGGGCAAAAATACATTATTCTAAAGAAAAGTATTACGTCGTGGGGGTTATTAAAGAAAACGGCGTAGAAAAATACGTTTGTTACGGCGTGCCAGCGACATATTCACCCAACCCGCCCGAACAGCTAAAAGGATACTGCTCTTTCGTGCCCGCATCAATTTTTAACATGACGGGAGCTGGGTATTGGATGCTCTTTCAAGACGCATTTTCTGGAAAGTGTATTGTTCATAAATAGTTATAAAAAAAGACCAAGCAATTTTCGCTTGGTCTTTTTTCGTGTTTTTATAATGCTTTTCTTGTTTTATAATGCAAGGCGAAGTATTTTTTCAATATCTTCTTTATTTACGGGCGGATTGCTGGGCAAGAACCCGTCTTTATCGCAATTTATTCTTCTAACGTCATCCGCGATAACGCTAATTTCGCTTTCAGGAATATTGCACTGAGAAAGCTTTGTTTGTACGCCGTTTTCCGCTATAAACTTCTCAAATAAATCAATCGCTTTATACGCAACTTCTTTATCCGTTCCGCTTAAATCGAATATTCTACGACCAAATTGTGCAAACCTATCCAATCTTCTATCAACAACGTATCTAAAGAAAGAAGGCATAACTATTCCTAGTGATGCGCCGTGAGTAACGCCGTACCTTGCAGAAAGAACGTGCCCTATTGGGTGCATGGGCGAACGTGGCGCAACACCAGCATGCAACCAGCCGTTCCAACAAAGCGCAGAAGTCCATTGCATACTTGCGCGAAGGCTGGCGTTGAACGGGTCTTTCAATATTTTCGGCAAAAGTTCCATAATGGTTTTAACTGCACCTTCTTGAAGTCTGTCTTGGAAAGGAGTGTCGGGTTCGCAATTAAAGTATGCTTCGCAAATATGCGATATTGCATCAACCGCACCGCAAGCCGTTTGATATGCGGGCAACGTGCACGTTAATTCTGGATCGATAACAGAAGCCGTTGGGTAAAGTATATTACCGCAAATGTGTGATTTTTCAGTAGTATCGTCGTTTGTTGCAACTGCAATATTGTTCATTTCTGAACTTGTTGCAGGCAAGGTGGGCATCATTATGGTAGGAACGCTCTTGTCGGGCAAAGCTTTGGGTTGTTCACTTCCCTTAGAATAATAAAAATCCCAAACGTCGCCATCGTAATAAACGCCAACCCCTATTGCTTTTGCCGTATCCATAGCGCTTCCGCCACCAACACCTATAATAACGTCAACACTATTTTCTCTACAAAGCTTAATGCCGTGCTTGATTTGTGAAATCATTGGGTTTGCCGTTACATTATAGCAAGTAATAACTTTTATACCATTGTCGGCTAAAGATTTTTGCACACCGTCTAAAACGTGCTTAAAAAAATCGTGTTGCGCATAAGAAACTATTAACGCAGTCTTCGCGTTAGTAACCGTTTTTGCAACTTCACCTATCCTTTTTCTTTCTCCCGCCCCAAAAAATACTCTTACCGGCGAATAAAGTTCAAAATTAACCATATTATCTCCTTAATATAACAACTTTGTTTTTTTGTTTATTATAACATAACTATATTATAAAAATCTTTAATTATTTTATCTAAAAATTGTATTATATTATAAAACGACAAACGTTGGAGCGCGTTGGAAAGTTCTTACAATTAAATTTAATTTTCTTTATCTGCAGTTTGCTAACACAAACTGCATGATTTTTTGCACGGGCGTTCCTATTCCCAAAAATTTCTTCGACGCTTTTTGGGGCTCTATTTTTGTCAGCCCCCTTATAGACTACAACACAAAAAGGCAGGTACTTGACCTGCCTTTTTGTGTTGGTGCCCCTGGCCTCGTCGGGGCTAACTTGTTAACACGCTTTTCTCCTTTGGACAAAAGCGAACCTAACCGTTTCCCCTCCTTTTTCCCAAAAATTTCTTCGACAATTTTCGGGAGCCCTATTTTTAGTCAACTCCGTTAGTGACAACCAACAAAAAAGAACACCGCTTGGGTGTTCTTTTTGTTGGTGCCTCTGGCCGGAGTCGAACCGGCACGGTATCGCTACCACTGGATTTTGAGTCCAGCGCGTCTGCCAATTTCACCACAGAGGCTTTTTTATTATATTATTGTTGCTTTTTGTGAGTATTTTTGTTAAAATTATAAGGTAAAATAAATTTTAAGCACTCTTAAATCACTTGCTATAAGATAATATCACAATTTTTTATAAATGGCAAGCGTATTAAAGGATTTTTATGGAAAAATTAGTATTGATTGACGGAAACAGTTTAATAAACCGCGCTTTTTACGCAATGCCCGTGCTCACCACTAAAAACGGTGAATACACTAATGCTGTTTACGGTTTTATGAATATGTTTTTTAAAATGCTATTAGAAGAAAAGCCCACTTACGTTGCCGTTGCGTTTGACTTAAAAGCCCCAACGTTCCGCCATAAAATGTATGATGGATATAAGGCCACAAGAAAGCCTATGCCGGTTGAACTCCGCCCACAAATACCATTATTAAAAGAAGTTTTATCTATTATGGGCGTTAAAACGTTTGAAAAAGAAGGCAGTGAAGCTGATGATATAATCGGCACTATAGCAAAAGCAACAGACGTTAAAACCATTATAATAACTGGCGACAAGGACTCGTTCCAGCTTGTTGACGAACAAACCGAAGTGCACTTTACAAAGCGTGGCATAACCGATATTGACGTTTATGATATAAACAACTTTGCTGAAAAAACTTCTCTTACTCCCCCACAAATTATTGATCTTAAAGCGCTCATGGGCGACTCTTCAGACAACATCCCCGGCATTCAAGGCATAGGCGAGAAAACTGCCAAAACTTTGCTTGAAAAGTACGGCACGGTTGATAACGTTTTAAGCCATATTGAAGAACAAACAGGCAAGCTTAAAGAAAAGCTTTTAGCGGGAAAAGAATCTGCAATGCTTTCAAAAACGCTTGCGACCATTGACTGTGAGTGCGGAGTGGACACATCGCTAGCCAATATGACATTTTCTTTCCCTTTCTCTCAAAGCGTAAAGCGTAAATTTATTGAGCTTGAATTTAAATCATTATATAAAAGAGACGAGCTTTTTGACACTGAACCCACTAAAGACGCTAAACAACCTGAAAATACAAAAAGTGTTGAAATAGTGGAGATTACTGACCTTTCATCGTTGCCAAACATTGATTATTCTTCACCCATTTCAATAGTTGTTAAGGATAACAGTGTTAATTTTAGCGACAACAAAACCGAATACCAAATAAAAATTAAACAAACGCTTTTTGACGAAGGGTTTAACCTTTCACAAGCGCTTAACTTTTTGCAACCGTTATTTTTGGGAGATAAACCCATTGTCGTTTTTAGCAAAAAACATCTTAAACATTTTTTACTAAAAACCGTTGGCTTAACTATTTCCGCCCCATGTGACGACGTGCAAATTATGAAATACGTTGGCGATTTTTCGGGCAAGGAAGAAACGCTTGACGACGTTATTTTAGAATATGGGCTTAGCGAAAACATGCCCGCGCACTCCCTGCTTTGCGCTTATTATCAACTCAAAGAAAAAATCGAAAGCGAACAAATGACTTCGCTTTACCGTGACGTTGAGCTTCCGCTTGCGGACGTGTTGTTCGATATGGAAGTTTCGGGGTTTAAAGTAGACCTTGACGCATTAAACAGCGCAAGTGAAACTTATCACGCGCTTTTAACCGATATTGAAAAGCAGATTAGAGATATTGCCGGCGAACAAACACTCAACGTAAACTCACCCAAACAGCTTGGCGAGCTTATCTTTGAAAAACTCAAACTTGGAAAGGGCAAGAAAACAAAAACGGGCTACTCTACCACTGCGGAAATACTAGAATCTTTAGAAACAACGCACCCCGTTATTCCTTTAATCTTGCGCCACCGCCACTTGCAAAAGTTATTGTCAACATATATTGATGGGTTTAGGCCGTTAATCGACAAAAATACGGGGCTTATTCACACGACTTTCAATCAAACGTTAACGTCAACGGGCAGACTGTCGAGCAAAGAGCCTAACTTGCAAAATATCCCTGTCCGCGACGACGAAGGCAAAGAACTTAGAAAATTCTTTATACCAAAGTCAAGCGAGCGAATTTTGATTGGCGCGGACTATTCACAAATAGAACTTAGACTGCTTGCTTGTTTTTCAAACTGCAAAAGCCTAATTGAAGCATTTAATAACGGCAAAGATATTCACATGGACACCGCGCAAAAGGTTTTTGCAAAAGGCGAAAAGCCAACCCCCGCTATGCGCAGTAAAGCAAAAGCGGTTAACTTTGGCATTATTTACGGCATGAGCGAGTTTGGGCTTGCAAAAACGCTTAAAGTTTCTAACGCAGAAGCGCGCAACTATATAACTTCTTACTTTAACGAATACCCCGAAGTTAAAGCGTATATGGATAAAAACGTTGCCTTTGCAAAAGAAAAGGGCTATGCAACCACACTTTTGGGAAGAAGAAGATATATTCGCGAGCTTAGCTCTTCAAATTACAACTTGCGCCAGTTTGGCGAACGCGTTGCAATGAACATGCCTTTGCAAGGTAGTAGCGCGGATATTATTAAAATAGCAATGATACGCGTGCACGAAAGAATAAAAAAAGAAAACTTAAAGTCACAACTCATTTTACAAGTACACGACGAACTTATCGTTGATACCTTTACTTGTGAAAAAGAGCAAATAGAAAAAATTCTCATTGAAGAAATGGAAGGAGCCGTTGACCTTGCGGTAAAACTTACCGTCGGCTTAGGTAGCGGAAAAACGTGGTTTGATGCAAAATAATACTTACAAAAAAAAGCTTATCGCCATTACGGGCGGAATAGGTAGCGGAAAGTCTAGCGCGCTGAAAATTTTAATTGACGCGGGCTATAAAACGCTTTCCGCCGACGAGATAGTATGCGAACTTTACGAACGCAAAGAAATTCGCGCGCTTTTAAAGCCACTTTTCCCGACCGCAGTTAATGGCGACGATTATATTATTGACCGCAAAGAAATAGCCGAGCAAACTTTTTCTAACAAGGAAAAACACCTTGCTTTGACCGAACTTATTACCCCTATGGTAATGGCGGAAGTACTAAAAAGGACTAATGAACACGAACTTTGCTTCGTTGAAGTTCCGCTTCTTTTTGAGTGTGGTTTTGAAGAAATGTTTGACGACGTTATCGTTATTATGCGCACGCTTAATAAGCGCATTGAAAGCGTGATGAACCGCTCAAACCTAACAAAAGAACAGGTGTTAGCGCGCATAAACAATCAGTTTGACTACGAAAATCAAGACCTATCAAAATTCATAGTTGTAAATAATGACGGAAGTATAGAACAATTAAAAATGGCGCTATTTGACGTTGTTAAATCTTTATAATTAACACATAAAGAAAAACGGTTAGAAAAATTTCTAACCGTTTTTTCTTAACTTAGTCTTTCTTTTTTGCGTTTTTGTATCTTTCGTTAGCAAGTGAAGTTCTTTCTTTTGCTTTTTCTACTTGCTGAGCGTGCTCATTATTCATCTTTTCCATTCTTTCGGCAGGACTCATGTGCGCGTCGTCCCAATTCTTCTTAGCATCGGCTTTAGCCTTTTTGTAAGTGTTGTGAAATTTGTTTTCTTCAAAGTTAGCCTTTGATTCTGCTTTCACTGCTTGAAAATTGGCTTTGTCTACTTCGTGTTGAGCTTTTGCGCTCTCCTTCATGTCGCTAAACGCGTTCTTGAAAAAATTTTTGATTCCCATCTTGTTTTCTCCTTTTTATTGTTCATAATTTAAAATCTTGTCTGACAACTCTAAAATTTCAGGTGCGTGTTTTTCTTTTTTGCGTGCAAGCATTTTTTTGTATATTTTGTAAGTTAATGAAACACCTAATATCCCCAACAAACCAACGCATATGCCTAACGGCATTACAAACGATAATTCTGCGCCGATTACTTTCATTGCTAAGCACATGCCCGTGCCAAGCACAAGCGAACTAATCGAACCAAACACGTATGCAAATACAGTGGGTTTTGTTCTAACCTTTTTATTAAGGTCTTTTAACTTGTCTAGTGGTGTGCTTTCTTTTTTAGCGTATTGGTCTTTAATCTTTTTGATTTGGTTTAATTCTTTTTGATTCATTTTTTTGTTCCTCCGTTTATTTACATCCACATTATACGTTTGCAATATTTATTTTTCGCTAAAGTTTTGTTTTTGTTTTGTTAAAGATTGTTAAAGTTTTGTAAAACAAAGGGGGCTTTCATTTTGAAAGCCCCCTTTTGTCGCAATTTTAACGCTTTTTAATTATTTTAACAACTGTTCGTTAAGCTCTATAATTTCTTGCCCGTATTTTTCTTTGCCCTTTTTCATGAAATAATTATACGTGGGATAAGCTATAGCCATAGGTACAGCACCTACCGCCATTAAAATTATTCCCCAAAGCCATATCGCCCACTCTAAAATCATGGTCAGCCCCAAACCAAAAATTAAGCAACCGATAACGCCCGCGCAAAGCGAAAATATCATAGCAGTGTTTTTAACGCGCGCATCTAACTTCCTTAATCTTTCAAGCGCAGTTTGACTTTTTTCTTCAGGAACGTATTGACGGCGAATAGCCACAATCTCCTTTCTTTCTTGTTCTGTTGGCGCCGAGTATTTATAATTAAATTGTTCACTCATTTTTATTTCTCCGTTAGTTTATTTATTCTCTTTGTTGCCGAAACTATCATATAAGCCCCAAGCCCGATACAAAACGCACTTACAGCAATGCCGGTAATAGTGTTCATTAACGAAACGCTTATTTCACCACTGTTAAAAGTTGTTAGTAGCGCTGTTTGCAGTGCAAGTATTGAAACTGTTGCATCAGCAAGATTTACGTTCCTTATCGCGCGCACGGTTAAATCCTTTTGTTTTTGCACCTTTATAACGTTAATTATAGACATGGTAATCTTGTAGAACGCATACGCCGCGTAAGCAAATATTGCTAACCCCACGTATTCAAAATGCGCGTCCCTAAAAATCATCTGCGCGATTGCGGTTGACAAGGCAACGTTTAGTAACAGTAAAATTATACCGCAGTTTCTATAAACTTTTGCTTTTATCACGCCTTCCTTTTGCGCGTCTAACGCACCGCCTTTTCCTATCCTTTTAGTGTGATGAATTAGTATTCCCCCACGCAGAAAGGCAAGCGCAATATAATATCCGGCAAGCGCACCGTACCATATTGAACGGTTTGCAATTCCAAGATAGGCGCTCAGCCCACCAAACAATATGCTAGATATAAACGAGCCGATTGCAAACACAACCGTTCTAAACCCGTAATTTTTTAGCAATAAATAGGTAAAACTGTGTCTTTCTAGAAAAGATAAAAAGTTTTTCTTTATGCTGGGCGCTAAGATAACGATTATATATACGCTGTAGCAAAGCGACAATGCCGAAAGCGCAAAAAGGCAATACACCGCCACTTCTAGCAAGCCGTTTTCATAGTCTATTAGCAATACGGCGATTGAACCTATAACGCTCAAAGCCGTAGTAATAAAGCTAATAATTTTTATTGAAAGAGAAGGGCTTTTCAACTTTGCTAAAAAACTAGTTTTATTTTTAATCATTGAAAACGTCCTTTAAAGTTACCGAAAAAGTACTGCCTTTTCCAAGCTCACTATTGACGGTTATTTGTCCTCCCAAAACGTCTATAACCTTTTTTACAAGCGCAAGTCCTAATCCGTTGCCTTCGCCAGAGTGCGAAGTGTCGCCTTGATAAAACTTATCAAAAATTCTCGCGCCCGTTTGCTTAGAAATTCCAACGCCCGTATCTTTTACGCTGACAACCGCAGTATCGCCTTGTCTAGACAGTTGAACAAAAATGCTTCCGCCAGACTCGGTAAATTTAACGGCGTTTGATAAAAGATTTGTAAACACTATTTCTAATGCGGTTTTAGAACTGTTTACTTTCATCTCGCTAAGCTTACAGCTAAAGTCAATGTTCTTTTTGCTAAACTGTTCTTCAAAAGCAATGATAGTCTGCGCGAGTAAATCGTCCAAACGAAAAGTTTCTTTTTCAAAGTTAAAGTTTTGATTTTCAAGCTTGTTTAGTTTTAATACGTTATTTATAAGGCTTGATAAACGCTTTGTTTCTTCCAAACAAATTTTAACGTATTTATCTTTTGTTTGTTTATCTAGATCGCCTTGCAATAAAAATATATAGTTTTGCACGTTTGTAAGCGGGGTTTTTAGCTCGTGCGATACGCTTGATATAAAGTCGGTCTTGAGCACGGCGCTTTGTTCAAGCTCTTTTGCCATGTCGTTAAGATTTTCTTTTATCAGGTCGTAATCGTTATATTTCTCGTAAGAACGCACCGTTGATAATCTTACCGAAAAATCACCTTTTGCAATCTTTTCAGTCGCTTCTAATATTTCACGCACGGGGTTGTCTATGGTTATTCGTCTCTTTAGCTTATCCCCCACGACAAACGCAACCGACAAAACAAATATGGTAACAAGCATTACTATTGCTATAAGCGTCGTATTGCCGTTTGATGATTTATTGACCAACACGAATATCACAAGCGCTATTGTAACTATTACTGCGACCGTCAAAAAAGGAATAACCGTGCCGATCAAAAACGCGCCAATTTTACTGCGTTTTCTTCTCATTTTAGTACCGCCTTATACCCTAAACCATGCACGGTAACAATTTCAAAGCCGTTGCACTTTGCAATCTTTTCGCGAATTTTTGCCATATATACGTCCACGGTTCTACTTGTTGCAGAAGAATCGTAATCCCAAAATTCATCCATTAAATGTGACCGCGTAAACGTCTTTTTGGGATAAGATAAAAGCTTAAACAGCAAATCAAATTCTCTAACCGTAAGCGTAATTTCCTCACCGTCGACAGTTGCGGAGCGCTCTTCTTGGTTCATAACAAGATTGCCAATTTCTATTTTGTGCTCGTTTGCTATCTTCGCTCGCTTTAACACTGCGGCAACTTTCAAAATAAACTCGTCAATATCAAAAGGCTTAGTAACGTAATCATCGATGCCGAGTTTATATCCGTATAATTTTGACGGCTTATCATCTTTTGCGCTCATAAAAATTATGGGCGTAACCGTGTCGGTTGCTCTAATCTTATCGGCAAGTTCAAAGCCGTCCATTTTAGGCATCATCACGTCGCTTATAATAAGCGAAAACTTTTCTTCGCTAAGCGCTGTGAGCGCTTGCTCTCCGTCAAAACAAGACTTAACTTCATAGCCTTTATCTCGCAAATAAGTACTTACGAATACGTTCATAATCTTATCGTCTTCAGCGACTAAAATTTTTATCATAGTTTCTCCTTGTTCTAACGTTTTTATTTATTTTAGCTTTTTTGTTTATATTTTTTGTTTAATAATTGTTAAAGTTTTGTAAAACCTGCTTTTTACACCTTTAATTCAAAATAAAAATGCGTTTGGTCTTGCGTTTTTTGTATTAGGCCCAACTTTTCAATCAAGTTCTTAGAACGCACATTTTCTTTTACGCAACGCGACTTGATTTTTTTTGCACCCATAACAAATACCGCATATTCTTTTAACGCCAAAGCGCTTTCTATCGCATAACCGTTTCCGTGATATTCCTTAAAAAATCTAAAGCCCATTTCAACCCCGCCAAAATAGTCAAAGTTATGCAAAACAAGCTCCCCTATCATCTTTCCGTCAAGCCTAACCGCAAACGAAAACTCTTCTTTCTTTTGCTTTAGCGCGTTTTGAAAGCCGAAAAAGTAATCAGCGGTTGGCTCATTGTCTAACAAATCTTCTTTGTAGTCATATCCCCACCACTTGTTTAATTCTTGGTCAAGGTATATTCTTTGGTAATCATCTTTATCGTTTTGGTTAATCTCTGTTACGGTAAGGCGTTGCGTCTTTATAAGCACGGGCGAACAAATTTTGTCAAACAACGTACTCACTTGCACAAAATTTTTCTCTTTAACTTCAAGTGGTTGATATTGAAGTTTAGATATTCTTAAGCCCACGTCTCCACAATCTTCTTCTCTGTTTATAAACTTTATTCCGTTATTAGCAAAAGCTTTTGCAAACTCTTGCGCCATTGTGGGATAAACGCCAGCATGGCTTGTCAGCGCTTTTTCTATGTGAACGATAAGCGTATCTTTTATCCTTTCGCCTATTGAAAAAGCAACCACCTTTCCGTCAACTTCTATCAGTCCGCCAACTTGGTCCAGCTCAAACATATTCTCAACAAGGTCAAACACTTTTTGCTGTTCAACCGCTTCAGACCATCTTAAGAATTCCGCGCGAGAATTAAACTCGTCTAAGAACTCTTTTATGCGAACAAAGTCGCTTTTTTCTATGGCCTTAAATTTATATTGCGGATAGAGTTTTTTGAATTTATTAACGTGGTTTCTTTGCCCGCTAAGTTTTTTACCCGAATACGTTTTAAACTTTTCCGCGTCGTAAATATAATCACTCCAGTCACGGTCGTTAAAAACACGCACGCAAAAATACCTTTGGCAAAGCGCACCTGCCTGTGCATTATCTAAACAACAAAATTTAAGCGGTATATTCTTTGTTTTTGCGTAATTTTCAATTTGCTCTATCCCGCCCGCAACGTCGTCCCCTATGGGAAAATAAAAAGCATCATTATAGTCGGGTGTACTTTCTTTTATTATAAGCGTTTTATTATAAAAAGCATATTCGCAAATAAAATCATCACGCCACATGTATTTAACGCCCAAGCTTAAATCACAAAAGCGCGCGTCTGCTCCAAGCAGATAGTCTTTTATTAACTTTACGTTCTTATCTAACCTTTTAAATTCCAACATTCTCTTTTTGTAGTTGTTTTGCGTTTTTATTTGTAAAACATTATAAAAAAGAGCGATTTTTTTCGCTCTTTTTTGTTTTTAAAGTCATTTTGTTTTTGCTTCATTTTCAACAACGGCTTTTAAGCTTGCTAGTAGCCCAGACACGTTTTGAATATCGCTTGGAACAATGATTTTTGTTGCATTGCCGTCCGCAACCTCTTTAAGCGCTTCATAGCCTTTTAAGGTCAAGTATGCTGCGTTAGGGTTTGCGTTGTTAATCATTTGAATTGCCGTCGCCGTACCTTCTGCTTCTGCAATCATAGCGGCTTTTTTAGCTTCAGCTCTCAAAATCATTGCTTCTTTTTCGCCCTCAGCTACTAAGATATTACTTCTCTTTTCGCCCTCCGCTCTTAAAATAGCTTCACGGCGTTCACGCTCAGCACGCATTTGCTTTTCCATTGCTTGTTGAATATCTTTTGGTGGCAAAATGTTTTTGAGTTCAACACGGTTAATCTTAATTCCCCACGGGTCTGTTGCTTCGTCAAGGATAACACGCATCTTGCTGTTTACGGTATCTCTTGAAGTAAGCGTTCCGTCAAGCTCAAGTTCGCCTACAAGGTTACGCAACGTCGTTGCGGTAAGATTTTCGATGGCACGGATAGGTCTTTCTACACCATAGGTGTAAAGCTTGGGGTCGGTTACTTGAAAATATACAACCGTATCAATTTGCATTGTAACGTTATCTTTTGTGATAACGGGTTGTGGATCAAAGTCTGCAACACGTTCTTTAAGACTGATTGCGCCGTTAGGACTTCTATCGATAAACGGTATCAAAAAATGAATACCCGTGTTTAATTGTCTATGAAATTTTCCTAATCTTTCAACTATAACTGCAGTAGATTGACGAACAATTTTAATAGATGAAATAATTATTATTAACAATACTACTGCTATAACGATAAGCGCTATCAATAATGGTAATGGCATATCTATTTAACCTCCTCTACGATATATTTATTGCCTTTAACACCAATAATTTTAACTAAAGTGTTTTCGGGAATATTGCCTGCTTGTTCAAGAGTATCAACACTCCAAATAACGTCGTTAATTTTTATTGTTCCCGCTTGGTTTAAGCCTATTGGCGAAAGCAAGCGGTATTCTTGCCCTATTGCTTGATTAGCGTTGGTTTCAACCGTGCCATTGTTAAACTTTTTGAGAACAAGTTTCCTAAAGCACAATAACAAAATAACGCTAACTACCACAAAAATAATTAATTGAATTGGCCAATCAACGTTTACGGCACTAAGAATAAGCGAAACAAGTCCGCCGCCCGCAAACCATACTGAAATAAGGTCCGCAGTACAAAACTCAACTATTAGCGCCAACACGGTTATGCCAAGCCATGCGTAAACCCAAATCATAATACTTACTCCTTATTGTTTATATTCCTTTTTAAGAAGTTCAATTATATCGCTTAGTCTATCTAAATCGTCACGAGTATAATAATCGATATAAATTCTACCCTTCTTGTCGTTGCCGATAGCGTTAACCTTTGTTCCAAGCACACGTTGCATGTCACCGATTAATTCTTTTAGTTCGGCAGAGAGTTCCATTTTTATTCTTTTCTTTTCTTTAACCGCAGGTGGATCAAAGTAATCTTTAACCTTCTTTTCAACGTCACGCACCGAAAGTTCTTCTTTAATAATGCTTTGCGCAAACTTAACTTGATCTACTTGCGGAATAGAAATCATTGCTCTTGCGTGTCCTGCAGAAAGCGCACCGTTTGCAACCATCTTTATAACTTCTTGGTCAAGCGTTAAAAGTCTAAGCGTGTTGGCAATAGCGGGGCGAGATTTCCCAATGCGGTCAGCAAGGTCTTCTTGCGTCATACCATAATCGTTCATAAGCGAACGCATTGCGGTTGCGGCTTCAATGGGGTTTAAGTCCTCTCTTTGCAAGTTTTCAATGAGCGATATTTCTTTTATTTGTCTTTCGTTATACGTCTTAACGATAACAGGCACTTTAGATAAGCCAGCGAGCTTACTTGCTCTAAAACGTCTTTCGCCCGCGATAATCATATAACGATCGCCACTCTTGTTAACGATAATCGGCATAATAACGCCGTGCTTTGAGATTGAGTCTGCAAGCTCTCTCAACGCCGTTTCATCAAACTGTTTTCTTGGCTGATTAGGGTTAGCAAAAATTGAGCTTACGTCAATTTCAGTAACGCCTTGTCCTTTTTCTCCAGAAGGCTCTTCATCAAAAAGCAAGCTCTTGCCGTAATCTTCTTCCGTTTCGGAAAACAACGCAGATAAACCTTTTCCTAATCCTCTATTTGGTTTCATTTCACTTTCTCCATTTTTTACTTTAGTTTAATTCTTTTTTGCGGGTTGTCTTGCTAAAAATTCTTCCGTAAGCGATAAGTATGCTTTTGCACCCGAACATTTTGTGTCGTGCAACATTATGGGAACGCCGTGGCTGGGTGCTTCAGCAAGCCTAATGTTTCTGGGTATTGCCGTGTCAAACACTCTTTTGCCAAAAAACTTCTTTATTTCCGCGCTTATCTGTCTTGAAATGATAGCGCGGTTATCGTTCATTGTTAAAACAACGCCTTCGATTTTAAGCGAGGGGTTAAGGTGTTTTACAACAAGTTTGATAGTGTTCATTAGTTGCGACAAACCTTCCAAAGCGTAATATTCGCTTTGTATGGGAATTATAACCGTGTCTGCACTCGCAAGCGCGTTTATTGTCAATAGTCCAAGTGACGGCGGACAGTCAATCGTTATAAAATCATAACTGTTTTTAGCTTTTTCTAAAACGTTTTTCAAAACGAGTTCTCTACTCTTAACGTAAACTAGTTCAACTTCTGCACCCGCAAGGTCTATGTTTGATGGTAAAATATCTAAACCGTCAACTTGCGTTTTTAATACAACGTCCTCAATCGGCGCATCGTCAATAAGTACGTTATATACCGAACTCTTTACGTCACTTTTTGCAAAGCCCAGCCCGCTGGTTGCGTTCCCTTGCGGGTCTAGGTCAACTACTAAACATTTATAGCCCTTATTTGCAAGGTAAGCAGACATATTCACACACGTCGTTGTTTTGCCTACCCCGCCTTTCTGGTTTGAAAAAGCAATTATTTTTCCCATAAGTTTTCTCCTACATATATTGCTCTTTTTTAGTTACGTTTTATTTTTTTTCGTCTTTTTCTTGCTCTTCTTTCGACTTTTTGTCAGCGCTTTCACTTTGACCAAGCTCATTTTTTTCTTCTTGGACGTCTTGATTTTTAGCTGGTTGCGCCTTTTCCTTTTCGCTTATTATAACGCTCTTTCTTGCGAACGGATTTTCTTGAAGCGTGCTTTCGTTTTCATCCATGAACGCCATTATTTCTTCAACGCTCTTGCCTTCCATAAGCATATCCACTTCTTCGGTATATATGGTTTCTCTTTCAACCAAAAGTCTTGCCATGTTGTCCAAAAGATGCTTGTTCTTTGATAAAAGCTCTCTTGCTTTTTGCAAGCCGTTGTCAATAATCTTTCTTATTTCTTCGTCAATGATTGCCGCTGTTTCTTCACTATAAGAAACGTGTGAAGCCATGTCTCTACCGATAAATACTTCCTTGTCTGAACCGTACGAAATAGGTCCAACCTTTTCACTCATACCCCACTCGGTAACCATAAGCCTTGCGCGTTTTGTAACCGCTTGTATGTCTCCCGATGCTCCAGCTGAAATGTCTTTAATAACGATTTCTTCGGCAACGCGTCCACCAAGCGTCATTACTATATCATCTAATAGTTTTGCTTTAGTCAAGTGGTTATCGTCGGAATCGGGTCTTGTCATAGTATAGCCGGCCGCTTGCCCACGCGGAATAATAGACACTTCGTGAACGGGGTCACAGTTAGGAAGCAATCTCGCAAGTATCGCGTGCCCTGATTCGTGGTACGCGGTAATACGCTTATCTGTTTCGGTAACCAGCCTTGATTTCTTTTGCGGGCCCATTATAACTTTATTTATACCTTCGTAAAGGTCTTTGTTTGTAATATATTTCCTATTTGCACGCGCAGCGAGTATAGCCGCTTCGTTTAGCAAGTTTTCAATGTCCGCACCAGAAAATCCGCTAGTCATTCTTGCAACCGTCTTAAAGTTTACGTCTTTAGCAAGCGGTTTGTTCCTTGCGTGAACTTTTAAAATCGCTTCACGACCACGCACGTCGGGAACGTTAACGTAAATTTGTCTATCAAATCTACCAGGACGTAGAAGCGCGGGATCTAAAATATCCGCACGGTTTGTTGCTGCCATTACGATAATACCATCGTTGGTTTCAAACCCGTCCATTTGTACTAGAAGTTGGTTAAGCGTTTGTTCTCTTTCGTCGTGTCCGCCACCCATACCTGTACCACGTTGACGGCCTACAGCATCAATTTCGTCAATAAAAACGATACACGGCATGCTTTTTTTCGCCACGTCGAACAAATCTCTTACTCTAGATGCACCTACACCGACAAACATTTCCACAAAGTCTGAACCACTAATAGAGAAAAACGGAACACCCGCTTCTCCAGCAACAGCTTTTGCAAAAAGCGTTTTACCTGTTCCGGGAGGCCCTACTAAAAGCACGCCCTTAGGTATCCTTGCGCCAAGGTCAGAGAACTTTTTGGGGTTTTTAAGAAAGTCAACAACTTCTGCCAATTCTTCCTTTTCTTCTTCCGCACCAGCAACGTCGGTAAAACGAACTTTTAGGTTATGATTAACTCGCGCATTAGTTTTTGCAAAGTTCATTGCACCCTTCGTTCCACCCTGAGAACCGTTCAATAGAATAAAGAACACAACCATTATCACAACCGTGCCAAGCAACGGCAAAAGCGATGACCAAATAGACCCAGCGTTGGGATCGGCGTTGTCATAAATCACACCATATTTTGAGAATATACTATTCAATCTATCAATTTCATTGCCCGTTCTAGCAAACGTTGTATTAAAATTTAAAGCAACGGCAGTTCCGTCAGTTCTATTTACTTTAATTACATAATTAACGTTGTAAACGTTATAGTCTACTCTAGCGATTTCAACACTATCATATGGATAATTTTTAAGCATTGATTTTAATGCGGTCGCATCAGAAGCGATAATTTCTTCCTTTGTAGCAACACCTGCAGACTGACCATCATCAATAGCCTCAACTATAGAATAAAACTCACTCGTGGCAACGTGTGTGCTATCACTAAAACAGTTGGGTAAGGACAAAAATGCAATTAACGCCGCAATTGCAACAATCACTATCCAAAACTTTTTATTGTTCTTTGTTTTCAAGTTTATACTCCTTATGATTATTCTCGAATAAATTATAATATAAAATAGTTAAAAATACCTTGAATATTGTTAGCTTTTCTCCTATATATTATACAGTAATTTAAATAAAAATACAATACCTTTTAAAAACTTTTAATTAAAATTAAAAAGAATTTTTTAAAAAATATTTTTGCGCTTCACGCATAATTATAGCGCAAAGACATTTGGCACTGAATAATATTGCAATGCGCAACAATTTTATAAAAAAATTTATATAATTATACGCAAAAAATAAATTTAGCGTTTTGAAAAATTATTATTAGTAAAAATAAAGGATTTTTCCTCTTTCCTGAAAAAACATCATAGAAACGTCTCACCTTAAAGCCTAAACACTACAAGAAATAAAAATTTGCCACTGAAAAAATATTGAACTATGTACCCGCCTCGTTTTTTACCATAAAAAATAAAAACCAAAAACAATAAAAACTCAGCTTTATTATGATTTAAAAAATCGCATTTTAACGCTCTGAGACGGAATGACAAAATTTTTTTGGCGGAAAAATTTTTCAGCATTTTGTATCACGGGCCTGTTTTTTACAAATATTTTTCAGCAATTCGCTCAACGTTTAGTTGTTGCTGTTTCATCTTTTGTTCCACGTGAAACACTAAAAAAACAACCCGCCAAACAAAGAAAAAAACAAGTTAGCGAGATGTGTTTGCAACAATTTTAGCAATAAAAACACACTTTTTAAGCATTTTGGATGCGACATCTTAGCTTTTTGACACTTTTTTAACCAAATTTATGACATTTTAGCCGTTTAGATGCTAATATTTTGCGTTTTGTTTATAATGTTTCACGTGGAACATGTGTTAAAACAAAAAACGCCAGTGTTTCACGTGAAACATTGGTGTTTGGCGGCTTTATTGCTTTTTTGTGCCTCGTTTTGCGCAAAATGGGGGAGTATTAATATTAAAAGACACGCGTTTTGTGCGTGTCTTTTAGTTTTTGTTGTGTGTTTATTATATATTGTTTTGCGCTAAAGCCTAATTCTATGTAAAACGTAGCTCACACAATCATGCTAGCAATTATATTTACAATGTTAGTTTGAGAAACAGCTCCAACCAATAGGTTGTATAAGCTTATTCTTTCGATAAATCCAGCAAATACAGAGTTTTGCACACCAAGATATATACTCTGTAAAAAACCTATTGGTATAACTTTGACACCTAGGATTATTAGCTCTAATACAATTATGCCGTGTAATAGGCCAAGAACCAAGCCTAAAATTGCATCAACTCTAGCAAAAGTCTTGTTTTTATGCATCTTTTTAGCATAGCTACTAACAAGCTTAAATATTATTTTGAAAATAGCAAATAGCGCTATTGCGGATATCAGTAATACTATATAGTACGCAATGGTAGGACAAATAATGTTGTTTAGTGTAGTGTCGGTTGGCATTGTTCCACCAGCCTTAACCGTCAATATTACGTCAATAATAAATCCAGCAAGACCAGCCTGAGCAAGGTTTTCATGCGTGGCCTGTTCTATCGTGGCGTTCATAACGTCACCAAACATATTACTAAGCAAACCACTAATGCTGTTAGACATTGCAGTTACCGCAGAAAACTTGTTTTGTAAGAAAGTTGTAACCGCTGATGCAAGTAATATTGCCAAAATGAAACTTATTATAGTACCAAAAGCTGAAAAGAAGGTTTTAACAAAGCCCCTTAAACAACCCCAAAGCGCATAAACCACAATAAACGCTAGCGCAACAACGTCAACGATGGCGCTAACGTTTGCGTTGAGTAAAAGGTTCATTTTTCGCCTCGTTTAATTTCTTAATTATATATCTAATGATATCACATATCAGCTATTTTTACAATGGTTTTTTAAAAAATGAATATTTTTAATTTCATTGTCAATAATTGATGTAAACTTTATTATAAGGAACACGTTATGGAAAACACGTCAAACTCGTTTAGCTCTTTTAGCGAACACTGCTCATGTGGAATATCGCAATCTTTAGTTAAATTTAATGAAAAGGAAAAGCAAGTGGTTATCGTTTGTATTGGTAGTGACTTAATTTTAGGCGATAGCTTAGGCCCGCTTGTTGGAACTTTCTTGAAGAATAAGAACGTGCACACTTATGTGTATGGCACACTTAATTATCCTATTACCGCAAAAGAAGTCGAGTACGCAAGAAAATACTTAAAACAAACACACCCTCATGCTTTAACAATAGCCATCGACGCGGCTGTCGGCGACGAGCAAGACGTTGGTTTGATTAAAGTAATAAATAGGGGGCTGAAGCCTGGGCTTGGCGTCAACAAAAATTTAGGCGAAATTGGCGACTTGTCTATAATAGGTATTGTCGCGGAGAAATCTGCCACAAACAACGGCCTGTTCAATTTAACAAGGCTTAATCTAGTGTATCGCATGGCAGAAAAAATAGCAAACGGAATTGAAAATTACCTAAATTCAACAACATTAAATTTTAAAACGAATACTGCATTGTTTGAAATGTAAAAGCCACGCTACTTAAAGCGTGGCTTTTTTGTATCTTTTTTATGTTTTAATTGATTTAACTTTGTTTTTACATTACTACTTTTTATCCGTATTAAAAATCAAACTATATCCAACGTCACAAGTTTGAACATTAAGGTAATCAGCCTTACTTATAAAGTTAATTTTTGCCGTTTTGCCATCATAATCAACTTCAGTTATTGATGCGTTTTTTATATCGTAGTCGCGTCTCATTTCTAAATCGCTAATATTAAGCCAATGTTCGCACAACATTCTTACAACACCGCCATGTGTTGCAACTAAAACAGTTTCGTTTGGGTGTTTGAGTGCGATATTATCAAGAGCTTCTTTAGCCCTAAGATAAACGTCGTTAAAACTTTCAGCATCGCCAAGCTTAACAAAAACGTCACCATTTCTATATCGATTAAATGTTTCTGGAAAACGTTCTCTTACGCACGCTATTTCGTTGTCTTGCCACACTCCAGCATCAATTTCACGAAGTTTTGGCTCGTGAATAATTTCAATGTTTAATTTTTTAGATACCGGGGAAGCTGTTTGCACCGCACGCATTAAATCACTTGAATAAATCTTATCAATTTTGTAGTTGTTTACAATATATTCGCACGCTTCTTCTGCTTGCGCTAAACCTACGTCACTTAACTTCGCATCAAGCTGTCCGCAAAACTTGTTTCCTTTATTAGTAACCGATTCTCCGTGCCTTAATAACAAAAATTTAGTCATTTTGTTACTCCTTGCGTTTTTACAATAGCTTCATAGATAAATCAATTCTTCTTAAGGTTTCTTCTTTGCCTAAAATATCTGCAACCTCGGTTGCTCCGCCAGCAGTAGCTTCTTTTCCGGTGATAGCAATTCTTGTAATCCATAAAAGAGCTTGCTTTTTAATTTCAAGTTTTGCCGACAATTCAACAAGTTTAGCAAACAATTCGCTGTTTGACCAGTCAGCAATTTCCTTTAACGTATCTTTAATTTGTGGTAAAATTTGTTTTGCGAGCTCAATAGACGCCTTTTGTTTTTGATTTTCAAACAAGGCAATATCATAATCACCAAACTCTTCCAAAAAGTTAATCTTATCTGCAATTTCGCTAAAAATTTGAACACGGCCTTTTGCAAGTGCTAAAAGCTTATCTTCATCATACTTACCGTACGCTTTGCTTTGTTTTAAGAAGGGGAGGGCAAAGCTTTTAAATTGTTCTATTGACATTTCCTTAATGTATTCGCCGGATAACCATTTCATTTTGGTTTCATCAAAAATAGACGGCGACTTGTTTATGCCTTCAAGTGAGAAACTTTCGCTTAATTCTTTTAGGCTCATTTTTTCAACGTTGGTTTTGGGACTCCAACCAAGTAACGCAATGTAATTAACAATAGCCTCTTTAACGTAGCCTTTATTAACAAAGTCTTCATAACTTGCGTCGCCGTTTCTTTTTGAAAGCTTGTGTTGAGCGTCTTTCATAATAGGCGGAAGGTGAATATATACCGGTCTATCCCAACCAAACGCATCATACATAAGATTATATTTGGGAGTTGACGATAGATATTCCGTACCACGAATAACGTGAGTGATACCCATAAGATGATCGTCAACAACGTTTGCAAAATTATAGGTTGGCATTCCGTCACTCTTAATCAAAATACCATCTTCAATATCTTTATAGTCAACGCTGATGTCGCCATAAACTAAATCGTGATACGTACCCGTGCCTTCAAGCGGTACGTTTTGACGAATAACGTACGGTTCGCCGTTGGCTATTCTTTTTTCAATTTCTTCTTTGCTTAATTTTAAGCAGTGTTTATCGTATCTAACGTTGCCCGCATCATCTTTTAAAGAAGCGATTCTTTCGGGCGAACAAAAACAATAATATGCCCCACCAAGCTCAACTAGTTTTTGTGCATACTCAGTATAAATGCTCTTTCTTTCGCTTTGAACGTAGGGCCCATAATTTCCGCCAACGTCCGGCCCTTCATCGTACATAATGCCAGAATCGCGCATGGTATTATAAATAATTTCAACAGACCCGTCAACGTAACGCGCGGTGTCAGTGTCTTCTATTCTTAAAACAAACTCACCGCCATATCTTTTTGCGTATAAATATCCATAGAGTGCAGTTCTCAACCCACCGATATGCAAATAACCTGTGGGGCTGGGGGCGAAACGTGTTCTTACCTTTTCCATATTAGTTCTCCTTAATCCTATCAAATAGCGTGTTTAAGTCTGCCGTTCTTCTTATTTGTTCCATTTTACCTTCCATTTTATAGCTGTAAATTCTATTACCCGCAAAAATAATATGGTCGGCAAGCACAACGTCATGCAGTTCGCATAACACGTTTATCTTCTTTGTCGTAAAATCATCTTGGGCGCTAGGTTCTAATCTATTGCTTGGATGATTGTGAGCAATAACCGCATAGCTTGGACGATGAATATTTATCGCCTGCACTATTTCGGGAATATCGGCACGCACTTGCGAAGGGTTATCGTCAGTGAAAACAACCTTTGCTTTTAACATAAAGTTCTTATCCATAAGCACGAGTATAAACGATTCATTGCGCGCACCGTAAAAATCGTTTTGAAGCTCAAGCCTAATTTGTTCTGGCGTTGTTAAAAAGACCTTTTCTTTGTCTTTTGCGTATTTTAATATTTTATCTACAATTTTTCCAACCAAAATTATTTGGGTGGCAATTTTATCGCCTACGCCCTTAACTTCCTTAAGCTGATTTGCGTTTGCGCTAAAAACATTGCTAAGCCCACCGAATTTTTTAATAAGTTCGTGCGCAAGAGCGTTGGTGTCCCGCCTAGGAATAGCATAAAACAATAAAATTTCTAAAATCTCGTGCTCATAGCAAGCTTCCGGCATTTGTAAAAATTTATTTATTAGCCTTTGGCGATGCCCGCTATGAATATTAGCATCCTTCATAACAACATTTATTTTAACATAAAATTATAAAAAATCAAAATAAAAAGTTTGTTTTTATAAATATGTTAATAATATTATTTTAAATACTATTATTAAAAGCATTTTTGTGCTATAATAATAGGGCAAAAGGAGCAAAAATGAAAGATTTCAACAAGTATATCGACTCTCTTAAAACGCTTATATCTTTTAAGTCGGTCAACGCCCCCGCAACAGTCGGTGCCCCGTTTGGCATCGAAAACAAAAAAGCGCTGGAGTTTTTCTTGAACTTGGCAAGCGAAATGGGTTTTCAAACGATAAATTATGACAATTACGCTGGTGAAGTGATTTTCGGCCAAGGCGAAGAAGTGGGAATAATCGGGCATTTAGACGTTGTTCCCGTTGGGCTTAAATGGGATAGCGACCCGTTTACTCTCACCGAAAGGGATGAAATTTACTATGCCCGCGGAATAAGTGATGATAAAGCGCCCTTGCTTTCCTGCCTTTTTGCACTTAAAGAACTAAAAGATAGCGGTTTAATCCCAAACAGAAAATTCCGCTTAATTGCAGGCTGTGATGAAGAAACTGGCTGGCGAGACGTTGAGTACTTAAAGTCAAAAACCTCGCTCCCCGAATACGGCTTTTCTCCCGACGGAAACTTCCCGTTGTCATATGCGGAAAAGGGTATGTACGAAATAGAATTCACTCTCCCCGCATTAAAAAACTTTTATAACGTAAGCGGTGGAACGGTTGTAAACGCTGTTTGCGATTACGCCTATGCAACCGCAAAACAAAACGCCATTGATGAGGAATTGCTAAAAAAACACGGTTTGTTATTAAAAAACGGTAACGTTATTGAAAGTTTTGGCAAGTCAGCACACGGCTCTACACCACGTTTAGGTATAAATGCCCTAAAAGCATTGCTTGAATATATGCGTGATATGGGCGAAGACTTGTCAAGCGCAATAGATTGTTTGTTTTATGACAGAGAAGGCGTTTTCAATATGACAAACGAACAAGGAAACGTTACCTTTTCTCCCGACCTTATTTTTATGAAAAACGGGCTTTGCCACGTTACTTGCGATTGCCGTATTCCCGCGCCGTTTACTATTGATGACGTTATGGAAAAATTTGCAAAGTTTAATCTGCACGTACGCGTGCAAGAGCGCCATCCACCCGTTATGGTGGAAAAAGACGGCTGGTTTGTTCAAGCTCTACTAGATGCTTACGACAACGTTATGGGCACGAAAAGCCAACCGCTTAGTATGGGCGGAAGCACGTTTGCAAGGGCGTTTAAAAAGGGTTGCGCTTTTGGTTGCGCTTTCCCTAATTATGATAATCGCATCCACGACGCGAACGAAAACGAAAGCAAAGAAAATCTTATCAACGCGTACAAAATTTTCAAAACGGCAATTTTTAATCTTGCAAAATAGTATTATGGCATAAAAATTGTTGAAAAAAATAAGTTTTTGTTGTACTATAATAACATAAAACAATGTAAAGGACAAATTATGAATTTTGACGTTGAACTAGTCGGCAAAATCGGCTCGATGGCGCTGATAGATAAACAAAGCAATATTTTAGACTACACGCTAATCGCAAGGCTTTCTGGCGAACTAAAGCCAGGATATATTTGGGTTACGAGCGGTGCTGCAGAAACGGGTAGGCTTGACTTTATTCACCGTTACGGTAAAGAGTTAAAAGGTGAGCCCGAAGACGTAAAAACCGACTATGCGGCACAAGGGCAGTCCATTTTGATGTCCACATACCGCCAATACGTTGACCCAAAATACTCTCTCCGCCAAGTTCTTGTTGAGCATCAACACTTTAACGACGAACAAAAGCGTGAACACTTAAAGGCAATGCTTCTCCGCTGTAAAAGCCAAAACGCAATTCCCATAATTAACTATAACGACGCTGTTAGTACTGAAGAAAGCCGTCGCTTTGAAATACAATCACTTAAAAACGCACATAAAAGGGCGGTTGAGTGCGTTGATAATGATGAAACGGCTTCGCAAATTGCTTGCCTTGTTAAAGCTAAGACCTTGCTTATACTTACTAGTGCGGACGGGATTTATAAAGATAGCACTAATCCTGACACACTCATTAGTGAAATTTGCGGTAGCACCGTTTACGAGCTATTAGATAACATTACCGAGTGCGAAAATTACTGCAACGGCGCATCACGCGCAGGCGCAAACGGCGCAAGGGCAAAGCTAGAATACGTAAAAGAAGCAGTAAAAATCGGCACAAACGTTATAATTGCAAATGCAAAATGCTCTATTAAAGACATTTTAAGCGGAAAAGCAAAAGCAACCAGAATAGGCGTTAGATAATTTAAAACAAAAAGCACGGATTTTTTAATCCGTGCTTTTTTAATAATCTTCTAAACCTAAAAGATAATCGGTCGAAACGTCAAACAATTTCGCTATAGCAATTAACGTGTCTAAATCAGGCTCAATATTGCCCGTTTCTAAATGCGAAACCCTTCGTGTAGAAGTGTTAAGCTTTTGAGCAATCTCTTTTTGCATGAGCCCACTTTCTTTTCTTAATTTTACTAATCTTTCACAAAAATTTTTATTCATACTGAAATTATAGACAATTTTAGTCTAAAAGATTTGACAAAGACAAAAACTGTCCATATAATTAAAATGAGGTTTGCTATGGATGAAAATTGTGATTTTTTAGAACATTTTATGGATGATGCCGTCATATGTTATAGGGCAACAGAAGAAACGAGGGCTTTTATTTTAGAACAAAAAAGAAAACTTGCCAATGAAACTCAATTATTGAAAAATAGTTTGTCAAGCGAACAACTTGCGTTATTTGACAATTATATAAAAACGCTTTCCCGCCTTGTTTTTTATAAATATAAAGAATATTATTATAAAGGTTTTGACGCAAAGAAATAGGCTGACAAATTTTTCCTTGATTTAATTGAATAATATGCTTTTTTGTGCACAACATATTAGCAAGGGGGAAATTATGAGAGATACTAAGAAAAGTAAAACGACCGGCAAAAGTAAAAGCAAAACTACTTCTTCAAGCGAAAAGAACTGTAAGTAACAATTTTGCTGACAATTTTGACCCACAAGGGTCATACACGGGTGTAAATGCTTTTGATAAGTATGAAAAACCTGTTCAGGATGCGGACGATTTATAATAATTTTTCGTTTTTGCTCCTTAAAACAATAAAAAGTGGTTAACCAAGTTAATCACTTTTTTGTTTTTATATTTGACAAGTTTGCAATAAAAGTGTATAATAACCTTACTTTTTAAGTCGGTTATACGGTCGCGGGGACAGGGAGAGCTTGTCAATGAGGAAAGTCCGAGCGTTTTAGAAACAGGGTGCCGGAGAAATCCCGGTGAAGGCGACTTTAAGGAAAGTGCAACAGAAAGCAAACCGCCTATTCTTAGGTAAGGATGAAAGGGTGCGGTAAGAGCGCACCGCCTTTGCGGTAACGCGAGGGGCATTGTAAACCCCACCTGACGCAAGATTGACAAACCGTTTCATATAGGGAGTTTCACCGAAACGGTTTAACAAATATCGCTGGGGGATAACGGTAACGTTATTCGTAGATAAATGACCGTACACGACAGAACTCGGCTTATCGACCGTCTTAGAAAGATTTATGCGCGCTTTGAGACTTAAACCTTTGGGCGCGCTTTTCTTTTGAATTTTTTGTAAATTTGATACCCCCCTTGTTTTTGTCGCTTTGCCCTTAAATTTATATAAATTTTGATTTATACCCCCTTGTTTTATGAAAATCCGTTCTTTTTCAGCATAAAAAATAGTTCTTGTTTTCTTCTGCCAATATTTGCGTTAAAGCAAAACTTTTTCATTTGCTTTTATAAGTTTTTATGATATAATATAACTATTAAATAAAAAGGTGAAAGATATGAGAATTATCATTATCCGCCATGGCGACCCTGACTATGAAATTGATGGGCTTACCGAAAAAGGCAAGATAGAAGTTGAATACTTAAGAAGGCGTATGGTTAAAGAAGACATAACCAGGGTTTACTGCTCAATTTTGGGTAGGGCGCGTCTTACAGCTCAACCATTTTTGGACAGTCTTAACATAAAAGCCGAGTATTGCGAGTGGTTAAAAGAGTTTTTTGACCCACAAGTTACGCTTCCTTATGAAAAAGAGCCGACTATTTGCTGGGATATTATGCCCGAATATTTAAATACTTTAAATAACATTTATCACCCAATAAAGTGGAGAGAAGAAGAGTTTGTTAAAAATTCTACTTTATTGCAAAGATACGATTACGTTATAGAAAATTTTGACAAGGTGCTTGCCGAATACGGCTACGTTAGAGATGGATATAATTATAGGGTAGAAAAAAGCAATCACGACACGCTTGTTTTCGTTTGCCACTTTGGTTTGACCGCTGTGTTATTATCACACCTTATGAACTGCTCGCCATACACCATTTGGCAACACACGTGCACTGCACCAACAGCTGTTACTACTATATATACCGAAGAAAGAAAAGAAGGCATTGCGTCTTTCCGTGCAAGCTGTATTGGCGACGTCACTCACCTTTTAGAAAACGGCGAACAGCCCTCTTTTGCGGCAAGGTTTTGCGAATGTTTTACTGATGATACACAACACTAATATATAATCTTTAATAATACTAAACCCACAAATCCATTTTGATTTGTGGGTTTTTGTTTTTATTATTTTTGTTTATCTTGACAAATAAACCATCAAAACGGCAATATCTGCTGGCGAAACACCTGAAATTCTTCCCGCTTGCCCAAGGTTTTTAGGACGGATTTTGTCTAGCTTTTGTTGAGCTTCTATTCTTAAACCTTTGATTGCTAAATAGTCAATGTCGTCGGGAAGAAGTTTTTCTTCTAGCTTTTTGGCTTTTTCTATTTGTTCTAAGCCTTTTTGCAAATATCCTTCGTACTTAGCGTCCGTTTCAACAATATCTAAAACGTCTTTACTAATGCCGTCAAACCCGCCGAGTGCGTTTTTAACTTCTTCTAACGGAATAGCGCGCCTTACCATGTCCGCACGCGTAATCCCGCTGTTTGGCTTTGAGTAACCATATTTAACAAGCAAACTTTCAGCATCTTTGGGCTTAACCGTTTGCCCCATAATAGCGGTCGCCTTTTCATATTGTGCTTTTCTATCCAAATAAACAGCATACCTTTCATCACTAACAAGCCCTGCGCGTCTGCCTTTTTCGGTCAAACGGAAGTCGGGATTGTCTTGGCGGAGCACTATTCTATATTCAGCACGGCTGGTCATCATTCTATACGGCTCGTTTGTGCCTTTAGTTACCAAGTCGTCTATAAGCACGCCTATATATCCATCGTCGCGCGAGAGAATAAGCGGACTTTCGCCACGCATTTTAAGCGACGCGTTAATGCCTGCAATCAATCCTTGTGCGGCAGCTTCTTCATAACCGCTTGTGCCGTTAATCTGCCCTGCCGTATAAAGCCCTTCTATCTTTTTGTATTCAAGGGTGGGGTAAAGGTCAAGCGAATCAATACAATCGTATTCTATCGCGTAAGCATAGCGCATAATTTCACAGTTTTCAAGCCCCTTTATCGTGCGGTACATAGCTTTTTGCACGTCGTGAGGGAGAGAAGTTGACAAGCCTTGAACGTAAATTTCGTTAGTGTCAGCGCCCTCCGGTTCTAAAAAGAGTTGATGGCGCTCTTTGTCGCTAAACCTAACAACCTTGTCCTCAATGGACGGGCAGTATCTTGGCCCCGTGCCCTTTATTAGCCCGCCGTACAATGGCGAACGATGCAAGTTGTCACGAATAATTTGGTGCGTTTTTTCATTAGTGTAAGTCAAATAACATGGTCTTTGCCACTCGGGAACGCGTTCGCTCATAAAGCTAAAAGGATAAATTTCCTTTTCACCGTCTTGAATTTCTAAAACGGAAAAATCAATGGTACGTGCATCTACACGCGCTGGAGTTCCCGTCTTAAAACGGCGCACGCTAAAGCCAAGCTTAATAAGATTTTCGGTCAATCCGTTAGATGCTGACTGAAAGCCGTTTGGCCCTGAATTTTGCCTCCACTCGCCCGCGATAACACTTCCGTTCAAATACACGCCCGTCGCAATTATTGCCGTCCTACACTCTAAAACGCCACCAAAAGAAGTCAAAACGCCGATAACGCGTTTGCCTTGGTCGTCGATTAAAATTTCCACGGCTTCGCCTTGCAAAATTTTTAAGTTTGGCGTGTTTTCCATGGTCTTTTTCATCAACGTGTGGTAAAGATTTTTGTCTTCTTGACCACGGAGAGATTGAACTGCCGCACCTTTCCCACGGTTGAGCATCCTTATTTGTAAAAGCGCGCCGTCGGCATTTATGCCCATCTGCCCGCCGAGCGCGTCTATTTCGCGAACGATTTGACCTTTTGCCGTTCCGCCTATTGAAGGGTTGCACGCCATAAAGGCTATGCTGTCAAGATTAAGCGTTAGCATAGCCGTATTAAAGCCCGTTCTAGCAAGGGCAAGTGCTGCTTCGCAACCGGCGTGTCCTGCACCGATTACAACCGCATCAAATTTTCCTTCAATAAATCTGTTGCTTGTCATTATTGTTTCAATAACATCTTTTTAATATCGTTTACTTCGGTTGAAAGCTTTGTGTCTGTTTCCATAAGTTCCATAATTTTATCTCTTGTGTAAATTACGGTAGAGTGGTCCCTGCCAAAAAGCTTAGCAACGGTAAGCTGGGGAAGGCTCATCATATCAAGCACGAGATATATTCCCACCTGCCTTGCAAGTGCAATTTCCTTAGTTTTCTTTTTTGATAAAAGTTCTTTTTTGTCAACCTTATAAAAACTACAAACGCAGTTTATAATATCGTCTGCTTGCAATTCTTCTTGTTTTTCGCCTGCGGATTCCTTTAAGGCGTCGTTTACAAGGCTAATCGTTATGGGCTTTTCGTGTAGTTTAGATGCAAAAATAACTTTCGTAAGTTTGCCTATAAGCGACCTTATGTCACAGTCGTTCATTTCGGCAATATATGCAAGCACTTTAATATCTACAACGCTTTTTTGTTCTTCAGCTTTTCTTTTTAGAATAGCAATCCTTGTTTCTAAATCAGGCGTTTGAACGTCTGCAAGCAACCCGCCTTCAAAACGCGTTCTTAGCCTTTCTTCTAAAAGCTCAATTTCTTGTGGCGGACGGTCGCAAGTCAAAACAATCTGCTTGTTTTGCGCAACAAGTTCGTTAAACGTATTGAAAAATTCCGTTTGCGTGCTTTGCTTTCTTGCTAAAAACTGAACGTCGTCAATAAGCAAAACGTCAACGTTGCGATACTTCCTTCTAAAATCAGCAGGGGTGAGCTTGCCTTTTGATAAGCTTTCAACCATTTGGTTGGTAAAATGCTCACAAGTAACGTATAAAACGTTTAAGCGGGGCGAGTGAATTTTTAGATAGTTAGCAATAGCCATCAAAATATGTGTTTTACCTAGCCCTGTTCCGCCGTAAATAAACAGCGGGTTATATGCTTCGCCTGGGTTTTCGGCAACGGCTTTTGCCGCAGCGTAAATAAACTCGTTAGACGAACCAACAACAAAAGACTCAAACGTGAATTTAGGGTTTACGGGCGAACCTTGATTGTCAATCTTTTCCTGTTCTTTAATGCCCATTTTATTAAGGTAATCTTCTCTATCTTCTGCAAGAACAACTGAAAAATCAGTGATATGGGTATTGCATTTAGAAAGAGCTTCACGAATTTTGCCCACGATAAAACTGTTCTCGTTGACAGTGTCCACGAAAAACTGTTTATCAGACGCTAAAATTATCTTGTTGCCCAAAATGTCAACGGGTTTAAGCTTTTCAACGTAAGATTCGTACGCTATTGAGCTGACCGTTTTTTCGAGTTCGGGAAGAAAGGTCTGTTCCCATAAAATCTCGTAATTTTCTTTTTCCATTATGCTTTTTCCTCTTTATCAGTTGCTTTTAAGTAAAAAACATTATATAATATTTTAAAAATAAAATAAAGTCAAAACGACAAGATTTTTAAATTTTTTTTGATTATGTACGTTAAAAGTCTATTTTTGAAAAATTTCCGCAATTATACTGAAGAAGAAATAACCTTTTCTAACGGAATAAATATTCTAACGGGTGCAAACGCTCAGGGCAAAACCAACGCCGCTGAAGCCATCTTTTTTTTGTGCACGGGTTACTCTCCGCGCGCCAATAAGGATAGGCTTGTGGTTAAGCACGGCGAAGAAACCGCCCAAATTAAAGCTTGTGCCGTTTCGCGATACGGCAACGTTTCGGTTGCAATTGATTTTAATAAAAACGACAAAAAAAGCATTTACGTAAACGAAATTTTAGTGCTGAAAATAGGCGAGATTTTAGGCAATATTAACAGCGTGTTCTTTAACCCAAGCGAATTAAAACTCGTTCAAGAAAGCCCTGAAGATAGGCGTAGATTTATGAACATTTCTCTTTCGCAAATGTCCAAGCCTTACTTTTACGCACTTTCAAGATACAATAAAATATTGTCGCAACGAAACAACCTTCTAAAAGACCCTGACCATTTCTTAATTAAAGAAACCTTGCCCGTGTGGGATGCTCAACTTGTAAAAGAAGCTTCCAAGGTCATTTGTTCTCGCAACGCTTTTTTAAATGATCTTGCACCTATTGCAGAGCAAAAACACGCGCTTTTATCGGGCGGAAAAGAAACGCTTAAAATGAAAACGGAAAGCGGGTATTACGGCAGTGAAGAAGAAATTGCTTACGCTTTGAAAGAAGACTTGAAAATGGGGTTGGAGCGTGATTTACGCCTTGGCTTTACGTCAATCGGCCCGCACCGTGACGATATAAAGTTTACTCTTAATGGTGACGACGTTAGAGTTTTCGGCTCGCAAGGTCAACAAAGAACGGTTGCTCTTTCTCTAAAGCTTGCCGAAGCAGAGATGTTTCACGTTCGGTTTGGCGAATACCCCGTGCTTATTTTAGACGACGTTTTGAGCGAGCTTGATAAACCACGTCAAAGAAAACTTATCGGCGCGGTTGAAAATATGCAAACTATTTTTACGGCAACCGGGTTGGATAGAACGGTGTTTAAGAATACAGAGTTTAACCGAATTATCGTTGAAAATGGCAAGGTTAAAAAAAGTACGAAAGAACAGTAAACATCTTATCTTTTACTTTGTTTTTTGACAAAAAAAGTTATTTGTGATATAATTAACAAATATTATGCAAGAAAAATATAGAGAACGCTTAACGGCAAAACAAATTTTTTCCGTGCCGAATATTCTTAGTTACGTAAGAATCCTTTTAATACCATTGATAATAGTATGTTACCTTACTTTAAAGAACTATTTATTGACTGTTCTTTTGATTATCGCCTCCGGACTAACGGACGTTGTTGATGGATTTATAGCAAGGAAATTTGATATGGTAACTGATTTTGGCAAGTTTATTGACCCCGTGGCAGACAAATTAACGCAAATCGCATTGATGGCTTGCATTGTCCCGCGCTATTTTTGGGCTATCATTTTGATTGCCGTAATGGCTCTAAAAGAACTTTTGCTTTTCTCTTGGGGGGTTAAAACGTTTAACCAAAGCGAGAAAGTCAACAGTGCAAGGTGGTATGGCAAAGTTTGTACGCTTTTTGTATATTCCGTTATTATAGTTTTGTTTTTATCACCGATTATTTCGCTTCCGTTGTTTTGGGCATACGCGCTAATAGTTACGGCGGGAATAGTGGTTATCTGGTCAACTGTAATGTACGGTCTGTTTTATCATAATCTAGCAAAAACAATTTATAAATAAAAAAATAAAACGCTGTTTAACAACAGCGTTTTTTTAATCGGTTAATCCTAAAAAGAAATCTGCACTAACGTCAAAAATCTTACACATTGTTTTTATGTCGTTTATGCACGGCTCACTTAAACCTTGCTCCCAACTAGCAACTGCCGTTGGTGACTTGCCAATAAGTTTTGCAAGTTCTTTTTGCGTTATTTTTATTTCGTTTCGCAATTCTTTAATTTTGTTTCCAACTTTGTATTCCATACAATATATAATACTATCTACTACTAAATTTTAGTTGACATTACTAATTTTTAGTAGTATTATTAAGTAACAAAAGTTTTTTAGGAAAAAAGATGGATATAAAAGAACAAATAAAAAAATTTATGATTTCATAATTGAGAACAAAATAACCCCGCAATATGAAAGTTGCGCACCCATTATTTATCAACAGTTTTTCTTGTCTAATTATTTTGACGAACGTATGGTTGATTTTTTTGTTCTATGTTTGGCAGAAAATAAAGCTGACCTTATTGATTTTCTGGGGGAAGAGCTTTTTTATAGTGAAGATTTTATGTTATATTATAATGATTTAACAAAAAAATAACGCTGTTATTAAAACAGCGTTTTTCTTTTTGTTTACTTTTTATAAATTTGCGATTATTGATTGTATTTCTTGTTTTGTTTGAACACCAACTGTCTTTTTAACAACTTGTCCGTCCTTAAAAAAGAATAGAGTAGGTATAACTTCAACCTTGTATTCAATAGCAAGCTCCATTTGCTCGTCCACGTTTGCTTTAGCAACCTTTACTTTGCCTTTCATTTCGGTTGCAATTTCGCTTAAAGTGGGTGCTATCATTTTGCAAGGTCCGCACCAAGTCGCCCAAAAATCTACTATAACGGGAATATCACTTTTTAATACTTCACTTTCAAAATTTTGTTTTGTTAACGTTATTTCCATTTTATTTTCTCCTTTATACTATTTTTGTTTATAATATAGCAAGCAGTGGCAAAACCCTTCAAACTCAGGGTCTTCTATTTGCTTTTTAAATTCATCACACATACATTTATATTCTTCGGTTCTTTTTAACCTGCATGGGCAATATCCGCCCGTTCTTTTTAAGCCTTCTTTTATTTGGTCTACCACTTGTTTATCTGGATTAAGCGTAATTTTCATATCGTTCTCCTTAATTTTATTTTATCACATTTTTTTATTTTAAATCAATATTTTTAATATATTCATTTTATTTATTTTGGCGTTATTAAAATAAAAAAACCACTCTATAAGAGTGGTTTAGTATATTAATCTTCAACACCTAATAAATAATCGGTAGAAACGTTTAAGTAATTTGCAATTTCAACTATTGATTTCATTGGTGGCTCATTGTTGCCGTTTAGCCACTCTGAAAGCGTTGACTTTTGAACTTTTAGATGGTTTGCTAAATCAACTTGCTTTTTCCCTTGAATTTTCAATTCTTGTTTTATTCTTATCCCAAAAATTTCCATTTTATTCGCCTTGATTTTTATTTTTAAAAATGTCCGTTTCGTTTTAATAGCATTTTATTATAGAAAAAGCACACCGCGTTAAAAAAGTGTGCTTTTTGTTTTCTAATAATTATTTATCGTTTTTTAAGCTGTTGCCAAGATAAGTTCCAAAAGTGATGGTTGATTTTTTCTTTTCACCTGATGGGCGGGCTGGACTTCTTCCGCCTTTCTTGAAAGAATCTCTGCCACCGCGCTTGTCAAATCTTTTATTGTTTCTTTGTCCACCTTTTTCCGCACGATTTTTTCCTGCGTTATAGGGTTTAGCAAATTCATCTTTTTCGTTAGGAACGATAACAACGTAACGGTTTGGTTCTTTTCCGTCTGAACGGGTGGTAACAGTTTGGCTATTAGCAAGTGCCGTGTGAATAATTCTTCTTTCATACGGGCTCATGGGTTCAAGAATAACTTCTCTTTTCATATCGGTTGCTTTAGCTTCCAACTTTTTAGCAAGGCTGATGAGCGTTTCTTCGCGTTTATCACGATAGTTTTCGCAATCAACAACAACTTTTTTATATTCTTTTTTGCCGATATTAACAAACGCACCAGCGAGTGTTTGGAGAGCATCTAAAATTTCCCCGCGATAACCAATAACGTTTGAAGAATCTTTTGAAGTAAGGGTAATTACTGTATTTTTTTCCTTTTCTTCTACTTGAATAGTCGCGTCTAAATCCATCATTTTTAAGATGTTTTCAACGAAGGGTGCAACTTTTTCTTCTTGTTCTTCGAGAATTTCCTTTTTTACGATTTCTACTACTGCTTTTCCTTTAAGTCTTCCAAAAAGACCTTTCACCGGTTGTTCAATAACGGTGATTTCTGCTTGTTCGGTGGTAATATTTTGCTCTTTTAGCCCTTCGCTAATAGCTTCTTCCACCGTCTTTGCTGTGTACTGCATTTATATATCCTCCGTGCGCCGATTGCGCTTAATTACTTTTTTCTTCCACGAATATGCTTTTTATCAGCCTTTCCTGTTAAAAAATCTTCTCCGCTTTGGTGGGCGAATTTATCATCTCTATCCTTTTTAGGTTGTTTTTCAGGTTTATTCGTCTTTTCCGGTTGTTCGTTATAAACTCTGCCACGAATTTTTGTTTCTTTGCCATTGGCTAATTCTTTCTTCATTTTTTTATCGACAAAGAAATTGATTATAAGTGTAGTTAATATACCTAAAACAGAGCTTAATATAATATAGATTGAGAAAGCAGCGGTATACATGAATGCGAATATTGCCATCATTATAGGCATCATCCACTTCATTATTTTTTGCGATTGTGCGCCTTTACCGTCAACCGTTTGAAGTTCCATTTGCGCTTTTTGAGCTTTGCCCATTACTACTTGCGTCAAGAAAGAAGTTACAATTGTTAACGCAACTAAAATAAAATATCCGTTTGGCCTTGTCGTTTCAACTTCGAGCTTGCCGATAAGTTTTTCGTACGCGCCCGCACCAATATCGTATTGACCACCCGCATTATATCCGTGAGTAGTCTTAAACGTATTCCAATCCTTTTGAATGGGGTGGGCGGTGGTGCTGTCGGCTGCCCAAATGTTTTGAATCCATAAAAAACCCGCTTTTTCTTTTGTATATGTTTCAGCAGATTTTTCTTGACAAATATCTTCAATAAATTTAACTGCGTATTCTTCTTCAGTTGTTCCTACGCTAAGTGCTAAAACGTTTTGACTCAAAGCCTGTTCAAAATTATAAGTAACGTCTTGTCCACTAACAACTCTTTTTATCTTTAAATCGTTATTTTTTTCATTTGCTAAAACGTTTTGACCTTTAAGCCCGTCAACTAAAATTCTATATTGAACAACGTTACCCCAAACAGCGTCTTGAACACCGTCGTAAACAGAAAAAGTCGTTTTATATTCAGTGTATCCCTTTTCGGTAGAAATTTTTATTTCGTAATTTTTCCCGTTGCCTATTCCGTCTTGAACATCTTTAACAAAAGCAACGTTAAACTTAACACCGTCTTTATTTTCATTTCTTTCGCTATAGTTTCCGTCAAGCAATGCCTTAGCATCAATAACAACTTTTCCTTTTTCATCAAAAGAAACGTAATCACTCGTATCATCAAAACCAGCGTAAATAACGTTGTTATATGAAACGCTCATATTATAAAAGTTTTCTCTGTTTTGATAGCCTGCGTAACTTTGGAAACCGTTAATAGCAATAATAAATATAACGAGAGTTAAAATTGTAGGAAGGCATGCACCGAACATTGAATAACCGTTCTTTTTATAAAGAGCCATCATTTTTTGGTTATACATTTCTTTGTTGCCCGCGTACTGCTTTTGAAGTTTTTCAAGCTCAGGGCGCATTTGTTCCATTTTGAACGAATTCTTTCTCATTGACCATCTTGACATGAAGTCAAAGGGGAAGGTAACAAGCTTAAGTAATAACGTAAACAAAACAACGCCACCAACAACGCCTGTTAGTTTAACTAACCAAAGAATAATACTTATCCAAATATCCCCAGCGCCGTTTGGAGCAAAATTTATAATATCAATCATTTTCTAATATACCCATTTAACAATACTTTTTTTATCAGGAACTTTATCAAACCCGCCTTTAGACCACGGGTGACACCTTAAAATTCTTTTCATACCCAGAAAAACACCAATAAAAAAACCGTGTTTTAAAATTGCTTCAAGAGTATACTCTGAGCAAGTTGGTATAAACATACACGTTCCTTTAGATATAAATTTTTGATAAAATCTTATCAATTTAATGCTTAAAAATTTCAGCATCATTAATAAAACCGCCTTTTTTAAAAAGATAACTCATACTATCTTTGAACGATTTTAGTGAATAATCTTCCTTTACTTTCGGTATAAAAACAAAAAAGAAGTTTTCACTAAAATACGGTGTGAAACTTCTAAAAGATTCCCTTAAAAGGCGTTTTATTCTGTTTCTTTTTACGCTTTTTCCATGCTTTTTACTTACGCAATATCCAGCCTTTAAGTTTTCCGCGCGAAAATATATTAGCGTTAAGTTAGAACAAAACAGCCTTTTTCCTTTATTAAAAACAAGTTTGAAATCTTTTTCTTTTTTTAACCTATAATCAAAGGCCATAAGAGTAATTAAGCAGAGAGTTTATGACGGCCTTTATTACGACGTCTTTTCAACACGTTTCTTCCATTATGAGATTTCATTCTCTTTCTAAAACCGTGAACTTTGCTTCTTTGTCTCTTCTTAGGTTGATATGTTTGTTTCATTTTATTTTCTCCTTACAATAGGTTTTTTACCGTATTATTTTATATATTATTTATTTTTTTGTCAATCGTTTAAGCGTTAATTCTTACAGGAAGAACTAAATATAAAAATCCTTCCTTTCCGGTTGGCTTAATTACACACGGATCGATTGCAGTGTTTAAGTTAAGCGTTATAAATTCATCACTAACAATTTTTAAGTATTCCGCAATATATTTTCCGTTAAACGCAATGGTTAAATCTTTTCCTGTTAAAGAAACGGGCACGTTTTCGTTTACGTTACCAATCTCTGATTTTGCACTTACAGTTAAAACGTTTTCTTTAATGTCAAATTTAACAACGTTATATCTATCGTTCCTTGCAACGATTGACGCCCTTTCAATACTTGATAATAACGTTGCTCTGTTAACAGTAACAGAATTTTCAAAATTGTTTGGAAGAATATGATTATATTTAACAAATTCCCCTTCAATCAATCTACTTATCAAGCAAGTATTTTCAATTTCAACAAATAATGAATTTTTGCTTACGTTTACTTTTATAGGCTGATCATCTTTATCTAAAAGCCTAACAATTTCGCTTAAAGCTCTTGAAGGAATAACAACTTTAGCATTACCACTAGCTAAAACACCCTTTTTAACGACAGCCATTCTAAACCCGTCAAGCGCAACGGTTGTTAACTCATTATCATTTATTTCAAATAAACAACCCTTTAATATAGGTCTACTATCATCAACAGAACAAGCAAAAGCCGTTCTTTCAACAATTTCTTTTAATTCCTTTTGCGTAAGTTCGATTTCCGTGCTGTTTTCATCTTTTTCTATCTTAGGAAAGTTTTCAGCAGGGAACACTTGAAGTTCTGATTCGCTATCGGCATATTTAATTTGAAGCCCGCCGTCAAAAAGACGGCAAAGTTCAATTTGTTCTTTTTCAAGTTTTTTAGCAAAATCTACAAAATACTTACCAACAACGACAGTTTCGCCTTCCATTAAAACGTCTGCTTTAATCTTTTTTTCAATAGTTAATTCCATATCGGTTGCAAGCAAAGTTAAACTATCTCCTTTAGCGGTAATTTTAATACCTTCAAGTATTGGGTTTGCCGCTTTAACAGATAATGCCTTAGACACCTTTAACACTGCATCTGATAAATCTAAACCGTCGCAAATAAGCTTCATTTTTTATCTCCTTGAAAAAAAGTAATATATTCTATATATTAAACCTTTTATATTATACATTAAAAGTATTAAAAAATCAAGGCTTTTGAGACTTTGTTTGCTTTAATTTTTTTATTTGTTTTTACTTTTTCTATCAATGATTATTTATTATTAAAATTTAAAAAAT
>JAZNKV010000007.1:0-141076 GCA_045578765.1 Christensenellaceae bacterium | reverse complement strand
AAAGTTTTCTTCCCTAACTTTAATTTTAAGGTCGCTAAATAAGCCCGTATCAGCACTTTCATCATTTACAATTGACGTTCTGTATTTAACAACAACGTCACTTGCGTTATGTATGCGCACGTCAAATTTAACGGCATCACCAGGAAGCATTTTGTCGAGAATAACGTTTCCTCCGTCTATCTTAGCACTATGACCGTAGAGAACGTTGGTGTCACCAAACACGGTTTGGTTACCTGCTTCTTCAACCCAGTTGTCAACGCCTAAGGTCTTATACTGAAGGTTTTCGGTAACAGCCGTTACGCTAACGTTACCTGACGTCACTGCAATGTTGATGCTACTTTCGCTTGTAAACAAAGCAAAGGTTGCACCGGTAATGAGTGACAAGCACATTATAATTGAGAGAATCGAACTCAAAAATAATTTCTTTTTCATATCTTTCTCCTTTTATTAGATTTTATGTATGTTATACATAATTATAATATCCTAATACAGATTATAACTTGATTGAAGCTTTTTGTCAATGTTTTTTTCTTTTTTCTTTCTTTTCTTCGCACTTTGTTATCCGTTAGCGACGACAGAGCCTAAACAAAAAGAGTAGCACAAAAAATGCTACTCTTTTATTTTAGTAGTTAAAATTCAACAATTTTAAGGCACGTTAAACGCGGAATATCACTTTATCCTAAATTAACCCTTAACAATTAGTTGTCTTTCTTAGCAGATACGTCGATAACTTGTTTACCCTTATAGTAACCGCACTTGGGGCAAACTACGTGTGATGCCTTTAATTCGTGGCATTGAGGACATTCCGAAAGGTTCGGTGCGTCAATCTTCCATTGAGCGTATCTGGTGTTTGTTCTTTGTTTAGATGTTTTACTTTTTTGTACTGCCATTTTTATCTACCTTCCCTGTTAATTATTACATTTACAATTTCCGTCGTTGAGATTTACCCCGCAACTCAAGCAAATACCCTTGCAATCTTCTTTGCAAAGAAAACTAGTTGGGTTGTTAATCATAATAGCATCATCAACGATTTTAGTTAAATCAACCGTATCGTTTTTGACAGGATAGCTATCGGGATTATCATTATCAACGCTTTCGGAAATTTCTACAGCGAAATCTTTAGTAGTTTCGTTTAAGCATCTGGTACAATTGCCACTGATAGAATATACTATTTCAGCATCAATAACCGCGCTGTGTTCGCCCGTTAAAGTGACCGTTCCGCTAACGCTTATCGGAAGCACGATATTTGCGCCTGGCAGGTCAATAAGTTCCGATTCGGGTGAATATTCAAAGAAAAAACTACTGCTGTCTTTTCCGCTTCTTTTAAGTTTTTTAAGATCTAAAATCATAATAAACCAAACTTTATAAGCCAAAATAGTATATACTATTTATTTGGCGTTGTCAACTTTTTTTAACGAAAAATATTTATTTTGGCTAAACTTATTTGTTCGCGGTAAGAATCTTTGTTTCTCTTGCGATAGAGAGTTCTTCGTTGGTGGGAAGAACGATAATTTTTACCTTACTATCTTCAGTATTGAGATAACCGATACCACTGTCGTATGCAAGGTTCTTTTCTTCATCAAACTTAGCACCGGCAAATTCCATACCTTCCATTACCAAACGGCGAATTCTTGGCGAGTGTTCGCCTATACCACCCGTAAACACAACGGCATCAGCACCACCTAAAACGGCTATGTAGCTACCAACGTATTTTTTAACTCTATAAGCAAGCATTTCAAGAGCAAGGAGCGCTCTTTCATTGCCCTTTTCAGTTGCAGCTTCTAAGTCGCGAAGGTCGCTTGAAATCCCACTAACGCCAAGCACGCCACACTTCTTGTTGAGATAGTTAACAACTTCTTCAGGTTTAAGGTTGAGTTTTTCTCTTAAATAGTCAACTGCAGCGGGGTCAATGTCACCACTACGTGTACCCATAACCAACCCTTCAAGCGGTGTGAAGCCCATTGAAGTATCTTGGCACTTGCCGTCTTTTACCGCAGAAATTGATGAACCGTTGCCTAAGTGGCAGATAACCATCTTTGCGTTGGGGTTACCAAGAAGCTTTGCAGTTTCTTGAGAAACGAACTTGTGTGAAGTTCCGTGAAAACCGTATTTTCTAATCTTAAATTCATCATACACTTCGTATGGAATACCATACATATATGCTTTAGCAGGCATGGTTGAGTGGAAAGTTGTATCAAACACTGCTACCATAGGAACACCTGGCATAACTTCACGACAGCTCTTTATGCACGCAATGTTACCGGGCATATGTAACGGGCCGAAAACTGCGTTCTTTTCGCAAATTCTAATAACTTCGTCGTCAATAACAACTGATTCCTTAAAGTCTTCTGCTGAGTGAAGAACTCTGTGACCTACTGCGCCGATTTCATCAATACTCTTTAACGCGCCGTTGTCCTTGTCGAGCATAGCTTTCAAAACAAGTTCCATAGCTTCCTTATGGGTAGGCATGTCTTGTTCGATAACAACCTTTCTATCATCAAAAGTCTTTTGGGTAAGTATACCACCGTTAAAAGTAATACGTTCGCAAACGCCTTTTAATATTACACTTTCATCAGTCATATCAATAAGTTGATATTTTAATGAAGAACTACCTGCATTGATAACTAAAATTTTCATTTTTACTACTTCCTTAAAATTTATTTTGCTTGTAAAGCGGTGATAGCAACAACGGCAACAACGTCGTCCACGTTGCAACCACGTGATAAGTCGTTAATGGGTTTTGCAAAGCCTTGGCATATTGGGCCAAGAGCCATATATCCACCAAAACGTTGAGCAATCTTGTAACCAATATTACCAGCGTTGATATTGGGGAAAATAAATACGTTTGCATTACCAGCAACGGGTGACGTAGGAGCTTTTAATTTGCCAACTTCGGGTGCAACAGCCGCGTCAAATTGGAATTCCCCGTCAAGTTTAAGGTCGGGTGCTGCAGCTTTTGCAATGGCTGTTGCTTGTTGCATTTTAGGAACGCTCTTAAAGAACTTATCGTCGTTGCCAGATCCCATTGTTGAGAAAGAAAGCATTGCTACTCTTGGTTCGATACCTGCGATTTTTTGAGCAGTTTCTGCTGAAGAAATTGCAATGTCCGCAATTTGCTCTGCGTCTGGCTCAATATTGATAGCGCAGTCTGCAAATACTGCAACGCCATCGGGATTATATTTGTTTTCACGGTCAGCAACCATGATAAAGCTACTTGAAACAGTCTTAATACCAGGCGCGGTCTTAATTACTTGAAGACCAGGACGGAGAGTGTTTGCAGTTGAGTGACAAGCACCTGAAACAAGACCGTCAACGTCGCCCGCCTTAAGCATAAGCGCTGCATACATTGTATAATCTTTTAAGATTGATGCTTTTGCAGCATCAACGTCAGCATATTCAGGAGCGCCAGTCTTTTTATTGATTTTGCCCGCTCTTGCATCAAAAAGCATTTTCGCATATACTTCGGTTTTATCGTAAGTTACAGGGTCGATAACTTGAACACCTTCAAGGTCAACGTTAGGGTTAGCCTTTGCGATTTCACAAGGGTTACCTAAAAGCACGATTGAAGCGAGTTTTTCTTTAACTACTTTAGATGCAGCTTCAACAACTCTTGAATCTTCACCTTCGGGAAGAACTATACGTTTATTGAGTAATTTTGCCTGTTCTTTTATATTTTCTAAAACATTTGACATAATAAAAGCACTCCTTTTTGTTTTTTTACATTTTTACTTTGCGTTTTTTATTATTTTGTTGTAAAATAATAATACAACTTTTACAACAGTACTATTTTACACCATTTAATAAAAAAAGTAAATAAATATTAAGGTCTTTTGGATATTTTATGAAAATTTGCGCGTGCATTGCAGAATACAACCCACTTCACAATGGGCACTTAAAACATATCGAATATATAAAAAACACTCTGGGGGCAGAAAAACTTATCGTAATAATGAGCGGGTGTTTTACTCAACGTGGCGAAATCAGCGTGCTTGATAAGTTTACACGCGCAAAGCACGCTATTATTGCGGGTGCGGACGTGGTAATTGAGCTTCCCACAGTATTCTCCACTGCTAATGCTGAAATTTTCGCAACGGGCGCTGTTAGTATTTTAAATTCACTTGGCGTTGTCGACGGGTTATGTTTTGGCGTTGAAAGTGGAAATAGTCAAGAATACATCTCGCTTGCCAAGGCTATGAATAATGAAAGCAAAGAATTTAAAAAGGCGCTAAAAGGTCAACTAGATAAAGGCATTTCTCTTGCCAAAGCTAAATTCAACGCACTAAAAGAAATGGGTAGCGAGTTTAATGAAGATTTAATTAACTCACCCAACAATATCTTAGGGCTAGAATATACCAAAGCTCTATTAAAACTTAACAGCGATATAAAAATTTACCCAATGATTAGATATGGCGATCATAACGACGTTACTCTAAAAAAAGGCGTTACAAGCGCAACAAGTATTCGCCAAGTTCTAAAGTCGCCCAAAATTAAAAAACTTAAAAAATGCGTGCCGGGTTTTGTTTTCAACGACCTCAAGCAATACCCTTTTGATTTTGAAAAGCTTTTGATTTCAAGCGTAATAACAACGGACGTCGAAAGGTTTGGTGAACGCCCAGATTGCACGGAAGGCTTAGAAAATAGAATTAAAGCACTTGTTAAGGACAACAACTCGCTAAATACACTCATTGAAAAAGTAAGCACAAAGCGATACACGAAAACTCGCATTCAACGCATACTTACAACTAATCTTTTGGATATTACGGATAAGTTTGTTAAAGAGTGCTTATCAAGCCCCCTATATGCAAAAATTCTTGCGGTAAGCAGTAGCGGAAAAGAACTTATTCCACTCATTTGCACAAACAGTAACATACCTATTCTTACAAGAAAAAGCGACAGCACGGCGCTTAAAAGGACAGCACTTCAATGCTTTGAAAAAGACGTACTTGCAAATGACCTACACGTGCTTATAACCAAAACCAAAACAAACGAACATCAAATGCTTATCATCTAATCTTTTACAAAATAAACACCCTACCTTTGCAAAGGTAGGGTGTAATTTTTTATAGACGATTATGGAGCGAAATAGAACGTCTGTTCATTGAGGTCTTTTGCACAAGGCAGTAACGATGCCAAGCGTAGTTTATAAGCCTTTAGAATTAGACGTTACCTTGCGCTTTCATTGCTTCTGCAACTTTTATGAAGCCTGCAATGTTTGCACCAGCCATGTAGTTACCAGGCATACCATATTCTTTTGCAGCTGAATCACAAGCAGCAAAGATGGATTTCATAATGCCGTGCAATTTTTCATCAACTTCTTCAAATGACCAAGACATACGAATGCTGTTTTGGCTCATTTCTAAGCCAGACGTTGCAACCCCACCAGCGTTTGCTGCCTTTGCAGGGCCATAGAAGATGCCGTTTGAAAGGTAAGTATCAATAGCTTCAGGAGTAGATGGCATATTTGCACCTTCACAAACAACCTTACAGCCGTTTTTAACAAGAGCAAGCGCACTTTCGCCATCAATTTCGTTTTGAGTTGCACAAGGAAGAGCAATGTCGCAAGGAATAGTCCAAATGCCTTTGCAACCTTCGTGGTATTCTGCGTTGGGACGATAAGAAAGATATTCTTTAATTCTCTTTCTTTCAACTTCTTTTATTTGCTTAACAGCATCTAAATCAATGCCGTCTTTATCGTAAATATAACCGTTACTATCAGACATAGCAACAACTTTAGCACCGTATTCGGTTGCCTTTTCGCAAGCGTAAATAGCAACGTTACCAGAACCTGAAACGAGAACGGTTTTGCCTTCAAAACTCATATTGTTTGCTTGGAGCAATTCGTTAGTAAAGTAGCAAAGTCCATAACCGGTTGCTTGCTTTCTTGCAAGTGAGCCACCGTATGTTAAGCCTTTACCTGTAAGAACGCCAACCCATTCGTTTCTAATTCTCTTATATTGACCAAACATATAGCCAACTTCTCTTGCGCCAACGCCGATATCACCTGCGGGAACGTCTAAATCAGCACCAATATGACGATAAAGTTCGGTCATAAAGCTTTGGCAGAAATTCATAATTTCGTTGTCTGATTTGCCTTTTGGGTCAAAGTCAGAACCACCCTTACCGCCGCCCATAGGAAGTGTTGTCAAACTGTTCTTAAACGTTTGTTCAAAGCCCAAGAACTTAATGATGTTAAGGTTTACAGACGGATGAAGTCTAATACCGCCCTTATAAGGACCGATAGCAGAGTTAAATTGAACTCTAAAACCACGGTTAACGTGGGGCTTGCCTTGGTCATCTACCCAAGGAACTCTAAAAATAATTTGTCTTTCAGGCTCAACTATTCTTTCCAAAACGCCTGCATCAACAAGGTCTTGTCTTTTTTCAATAACGGGTTCAAGTGTTGAAAAAACTTCGGTTACTGCTTGAAGAAACTCTGGTTCACCGGGGTTTCTCTTTTCTACTCTTTGTAAAAGGTCGAGTATGTATGCATTTTTGATTGCCATTTTTTTATCCTCCGATTAAGGTTAATTTTCAGTTCGTAAAAAATTATATCACAATTTAAATAATTTGCAAAAGGATTTTTTTATATAATTTTATACAAATTACTTATATTTCTTATTCTTTATGGTTATTTTTTACTAAAAGCACCGCTGAACGTCCACAAACACGGCAAAGCACAAAAGTAAAATAAGCCCTACCATATGGATAATGCCTTCCACCCGCCTGTTTAGCGGTTTACGCCTTATGCCCTCAATAGCTGTAAATACAACCCTTGACCCGTCAAGCGCGGGGAAAGGCAACAGATTGAATACTGCAAGGTTAACACCTATAAACGACGCTATGTTGAGCAAGTTCCTAAACCCACCAATCATTATAGCATCTGCCGCAACCGATATGGTTGTAACAGTTCCGCCCATTGACGCTATGCCGAGCGTTCCGGTTATAAGCTGACCGAGCACGGTAAATATAGTGCCAGCCAACATAAACGAATATTCAAAACTTCTGCCAATCACTTGGAAAAACCCAAGCGGTACACTCGTTGAATATAGCCCGCTATTACGTATCTGCCCGTTTTCATCAAGCATATAGGTAAACCCCAAAGCCTCAAACAGCCTTGGAATATCTTCAACGTTATTAAAATGCGTGTCTTCACGGAGTTGAACTTTAATAGGCGTGTCCACCCCCGCACGCCTTACCACAAAATCAACCAAGTCGCCTTTTTCTCTACCGCCAACGGCATCCATAAGGTCGGGAATAAGGTAAACGTTTTTACCGTTTGCAGTTATAATCACGTCCTTTGATTGAAAACAGTATTCTTGGGCAACTTGATCGGTTGGCATTAGGTCAACAGGTATTAAAGCAGAGACACCGTAAATGCCAAACATAAGCATAATAAAGATTAAAGCAAGCAAATAATTCATAAACGCACCCGATACGAGAACGATTATTCTTTGCCACCATTTCTTGTTATTAAACGCCGTCGGGTCATCACTTTCCTCATCTTCGCCGTTAAAAGCGCAAAATCCACCAATCGGCAAAAGCCTAACCGACACGATTTCGCCGTTTTTCTTTTGCTTAGAAAAGATCTTTGGACCAAACCCGATTGCAAATTCGTTTATTCCAAACTTAAATATTTTACCAGCTATATAGTGCCCAAACTCGTGCACGGTTATCATTATTAAAAGCACGAGTATAGCAAGGGCAACGTAGCCAACGTAAGCCATTATCTCCCCAAAGGAAGCAAGCATTAAATGTTCCATTATTCTCCAAATAATTGTTTTACGTAATTTCTTGAAAAAGCGTCAGCTTCAATCAAGTCGTCAAGATGTGCGTGATTAGGCCCGTCGTAAGCTTGCAATGCACCATAGATACCCTTGTAAATATCGTTATATGAAATTTTTCTTTTAAGGAAAAGTTCAACCGCCTTTTCGTTTGCGCCGTTAGCCACCGCAGGATAACAAGCGCCTTCTTTTCCCGCTGTCATTATCAAGTCAAAACACGGGAAACGTTCGTGGTCAACCTTTTCAAAAGTCATTTGCCCAAGCGCGCCCAAATCAAGACCTTTTACGCCTGTAGTTATTCTTTCCGGATAAGAAAGCGCAAGGCTAATGGGAATTTCCATTGACGGATAACTCATTTGCGCGATTAAACTGCCATCAATAAATTCTACTAATGAGTGTATGATACTTTGGCGGTGAATTATAACGTCTATTTTGTCGAAATTAGTATTATAAAGCCACTTTGCTTCTATTACTTCAAACGCTTTATTAACAAGCGTTGCGCAGTCTACGGTGATTTTAGCGCCCATATTCCAGTTGGGGTGCAAAAGAACGTCCTTTGCCGTTGCCGTGGCTAAACGCTCTTTGCTAAAGTCTCTTAGCGCTCCCCCGCTACACGTTAGTATAATGCGGTTAAACGGAGTTTCAAAATCACAGCTGAGCGCCTGCCATATAGCAGAGTGCTCACTGTCGATAGGATAAATTTTAACGCCTTTTTCTTTTGCAAGTTTTTTTACAAGCTCACCACCGACAACTAAGCTCTCTTTGTTTGCTAAAGCAATGTCTTTACCTTTTTCAATGGCATCCAAAACAGCCAAAAGCCCGTTAAACCCAACAAGTGCAACCACAACGACGTCGCACTCGGGAATAATAGCTTGCTTAAAAGCGTGCTCACCGCAAAAAAATTCAACACCGTTTGGCATTTTTTCTTGAATATCCAAGTTGCTAGCAAGAGTAGCTACCTTAGGTTTAAACTCTTTAACCTGTTCTAAAAAATCGCCACCGTTTTTTCCGGCGGCGAGTGAAACGATTTGAAATTTGTCACTATGGCGACGCGCTACCGATAGCGTTTGAATACCGATAGACCCGGTACTGCCAAGTAATGCAATCTTTTTCATAACGTTAGTTCCTTATATGCTTAACTTTTAATAAAGTTTATTTTTGTCTATACTAGAGCAAACACAGCATAGCACAAAACGGTTAAAAACAACGTGCCGTCTATCCTATCCATAACCCCACCGTGTCCAGGAAGGAGTTTGCCCATATCTTTTATGCCTACTTTACGCTTGATGAAACTTTCAAACAAGTCGCCAAACATAGTAAATATACTACCCAAAAGCCCTATAAGCGCAAAAAGTAATACAGGAATTGGGAAGTTAACCGTTGGCAAGAAGATGTAATATACTATTATACCGCTTACAATTCCGCCTACCGTTCCACCGATAGCGCCTGACCAAGTTTTCTTTGGGCTAAGTTTCGGGCAAAGCTTTGGCCCGCCGATTAAACTGCCTACTAAATACGCAAACGTATCTGCACAAGGTGATACGACAAAGGACATAATTAGCGCAATAAACCCGTTTGCACCAAGGTCGTTCGCACAAAGCATTGCAACAAGTAAAAGCGCAGGATATACGTAATTTAACGCTGTGTATAAAAAAGTTTTCGTGCTAGAATTTTTTACAATTGCAGTTACACTAACAATTATTAGCATTATAGCGGTTAAGTCAACTGCAAAAAACCAGCCCCAACCCTTTTTTACTAAATACTCACCTACAGCATAAATGGGAACGTAAATAATCGCATAAATTAGTGCAACGATTTTCGTTCCATTGTGCGTGAACTCTTTTGTCGCTCTCGCTACTTCATACGTACCAAGCACTATAAAAAGCCACGTCAATACGTGAAAAATTCTGTAATCTACGAATTGCCTTAAAAGGAAAAACGCAACAAGCACGGCAACGTAACCCGCACCAGTAATAGTTCTTTTCAGCATATTATTTTCCCTTAACGCCACCAAATCTGCGCTCTCTACCCGCAAAGCTTTGCATTGCTTTATCAAACTCTGCCTCGTCAAAGTCTGGCCACAAAACGTCGGTAAAGTAAAGTTCACTGTATGCGCCTTGATATAATAGGAAGTTAGATATCCTTTGCTCTCCACCCGTCCTTATAATAAGGTCAGGCTCGCCAAGGTCATAAGTGTATAAGTTTTTAGAAATGCCGTCAACGGTAATTTCTTCACCGCTTGCAATAAGTTTTTTTACAGCGTGCACAATTTCTTGTCTACCGCCATAATTAAGCGCAATATTTATAGTAGCCCCAGTATTGTTCTTTGTTTTTTGTTCACTTTCTTCAATAACCGCAAGCAAGTCTGGCGAAAGAGCATCTCTTTCCCCCGAAACAGTCAAACGAACGTTGTTTTTCATCACCTTGCCTGTAAACTTTTTGAAATACTTTTTCAAAAGTTGCATTAGCGCATCAACTTCTTCTTTTGGGCGAGACCAGTTTTCGCATGAAAAAGCATATAACGTAATTGCTTTTACCCCACAAGCAAAGGCGTGAGTTGCTATTCTATCAACGTTTTTTGAACCTTCATTATGACCAAACGAACGCTTTTTTTCACGTGCCGTTGCCCATCTTCCGTTGCCGTCCATTATTATTGCAACATGTTTAGGTAATGAATAATCTTGCATTATACGGATAAAATGTCCTTTTCTTTTTCAGCGCAAAGCTTTTCAATTTTATCAATAGCTTCGCTAATAACCTTATCAACGTCTTTTTCGCAAGTAGCGTGTTCATCTTCTGAAAGTTCTTTGTTGTTTTTCATCTTCTTGAGAGCATCCATTGCGTCACGACGAATATTTCTAACGGCCACTTTGCTGTCTTCAGCCATCTTTTTGATTTGCTTAACAAGCTCTTTTCTTCTTTCTTCAGTGAGCGCTGGGAAAGTTAAGCGAATAACCTTGCCGTCGTTAACAGGGGTTATGCCAAGATTTTCAGCAAGAAGTTGCTTTTCAATAACTTTAAGCATGCTAGCATCCCACGGAGCGATTACTAAACATCTACCTTCAACAACAGAAATGTTACCTACTTGATTGATGGGCGAAGGTGTTCCATAATAATCAACTAATACCTTGTCTAAAATATGCGGATTTGCCCTGCCAGCACGGATAACAATATATTCACCGTTCAAAACTGAAACCGTTTTGTCCGTTCTTTCCATTGTTTCCATCATTAACATTTCAAATTGTTCGTTTTCTATTGCCATAAAAATTCTCCTTTTTATAGTTTAATTACGTTTTTATATCTTGCAAAGTTTTTGCCTTTATTTTATAAGCGTGCCAATTTGTTCGCCGGAAACAGCTCTCATTAAAGCGTTGTCCTCAAACAACCCAAATGATAAAACTTTAATACTGTTTTCCATACAAATAGTGATTGCCGTGGTGTCCATTGCCTTTAAGCCTTGAGCAATATAGTCTTTATAAGAAACTTGGTCAAACTTTTTAGCGTTAGGATTAAGCCTTGGGTCACTATCATAGATACCGTCGACGTTCTTCGCAAGAAGCAATACTTCCGCACCAATTTCAGCCGCACGAAGTGCTGCAGCAGTATCGGTTGTAAAGTATGGGTTGCCCGTTCCACAAGCAAAAATTACTACTCTACCTTTCCCCAAATGGCTCATCGCCTTTCTTAAAATGTAAGGTTCAGCCACCCTTGTAATAGTAAGTGCAGTTTGAACTCTAGTTGGAACGCCCTTTCTTTCCAAAGCGTCTTGAAGGCCAAGTGCGTTAATAACGGTTGCGAGCATACCCATATGGTCTGCAGTTGACCTATCCATTTCTTTGCCTTGACGGCCACGCCAAAAGTTTCCGCCTCCAACGATTATGCCAATTTCAACGCCAAGATTTTTAACTGCTTTTATTTGATTTGTGATATCATCAAGTACCTTTTCGTCAATTCCGTTTCCGTTTTTACCCGCAAGTGCTTCGCCCGAAAGCTTTATTATCACTCTTTTGTAAACTGCTTGCATTATTTCCTCCTTTGCGAAAAAATTTCGCTTAAAATATATTATATACTATTTTTTAAAATTTGTAAATATAAAAAGTGATAAGCGCTTAAAAGAAATTATATTTTTTAACCAAACTGCAATTTTAACAGCAATTTGCTTTTAATCAAAAAAATATTAGCGTATGCTTGTAACATATTCATAAAGGTTTTTTCGCCAAATATAGCCTTTTTTATTCAAAAATTGGCTTTTAAGCGACAAAATAATTGGGTTGGGCAAAAATTAACCCTTATTTTTTTAATTTATACTGATAAACTAATATATGTATTTTGCATAGGGGGTATTGTATGCAAATAAGTAAAGCAGTTACTTTAAGGCTTAGCGAACTGTTGAAGAAAAACAAAATATCTAGATATAAGTTCGCATTAAAAACCGGGCTTTCTATCGACACCTTGAAAAGTATTGCAATCGGCAAAACAAAAGGCGTTAATCTTAAAACATTAATTGTCATTGCCGAAGGGTTTGATATGACTGTCAGTGAGTTTCTAAACTGTGATTTGTTTTTGTACAAAAATCTTGAAATAGAATAAAAACAAATCTATTGCGGAACGCTTTTGGCGTTCCTTTTTTCTTTTAAATTTATATTACCTTTAAGTCAGTAGGCGTAAACTTATTGCTTGAATTAAAAAACTTAAAAAGCACTCTAAAAAGAGTGCTTTTCGTTTTATTTTTGATGATTATTTTTTCATTTGAGCTTCAACTTCAGCAGCGAAGTCGTCGTTTCTCTTTTCTAAGCCCTCACCCATTTCAAATCTAGTGAAACGCTTGATTGAAAGTTCTTTGCCCATCTTTTTGCCAGCTTCAGCAACAACCTTTTCGATAGTTAAAGAAGGATCTTTAACGAATGCTTGACGGAGTAAGCAGTTTTCATCATAGTATTTGTTGATTTTGCCTTCTACCATCTTTACAATAACTTGTTCGGGCTTATTTGCAAGCTTAGGATCGTTTTTGATCTGAGCAAGCAAAATTTCCTTTTCGTGTTCAACAACTTCTGCGGGAACTTCATCAGCAACTAAATATAAGGGTTTAGCAGCTGCGATTTGAAGCGCAACGTCGTGAGCGAGTTCGTGAGCACCAGGACAAGTACATCCCGAAACTTCAACTAAAACGCCTACCTTACCACCCATGTGGATATAGCTTTCTACAACGCCATCTTCAGCGGTGTATTTAGCAAAACGACGGATAGCGATTTTTTCACCGATTTTTGCAGTAGCTGCGATAGTTTCATCTTTTTTAGCTTCAACGAGTGCATCTATATCAGCAACGTCGTTAGCAACAACGTATTCAGCAACGCCCTTAACGAAATCAAGGTATTGGTCGCCCTTTGCAACGAAGTCGGTTTCACAGTTAACTTCTACGAGAGCACCAGTAGCACCTTCAACTTTTGCAAGAACAACGCCTTCTGCAGCGATTCTTGATGCTTTTTTAGCAGCGGTAGCAATACCTTTTTCTCTCAAAAAGTCAACGGCCTTTTCCATATCGCCGTCAGTTTCTTTTAATGCTTTTTGACAATCAGCAACGCCTGCTCCGGTTTTCTTACGGAGTTCCATTACGTCTTTACTTGTAAACATATCTAAATCTCCCTTATATTAAAATTATTCAGCGTCAGCAACGGGTGCTTCAGCTACTTCTTCAGCAGTTTCTTCAACTCTGAATTCTTCGCCTTGGTTTGCTTCGATAACTGCGTTTGCAATAACTGAAGCAATAAGCTTAACTGCTCTAATAGCATCGTCGTTACCAGGGATAACGTGATCAACTAAATCAGGGTCACAGTTAGTATCGGTAATAGCAACGATAGGAATATTTAAGTCACGTGCTTCTTTAACTGCAATGTCTTCTTGTTCGGGGTCAACTACGAACATAACGCCAGGAAGACTTCTCATTTCCTTGATACCGCCAAGGTTTGCTTCCAATTTGTCTCTTTCGATTTTAAGACCTGCTACTTCCTTTTTGGGAAGAAGATCAAATTCGCCCATTTTTTCCATGTTGTTGAGCTTGTTTAATCTGTCAACTCTTGATCTAATAGTTTTGAAGTTGGTGAGCATACCACCAAGCCAACGTTGGTTAACGTAGAACATACCGCATCTTTCAGCTTCTTCTTTAATAGCGTCTTGAGCTTGTTTTTTAGTACCAACGAAAAGCACGGTCTTACCTTGCTTAGCCATTTCTACAACGAAAGGATAAACGTCTTTTTCAATAAGTTCAACCGTCTTTTCAAGGTTGATAATATGAATACCGTTTCTTTCGCCATAAATGTACTTCTTCATTTTTGGGTTCCAACGTCTTGTTTGGTGACCAAAGTGAACACCTGTTTCCAAGAGTTGCTTCATTGTAATAACTGCCATAAAATTTACCTCCGTTATTCCTCCCCGACGCCGTTTTCTAAGGGCAACATTCCCGCCGATTGTGGTTTTTGCGGAAACACGTAAGCCCTACTTGCTATTCGGGTGCGAATTTTTGCTTGTATATAATAGCACAAAAAAACGCTTTTTGCAAACGTTTTATAGCCGTTTTTAAAGTTTTTTATATATAATGTATATTATGCGTGCTATTAAAAATCTCCGCGTGTTTTTAACGCGGAGATTGTTTTTATATCAATCGTGTGGCCATCTAACAATTTCACCATCAACGTAATGCCAATAATATCCGTTAGTATCTATGGGATCAGTTTCACTATAATAACAAACGACGTTTCCGCCCTGCCAATTATTTGCCCAGCCTTCCAAATCACTTTGCGCATCAACGTAAACGTAAAGGAAATAGTGAACCGTTATTGTGTAACTTGACATGCTTTTAACGCTTTGGGGTATAACGAGCTTTGTAAGATTGTAACAATCGTAAATTGCATATTGCTCAATAGTTTCTACACCGTTTGAAATAACTATGCTGTTTAGAAAGTAACAGCCGTAAAATGCATAAGATGCAATCGTTTTAACTGCGTACGTTTGACCTTTATGTTCGATGCTTGCTTTAACAACCACGTCTACCACATTGGCGGGTTGACCTACGACGGTTGCAACACCACCTTTTAGCGCATATTTAACACCATCAATTACTTTGTAAATATTTCCATCTTCAGCGATTTCATTTTCCTTGCAATTCCAAACTTTAGCGTGCCTATTCTCATAGTCCCATTCTTCATGCCAGCCTCCTGGTCTTGTCGTTGCTTCACAGTAAACAGTTAAAGCAGGTGAACTTCTAACCGAAGAATATTCCATCGTGGTAACTGATTGCGGTATAACAACTTCAGTTAACGATAAACACTCAAAAAACGCGTCCGTGCAAATAGTATGAATACTATTGCTAAAATTAACTTCGCTTAAGAGCATGCAACCACCAAACACTTTATACGGCAAAGTGCTTACACTGCTTGGAATTGTCGCACTTTCTATCATACAGCCCGAAAAGGCTTGCTCAAACAGGTTGCCTACCGTATACGTATCGCCTTTATATACAACCGTTTGCGGTAAGTTTGCTTGTGTAATAATCTTGGGTTGAACAGCAACTGATGCTACACTATCTTTTAACGCATATCTAATACCGTCAATTATAGCATATTTATACCCGTCGGTTGCAGTGTCGTTATTTTTGTAATCCCAAACTATTGGCACGTATTTACTCTCGTACATACTGTAATAAAAAGATTCCGGCCACTGTTCAGGCTTTTCGCCTACTTCCGCATAAAGCGTTAATGCAGGGCAATTTTCAAATGCATTATACTCCAACAACGTAACGCTTTGTGGAACCTTAAGTTCTGTTAGAGAGTCACAACTATAAAATGCTTTTAAGCCAATTTTCTCAACCGTATTAGGAATATTGATTGAATTCAACATACCACAACCACCAAAAGCTTCTGTCTCTATATCCGTTACGCCGTTAGGGATAGTCACTTCAACAAGCTGTTCGCACCATTTGAAAGCTTCCCTACCTATCACCTCTATACTGTCGGGAATTTTAACGTGCGTTAATTCTCTTGCATAATAAAAGGCTTGAAAGCCTATTTGCGTAACAGGTAAACTTTCATAGGTTGATAAAATTTCAACTCTCTTTGCTTCGCCGGTATAATCAACAACGTAAGCAAAAGTTTGGTCTTCACTTTTGGCATAAACAACGCCGTCTGTAACGAATGGTTCTTCACCCGTGCCACCGCCATTACCACACGCGGTAAAAACGCCCAAGCACAAACAAAGCATACAAATAACTGTTAAAAATTTAAGTAAATACTTTTTCATTCTATCTCCTTTTTATTAAAGCGTTAAGAACACTTTCAATACGCATTCTTTACAATATTTATTATACTATTTGTAAATAAAATGTCAAGTCAAACAAAAAAGAGCAGTTAAAAACCGCTCTTTATTCATTAAAGTTGTATTTTAAGGGTGTATAAACAAGCAAATCTATGCTCGCTCGTCAAAACGGATAAGATGGCATGGACATAAAAGTAAAAAGAGAGCAGAAAACCTCTACTCTCTAATTTTTTGTGTTGTGTTTTAAGGGATTAGTTGCTAGTGTGGCTAGGCTCGACAAGTTGTAGGATGAGACTGACCTTTTTGGTCGTCGAGGTCTACAACGAAGTCAGTTAACAACGCCACACGACGCAAATAAACGCTTAAAAAAATTATTCGCCCTTAAAGGGGAGCAAATCAACCAATCTTGCACGTTTGATTGCTTTTGCCAAAACTCTTTGGTGTTTTGCGCAAACGCCAGTCATACGTCTGGGAAGGATTTTACCGCCTTCAGCAATGTACTTCTTTAAGGTGTTGATATCCTTATAGTCAATAGTTTCTGCTTTGTTTTGGCAGAAAGCACATACTTTTTTACGCGGAATTCTTTTAACAAATTTTCTACCTTCCTTAGGTTGAGCCGCAGCTTCTTCATTAGCAACTGCGGTTACGTTGGTATTTTCTTCCATGATTATCTCCTTATTAAATGATTAAGCGAACTCTTAGAACGGAAGCTGATTGTCATCAATCGCTTCTAATTGTGGACGTTCGCGTTTGCTTGATAAAACAGGCGCGTCCTCCCCGTCAAAAGATGCACTCTTGGGGGTTAAGAATTCAACTTCGCTTGCAACGATGTCAGTAACGTTTCTCTTAATGCCATCCTTATCTTCGTAAGAACGCGTTTGTAAACTGCCGACAACTGCTACCTTGTTACCTTTCTTTAAGTATTTACCGCAGTTTTCTGCTCTACCACGCCATACTGTAATGTTGAAAAAATCAGTTTCACGCGTACCGTCTGCACTAGCATAATCTCTAGAAACAGCAATAGCAAATCTGCAAACCGCAACGCCACTTGGGGTTTCGGTAAGCTCAGGATCGCGGGTTAAATTTCCTACTAAGATAACTTTGTTCATAATCTTTTTCTCCTACTTAAATCTTGGTTATCAATCTTCTGATAACGCCATCGGTGATGCCGATTACACGTTTGATTTCTTCGATAAGCGTTTTAGCTGCTTCAAAAGTCATCAATACGTAATAGCCTTCTGATTTGTAGTTAATGGGATATTGCAATTTCTTCAAACCCCAACGATCGGTCTTTTCAATAACACCGCCGTTCTTGCTAACCAAATCTTCGACCTTTTGAATTATACCATCTCTTACTTCATCAGTGAGTGAAGCATCAAGGATATAAAGCATCTCGTATTTCGTCATAATTTTTTTACCTCCCGGACTTATTCGGCTTGCTTTTTACGTGAGCAAGCAAGGTTTATATGGAAAATATCCATAAGTTACATAATAATACCAAAATTTTATCGTTTTGTCAACGATATTTTATTAAATTATATATAATAAATTACTTTTGTGCGATTAGCTCTATTGTTTAGTTTACGGATTTAAAATCTCGTTAATCCTCTTTGTCCACAACAACTCGTTAGCACTTTCTATAACTCCTGCGTCAATAAGCATTTTAACGGTGGCATTGGTAAACGCCTTGCTAATATCTTTCCCGTCTTGCAAATCTTTTATAGTTGAGTTTGAAATTGTGTAACTATACGGTCTACCCGCATTGTCGCCAACAAGGTAGATATCATCACTACTTGTAAAGCATAATAGTAGCCAAATACCGCCGTCTTTGTTCAAATAATACTTACCGTTATCATCAAGCGTATAAGTTCCACTTTCACTGTTAAAGGTATATTTAGGTGCGTCAGCGATAACCGTTTCAGTAAACACGTTTTTGCCATACACTTCGTAAAGGCTTAAACTATCAATCGCAGTGCCAATTTGCCCAACGCTAATACCCTTTTGTATCAATGCAGAAAGTATAACGTTGTCACTATTTCCTATAACCGTTTCAAGTTTTACTTTATTCACGTCAAACTTTACGTCGCTTATGCTAAGCGTGCCCGCCAAGCTTTCAAGCGTTTCGTCTGTCCAAGTTTTTCCAGCAGATTCAATTAAGATTTTATATAACGTTGAATTGTCACTTGAATACGGCATAACGTCGCTTAAGCACATTTTGTTAGGAGTAAACGAACCTAGTTCGCCTATTTGAATTTTTCCGTCACCATTAGCGTCGGTAACAGTTTTATCCAAAATAGCATAGAGCGATTTATTGATTTCTTTTCCGCTTTCTTTGTCTTTTTTAGGAAGAACTGTTTCAAGGCTTACGTTATTAAGCGACAAACTAGAAAGCTGAGAAATGGTTATACTATCAAACTCACCAAAAGCTTGAGTTAAAATATCAAAGAGTACGTCACCTTCAGCCATTTCATTAAGAACTGTTGAAAGGTGAACTTTATCTATTTCAAGTTTTCCAATATCACCGATGGTAACTTTTTCAAAGTCGCCAAACGCATCGCTTAAAATATCAAATAGTGCATTGCCAGAAGATAAATTATCAAGCACGGTTGCTAAGTGCACTTCGTGGAAGTCTACGCCCATAATAGCATCAATGGTAACTTCCTTAATGTCCTCACTAAACGTTTCTTCATAGTACTTGCCACATACAACGTCAACTAAGATCTTGTACAACGGGCTGTTATCCACTCCGTTCTCGTTTAGCGGTAATACGGTTAAAAGGTGAATTTTTTCAACCTCAAGAGCGTTTATTTTTCCTATCGTAATTTTTTCAAAGTCACCTAACACGTCCACTAAAATATCATAAAGGTCATTGCCTTCCGTCATATTTTCAAACACTATTGATAAGTGAACGTTATTAAATTCAACACCACTTACGTCACTTATCTTTAATGCTTTTGCATCAGTTTCAAACGTTTCGGGGTTATAATTATTCTTCGCGTCTAGAAGAATTTTGTATAATTGAGAATTGTCCACACCGTCTTTTTAAAGCGGGAGAACGGTTGAAAGACGCACGCTGTCTATTGAAAGCCCTGCACTTAAATCTTTAACGGTTATAGCTTTGAAAGCCTTTCCGTTTAACGCATCACTTAAAATATTTTGCATATCGGTATCAACGCTTGGCATTACCGTTTGTAAAAGAATATATTCGGGCTTAAAGTCCGCCATGTCGCCAACGGTAATGGTTTTAGCCGTAACGTCAGCTGGCTTAACGTAAGTTTTATCGTCAAGCGCCTTTTGCGCGCGGAAACCATTTACGCCTTGACATAAAATTTTGGCAGTCGTTTCGTCGAGCGTCATAACAAGGTCTAGCGCAATGCAATCGGGGTTAAGACTTGAAAGCGAGCTTAGCGTTAACGCATCAGCCACGGCTTCCATATTCTTTAGCGTTTCAGTTTCATCTTTGCCTTCTTCCCACGTTTTTCCTAATGCGCCTAAAATAATTTTGTACGCTTCTACGTTAGTTTTAAACGCTAAAACTTTAGTCATTTGTAGTTCATCAGTAGAAATATTGCCGAGTTCGCCAACCGTTTTATCGCCAATAATGCTTTTAATCAAAGAGTTGTCGTCAAACTTCATTCCCAACTGCTCAAACAACTCAGTGGCACTTTCAATCATTATGCTGTCGCCTAAAATTTCGAGCATAGTACCAAAGCCCACCGCAGAGAGCTTTGCATAATATAAACTTGTATTTTCATCAACACCTGCAACGAACGCGCCTTCGTCGGTGAACGCACGCGCATATTTATCGGCGTCGTTTAAAGCTTGTTCATCCAAAACGTAATAGTAAAGTTTGGGATTTGCCGTAAATTCACCGTCAACTTTTGTAATTGCACCGTCCTTAATTTGCGGTTTATTGTCGCCAACGGGCTTCCAATCTGTAAACGATGAAAGTTTTCCAAACAAGCCTAACGCATCTGTCGCGCCAAGGTCGTTTATCGTCAAATCGTTAAGCACGTTTTCAAAGTTTAGTTCGCCAAGGTCACCGACTTTTTTACCATCAAAGAGTTTATATATTAACGAATCACTTTTAACTTGCATACCGAACGTTTCAAGCAAAGATATAAGTTCTTCACCCATAAAGCTTTCGCCAATCAAACTTAAAGCGTCTTGAACGCCAACAACTGATAGATTTGCATAATATAACTTTGTATTTTCATCAACGCCTGCAACGAACGCGCCTTCGTCAGTGAACGCACGCGCATATTTATCGCTATCAGCTAAAGCTTGTTCGTCCAAAACGTAATAGTAAAGTTTGGGGTTCGACGTAAACTGTTCGTCAATCTTTGTAATTATACCGTCAATGATTTCAGGGTAATCGTTTGGTCCAACTTCTCTAAACGCGCTAAGGAAAGAAAGGTTACCAAAAGAGCCAAGCCCATCTAAAACACCAAAATCACTTAAACTAATTTTGTTGAGCAATTCACCAAAATCAAGCTCAAAAAGTTGACCTATCGTTTTACCATCGACAATTTTATCAATCGGGAAATCTTCAACCGTTACTTCTAATTGAGTGAGAACGTCTTGAACGTACTCAACGCTCAATCTATCTAGCGCTACCGATATGAGCTGTGCAATAGGCACTTCAGTAAGGTTTGCATAATATAATTTTTCGGTTGCGTAATTATCTATTTGATATATTAATTCATCATTTTCATCATAGAAATGCGTTATGAGTTTTCCTTCATCGTCAAACGCGCGGGCATATTGAGCAAGCGCTTCGCCTTCGGGCTCAATTGTCATAACGTAGAAAAGCTTGGGGTTATATTCAAAGTCTTCTTGTGTCTCAAATTCGGGATCTTCGCTTTCTTCAGTACTTTTAACCACTTTGATTATAACGTTTTGTGCATCAAGTTGTGGCTTTTCTTCAACTAATTTATATTCGCTAAACACTGAAAGGTTAGCTAAAGTGCCCAAAAATTCAACGCCGTCACCTTGAGAAATTGATGAAAGGGTTATGTTGTCAAGCACCGAGTCTACGCTAAATCCGCCTTTTTCAGGGTCTTTCATAAAGTCGCCAACAAAAACGCCTTTAAGTGCTTGCGAAATAACCGCGCTACTATCCATGCCGACAAAACTTAAAATATCGGTAACGGGCAAAAGTTCGGTATACTTAGATACGTATCCCAAAGCTTCGGTTATAGGGAAGTCAAAAAGCGGTGCATAGAACAATTTCAATTCATCGTTAGAGTACTTGTCCCTTAACTCTTCAACCAAAACACCTTGGTCATCAAAGGCACGCTTATATACTTTGTTCGCGCTAAAACCCTTTACAACAGGGCCAGCAACAGCAGATGTATCTTCATAGTAATAGAGTTTTGCGGTTGAAACGTCGCCAACGTTATACTCGCTGTCAAGGTCGGGCTTTTGGACGGGCGTGTAGTTGCTGAACGCTTCAAACTTCCCATCGTCCCCCAAAACCTTTTTTACACCTTCTTTGTTAAAGGCTAAACACTCGGTTACTTTAGACGAAAAGTCTCCTTCAAACTTGATTTCGTTTAACTTTGCAAAGTCAACGGTAATTAAATCGCCCAAAACAGTCTTTTCACTTGTCTCTTCATCCGTGCTTATTTCGGTAGCAAGAAGGTCCTTTATAGACTGTTCTACAATGGGAAAATCTGCAAAGTCAAAGGTGCTAAGCGACATTATTGCTTGATAAATACTCTTTGAAGAAACGTCTTCACTTACGTACTTATCGCTTTCGCTACCGGTATACGTGCCGATAGGAACAACACCCACCCCAACGAAAATTGCAAGGAAGAAAATCACAAAGCTCATCATCGCACCAGTAAACCAGAACATAAAGTTCTTAAAGCCCCTAAAACGTGCTATCTTAAATGCCTTTCGAATTTTCTTTTCGCGAATTTTAACTTTTATTTGTTCACGAGTCAACTTTTCCTTTTTGGACATTTCAACTCTCCTCTTTAAATTTTCAATTTAAATCCTCTTTCATTCTATCACATGCATAACAATCAGTCAAGAAAAACAACCGTTCACTATGGCTTTGCACAAAGTTTTGAAAAATCACGTTTTGCCTTGAGAGTTAACTCCTCGTTTGAATTTTTTTCGGGGTTAAGCACCACGTATTCCCAAAGCGAAGTTAGCTCTTTACCAATCTGCTCTTTTATAAACCCTATCTCGATAAGTTCATTAGAAGAAATTTTAAGCTGTTTTATTGAAAACGGCGTGCCGTCTAATTGCATTTTTTCTAATATTTTGTTCCACTTTGCAACGGTTGGCGCAACGTAATCACTTTCCAAACTGGCTCTAAAATCCGCTTGCTTTACCATGAGCAAATGGTTTAAACGTTCATAATTTTTAACGATAAACCGCCTAACCTTGCTTTCTTTCATAGAACAATCAAGGTCAGCCATATGTTCACGAACAAGGAATTTTACCTGACTAATAGTTTCTTTATCAGCTTTTAAACGCTTTAATGCGCGCTCAGCAATCTTTTCACCCTCATCAAAGTGGTGATAATAATATCCGTCACGCTTAAAGCAAAAGGGCTTTCCTATGTCGTGCAAAAGCGCGCCTAGCCTAACTTCTTCGGGTGCGTAACAAGCACATCTTAAACTATGCTCTAAAACGTCGTATTTATGAAAGTCTGCACGCTGAACCATTCCTCTTCCTTCGGTAAGTTCAGGAAAAATCCTATCAAGCACGCGAGTTTTGTCCAAAATTTTAAGCGCTTTATAATGCCCTATACTATTTGAAAACGCGTATTTTTTATCCGCAACGAGTATCATTTTTAATTCTTTAAAAATTCTCTCTGCGCTAATATCTAAGATGTTGTCCGCAAACTGCGTTGCTCCGTCTAAAACTTCTAGCGTAGGCTCAAAATCAAGCTCTCCCGCAAACCTAGCAAGGCGCAAGAGCCTTAACCCATCGCTAGAAAAGGTTTCTTTGGGCGAGCGCGCAGTGTCTAAAACCTTGTTATAAACGTCCTCAACGCCACCAAGCGGGTCTACTATCTTTTTGTGCTTTACGTCATAATAAATTGCATTACACTTAAAATCACGGCGCAGTGCGTCTTGCTCTATATCGTCAATAAATTCAGTCTCAAACGGGGTGTGTTCTCCGTTTATATAATTTTCCTTTCTAAACGACGTAAACTCGTAACTTCTCCCGTCGCTTGTAAGCAACACCGTGCCCGTATGCTTATATTCTGCTAAAACTGTAAACCCACAATTTATGGCCTGTTCTTTTATAACGCTTGCTGATATGGGCGCAGAAAGGTCAACGTCACCACTAAGAGTGCCGTTTATTAAATAATTTCTCACCGCGCCACCAACAACGTATAGTGGTTTTTGTAAATTTGAAGCGAGCTTTATTAAGTTTTCGGGCAAATTTATCATCATAATAAAAATATTATATCATAAAAAATTGATTTTTTGTTAAATTTATAGTAAACTTTAACATGTAATTTGTTTTTTAACCTACATAATTAGCGATTTTTTGAAAAATTACACAATAAAACTCTTTTTCACAAAGGACTATATGTTAGATTTTATTATAAACCCCATTGCAGGCAAAAAACACGGCAAGGTTATAGCCGAAAAACTTTCAGTCATAAAAGAACGCTTAAACCAGCTTAAAATTTCTTTTAAGATGCACTTAACCGAGTTCAAAGGGCACGCAAAAGAACTTACTTCGCGCTTAATTAAAAACGGCGCAACGGACATAGTAGTTGTTGGCGGTGACGGCACTCTTCACGAAGTGATAAATGGATTTAGTGATTTTGAAAAGGTCAACCTTGGCTTAATCCCGTGCGGAACAGGTAACGATTTCGCAAGCGCAGTCAATATCCCATTAGACGCCAATAAAGCGCTTGATATCATTGTAAACGGCACGCCTAAATACACGGATTTTATGCAAATGCCTACCGTGCGTGGCATAAACGTTATTGGAACGGGCATTGATGTTGACGTCTTAAAAAGATATAACGCGCTAAAGAAGAAGAATAAATTTGGTTACACTAAAAGCCTTATCAAAACGCTTTTTAAGTTTGACTACGCTTCTTTTTCTGCTGATATTGACGGAAACGTTCACGACTATAAATCGTTTATAGCGTGCATTGCAAACGGAAACGTTTACGGCGGTGGAATTCCTGTTTGTCCACCTGCAGACCCAACTGACAATAAGCTTAATTTCTTAGCCGTTCGTTCGATGAAAAAAATTAAAATTATCAATGCTTTCATTAAGCTGAAACAAGGCAAGATTCTAAAACTTAAACAAGCTGAACATTTCCCCTGCGAGCACGTTAAAATTAAAACTGATTTACCTTGCACTGTAAACGTAGACGGAGAACTTTATGAAAACATTCCGTTTGAAGTTAAAATAGTAAAGAACATGCTTAGAATGTACAGATAAAACAAATACGTATTAAAAAAGACGGCACATTGTCCGTCTTTTTTCTTTTTGTTGTTTGATTTTTATTTTCATCACTCTCTGTATATAACCAGATAAACTTTTTAATCGATGTCGTTTTTACTGAGCAGTAAACGCAGTATTGCGCCGTTTATAACTTATTTCTTTGGATTTTACCGCTTATAGTCTTAGGCAACTCATCACGGAAAACAACTACTCTGGGATATTTGTAGGGAGCGGTGTGATCTTTTACGTACTTTTGAATTTCCTTCTTTAATTCTTCGGAGGGGGTTGTTCCTTTGGTTAAAACTATACTTGCTTTTACAACTTGACCACGAACTTCGTCGGGAACAGCTGAAACACCACACTCTAACACGTAAGGTAGTTCCATGATAACTGATTCAATTTCAAACGGCCCTATGCGGTAACCGCTTGACTTAATAACGTCGTCAACACGGCCAACGTACCAAAAATATCCGTCTTCATCGCGCCAAGCCGTATCGCCTGTATGATAAACTCCGTCATGCCAAGCTTCTTTAGTCTTAACGTCGTCAAGATAGTACTCTTTAAACAATCCACAAGGCACGGATTTGTCGGTATGGATAACTATTTCACCAACTTCACCTGGAGCAACTGTCTTGCCATCAGGATCAACGATATCAACGTCAAACTGTGGACTAGCCTTACCCATAGCGCCAACTTTTGGCGTAGTTCCATAAAGATTTGCAATTGCAAGGGTGGTTTCAGTTTGACCAAAGCCTTCCATTATTTCCAAGTCAGTTACCGCTTTGAACTGATTAAACACTTCAGGGTTAAGCGCTTCGCCCGCCGTTGTCATATGGTGTATTGAAGAAAGATCGAACTTTGAAAGGTCGCCACGGATAAGCATTCTAAGCATTGTGGGCGGAGCACAGAAAGTTGTAATATTGTACTTAGCGAACATAGGCAAAATATCGTTTTCGTCAAATCTATCGAAGTCATAAACGAACACAGCACCTTCACAAAGCCATTGTCCGTATAACTTTCCCCAAAGCGATTTGCCCCAGCCGGTATCAGATATCGTCAAGTGCAATCCGTCACGCTCACAGCAGTGCCAATATTTTGCCGTTACAAAGTGCCCTAGCGCATAGGTGTGCTTATGGGCAGCCATTTTGGGATTACCAGTCGTTCCCGAAGTGAAGAACATAAGAGCTGTTTCATCACCGCAAGACGCGTCTTCTGGACGTTCAAACTTGCCCGAGAAAAGTGGATATTCTTTGTCAAAATCGTGCCAGCCGTCTTTGCTTCCGCCAACCATTACAAGCGTGTCTACTTGCGGGCATTTTTTAGCGGCGCTTTGAGCGTATTCGTAAGTGTCGCCATCACTAGTACAAACGATAGCTTTAACACCTGCAGAATTGTATCTATATTCAAAATCGTGTTCTTTTAATTGATTTGTGGCAGGAATAGCAACGGCACCAAGCTTATGGAGCGCAACCATGCAGAACCAGAACTGATAGTGACGTTTTAAAACAAGCATAACTTTATCGCCACGTTTAATGCCGAGTGAAGTAAAGTAGTTTGCCACTTGGTTAGACGCGCGCTTAATATCCTTAAACGTAAAGCGACGTTCGTTTTTAAACTTGTCAAGGTGAAGCATTGCGAGCTTATCGGGAAACTTATCGGCAATGCCGTCAACGATATCAAAGCCAAAGTTGAACTTTTCGGTGTTCTTGAACTTGATTTCTTTTAACGCGCCGTTTTGATCTTCGGTCGGCTCAACAAACTTTTCACAAACGAGTTTTTGAGATTTTTTTGCCGCCATAACACTCTTTCTTACCACGGTTTCTTCGGTGTTGTCACCACTCATTACAACGGCACAGAACACACAGTCCTTTCCATCAACGGCTATCATTCCGTGTGGGGTTGAAGAATTGTAATATATACTATCGCCTTCTTCTAATACTTCAACGTGATCACCAACCTGAACTTTTAACTTACCGCTCATAACAAGGTCAAATTCTTGACCAGAGTGAGTGGTTAGCTGAATAGGTTTGTTTTGTTGTGATGCTGAATATTCGTATTTAACCCAATAAGGTTCAGCAAGTTTATCTTTGAATTTAGGCGCAAGGTTTGCTATATCAATGCCGTCTTCTTTAGCAGTTCTTTGACCTTTACCACGCCTTGTAACAGTATAGCTTGAAAGCTTGGCAGAACTACCTTCCAAAAGGTCGGTCATGTCAACGCCAAAAGCTAAAGCGCATTTGTGAATAAATGAAAAAGGAATGTCAACGTTTCCGCTTTCATAAGTTAAATATTGTTTTTCATCAACGTCAGTTTTTGAAGCCATCTCTGAAGCAGAAAAGCCCATAATCTCGCGCAACTCCTTAATTCTTGTTGCGATCTCCGATAACTGAGTTAAAGTGTTGTTTGTGTTCATGGTGTTTACCTCCTTAAATAATCTTTTTTTCATTTTTATTTTTAATAAATTTTATATGGCGATATATCCGCTAAAAACAAAAAACGCCCCAAAGCCTTTGCTTTGAGACGGGTAATATCTACTCGCGGTACCACTCAAATTGTAACTTACGTTACCACCTTCAGAGTCCATCAACTCCTATACCTTTACGCAGTAATCACGGGAAACGCCTACTAGGTGAAACCTTTGGGGCTTCCGGCTCGGAAGTGATGGGTTTTCTACTCTGTTTTGCTGGGATTGCACCGCCCCCAACTCTCTAAAAAAAACATCTTATAGAAACCGTCTTCGTCATAGCCTTTAACGATTAAGATGACTGAATTTTATCACTTTGAAAAAGACATGTCAAGTATTTTTTTGTAAAATTTAAAAATTTTTTCTAATCTTTTGCTCGTTTAATCAATAACCTTTTCCATCGTTGTTTTTAATGCGGTTAAGCCCAGCTTTTCATAAAATGCTTTTGCGCCTTTGTTTAGTTCCCAAACGTTGAGCGTTAGATGATAACACTCGCACTTTTTTGCATAATCTAAAACGTGCTCGTAAAGTTTTTTGCCAACACCCTTACCACGTTCGGTTTTATCCACGCATAAATCGTCAACGTATAAGCTCTTTACCGCTTTCAACGCGCCCGAACTTTCACTATCCTTAACTTCGCAAAAAGCATAGCCAACAACGCCGTTTTCGTCAGCGACAAACACGGGCGTTTTAGGACAAGATAATATGAATTGAACTTGCTCGCGAGTGTATTTGCTTCCGTTTTCTTTGAAAATATCGGGTCTAACGCTTGCGTGAATATATAAAACGTCCTCTAGTAAGTCTAAAATTTTATCTACGTCTCTTTCTTCAGCTTTTCTTATAATCATTATATTTTCTCCAACGTTTTACATTATATCAAACAAGGCTTATAAAAGCAACTTCCTTTTTAATTTCTTGTGTTTATATTGACAAAACCCATATTTTATTATATAATTTATACTACAAAGGAGGAATAAACATATGTTTAAATGCACACAAAGAGTTTGGGATATTATAGGCGAAATTCTTGCCGTTTTACTCGTTGTTACGTGGGCCGTTTGGATAATCAACGAGGCTTTCCCGTTCATAAATAACGTTGCAATTCTTAACGTTATAAATTTTATACGTAACTACGGTTCGCTTACGTTAACGGCTGTTGTTGGCTTTGAGGCTATGTCTAAGCGAAATATTGTTTTACAGATAATCTTTTTAGTACTTTTAGCTATAGTAATTATCTTTTCTTTCTTCCCTGAAGCCTTTTCATCAATAGTTGGCACAATGAGGGGCTAATAAAAATTTGAAAGCAAAAACACACCTTCCCATAAGGTGTGTTTTTTGTAAGTTTTTTCGTAATAATTGTTAAAAATTCCAAAGCTTTTCTTTTCCCGTTGAAACAGCCGTCGCCCCAGACGCGAAAGCCATACCTACTTCTTGCTCGGTCTCTATAAGCCCGCCTGCAACTATTGGCATACTTAGAAGGTCTTTAAGTCTTTCTATAACCTTTGTCACAGTCCCCGGCATAACTTCGATGATGTCTGCTTTTGAAGAGCTAACCGAATCAACCATAGTGTCGACTGAGTGCGAATCAACGATAAAAAAACGCTGAACGGTTTTAAGCCCTTCCTGTCTTGCCATTTTTATAACGTTTGTTCGCGTGCTTATTATGCCGTCAACCCCAGCGTTTTTTAGATAGCGAATACCGAACGCATCTTTTCCAACCCCTTCCGCAAGGTCGATATGAACGAATAGTTTTTTGCCGTGTTTATGAGTTAAGTCAATTTGCTCTTTTACTCTTTCTATATCCGTTGACAACAAAAACACTACGCTTGCCTTTGAATTAACTGCAAGCTGGAGTTCAACGTCATTTCTCACCGCTGAAATTATTTCACCCTTTTGCATACTTTCTCCATTTGCCCATACTTTTTGCCGAAACGACAGGGCTACCAAATACGTCTTCTATTATAACATCTCCAACACGAATTGGCAATACTGCAACGGCTTTATTTATTATTTTCATTGCATTTTTAACTTGATTTTTAGGAATAGGCTGTTTTGTCTTAACTGGAAGAATCTCCCCTGAAGCCGTTCTAACAGTTGTAGTAACCGTGCGCACAGGGTTTGTACACTCGTTTTGAGCGTAAACCTTTCCACGTGGACAAGTGTTTCCACTAACGCCTAAAACCTTGTCGCCATCAAGTTCAACGTTTAAACTGCAACCCATAGGGCACACGATACAAGTAAGTTGTCTTTGCATATTTTACTCCTCTATTTTAAGCGTAAGTTCTTTAACTCCGTCAAGTAATTCTTTTTTAATGGTAACCGTTTCCATTTCACCAGGCGCAAACTTTATCTTTTTCTTTTTATATAATAGTTTATCGCCATCGTAAACTTTTACGCAAGTATTCTTATAAACGTCACCTACTCTAAAATAGAGCGAAACGTCCTTTCTGTCAGTTATTTTTTGGGGTACGGTGTATCTAACTTTGCCGTCAGTTTTGACAGATATATCAAGTGCCCTATTTAAACCGTTTTTAATGTATTCAGCAACGCTCTTACCCGCAATTTCACCTTCATCAGAAACAAAGTCAACCAAGTCGTGAACGTGCAAAACGTTACCGCAAGCAAATATGCCGTCAATAGAAGTTTGCCTATCTTGGTCAACAATCGCTCCGTTAGTCACTGGTGAAAGTTCAACGCCAGCCGTTTTGGAAAGTTCGTTTTCGGGAATAAGCCCAACCGACAGCAAAAGCGTATCACACGCAATAAATTCTTCAGTGTTAGGAATAGGTCTCCTATTTTCATCAACCTTTGCAATGGTTACGCCTGTTAACCTTTCTTGTCCGTGAATTTTAACAACGGTATGCGAAAGCTTTAACGGAATATCAAAGTCGTTTAAGCATTGCTCTATATTTCTTGCAAGGCCACCAGAGTAAGGCATCAACTCACAAACTGCTTTAACTAAAGCGCCCTCAAGCGTCATACGGCGCGCCATAATAAGACCTATATCACCAGAGCCTAAGATTACCACTTCTTTACCAGGCATATACCCTTCAATATTAACTAATTTTTGCGCTGTCCCCGCGGAAAATATTCCAGCTGGACGAGTGCCCGCAATGTTTAGCGCCCCGCGTGAACGCTCTCTACAACCCATTGCAAGTACAACTGCTTTTGCTCTTTCAACTATAATGCCTTCATCTTCGTTAGTCATAACTACTTGTTTGTCGTTAGAAACAGATAAAACCATTGTATTTAGTTTGTATTCGATATTAAGCTCGTTAACTTTATCAATATATCTTTCAGCATATTCCGGGCCGGTTAGCTCTTCACCCATTTTGTGAAGCCCAAAACCGTTATGTATGCATTGTTGCAAGATACCGCCAAGACTTTCGCCCCTTTCAATTATCAAAATATCTTTTATTCCTGCTTCGTATGCGCTGATTGCTGCACTCAAGCCTGCGGGACCACCGCCTATAACAATCAAATCTCTCATTGTTCTTCTCCGTTTTTAAGTTCGTAATACACGATTTGTGAACTTCCGCCCTTTTTGGTGATTTTTGTAAGCGGTACACCTTGTTCTTTTGCAAGCAACTTCATAATATAAGGCGTACAGAACCCACCTTGACACCTACCCATTTGCGCACGGGTACGGCGTTTAACACCATCTAAGTCAACCGGCTTGGGGTTTGTTCTTATTGCATTTAGTATTTCCCCCTCGCTAACACCTTCGCAACGGCAGATAATTTTACCGTAGGACTTATCTTTCTTTATTATTTCGTTTTTCTTTTCTATGCTCATTTCTCTAAATTCGTGCATAGCGGGGCGAACGCCGTTAAACTCTAAGTTGGGTTCTAAAACCAAGCCTTGTTCTAAAAGCATGTACATAACCTTTATGGCTATTGCAGGCGCTGAAGATAAACCAGGCGACTCAATACCCGCAACGTTTATAAAGTTTTGGCAAGGGCTATTGATTATAAAATCGCCCGTACTTCCAACTGCGCGCAACCCGCAAAATGACGTAATACACTTATTAAGTTGTAAATTGTTCACGCTATCTTTTGCACCCGTAATCGCTGCCGAAAGCCCGCCTTGCGTAGTAGAACAATCACATTTATCATCAATATTTTCACTTGTAGGCCCTAAAAGCGTGTTCCCATCAACCGTGGGCGTCACTAAAATACCCTTGCCCATTTTAGTTGGCGTTCTAAAAATGGTGTGTGAAACCACCTGTCCACACTCTTTGTCGAGTAAAACGTATTCACCACGGCGGGGTGTGATAGTAAAAGAATTGTCCCCGACCATATTTGCAATTTTATCTGCAAATAAGCCTGCGCAGTTAATAACGTATTCAGCCTTTACAACTTTTCTATTTTCGCTTTGTATAACGTATTTTCCATCAACGTTTTGAATGTTTTCAACCTTAAAGTCACAAAACAACTGCACGCCATTATCCATCGCGTTACCAATTAACGCAACGGTGAGGTCGTACGGACAAACGATTGCGCCAGTCGGGGCATAAAGCGCCCCGACGGCATCGTTTGAAACATTAGGCTCTAATTCTTTAAGTTTTTCTTTGCCGATAACTTCTAAATCCTTTACGCCGTTTTTTACACCACGCGCGTAAAGCTCTCTTATGTGATTCATATCGTTATCGTCAAAACCAATAACCAAAGAGCCGTTGTTTCTATACTTAACGCCCAATTCGGCGGTAAGTTCTTCCATCATTTGAGAGCCTTTTACGTTAAGCTCTGCTTTTAGAGAACCTTCCACGGCATCAAACCCCGCGTGAATAATTGCAGAGTTTGCCTTGCTTGTGCCCATAGCAACGTCGTTCTCTTTTTCCAAAATGCAAGTTTTTAAGTTGTATTTTGAAAGTTCCCTTGCGACAGCGCCACCTATTACGCCAGCACCAATAATAGCTACGTCGAACATATTTTCTCCTTTTATTAATACTTTAGTAAAGTTTGTATCCGTTTGAGTTGTTTTAAACGTGTTAGCAACGAAGCATGACGCCGTTTATAACCGTTTAAAACAAAAAGAGGCGCACCAAAATAAACCCAATATAGTTTATTTTGATACGTCTCCAAATCTCTGTATCGCAATACATTATATAATTAAATAAAAATAATGTCAACTTTAAAACAAAATTTTTTAAAATCTCTTGTATTTTATTTTTGGGTTTGATATAATGATGAAGATAAGGTTTATTGGGGTAAGATATGAAATCAAGATTTTTTTCAAAAGCTATAACTATGCGTTCTTTCCGTCTTGAAGTGCCCTATTTTTTAAATTCGTAATATATAAAATGAAGTTATATTAACTTCATTTTTTTATTAATTTGAAAATATTTTGGAGGTTTTTACAAATGAAAAACACTAACATTATTTATGGTGTTAAAGACAAGCCGGGCTTGTGGAAAACTTTAGTGTTTGCTTTCCAACAAGTTCTTGCTATTTTAGCAGCAACTATTTTAGTTCCCGCTATCGTAGGAAACGGCATGAGCCAATCTGCAGCTTTATTCGGCGCAGGCGTAGGTACTATCGTATACTTGCTTTTCACAAAGTTTAAGAGCCCAGTATTTTTAGGTTCTTCTTTCGCGTTTATCACACCTATGTTCGCAGCTTTTGGTGGTGGCGTTGCAATGTCACTTGGTTATCTCGGTTTAATTATCGGTGCTATTTTGGCAGGCCTTGTTTACGTTATCATAGCTGTTGTTGTAAAATACGCCGGCGTTAAATGGATTGATAAAGTTATGCCCGCATCAGTTATTGGGCCTACCGTTGCAATTATCGGTTTATCTCTTTCTGTAAACGCTGTTAACGACGCAGTTAAAGGCGCTGTTTGGGATGCTTCTAACTCTGCTTGGGTTATGAACACAACCAGTACTGTTGGTCTTGTTTGTGCATTAGTTACTCTTTTAACCGTTATCGTTTGCTCAGTTTATGGCAAAAAGATGATGAAGATGATTCCTTTCATTATCGGTATTGGCGCTGGTTATCTTTGCGCAACAATATTTACTTTAATAGGCACTTTTGCTGGTATTCCTGAACTTGTAATTATTAACTTCAAGCTTTTTGAACACATGACTTGGCTACCCGATTTTACCTTTATACAAGCGTTTAATGGTTTTGAAGGTCTTAACGCTACGTACTTTATCAGCCTTGTTGCTGCATACGTTCCCGTAGCTTTCGTTGTTTTTGCTGAACACTTAGCTGACCACAAGAACATCTCTTCAATCATTGATGAAGATTTGCTTAAAGATCCAGGTCTTCACAGAACTCTTCTTGGTGACGGTATTGGCTCTATGGTAGGCGCTTTCTTCGGCGGTTGCCCCAACACCACTTACGGCGAATCTGTTGGTTGTGTTGCTATTTCTGGTAACGCATCTGTTATTACCATTTTCACCGCTGCAATTATGTGTATCGCTTGTGCGTTCATTGCACCTTTCATCACTTTCCTTGCAACTATACCTAACTGTGTAATGGGTGGCGTTTGTTTTGCTCTCTACGGATTTATCGCAGTATCAGGCTTAAAGATGATCCAAAAAGTTGACCTTAACGAAAACCGCAATCTCTTTACCGTATCTGTTATCTTAATAGCAGGTGTTGGCGGTATGGCGTTAACGTTTGGCGTTATCCCACTAAAATCTGTTGCAGTTGCTCTCATTCTCGGTATTATCGTTAACTTTATAACTTCAAAGTCTGCAAAGAAAGAAGATAAAGCTGAATAATTTATAAAATTAAGGAATTTATCATGAAAGAATATAAAAACGTTCATATTTTAGACCATCCGCTAATAAGACATAAACTTGCTATTATCCGCGATAAAAACACGTGTACTAAGCAATTCCGTGAAATTATTAGCGAACTAGCAACGCTTATGGCTTATGAAAGTTTTAAGGACGTTCCTACCCAAGAAATAACGGTTGAAACACCGCTTGAAACTACAACCCAAACGATAGTTAAAGAAAACTCTATCGCTATCGTGCCTATTCTTCGTGCAGGATTAGGTATGGTTGACGGAATACTTTCATTATTCCCCGCAGCAAAAGTTGGGCACATCGGCTTATATCGTGATGAAACAACTTTTGAGCCAAAGGAATATTACTGCAAGCTCCCCGCCAACATCGAAGAAAAAGTTGTTATGGTGGTTGACCCTATGCTCGCAACGGGCGGAAGCGCAGTTGATGCAATAAAAATGCTTAAAAAGCGCGGATGCAAAAAAATCAAACTTATGTCTATAATCGCAGCGCCCGAAGGCGTGGAAAAGGTAGCAACCGCCCACCCAGACGTTGAAATATTTATTTCAACTCTTGATAGGGGCTTAAATGAACATTGCTATATTCTCCCCGGTCTTGGCGACGCAGGCGATAGAATTTTCGGCACTAAATAAGTTTCTAAATCAAAACGAAAAGGCAGGTGAATCACCTGCCTTTTTTATTTATGTTTTTTTAATATCAGTCTAAAATATTAAAAGTTATTTCTCCACCTATTTGAGTGAAAGAAAAATCCCTTGCACCCAAATAATATAGCGAATAAGCAAAACCCTGTTCTTCATAGTTGCCTATAAATGCATCTGCAAACACAATACCTATTTGCAAATTCCAATCTTCAACAGTGCCGAACGATACAATCTTGTTTATAGTTTCAAATAGTTCGCTCGTTTGCTGCTCGTCCATATTGTTAATAGTTAGCTCTTGAGCGTAAACAGTATAATTAAATGCTCCCGCATTTTTTTCAATTATAAATGTAGAGTTTATATATATTACACTCGGCAATAACCCCTTAACTAATGACAATGGGAACTTAACAGCCATTTGATCTATCATCGGCTGAACGTTGACCATCAGCACACAATTCATTAAAACGTCACCATTACTAACTTGTAAAAAGCTAACTTGTTTTATCTCGGCATCAATTTCTACACCATTAATTTGCACCTTACCATTAGATTGTTGTCTTAAAAGTGTATCCATAAGTGCGCCAAGTTGTTTGTCGGTTAAACTAATATCCCCACTCATAAGCGAAGAAACACCCTCAACGTCCACTTGGTATTCATTATCGTCATTTGTTATTAAACCACTAATGCTATTGTTTACTTGTGTTTGCGTGCTCGCCATGTCTTCGGTGGAAAATGCATTAGAGCACAACACACTTTTATCAACAGGGGCTTTTAGCGCATTTATTTGACCAAGTGCTTGTATTAAATCAATACCAAAGTTGCTTTTAACGTAAAAATAACCGCCTGCAAACAATCCGCCCATCAGCACGACTAAAACTAAAAGAACTATTGATATTCTCTTAAAGATTTTCATTTAGATTCTCCTTTATTTGCCTTATAGATATTGTATCACAATAAAATTAAAAATCAACTTATAAACGTGGCTTTTGTTTAAATATTAAAAATCCGCCTTTTTTGTGGCGGATTTTTGGTTAAACTAAATTTAATATGGTTATCTCCAACCTAATTTTTCACACTCTTTATTGATTGCTTCCCAAACTATATCCTTGCACCAATAGTGTTCTCTAGGTGTTTCAATTAGCCTGCACTTGTCTTCCGCACCGTTTACTTTATAAATTGCTTTTGCCGTTTCAAACGCCCTTCTTGCACCGTTAAGTGGGAATATTTCATCACCCTTACCAGTTATTGCAATAAAGTTTCTGGGGGCGAGCATGCACGCCAAGTCTTGCATGTCAAAGTACAAGTAAGCTGACGGAATATAGTTACAGTTGCAGTGGATTACGTCTAAAATAGATTCGCGATAAGAGCAGAACGAACAGCTTGGTGCGGAAAGCTTAATTCTTTCATCACAGCACGCAGCATAATATGCGATAGTTCCACCACCAGAGTTACCAGTAATGAAAATCTTGTCGGTATCCGCTTCTTTGAAGAAAGGAAGAATATCTATCGCTCTCATAACGTCCCAAATTCTTTCGCCAATAAGCGTTCTACCGATCGAAAGCGCAACAAGCGATTGATAACGGCAAGCAACGTCACGCCATCTTAAATCGGTGGTAGGCTTCCTTTCGCCCATACCGCGTTGTTCGATTGCAAGTGCGATATAACCGTTTTTAACCGCTTGAACACCAAATGCACGACGTTCAACTTCTTCTTCACTAACTCCATACTTGTTTTCGCCAATTGAAAAGTGAAAACCCGTTGAGTGACCTTGCAAAACGATTGCAACGGGATATTTTTTCTTTTCGCCCTTGGGAATAAGTATATAACAAGGAACTGTTTCGCCTATTTCACTATCAAAATAAAAGCGGATTTGGCGATAGTCGCCCTTGTCAACTTCGCTTTCAATTTTAATATTTGCATCAGTAGTTGCGTTTTTTGCAATTCTATTTAAGCCCGTAAGTTCATAAAACTTATCTTTGATTTGTTGTTTCCACTCATTATAATCGTTTTCTGGATTATAAGAAAGTTCCGGCACTAAATTTCTAATAATAGTATCGTGACAAAGGTCAGCATCTACTCTCTTACTAAAGTCGCTCGTCCACATAATTGACATTTTATTATCTCCTAACGTTTTTCGTAAGTTTATTTTACATCATTTTCATAAGTTTGTAAACAAAAAACACAAACTTCTTATTACTTTTATATAACTAAACGCTTTTTTATTAACGCAGTATTGCGAAGTGTTTCACGATTTTTACACAAAAATTGTCAAATGCAAGCAAGACAAGGCTCGACAAGACACAGGGCGAAATTGACCTTGTTGGTCATTGAGGTCTGTGGCGCAGTCAGTAACGCAGTATTGCGAAGTGTTTCACGATTTTTACACCATTTTTGCAAACTCTTTTTGCAAGCGAGAGATAATCTTCTTTTCTAAACGCGATATGTAGCTTTGCGAAATGCCGAGCATATCTGCAACTTCGCGCTGTGTCTTTTCTTCAACACCGTTAAGCCCATATCTAAGCTCAACAATCTCACGCTCTCTATCGTTTAGTCGCGTTAGTGCAACACCCAAAAGTTCTGTTTCAACACCGTTTTCTATCTTTTTATAAACAACGTCACCATCCGTTCCCATAACGTCGCACAGCATAAGTTCGTTGCCTTCCCAATCAGTGTTTAACGGTTCATCAAAAGAAACTTCGCTCTTTAACTTGACCGTTCGACGTAGGTGCATTAAAATCTCGTTTTCAATACAGCGCGAAGCATAGGTGGCAAGTTTTATGTTTTTATCGGCATTAAAAGAATTAACCGCTTTAATAAGCCCGATTGTACCGACGGAAACAAGGTCGTCAAGGTCAACACCCGTATTCTCAAAACGGCGGGCAATATAAACCACTAATCGCAAGTTGTGCTCGACAAGCTTATCCCTAATATCTTTTTCGCCACACGCAAGCTTTTCTATCATAACCGCTTCTTCTTCCGCAGAATAAGGCTGTGGCAAAACTTCGCCACCGCTTATGTACCTAACTATATTGCGATTAAAAGACAACAGTTCAAGAAGTTTTTTTAAGCTCTTTTTGATGTTCATAATGCTCTCCTTTTATAAGTGCGGGATTTAATATCACGTCGTAACCATCGCCCAAGTTGAAAGTTGCAAGAGCAACGGTCACGTTATTATTTATATTCACTTTGTCGTCAGTATATATCAAAACTTTATCCACAACAAATGATAAATTTTTGGAACTTCCGTTCACAGTCTGCACGGCGATTTTTTTTAGTTTTGCTTTTATTAGGTTTGCTTTTAGCAATGAAAAGAACAGCTTTTTTTGGCAGATAATAACGGGATTTTCGCCATCAAATAAGGCATTGCCCGTGTCCAAAAACCCGTTTACGTTTATGACTTTTTCGCCATAATAAATTTCAGTGCGAAACACGTACGCCATAACGTTTTTGTTCTTATAAATGCCCATTATAACTGAAGAAACAGCTTTTATAACAAGATAAGCTGGCAAAAATATAATTGCAACCGAAAACTCGCTTGAAAAGTTTATATTTAAAAGATTTCCCACCCCCGTAATAGCACCGCCCGTCAAAAAGGTTAAAAGCATAAAAATAGCAAAATTAACGTAAAGCGCCCTAAAACTCGCATAAGAGTTTGCCGATAATATTATAACTACACCCGCAAGAACTTTAACTATAACGTTGACAATGAAAATACTTTCAGTTAGCGGAAAAATGAGCGCAAAAAACGCGCCTAAAAAGGAACAGGCTAAAACGCGCCTTTTAGAATAATTTGCACCCGAAATTAAAAAGGTGGCTTTTAATAAAAAATAATCAATTAAAAGGTTATCTAATATAACGTATTCTATATATACGGTCATCTTGCCCCCGCAAACAAAAGTTTAACAAAAGCAACAAGGCTTTTTAAGTAAGATTTTTGCGGTTAAACAAATTTTTTGTAGAAAGAAAAAACCAAAGGGCAACTTTTGTTTAGTTACCCTTTTGTTTCTGTTTCGCGACAACCGTGAGCATGCGTTTTTTTAATATTATATAATGCAAATTTGCATAAGTCAAGCGCTTTGATGCATTTTTGTATATACTATCAGTATGGAATATACGTTTAAGAATAATAGAATTTTAGAAATAAGAAAAGAAAAAGCAATTTCGCAACATCAACTTGCAAAAATGATTGGCACAAATCAATCAAACGTTTCGCGCTGGGAACAAGGATTGAACGAGCCAAGCATTGTTGAATGCTGGAAATTAGCAGATTGTTTTGGAGTGAGTATAGACTATCTTTGCGGTAGAGATGAATATTAAAACGCTTGAGCGAATAGCTCAAGCGTTTTTTGTTTTATAGTTTTAAGATTTGAAACAAGTTAATTAAGGATTAGTTGCAAACAAGACATGGCTTGACAAGCCACAGGGTGAAATTGACCGTCTGGCCAAAGAAGTCTGTGGCGCAGTCAGTTAACGCACTATTGCGAAGCAAATAAGCCTTAATTCATGAATTCTAATATAATATCGTTTTGAACGTATAGATACTCGTCTTTAATCTTTAAGGTTTTGCCATCAAAGATTAAAAATTGCTCTTTCTTTTTTAGTTGTTTTGCGTATTCTTTAGCAAAGTCAGCACCAAACGCTAAATTAAACTCGCTTATCTTAATCCCTTCAGCCGTTCTTAAACCAAGCATAATAAACTCAAACTTAGCGTCGTTTTCTTCAATTACGTCGCTTGAAATTTCCGGCGACTTATTGTAGATTACTGCGTTCATATATTCATCAATATTAAAGGTATTGGTAAAGCGCCTGCCCGCCATAAACGAACTTGCGGAAAGCCCCACACCAATATATTCGCCACGCTTCCAATAGTTTAAGTTGTGCTTAGATTCAAAGCCACGTTTGCAAAAGTTTGAAACTTCATAGCGATAAAAATCCTTATCTTTCAAATACTCAACAATTTCGCCATAAATATCTGCAACTTCATCATCACTTAAAAGTTCGCCGTTAAGGTAATCGGTATAAATTGGAGTACCTACTTCGGGAGTTAGCGCGTAAACAGATATGTGGCTAACTCCGCCAGCCAAAGCTAAATCAATGCTTTTTTTAACCTGTTCTGCCGTTTGGTTGTGAAGCCCGATTAAAATGTCCGCACTTACGTTTTCACCTTTAAGTAAATTGCAACAAAGCAAAAAGTCCTTTGCGGTATGCACTCTGTTTAAGCGCTTTAGTTGGTCGTCATAGCCCGTTTGTAAACCTATTGAAAATCGGTTTACACCCACCGACTTATAATCTTTTATTTTTTGTTCGGTTACAGTGCCTGGATTAAGTTCAATAGTGATTTCCGCATCATCTTTAACTGTAAAGCATTTTTTTGCTTGGCGAATTGCACCAGCAATAAACTTTGCGTCAACAACGCTTGGCGTTCCGCCACCGATATAAATAGTGTCAATACTCGTGTTAGGGTATTGTTTTGCCCTACCTTCGATTTCACGATATAAGCACGCAAAATAGCTTTCAGCCTTTCCTATTTCTTTGGGAAAAGAAGCAAAGTCACAATACGTGCATTTTTGTTTGCAAAATGGAACGTGAATATATAGTCCTGCCATGATTTTACCTAAAATTAATTATTTCTTATACTTTCAACGGGCGATTTCCTTGCCTCAAAATAAACGGGCAAGAACGTCGCAACAACGCACACAAATAAAGAAATCGCTAGTATAATCGTTGCGTTTATAACTTGGAAGTTAAGTAGTTTTATATTTGTTAACGTCGTCAAGGTATTGTTCAAAAGCCCACAAGTAAAGAATGCGCCAACCGATGCAAGAACAAAGCATATGAGTGCTATAATAAACGCTTCGGCAAAGAAAATCTTAAACACGTCAATTCCCCTTGCACCAACCGCACGGAGTATGCCTATATCTTTGCGCTTTGCAGATATAGATACCGAAATAAAGTTTAGAAGCATAAGCGCAGAGAACACCGCAAACACAATACCTATTATCAAGAAAATAGGTTTCATGTTGTTTATGGTACTAACAAACATCATGATTTGGTCACAAGTAGAACTTATTATTTGGCAACTATAGTTTTCGCCAGCAATCAAAGCATTAGAAATTTGAGATTGACTGTTGTCCGTTAAAGTTATTATGTAATTATACTTTTCATCAGTAGAGGGCTGATATTCGCTTTCTGCAACACTATTCCAAACTATATTTTCTTGGCTAACGTTTATACAATAATTTCGATAAAAATTGTCTGTTATGATATATTCACAACTCGTATTCGCGTTATCAGTCGTTTCAAAATATCCAACCACTTCGAGTTCGCCTTGTTGACCATGGAAATTTTTATAATAACAAGGGTTATTAACGCCCACGCTTTTACTAACGAAAACCTGATCATCCGCAAGTTCAAAATCTATAATATTACCTTGTTTGTCAAAGAACTTTAAGTATCTGCCATAAATAGTTGCATCACTCTTTAGAATAAATCTACCCTCTCCACCGTAAGAGTTGTCTGGGCGTGACGGCATACTTGTACCAAGAGATAACCCCCTATTACCATTCGTGTATATGGTTTGCAAATAGCTAGTTTCTAAGTTCTCTTTATACTCTTCATAAAAATCACTTGTAACGTACAAAATCGTGTTGTAACTGAGCTTTAGATAATCTCTTAAGTAAGATTTAAGTTGCTCCTTTTCAACAGCACTTAAATCGTTTGTTTGAGATTTTAAAACGTCGTACTTTTGAGGAATTGCGCCAACGTTATAAACGCCCGACACTGTAAACACTTCGTTATTAGAAATTGCGTTATTGCCTGAAATTTTTATTTGCTTATCAACCATTTGGCCTGCGGAAGTAATACCGCTGTTTTGTGAATTAACGAATAAATTTGCTAAGTATTCGGGAATTGCAACTTCAGTTTTATCTTGCGGATATCTGCCTTGTATAAGGGTAAAACCATTGCTTGCCATATAGTCTGCACCGCAATCGGTGAAGCCCCAAACGGTTTCTTCCAAATAATAATCTTTTAAATTAGACGGAATATTTGGGTAAAATGAATTTGAACCGTTAAAAAGGCTCACTTTCATTTGAGAATCTTGGTTGTAAGTGCGGTTAGTAAAGTCAAATATTCCAGCGTAACTACCCGAACCTGAAAGACTTTTATTTTTTAATTCTTGCACGCCAAAACGTGTTTTTGCCGTACCTTCATAAGAGTATTCAAGCTCTTTTTGGTTAGTCAATAAATCGTATTTATAACTGTTATTGTAGTAACTATAATTTTTTGCAAGTGTTATACTTGGGTTATTTTGCACTTTTAGCGCTTCCGAAATAGAATAACTTTGGTCGTAAAGCATAAAGGTTGAAACCACGCCGAACATAACGAAAGCTACGACAGAGAGCAACACTGTAAAAATAAGCCTTATGGGCTTAGTTTTAAGACTGCTTGCGCCCATTTTTACCGCGCGCGAAGCGGGAAGTTTCGACTTAATAAACTTGGTGTTTTTTCCATCATAATCTTTAACGCACACGTCGTTAGTTTGTTCAAAGTATTCTTTATTGCCTTCGTCATTAATCTTACAAGCACGTTTTATTTCGGGCATTTCTCTTTTGCCTGTCGTAATAATGGCTTCACCACCGTTAGATTTAAGCATGTTTACTATGCTCTTAACGTCTTCTTCGGTTAATTTTTCAGCATTTGTAACGCTTATGGTATCGCTTGAAATAAGCTGAACGTTTTCGTTTAATTTTTGGGGCTTTGATTGAGCCTTTGTAACGTCCGCAATGATTTTGCCGTCTTTAAGTTCAATAATTCTATCGCCATATTGCTCAGCAAACTCAACGTCGTGAGAAACAACGATAACAAGCTTTGTTTTAGATAACTTTTTAAGCGTTTCAAAAACCTGTTTACCCGTATTTGAATCAAGCGCCCCCGTCGGTTCGTCCGCCATAATAATTTCAGGCTCTTTTATGAGTGCTCTAGCTATAGCAACCCTTTGCTTTTGACCGCCTGATAAAGTGTTTGGCTTTCTTTTGCCTAAGCCCGACATATCAACTTGGCTTAGCAAGTTTTCAACGTCGCTTTTGCCAGCAGACTTGTTTTGAAGTTGCAATGCAAGTGCTATGTTTTGTTCAACGGTAAATTCGTTTAATACGTTATATTCTTGAAAAATAAAACCAATAAACGTGTTGCGGTAACTGTCAAAATCAGCGGTAGAAAAATCTTTACTGCTTCTACCTTTAACAATAACTTCACCACTATCCGGCTTATCTAATCCGCCAAGCACGTTAAGTAACGTTGATTTACCCGAACCACTCTTACCTAACAAGAACACCATTCCCGTTTCGGGGAATTGAACGGAAACGTCATCTAACGCACGGACGGTTGCTCCGCCCTTGGTCGAATATTCTTTTACTAAATTTTTTACTTCTAACATTTTTGACTTTCCTTATTATCTATCATTATCTGTTTTAAGTATTGAAATAAACGCTTCACTTGGTATTTCAACCGTGCCGATTGAACGCATTTTCTTCTTCCCTTCTTTTTGCTTTTCTAAAAGTTTTTTCTTTCTCGTAACGTCACCGCCGTAACACTTAGCTAAAACGTCTTTTCTAAACGCTTTTACTGTTTCTCTTGCAATAATCTTTCCGCCGATTGCCGCTTGAATAGGTATTTCAAACATTTGGCGGGGAATAACATCTTTTAGTTTTTCCGCGATTTGACGACCGCGCTCATAAGCCTTATCTTTATGAACGATAATTGAAAGCGCGTCGCACACGTCACCATTTAAGAGCATGTCCATTTTAACAAGGTCGCTTCTTTGATAACCCGATACTTCATAGTCAAAAGACGCATAGCCTTTAGTTCTTGACTTTAACTGGTCGAAAAAGTCATATATAATTTCGTTAAGCGGTAAAATATACTTTAGTTGAACACGCGTTTTATCTAGATAAATCATATCTTTATACACACCGCGCTTGTATTGACAAAGCTCCATAATCGGCCCAACGTAGTCGGGTGGAGTGAAGATGCTTGCGTTTATAACAGGCTCTTCCATATAATCAATTTCAGTTACAGGCGGTAAGTGCGTGGGGTTTTCAACCGTCATTTCAGTTCCGTCCGTTTTATAAACTTTGTACGATACTGACGGTGCCGTGGTTATAATCTCTAAATCAAACTCGCGCTCTATTCTTTCTTGAATAACGTCCATATGAAGTAGACCTAAGAACCCACACCTAAACCCAAATCCAAGCGCGGCAGAATTATCAGGTTCGATTGATAGCGCCGCGTCGTTAAGCTTTAATTTTAACAGCGCGTCTTTTAAGTCGTTAAACTTACTGCCGTCAAGTGGGAACACGCCCGAGAAAACCATAGGCAACGCTTTTTTGTACCCTGGTAAAGCTTGTGGCGCTGGGTTTAGCGCGTCGGTTATCGTGTCGCCAACAGCCGTATCTTCTATGCTTTTTATGCTTGCCGCAATATATCCAACTTCACCCGCGGATAAACTTTCTTTAGGTTGCATCTTTGGTGAGAAAACGCCAACTTCAGTAACGTCAAACTGCTTTGTAGACATAAACGTTTTAATTTTTGTGCCCACCTTGACTTCACCATCCATAACGCGAACAAAGCATATAACGCCCTTAAAATTATCGTAATAACTATCGAATATAAGCGCTTTTAAGGGTGCGTTTTCATCGCCTTGGGGCGCGGGGATTTTGTGAACGATTTGTTCTAACACGTCCTCTACGTTAAGCCCGCTCTTTGCTGAAATCCTTGGCGCATCACTTGCTTCAACACCCAAAATGTCTTCAATTTCGGTTGCCACTTCGTCTGGGCGCGCACTCGCCAAATCCATTTTGTTTATAACGGGCATAATCTCTAAATCATTGTCTATTGCAAGGTAAGCGTTTGCAAGCGTTTGCGCTTGTACGCCTTGAGTTGCATCAACTATTAAGATTGCACCTTCACACGCCTTTAACGAACGCGAAACTTCATAAGTAAAGTCAACGTGCCCAGGGGTGTCAATAAGGTTAAAAATATATTCTTCGCCGTCTTTTGCTTTGTAAAACATTCTAACGGGCGTAAGTTTTATAGTAATACCACGTTCGCGCTCTAAGTCCATAGAGTCGAGAAGTTGTTCTTCCATATCACGTTCGCTGACCTGCCCCGTCTTTTCCATAAGCCTGTCCGCAAGCGTGCTTTTGCCGTGGTCTATGTGCGCTACTATACAAAAATTTCTAACGTTTTTCTTGTTGATTGACATAATTTACCTTTTAAGTCATAATTAAACTTGCTCTTTTAACTTATTATAGTATATAATAAACTTAGTTTTTTTGCAAGTTATGAGTAGGAGTTTTTTATGAGAATAAATAAAGATTGCTGGCTAAACACTATGCCGATTGCGCACCGTGGGCTTTGGAACGAAAATTTGATAGAAAATTCTTTGCCAGCCTATCAAAACGCAGTTGACAATAATTTTGCCATTGAAATCGACCTTTATTTGTCTAGCGACGGAGTGTTGTTTTCTTTCCACGATAAAAGTTTAGAGCGTATGACTGGTGAAGAAGGGAATATTTTCGATAAAACCGCAAGCGAGATTAAAGCGTTACGCCTTTCAAATAGCGAGTATTCTATACCCACGTTTGATGAAGTTCTAGGTTTAGTTGACGGAAAAGTCCCCTTGCTTATTGAAATTAAAAACCAGCCAGATAAAACGGTTGTTGATAAAATCGTTGAACGCTTAAAATCCTATAACGGCGAATTTGCTATTCAATCTTTCAATCCACTCTATATAAAAAGGGTTAAAAAACTTGCGCCAAGTATTATCCGTGGGATTTTAGGAACTAATGAAAAAGAGCCAACGGAAAGCGCTTTTAATAATTTTATTATTAAAAAAATGCCGTTAAACTTTTTAATTAAACCAGACTTTGTTAGTTATAACTATAAAGGCTTGCCACTTAAAAAGCGCAAAGTTAAAAATAAAACAGTGCTCGCTTGGACTGTTACAAGTGAAAAAATTGCAAACAACGTTCGCCATTTTACCGATAACATTATTTTTGAAAACTTTATACCAAAAAGATAAAAGTGCCGTTATTATAAAAGGAGAAGAGTTATGCTTGTTAATATTAAAGAAGTGCTTCAAGACGCCAAACTTAACCATTATGCAGTCCCTGCTTTTGACGTTAGCAATTATGAAATGATGAAGGCTGTTTTAGAAACGTGTGAAGAGATGAAATCACCCGCACTAATCATGGCTCTTGGAGTTGACCTTCAAGGCAGAAATTTGAATTTACTTGCTTCCATGATTAAAGGTGCATCAAATTTCTACGACGTTCCCGTATGTTTGCACCTAGACCACGCAACTGATTTTGATTTTATTAAAAAGGCTATTGACGCTGGATTTAGTTCGGTTATGTATGACGGGTCAGTTCTTCCATTTGACAAAAACGCTTTAAATACTGCTGAAGTAACAAATTATGCGCACTCTAAAGGCGTTACGGTTGAAGCTGAACTTGGACACGTTGGCAATGCAAGCGTTGGAAGTATTAGCGAAACTGGCGCAGATGAAGACCCTGGCGAAAGTTTAACCGTTCCTAAAGAAGTGCAAAAGTTTGTTGAAATAACCAACGTTGATGCCTTGGCAGTTGCAATAGGTACGGCACATGGCGTTTATAAAAAAACACCTACTCTCCGCATAGATAGGCTTGACCAAATTACCGCTATTTGCGAAAAGCCCCTTGTTCTTCACGGCGGAAGTGGAACACCAAACGACCAAATGCAAAATGCAATAACGCACGGCATAACCAAAATTAATATTTACTCTGACGTGTTATTCGCATTAAACCAAGGACTAAAGAACACGCTTAACAATATATCTAACCCTTCAACTTGGCCGTTCATTGTTTATGAAGACGCTATTAAAATGATGAAAGAAGTAGTAAAAGAAAAAATAGTCACCTTTGGTAGCGCCAATAGAATATGAAACAAAAAAGCATCCGCTTAAAGCGGATGCTTTTTATATATCTTCTCTGCCCACTAAATAATCAATACTAACGTTAAAGTAATCAGCCAAAAGCCAAAGCGAATTTATGCTCGGTTCTTTTTTCTTTAAAAGCCACGCACTTATAGTGTTCTGCTTAAGCCCCACACCTTTTGCGAGCTTTGTTTGGTTTAGCCCCTTTTCCACCATCAGTTCCTTTATTCTTTCAGCAACCTTAACGTCCACTTTAGTTTTCTCCCTTAATTTCTATTGACATTTTAGCACTATAGGAGTATAATAGTGAATTATAGCCCCTTGGGGCTAATTTATTCTTGCTTGCAAATGAAGGAGAAAAAATGAAAAAAGAATTTAACAAAATTTTAATGGTAATCGGCTTTGCGATTGCTGCACTTGGTGCTATTTTAGCACCTGTTATGGCTATGAGTGTTGAAAGCATAGTTGCAACTTCATACATTGTGCCAATTTTAGCTGTTTGCTTTGTATTTGCAAAAAACAACGTTTTGAAAAACGTTGGCTATGGTTTGAACGTTATTTGTGGTGTTAACGGTATTACTTATTTATGCTTTGGTATGAATATCGACCAAATGCTTTTAGGCGTAGGCTTACTTATTATGTTTATCGCTACGGTTCTTTATTTCCTTTTACTTTGCTTAAAGTTTTTCGGCTTTGTTAAATCAGGAAAAGAGAACTGCGTTGGTAGTGACCCCATCAAAGTTTTAAGTCAATACAAAGAACTTGTTAACGATAAAATCGTTACAGAAGAAGAATTTGACGAACTCAAGAAAAATCTTCTTGCAAACAACGAAACCAAGGTTAACAGTATTGAAGACCTTAAAAAATGGAAAAAAGCGTTAGACCAAAAGGTTATTACAGAAGAAGAATATGCAAGCGTTAAAGCTAGCATTTTCACGAAATAAATTTATTTGTATCGCAAGCAAGTATAAAAAAGCATCCGTTTTTTAGCGGATGCTTTTTATTTTTATCATTTTTTATTCTGCTGTCTTTTCAATTATATCTTCTGCTATCTGTTCTGCCGTTAATTTGCAGTGCTTTAATAAATCTTGTATCGAGCCGTGCTCAATGTAATCTTCAATAGCTCTAACGTACACGCTTTTGTCTGTTGTCTTTAAGTGCGCACTCAGTTTTTCACCTACACCTCCACTTAATATCCCTTCTTCAACAACGTATATCATTTTCGCGTTGGCAGTGTACTTTTCAAGGACTTGATAGTTTAACGGCAATATACGATTTAGTTTTATTATGCCTACGTCAAGCTTTTCTTTTAACAGTTCAGTCGCTTTATATGCTTGATAAGAAATCCTTCCGTAAGTTATAATAACGGTTTTTGCCGAGTCTACGTTTTTAGTATAACTCAAAAAATTATCACTATCTTTAACAAAGCCCGCGTTTTGTTCGTACTCGACGTTTTCCGCTCCCTTCGGGTATCGTATTACATTGAGACCGTTATCAATAACGGCATTATCAAAACACACGCTTAAATCAGCAAACGATTCAGGGGAATAAATTGTAACCGATGGCAAAGAAGAAAACATAGCGTAATCAAACAAGCCTTGGTGCGTAACGCCGTCTCCAGCAACAATTCCACATCTATCAAGCGCCAAAATCAATGGTAATTTTTGAATACAAATATCGTGAAAAATTTGGTCGTAAACTCTTTGCGCAAACGTTGAATATAACATTAAAATGGGTTTCATCCCTTTAGCGGATAACCCACCCGCAAAGGTTACGGCGTGCTCTTCCGCAATGCCCACGTCGAAAAAACGGTCAGGATATTGCTTCGCAAACTCGTTAAGCCCCGTCCCGTCACACATGGCTGCTGTAATAGCGCAAATTTTATCATTCTCTTTTGCAAGCCTACAAACGTTTTCGCCAGCAACGATTGAGAAAGTTTTTTTGCCCGAACTTTGAACGCCCTTTTCAATATCGAAAGGCCCAACCGAGTGGTATAACCCAGGATTTTTTTCCGCATGTTCATAGCCTAGCCCTTTCTTAGTAGTCATGTGAACGACGCAAGGAACTTTTCTGCGTTTTGCTTCTTCTAAAACTATTGAAAGTTTTTTAATGTTGTTGCCATTAACAGGGCCAAGATATGCTAAGCCTATATCTTCAAACAAATTGCGCTTTACGAAGCATTTCTTAAAAAAGTTTTTAATCGCCCTAAACCCTCTCGCCATGGGTTTGCCTATTAGGGGAATATGTTTTAGCCCATTTTCAAACCTGCGCTTAAACGAAAAGTATTTTTTACTTGTTCTTATTGAAGAAAGGTACGAATGTAAACCGCCAACGTTTTTTGAAATAGACATTTCGTTGTCATTGATTAAAATAACAAGGTTAAGCTTTTTGCCCGCACAGTTGTTAAGCGCCTCGTAAATCATACCATTAGTAAGCGCACCGTCACCAACCACTGCCACAGTGTAAGCATCGCTTGCTTGCATTTTGTTTGCCTCAGCTATTCCAAGCGCGGCTGATATTGACGTTCCACAGTGCCCTTCGTTCAATAAGTCGTACTCACTTTCAAATCTATTGCTAAACCCTGAAAGCCCATTATACTTGCGAAGTGAGCTAAATTGCTCTTCTCTTCCCGTTAAAATTTTGTGAGTATAACACTGATGCCCTACGTCGAAAATAATCTTATCGCTACTTAAATCGAACACTTTGTGTAAAGCAATAGTCGCTTCAACCATGCCCAAATTAGATGCGAGATGTCCGCCATTTTTGCTAACGGTATCAATAATCTTTTCCCTAATACTCTTTGAAAGCGCCTGTAGTTCATCCGGCGACATTTGTTTTATTTTGTTTGTCAATATTTCATTGTTTCCCATATCGCCGTTCCTTTTCCCCCAAATCAAGGATAATCTTCTCCACCGTTTGGTTCATGGCATCTATGCAAACGGTCTATGCCCTTTCTAACACCTTTTATAACACCATATTTTTGTATCGCTAATATCATATACTCCGAACAGCTCGGCGTGAAAACGCACCTAAGCCTAATTTCTTCAGAAGCATAGCGCTGATATAAATGTATACAAAAAATTATGATGTGCTTTGTTACAATAATTATAAATATAACTAAACACACGACCGACACGATAATAGAAACAGCCGTATGATTATATTCGCCGTTAATAAGTTGTTGGTTTATCAATGCACACTGAATTGCGTCCGCCCCGAAAAATATTCCAACAGCGCCCAATATAGTTAAAAGCACAAAACAAACAACCTTAAAATAATTTATCTTGGGTCTAATCAAAACACGTTTTGGCATTTCCATTTGCACGTTCCCCGCAGACCCTGGCGGATGAAGGCTAGTTACGAAATAATCGTTTTTATGACGTTTTTTCTTTCTAAGTCTCATTTTTAACCTATTATACAAACCAAGGCAGTGGCTATATGGCCACACATATAGCAACTGCCCGTTTGAAATTCATAATTGAGTGTAACGCGTTACTGTTTTAACTCTCGATTATTGTTTCTTTTCTCTGAGTTTTTGTTTCATCGCGCTGATTGCTTCGTCCACGTTAGCAACGCCAGTGGTTGAGCAATAGAACTTATCACCAGGAACGATAAGTGCGAAACGGCTAGTTTCAACTTGTTTCTTAGTAGCGGTGTTACCTTGGCAACCACCAAAAGTAGTAACTTCTACAGAATCAGAAGAAGTTGAGAAGTTGGTGATATCTTTGTAGAAGTATTCTTCAGTTCTTTCGCTCTTGCTGTCTGATGCCATATCGAAAACGATATTGTACATATAAACTTGAGTGCTACTGAAGAAAAGCCAAGTTGCACTGTACTTAGATGCACGTGATCTACCATCTTTACCTATTGATGAATAGGTAGGAGCGGGTTTTGCATCATATTCCCAACCGTGGAAGTATACGGGGGGGATTTCCTTCAATTCGTCTTCATCAAGACCAATCTTGTCCATCGCTCTTTTCTTAGTATCTAAAGAATTGAGTTTTGCTTGAACCATTGCATCATATTCTTCATCCTTAGGTGCTCCTGAAAGACAACCAGATGCGTTGAAATATGTAATTACTTTCTTTTGCTCAGGAGTTTTGCCTCTGAGTAAACTTTTATCCATTGCCATAGCTATGATCTCCTCTTTTTTGTTATATATTACCTTTGTTCACTTGTGGCAGCAAACAAAATGCAACCTAATTTAACAGCCTTTCGACTTTGATTATAAGCAAGACGGGCGTTCTAATCCCAACACGTTGAATAATTCAACAACGTCTGCTTGAGACAATCCGTTTTGCCTTGCTTGAGCAAGAAGCTCTTGGTAATTTGGGCTCATTCTGTAAGATTTACGGAAATGATGGTCGTATCTTATGTAAGCCCAGAAATAATAATATATTGCTTTGGGCTCAATCATTAAAGCCGCTTGAATATATTCTTCAATCTTGTCTATTATTGGACGAGGTGTTAAAAACGCCTTTTTGCCTTTTAATAAAGATATTGCCAAATAAAAATATGTTTCAGAATTGTCAAAATTGTCTTCAATGGCCTTTTCAAAGCAAGGAATTGCTTTGTCATAAAGCTTTAATTTAAAGTAACAAAACGCAATCGACATGTTCAATGTTTGATCGTTTGGATTGTTTACCATTGCTTTTCTATATGCGTTTGCCTGCTTGTTTACTTCAAGCGGAGACATTGAACTAACGCTGTTAAACGTTTTTATTACTATTTCTCTAAAGCATGATGGGCATTGCTGAGTACTAGTCGTAATTGGAGTACCGCAACCAGGACATTCCAGCTCTACTACTTGATATGACATTTCTCTTTTCCTTCCTCGTTTTATTATAATAATTTTATCTTTTGTTTATTAAAGTTTTGTTCCACAATCCCCGCAGAATTTTTGTGCTGGATCATTTTCTTTTCCGCATGACGGGCATTGCTTAGATAATTTAGCACCGCAGTCACCACAAAATTTTTGACCTGTTGCGTTTACTTTGCCACAACTTGGGCACACAACGCCAACTACGATAGATTGACCGCACTCACCACAGAATTTTTGGCTTGCAGAATTTTTTGCTCCGCAATGTGGACAGGTTGTTTCATTTGCGCTTGCATTAGTCGTTGCGTTTGCATCCATATTGCCGGTTGCATTTGCAAACATATTGCTCATAAGCGGTGCCATTCCAAGCCCCATTCCTAAGCCTATCCCCGCGTTTGCCATGCCTGCACCTGCGTTGTTTTCTGCCATTGATTCCATAATATCTAACGTTCTTCTTTGTTTGTAGAAATCATTGCCGAGCGCAAGTTCTTCTTTGTATGTACGTAATTTTTCAAACTCATCCTTTGGCGGAGTTATTGACTCAATAAAGAAGTTTACAACTTCAACGCCAAAGCGTTCAAATTCATCAGCAACTGCTGATTGACAAGCTCTTGATAATTCGTCCAAATAAGCCGTTACTTCAAGGAAAGATATTTTTTGACGAATCATAAAACTTGAAATAACCGATTTAATCTTTGAAGTTAAAAGCCCACTAAAATAACTCGCTACAAAAGCATAGTTTACAGTTGCGCCATTGGGAATTGCGCCAACCAAGCCTGATACGAACGCACAAGAGTCAACGATACGCATTCCATATTTACCGTGACAGCGAATTGACAAAATTAAACCATATTTTGGATCTTCAAGTTGGAAAGGATTAGCCGTTCCCCAATTCATATCTAAACGCGAAGTTTTGTTTACAAAATATACTTCTGCCGTAAACGGCGTTTTGCCACCAAACGGTAAGTTTACAAGCTTATTAAGCAAAGGTAAGTTTCCCGATTTAAGAGTGTGCGCGCCAGGCCCAAAAAGGTCACACGCTTTTCCACCTTTTAAGAACAAAGCTTCTTGCCCTTGGTTTACTATTAATTGAGAACCAAGAACAAACTGCTCACTAGGACATTTGTGTATTAACCAAGGCGACCCGTCCTGATAACCATCATATTTTATCCTGTCAAGAAGTGCCATTATTTTCCCCTCCGTTTTCTACCCGTTTATTGTTGCAAAACAAACTTTTTACGCGAACAAAAACGCATATCTTAGTTAAAATATAAATTGATTATATCATATGTTTTATACTATTGCAATATTTTTTGTGGAATTTTGCATATTTTGGTGTGTTTTTTACCATTTTTAAGTAAACTCATTGTTATATCTTAATAAATTGACGTGCAAAAACAAATATACTATCTAAATTTTTTTGAGAATATTCAACGTCTAAAGAAAAAGCGCGCACAACGTCTACTATTTGTTCAAAGTTTTGCTCAACGTCTATACTTTCTCTCTCTATAACGCTTTTAATTATCCACCACGAAAGTACGCATGCTATCATATTTGCGCGCACCCACATTGTATCTTCCGCACACGATAAGTGTCTATATATACAGTTTACTAAAAATTGTTCGCAAATAATGGAAAGCTTTTCTTCCGCAACAAAACTAAAAACCTTTAAGTCAATGCTTTTTAGGCGTTTTGCCCAATTTTTATCAAGCCTTTCAAGAGATAAGAATTTTTTTACAATCTTATGAAAATCTTTTTTGTCAATTTTTGCCTTACATATCGCCAATAATTTTTCAATCCTATCATTTATCGAAAGAGACCTGTCTTGTACGATTGAAAGCGCCTTATCTCTAAAACGTATCAGGTTTTTTTGGTTAAAATCAAGTTCTTGAACTTTGTCGTCGTCACCGATTAAAAGCGGTTCTATCTTTTCCTTAAACGATAAAATTATTCTTGCTGATTGCTCACAACAAAACCCAAGCCCCATTTCTACTCTATCATTAAAAAACGATCTAAACCTAGGATGATCACGGCATACTTGGCACAATTTTTTTTCGCCAAGGTTAATTATAATTTCGCAAAGTCCCTTTTCGTTTAGAAAAGCACACCTGCCGTTTTTATCCGCTTTGAATTTTGACCTTTTATAATCAATGCCTTTTTGTAAAGCTTTAGAAAAAACAGAACTTTCCGCCCTATATTTATTAAGGGTACTTTCATCAATGGTCATTTCCCAACCCGCACAACAAGTATGTTTACATTCTTCAGCAATACATCTAAATTGCGAATAATAATTTAATACATATTCCTTCATTTTAAAATCATCCTATATTATGCGATAATTTTATCACATTTTGCCAACAAAATCAATTTAATCTATATATAAACGAAAAATATCCACTCTCGGAATGGGATAGCATTAAGCAAAAATGGCAAACCGTGATTTTCGCACAGAAACAAAGGTTTCATTTGAACGGGCACAATGCGTTACCGACCAACTAGAGCGCACTATGTTATTTTCTCTCCCAAAAGGAGAAAATGGAGAATTTAAATAAAAACCAATTAAACACGGTGCTTGAAGCACTAAAAACAATTTTCGTGTCTAAGGAGGATTTACTAAAAGAAGGCAAAAAATAAAAACAAAAAATCAGCCATTTTGACTGATTTTTCTCGATTTTGGTGAGCCAATTTGAGCGCAAAACGAACAATTTTTACATTTCTTTCAATTCAATTCTCCTCAGTTCATCACTTTTGATTAAAACATTTTCTTTTTCGGTTTGAACGTAAAAATAAAATTCTTCAAATTCTTTGTCATATTCAAAATTATTCATCACTCCTATAACAGAAGTATAATCGTCACGAATTACCTTTATTCTTTTACCAACAAAGTTACTTATTTTTTGCTCTGCGTCGTCAAAAACTTCAACGGCTTCAATTTTTCGTATTATTTTTTTTACTTTCGATAATGGGTAAGGCACGTCTTCTTTAGAACAGTATTTTTTCTCGGCAATATAGCCTTCAACTTCACGATTATTTTTCCCTACGGGAACGATTACTGTGTCTCCAACTTCTATAGAATCATCATCAGTGATGTAATGATACATAGAACTGTATCCGCCAAACTCTACGCCACAATATATAATGTCTGACTTTCTTTTAGAAGGTCGTGCGTATATAGCAGGATTAAAAATTTCTCCCCACAATTCTATGTCGTTAATTATTTTCACCACCTTACGTATGATTTTTGGATAATCAATAGGGAGTTCTTCCATGCAGTATTGCCCCGTTATAACTCTGCGTGGCATATTTTCTGCTTCTACAACAATTTCATAACTAGATTTAATTTCTTCATCTATCACAATGTCATCTGGCATATTAGGAAATTGGGTGAACAGTTCCCTTGCATCAATTTCTTCAAAATTTGCTTTTATTATTTCTTCAAAGTGACACAAAATTCTTATTTGATTACCCTCAAATTTGTTTCGTATATACTCAATTGTTTCATTTTCCACGTTTATCTTTAGTGCATCGTTAACATTCCAACGCAAATCAGAATCAATTAAACAACCAAATCTATCTATTGCGTTCCGAATAGTGCCGTCAACATTTACCTTAATTGTCAATTCTTTTAGTTTATAAATTATTTCATTCATACTTCACCAAATAAAGTTTTTTATGATTGTACTTTTATTCTAAAATATAATATAAGACAACAATTGTCATATTAAAAATTTTTGCAAAGAAAAAACCTAAAACTTACACCTTTCGTGCTCGTTTTAGGTTTTGTTTGGTGAAGCCTTTGATGTTAAAGACGAACTTTCGATTTCCTCAAAAGTTACGATTTTTGATTTATTTTTATAGTTAAACGTTATAACGTATCTATCGTCGTATAGGTAAATTGAATTTACAAAGCCGTCGATTAAACGTTGCTTGCCTTCTTTGGTACTTATATCCAAGTTTTTGTAGTGATATAAAGCGTGAAGTATTTGCTCTTCGGAAACAATCGGGTAGTCTAATTCTTCTTGATAAAGTTCTTCTTGAAGATTTTTCTTCCTTTCTTCAAGCTCGTCCAAAACTTGCTTGGTTTTGCTTGAATAAATACCGTTCGTTATTGCTTCCACAAGGTTGTCAAGTTTCTTTTCTACTTCGTCAAGTTGACTTTTAAGTGTCGCCACCGCAAAAGATTGTTCGGACTGCATTTCGTAAATTCTTTTAGCAAGTTCTTCTAAAACATTGCCGTCCGAAAGTAGTTCCATTATATCGTCAATTACTAAGTTTTCGATATAATCTTTGCCAATTGCTTTCTTTTTGCAGTTTCCTTTTTTAGCACGAGTGCATTTGTAGTAACGATATTGCTTTGAAGTGTGGCTCGTGCCAATTTCGCCAACCATAAACGCTCCACAATGTCCACAAAAAAGTTTAGTGGTTAAAAGATAATCGTCTTCAGCGCGGTGCATTGCTGGTGCTTTTTTATTTCTTGCCATACGGCTTTGCCAATTTCAAAAGTTTCTTTATCGATAAGAGCAGGAATACCGTTTTCGAGAAGAACGTCGCCAAATTTATATTCGCCTATGTATTTACGATTAGTTAGTATGCGATAAACGGAATTGTAGTTGAGTGGATAGTTGCGATTTTTAATACCACGCTCAGCCATAATCCTTACAATATCCGTTACCTTTTTGCCATCCACGTAAAGAGAATAGATTTCTTTCACGATAGGGGCAATCGTTTCGTCTATTTGATAATGGTCGTTTTCATCAACGTAATACCCAAAAGGAGCACGCACGCCGTTAGCTTTTGCTTTTAAGGCGTTATCCGTCATACCACGTTTAACCTTTTCTGCAAGTTCCGCAGAGTAGTATTCGGCATAACCTTCTAAAAGTGATTCGAGAAGTATTCCGCTTGCATCTTCGGAAATCTTTTCAGTAGCAGATATAACCCTAACGCCATTTTTCTTTAATAACGCCTTATATCTTGCTGAGTCGTAACGATTACGAGCAAAACGATCTAACTTCCACACGATAACAGTATCAAAAACAGACTTATAACTGTCTTTAATCATACGTTGAAACTCAGGTCGATTATCGGTTTTAGCGGAGAAAGCACGGTCAATATATTCGCCGACAATCGTTATTCCGTTGTATTCAGCAAACTTTTTGCATTCACGGAGCTGACCATCGATAGATTCTTCACGTTGGTTATCCGACGAATACCGTGCATATATAACCGCTTTCATTTCCATTTCTTCTTAAATATTTATTCTATTAAAGTTCCTTTTTTAATATGGAATTGTTTTTTATTTGCTTTACAAAATTCAATTACTTGCTTTGCTTGTTCGTTAAAAAATTCTTTATACTTTTTAAAAGCAGAAACTTCTTTGTTATAGTGCAATCTACCGAAAATAATTTTATCAGCAAAACTGACGGCATTTAATATTTCTTCTAAGCTTTGCTCTATCATATTCGGGGTTGGATAAGGCTCAATGCTTACCCATGTATAAAAACCTGCATCATGCAAAGCTCTTAAAGAAGCAATTCTATCCTCATATTTGGCTGTATTAGGTTCAAATCTTTGTCTAAAATCTTCGTTTAAAGAAACAATAGTGATGCCGTATTCATTATCACGAGAGTAATTAGAAAGCTCTATCGGTAAGACGCCTTTCGTTAAGACCGTACATTTTATATAAACCAACTATAACACCTCAATTTCTTTTAATGAAACGATATTTTCGCCTTGCATAACGTAATCTTTATTTAAGCCAAACGTTAATTCGGTAGCGTCGCTTTCTCTATACATTACAAGCCTTTTTTTACCGTATTCTTTAGCCTTTTCAAAAGCGTGGCGAGAGCCACTATCGCCTTCGCCTTTACGAAAACTTGCAATTAAAACAACGGCTTTAGAATATAATGCTTGCAACCTATCTCGTTCAATAAATCTTTTAACGCTTTTGTATTTGTTTTTAGGCTCGTTTACGTATTCGCTTATTATAAGCCCACCATTATTAACAATCTCATTTGCCAAACTAAAATTTTCTTTAGGATAAATGTTTTCTATTGTTGATGGTAGAAAGGCAATCGTTTTAGCGTTGTTTTTAATACTTTCGATATGTGCAACCGTATCACAACCTTTTGCAAGACCACTAACTATATTGTAGCCTTTTTCAGTTAAACTTTTTAAAACTTTTTGTTCTCTTTCTACTATTTCATTAGTTGGCGTTAAAACACCTATAACTGCAACGTTTTTATCCACGTTATTAAGTAGCGTTATATCGCCTTTGTATGCGAAGAAAAACGGCTTTTCACTATTTTTAAGTTTAACGTTTACGCTAGGGAAGTTTTCATCAAAAACGCTAATAACGTTTATGCATTTTTCGTCAAGTTCTTGCTCTAAGGCCTGTAAATCGCAAGGAAAAGAGTTTATATAATCTTCATTATAAAACGATTTCCAAAATTGAGCGTTAGTTTTTATAACGTCCGTTTTTATTAAATTGTAAAGTTTTATTGAAATGTTTGAGTTCATAATCTTTACCTTGTTTTTGCCGTTACGTATAGTATAACACTTTTTGCGCCTAAATCAAATAGATATTGAATACAATCCTCAATAATGTTAACACCTTCAGTATAGATATCATCAACTAAAACAATATTTTTGTTTTTAATTTTGCTTAAATCAACCCTGCAAGTATCTTTAGTAATCCCTTTATATGGATTATCGCCCGTATTATTTTCAAGTCTCCAATTATGCGTAGTTTTAGTGTCTTTAACTCTTGTAATCGCATCCGTGCCATTAATAAAACCTAATTTGTTAGCGCAACTTGAAATAGCCTTTTTGAACATTAATTGACTTTGCTTATACTTGCTTTCTCTTTTAGAACGAGGCATAACGCAAACTGTAAAATTCTTAAAATCGCTTTTATTAAAAACACTTTCCATATCTTTAACAAACCTTTCGGAAACTTGAACAAAATCTTCAACTAAATCTAGTTCGTTGTATTGATTAGTCATGTTTTTTAGATAGTTTATAAAGTCATGGTTGCCTTGCTTTTGATAGCCAACGTAATCGCAATTATAAAACGCCAAAACTTTCTGCTCTAAATATTTATTTTCGCCAATATAAAATTTTTTCATGTTATTCTCCTTGAATATGGTTTTACTTTGGTTATATCACGCAAAAATCCTATAATCAAGGTTTACTGACAAGTGAAAGGTCTTAAAAATAGCAAAACAGCAAGGATTTTCCTTGCTGTTTTAAGTATCTAAAATTATTTTTTTAGTCTAAAAACAAAGGCGAACCCGTCTCCTAAAGGAAACGGGTTCGCCTTTACTTTGTTTGGTGACCCCTACGGGAATCGAACTCATGTTACCACCGTGAAAGGGTGGTGTCTTAACCGCTTGACCAAGGGGCCTCAAGCTTTTGGCAGATAAACTGCCTTTATTTTAACCGGCTAACGCCGTTTCTTAACTGTGGTAGCGGCGGTCAGATTCGAACCAACGACCTGCCGGGTATGAACCGGCCGCTCTAACCAGCTAAGCTACGCCGCCATGCGGCACTTATCTCTAAATGCTTATGTATTATAACGGAAAAAACAAACATTGTCAATTACTTTTTAAGGGTTTTGACAAAAATTTTTATAAAATTTATTTTTATTTTGTTACTCAAGATATTTATCGCCATTAAGACGCGCTAAAGCATCATAATGGCGACATTCTTTTTATTATACCCCGCTATATGCAGAGAAACCACCATCAACAGGAATTACCGTGCCCGTTACGAAACCGCTTGCACTATCATCAGCAAGCCACAAGAGTGCACCTAAAAGGTCACTGATTTCACCAAACTTCTTCATAGGCGTTGCAGCCAAAATCTTGCCCGTTCTTGCCGTGGGTGTTCCATCTTCGTTGAATAAAAGCGCTCTATTTTGGTTTGTAACAAAAAATCCTGGTGCTATTGCGTTGCAACGAATTCCACAAGGTGCAAAGTGAACTGCAAGCCATTGTGTAAAATTAGAAATACCAGCTTTTGCCGCACTGTATGCAGGAATTTTTGTTAAAGGACGATACGCGTTCATACTAGAAATATTTATAATATTCCCGCCCGTTTTAATCATATCGGTTGCAAAAACTTGCGTTACCAAGAACGCACTGGTGATATTTAAGTCAAACACAAACTTTAAACCACTTTCTTCCAAAGCAAAGAAGTCCTTCACCCCTTCTAAATCTGGCGACATAGTTTCATTGTCTGTAGAAGCCCTTGGATTGTTTCCGCCAGCGCCGTTAATAAGAAAATTAACAGCACCAAACTTATCGTTAATTTCTTTCTTTGCATCAATAATGCTTTGTTTTTCTAAGCAGTTGCATTTTACCGCCATTGCGTTTTCACCTATTTCGTCAGCATATTTTTTAGCTGCATCATAGTTAATATCAAGAAGCGCAACCTTTGCGCCATTATTTGCAAGTTCTTTTGCAAATTCGCTACAAATGATACCACCAGCACCGGTGATTGCTATAACTTTACTAGATAAATCAACTTTAAACATTACTTTTTTTCTCCTTATTTAATGTTTCTTATTAAGAATTTCCAATCTTCACGACTAAAGAAGTGTGTACCTTTTCGTTTCGAAAAATTCAAAAGCCCACCTTCATCAAATTCGCCCAGTTCTAAAAGCCCGCCGTTCTTTAACCCAACCAGCCCTTGTTTTTCGTAAACTTCGCTTGCAAGTTGCATTGCCAGATGTTGCGCGTCAGTATCAGCCCAGTAGTCAAGCTCTGCAGTAGTTACACAAAGTTTTCTTGGTGCAACAAGTGCTTGCAAGTAGTGTTGGTCAAACGGAAGCTCGTTTTCTTTGTTTGCGTATTTATAAAAGTTTTTACAAAACCAAAACGGGAAAACTCGCGTTATAATTTCAATAGTTTCGCCACTCTTTTCTCTAAAAATAGCAGCGCCACCACAACCAGAGCAATTACACAAAACACCCGCAAAAATTTCGTATTGAGCGCCAGCCCAAAGTGCAGTTTTACCCAAGCGTGAGTGACCTGCAACGTATAATTTTTCAGGAACAGCATAACCGAACTTAACCAAATACTCAGCAACCTTACTTAGCGCGTAAGCCCAAATAGAAATTTTACCTGCACTATCGCTTTTGCTTCTATCGGTTAAAAGTGGCGCTAAGCCGTTTTCAAAGTCACCATCGTCAGTTGTTATATCTTTATACATAACGTGTGCAACTGCAATGCCTTCATCCATAAGTTCTTCAATAGGTGTGTACTTATTAGGCAATTCTTTTTGGAAATTGATAGTTATAACGAACGGGACGTCCTTTTTATCGGTCGGTTCAAAAATATTAACGGGGAACTCTGCGCTCTTGCCGTCCTTTTCAAACTTAAACTTTAAAACCCTATGAGTAGCTTTTCCACAAAACTGGTCTTGATTAACTGAGCCAACGCTTACAGAATAAGTTACGCCCTCATCATTAATATACCCATACTCTTCTTTGCGGAGCAAATCTAAAATATATTCCCTATCAAGCTTACCATCCTTGTAAGGAAACGCAGGTAAAGTAATATTATTAGAGTACCTATTAGTGTCGTTCAATACTGTCGACTTCCACTCTTTTTTAGCAAGAAGTTTCATCTTACTTTCCTTCCTTTAGCCTATCAAGCATATCCCAAACGCCGTTCATGTACATAATACCGAGCGCTCTATCATATAAGCCATACCCTGGACGAACAGTACCTGCTTTTTCGCCCCATAAATGCCTGCCATGGTCGGGACGGATATATCCATCAAAACCACAATCGTGATAAGCTTTCAAAATATTCAAAATACCCGTATCTCCGTCGCAGTCCCTATGGCTTGCTTCAGAAAAATCACCGTTTTCATAGTGTTTAACGTTTCTAATATGCGCAAAGGCAATTCTATTGCAATGTTTTCTGACAATATCTGCAACGTTGTTTTCGGGGTTAGCGTTTAAACTACCAGAGCAAAGTGTTAAGCAGTTATATGGGTTATCAACCATTTTCAAGAAGCGGTCAATGCTCTTTTCATCAACGAGCAGTCTAGGGAGCCCAAATATATCCCATGGCGGATCGTCCATATGGATAGCCATCTTGATATCACATTCTTCACAAGTGGGCATGAGCGCTTCTAAGAAATATTTAAGGTTAGCCCACAACTTTTCGTGGTCAACGCCTTCATAAGCCTTAAATAACTCGTCAAGCTTTGCCATACGCTCTGGTTCCCACCCCGGAAAAGACATATTATACTTTTCGGTGAAATCCAAAATATATTTTGCCATCGCATTATAGTCATCTTGAATCATCCCTTTTTCATAGAAAAGCGCGGTTGAACCGTCACCGAGTTCGTGGAAAAGATTAGAACGAGTCCAGTCAAATATAGGCATAAAGTTATAACAAATTACCTTTACGCCAAACTTTGAAAGATTGCGGATTGTAGTTTTATAATTCTCAATATACTTATCTCTAGTGGGAAGCCCAATTTTAATATCGTCGTGCACGTTTACGGATTCAACAACGTCAATATTAAAGCCATATTTATCACACTGAGCTTTTACCTTAGCGATTTCTTCTTCTTTCCAAATTTCACCGGGCATTTTGTCGTGCAAAGCCCAAACAATACCTTTAACGCCGGGAATTTGTTTAATGTCTTGCAAACTGATTTTATCGTTACCTTCGCCATACCAGCGGAAAGTCATTTGCATAAAAGTTTCCTCCACTCTTTTATTTAAGTAGCATTATTACAACTTGTTTTAATTATAGCACAATATCATAGTTTTGCAATGCATAATCGTAATATTTTCGGCTAATATTAGCACTATCTTATGTTTATAAGCCATAAAAAAGCAAGCACCCAAGCTAAAGCTTAGGCGCTTATCAATTATAATATTTGTTTTAAGAACTTGCCCGTGTGGCTAACGGGATTATTAGCCACTTGTTCAGGGCTACCACAAGCAATCACGGTTCCGCCACCATTTCCGCCTTCTGGCCCTAAATCAACAACGTAATCGGCAAGCTTAATAACGTCAAGATTGTGTTCTATAACAATTACCGTATTGCCAGCTTCTTGCAATCTTAATAGCACTGTGCAAAGTTTATCCACGTCGTAACTGTGAAGCCCAGTGGTAGGTTCGTCTAAAATATAAAGGGTTTTGCCCGTAGCACGCTTGGAAAGTTCTGTTGCAAGTTTCACTCGTTGCGCCTCGCCACCAGAAAGGGTTGTTGAACTTTGCCCAAGCTTAATATAGCCCAACCCTACGTCTTGTAAAGTTTTTATTTTATTATATATAGAGTTAATAGGCTTAAAGAATTCACAAGCTTCGTCAACGGTCATGTTGAGAACGTCACTTATACTCTTACCTTTATATTTAACTTGCAAAGTTTCTCTATTATAGCGTTCACCCTTACACACTTCGCACGGCACGTACATATCGGGAAGGAAGTGCATTTCAATTTTTATCATGCCGTCGCCTTCACAATTTTCACATCTACCACCAGCAACGTTGAAAGAAAATCTGCCCGCTTTATATCCCCTTTCCTTTGCGTCTTGCGTTGATGCAAAAAGTTCCCTTATTGCACTGAAAACACCCGTATAAGTTGCGGGATTGCTTCTTGGCGTTCTGCCTATAGGGGACTGGTCTATATCTATAACCTTATCAAAGTATTCAACCCCTTCAATCTTATCACAATCACCACGGCGAACTTTTGCACCGTTTAGTTCAAACGCTAACGTGGGATAAATTATTTCGTTTACAAGCGAACTCTTTCCGCTACCTGAAACACCTGTAACAGCTGTGATTAAACCCACGGGAAAGCTTACGTCTATATTTTTAAGATTATTTTGACGCGCGCCTTTTACTGTTAAAAACCTTCCGTCAGGCAATTTTCTTGACGTAGGCGTGTGTATCTTTCTTCTTCCCGCAAGATAGTCACCCGTTATAGAGCGTGGCTCGTTGATAATATCTTCCACGCTACCCGTAGCGACCACTTCTCCACCATGGACGCCAGCCTTTGGGCCTATGTCGACAATAAAGTCCGCAGAGCGCATAGTGTCTTCGTCGTGTTCTACAACAATTAAGGTATTTCCTAAGTCACGCAGTCTTTTTAGCGTGCCTATGAGTTTTTGATTATCGCGTTGGTGTAGCCCTATACTCGGCTCGTCAAGAATATAGATAACACCCGTAAGCCCAGAGCCTATTTGTGTTGCTAGCCTTATTCTTTGTGCTTCGCCACCAGACAAGGTAGACGCGCTTCGCGACAAAGATAGGTAGTTTAACCCAACGTCTACCAAGAAGTTTAGCCTTGCTTTAATCTCTTTAATTATAGGCGCGGAAATAAGCGTTTTCGTTTTGTCGAACTGTAGCGTGCTTACAAAATTATACAACTCGCCCGCGCTCATATCGGTAAGCTCTGCAATATTTTTACCACCAACGGTCACCGCGAGCGCTTCCTTTTTCAAGCGTTTTCCGTGACAAGTGTTGCACGGCTTAACCGTCATATATCGCTCGATTTCCATTTTAGTATAATCGCTTGATGTTTCACGGTAACGGCGCTCTAGGTTGGGGATTATTCCTTCCCATGCACTCTCATAACTTCCGCTAAACGTTCTAGTATCGTATTCTATTTTAACCTTTTCCCCCTTGGTGCCGTAAAGAAGAATATCAATTATATGTTCGGGCAAATCTTTAACGGGAACGTCAAGGCTAAAATTATATCGTTTGGCAAGCGCGTTAAAATAAATGTTTGCCATCTTGCCGTTATCTAAATTCCAACCCGTGATGGTCATTGCACCTTCACGGAGCGTTTTGTTTTTATCGCGAACAACTAAACTCGCGTCAACTTCGTTTCTAAACCCCAAGCCTGCGCATTCTGGGCAAGCGCCGTAAGGATTGTTAAAAGAAAATAATCTAGGTTCAATTTCTTCAATGCTAATTCCACAATCTGGGCAAGAATAACTTGTTGAATAAAGCGTTTCTTCTCCGCCCAAAACTTGCACGGCAACAAGCCCGTCCGCAAGCTTTAGAGCCGTTTCCAAACTGTCGGTTAAACGTTTTTGAATACCGTCTTTAACAACCAAACGGTCAACAACCACGCTTATTTTGTGCTTAACGTTTTTATCAAGATTGATTTGTTCACCCAAATCATAAACAACACCGTCAATCTCCACACGCGCAAACCCGCTCTTTTTATAACTTTCAAGCTGTTTTGAATATTCGCCCTTTTTGCCACGAACAACGGGTGCGTTTATCAATATTTTGGTGTTTTCTTCAAGCGCCATAACTTTGTCTGCAATCTGGTCAACCGTTTGGCGTGAAATCTCTTTACCACATATTGGACAGTGCGGAACGCCGACACGCGCAAACAACAACCGCATATAATCATAAATTTCGGTAACCGTGCCAACGGTAGAACGCGGGTTGTGCGACGTGGTTTTTTGGTCGATAGAAATAGCGGGCGACAAGCCTTCAATAGACTCAACGTCCGGCTTTTCCATTTGCCCTAAAAACATGCGCGCGTAACTTGACAAGCTTTCAACGTATCTTCTTTGCCCTTCAGCGTAAATAGTTTCAAAGGCAAGCGTACTCTTCCCGCTCCCCGATAATCCCGTAAACACAACAAGCTTATCGCGCGGAATAGTAAGGTCGATATTTTTTAAGTTGTTTTCCTTTGCGCCTTTTATGTTTATATAATCCATAATTACTTTCTCATTTTCATTTTAAGTTTTGCTATAGTATCGCGAATTTCAATGCACTTTTCAAAGTCGAGATTAGCGCTTGCAATCTTCATAAGCGCCTTTAGTTTTTCAATCTCGTCGGGAATATCCGCCTTTTTAACGTCTTTAGTCCTATCCGCTTTTTTGGTTATTTCCAAAGTGTTCACTATATCTTTTTGTATAGTTTTTGGGACTATTCCGTGTTGCGCATTGTACTCGCTTTGTATTTTTCTTCTACGATTTGTTTCGTCAATCGCGCGTCTCATACTGCCTGTAATCGTGTCGGCGTACATTATAACTTTACCCTGAGCATTACGCGCCGCACGGCCTATCGTTTGGATAAGTGAAGTTTCACTGCGTAAAAATCCTTCTTTATCTGCATCTAAAATGGCAACGAGCTTAACTTCGGGAAGGTCAAGCCCTTCTCTCAAAAGGTTTATACCACAAAGCACGTCAAACTCTCCGCCACGGAGCGCAGAAACAATTTCTATTCTCTCCATCGTGTCTATATCACTGTGCATATACCTAACGCGAACGCCGTGTTCTTTTAGATATTCGGTTAAACTTTCAGCCATTTTTTTAGTAAGCGTCGTGATAAGCACTCTACCGCCGTCAGCCGCTACTTTGTTTATTTCAACAAGCAAATCGTCTATTTGGTTTTTGGTCGGCTTAACGGTTATTTCAGGGTCGATTAAGCCTGTGGGGCGAATAAGCTGTTCAACCACTTGCCCAGCTTGTTCTAATTCGTATTTAGCTGGTGTTGCCGAAACGCATATCATCTGCCCAACTCGCGAATCAAATTCCTCAAAGGTAAGCGGGCGATTATCAAATGCGGATTTTAGTCTAAACCCGTAATCTACGAGGTTAGTTTTTCTTGACCTATCGCCGTTAAACATTGCACCTATTTGCGGTATTGTCATGTGCGATTCATCAATGAAAACTATAAAATCTTTAGGGAAATAATCAAGCAAAGTAAAGGGCGGTTCACCAATTTGCCTACCATCAAAATACCTACTGTAATTTTCTATGCCACGACAAAAACCTATTTCGCTAATCATTTCCACGTCGTAATCGGTACGTTGTTTTAAGCGTTGTGCTTCAATAAGTTTACCCGCTTCGGTAAAAAACTTGACTTCATCATCACAATCACGCTCGATAGCACACACCGCGCGCTCCAACTTTTCTTGAGCGACAGCGTAATGGCTCGCAGGGAAAATTACGGCGTGTTTTAATTCTGCAATCACTTTGCCCGAAACAAACTCTACTTCTAAAATTCTATCAATAGTATCGCCAAAAAACTCAACTCTAATTAAAATTTCGGTGTTTGACGATGGAAATATGTCCACAATATCCCCACGTACCCTAAATGAAGAACGTGTAAAATCCACGTCTTTGCGGGTGTATTGTATTGCAACGAGCCTTCTCATAAGTTCGTTGCGCTCTATCTCGTCATTCGGGCGCAGAGAAAGCGCCAACCTATAATATTCTTCGGGCGCACCCAAACCGTAAATACACGATACAGACGCAACAACTATGGTATCCGCGCGCTCTGCCAAAGAACAAGTTGCAGAGTGGCGGAGTTTATCAATTTCGTCGTTAATAGAAAGGTCCTTTTCAATATAAGTGTCACTCGACGGGATATACGCTTCCGGCTGATAATAATCGTAATAAGAAACGAAAAACTCCACTCTGTTTTCGGGGAAAAACTCTCTAAACTCGTTGCAAAGCTGTGCTGCAAGCGTTTTATTGTGCGCAATAACAAGGGCGGGGCGTTGTGCGTTTTTGATAACGTTTGCCATGGTAAAAGTTTTACCACTGCCCGTAACGCCTAAAAGGACTTGCGTTCTAAGCCCGTCACGCAAGCCTTCTGTAAGCTTTTCTATAGCTTGTGGCTGATCGCCCGTAGGATTAAATTTTGAGTGTAAAACAAAATCTCTTTTTTCCATACCTTTTCCGTAAAAAGTTTGCCCTTTTATCTATAACTATACACATTTTACCACATATTTTTTTTATTGTAAATAAAAAACGCAACTCTTGTTTTAGTTGCGTTTTATGTATTATAGCATTGCTTTTTATTTTTTGTTCTTTTTCTTCAATACGTTAAGCGCAACGTAACCGCCTATTAAAAGTGCAATCGAAGCGCAAACAACGGTATACATTACCCACGTCTCAACCTGATTGCCAAAGAAATAGATGTTGCAATCAACAGCATCTTTGATGCCCGTTATAACTTGCTCTGGATAACCTTTATCGGCTATTGCGTTTAACACGCCGTTTATGGAGTGATTTCTAACAAGTGAAGTGCCGTAAGTTCCCGGCAAGAACATAACAACGTTCCTTAACCCTTCGCCAAAACTTGAAAGTGGCATGTACGCCCCACAAATAAATCCATAGCATGAGCTCACGATAGAGCCAACTGCCGAAATTTGACCTTGTGATGATAAAAAGAAATTAATAACTGATGATAGCGCCGTGCCAAACGTCGTTAATATTATTATATCAAGGAGCAACAACATAACGTCAGCAAAACTTAAATACCACCCCGAAATCAAAACGTAAACAAGTGATGCCACAAGTGCCAACAAGCAAATTATGAGCGTGCTTATGGTAGTTGAAACGTAATATGAAAGCGCAAGTTTGGATTTGTTTATCGGGCAAACCAAAAAGTCGTTCATTGCACCGGTTACTTTATCTTGAACCATGAGCATATTTGAACAAAAGGAAACGGTTACACAAGAAACCGCAAGCAGTGAACTCATAAGTTGTCCGCCAACAAGCCCGTTCATTAGCCCCTCTTCTAACGGAAATCCAACTTGTACAAATATTTGGCTAAACGAATCCTTGTAAACGTTTGACAAAAAAGTTGCATAAAGCACTAAAAGTATAAGTGGAGTTATAAGCGAAGTGAAAAACAAGCCTTTGTCCTTAAAAAACATTTTTGTATTTCTTTTTACGCATGCTGAAAATGTTTTCATAATTATTCCTCCCCTATTTTTTTGCCCGTAACGTTCAAAAATACCGTGTCCATTTTTCCTTTAACCACTTCAACGTCATTGAACAATTCTGGATACGCGTTTATAATTTCAGTAGCCGTTTTAGTGTTTTCAATACTAAACCTATAACCACCTACAACCTTTTCATAGGGCAAAGCTATTTTCTCAAGGTTCTTTTCGTCCACACCGTAAACTATTAAAAAGTCGTTTGAATATTTGTCTTTTAATTCGTGCGGGGTCCCTTCTGCAACAATCTTGCCACTATCTATAATAACCACGTAATCTGCGTCAGCCGCTTCTTCCATATAGTGCGTGGTTAAAAATACGGTTATGTTTTCCTTAACCCTAAGCCCTTCGATAACACTCCACATTAGAGTGCGGGTTTGCGGGTCTAATCCGGTAGTAGGCTCATCTAAAATAAGAATTTTAGGTCTATGAACAAGCGCCCTTGCAATATCTATTTTTCTTTTTTGACCGCCCGAGAGCTTTCTTATCGGGCGCTTAACAAAATCTTTAAAGTCTAAAATTTCAGCGAGTTCGTTTAGCCTATTTTCAAACTCTTGCCCGTAAATTCCATACAGACTTGCGCGGTGCTTTAAGTTATCGTAAGCTGAAAGGCTTTTATCCAAAACCGAGTTTTGAAACACAACGCCGATTGAACGTTTGACTTCATCAGTCTGCTCGTCTATATTTACTCCGTCCACAAAAATACTCCCGCTATCCTTTGCTAGCGTTCCACATATTATAGAAATGGTCGTCGATTTGCCCGCACCGTTAACGCCTAAGAACGCAAACAACTCGCCCTGTTTAACCTTAAAAGATAAGTCTTGAACAGCCTTAACTTCGCCATAACTTTTATATAAGTTATCTATCTTTATAATGTCAGCCACTTCTACTTGTCCCCCGTAATATCGTCTACAACAGTACTAAAAACCTCGCCTTTTATAAGCGCTAGTCCTTTCTTTTTATCGCCTAACAACAATAAGCTATCCCCTGCTTTAATATTAAAAACTTCTCTAGCTTCTTTGGGGATAACTATTTGCCCCCTTTCACTAACTTTACAAATACCAAAAAAATACTTATCGTTTTCTACTTGCATATAGCTCTCCTTTTTTTGCATGAAAAATATGAAAAGTATGAATTTTCATATTTTGATTATATCATTAAAGCCAATCCTTGTCAAGCGATTGGCTTTATTTTTTATAGGCGTTTGTTCATCTGTTTTATAAACGGCTGAGTAATCAATTTCAAATTGAATTTTTGCACAATTTCCATAGCTTTCATCAGTGCGTACTTATCCAAAAAAGCGCTTGGAGAATGCGCGTCGACTCCAATGATTATATCGTTCTCTACGTCTTTTGCTATGTCGAAAAAATCTTCACTTGGGTAAGTTCTGCCCTCTCTTATGCCTAAAAGATTTATTTCTAATGGAATATTTAGTTCTTTTGCGCACTTACATAGCCTTGTATATTCTTTTTGCTTTTCTTCCTTTGGCGCATAGCAGTTGGCAACATCTGGATGCGCCAACATCTTAAAATCCCCTGTTTTAAGTCCTTGTATAACCGTATCAACATATTCAGTGAGCGTGTAAGTTGGTTTATTTGTATAAACTATTTTATACTCTTTTCCCTTTATTAGTTGATGCTGACCTAAAATGAGATAGTCGTAACCAAACGTTTTTAAGTATTCTACTTCTTGAGAGTGAAGTTCTGGATAATATTCAAGTTCAAAGCCAAGCAAAATATCAATCTCTTTTTGATACTCTTTCTTTAACGCCAAAACGCTTTTAACGTATTCTTCACAACAGTCTACTCTATAAGGTTTTTTAGGAATTATATTAAGAGAAGGATATGGCGCGTGGTCGGAAAAGCCAAGAACTTTTACGCCTGCCTTTATTGCACTTTCAACGTATTCCCTATCCGTTCCATCTGCATGATGACAGCGCGACGTGTGCGTATGGTAATTATAAAGCATTTTACGCCTCCTTTATTTGTTGTAAACAATTATATATAAAAAACTTTTTTAAGCAACTATTTTTTATTACAAACTTGAAGTTAAAGTATACAATTTTTTTATTTTGTGTTATAATATAAAAAAACGGAGTGCAAAATGAAAGTAACTGCAACACAACTCAATAGTAAAAATTGCATTATTTGTGGCATGGAAAATAGTTCGGGGCTAAAAGCTCCGTTTTATAATCTTGATGACAACAGTGTTGCAACAATAGTAACCTTTAAAACACATCATCAAAGTTATCCCGACCGCACTCACGGTGGAATGACTAGCGCTCTTTTAGATGAGCTTATGGGCAGAGCACTCTGGGTTAGCGAACCTGAAACGTTTGGCGTTACCACAACGCTTAACGTAACCTATCGCAAAGCCGTGCCATTAAACACGCCCGTTAAAGCGCGCGCAGTTATAACGTTTAACAGCGCACGTGGTTTTTCGGCAAAAGGTGAAATTTATTCTATGGACAACGTTTTGCTTGTTCAAGCAAGTGCAAAGTATTTTAAAATGCCATTTAACGTCGCTTTTAAGGAAGGAAAGTCTATGCACGAAGAAATGTGTTACAAAATACCTTTAGACGTTGAACAATTTGATTTTCCACAAATGAGATAAATTCTCATCTTAGTAATTATAACAAAATTTTCCTCTTACGCATATTATATAACAGTTACGTAGGAGGAATTTTTTTATAATGTGCTGTTTGTTTTCAAACAATCAAAATAGTTGTAACTGTAACAGAAATGGTATTAACAGCTGTTGCCGTGGTCCACGTGGTCCTATTGGTCCTACCGGTGCAACAGGCGCAAGAGGGCCTATTGGCCCACAAGGCCCCGTAGGCCCCATTGGCCCTACCGGCGCGACGGGAGCAACAGGTGCGGTTGGTCCGCAAGGTCCTATTGGTTTAACGGGTGCTACTGGTGCAACCGGCCCTGTCGGTCCACAAGGTCCGCAAGGCGCTGTTGGTCCGCAAGGTCCTATTGGTTTGACGGGCGCTACTGGTGCAACCGGTCCTGTCGGTCCACAAGGTCCGCAAGGCCCTGCGGGCTCTAGCGACGCTATTTATGCAAGCGTTGGTACTGCCGTAGTTGCTTCGGGTGCAATCATTCCATTAACGCTGACAGCTGTTAGCCCTGCAACGACAATGACTGTCGTAAACAATGCCGTTAGCATAACGGAAGCGGGAACCTATCTTGTTTCCTACTTTGTAGGTGGATCTGTTCCCACAAACGAATTCGTTACAAGTTTATATCTAAACAATGCTCAAATTAATGGAGAAAACTTAGTTCAATCGAACAGTGCGGGTGTGGCAAGTAAAACAATTTTATTAAACCTTGCTGAAGGTGATACGCTTTCTTTATACAACACGTCTGCCACTGAAGCAACCCTATCAGGTGCAAGTATAACGGCAGTAAAAATTGCTTAACCTTACAATAAATTTTTGTTCATTGTTTTTCCTTTTAAAGTTAAACCGACCGCATGGCAACATGCGGTCGGTTTTATATTAAGATGCGTCTGTTGAAACTATCAAATCGCCGTCTGCTCTCTCGTGGACAACAACCGTTCCGTGATAGTCTGTTCTATACAAATTAACGTTAGAATTACATTCTAAAAAGCGCGTTAGCGTTTCGCTTGCAGGGTGACCATAATAATTATCACCACCAACGGATATGATTGCGTTTTTGGGTTTTGTAAGGTTTAAAAAATCTTCACAAGAACTTGTTCTCGCCCCGTGATGACCAACCTTTAAATAATCAATTTCACTTAAATTAACTTGTATACCAAACCTACCGAAGTAGTTCTTGTACAAATTTGCTTTATAGTTAGAAACAACAAGCATTTCTTGACTTTTACTTGCGTCGCCCGTAAACAAAAATCTTTTGCCACAAGCATCTAGGTAAATAATTGGCGACAAATCGTTCGACGCGCTCTCATCTGGCACAGTCATACCGTTAAAATGAAAATAACTGCTGTCCTCACTATTCTTTTCCATAGGTGATAAAAAGGCAACTTGGTAATTTTCACCCTTAAAGTAACGATAACAATCGCTTGTTATTATTTTGGCTTGGGCTTGTTTTAATTCTTGATATGCTTGATTGTAACTTGGATAATTGCTTAAATGAACTTGGGAAATATACGGCAAATACGCCGTATCAACGATAAATCTTTGTAATAAATATAACGCATTGCCCGCGTGGTCTGCATCGGGATGAGTTAAAACAAAATAATCAATTTTACTAACCGAATAAGCGTTTAAATATGCGGTTATCTTTTCTGCCGTCTTGTTGAATACATCAGTGTCACCCGTGTCTATCAACATATTTTTACCATCGGGAAGCCTAATAAAAATACAATCTCCTTGCCCGACGTTTATGTAATGAACGGAAAACCCACTGTAAATTTGCGTTGGTGGTTTGTTTCCCGCTGAACCACACCCGACACTTATCAATAAGGAAAACACGCAAATCAGCAAAACAGATATTGCTTTTCTTTGGTATGACATATATCTTATTTTTTAATCTTTGTGTTCCTTAATTTTTCTATATCTTCTTTTATTTTCGGTATGAAATTCAATGCATGGTGATAGCCTATATCGTACATCTTTGCACCTTGCCAAAAAGCGATTGAACTGAATTCGTTTAAGTCTGGATGAAGTATTACGTCACTATTTGCATAGCCCTTTTCATACGGATTTTCCACTTTGGACTTGTATGACGGGAATATTTTTGATAGAATTCCACTTTTGCTATCGGTCGTGGATAAATCAATCGAAACAACGTAATCCGCGCCCATTTGCTTAACTAAATCTGCAGGCATGGCGTTCGTATAAGCACCGTCCACATATCTTTCACCGTCTATTAGCACGGGCTTAAAAAAGGGCGGAATACTGCTTGATGCACATAAAGCACTTGCCACGCTACCGCTACTAAAAACGTGCTCTTCTCCCGACTCCAAATGGGTAGCAACAGCCATAAACGGTTTTTTTAGTTCTTCAATGTTTAGTGAGCCTATCTCTCTATCAATCACCTTAAACATGCCAAAGGTGTCCATTTTAATCATAAACATGTTTTTAATTTCGCCAAAATCTATACGGCTTAAAAGTTCGATTATATCTGTTGCAGAATAGCCCGCCGAATAAAACGCACCCACAACGCTACCTATACTAGTGCCGGCAACCACGTCAAACTCAATTCCGTTTTCTTCAAACGCTTTTAGCGCACCAACGTGAGCAAAGCCTTTTGCTCCGCCTGAACCTAACGCTAACCCTATTTTTAATTTGTTTGGTTTTTTTCTCTTGAAAAATTTACTAAAAAGCCCCATTATTTGCTCTCCATGTCGTCAGTTTGATTTTTTGGTTTTGAACGAGCAACCTTAACAATAAATATTATAAGTAGCACAACTGCAAGTGCAAAAAGTGCGTACAATATATAGTCTAAAACTTTAATATCAAAAAAAGCCAAGCAAAGTTCGCACAGCCCTGCAATAATTGACCCGGCAACAAAATTACCTAAAATCGCAGGCAAAACCGCCTCTTTAAATTTCAAGCCTAAAAACACGGCTATTGCCGTTCCCGTCCAAACGCCCGTCATTGGCAATGGAATTGCTACGAAAATAAACACACCGAGTTGTTTTAAGAAAGTTGCGCTTTTGGTTGCGCCACCGCTTTGTTGCTTACTTTCAGTATGTTCTGCTTTAGCCGAAAAATAGTTTTCTACCTTGGTAGCAAAACTGTTAAACCATTTTATTCTTTTTAGCAAATTCAATATCGGTCTTAACAAAAAGTATATGGGGAAGAACACCAAAGTAGAACCAGCAAAAGCAAGTGCAAACGAAGTTAGTATATCAAGCCCCGCCCCACGCGCAAAAACTATTCCGCCTTTTAATTCAATCAATGGAACAAAAGACATAATTACCGTTGCCAAAATGTCGTTATTGATTAAATTTTGGATAAAATTTACCATATGCCACCATAAATGTTTTGTTTTTTGTGTTTTTATAAGTATAATAAGATTAACGATTATTTAAGCGGGATGTTATATGACCACTCAAAAAATGTTATCCGTTTTAAGAAAAGGTATAACTAAGTACAAGTTAATTAAGGACGGCGATAAAATTGCCGTTGGCGTTTCTGGCGGGAAGGACAGCGTAACGCTTCTTAAACTCTTGGCTGAATACAGGCGCTTTTCACCCGAAAATTTTTCATTGATTGCTATATCAGTTGACCTTAACTTCAAAAATAACCCCACCAATTACGCGCCACTTAAAGAGCTATGCGATTCGCTTGGGGTACAATTATTTATAGAAAAAACTGATATAGGTCAAGTTGTTTTTGACGTTAGAAAGGAAACCAACCCTTGTGCGCTTTGTTCAAAAATGAGAAAGGGTGCACTAAACAATCTCGCCAAAAAGCTTGGGTGTAATAAAGTTGCGCTAGGCCACCACGCAGACGATTTAACAGACACTCTTTTGCTTTCTCTTTTTTATGAAGGCAGGCTTTCTACCTTTGCGCCAAAAAGCTATCTGGATAAAATCGACTTAACGCTTATTCGCCCAATGATTATGATAAGAGAGGCTGACGTTGTTTCTTTTGCAAAAGATTTGCCTATAATAAAAAGCTGTTGCCCCGCAAACACCTTTACCAAGCGCGAGTTTGTTAAAGACGTGGTAAAAGATATTGCAAAAACCGTGTCTAATATTAGGGAGATGATGTTCACCGCACTTATACACCCAGAAAGATATAATCTTTTTGATAAGTTTGAAGAGCAGGCTGAACAAATTGATTAAAAATTAAATTGCCTAAAAATCATTTATAAATTAAAGCCACCAAAACGGTGGCCTTTTTTATTTTTTCTTTTTAGCGGTCTTTTCAATAAACGAAAGCACGCTAACGTCGGTAAGCCCTTCAAATTCTTCTTTGCTTTTTACGGTGTGGTCGGTAACGTACTTAATAAGCACGACAGCAAGCGCAATTACAACGCCAATACCCACGCCGATTAAAATGTTTTGAACGGTATTGTTGTGCGTTTCGATTGAATAATATCTAACGCTTCCGTCGTCGTCAACACCGTCTGTAAGAATTAGATCAACACTACCTGGGTCTGCTTTTATGTCCTTTTTAAGCTGTTCTTTCGCAACCTCAAAAACCACGGAAAGCTTGTCTTTGGCTTTTTGTTGGTCTAAGTCAGTATATGAAATATTAAATATTAGGCTGTTTTCCTTGTAAGAAACTTTTATTCTTCCTGCTACAATGCCGTCTTTTGCCGTAGGATACTTTTCATCATAAATCCTATTCATTTCAGCCATAGCTTCAGCATTAGTAATGCTCTTTATGACAACGGGTACGTGCCATATTCCGTGTGACGCATTAGATGATGATGAAGATCCGCCGCCTATGCCAGAACTTACTGAAGTACGCAAAAGCGCAGATTGACTTACGGTATATACAGCCTTATCCGTCGCAAACGAATACCCGAGCATAAGCACCGTGCATAAAATTACTATTATGATTTCTAAAAATAGATTTTTGTAAATTAGTTGAAAGAACGGAATTTCACGTTCTACTTGTTTGTTTTTCATATCCGCTCTCCCCTATTTGTTTATAAGTGCCAACACTTTCGTGTCAGTCAATTCTTCTAACTCTTTTCTACTCTTAACAGAATTGTCAAGTTTTTCTTTTAAGAATATAATGCCCGCCGACAACATAACGCCTATCATTATAGCCATTAAAAGAATGTTTTTCTTAGAAACGTTTGATGATGCGGGTATATCTTGTCCTTCGGTGTATTTTGCATCCATTTCAACGTCTAAATTATAAAAGTAAACGTATTTTCCTTGGCTGTCTTTGCTTTGTAATTCTCTTTCATAAGCAAACACCAAAACCTTAACCTTATCAGACGCTTCTTTTTTTGTATCCGCTACGTAGCTGATTGTAAAGAAAAATGATTCTTGTCCCTTTTCGCCAGCCGAGCTTACTCTTATTTTATTTCGCTCATAATGGCTTTCCATCTTCATTTGAACGTTATAGTTATCGTTAAGTGAAGTGGCTTTAATAAACTCGTCTATGTTTTCATAGCCATCTTGAGCGTCAAGCCATCTAGTATAATAATAACTTGCTCTATCTAGCACCACGCCTTCATCAACAAAATCTCTCACCGTTGTAATAAACGCGTGCATAGCATCAAAGTCTTCATAAGTTCCCGCGCCTTGAGATTGATCGTCAATCATATATCTAACTTCAACGCCCGCGGTATAAGTTGGCTTAACTAGGGATGCATAGGTAAGCCCTGACCCTGATGCCAAGAGCAAAACTACTAGTATTAAAATTATATTTCTCTTAATCGCAAACCAGATCGACCTAAATATGCTTTGGTTTTCAATTGTTTCAACTTTTTTTTCTTCCATTTACTTTACCCCTAAAAGTATTTGTGCAAGATTTTTTCTATTTGTCCCCATTTTGCATCAATATCCTTTGCTAACGCCAACTGATTTACAGCCCTATCGACGTTGTGACCAGGATATTTGGTTTTAAAATATTTATCACCTAAAATATAATCGGTTAAAAATCTAACTGAAAGTTCAACCGCCATCGCAAGCACGCCCAAATTCATACTCTCAAGTTCAAAAGGCGTTATCGCATCTTTTACTTGCCCAATAAACCCTTCAGCAAAAGCCGTGTATTTGTCAAGATCAAGCCCTACTTTCTCAAGGTGCGGATCGTCTTCTAAAACAGTATTTGCTATAAACCTTATTCCGTCGCCAAAATCATGCGCAATAGCGCCCGGCATAACTGTATCTAAATCTAATACTGCCAAAACCTTGCCAGTATTTTTATCAAAGCACACGTTGTTGCACTTGGTATCATTATGAGTAACGCGCAACGGTATTTTCCCGTCGTCAATATGTTTTTGCAACAAACACGCTTTTTCTTCTAACTTAATAAGTTCGTCAACTGCACACTTAACGTTTTTAACCCTATCGAGCGAATCTAATTGTATAGCGCTATAAAAATCTTTATATCTCTTTATAGTGTTGTGAAAATCTGGTATAGTAACGAACAGTGATTTTGCATCAAAATCTTCAAGCGCGCATTGAAACTCGCCAAAAGCGCATCCAACCGATTTAACCATTTCAAGACTCTCGCAACTATCGTAAGTAACCGAATCTTTGATAAAACGATAACAACGCCAATATTCGCCAACGTCGTCAATTATATACGGCAAACCGCTTTGTTTTGCAGTGTATACTTTCAAAACGCCCTTTTGCTCTTCAGCGTCGTTAAGCTTTTTCCTTATATGCGAAGTAACACGAACGATATTTTGCATAACTTCCGGCGGGTTTTTAAACGCAAACTTATTTATGTGCTGAATAACGTATTGCGATTTTTCCTGCTCGTTAATATAATCAACGCTAAACGTACCGTTGACGTTTCCCGTTGATATTTCCTTGCACTCAACAAACTTTCCGCGAACGTCAAAAAGCTCGCAAATTTCCCTTATGGTCAATGTTTCCCCCCTAGTTTCAGTTACTCTCACAACCAAATAATCATCAAACCATTTTTATTATTGTAGCATAAATATATAAAAAAATAAACGATATTATAGATTTTTGATAAAAAATTTAACCAAAAAAGGTCAAATCAGCTATTTTTGCGCACGTTTATTGTTTTTTTGTAATTTTTCCGTTCTCTATTTCAAGCACTTGGTCACTCATTTTTAGTGACGCTTTCTTGTGTGAAATCATTATAACCGTAACGTTTTCTAGTTTTGAAAGATTTGAAAGCACTTGCTCTTCAGTCTTTTGGTCTAATGCGCTAGTTGCTTCATCAAGAAGCAATATCGGTGCCCCTGCAAGCAACGCGCGCGCTATAGCAATTCGCTGAACTTGCCCCTCACTAAGCCCAACCCCATGTTCGCCCACTTGCGTTTCTAAGCCAAGTGGCAATGCGCTTATAAACTCATCAGCCATGCTGATTTTAAGCGCCCTATCAATTTCGACTTCGCTCGCTAAATCATTGACAAACGTAACGTTATCACGAATAGTGCCACTAAAGAGCATATTACCTTGCGGAACAAAAGCAAATAACGGACGAGTGTTCACCGAGAGCGGAGTAATCTCATCACCGCTCTTAACGCAAATTTTCCCATCGTTTACGCGATAAACGCCAAGCAAAAGTTTAATGAGCGTACTCTTCCCCTGCCCAGAAGCACCAACAATCGTTACAAAATCGCCCTTGTTTATAAACGCGTTCGCACCGTCAAGCACTTTTTCCCTATCGTAACCAAAGCGCAAATCTTGTATTAAAATGCCATCGGCACGTTCGTAAAGCTTTCTAGTGTCAATGCTAGGTTCAAACGGTTCTTCTTCAACGTTCTCTATTTCCATAATACGTTCGGCAGAAGCCACCATTGCATAATATTTAGGCATCACGTTAGAAAGTGATGCAAACGGAACTTGTACGTTGTTTACTAATTGCAAAATAGCAGATAGCGCGCCGTAAGTTAATAAGTTGTTAAGTATTTTCACTCCGCCGTAAATTAGCGCAAAGAGATAACCAGCACTAAAAATAAAGTTATACAGCGCATGCCCTGCAACAGAATAATTCTTTCTCAGCATTTTAACTTTAAAGTTTTTTTCTTGAAGTGCTTTAGATTTGTTTTCAATTTTTCCACCCGCAGAAAAAACTTTAACGGCAAGCAAGTTTTCTATACACTCTTGCATGAAAGAGCGCACCTTCCCGTCAGTTTCTTGTACACCCTTGTGGAGCTTTTTAAGCATTTCGCGAAGAAGCGTTATAATAACGAACACTAAAAGACCTGCAACGGTAAACGCAATCGCAAATATCCAATCTAACACAATAAGTGCAATCACCGCGCAAATTAGCCTTGTAAACGATGATACAACGGTTGGTAAAATAGAAGAAACACCGTCACTAACCACCGCAACGTCACTCGTCAATCGGTTGATTAGTTCACCGCTGTGATATGCGGTAATTTTGTCTTGCTCTTTAACTAATATCGAGTTAAAAAGGCGGGTTTTATGCGCCATTTCAAGCTTGCCTTTTATGTGTTCTGTTAGTCCGTTAATTATTAGCCTAAAAACAAACTGAACGATTACCACCGCCCCAATAGCAACAGCATATGAAATTAACCTGTTTTCATTTTTGGCGACAGCACTGTCAATAATCTCTTTAATAAAAAACGCAAACGCAATCGATAACCCCGCAAAAACAGCATTAGACAAAATAAGCACCGCCATATTTAAGCGCTGACTTTTCGACGTTTGCATTATCCATTTTATAGGTTTTTTGCTTTGCATATTTTTACCTGCGTTTTGATATTTTAAATTATTATATCATATATTTAAACTTAAAACAATGGGGTTTTTAACTTTTTTCAAAAGTTGCCCGCCATTTTTACTATTAACTTGATAAATCATTGCTTTTGTGATATAATTTGCCCATGCAAAACTTTTTTACTCACAATGATTCGACTTTATCGGTCTTTCGTGAGAAATTACAAAATTTCATATATAGTAAGCTCTTCCCCGTTTTTCTATCGATTGTAACCCTTGTTTTCTGGATTGCGGACTTGCAAGTGGCAGGGCTAATCATTGTAAGCCTTTCGGGAGTTATCGTTCTCATCTTTTTTGATGACGTTACGCCCGTTTACCCCGTGCTGTTTTTACAGTCTATGGTTTATCGTGACGCAAAAGACCCAAGCGTTACTATCTTTTCGATAATATTTTTGGGGCTTTTGGGTGCGGCACTTATCTTTAACCTTATAAAGTATCCTATAAAAAAGATAAAAATCGACGTTTATTTAGTAGGACTTTTTGTTTTAACAGGCGCTTTTTTAATAGGCGGAATTTTCTCACCCTACCTAAACGAGTTTTCGAGCGGGCTACCCATTTTTGCCATTTCTTGCGTTGCACCTATTGCAATACATATATTTGCTACGAGCAAAAACCTTCCACCAAAAAACGTAAACGCAAAAAATTACTTTATTTTTTCTTTCCTTTGCGCGATAAACGTTGCGTGCTTGCAAATGCTTTATGCGTTTTTTTGTAGAACGTTTATAAATTGGCGTTTGTTTGAAATCCCCGGTGGCTTTGCTTGGGCAAACACAAACCATATAGCAAACTTGATTTTAATTGCCGTTCCGCTTTGCTACTATCTTATAGCTCGCGCAGACAATATTTTTGAGTTTTTGCCCCAACTAGTATTCCTTTACGGATGTTGTTTCGTGTCTCAAGGACATGGCGGAATAGCTGTTCTTGGCTTAGGAACGCCCTTAATGCTTTACTTTACGTATGTTAATATGTTGCCTAAAAACCGCAAGAAATTTTGTGCTTGTTTTATAGTCGCAATAGTTCTTATTTTGCTTTTCGCCCTTTACTTTTATATTTTTGAAAACGAGCAAGCAATGCTGTTTTTAGAAAAAATGCTTGACAACAACTCTCGCTCCCCATTATACGAAAAAGGTTGGAATATCTTTTTGGAGTTCCCAATTTTTGGAACGGGTTTAGGGCATGCTTTTATTCAAGCCGGAAAAATTTACAACGGTTATTTTCACTCGACCTTTTTCCACGCTTTAGTTGCTGGTGGTGCGATTGCAATTTTGGCTTACGTTTTCTTATACTACACAAGGCTTAAAGCACTTAGCAAAAACGATAGCTTGCTCGGCAAGTTTATGATTATCGCCACGGGTTTATTTTTGTGTTACGGCATAGTCGAAAACAGCGAATTCAACATTGTTTTAATTTACTATACAGCCGTTTTGTCCTTTACAACCACGGTAAAAAAAGAAGCAGAGGAAGATATTCCTCTGCCCTTATATAAAAAATTTTCTAACCTATCTTAAATCAATTTTATAGGTGGGAACAAGGTCGTGAACAAGAGCCTTCATTTCGTCAGTTTCTTCATACGCCTTTTCCTTTAATAATTTAAGTTTTTCAAACAACTCTTCTTCATTGATTTCCAAAGGCTTGCCTATGGAAATCATTTTATTTTCAGTCGTCTTTAAGCCTTCTTCCGCCATAAGCCTTTCTTCATAAAGCTTTTCGCCCGGTCTCAAGCCTGTTATAACTATATCTATATCAACGTTTGGTTCAAACCCTGAAAGTTGGATAAGTTTTTCAGCAAGGTCATAAATTCTAACTTGTTCGCCCATGTCAAGAACGAAAATTTCCCCGCCCTTTGCATATGCTCCAGCTTGTAACACCAAACTTACGGCTTCTGGTATAGTCATAAAGTATCTTACAATATCTTTATGCGTAACCGTAACCGGTCCACCGTTTTTAATTTGTTTTTTGAAGTGTGGAATAACCGACCCGTTCGAACCAAGCACGTTGCCAAATCTAACGGCGGCAAACTCTGTTTCTTTGTGCTTTTTAGCAAGAGTTTGAATTATCATTTCACAAATACGCTTAGTTGCACCCATAACGTTCGTGGGGTTAACCGCCTTATCCGTACTTATCAAAATGAACTTGTCCGCACCGTACTTTGCAGACGTTTCCGCAACGTTAAGCGTACCGAACACGTTGTTTTTAACCGCTTCGTTAGGGCTTGTTTCCATAAGTGGAACGTGTTTATGCGCTGCAGCATGGAAAACTATATTCGGTCTATACTTTTCAAAAATTGTATCAATCTTATTGCGGTCTCTAACACTGGCAATCAAAACTTTTAAGTTTAAATTTCTTACGTTGGTCAAAAGTTCTTGCTCAATGTCAAATGCGTTGTTTTCATAAATATCAACGATTATAAGCTGTTTGGGATTGTGCGTTGCAATTTGACGGCAAAGTTCACTACCTATAGAACCGCCCCCACCCGTAACAAGCACGGTTTTACCTTCTATATATCCAATAATTTCTTCAACGTTAACGTTAACTTGGTCACGGCCTAAAACGTCTTCAATGCTGACCTCTTTAATGTCCGCTAAGCTTACTTCGCCCGTCGCAATTTGATACATGCTAGGTATTGTTTTTATTTTCTTTTTTGTTTTACGGCAAATATCAATTATTGCGCTCAACTGCTTTCTCGTTGCAGAAGGTATTGCAATTACTATTTCATCAATTTTGTATTTTTCAGCGAAGTATTCAGCTTGACTAATCTTCCCTACGACTTTAACGCCATTAATATAACAGTCCCTTTTATTTGCGTTATCATCAAGCACACAAACAGGAACAATATTGCTATCTTTTCTTACGCGCACGTCCCTTATAAAAGCGTCGCCAGCAAAGCCTGCCCCGACAACCATAACGCGCGTTTTTCCACCGTTGTTGTCGCCGTTTGCCATATAGTCCTTAAATGACTTTAATATTCTTGGAGCAAATCTGCTTATAAATATAACCATGTATATTAAGAAAGTGCATATAAACGCCCATTCATAAGTTAAATCGTGCGCGCCGTTAGACACAAACGCGAAAATCAGGTTGATAATCAACAAAATAAACGCCGAGCACATTATCTTTATAGCTTCTAAAAAGCCTGCGTAAGACCAAATGCCAACGTAAAGCCTAAACAGCGCGTTTACAAGAATGCTGATGGCTAAACTACATAAAAGATAATGCCAGTTTGCTTTTATAACCGCAACAAAATCGTAACGGAAAAAAATCATTGTAACTATGTTGATACCAACAATCGCCACAACGTCCAACAAAAGACACAAAAAGAATTTTAAATTTTTACCCACAATAAACCCCCGCTTTTTAAAACAAAAAAGCCTTACTAACACAGTGTTTAAATTATACTACATATTTATTACCTTGTCAATAAAAGCGTAAATTTTTAATGTTATTTGACTGATTTTACACTTAATATTGCTCTTTTAGTGGTTTTTTCGACATGTTTATACTTGACTATTTTACCGCCTTATTGTAAAATAAACTAAAAATTAAACTCGCAGGATTAAAATGCTTAAAGAAAAAACTCTTAAAGCCTATGCTGAACTAGTAATAAAAATAGGCGTCAATTTGCAAAAAGGTCAGGGCCTTGAAATAATATGCCCCACACAAAAAAGAGAAGTCGCCATTGCGCTTACGAAATCCGCTTACGAAGCGGGCGCAAAAATAGTGCGCGTTCGTTGGGATGATGAAGAACTTGATAAGGTTTCATACGAACACGCCAGCACCCAAGCGCTTTGTGAAGTACCCAAATGGTTTGTCGACAGAAGAAATTATCTTGTTGAACAGAACTTTTGCTATATAGCCGTAAGCGCCGAAGACCCTGAAGCGTTTAAGGATATTCCGCCAGAAAAACTCACCGCGGTAATACAAGCAAGAAGTAAAGCATTAAAGCGTTTTTCAAACAACGTTATGTCCAACAAAATTCGCTGGTGCGTAATATCCGTGCCAACTCCCGCTTGGGCAAAATGCGTTTTCCCAAACGCCGAAGATGCTGAAGAACAACTTTCTATCGCCATAGAAAAAGCTATGCGCTTAGATAAAGAAAATCCATTAAAAGCTTGGGAAGAGCACGTTGAAAAGCTTTCTTCGCGCGCAAAATTCTTAAACGGTTGCAATTTTTCTTATCTACACTTTAAAAGTTCAAACGGAACAGACTTAAAAGTTGGCCTTGCTGACGACCACGTTTGGACAAGCGCAAAAGAGCTGGGCTTTGACGGAGTTCCGTTCGTTGCAAACCTTCCCACTGAAGAAATTTTTACTGCACCGCATAAAAACAGGGTTGACGGCGTATTAAAAAGCGCTCTCCCCCTTTGCGAAAATGGGCAGATTATAGATGATTTTTCTATTACTTTCAAAAAGGGAAAGATTGTTGATTTTTCGGCTCAAAAAGGTTATGACGTTCTTAAAGGGATTATTGAAACCGACAAAGGCACAAAAAGGCTTGGCGAAGTTGCGTTAATAGGCAAAAACTCGCCTATTGCGCAAAGCGGAATATTGTTTTACAACACGCTTTTTGATGAAAATGCAAGTTGCCACTTAGCCATAGGCAAAGGTTACCCAACGACTATTATTAACGGGCAAAACTTAAAAAAGAGCGAACTTAGCAAAAAAGGGCTTAACGATTCTGCCGAACACGTTGATTTTATGATAGGCACTTTTGACACATCAATCACAGGCGTTTGCAAAGATGGCAAAGAAATTCAACTGTTTAAAGACGGTGAGTGGGTTATTTAAAGGAAATTTTATGTATAATTTTTTTATTACCGAAGATAAAATTAAAGATGGCAAAGTTATAATTACTGATGCAAATTTTAACCACGTTAAAAACGTTTTGCGCATGCGTGAAGGCGAAACGTTTTTGGTTAGCGTGAATAAACAAAGCCATCTTTGCAAAATAGAAAACATAACAAATGACAGCGTGGTTGCCGTAATCACTGATTATGATTTTAACGACACGTCTCTACCCATTAAGATTGACCTTTATCAAGCCTTGCCAAAGAGCGATAAGTTAGAGCTTGTTATTCAAAAGGCCGTTGAGCTTGGCGCAGAAGCAATTTACCCCGTTCAAACGGAAAGATGCGTTGTTAAGCTTGATGAAAAAAAGGCAAAAAGCAAGGTTGAAAGGTGGAATTCTATTGCAGAAAGCGCCGCAAAGCAATGCAAACGTGCATTTATCCCATCGGTAAGCGCGCCCTTGTCTTTTGCACAAACGGTTGACAAAATTTGCGAATACGACCTTTTTTTAGTTGCTTATGAAAACGAGCAAGGTGCGTTGTCAACTAAAACCGCGCTTGACAAGATTAAGTGCAATATGAAGATTGCCGTTCTTATCGGCAGTGAGGGTGGACTAAGCGAAAAAGAAGTTGATGCGCTAAAAAACAACGGAGCAATCACAATATCTTTAGGAAAGAGAATTTTAAGAACGGAAACGGCATCAATAACCTCATTATCCATTTTGATGATGCACGCCGAAATGAATTTATAGGCAAAAAACCTTTGAAGTAAAAAAAACCGCTAGTTTAACCTAGCGGTTTTTGTTTTATAACCAGTCTTTTTTAAATTCGTTGTCGTATAGAACGTAAGTGTACTTAAAGCCTATGTCCTTTAACAATGCTTTTGTTTGGTTGACGTGGCAGTTTAATTGTTCTTTGTTATGGCAATCGGTATTGACCATAATTTTTCCGTCATTTTTCTTTAATAAGTGCAAAAGATTGATTGACGGATACGGCGAAGTTCTATACCCCCTTGCTATTGCACCCGTGTTTACTTCAAATATGCTTTGAATCTTTAACGCTTGCAATAGATAACTTTCAGCAATCGCATTGTATTCGCTATTGCTTAAAAATATAGGCTCAATTTCATCAAACTTTGTAAGCAAGTCAAAGTGCCCTATTATATCGGGTTTCCTTTGCATAAGATAGCCAACAAAACGTTCGTAGTAGTTCTTTGCATATGCAATGGGGTTATTATCAAAAAGTTTAATTGCGTTTTTCGTAACGTCTAAACCGTGGTCAACACCAGCATACTTTCCGTTACCAAAAACGTAGTGCGTTGAACCTATCAAATATTCATAATCTGCACGATTAACGTTATTATTTGAATCTTCTTCAACACCAACGTAAATTTGAATTTTTTTAGCGTACTTTTGCTTTAAACGTTTAATTTCCGCAATATATTCAAGGGGGTTTTGCATGCAAAATTCCCCATCTTCTTTTGTAAAGCCGTGCCCTGAAAACCCAAGCGCATCAAAGCCCAAATCTATTGCCGATAAAACCATTTCTTCGGCAGTGTTCTTACCGTCACAAAAATCCGTGTGCGTATGATAGTTTGTCAGCATAGATTTCTCCTTTGTTTTTTCTTATTATAACATTTTTTTTAATTTTGTTGCAACTGCTTTATATTCATTTTAATTAAAACACAAACAAAAAGCACACCACTTTAAACCTTTGTTTAGATAGTGTGCCGTCTATTTAGTTTTTATCGTCATTTATAAACTCTACCACTTCTTCTATTTTGCAATCTAAAAAAGCGCAAATCCTATCAAGAGTTTTCATTTCAATATTTTGATTTGCCCGTAATCTGCGAACAGTTTTGCTGTCAACGCCACATTCTTCCCTAAGTCTGTAAGTAGAAACACCCTTTTTCTCCATTGTTGAAAATAATCTATCAAATTTAAACATTTTATCCCCCTTAAGATTGACATTTTATATTATGGGGGTTATAATCTTTTTTATTAAGGGGATATAGTCCCCATTTTTGCAGTTGTTATAATTCAAATCAAGCACGCGCTCTTTACGAGCGTTTTTTTACGTTAACTGATATAACGCCTGATATTCCACCAGCTATTACGCCGAAAATCAGCTCAAGAATAAAACTAAAGCCAAAACTTACGCTTGCGCCAAATAGCGCAAACAGCAAAAACGTTAGAGTTGTGGATAAAACGCCTATCAGCACACCCTTTACAAGCCCCAATCCATCTTTGATAGAAAATGTACACGCCAAAAATATTGAAAGTATTTTTATAAATTGGTTTACAGCTTTAATCGCACCCGTTTGCAAAAGCGCCGTTTTCACCACAAATGAAAACGCCATTACCCCCACAAGCGTTACTATAATAGCAGTAAGCACTCCCTTAATTACGTTTGATATAAAATTTCCGTTGTCACTTTTTTGCATAAAAAACCCCGCACACTTTTATTAAAGAGTATGCGGGGAAACTAACTTCTATGTTAAATTAGCCTTTAATATCTTCTTTTATTTCTTCCTTAACTTCTTCTTTTTTAACTTCTTCTTGAGCAACGGCACTGCCTTCTGCAGGTGCTGTTCTATATATAGCTTGCTTGTCAAATTTAACGAAAGAGTTTTGACCAACTTCTAAAACGAAAGTATTTTCAGCATCATTAATTTCGGTTACGAAACCGCAAACGCCACCGATAGTTTTAACTCTATCGCCAACTTTGAGTGCTTGAACCTTTTCCATTGCGTTCTTTTGTTTTTTCTTATTTTTTCTGCTAGACCAAATCATCCAGCCAACAAGAAGAACTGCAAATACGATAAGGACAATCGTTGAAGTGTTGTCAGGTGCAACAACGTTAAGCTTAAAGGTAGCATCTTGACCTAATTGTTGAGTCTTTGTGCTGTCGGTAAAGACTTTGAGTATAAGCGTTTTTTCGCCAGTGGTCATATCTTTCGTACTAATAACACCGTTTACGTAAATATTTGTAGTGCCACCTTCTTCGTAAATTTCAACGTAAGGCTTAACGGTATATTTAACACCGTCAACTTCCTTCATCAAATCAGTAACAACGTCATTACCATACTTTAAGGTGTAACTAATAGCAACGTTTCCGCCGTGTGTAACTGAAACTTTAGAGGTTGTCGTTACGCTCCAAGTAGGTGGAACGGTATCAGCAAACGCGCCAACCGTGTTAAATGCGAACAATGCCACCAAAGATAACATGAGCGTAAATAATAACGTCAATTTCTTTTTCATTTATTTGTCTCCTTTTTTTTAAGTTTAGTTTACTGTATTATTGTAAAGTATTTGAGTTAATAAATCAAGCATTTTTTTGTTTTTTTTGCTTTTCGACTAAATACTTAATTTATTTTAGGGTAAGTATCCCCCGTTTTTGCATAAAACTCTTGCCTAAACTCGCTAAACGAATCTTGCAAAATAGCGTTTCTTATATCGCGCATAAGCCTATTTAGGTAAGAAATATTGTGAAGGCTAAGCATCATTCCGCCCATCATCTCACCCACGTTAATCATGTGGCGAAGGTATGCTTTCGTATAGTTTTTACAGCAATAACAATCGCACTCTGGGTCAAGCGGAGTAAAGTCTTCTTTATAAGCACCGTTTCTAACCACCACTTTTCCGTTTGACGTTAACGCCGTGCCGTTTCTTCCCACACGGGTCGCTAAAACACAGTCGAACATATCTATCCCGCGCATAACGCCTTCAACCAAACAGTCTGGACTTCCCACACCCATAAGATATCGCGGAATATGCGTTGGGTAGTTATCAAGCATACTGTCCATAATATCGTACATAATGGGCTTTGGTTCACCAACCGAAAGCCCGCCTATTGCTATACCGTATTTTGCATAAGGTATAGTTTCTTTTAGGCTGGTTGCCCTTAAATCCTTAAACATATTGCCTTGAACTATAGGGAAAAGCGCTTGATTATCATTTTTATGATGGTTGTAACAGCGGTCAAGCCATTTTAGCGTTCTTTCCATTGCTATCTTTGATTGAGCATAATCAGCGCCGTACGGCGAACACTGGTCAAACGCCATAATTATATCTGCGCCAAGGTTGTTTTCAATATCGATTGCCTTTTCTGGCGTGATAAAATGCTTACTGCCGTCAACGTGAGAATTAAAATGCACACCGTCATCTTTTATCTTGTTAAGCCCAGCTAGTGAAAAGACTTGAAATCCACCGCTATCGGTTAAAATTGGTCTATCCCAAGCCATAAATTTGTGTAAACCACCCGCATTTTTAACCGTTTCATCACCAGGGCGCATATAAAGGTGGTAGGTATTTGCAAGTATTATTTGGCTTTTTGTTTCCTTTAAATCTCTTGGCGTAACACCTTTAACGCTTGCTTGCGTGCCAACGGGCATAAACGTTGGAGTTTCTATATCGCCGTGCGGAGTGTGCAGTATTCCCGCTCTCGCACCCGTTTTTGCGTCTTGTTTAATTGTTTCGTAATAAAATTTTTCCATATTATTTTTAACTTAAAGTTTTGTTTGTTTATAGTATAAAGCACGCATCTCCAAAAGAGAAAAATCTATATTCTTCTTCAACAGCAGTTTTATAAACACTAAGCATATTTTCCCTTGTTGAAAGAGCTGATACAAGCATTAAGAGAGTAGATTTTGGCAAGTGAAAGTTTGTGATTAACGCATCTACGCATTTAAACCTATAAGGCGGATAAATAAAAATTTCGGTATTGTCTTTAATAGCCCTAACCATCCCGTTTTCATCCGCCCCGCTTTCAAGAGTGCGCACGCTTGTAGTGCCTACGGCAATAACTCTACGCCCTTCCTTTTTTGCAAGGTTTATTCGCTCTGCCGACTCTTCACTTATTTCATAATACTCCGAGTGCATATGGTGAGATAAAACGTCATCAGTCTTAACGGGACGGAAAGTGCCAAGCCCAACGTGGAGCAACACGTCAACAATCTCAACACCTTTTGCTTTTATCTTTTCAATAAGCTCGTCGGTAAAATGTAACCCCGCAGTAGGCGCGGCCGCTGACCCGTCAACTTTAGCGTACACCGTTTGGTATCTGCCTTGGTCTTTTAATTTTTCCGTTATATATGGAGGCAACGGCATTTCGCCCACCCTAGAAATTATATCTTCAAACACGCCGTCGTAAATAAACTTAACACGTCTACTGCCAGATTCTTCAATAGTTGACAATACTTCTAAAGAAAGCTCGTTTGAAATAGTCAAGTTTACGCCCGGCTTTGCTTTTTTTCCAGGCTTAACAAGCACTTCCCACTCATTAAGGTCAAAGCGCTTTAATAGCAACACTTCAACCTTGCCACCGTTTTTCGTGTAGGCTTGCATTCTTGCAGGCAAAACCTTGGTGTTGTTGCGAACAAGCACGTCGCCTTCTTTTAAGTAATCCACTAAGTCGTAAAAATGTTTATGCTCAATTTTATCAGTTGCCCTATCGTAAACTAAAAGCCTTGAAGTATCGCGCGGATAAACGGGCGTTTGCGCTATTAATTTTTCGGGAAGGTAATAATCAAAATCACTCGTTTTCATTTCTGTCAAATAAAGAATATTGTTCTGCTTTTTGTTTGGGCATTTTTAGCCCTATATGTTCGTATCCACGGCTAAGCAAAACTCTACCACGTGGAGTGCGTGCAATAAAGCCAAGCTGTAATAAATACGGTTCGTAAACGTCTTCAATAGTATTTGCATCTTCGTTGATGGTTGCGGCAAGCGTATCTAGCCCACACGGCCCACCACCGAACTTTTCCGCCATTGACTTTAGTAGGTTTACGTCCACCGCATCAAGCCCAAGCTCGTCAATTTCCATCATCTTGAGCGCGTTTTTTGCGTCTTCTAACATAACCGTTTCGTGACCTTTAACCATTGCGTAATCACGCACACGGCGAAGTAATCTATTTGCAATACGCGGTGTGCCACGGCTTCTTTTGCCTATTTCGCAAGCGGCATCACTTTCTATCTTGATTGAAAGCATTCCCGCCGCCCTTTCTACAATTTCAGTTAACTGGTCTTCTGTGTAATTTTCTAACCTGCAAATAAGCCCAAATCTATCACGAAGCGGTGATGAGAGCATGCCCGCTTTAGTCGTTGCGCCTATTAAAGTAAACTTAGGTAAGGGTATTTGCACGTTTTGTGCTGACGGGCCTTTGCCGAAAATCAAGTCCAAAAAGTAATCTTCCATTGCTGGATAAAGAATTTCTTCAACGTTCCTATTAAGGCGGTGAATTTCATCAATAAACAACACGTCGCGATCGTTAAGGTTGGTAAGTATTGCCGCAAGGTCGCCTTGGTGTGCGATTGCAGGACCGCTTGTAACCTTAATTTGCGTGCCAAGCTCGCTTGCTATAATGTGCGCGAGCGTGGTTTTCCCAAGCCCCGGCGGGCCGTATAAAAGCACGTGGTCAAGCGCATCGCCACGCATTTTTGCAGCCGTCATTGAAACGACAAGATTATCTTTAATTTTTTCCTGACCAACGTACCCCTCCATCGACTTGGGGCGGAGTATGTTTTCCACTTCTTGCTCGGCATCGTTTACCGTGCTTAAAACAATTCTTTCGTCTTCCATAAATAACCTATCTTATGTTCTTCAATGCAAACGCAATGAGCGCTTGAACGCCTTGAACGTTTTGCTCTTTTGCCTTAACTAAAACGTCGGCACACTCTTGCTTGTTAAAGCCTAAGCCCGTTAAAGCAAGCATTGCGTCTTGAACGTCTTTTTGCATTAAATCTATTTGCTCTAATTTGTTTTTGGGAGTTTCTTCTTTTAGCTCTTCGCCCATCTTTTCACGAAGTTCTACTATAATCATTTCGGCTTTCTTTTTGCCTAGCCCTTTAACCTGCGAAAGGCCTTTAACGTCGCTTGTCGCAATTTTTACAGCAAGGTCGGTTAAACTCATGTTAGATAGTACCGTCATGCCCATTTTAGGACCAATGCCCGAAACGGTTATAAGCTTTAAGAACATCTTCTTTTCTTCTAAGCTCTTAAATCCATACAAACTGATGTCGTCCTCTCTAACCGCCATATACGTATACACTGCTCCGCCTCCGTTTAAGGTTATTTCCCTTAACGCTTCAGCCGACGGAGTGATTGAAAATCCAACACCGTTATTTTCTAATATTATTTCACCATTTTCTTGGGCAAGAAGTTTGCCCTTAACGTAACCTATCATATAAACTCCTAAATACTGAACAGTCCGCCCAGCTTGTTCGTTTGTGCGTGCGTTAGTGCAACGGCAAGCGCGTCCGCCGCGTCGTCAGGCTTGGGCACGGCTTTTAGGTTTAAAAACATTTTTACCATCGCTTGAATTTGACCTTTGACTGCACGCCCATATCCTGTCAGCGCTTGTTTTATCTGCAAGGGTGTGTATTCATAAATCTTTCCACACTCTTTAATGCACGTCAACAGCACCACTCCCCTTGCGTGTGCTACGGCAATACCCGTCTTTACGTTTTTTGCAAAGAACAGTTCTTCAATAGCAACTTCATCCGGCTTATATTTGTCTATTATTTGCTTAACGCCTTTTTCAAGCATAGCTAAGCGAACGGCTATATTTTCTTCCTTTGGCGTAGAAACTATTCCGTAATCTAGCATTTGGGGCTTTTTACCGCGTTCAGTTTGTATTACCCCGTAACCAAGCGTCGCTATACCGGGGTCAAAGCCGAGTATTATCATATCTTATATATTTTACTTTATTTACAATAAAATGTCAAATTGTAGTTATGTGTGTTTATGTTTTTACGCTGAAATTATAAAATGCAAAACCCCCAAGCGTCTTTTTGTCGCTTAGGGGTTAATTTTTTCGTTATCATTTGCTTAATTGATGTTTTGCCTTATAAACGAAAGGGCTGTTTTTTCTAAACGCGAAACTTGCGCTTGGCTTATGCCAACTTCCGTAGATATCTCCGTTTGAGTTTTTCCTTCAAAATATCTTAAATATATAATTTTTCTTTCACGCTCGTCAAGTCTTTCCATCGCCGTTTGAATAGCTACGTTTTCCGTCCAGCTTTCTTCATTGCACTTTTGGTCGCCTATCTGGTCAACAAGCAAAAGTTCGTCACCCGACTTGTTGAACACTGGGTCGTAAAGAGAAACCGTGTCAGAGATAGCATCTAAAGCATAAACCACTTCGGCAAGCGCAACGTTCATCGTTTTTGCAACGTCTTCTAAACTGGCTTCTTTGTCGCCCTTTTCAAGCTCACCACGGGTTTTAAGCACTTGGTATGCCGTATCACGAATACTTCTTGGAACACGCATTGAGTTAGTGTCACGAAGTAGCCTTTTTATTTCGCCCATAATCATTGGCACGGCATACGTGGAAAACTTAACGCCAAACGCCAAGTCAAAATTATCAATTGCTTTAATTAAGCCTATGCAACCCGCTTGAAAAAGGTCGTCTAAACTTTTGCGCTTTGCGTTAAACCGCCTTATAACCGAAAGGACGAGACGCATATTAGCAACTATAAACTGCTCCCTTGCGCACTCGTCCCCAAGTTTAATTTTTTCAAGTAGCGCATTTGATTCCTTTTCCGTGATTTTAGGAAGAGTTGCGGTATTAACACCACAAATAACAACTTTATTACTCATCTTTTTCTCCTTATGTATTTGCCTTTAGAGAAAAAGCTTGTTATTTAAGTTTGCGCCCTTATTGTTTTTTTATACCGTACAAAAGAAAATTCTTTATACGGTTTATGAATTTTGTTACTTTGCTCCCAAAAATATATCAACGTTATGTAGTAATTCTTGGTCGATAAAATTCATTAGCTTATTATATGTTGAAAGATTGATGGGTTTTTCTTCAAGTATTTTTTTAAGCGTATTGGGCGAAATTTTAGTCGCCTTAACAAAAGAGTTCTTGCTTGCACCCTTTGTCTTTAAGTAGTTCTCAACCGCTTTTTTCAATACTTTAGGTTCGTTCAGTTCGTAAACATATTTGGAAATAGCTTGCTTTGCATCTTGTTCTTCGGTGGCTAAATGCACCACGTCGCCTATGTCGCATTTTAAAAATTTGCAAATGGAAATTAAAGTTGACATAGAAACTATTTTATTGTGCGAAAGCAACTGAACGGTTGTGGGAGAAATATTAGTCTCTTCCATCAATCTTTTTTTAGTCAATTTCTTTTTCTTAAGAATTGCCCAAAGATTTTCATATGAAACAGACACTTTTTCCCGTCACCCCCTATTTTCTAATTTCTTGAATAGTTTAACGCATTCTAACACGTCTGCCTCGGTAATGTTCGACGACGTGTCGCCAGAATGAACGAAAGCATTTCTAAACGTTCTTATTCTATAAAGCCTATCAAAATCTTGTCTTGAAAGGTTCAATGAATATGACTGTGCTTTTTCTTTAAGCTGATTTATCATTTCACTCAAGTCACCATTAAACTTATAAACGTACTTCAAGAGTGCTTCTAAACGCTTACACAATGAAACCGCTGCAATACCCATATCGCCTTTAGAAACGTTTGCATAAATGCCCGCTTCGGTAACTTCGTGCTTAACAAGTTCGTATTCAGGGCATACACCGCTGTTGTCCCCTTGCATTGCGTTGATTAAGTCTTTTTCGTTTAAGTTTGTAAGGTCATCAATAGTAACGTTTCCACCCGATTGAATTACGCGTTCTGCCATTGCACCCATTGCTTTTTGGAAAACGTTTCTAACCGTTCTTGCGTTACCAAAGTTAACGTCTCTCTCAGCATAAAGTTTGTCAAAATACGCCTTTGCAATTTCACCAGCCTTTTGGCTTAAGCGCAACTGTTTGCCTGCGCACATTTTAGAGAAGATGGTAAACATTTCGTCACCGTTGTAATCTTCAAACTCTAAAACAGTGTTCATTCTTGACTTTAACCCAGGGTTTGCGTTAAGGAATTTTTCCATAAGGTTAGAATACCCTGCAACTATAACTACAAGGTTTTCTCTATAGTCTTCCATAGCCTTAAGAAGTTCATCAATAGCTTCTTGACCGAACGGGTCTTTCCCTTCGTCACGTCCGTTTCCGCAAAGCGTGTACGCTTCGTCTATAAACAAAACGCCACCAAGCGCACTTTGAATTACTTCTCTTGTTTTCGTGCCCGTTTGCCCTTCATAACCAGCAACAAGGTCACTTCTTGAAGTTTCTATCGTTTGACCTGTTTTTATAATACCGAGCGCTTTACATATGTCCGCCATAATGCGTGCAACGGTGGTTTTACCTGTACCGGGGTTACCCGTAAACACTAAGTGGTATGAAAATCCGTCTAAGGCCTCCAAGCCGTTTTCAACCCTAAGGTTATTAAACTTTGCCATTGAAATCCAAGAACGTATATTCTTTTTTAGGTTACCAAGCCCCGTTAATGCGTCAAGTTTTTCAAGCGCTTGTTCTAAGCTTACTTCAGCGCCTTGCCCGTTATCTTGGCTTGCGGTAGCAACGGGTGCGGTTTGAGCCGTGTTAAAGGTTGCCGTGTTTCTAACTTGCGGTTGATTATTTACGGCGTTAACGCCATTTACGTTGTTTTGCGAAGTTTTTACAACAGCCTGTTGCCCCGCTTGGTCGGCTTTGCTTTCTAACTGTTCGGCAACGGATATATACTCGTCTTTTTTTGATGGGTCCATGCCTGCAACTTGCCTATATTGCTTTGCGGCAGTTCTGTAAAACTGCTGAGCAATAGAAGTTTTTCCGCATGCAGCCTGCTGATCGGCTTTAGCCACCGTAGCGTCAGCTGCACGCAAAATAATATCAATTTTACTCATTTGTCCGCCTCGTTAATTTAACGTTCTCGGTCTTGCAACACCCATTTCTTGTTCTAAGCTTGCATATTTATCTTCATCTTTAATGGTTGCTGCGTCAGTTAACGCTGCCGTTGCGCCCGCAGCAGAATTCATAAGTATGCCTTCACTTTCAGAAAGGTTAACGGCAGTACTCAATTCTTCCAAGCTTGCATTGCTTGCCTTAACAGCATCATCAAGATATGCAGCTAAACTTAAGTAGTCGTTGAACTTTCCGCCCGTCAACTCTGCAATCTTAGCGTTGGTTGATTCCATATCTTGTTGAGTTGAAAGTTTGTCCATAATAGTAAGCTTATCGTTGAGTTCAGCAACAGCTTGTCTATATCTTTTAATCTTGTATACAATGCTTGAACGCTTTGCATTGATTTGGTCAATTTGACCATCTAAAAGCAAGCAATCTGAAGCAGATGCCGTTTGTCTTTTAATTAAAAGAGGCTTTAATTGAGCGTTGCAATCTTCAAAATCTTCACTTGCCGCGTCAATCTTCTCGGTATAAGCATCAATACTCTTTTGAAGCGCTTTAACAGTAGCTTTTATATCATTAGCCATTTCTTGAGAGCTCATTTTGCCAGGTGTAAACGCACTCTGCGTGCCACTTGCCTGACCGAATACGTTACTTTCCGCAAACGGATTGAACGCACTTTCTTCAGCAAACGGGTCCATTGCGATAGCAGAAGTTTGCATAGATTGTAAACCCATTTTTGCAATGTCTGCAGCTTCTTGGTTTCTTGCTTCTTGTTCGGCAAGCCTTGCAGTGTTGATTTGAACTTGTTCAGCAGTGTACGTTCTGTTGCTTGCAAGTTGTTCGCCCGCAGCAAGAATATCTTCTTGACCTTTAACCGTAGTTTCAGCAGCGTGTTCGTTAGAAAGCGCTGAAAGTTGGTTCTTTAACGCGGTTATTTGAATTTGTTTAGCTCTGCCTTGTGACAAGATAGAAGAGTTTGCTGGGTTTGCTTCGTGGAGTTTTTTGAGTTTTTGGAACTCTGCTTCCGCGATAGCAAGTTCTGCGGTTTTCTTTTCGATTTCTTCTTCAAGTTCTTCAGCCCTTGTCTTTTTAACGTTTTTATTTAAGTTAGCCGTTATTTTATCTGCTTTAGCCTTAGCTTTTTTATCCGCTTTGGTCATTTGTCCACCAACCGCACAGTGTTGACGACGATCGGCAGCTAAACTAAACGCCTTGTTTAGTTTTGTTAAAACGATAGCGTATTGTTGCTTTACAACGTAAGTGTTCGCTTCGCTGAGCAACGCTTGAATTTGGCTGTCGATACCAACTACTTCTGCGCTGGGAGTTTCGCCTTGGCCTTGAAGTTCTTCTTGAATATTTCTAAGAAGAGAAATAGCTTCGGGGTTTTTGCAGTTCATATGTACGTTTTGTATTAAAGTTAAAATTTGAGTTTTGTTTAAGTTGTTAACTTTTGTATAGTCTTCTTTCTTTTTAAACATGTTAAATAATCCCATATCACACCTTCCGTATTAAAATTTATATCCACAGCTTGGGCAAAAAGCAGCGTCTCTTGACACTTTAGTTCCGCATTGAGTGCAGTATTTAATTGCTCTATTTGCATCACTATTTGCGGTGTTGTTTGCAGGCGCTACAGGTGCAACGTTTGCGTTAGTGTTAAGACCTTGAGTTGCGTTTGCTAAAGCAATAACGTTGTCGATTTCCGCTCTTTGCGCTCTTTCTTCTTCACGTCTTCTTTCTTTGTCGGCTTTTTTCTTTCTTTGTTCCGCAAAGAACTCTTCTCGTTTGCTTAAGTATTCTTCGGGGAACCTTATACCACCGATAGCAAAGCTTTCCACTTCAATACCAACCTCGTTTAATCTTTCAGAGAATTTAGTTTGTAAATCAGCTGCGATTGTTGATTGTTGGGTCATAATGTTATCATACTCATAGTTTTGTAAAACTTGTGCAAGCCTTGTAGTCATCAATTCACACATTTTAAGTCTAACGTATTCATCAATTTCTTCAGCGGTTATGTTTGCTTTGCCCATTGCTCCGAAAAGCGACCATGCCTGAGCAATTCTTATCTTGCATTCGCCGTGTGCGCCAACAACTGTAGAAGCATTCATTTCTTCGTCTTTATAAGGAATATTACCAACACCACAAAGAATGTTAAAGGTTTTATCCGTGTTTACGCAAACAAGTTGCAATCTGCTGTTCGTTTTGCATTCTTCTTTGTTCTTGATAACCCATCTACCAGGGGTGTTAATGCTTTTTAACACACCGTTTACTATGTATAAAGCTACACAGCCTGCTTCAACGTTTAAGGTTGCGCCCTTTACAACGTTTTCTAGGTCTTGCGACCAAATAACGTATTCCGTGCTAGGACTTACAACAAGGTTTTTGATTTTTTCTTTCATAACTTTCTCTCCTTTATAACTTATCTACCATTTTTTTAATATATGTTGAAGGAATACACATTCCTATTCCACCTTCACTATCGCTTGGTACAAAGGTTGCTACACCTATAACACAACCGCTTGCATCAAACAGCGCTCCGCCAGAGTTGCCGTGATTGATTGTGATGTCCGTTTGTATCACGCTCTTAACTTTTGGCGGGTAAACAGCTTCTCTTTCAGGACAAGATACTATGCCTTTGCTTACGCTTAGCCCCATTCCTAAAGGATTTCCTATGGTGTAAACTTCTTGCCCGTAATCTAAAGGCTCATAGCTTAGTTTTAATCCCTTTTTCCCTTCGGCATGCGCAAACTCTAAAACGGCAATATCATAATCTTCTTCAATTAGCAACGGACGAAGCAAATGCGTTTTATTGTCAACCGTAGGCTCAAATCTTGCTTGAACGTAATCGGGATTATTCCCTACGACGTGAGCGTTCGTAACAACGTATCCGCCCTCGACAACAAACCCAGAGCCACAGCTTGCATCTTTGTTCCCGCTTGAGTTTGAAATAGCGTCAATCATCACAACCGACGGTAACACTTCACGCACTCTGCTTGCAAAACTTTCGTTGCCTTGCGGAAGCTTTATCGATTCAAGCTCTTTATCCATGCTATACTTTGTTGTTTCAGCCTTTTCGGCGCTAAATTCTTTTCCGCCCCAGTCTTGCGTTTTAAGTAGCGCTATGCTTGGCGCGTGCCCGCGCTCCGCAGAAACCCTTAGCCACTTACGTGCCAAATGTTTATCTGGGTGGGGTTTTTCAAGAAGTATACACGCATAGTGGTATATACTATCTAAATGCCCCCTAAAAGAAAGTGCTTTGTAAATTTCTTCGGCTTCTTCGGGGAATTCACTCTTTAATATTCCTTTTTCTTTTGCCCAAGCTACTTTGTACAGTGCATTGCTGTCAATATAGCCCGAGTACTTTATGAATAAAGAAGAAGGGGTTTTTGAATGGGCTTGGTTTGACTTAGCCCCGTCTTCAAGCTTTGCTCCACAATATGAGCAAAACCTATCTTCATCTCTTAAAATTTCATTACAATATGTACATCTTTTCATCTTACACGTCCTTTTTACTTGCTGTCCGTAATCTTTTGCACTAAGAATTCGTTATAATCAGTACACTTTCTAATCCCTGCTTTTACTCCGCCAATGAAATGCAAGAAATCATCACAAATATGCGTGATAGTTCTTCCGCTTAAACCTTCCGCACAGATAGCCACTCTTTCAAAATCTATTTTCTCGTAATGTTCGGGCTCTAATTGCTTTAGCTTATCCTTAAAGAACTTTAGTCGCATTGTTTGATCGGGCAATGGAATATAGATTTTTCTTCTAAACCTACTCAAAATACCTGAGTCTAGCGAGTCTTTACAGTTCGTGTTAGCAAGTATTAAAAAGTTTTTGTTCTCTTTAACGCCGTCAAGGTTTCTAAGTAGTGCGGGCACGGCCGATTGCGACGCTTTGTCATCACCAGACCTACTTTTTGCAATTTCATCAAACTCATCAAAGAAAACTGTTATGCCAACGCCTTTTTTAGAAACGTAATCTCTTAAATAGTTGAAAACCTTATCAATGGTTTTTCCCGTTTCACCAACGTAACAGTTTACAAGTCCAGCAACGTTCACAAGCGCAAACGGTTGTTGAATTTCTTTTGCCACCGCTTTTGCAAACGTAGTCTTGCCCGTTCCCGGTGGACCTTCAAGCAAAATACACTTGCTACTTATGAATTTATAATTATACGCTTCAGGATATCTAATTGGATTTATTACGTATTCGGTAACGGCTTCTTTCGCTTCATCTAGGCCTATAACCCCTTCAAAACCACTGCTCAATTCGTGCGGTTCAAAGAAAGTGAAAAACGAACTCATATCTTCAGTTTCTTTTTGAAACGTGTCGACTTGCTGAGTATACGTTTGATTGTTTACCGCTTGAGCGCTTGGGTTTGATTTATATGGAACAACTTCTATTTTATCCGCTATACCTTTAAGTCTTTCCGCGCGCTTTTCATATTCCGCCTTGTTTGCCAAATCGAGTTGAGCAAGTTTTTTAAGATAGGTTGACGCATCGTTAAAACGCGCTTTTACCACTGCAAGATTGTTCATCTCGTGCGCCATAACACCTTCTTTATAACTCTTTTCGTATAATTCTTTATAATAACTTATAATAGAAAGGTTCACTGCTCTCTCCTTACTTGTCGTTTTCGTTCATCCACTCTTTAAGCTTGACAAGGTCTTCGGTTTGTACTGACGAATGAACGCTTTCAAGCGCTTTAACAAAGTCGTCGTTTTCTATGTATTTGCTACCACTATTAATCCCCCTTACGATAGAAATCTCCTCAATCCTATCAAGCAGGTTTGTTATGTCTGAACCGTTAAAGCCGTTAGTCTTGTCCACTATAAAGTCAATATCAATATTTTCGTTTATTGCAACAACGCCTTTAGCCTTAATCTTTTCAACGCGCTTTCTAATCATATATTCTCTTGCCGGCGCATCAGGAAGCCCCACGTAGACTTTTGTGCCAAATCTTCCTGGGCGCAAGAACGCACTGTCAATATCCCAAGGCTTGTTTGTTGCGCAAATAAGGAATAAAATATTGCCCTTATCCTTTCCGTAACTTTCAACGCCTTGAAGTTGCGCAAGAAACTCTGACCTTAATTGCTTTGCGTATTGTGAACGCGTTGATTTTGGAGATATAGAATCCATTTCGTCAAAGTATATAACCGCGCAATCAAACTTTCTTGCTTGACGGAAAAGCGTTCTAACCGCTTTTTCAGTGTTGCCCGCGCCTTGCCTTAATAGGTCGGAAGGTTTAACCGAACAGAACTTTGCACCTATTTCTTTTGCGATTGCAGCAGCAATCATTGTTTTGCCCGTTCCGGGAGGGCCGTACAAACAAAGCCCCCCGCCGTTCTTCTTTTCATAACCCTCAAAAGCCTCTGGATTTTTCAAGGGCAAAAGCACCTTTACTTTAACCACTTCTTTAACTTCTTCAAGCCCGGCAATATCATCAAAGCCTATTGTAGGAATATTGTCCCACACAAACCCGTCTTCACCCGCTTCTTCGCCTAAAATTTCATCTTCGGGGCGCGTTTTGTTTTGTTCTTTTTCTTCAAGGCTTGTTTGGTTTAAGATTAAATCTATTTTGTTTTCGGCTTTACTTTCAAACCCGCCTTGCACGGCACCCGCTTTAACTTCAGAGTTTGAGATTGCGGGTCCACCCATCATTTCTACTTGTTTTTCAGGCTCTTTTTTTTGAACTTCACCAAAAAGTTTTTCTTCAATACTGTCAAGCTCGTTTTCCAAACTAATTTGTTCGTTAAGCATTTCTTCTTTTAAGAACTTGTTAATTTCTTCATCACTTATATCCGACAAAGAAGTAACGCTACTTGCAAACGTCATATTATTGTTCTTTAGTGCGTTTTGGAGTTCAAGCGACGTTTGATTTTGTTTAAATAACGCCTTCATAAACGTTTTTTCACTTGAGCTTACGTGAATTGCCTTGCAAGTTTTATAAACGTTTTTCATAACCGAATTGAGCGAACTAACAAACTTTTTATTAAGATGTTGCATTTCACACATATCTTTAGCGATAGTAAAGTTTGCTTCCATATCTTGAGCTTGCTTAAGGTTAAAAATAGCATGTTTTAACAAAGCCACCTTTGCCATGTATAAAGATTCGTTGCCCATTTTTAACGCTTGCTTTGATTCTTCAGCATACCTATCACGCTTTGCGGTGAGCGTATTTATAGCACCACGAAGCTCCCTAAGTGTTTGTTCTTGCTCTTTCTTCCTTTTTAATTCTTTTTTGAAATTTTTGTATTTCATAAACTTCCCACACTATATTCTTTGTTTATTTATTACGTATTGAGCACTAGGCATTGTTTGCTCTATCATGCCGTCAATTTCTTTATCAAGGTCGCTGTACTCATCAGTTTCACTATTCATAACACCTGCATAGTCGCCAATTTCTAACAGCTTGCCAACTCTTTCACGTTGGAGCTCAGATTCATAAATAGCACGCATATATTTATCTTCAATCTTTTTAGCTTTAGAATCTTTTGTGTTCTTGCTTGAAGCAATAATATCTTCGCTCAACGCACCGATACTCTCTAAAAAATTCATGTTGAGTTCTGCCATGTCTTTAGATTCTGTGGCAAGCTCTAAGGTCATAAGCATTGCATCTGCTCTCTTTTCAGCCATCATTGCCTGCTTTAAAAGCCCCCTTGCTTGACGTTCTTGCTCGGCAAGCCCTTTTTGCCTTGCAACCATTACTTTTTGAAATATAGATTCCTTTTTCTTTGCCAAGGTTACAAGCTGAATTTTTAAATCGCTTGCAGTCTTTGCAATTTTAGCATCTCTTTCCTTTTCAATCTCTTCTTTACTCTTTTTAGGTTTTTTTGAAAACAACATACAAACTCCTTTTGCTCTTATCCAAGTTGCCCTATGATTTTTATTTGAATAAGTTTATCAAAACATACATCAAGACATATTTTTGATAAATGCAAGTTTATTATAACACGCATTTTTTCATAATGCAATAGTTTATTTAAATTTTTTTTGTTTTTTTTATAAAAAACCCCCGTCACACGTATTAGACGGGGGGTTCACTGTTTTTTGTTGCTTATTCGGCTTATTCTATCTCAGCATTGTCTTGCGCAAGCTTTTCTTCTTGTTTTTGGGCAACTTGTAAATCACACTTTTCGCTAATTTCACTTATCAAGAACAAATCGTCATCCATTTCACCATTTAAAACAACCATCTTGCCATCATATGCTTGCAAGGTATTGTTTTCAAACGGGTTTTCTTCTTTCATTCTCACCCTGACAAACTGTCCTTGCCCTTGATATAAGAAGGGTGCTACCATTTCACTTTTTGACTGCTTGTTTTCAAGCATAAACATAATTATACCTTCCATTTTATTCTCCTTTACTTAGAAAGATATTCTTTTTCTATTTGTCCGTTTTTGTCAAGCATCAATTTTATAATCGTGTTGACTTCACCCGACTGCTTGGTATAAACGGCTCTATAACTTCCAGAGTTTACGTCCTTAAACACTTCGGGCTCAACGTCCTTCATGCTTGAGTATTTTGTAAGTATGTATCCTTTCCCCTTTTCCTTAACGGTAAACGCCATTTTCTTAATTTCTTGCTGTTCTTTAGGCGAAAAACTCATAAGCGAAATCCCTCCGCTCATTTTTTTGCCAGGCTTATCATTGCAAGACATAAGCTTAACGGCTTTTTTAGCATTGGTTTTTGCTTGTGGTTTACCCGCTTTGCTCTTTGTTATAACTGCTTTGCCAGAATAACAGTTGTTAACGAGCGTACAAGATGGATCGCCATACAAATTGAACTCGGCAAGAGTTTTAATTTCCGTTTCGTCTAAATTTCCACTATGACATAGTTCTGTGAGCGCACTTAAAAACGCGCCACCAAACGTAGCCCCACTAGAAACTCTCTCGGTAAATTCTTTTGCAATAACGTCTGCGCAAACCATACTGCCGTTTCCGCACCCATATGCTATTTTTGTTGAGCCTACAAACCCCACGCAGTTATTTGATAAAGCGTGAACGACAATACTGTCTTGCCCTTTGTCTGGGCGAGCACCGTAACATGCTTCAACCATTATTGCATACCCGCTTTTTCTGCCGGTAAGTATTTCTTTTTCAAAGGCTTCGGGGTAAGAACTGCCAAGTTGTCCATACCATTTGTGCGTTGCTTCCGAGCCGTGCAAGTTATAACACAATAGATTATACCCTGCAGAAAGACAATCAAACAATCTTAAACCGTTGCTCCTTGCCGTCAAAGCGTTAGTAGTATATTCGGGCGAAGTTATCGCGTCGGGGCAAACTTTTGCAAACACGTTATCCGTCGTCTGCTCCCACACCTTTGCCCCACAACAAAAGGCGTTAACGCTATTGTATGGTAAAAAATTCATTGTGTTTTCAAAATACTTGACTGCGTGCTTAAATCCCGTTTGCGCACTTGCCGGCACTCTACCCACTTGAGTAATATATTCAAAATCATATTCTTTTCCGTCCCAAGGCGAATCAACGTCAAACGTAATATAAGGCAAATCGGAAACAACGTAGCTATCGCTATCCCCACTCAAGTTATCCCAAACCATTGACGGAATAACCGAACTATCCCCCACTATAAGAAGATAATCGGGAACAGCCTCGCTATAAACTTCATCTAACAAATCAATGATGCTTTGGCAATCATCTTCAACCCCACTTAATACCGCCTGGTCTTTTAGGTCAAGCAAACAGTACTCAATGCCCTTGCTTGATTTGAATTGAACGTATTTTTCAACTGACGCAAAAAATTCTTTACTGTTTGAAAGCTTTTTGGTATTAGTTAAAATTATGCCTATTCTATCCGCTTGCGCCCTTTTAGTCGCCCAATGCGAGCCCCAACAGCTTGAAGAAAACAAACGCATATTGCTAACCACCTTGTCGTTGGCGGTATTAGATTGACAAACGTCAACAGTGTCAACTGCGTGAGATGAAACCAACTCGGCCCCGCAATATAGACATCTTGTAGCGCCCGGCTTAGCCAAACCGCCACACACTTTACAAAAGCCACTCATTTTAATTCCTCTTTAAGTTACTATACGCTGAGTATAACAAATATTATCGTTTTAGTCAATACTTGTTTAAATTTTTATTTTCCTGTTTTGTTGATTATTGCCTTTCAGTTAAGGATAGCAAAAAGTCTAAACGTATATAAATCGCACTTTGCATTTTGCGCACAAATACTTGCATTTGCCCTCTTTGGTCTTGCACGTGCCCTTTTTTACGCAGAGTTTTTTACCACATTTTGGACACTCTAACAAGTCCATAGTTTTGGGGTTGTAGTCAACATAATCAAAAACCTTTTTGTTCTTATACGCAACGTCTTTTAACTTTACTCTACTTAATATTGTGATTTTAAACAGTTTACTTTTATTAACTAAAAGTTTATATTTTTTCCATTCTCCACTGTGGCACATTCCGCCTTTGACGGTGTGCAAAAGTTCGTGAACAACGGTGTTTTCAACGTCTTTTTCGTCAATAATATATTTATTTATTGTTATATAGTATTGACAGCCATATTTTTGTTTGATTTTTGCGCCCGTGTGTGTTCTTCCATAATAAGAAAACCCGCCGTTAAAAGCAAAATAAATAGAATTTGAAATAGGCACGCCTAAAATATTAAGTTTTTCAATGCACTCCTTAACGACTAACCGTGTTTTTTCGTCAAGGTTAAAAATATATTTTTCTTCCATTATGCAAAATTATTACGGCGCAAGTGGGTTCACTTGCGCCGAGGTATTACCTGCCAAATTTTCTCATTAAAAGCTCTTTTAATTCTTCGTTAGAAAGTTGCTTTTTCTCTTCTCTCTTTCTTTCAGCATCACGTTTGCCTTGTTTTCTTTCCCTATCCGTCTTTTGATTGCCCACGGCAATACCGTGTGGAAGGTCAGCGGTTTTCATTGTGAGAGAAATTTTCTTCTTAACCGTATCTACGCCCAAAACTTTAACCTTAACTAAGTCGCCAACTTTCAAAACGTCTGACGGGTGTTTAATATAATTGTCTGAAATTTGAGAAATGTGAACAAGCCCGTCTTGGTGAACACCGATATCCACAAACACGCCAAAGTCGATAACGTTTCTTACCGTGCCGTTAATTTCCATGCCTTCTTTAAGGTCGCTTAAATCCATAAGGTCGCTTCTTAAAATAGGCTTAGGCAAGCTGTCACGAATATCTCTGCCCGGTTTAACAAGTTCTGCCACAATATCCTTTATGGTAGGAATACCAACGCCACATTCTTTTGACGCATTATCCCAACCCTTTTGTTCTATTTTTGCACTTATATCGCCAATTTTTCCATTAGCAACGTCATCAAGCGTGTATCCCGTAAACGCCAAAAGTTTTTCTACAGCAGGATAGCTTTCGGGGTGAACACCCGTATTATCTAAAACGTTTCCGCCAACTATTCTAAGGAAGCCTGCGCATTGTTCAAACGCTTTTGCGCCAAGTTTTTTAACCGAAAGCAAATCTTCACGTTTAACAAACGGCTTCGTTTCCCTATATTTTACTATCTCTTTTGCAATGCCTTTGTTTAAGCCTGCAACGTAAGAAAGTAAACTAGGAGATGCGGTGTTAAGGTCAACGCCAACGCTGTTAACGCAATCTTCAACAACCCCACCCAAGACTTCTTCAAGCCTAGCCTCTGGCATGTCGTGTTGGTATTGTCCAACGCCGATTGACTTAACGTCAATCTTTATAAGTTCAGCAAGCGGGTCTAACAACCTTCTTGCGATAGACACTGCACTCCTTTGCGTAACGTCAAAGTCTGGGAATTCTTCAGCGCCAAGCTTGCTTGCACTGTAAACGGATGCACCTGCTTCGTTTACTACCGCGTAAGACAAATCTCTTCCGCTTTCTTTTATCATGTTTGCAATAAAAATTTCACTTTCTTTGCTTGCCGTTCCGTTGCCGATAGAGATAACGTTAACTTTATACTTATCTATAAGTTTAAGCAATACTGCTTTTGCTTCTTCAATTTTTTCTTGCGGTGGCGTAGGATAAATAACGGTGGTATCCAAAACGTTCCCTTCGCTATCTATAACCGCAATTTTGCAACCCGTTCTATAAGCGGGGTCAAGCCCCAAAATAGTTTTGCCTTTTAGCGGGGGTTGCAAAAGCAATGGGCGAAGATTAACTTCAAACATCTTTATCGCTTGTTCGCTTGCCTTTTCGGTAAGCTCACTTCTAACTTCCCTTTCAAGTGACGGGAAAATAAGGCGTGAGTAAGCGTCGGCGCAAGCCTCACCAACAACGTTTGCGCTTTGGCTGGAGTTTTTAACGTAAACTGACTTGATTGCGTCAACGAACGCTTCAGTTTCTACAACAACGTTTACCTTTAAGCACTCTTCCTTTTCGCCACGGTTAACCGCAAGTATTCTGTGTGACGGTATCTTTGCAATCTTTTCGCTGTATTCAGCGTACATGTCGTAAGTTTTTGCGTTTTCGTTCTCTAAAAGTTTACAAGCAAGTTCGCCAAGGTCAAACATCTTTTTCCTAAGCGTTTTTCTAAGCTCAGCATCATCAGAAACGCGTTCTGCAATTATGTCCATTGCACCCGCAATCGCCTTTTCAGCACTTTCAACGCCCTTTTCTTCACTAATAAATTCAGTTGCTTTTACCTTAACGTCGCCATCAGTTTGTTCCAAGATAAAATCAGCAAGGGGTGCAAGACCTTTTTCTGTTGCAACTGACGCGCGTGTTTTTCTTTTTTGCTTGAACGGTCTATACACGTCCTCCGCTTCGGTAAGCGTTTCAGCTTTAGCAAGCGAAAGCATAATCTCATCAGTCATTTTGCCTTGCTCTGTAATAGAATCGGCAATCTCTTGCTTTCTTTTGTCAAGGTTTCTTAAATATTTTAATCTGTCAAAAAACTCTCTTAACACTTGGTCGTCACAAGAACCCGTTTGTTCTTTTCTATAACGTGCGATAAACGGAATAGTGTTGCCATCATCAATGAGCGCAATTATGTTTGCAGAGTGATCTGCGCGTAAAGTAAATTCTTTTGCAAGTTTTAATGAATAGTCCATAAGTTATACCTTTTTACCTTTTCTTTTTCTTATTTCTTTAACGGTTTTCTCATAGCCGTTATCTTTGGGCTTGTAATAAACCCTATCCTTTAACCCGTCGGGCAAATACTGCTGTTCAACGTACCCACCAAAGTCGTGAGGGTATTTATAATTTTGCGTGTTGAGTTTGTCTTCTTTTGATGCGTATTCGTAATTTCTTAAATGGGTTGGAACTTCATCATCACGCACGTTAACAGCGTCGTGTTTTGCAGAATACATTGCTTCAACAACCGTGTTTGATTTTTCAGCTTCACAAACGTATATAACCGCTTGCGACAATGGAATTAGCCCTTCGGGTAGCCCCAACCTTTCAAACGCAACAAGCGCATTAGTTGCAACCACAAGCGCATTGGGGTCCGCCATACCCACGTCTTCAGCAGCGTGAACAACAATTCGCCTTGCTAAGAGCAAAGGGTCGCACCCACCTTCTATAAGCCTTTGCATATAGTATAGCGCAGCGTCTGCACTGCTTCCCCTTAAGCTCTTACAAAAAGCAGAAAGAATATCATAGTAAAGGTTTTCGTCAAATGATAGCGCTTTTTGTTGGATAGATTCTTCAGCATCTTTAAGCGTAACTGTAATTTTACCCGTTTGGTCAGGCGCGGTAGTAAGGCACGCAAGCTCAAGCGCGTTAAACGCTACCCTTAAATCTCCCGCACTTGCTTTTGCAATGTGGTTGAGCGCATCTTCCATAATGATTAAATCATAATTGCCTAAACCACGCTCTTTATCTTTAAGCGCCCTGTTTAGCGCGCTTTTAATGTTTTCTTGTGAAAGGCGCTTTAGCTCAAACACTCTGCATCTTGAAACTATAGCAGGCGTCATTGATGCATAAGGGTTTTCGGTTGTTGAGCCAATAAAAATTATATCGCCCTTTTCTATCGCAGGGAGCAAACTGTCACTTTGCGTTTTGTTAAACCTGTGACACTCGTCAAGCAAAAGGTAAGTCTTTTTGCCATACAACTTTTTTGCCGTAACAGCCTCTTCTACAACCTTTTTAACGTCTGCTACACCACTGTTTACTGCGTTGAGCTTAACAAAATTACCGTCCGTACCGTTTGCAATGACGTTTGCAAGTGTAGTTTTTCCACAGCCGGGTGGCCCCCAAAATATACAACTGCCCAATCTGTCAAGCTTTATAGCACGACGAAGAAGCCCCGTTTCCGCCACGATATGCTCTTGCCCTAAAAATTCGGCTAAAGTTTTGGCACGCATACGCTCCGCAAGGGGGATATTCTTATTTTTATCTACCGCTAAATCAAATAAATCCATATAAATATTTTAACATATCCCATATTTTTTTTCAAGTCATAATACAATATAATATGACTAAACGATTAAACTCTTTTTTTGAATGTGCTGTTTTTCTCATTTTAATTGGCGTGTCGGCGTTAATCGCCTTTAACCCCAATTTGTCCGCAAGCGTTCTTGACGGAATAAACTTGTGGTTTGCATGTGTATTACCTTCGCTTTTTCCGTTTTTTATAATCACCGCCTGCTTTTCCTATTTAAAAATAACGGGCAAACTATCAAAACGCCTTTCGCCTTTAACTAACAAGCTTTTTAGGGTTAACGGCAGTGTTGGATATGCGCTTTTTATGAGCATTATTTCAGGCTACCCTATGGGCGCAAAGGTTGTAAGCGACCTTAAAAATAGCGGTGTACTTTCTAATAGCGAAAGCGTGCGCGCCACAGCACTGTGTTCAACCAGCTCACCTATGTTTTTAATTTCAAGCGTGGGAATATTTATGTTTAACTCCGTAAAGTTTGGCGGGGTTTTATTCTTGAGCCATATGCTTGCGGTATTAATTATCGGCATAATTTTTTCTTTTTATAAAAGAAAAGATAAACCAACCGATTTTGCGGATAGCATTTCCCCACAAAAAATAGAAAACCTTTTATATGAAACTGTTTATTCAGCCGTTATTTCAGCACTTGTCGTAGGCGGTATGATAACGCTGTTCTATCTTATAACGCAAATACTTTTATCTGTAAATGCATTAAACCCCATTATCAGCGCAGTTAACTGCGTGGTTGACAACCAACATCTATCAAAAGGGCTTGTGCTTGGACTGTTTGAATGCACGCAAGGCTTAAAGTGTATCAGCCTTGCGGGAAACAGCGCTATCACCCTTGCGTGCTGTGCGTTCGTTTCGGGGTTTGGCGGGCTTTCGGTTATTATGCAATCGTTAGTTTACCTTAAGGGCGCAAAAATAAAAACCGCCCCTTTCTTACTTGCTAAGCTTTTGATGGCGGTTATTAGTTTTATAATTGCACTTATTCTTTCGTTTATTTTGCTTTAACGCTTTTAATATAGTCGTTAACAGCCTCAGGCACGTATTCTGCCACGTCACCGTTAAGACTTAAAATGTTTCTTATTGCGCTTGAGCTAACGTGAACCAAGTTTTGCGGTGTGGGAATAAAAATAGTAGTCAAGTCGTTAAACATATCACGGTTAAATCTTTCCATAGTGAGCTCGTATTTATAATCATCTTGGCTACGAATTCCACGAACGTTTACGTTTATTTGGTTTTTTTTCATAAAATCTACAAGCATTCCATCAAAAACCGCGACCTCTATTTTGTCGCAAGATTTAAAAGTTTGCTCTATCATTTGTTTGCGCGCTTCAATAGAAAACAAAGGTGTTTTGTCAACGTTTACTCCAATCGCAATTACTACCTTGTCGAATATTTGAGCGCACTTTTCTATAACGAATTCGTGCCCTTTTGTAAGCGGGTCAAACGTGCCCGCAAAAACACATTTTTTCATTTTAATCTTCCTTTGCAAAAAACGTTAAATACGCTCTGCCATACTTACGCGTGTCGACTATTTTTAAGCCTTTAATTTGGCTAGAAAAAGGTTTTTCATCTTCAAAAATTACCACGCCGTTTTGTTTAAGGCAAAGCTCTACTTTTTCTAGAGCGCGCTCACCCAAGTCGGTACTATACGGCGGGTCTACGTATATAAAATCAAATTTTCTATTTGACGTTTGAAGAAAAACTTCCGCATCACGATTGGTTATTTCGTAACCGCCGTCAACTTTACATTTTTCAAGATTGCTTTTAACAAGCTTTATGCTGTCTTTAGAAAAATCATTAAACACCACACTATTCGCTCCGCGCGAAAGCGCTTCAATGCCCATTGCGCCCGTTCCACAAAACAAGTCTAAAAAGTCAGCGCCGATTATTCTAAACTGCAGTATGTTAAAAAGGCTTTCTCTCACCATATCAGCCGTGGGACGAACGTCATTTCCATTAAAAGTTACAAGCGTTCTTCCCTTGTATTTTCCGCCAACTATTCTCAATTTTCTTCTCCGTGGATAGAAAGGTGCGTTTCTTTGATTTGTTGTTGTTGCTTTTCAATCTTTTTTGCGCCGAGAATATACGGTATGCCCGTTGCAAGCAAAATTATAGGTATTGCTATCAACGTCCAATAATACATATATGGATCTACAGGTATTTGCGTAACGTCTTCAGGCATAACGACACCAACTCTTGCAAACGCGAAAACAACCATATATAAAATTGATGCGCAAACACCAGCAAGCGTTTGTGTTGGATTAACCGCCAAAATCAGTATAGTATGAACGATAATCATAATAACTAGCGGAAAACATATAACCCCGCCAATAGCAAAGCCCTTCCAAACCTTGTATTCTTCTGCCACTTTCAAAGGAAGATCTTCCCCCGTTTCTACTATGCGCCTACGACTAACGTCGTTATTAACAAGCGTCATATATCCTTTTTCACCTTCTTTCTTGATAAGCGTAACCACCACAAATAAGAATAGCCCAAGGTTAAGCGCAAGTATAACTATTTGAACTGCAGGGCTGTTGCTTATACTGAAAGCTCCGCCCGCGATTGCCGTTCCAAATAGCAAGTATGCTAAAGGTATTAAAGATTGTTTAATCAAGTACCACATTTTTCACCTAATCTACGTATATTTTTTCCGCCTTTATCGCGGATTTTACTAAAATTTCGTAACTTATCGTTTTATATTCTTTTGCAAGTGTATCTGCATTATCCATAACGCAAACCCACCCCGTACGTTTGCCTAAAACCGCACTTACGTCCATACAGCGATTGTTAAACTGTGCGTTTATATGCTTTCGTTGCAATCCGTCCGCATAACCATACCGAACCAACGTGATGGATAAATCTTCTTTCGCGGGATTGACGCCGTAAAGCGCACTTTGGTTCTTTCTAAGCTCTCTAGCCCTTAAACTTGGCGCATACACTTTCATTATAGGCTTTACTTTGATTAGTTTGCTTTCAAACGGCATATATCCATAAAGAAGCAAACCTACTCTAACCATATCTTCTTGAACGCCTGATAAAAAACCACCGCTTGCAGATATATGGCAAGTCGCTTTATTATTATAACCCTTAACAAGATTTTTTGCAAGCAAAAATTTATTTTGCGCACATATTAGCGTTTTTTTGTTTTCTGGGCAAGCAAAGTGCGAAAACATACCATCCAAAACAAGCCACTTACTTTTGGTAATCGTTTTTATAATTGTGTTTAACTCTTTTAGATCGCTTACACCCGCTCTGTTCATTCCCGAATTGAATTTGATTTGCACCTTTGCGTTGCGGTTTTGATTAGCGCACGCTTGTTCAAGCGCAATAACCCCTTTTATGCTATCAATCGTTATGGTAAGCCGATAAAATACCGCCCTTGCAAAATCACTTTCTAGTAAAGGGATTAGCACGAGAATATCTTTTTCTATCCCAGAAAGTCTAAGCGCAACGCCTTCTTCAACCGTTGCAACCGAAAAGCTATCTGCAATTAGGTAAAGCGCGCTCGACACTTTTTCCGCACCGTGCCCATACGCGTTTGCTTTTACAACGGCACTTAGTTTTACGCCTTTTTTTAGCTTGCTTTTTATCGCAAGCGCATTTTGTTTTAATTGCCCTAAATTTACAATCGCTCTATTTAACATATAATATGATATGAGCTAAATAGCGTTAAATAGACGTAAATATTAAAGGCGCTCTTTTATAAAAAGCGCCTTTAAGTTATTTTAGTTGTGAAAGTTTTTTTGCCCTATCATATGCCAATTTGAAAAACTCTTTTTTCTCCATTTGCGGATATGTTTTGTTAAACACTTCAAGCATAATACTTCCAGAAAAGTTGGCTTGTTTCAAGTTTTTTATAACGTAATTAAAGTTTACGGTACCATCAAACGGCAACAAATGCTCGTCTTTATCTTTTTCGCCACAGTTGTCGTGAAGATGCACACACGTTACTTTATCCGCCCAAAAATCTAAGAACTTTATATTTTGAGTAAAACAATTTTCGTGCCCGCTATCATAGCAATACCCAATATCATCTTTATATCTCTCCAGCACACAAGCAAGACTAAAAAGTTTTCTTTGATTTTCAAACACCAACCTAACGTTTTTGCCCTTTGCATACAAAACCAAGTCGTCAAGCCTTTGAAAACCCAAGTCGCTGACAAACGGAGCGTCGTTCCCACTAGATAAATGCACGACGAGTTTACTTACTCCCGCGCTAAAACAAAGGTCAATCTGTTCTTTTAAGTCAAATACGATTTTGGGGATTTCTTTGCTTGTCCACAACTCGTTTATTCCAGACCAAGTAGCGTGAATAAACTCATATTCAAGCCCTAACTCGTCAGCCCTTACTTTTAGTTTTTGACAAAACTCTTTGCTATAAACTGCCGTGAAAAACGCCTTAAAGCCTAACTCGTGAATTGTTTCAAGCGAATCAAGCGCACCTTCTAGCGTTTCATCCGTAATGATAACACCCAATTTGTTTTTCATAATTCCTCTTATGAAAACAGACTTACCTTGCGATAAGCCTGTTTTAATTACTTTTTATTTAACCCTTTTTATTTTCTGGGGTTTTTTAATTGTGCTTGTGCAGCAGCGAGCCTTGCGATAGGTACTCTAAACGGTGAGCATGATACGTATGAAAGACCAATCTTGTGACAGAATTCGATTGAAGCGGGGTCACCACCGTGTTCACCACAAATACCGCAGTGCATTTCAGGACGAACTTTTCTGCCAAGTGTTACAGCCATATCCATAAGTCTACCTACGCCGTTTTGGTCAATTTTAGCAAACGGATCGTTTTCAAAAATCTTAGAGGTATAGTATGCATCTAAGAACTTACCAGCATCATCACGTGAGAAACCGTAAGTCATTTGAGTTAAGTCGTTAGTACCGAAGCAGAAGAATTCAGCTTCTTTAGCAACTTCGTCAGCGGTGATACATGCTCTAGGAATTTCTATCATAGTACCAACTTCGTATTTTAAGTTAGATTTTGCGTTTGCGATTTCTTCATCAGCAGTTGCTACTACGATATTCTTAACGTATTTAAGTTCTTTTACTTCACCAACAAGCGGAATCATAATTTCGGGAACTACGTTCCAATCGGGGTGTTTAGCTTGAACGTTGATTGCCGCACGAATAACCGCTCTCGTTTGCATTTTAGCAATTTCTGGATAGGTTACTGATAAACGACAGCCACGGTGACCCATCATTGGGTTAGCCTCGTGAAGAGCAGAGATGATTGACTTGATTTGAGCAACGCTCTTGCCTTGTGCTTTTGCAAGTTGTTCAATGTCGTATTCTGCTACAGGCACGAATTCGTGTAGTGGCGGGTCAAGGAAACGAATAGTAACGGGGTTACCTTCTAATGCTTCATAAAGCTTTTCAAAGTCGCCTTGTTGCATTGGAAGAAGTTTATCGAGAGCTTTTTCTCTTTGTTCAACAGTGTCAGAACAAATCATTTCGCGGAAAGCATCAATTCTGTTGCCTTCAAAGAACATATGCTCTGTACGGCAAAGACCAATACCTTCTGCACCAAGTTCGCGCGCTTTTGCTGCGTCCTTTGGCGTGTCCGCGTTTGTACGAACACCAAGCACTCTATATTTATCAGCCCACGCCATAATTCTACCGAAATCACCAGATATAGTTGCGTCAACAGTGGGAATTTCGCCATCGTATACGTTACCGGTTGAACCGTCGATAGAAATAACGTCGCCTTCCTTATAAGTTTTACCAGCGAGAACGAAAGTTTTGTTGTCTTCATCAAAGTTGGTGATCGCAGAGCAACCTGAAACGCAACAAGTACCCATACCACGTGCAACAACGGCTGCGTGTGAGGTCATACCGCCACGTGCGGTTAAGATACCTTGTGAAGCTTTCATGCCTTCAATGTCTTCAGGTGACGTTTCCAAACGAACAAGAATAACTTTTTCGTTTCTTTCTTTCCATTCTTTTGCATCTTCAGCGGTGAAAACGATTTTACCGCAAGCAGCACCTGGAGATGCGCCAAGCGCACGTGCAGCAGGTTGCGCTGACTTTAATGCCTTAGCATCGAATTGTGGGTGCAAAAGAGTATCAAGGTTTCTAGGGTCAATCATCAATACTGCTTGCTTTTCATCAATCATGCCCTCATCAACAAGGTCGCAGGCAATCTTTAATGCAGCGGCAGCAGTTCTCTTACCGTTTCTTGTTTGAAGCATATAGAGTTTGCCGTGTTCAACGGTAAATTCCATATCTTGCATATCTCTATAGTGATCTTCTAAAATTTGGCAAACTTTTTCAAATTGAGCAAAAGCTTCAGGGAACTTTTCAGCCATTTGTGCGATAGGCATTGGTGTACGAACACCAGCAACAACGTCTTCGCCTTGTGCGTTTGTTAAGAATTCGCCCATAAGTTTCTTTTCACCGGTTGCAGGGTCACGAGTAAACGCAACACCCGTACCACAATCATCACCCATATTACCGAAAGCCATTGCTTGAACGTTAACCGCAGTACCCCAGCTGTACGGAATATCGTTATCACGACGATATACGTTAGCTCTAGGATTGTCCCAAGAACGGAAAACGGCTTTAACTGCACCGATAAGTTGTTCTTTAGGATCTGATGGGAAGTCAGCACCAATTTTTGCTTTGTATTCTGCTTTGAATTGGTTAGCAAGAGCTTTTAGGTCGTCAGCAGAAAGTTCAACGTCGAGCTTAACGCCCTTTTCTTCTTTCATTTTATCGATAAGTTGTTCGAAGTATTTTTTACCAACTTCCATAACAACGTCCGAATACATTTGAATAAATCTTCTATAGCAGTCGTAAGCCCATCTTGCGTTACCACTCTTTTCAGCCATAACTTCAACAACTTGTTCGTTTAAGCCAAGGTTTAAGATGGTATCCATCATACCGGGCATTGACGCTCTTGCACCAGAACGAACTGAAACGAGCAATGGATTTTCTAAATCGCCGAATTTTTTGCCGGTTTCTTGTTCCATTTTTTCTATGTATTCCATTATTTCTGCCATAATAGAATCGTTGATTTGTTTACCGTCCTCATAATACTTCGTACACGCTTCGGTAGTAATAGTGAAGCCTTGGGGAACAGGAAGGCCAATTTTGGTCATTTCTGCAAGGTTTGCACCTTTACCGCCAAGAAGTTCACGCATTGAAGCATCGCCTTCCTTGAACAAATAAACGTATTTTTTTGCGTTTGCCATTTTATTTCCTCCAATAATTTGTCAAATTTGTTTTATTTTTTGCACTTTTTGCATTTAGCCTATCTATTTTACTATAATTTAAAAATTTTTTCAACTAAAAGCAGTGCTTTTTTGCGTTAGTTTAAAATTTTTATAAGTTCGCTAAGTGACGCAAGACTTTCTTCTATACGATTTCCCACGTAATACTCTAAAAGTCTTAATGCTTTTAGTACGCCGTCATCAGTGTCGACAAGCAGTTTTTTATCAGCTTTACATAGCGATTTGACCGTAATTAGATTTACTTCTCTTGCGTGTTCTGTTTTACACTCGTCACAAAAAAACGCACCCGAACGATAATCAAAGAATACTCTGCCTTGGATTTCACACCCGCACTCAAAACAGTGGTGCAAGGTTAAAGCATATCCTATCGCACGCAAAGAGAATATTAAAAATTCCACTAATGATGAAAGGGGGTTGTCTCCGTACGCAATGTCTTTAAGCGCGTTAACGCAATAAAAAAACTCCCGTTCGTCCACCGTGCTTTCGCGATAAAAGCGCTTGATAAACTCAAGCACGGTTGCCCCCGCATAGTAACGCTTTATGTCGTTTCTAATAGGATAAAAACTTTCTGTTAAACTTGCACCTATAACCGTGCGCTTATCTTGAGTTTTAGAAAAAATAAATTCGGCAAAACAAAAAGGCTCGGCAGCAAACTTTAGCTTTGCGCCCGCCTTTTTAACACCTTTTATTTTAGCGGAAACCACACCCTTTTCAAGAGTGAAAATGTTAAGTATTTTATCGTTGTCGCCATAAGAAACGCCACTTAATACTATTCCGCTGTATTTTTCTTCCATTTTTTATCCTTTAAGTTTTTTGTAAAGCATATAGTGCGCGGGGTCGCCTGTTTTTTCAAACATTTCCCACGCAATATCACTTGGACTTTTTTGTTTGTTTTTCATCATTTATCCACTCCTATTATTAAGGTGTGGATTTTTATTTTTTATATGCGTACTTTTAAAAAGCACGCGAGTGAAGTCAAAACGCTTTTAAGTAAACGCAGTATTGCGAAGTTTATACGTCTGTTTCGTAGCCTAGTTGCTTCATAAGCGACACACTATCACGCCAGTTTTCTTTAACCTTAACGTAAGTGGTTAGGAAAACTTTTTTGCCTAAAAATTTCTCCATATCTTGACGAGCGAAAGAAGAAACTTCTTTTATCGCCTTTCCGCCCTTGCCAATTAAAATAGCTTTATGATTGGGTTTTTCGCAAACGATGTCTAAATTTACTTCCATAACGTTACCACCTTCCATAAGTGAAAACTTGTTTATGATGACAGCAACCCCGTGTGGAATTTCTTTATCGAATTTGAGCAGAATTTTTTCGCGCATGATTTCAGCGACCATAAATCTTTCCGAGCGGTCGGAAACGATGTCTTGCTCGAAAAGTTTTTCGCCTTCTGGTAGTTTTGAAAGCAAAACCTTGATTAGTTCTTTTATGTTTTTATTTTTTCTTGATGAAACAGGCACGACGTCTACGTTAAGTTCGGCAAGCTCTTTTAACTCCGCAATTAAAAGACTTTCGGTCATAATGTCTATTTTAGTAAGCGCCAAAATAACGGGAACTGATGCGCCCGCGTATTTTTTTACAAGCGCTTTATCCGTGTCGCTTATTCCTTCATGTGCATCCATAACGAACAAAACAGCATCAACGTCTTGACTTGCAAGGTCGGTTGTTTTTTGCATAAGCGAATTTAGTAGATTATCCGCTTTGTAAATTCCAGGCGTATCAATAAACGCCATTTGATATTCATCCGTAGTTAAAACGCCCAAAATTCTATCCCTTGTGGTTTGGGGTTTTGGGGAAACAATGGCAACCTTTTCCCCCACCAAAACGTTAACTAGCGTGCTCTTTCCCGCGTTTGCTCTACCAACTACGGCAATAAACCCACTTTTCATTAGTTTTCACCTATGTCTTCGCCACAAACTTCGTCATTTTTAGGCACTACTTCAACTATTTGTTCCGCTTCTTCTGGATAAAGGATAGCCATTATTTGCTTTTCTTTGTCACGCATTTGCTTTTTATCTTCATCAGTTATATGGTCGTAATCAAAAAGGTGCAAAAGTCCGTGAACGATAAGGTAATCTCTTTCTCTTTTTTCGCTGTGCCCAAACTCTTGAGCTTGCGCACGTACTTTTTCATCACATAAAACTATAGAGCCTAAGAAAATATGGTTTTTTTCCATAAGCGTTTTGCAGTTTACGGGGTCTAAAACCATTCCGCGTATACCTTCCATACTAGGATAAGACAAAACATCGGTAACGCTGTCAACACCACGCGTGGTTTTGTTTAGGTTATGCATGTCTTCACCGTTATAAAAAACGAGTTCTGCTTTAAACTTTGCTCTTTGACCTAATACTTTGTAAACGGCTTTTGCCAGCTTTCTAGTTTTAACTTTTATATCAATACTTTCGATTTTTAATTTGCCCATAACGTTTCCTTTGTTAATATTTGTTAAAGTTCAAGCCCTTCTAAGCTTACTTTTGGATATTCTATTCTACTGTGGTAAACACCCGTCAAGTGATTGACTACCGTGTGTATTATTATATTGATTTCTTTTAAAGTTATTTCACAATCTTCAAACTGACCGAGTTGCATTCTTTCGTTAACTATTTTTCTAACAACGTTTTTAACGTTTTCTCTAGAACGGTCTTGGAGAGTTCTTGCCGCCGCCTCACACCCGTCGGCTATCATTATGATTGCTGCAATCTTCGTGCTGGGCTTTGGCCCTGCATAAGAATACTGACTTAAGTCAACTTTTCCATCAGTAAACTTTTGCGCCTTGCCATAAAAGTAAAGAATAGGCAACGTTCCGTGGTGCTCGCGACAAATGTCGGCAATCTCTTTAGGAAGCCTGCTTTTCATAATTAAATCGTAACCGTCTTGAGAGTGTGACTTAATTATGTTTGCAGAAAGTTCTGGGGTTAAATCGTCGTGCGGGTTAACGCCGTCTGCTTGATTTTCCTTAAAAAACTCAGGACGGCGGAGTTTACCTATATCGTGATAATACGCGCACGTTCTTGCGAGAAGCGCATCTTCGCCTATGGCAACGGCACAAGCTTCAGCTATGTTTGAAACTACTATTGAATGGTTGAACGTGCCCGGCGCTTGCTTAATCATTTTCTTAATAAGTTTTGAGTTGTGTTCAATTAGTTCAGAGAACTTAAAGCAAGACACTTTTTTGAACCACGCTTCAAATATAGGAAGCAAGACCATAAATATCGCAACGGCGAGCGGGCCTGACAATATACTGCAAACAAGGTCTAACACAATGCTGTCCCCACCGTGTTCAATAACGGTCATTGCAACGCACACCAAAGAAGGCAAACAGATTAAAAAGCTCATTATTAAAAGTTTTAATCTTGAATACACCTTGTCCATACAAAGCGTTGCGATAACGCCCGAAGAAAAGCCCATAATTAGCGCGGGATAGTTACCAAAGTTAAAGGTTGTTTGCGCAAAACTGTCAAACAAGAAAATCAACAAAAAGAATATAACGTTCATAAAGATTGCCGTTCTTCTGTTTGTTAAAAACAAAGTCAATACTGCAACGAGTGCGAGCGGACGAATATATCCGTTAAGCATGTCGCTTAAAAAGCACGCAACAAGCGCAAACTCTATTATCAAGAAAAGCATTTCAGAGTTTGATGCGCTTCTTAAAAAGTTCTTGTCTTCAAAATAGAAGTAAACAAACATTATTGCGATAGTCAACGTGAGCAAAATAATAAAGTGAAAGAGCGAAGTTAAGTTCTTAACAAATTCGCCAAAACTTTCTCCACCGGTATGCCCGTTAACGTAAACGAGCAATAAAAACAGCCCCGCAATAAGCACCATATTTAAAACGTAAGTAACCGCGTTAAGTACGTAGTTTTTCGTTGTCCATGGTAGTATTTTTTCAGATTTTGTTTGCGCCATAGTAAATTCCTTTTTCTTTATCCCGCGTAAATAACCTTGCGGTAACACGCAGTAGTTATGTATTTATATTCGCTTCCCGCTTTTTCTTTTTTTACTTTAATGTCTAATACGTCTTTATCGTCCATTTGCGCAAGCGCATAAAGATATGCGTTTTGCTCGTCATCTTCCCTATTAGACAAATATTCGTGTTCAATGCTCACGTTTAGCGTTACGCAAGCAAGAAGATTGATTTTTACAGTTTGCTCTTTTATAACGGCGTATCCACCGACTAAAAGGTCACCCTTTTTTACGGCGTCACCTTTTTTCACTACAGCCGTTCCGCGATAGACTTTTATGCTTTCAATAACGGCGTCGTTAGGCGACAAAAGTTCGTAAACGTCACCGCGCAAAACGTCAACCCTACTCTCTGCTAAAACTAGTTCAAGATTTAGCTTACTGCCTTGCTTTGATAAGGCTACGAAAGATAGGTTTTTATTATTTGCCAAAATCCCGTCTTCCACTTTTGATATATCAAACGAAGAAAACCTTACGAACGGCGTTATACCAATCCCTGCAAGATAGCGTTCAACGTCTGCTGAATATATGCTTCCACTCCCAGAAAAACTAAAGGCAAAAACGGTGTCATTACAAACAAACGCAACAATCGAAAACACGAGCGCGCCGATTGCCATTGAGAAAGAACGCATTAGTTGCAAAAACGGCTTTGCTAAGCCTTTTTCTTTAATTCTTACTACATTATAGCACAATTCCTTTGCGATTGCAAAAAATTTTTTACTTTCCTTTACCGAAACACTAACAATTAGTTGTTTATTTGACTGTTTCTTTATATCGTACAGCGTTATCCCGCGTTTTTTAACGACGTTTATTAGCCTATCTTGGTTTAGCCCCGTCACCTTAAAAACGGTGTATACTCCGCCTATATTCTTTCTATTGCCAAAATCGTTCCGCAAATCGTAACGTCCCCCGCACAGTATTTTTTTATGTAAAGATTTTTTCCGCTTATTTTCACTCCACCGCGCTTTAACGATAAAACTATTTGCTCACAGTCGTAGTGTGCGATACAGTTAACGTTTTCAATATATACTGCCCTGTCCCCAAAAATCACGGCACGGTAAACGGGCTCTTTGGGCAGTTCTTCGCTTGAGAAAAAGTTCTTAATTTCATCTATAAAACCCATAATCCACCTTTATTTATTTTATGCCGTGTAAAATAAAAAATTCCCTCTATTAAAGAGGGAACTTCTATTTTGGTTTATTTAGGTTTATTTGCTTTTATAGTAGTTTATCAAACAACCTTTTAATATTATTTGTTTTTCAGCATCGGTTAAGGCATCCATTTTTAAGGTGATTTCACGTTGATTTTCGCCAAGCACCTTTGCCTTAAATTGCTTTTTACCATCTAAAATAGCTTGCTTAATATTTTCAACGTAAACGTAATCGCCAACGTTAAAGTCGTTTTTGTCCGCCAAGAAAGGAATCATACCCCAGTTGATAAGGTTACTTCTATAACGCTTGGTTGCATATTCAAACGCAATGTTTGCAATACCGCCCAAAACCCTTTGGCAAGACGCCGCTTGCTCTCTTGCAGAGCCGTCGCCCGGTTTAATAGAGCACACAACGCTACCGTAAGTGGTGGTGTTTTCATCAAAGCCAAGCTCAGCTGGGAACGCCCCGTCACGCACGGCTTTCGCTCTACCAACGTATAACGGGTCTTTTCTTGAAAGAGCAAATTCCGCAAGTTTTAACGGGTTAGAACGATATGATGAAGTTTCACCAGATGGAATAAGTTCGTCAGTAGTAGTTACGGGGTCTTGAAGAACTGAAACAACTTTTAATAGCAAGTTGTCTTTTAGAGCTTGCATCTTGGGCCAATCTGCAATGTTGGGTCCGTAAACTAATTGTTTTTCTTGGTCGCCACCGTTAACGGCATTAAATACTCTCGCTTTGTAAATTTTATTTTCAAAACGGTATTTTTTAACCTTGTTTGAATATTCCATTTCCATAGCAGAAGTTATCGCACCGCCGTTTTTAGCAGTTGCTGCAATACTTCTTGCATCCATAAGCGCAACAGCTGAAAGTTGACCGTTTGCAGGCTTACTGCCTTCTCTACTTTCAAAGTTACGCGTGGTGTGGCGGATAGAAAGACCGTTATTTTGTGGAACGTCCCCCGCGCCAAAGCACGGACCGCAAAATGCTGTTTTTATAACTGCACCATTATCTATAAGCTTTGTTATATAACCGCTGTCAACCAAACCCTTATATACAGGTTGGCTTGAAGGATAAACGTCTAAAGTAAAGTCGTTGTTGTCGATAGCAGTGTCCCCTAAAATCGCACTTGCTTCTGCAATGTTTTCATACATACCGCCAGCGCAACCAGCAATAACGCCTTGTTCAACAAAAACCTTACCGTCTTTGATTTTATCTGTCAACTTGAATTCGCCTTTTCCTTCGGGAAGAAGTTTTTTGCCTGCTTCTTCAGCCTCTTTTAATAATTCATACGGACGTGACAAGAAATCTCTAATGGTGTATGCGTTAGAAGGGTGGAAAGGAAGGGCTATCATAGGCTCTACTTTTGAAAGGTCAATAACAATACCCTTATCGTAATATGCCCCGTCTTCCGGACTCATTTGTTTATAAGCATCAGCTCTGCCGTGGTCAATATAGTATTTTTGTGTTTTTTCATCAGTCATCCAAACAGAAGAAAGACAGGTCGTTTCCGTAGTCATTACGTCAATGCCGTTTCTAAAATCCATAGAAAGCGTTTTTATTCCGTTACCAACGAATTCTAAAATTTTGTTCTTAACAAACCCGCTCTTAAAGGTTGCCTTAACAAGCGCTAACGCAACGTCGTGTGGACCAACGCCCTTTCTCAACCTACCTTTAAGGTTAACGGCAACAATTTCTGGCATATCAAGGTCGTAAGTTCTATTTAAAAGTTGTTTAACAAGTTCTGGCCCGCCTTCGCCCACAGCAACCGTGCCGAGCGCTCCGTAACGAGTATGCGAGTCTGAGCCCAAAATCATTGCGCCGGAAAAAGCGCGCATTTCACGCATATATTGGTGTATTACCGCTAAGTGTGGAGGCACGAACGCGCCACCGTATTTTTTTGCAGCGGAAAGGCCGAAAACGTGATCGTCTTCATTGATTGTTCCGCCAACAGCACAAAGTGAGTTGTGGCAGTTTGTAAGCGTGTACGGAATAGGAAATTTTTCTAGCCCCGAAGCTTTTGCCGTTTGTATAATTCCAACGTAAGTTATATCGTGAGAAGTGATTTCATCAAACTTGATTTTAAGTTTTTTGTCATCACCGCTAGTGTTGTGCGCGCTTAAAATTTTATAAGCCATGCCCTTACTTTTGTTTACAACGTCACTTTTGTTTGCGCGAACAAGTTTACCGTTTGTATAACGAACGCCTTTTTCGATAAGTTTAATCATTTTATTTCTCCGTTATTTTTATGAATTAAATTATACAATATACTCAAAAAATAATCAAGCAATATAAATCACTTAATATCAACAAAAAAACTTAAAAAACGCTCTTGCTTTTTAAGCGTAAATAGAGTACAATAATGTTAAGGAGTTATTATGAAAGATACTTTTAAGTTTAAATATACCCCTTTAGTGTGGGCTTTGTTAATTCTTGTGGCAGTTTTTTCTCTTGCAGGAATAGCTTGGAATATATATAACCTTGTTTATTTTTTGTACGCGGGCGCACTTAAAATTATCACTTATTCGCTTTTAATTTGCGTAACGATTGCCCTTGCCGTTTTGGCATTTAGCGTTATTTTCTTTGGAAGATATACCATAAGCGATAAAGAGCTTATAATGCACCTAGGGCTGTTTAAAAACAAGACCAATATTGATGACGTCGTGCAAATAACACACTTCAAAAAAAGCGATAAGCTCGTGGTTTATTTTGCCGACGCTAAGTATTCGGTTTTGCTAATTGCTCCTAGCGAATACGAGCATTTTGTTTTAAGTTTAAGAGCAAAAAAACCGTCCGTTATTTACGACTCGAGAATTGACGGAGAAGACACGCCCGCATAAAAAGTACTTTCATATAGTTGACAAATATCTGTTTAAGTATTAGAATAAAATTACAATATTATAAAATCCGGTAGGTAAGGCTACCATAGGGATACGGACTGCTGCCGCAAAGTAGTGGAGACACTATTAGATGGTTGAACAGAACACGTCGAAACCAAGGCGTGTTCCAACGTAGTTTCATCGCCCTACGGTGCTAAAGCCAGCATGGTTAATGAACGAAGTGATTTCGTTTGATTTTTCTATTCGCCTACCCTTTGCGGTGGGCGATTTTTTATTAAGGAGGTGGAGCATGACCGAACAATTAAGTTTGATATACGAAAGACTTTCATTTTGTTTTGAAACACGGAGGTTTGCAGACCTACGTATTCTTCTTTTGGATATGGAACCTGCGGACATAGCCATCTTTATGGAAAACAACCTTGATGAAAAAGAACAGCTTATGTTTTTCCGCCTTCTCCCCAAAGAACTTGCAAGTGACGTTTTTGTCGAAATAGACACGGACACACAAGAACAGCTTATAAAAGCGTTTACTGATAAAGAACTTAAAGCAGTCGTTGACGACATGTTCCTTGACGATACTGTTGATATTATTGAAGAAATGCCCGCAAACGTTGTTAAGCGTATACTTAAAAACTCCACACCTGAAGATAGAAAGCAAATCAACGAACTTTTAGAATATCCTGATTATTCCGCAGGCTCTATTATGACCACGGAATACGTTTCGTTAAAAGCAGGATGGACGATTGAAGAGGCATTTGAACAAATTAGGCGCACAGGCGTCGATAAAGAAACAATTTATACGTGTTACGTTACAGATAGAAAAAAACGCCTTATCGGCGTTGTTTCTGTAAAGAGCTTGTTGCTTGCTGAACGAGGCAGTCTTATCGCAGACGTTATGGAAACAAACGCCATAACCGTTTACACGCTTGACGATAAAGAGCAAGTTGCTTTGCAATTTTCTAAATACGGATTTTTAGCTTTGCCCGTTATTGATAAAGAAGGGTGCTTGGTTGGTATTGTTACCGTTGACGACGCAGTTGAAGTCATTCAAGAAGAAGCAACCGAAGATATTCAAAAAATGGCTGGTATGCTTTCTAACGAAAAACCTTACCTAAAGCAATCCGTTTGGTCTATTTGGCTTGCACGTATTCCTTGGCTTGCTTTCCTTTTGATAACTTCTACCTTTACAAGTATGATTATTACTGGATATGAAAGTAGTCTGCCCACCGTTTTATATGCGTTCGTTCCCATGCTTATGGGTACGGCGGGTAATGCTGGCGGGCAAGCGTCGGTTACAGTAATCCGCGCAATAGCCGTTGGCGAAGTCCAGTTTAAAGATACGTTTAGGGTTATATTAAAAGAATTGCTTGCATCTTTGCTTTTAGGCATAACCATTGCTGTTGTTTGTTTTGCAAAGATTATGTTGATTGACAATCTTTACGATAACGTTCCACTAGCCGAAGCGCTTATTATTTCGGGCGTGTGTGCAATAAGCTTGATTATGGCAAAGTTGGTTGGCTGTATTCTTCCCTTGCTTGCAAAAAAGATTAAGCTTGACCCTGCCGTTATGGCAAGCCCGCTCATGACAACTATCGTTGATGCTTTAACGCTTGTAATTTACTGTTCGGTTGCTATAGCTATTTTATAATTTTTCTAATAAAAAAACTAAAACGGTTGGATTTTTCCCAACCGTTTTTTCGTTATACTAAATACACTATTAAGTTTGTTATACTCAATAAAACCAAGTACACACTAAACCATTTATAGTTTGCCTTTTTGATTATCTTGAGCATAAACTTGATTGCAACGTATCCGCAAATAAGAGCCGTTATCATGCCGAACAGAAGTGGTACGAGGTCAACAGCGCCTATTCCGCCCGCTTTAACTATATCAAGCCCTTCCATAAGTACCGCCGCCAAAATTATTGGCACACTCATTATAAAAGTAAAGTTTGCGTTGCTTTCTTTTTTTACGTTTGCAAGGCAACCTGCAGTAATTGTCGTTCCACTTCTTGAAACACCGGGGAGCACCCCAACCGCTTGACCACAGCCCATTATCAATGCGGTTTTTAGGTCAACTTCAGCGGTCATTTGAATCTTTTTAGAACGCAGTTCGCTAAACAGCATTTCGCCCGCCGTAATTAAAAACGTAATTGACAAAAGCCACACGTTGTCAGTAAAAACGGCATCTAAATCAACCACTTTAGAAAAAATTATTCCTATAATCCCAGCGGGGATTGTTGCAATCACCAAATACCAAAACCTGTTAAACGGTTTTTTGAACAGTCCTAAAATTTCTTTCCATAAAACTATTAAAACAGGTATTAACGTGCCCAAGTGGAGCATTACACTATAAAATATAACGTTTTCCTTTATCCCAAACCAGTTTTGTAAAAGTATCAAGTGCCCGCTTGACGATACGGGCAAAAACTCGGTCAATCCCTGTACTGCACCTAAAACTATCGCTTGCCAAATTTCCACGCTAATTTTCCCCTTTACTAATAAGCTTTATAAATTCTTTAACTGCAAACGTCATTGTTTGCTCCTTAGGTAAAGCAAGCCCTATCGCCCTTGTAGGCAAAGCGGGGTTAGTTTTGATTTCAAAAAGACTTTTTTCTTCGTTTAATTGATGTTGAACGAACTCACGCGGTATACAAGCTATGCCTATGCCGTTCTTTGCAAGCTCTACCATAAGCTCTAAACTTGCAAGCTCAATTTCTGGGTGCAAATGCACGCCTTGCGAGTGTGCAAAACTAACAATCGCTTGGCGCGTTGCCGTTGAAAGTTCAAGCATAAGAAGCGGATAATCTTGCAAGCGCTTTAAGTCAACCACGCCATCGGTAAGCTCTTTAAACTTTTCACTGCAAACAAACGTATCGTGTAGTTGCATAACCGTGTTTGAAAGATTTATATCGCTATCGTCAATAGGAAGATTTACAAAACCCACGTCGCCCTTGTTGCTTTTAAGCTGTTCTATTGTTTCATTAGACGTTCCGTTTTGCAATATTAGGTTTACGTTGGGGTATTTTTCGTGATATTCTTTTATGTAAGGGAGCAAAAAGTGAGTACTCACCGTGTCGGAAGCGCAAATTCTAACCACCCCCGTTGCCGTATCTTTTAGTTCTATGTACTTACTTTCCGCATCATCAAACAGCTTTAACGCCTTTTCAACTGTAGCAAAAATTTGCTTTCCGCCTGTTTCCGAAAGCTCCATACCTTTGTGGGTGCGATTAAAAAGCTTTCCCCCAAGCTGAGTTTCAAGCTGTTTTATTGCTTGCGAAACGGCAGGCTGTGAAATGTAGAGTTCTTCCGCCGCCTTTGTTAGACTGCCACACTTTGCGACTGTGTAAAACACTCTATAAAGTTCAAGATTTACCATATATCATATCCCCTCTACCCCTTAGTCTTTAAGGGGTTTTTATGGTTGAATTAGAATTTCTTTTATTTTTATATGTTAAGGGACAACTCTTTCCCGAAGTCGTTTTCCCTTAACTATCCCTTTCACAAACTCCTCATAACCCCTTGCCCCTTAGTCTTTAAGGGGAAGAATTCGTAAGTTGTAGCTTTTATTTTTTTCAGTCACCTTGATAGGTGTAATTGTTTAATTCTTTTTTTTATATGTTAAGGGACAACTCTTTCCCGAAGTCGTTTTCCCTTAACTATCCCTTTCACAAATTCCTCATAACCCCTTGCCCCTTAATCTTTAAGGGGTTGTATGGGTTGATTAAAAGAGTTAGAAACAAGGGGTCGTGACGCTCCACGCCAATCTTTGATAATAAAGGGTTAGAAACGAGTTGCAGTAGGCTCGCGAAGTGTTTGGGGTAAGACTAACCGCCTGGCTATCGAAGTCAAAACACTAAGCAGTAACGACCAATAGTGAAGTTTATAAACCTTTATTTGCCGACGCAGAACTTGGAAAATATAGTATTTATTATATCTTCAGTTGCGGTTTTGCCAGAAATCTCACCGAGAGCATCCCAACCATCTTTTACGTCGATGGCGAGAATATCAAGGGTGACAAAGCCGATTGCTGAAAGTGCTGATTGTAGTTTTTCGCGAGCGCGAGTTAGGGCTTTGTAATGGCGTTCTTCGCAAATAAAATCGCCGTTTAAATCAACGCCTGAACCGATTGTCTTTTCGTAAAGCAAGCTCTTTAACTGTTCGATGTTTTGTTTTTTTAAGGCGCTTACGTAAATATCTGCCCTATCGTCTTTATAGTCGCTTGTATCTGTTTTATTAACGGCAAAAATAAGATTTTTTTCTTTTACGGTTAAATATATGCTTTCATCTTGAGCGGTTAAATCGCCCGCATCAACAATAAACAGCACAACGTCTGCTTGTTCTAACACGCGCTTAGATAGAGAAACACCTATCTCTTCTATCTTATCCGTGCTTTCCCTTATCCCAGCGGTATCAAAAAAGTTAAAACGTACCCCCGAAATATCGACAGAGCCTTCAACCACGTCACGAGTTGTGCCCGCAACGTTAGAAACGATAGCTTTATCGTATCCCATAAGCGCATTGAGTATTGAGCTTTTGCCCGTGTTGGGTTTGCCCACGATTGCAACACTAACGCCGTCTTTAAGCGTTCTGCCCGTGCGATAGGTGGACAAGAGCTTATCTATCGAACAAACAGCGTGTTTTAACGTGCTTTCAACTTGTTCGGTTGACGTTTGCTCTAAGTCTTCTTCGGGGAAGTCCATATCCACGTCAATTTGTGCAAGCGCATCGGTTAATTGGTCTTGCAGGGCGGTTATTTCTTTTGTTAAGTTTTCTCTATAAAGGTAATATCCCGCTTTAACGCCACTTACCGATTCGCTGTTAATCATGTCAATGAGCCCTTCGGCAGAAGATAAAGAAAGTTTACCATTTAAAAATGCACGCTTTGTAAATTCGCCGTTGGTGGCAAGCCTTGCCCCTAAAGATAACGCCTTTTGCAAGATGCCTTTGGTGATTGCAATACCGCCGTGGGAATGAAATTCCACCACGTCTTCACCAGTAAAACTTTTGGGCCCTTTAAAGTATACGCACATACCGAAATCTATAAAACCGTCGGCGAGAATTTCGCCGACGTACATTTTGTAAGGCTCAAAATCTTCAACTGCCGTTTTGCCAAGCGGGTTAAACATTTTTTTAGCTATTGAGAGCGGGCTTTTACCGCTCAATCTTATTACAGCAACACCACTTGCCGAAAGAGCTGTGGATATTGCCGCTATATTATCAAACTCCATTAGTTCTTATCCTTATCGTTAGAGTTAAATTCGTTAAACGGATCCCCTGGGTCCTTTTCGCTTTTATCAGCAAATTCTTCAAACGGATTTTGCGGGCGGGGTTGCGCGTTTTGATTGTTATATGGATTTTGGTTATACGGGTTTTGATAGGGGTTTCCATAAGCACCGTAGTAGCGCGAACGCAAATAATCTTCGAATTTTACAGGGTCTTTCTTCCTTATCGCAAACACGAAAGGTGCAAACAAACCAAAGAAAGAGAAAATCATTGCAAGCACGTAATGTTGTGGCCAAAATCTTCTAAACAATCCCATGTATACGGTTATAACAACAACCAGTGATACAAAATCCGTAATAAATGAAATATAGCCTAATACGGTAAGTATGTTATTTACTGTTATAGTGCCTTGTATTCCATACGGGTTAACAAAATACGGCGAAACGTAAATCCCCGAAGCAAACTCCTCAAATCCAGTAATAGTCATGCCTTCGGGCGCAAAGAGAACGTTGCCGTTACCCGCGAGTAAATTGCCAACAATTGGGTAATAAATCAACACGTTTGACACTAAAGTTATAAGTTCTGCCACCGCAAAAATTATTGTTAAAATTAAAGCGGTATCTTCTATTGGTCGATTAAAAAATCTACTTTTACCAACGAGTTTGCAAGCAATATAAAACCACGCGAGCGGTAAAAACGATATCCACGCATACAAAACGTTTTGCCTTTTTGCAAGCATAAACAAGCCGATTGAACGCAAAAGATAGAAAATTAGTGTTTCCGCACCGACAAGCGCAAAAACAAGCCAAGGCGAAATGCTTAAATATTCAGCAAATTCCCCCATATAAAATTGAAGCATATATTCTCCTTTTAATTGATTAAGTAAGAAGCTTTGCAGTAACGCACTGTTGCGACGCAAATAAGCCTTAAAGATAAAGGGTTAGAAACAAGTTGCAGTAGGCTCGCGAAGTGTTTGGGGTAAGACTAACCGCCTGGTTGTCGCAGTCCAAACACTAAGCAGTAACGACCTGCAACGAAGTTTATAAGTCTTATGTAATAAAGGGTTAGAAACAAGCGTGGGGAGGCTCGACTGTGCAAAAGGAGCGAAATAGAACGTCTGTTCATTGAGGTCTTTTGCACAAGGCAGTAACGATGCCACGCGTAGTTTATAAGCCTTTATTAATATGCGCGGGCAAATATAACCTTATGAGTAGCAGGCTTACCGCAAATTGCACACTTTTCGGGAACGCCTTCTTCATCACACATAACACGGGCGGTAGCTTGAGCGTACTCTTTAACTTTGTCTTCACACTCACGGCAACCACACCAGCCTGCTTTAACGAAATTTTTGCCTTCCACACCGGTTAATATACCGTCTAGGCTGTCAGCTTCGACAACTTTTTTGTCACGATTTGCTTTTGACTTAACAAACATATCTTTTTGAACAACGTCTAAAAGCGCAGTAATATTTTCAGCCAAATTATCCATAGACATTACTTGTTTTTCAAGCGTGTCACGGCGCATGAGCATAACTTGGTTGTTTTCTATATCTCTTGGGCCAACTTCTATACGGAGCGGAACGCCCTTCATTTCCCATTCGTTAAACTTCCAACCAGGGCTCATATCTCTGTCGTCGAGCTCAACTCTAACGCCAGCGTTTGTCAAAAGGGCTTTGAGTTCTTGCGCCTTTTCAATCACGCCACCCTTGTGCGTTGCAATAGGAACGATTACTACTTGGATGGGAGCAACCCTGGGCGGAAGAACAAGACCACGTTGGTCACCGTGCGCCATAATGATAGCGCCTATCATACGGGTTGAAGTTCCCCAAGACGTTGTATAGCCAAGCTTTTGCTTGCTGTCTTTATCAAGGAACTTAATATCAAACGCTTTAGCGAAATTTTGACCAAGATAGTGAGAAGTGCCCGACTGCAAACTCTTTCCGTCAAGCATCATTGCTTCTAAGCCGTAAGTCGCAACAGCACCCGCAAACTTTTCTTTTTCGGTTTTCTTACCGCAAAATACGGGAAGCGCCAAAGTTTCTTCCATAAAGTCACGGTAAACGTTGAGCATCTTTATGGTTTCTTCCATTGCTTCTTCTTCGGTTGAGTGAACGGTGTGCCCTTCTTGCCACAAGAATTCACTTGTACGAAGGAATGGACGGGTTGTTTTTTCCCAACGCATAACGTTACACCATTGATTCATTATAACGGGCAAATCTCTATAAGATTGAATCCATTTTGCATACATTGTGCCGATAACCGTTTCACTGGTCGGGCGGATTGCAAGCGGTTCTTCTAATTTTGCGCCACCCGCGTGGGTAACGACTGCAACTTCAGGTGCAAAGCCTTCAACGTGCTCTGCTTCCTTGGTAAAAAAGCTCATAGGAATAAGAAGGGGGAAGTAAGCGTTTTTAGAACCAGCTTCCTTAAATCTTCTATCCATATCTTTTTGTATGTTTTCCCAAATAGCATATCCGTATGGGCGGATAACCATTGTGCCTTTAACAGGACCATAGTCAACAAGCTCGGTCTTTAAAACCACGTCGGTATACCATTGGGTAAAGTTTTCGTTAATGTCTGCTATCTCTTTTACGAATTGTTTTTCAGCCATAATCAATCTCCGTGCAATAATATTCGATAATAATACATTTTCAATTATACCAACAAAGGTGAAATATATCAAGTTTTTTTCCTTAATATTGCACAAAAAGGCTTGAAAAACAATCAATATTACTATATAATATGTATTGTGAATTAAATAGACTTTATTTTTTGTGACAAAACTACTAAAGCACAAAAGTTAATTCTACAGTCTATTACCAGGAGGAATATATTATGCAAGACGTTAAACAACTTACAGTAAACGCCATAAGGGTTCTTTCTGCCGAAGCTATTCAAAAGGCTAACTCTGGTCACCCAGGTTTGCCCCTCGGCGCAGCTCCCATCGGTTATGCAGCGTTTACCAACATGACCTTTAACCCTAAGGATACCGATTTTGACAACAGAGATAGATTCGTTCTTTCAGCTGGTCACGGCTCTATGCTTGACTACGCTCTCTATTATCTTTTCGGCTTTGGGCTTACCAAAGAAGATATTATGAACTTCCGTCAACTCGGCTCAAGAACAGCTGGCCACCCCGAATACCGTGTTTGCCCTGGCGTTGAAACAAGCACCGGCCCGCTCGGTCAAGGTATTGCTAACGCAGTAGGTATGGCTATCGCTGAAGATTACCTTGCAAATAAATTTAACAAAGAAGGTTTCCCCATCGTTGACCACTACACCTACGCTCTTTGCGGTGACGGTTGTATGCAAGAAGGTATTGAAAACGAAGCCGCTTCACTTGCTGGCTCACTTAAGCTTGGCAAGCTTATCGTTTTATACGACGATAACGATATCACTATTGAAGGCGACACGAACATCACCTTTAACGAAAACGTTGGCAAACGTCACGAAGCTCTCGGTTGGCAAGTTATCAACGTTGCAGACGCTAACGATTTGGGCGCATTAAACCGCGCAATCAAAAAGGCGAAAGCTGAAAAGGAAAAGCCCTCACTCATTATCATTAAATCACAAATCGGCTACGGTTCACACCTTGTTGGCAAGGCAAGCTGTCACGGCGCTCCTCTCGGTGAAGAAGGCGTTGCAACCTTAAAGAAAAACCTTGGTTGGACTTGCGATCCGTTTGAAGTTCCTGAAGAAGTATTCGACCACTGCAAGAAGTTTGCAAGAAAGGGCAAGAAAGCGCAAAAGGCTTGGAAAGAAATGTTTAAAGCTTACGCTGAACAATATCCCGAACTCGCTAAAGAATATATCGCTTGGAAGAAGAAAGAACTTCCCGACCTTAAGGCTATTGAAGAATTGTGGCAATTTGAAAAGGACGATGCTTCAAGAGGTTACAGCCACACCGTTCTTAACAAACTCGCTAAATACATCCCCAACTTAATCGGTGGTTCTGCTGACCTTGCACCCGCAAACAAATCTAACATGAAATCACGTGGCGATTATCTCCCCACCGACAAGACTGGTTCAAATATGCACTTCGGTATCCGTGAACACGCAATGGCTGCTATCGTTAACGGCATGTGTTTACACGGCGGACTTATTCCTTACTGCGCAACCTTTGCAGTATTCAGCGATTATATGAAGAATGCAATGCGTATGTCTGCTATTATGGAACTTCCCGTTATCTATATCTTGTCACACGATTCAATCGGCGTTGGCGAAGACGGTCCTACCCACCAACCTATCGAACACTTAGCAGGTCTCCGTGCTATGCCCCACATGAACGTTTATCGTCCTTGCGACGGCAGAGAAACTGCTGCGGCTTGGATTAGCGCTGTTACCGGCAAAGACCCATCTTGTATTGTTGTATCACGTCAAACTCTTCCCCAACTTGAAGGCACTGGCGACAAGGCGTTCAAGGGCGGTTATATTCTTGCTGATAGCGACAAGAAAACTCCAGACCTTATCTTTATTGCTACGGGTAGCGAAGTTTCACTTGCCGTTGAAGCTAAGAAGGTATTGAAAGAACAAGGTATCGATGCAAGAGTTGTTTCTATGCCTTGCGTTGAAGACTTTGAAAAACAAAGTGAAAAATATAAAGATAGCGTTCTTCCTAAGAACGTTCGCGCAAGAGTTGCTATCGAAGCTGGCTCGCCTATGTGTTGGTACAAGTACGTTGGTATGGACGGAAAGATTATCGGTATGGAAACGTTCGGTGAATCTGCTCCTGCTAAAAAGTTGTTTGAAAAATACGGCTTTACCGTAGACAACGTTGTTGCAACCGCATTAGAAGTTGTTAAATAATTAACTGTAAATATTAAAACCGTTACTGAATTTCAGTAACGGTTTTTTGTTTTTAGTTATAATGTTTTCACCAAGCAGTTCACGACCTGCAACGATGTAAATAACTTTTACAAAGATTGTTAGTTACAAGTTGCGGTAGGCTCGACTGTACAAAAGGAGCGAAATAGAACGTCTGTTCATTGAGGTCTTTTGCACAAGGCAATAACGATGCCACGCGTAGTTTATAAGCCTTTATGCTAGTTCTTGTTCCGCCTTTTTTAAGTTAAGTTCGTTAAGCTGTTTTAACGCATAGAATTTGCCTTTCTTTTCCATAAGCTCATCGTAAGTACCCATCTCAACGGCAACCCCGTCATCTAAAACAACAATTCTATCTGCATCACGAATAGTGGATAGGCGGTGCGCAACGATAAATGTTGTTCTACCCCTAATTGAAGATGAAATTGCTTTTTGAACGTGGTATTCGCTTATATTGTCTAAAGCGCTGGTCGCTTCATCTAAAATCAAAATACGCGGGTTTCGTATAAGTGCACGTGCAATAGTAATTCTTTGCTTTTGCCCGCCAGAAAGTTTATCGCCGTGCTCGCCGATAATAGTATCTAAACCATTTGGCAAATCCTTTACAAATTCGTTTAAGTTAGCCATTTCAACAACGCGCTGTAAATCTTCTTCTTTATAACAAGTCAAGCCGTAGGTTATGTTTTCTCGTATCGTACCAGAAAACAAAATGCTGTTTTGCGGAACAACTGAGATGTGGTGGCGATATTTAGAAAGATTAAGTTCGTCAATATTCTTTCCGTCTATGTAAAGCCTGCCACTAACAGGTTTTAAGAACCCTATAATCATATTCATCATAGTTGACTTGCCTGAGCCAGATGCCCCAACAACAGCTATGCACTCACCAGCCTTAACCTCCAAATTAAGACCATTAATAACGTCTTGTTCGGTGTCGGGATAGTTGTAACTAACGTTGTCAAACTTAACGTCGCCTTTAATTTCGGGAATATCAACTTTACCAATGCTTGTTTCAACGTCGGCAACACCCATTAGCTCGGAAACGGATGAAAGCGCTTCTAAGCCAGACCCAAACGCAGGAATTAAGTTGACAAGCGCAGAAACCGAGTTGGATATTTGCCCAAACATTGATTGATAAAGCACGATATCGCCCACCCCAATCATCTTGTTCATAGCAAAAATTGCACAAGCCACCAAACAAACACCGCTTGTTAGCGAGTGTACAACCCAGCTCATTGCGCCAAAGTTGGCAACCGTTTTATCAACCTTTAAGCCCGCTTTGGTCAATCCACCGATCGCCTTTTTAAAAGAAGATATTTCTTCATTTTCTAAGCCGTGAGCTTTTGTGACGGGCACCATTTCAAGCATGGTTGACATTTTTGCGCCCATTTCTTCATTTTGAACACGGTATTCGTGATAGCACTTTCTAAGACGCTTATTAAAAAATCTCACCAACACAACGTCGATAGGTATTATTACAAGAAAGAATAGCGCTACAAGCGGATTAGTGTAAAAAGATATTGCAACAGCTATGATAACCGTAAAACCACAGGGTATCAGCGAGTGGATTATGTTAGAAAACAAGCCCTGCACCGCTTCGGTGTCTTTTAAGAATTTGGCGTGTATTTTACCAGATTGCACGTCTTTATGATAGGTTAAAGAAAGACTTTGCAGTTTTCTTACAACCGCACTCTTTATTCCCGCATCAGTGCGCCTTGTCATACGGCTGGTAACGTGCCAACGCCAAATAGTTGTGGGCACGTTTTGCGCCAACAGCAACAGTAGCACGCCGGCATTTATTATTACGGTATTCCAAGTCTCTGTTGTAACGCCAAGTGGAGAAGCAAGCGCTTGCGTAACCACGTTGATTATGTTAGCCGTGATAACGGGCGTTAACCATTGCGGTGAATATTGAATTAAAAATATTAACGTTGAGCCTATAAGCGCCTTTAAGTTTAATTTTATAAGCTTTTTGAAAAAGCCTTTTTTTCTTTTCCCTTTTCTGTCAACGCTTTCATCAAATAAATAATCATAGTCTGGAATAACGTTGTCACTGCGCTTTAGCTGGCGTCGGCTTGGCGTTTCTTGTTGTCTCACTTTTAATCTCCGTACCTAAGAAAATTAAAAGACTTTAACTTTTTATAAAAGTTAAAGTCTTTAGTCGCAATTAATATAGCACGATAACATATGCTTGTCAACAGTTTTATTAAAATACTTTTTAAATTTTTTTATTTGATACTAAATACTCATAAAAAGCATTAACACCTTTCATCACGTCACTTTCAGTTGCCGAAAAATCGCCCGTCCACCACGGGTCAGCAACCTCACGGTGTTCATTAGCATAATCTAATAGAAGCGAAATCTTGCCGTTTGGGTCCCCGCCGAATATGCGCTCCATATTCTTTAGGTTTGCCATATCCATACCGATAAAATAATCGTAATTTTTATAGTCGTTCTTTTCTAAATGCACGGCATATTTTCCTTTGTATGAAATGCCGTATTTATCTAAAACAGCTCTCGTTCCACGGTGCACGGGGTTGCCTATTTCTTCAAAACTCGTGGCAGACGACTCGATTATAAACTTGTCCCCAACCCCTTGCTTTTCAACCAAGTCCTTAAGCATAAATTCAGCCATTGGGCTACGGCATATGTTGCCGTGACACACAAACATTACTTTTATCATTTGTTTTTATATTCCCTTACAGCGTTTGCAATTTGAAGATAGTCGTTGGTTAAAATTGTATCTACACCCATATCCAACAACTCTATTGCGCGTTTTGTTTCGTCAGCATAAAACACGTTGCAAATTATGCCGTGCGCATGCGCTTTGTCAATCAATTCTTTTGTTATATATTCTTCATAGAATTGAACTTTTTGGCAGTTGTTTTTAATAGCATCATCCACTATTAAATGAAATCTTCCAGTATTTGCGCCTTGGCAACGGCGAATTTGAGGCGCTATTTCATTAAAGATTGCGTGCATATCATCTTCTGCGCTCATAATATAAACGTGTTGTTCGCAGTCATATTTTATAATCATGTCAACAATTTTTTGCGCACGTTCACGCTTTTTGCCATCATCACACTCTTTTACGTGAATGTTCATTATGGTTTGGCAAGCAAATTTTTTAAGAACTTCTTCAAAGGTCATTATCTTTAAGCCCTTAAACTCATTAGCGCACTTAGAGCCAAAGTCAAGTTCTTTTAGTTCTTCATAAGTGTGTTCGTAAATATTGCCATTTCCGTTACTAGTTCTCTCCAACGTTTTGTCGTGACTAGAAACAAGAACTCCATCAGCCGTCATCCACACGTCAAACTCGATTTCTTCTGCTCCCAAGGCAACCGCCGCCCCATAGGCAGGCAAACTGTTTTCAGGCGCGATCGTGTTAAAACCACGGTGCGCACATACTCTTGGATATTTCATGTACTTATCTTGAGCGACCATGGCACTTCCGCCAGGGCGATAAAGCCAAGGCCTACGCCCGTCGTCAAGATATTTATAGTGTGGCATAAGCGTTGTGCCATAAAACCCTTTCTTTTTATAATATTTTTTTGTCGGGTCAAACTCAACGGTTAAAATCCCAATCTTGCTTCCCATATTTCCAAGCATAGTCCCATCAGGGCTAACCGCCATACTACAACCGCAAATACTGCTGTCTTCGCCGAGCGTGATTGAAGAGCGGAGCAAATATGCGTTGGTGTTATAGCACAAAAATTTACCTATTATTTCGAGCGCTTGATGACTGTCCGAACGTTGATGCGAACAACCTATTATCACGTCAACACCTTTTCTTGCAAGCGGTGGAAAGTTTTCATACATATAAAAGTCGTAACAAGTCATAAACCCATAGCGAACGCCATCAATTTCCACAACGTAAGGCTCAGCATACTCATAGCTGTAATCATTATTCATATACTCATCATCAATTTCGCTAGGTGCTGGGTGGGCTTTAAAATACTTTGCAACCACGTTTCCGTTTTTATCCACGCCATAAGTAACGTTTGCATACTTTCCGTCCTCATAGCGATAGCCGTAGTTAGCAAACACAAGCGCTTTACAACGAATTGCCGTTTCAATTACTTTTTTGTGAAAAACTTCGTTATATTTTTCCTTTGTTTGCCAAGAAAGTTCGTTTGAACCCATATATGACTGACAGTGACAAGCTTCTGGAAGCACGATAATATCTGCGCTTTCATCACACTTATCCATAAGCGCGAGTTGGTCAAAAAAGCACTTTTCTATATCGTCTTTTCCGTTAAGCGAATAATATGGTTGAATAATAAACGCTTTCATTTTTTCTCCTAACTGTTTATTAAACACATTATAATATAGCAAAATAGAAATGTCAATTTTTCCACACTTTTAATTATAAAAACCGACCTAAATTTATAGGTCGGTTTTGATTTTATAATTTTATTTTTGCAAGGCCGGCTTCCGCGGTTTCACGGTAAGAAGCAGATAAGTCGTGCCCAGTTTCTTTCATAGCTTGAACAACACGGTCAAACGAAATCTTTCTTGTATCCCACAAAAAACTTGCTAGGTTAACCGCGTTTATTGCGCGCATTGCAGCAACGGCGTTTCTTTCAATGCAAGGTATTTGCACAAGCCCACAAATAGGGTCACAAGTAAGACCAAGGTGATGCTCTATTGCTATTTCAGCCGAATATTCAATCTTATCGATAGAAAGTTCTTTTAATTCGGCAAGTGCCGCGGCAGCCATAGCGCATGCGCTACCAATTTCCGCCTGACAACCGCACTCCGCACCAGAAATTGATGCGTTGGTCTTTATTAGATTACCTATTACCCCCGCCGTAAGAAGTGCGTTAACAATTTGTTCATCACTAAATTTATTCTTTTTTTGTTGATAATATAAAACCGCTGGCACCACCCCAGCTGAACCACACGTCGGGGCTGTGACTATCTTTTCTCCGCAAGCATTTTGTTCACCAACAGCAAACGCGTAAGCGCATACCATACGGTTTTCTTTTGTTTCCGCAGTCTCATCAACGTGTTGACTGTTAAACAATGTTTTTGCTTTTTTCTTTACGTTAAGCCCACCCGGCAACACACCTTGGTCATTTAAGCCATTAATAATAGATGTTTTCATTTGCTCCCAAACGCCTTTAACGTAGTCAAAAATAGCTTTGCCTTCTTTTTCTATAACGTACTCATAAAGCCTTATATCTTTCTTGTTGCAATATGCTAAAATGTCGCTAAACTTACTATCGGCATAAATAGTTTTGGATCGCGTATCACTAATGCCATCCATTTCTATACTGCCACCACCAACACTAAGCACGCGTGAAACACCAAGTTGTTCACCATCTTTATAAGCAATCAAGTCCATTGCGTTTGGGTGGACTATATCTGTTTTTATAAAGTCAAAGTCAACGTCGCACCAAACGGGTGCAAAAGTTTTCTTTATAACCGCATCTGTCCCGTGCCCTTTGCCCGTTTTGGCAAGCGAACCGTAAAGAATTGCCTTAAACTTATCCGCCCCACTATGCTTCGCCTTAAAAATATTGCACGCACGTTCTGGTCCTATGGTATGCGAACTTGATGGGCCTCTACCAATTTTATATAGTTCGGTCAAAGATGCCATGCCTGACTGTTTTTTAATAGGCAATAGTTCTTCTTCCTTTTGCAAAAAGTTCTCTATAGGCACGCCAAAAATCTTTGATAGACTAATTAAATTTTGTGCACTAGGCTTGCTTTCGCCCGTTTCCCACTTTGAAACCGCCCTGTCGCTTATACCAAGGCGCGCTCCAACTTCTTTTTGGGAAAGTTTATTTCTTATTCTTATTTCCCTAATTCTTTCTGCTTGAATGTTTCCCATTTTGTACCCTTCAATGACAAAATTTAATGCTTTACGTTATATATTTTACTCAAAATCACATCAACTATAAAGCATTTCCAACATGTTTTTATTTTAAATATCAACCAGCAGTTGAGTTCTATTTGAAAAGAAAGGCTTGCCAATTACGGCAAGCTCTTATTGGTTATTTTTTATGCTTTTTTCTATTTCTTTTACCATTTTCCAAAGCTTGAGGCTTTCTTCTGGAGTCGTTGGTTTTTCAATATCTCCAAAAACGTGCGGGTGTCGGCGAATTAACTTTTCACATAAAACTTGAACAACGTCGTTAAAATCAAAAAGTCCTTGCTCTTTTGCAATTTGGCTATTCATAACGACTTGCAACAACACGTCACCAAGTTCTTCTTTTAAATTTTCATAGTCTTTTTTATCGATAGCATCTAAAACTTCCCCCGTTTCGTCGCTTAAACACTTTTTCATAGAGTTAAAATCTTGCGCCCTATCCCACTCACACCCGTCAGGACTGCGCAACACCGCGACAATTTCAACAAGTTCATTCACGTCGTGCTTATCTTTTTCAATATATTCTTTCCAGTTATGCTTTTTCATAATAATTCCTTTATAGTTTGTTTTCAAACTGTTCTATTTTTTTCTTCGCAAGAGCTAAATAATCATCAAAAGACATTTGTCTATATTTATTTGAAACAGCGTCTTTTGAAATCTTGAATTCAAAAGTCAATTCATGTTCCATGTTTGATTGTTTTACTATTCTTGCCACTCTGTCAAAATCAACGTTTCCATCAAAGGGTAACAAGTGCAAGTCATCTTTTCCACAAAGCGCTTTGTCTTTGTTTCTTATGCCAAAGTTGTCGTTAATATGTAGTGCAACAATTTTATCTATATGCTTGTTGACAAGATTAAACGTGTCATAACAGTTTTCATGCCCACTATCGTAACACATTTTCGCATACTTACAGTTTGCATACTCGGTTAAAATAGCATCAACGTAATCAGGGCCTTGCAAGTTTTCAAAACAAATGGTAACTTTGTTTTTTTCTGCCAACTCCAAAAGTTCGCCTATTCGTTTTATCCCCACGTCAAATGAGTGCGAATTAGTAAACAAGGTATAAACGTGCATAATTACTCTATCCACACCTATTTGCCCCGCACAGTTAATAGTGCTTTTATAACTATCCATTATTTGTGTAGGGTAATTCTCTTCCCACAACTCGTCTAAATCCATATGTTTAGCGTGCAAAGACTGAAAAAACATAGATTTTTTATGGGCAAAGTCTGCAAGTTCAAACATTTCCTTATCGTTTGTATAAAGGGCAAAAAAACCGTCAAACCCGTGATTATAAAATTTTTCTATCTGCTCTTTCTCTGGTAAATTAAAAGTTTTGCTTAAGGCAAGGCAGATTTTCCTTTTGTTTTCCATATAAGTATATCGTATTACTTTTTATTAAAAAAATCAAGTTTTTAATGTTGTTTTATAATAATTCAAGAACTAACAAAAAAAGAACTGCTCTTATGAACAGTTCTTCTTGTTTGGATGCAGCAACAACCATTCATTTGGCTTAGACAAATATGTCGCAACAAGTTATTAACTTATAAAACTTAGCCAAAAAATGCATAAAAGTAATATATAATTGTTATCAACTGCGACTTCTTCCCGAGGGAAGATGGGTTATTGCTTGGTTTTATACGACAAAAAAAGAACTGCTCTTATGAACAGTTCTTCTTGTTTGGATGCAGCAACAACCTATCTTCCCGGACCGTCTCCAGTCAAGTATTGTCGGCGCTAGTGAGCTTAACTACTGTGTTCGGTATGAGAACAGGTGGGACCTCACCGCTAACGTCACCGCAATGGTATATATACGAGTTTTT
>JAZNKV010000006.1:0-67252 GCA_045578765.1 Christensenellaceae bacterium | reverse complement strand
CCCCCGATTAGCATAATTGACCTATAAGTGAAATTCCGCCAGTCTTTGTTACTTTGACAGTAACAAACTGTCCTACATGTGATTTATTTCCCTTAAAATAAAGCATACGTCCATAGGTATCTCTACCAAGGAACATGTCTTTCTTCTCATCATAACCCTCACAAAGAATTTCAACTTCTTTATTTAAATAATCTTTAGAGTATTCAGTGTTAATTGCATTTTGAGTGTCAATTAGTGTCATGATGCGCTTTTTTGAAACGCTTTCATCAATTTGACCGTCCATTTTGGCTGCGGGCGTGCCGTTCCGTTTAGAATATACGAAAGTAAATGCTCCAGCAAATTTTACCTTTTTAACTATATCTAAAGTGTCTAAAAAATCTTCTTCAGTCTCTGTTGGGAAACCAACCATAATGTCAGTGGTGATTGAAATATCGGGAATATGTTTTCTAAGTATCGAAATTTTTTCCAAATAATCTTCTCTTGTATATTTTCTATTCATTAGTTTTAAAATTCTGTTAGAACCTGCTTGTATTGGTAAGTGAATAGATTTAACGGTTTTTTTGCTGTTTTTGATTGATAAAACAAGTTTTTCTGTCAAATCTTTTGGGTGATTTGTCATAAATCTAAGCCTAAAATTCCCATCAAGCTTAGATATTTCATCAATAAGCATTGAAAAATCAACGTTATGTAAATCGTTACCGTAACTATTTACGTTTTGGCCAAGTAACGTTATTTCTTTATAACCTTCATTAATCAATGACTTGCATTCTAAGAGTATATCTTTTATTTTACGGCTACGTTCGCGCCCACGAACGTAAGGAACTATGCAATAAGTGCAAAAATTGTTACAGCCATACGTAATATTTACCCACGCGTTTGGATAACTAGTTCGTGTTTTTGGAGTATCTTCTACTATTTCTTTTTCATTATCCCAAACATTTATCACGGATTTTTTTTGGCTGAGTTTTTTAATAAAAAGAGCTTCAAAATCTTCAAGATTATGCGTGCCGAAAATTATGTCTATAAACGGAAATCTTTCGTGTAATTTTTGCGCGTAGCCGACTTGCTGTGTCATGCAACCGCCAACGGCAATAATCAAATCTTTTTTTCTTTTTTTGAGCTGTTTTAATGCACCGATGTTTCCGTCTGCTCTTTCTTCCGCGTTTTCTCTAATACAACAAGTGTTGAATAAAATTACGTCAGCATCATTTTGGTCGGTTGTGGCGGTGTAGCCGAGTTTTGTTAAAATTCCTGCAAGTTTTTCCGACTCGTGCAAGTTCATTTGACAGCCATAAGTTATTATTAAATATTTTTTTGCAATAGTGTCCATAATATATATAATATATTAAAAGCTGAATTTTGTCAATTTATAAACAAGGTTTTGCATAATCTTATACAACTTTTACATACTAAAATAGATGAAAAAGGTTAGTAAAATATTTTTAATATGTTTTGGGTTTTTGTTGGTAAGTTTTTTTGGCGTTATTGTGTATTTCTATGCGTCTACAGCATCAATTAAACTTGATCACTCAAGATTGATAGATTTACAAAGGACAGTGACCTATTATGATAAGTACGGTAAAGAATTTGCTCATGAAGCAAACGGAACAAACATCTGTGAGTTTTCAAAAATTCCAACACATACAAAAAATGCTTTTATTTCAATTGAAGACAAGCGGTTTTATTCACATAATGGCGTTGATTTTAGGGGGCTTTTTAGAGCATTATTAAGCAATATTAAAAGTGGTTCATTTAAGGAAGGCGCTTCAACAATAAGTCAACAACTTATTAAGAACACGCACTTATCAAGTAATAAAACGCTAAATAGAAAACTTGCGGAAGTTAAATTAGCATTAGAATTAGAAAAATATTATACAAAGGATGAGATATTAGAAAAATACTTAAACACAATATATTTTGGTGACAACTGCTATGGCATTACAAATGCATCAAAGCATTATTTTAATAAGTCGCCAGAGAGTTTAAGTATAAACGAAAGCGCTGTGCTTGCTGGGTTAATCAAAGCGCCATCAAACTACTCACCTTTTGTCAATTATGATAAGTGTGTGAAGAGGAAAAACGTTGTGCTTGAGCAAATGAAAAATCAAGACTTTATTTCGAGTGAAGAGTATGAAAGGCTTGTTAATGAAAAAATTAAATTGAATTATGATGATAGTGCTTGCGGGTATGATTACTTACACGTTGCAAGAAAGGAGTTTTACAAAATATTAAATCTACCCTATTTAATTGATGGTAATATAAAGATTTATACCTCGCTTGACCCAATCAAACAAGAAATATTATTAAAAAATTTATATGGAAATGATAATTTAAACGTTGATAAAAGTGGTGTAATAATTGATAAAAGTGGAAAAATTGAAGCGTATTATTGCAATAAACCATATGCTGTAAGACAAATGGGTTCAGTTGCAAAACCCATTATGGTTTACGCCCCTGCGATAGAAAATAACATTGTTTATTCTGCAACGTTGTTAAACGATGAAAAAACAGATTTTGGAGGTTATCAGCCTAAAAATTTCAATGATAAGTATTATGGCCACGTTTCGGTTAAAGATTCACTTGCTAAAAGTTTAAATGTGTGTGCTGTAAAACTGTTACATTATACAGGCATAGAAAAAAGTATTGAATATGTTCAAAAGACTGATATTCCGCTTACAAAAGAGGACAATTCGTTGTGTTTAGCGCTTGGTGCAACGCAGTCTGGCGCAACGTTAACGCAAATTACATCTGCATACTGTGTGTTTAATAATGGCGGATATTACACGTCCCCCACCTGTATAGATAGAGTTGAACTTGATAATGGAAACGTATTATATAAAAACAATACAAAATCAATTAAAATTTTTGAAAATAGTACTGTTTCTATAATGAACGACATGTTAGAAAACGTTGTAAAAAACGGTACGGCAAAAAAGATGTCGTTTGTTAACTTCCCTGTATATGCGAAAACAGGCACGGTTGGTTTTAGGAATGGAAATAGCGATGCTTACGCAATTTCGTATACGGCTGAAAGCGTGCTTGGTGTGTGGTATGGCGCGAAAGAAAATAGTCTTATGAAAAATGAAATAACGGGAGGAAGTTATCCAAGTGTAGTTGCTAAGGAAATTTGGTTAGATATATACAAAAACAAAAATGAACCACAACCAATTGAGCAGGTCGATGTTGTTAATGCTGACATTGATAAAATTAGTTATATTGAAAATAAAGAGATAATTTTAGCAGATGACAATTGCCCCAATAGGTATAAAATTAGCGCGCTATTTAAAAAAGATATATTACCAAACAAAAAATCTACACGATTTACCAGCCCAAGCATAAGCAATGCAAAAATATCAGTAAATAACAAAGGAATTGAGTTACGATTATGTATGGCAGAATATGTTGATGCTAGGATATATAGAATGAATAATGGAAAAAAGACATTGATATATGATACAAAAAATAAAAACAAAACAGAGTTTTTGGATATAAGAGTTGTGCCATTTGAAACTTATCAATATTACGTTGTTCCCTATTGTGAAGTTGATGGAAAAGTAAACTTAGGAAAAGAAGTTGAATTAAAAAAAATAAAATATATTAACGAACATTATGATAATTGGTGGAAAGAAGAAGGCTTGGGATAACCCAAGCCTTCATAATATTAAAATGTATATTTTTCAATGTTTTTAAATGCTTCTTCAATTAGCCCTTCAACGTCAAGTTTACTTTCAGCTCTTTTAACGCGTTCAAGATTTGGTTTTATTGCTGGATATTTTGGTAAAAACACCGTGCAACAATCTTCATAAGGAAGAATTGAAGTTTCATAAGTATCAATTTTTCTTGCTATCTCAATAATATCAATTTTATCAAATGCTATTAGCGGACGCAATACCGGCATTGTTACAACCGAATTTGACGACGTAATGCTCTCTATTGTTTGGCTTGCAACTTGACCTAGGCTTTCACCTGTGATAATTGCTTGGTCATTTTGTTGTTTTGCTAACCTTTCAGCAATTGTCATCATAAATCTGCGCATAAGAGTAATCATAAACTCTTCGGGACAATGTTCGTGAATTGCTTCTTGAATATGCGTAAACGATACAATAAAAAGGTTAATTCCACCATTATATTCGCCAACTTTTTTTGTTAGTTCAATTACTTTTTCTTTTGCGGCTTCACCCGTATAAGGAAAACTATGGAAGTGAATGCAATCTAGCTTCATTCCACGTTTAGCTGTTAAGTATCCTGCAACAGGGCTGTCAATACCGCCAGAAATAAGCAGCAACCCTTTGCCTGCCGAGCCGACAGGCATACCGCTTAAACACGGAACTATGTCAGTATAAACAAATGTTTTGCCGTCTTCTCTTATATCAACATTTACGGTAAAATCAGGGGCTTTTACGTCTACGGATAATTTTTTTGCATAAATTTCAAGTAGTCTTCCGCCTAGAAACATAGAAGTTTGCATTGAATTTGGTGTAAAAGTTTTATCTGCACGATTAGTATTAACCTTAAATGTCCCCTCTTTGTCAGCGCATAGTAATTTACATGCTTCAAAAATTTTTTCAAAATTATTATCAACAACTAAAGCTTTACTAAAATTGTGTATACCAGCAATTTTTTTAAGCTTATCACAAATAATTTCATAATCAAACTCATCAAAGTTTTCAATAAGGTATCTACTATGCATTGCGGTAAACGTGCAATTTATATCTTTAAGAGTACGTTTAATGTTGTCTTTTAATAATTTTTCAAAAAAACCACGGTTTTTGCCTTTTAAGTGTATCTCACAATATCTAATTATAATGGCATTTTTCATTATTTTAATATTCCTTTTAACTTTTCTATTGTATCGTTTAATTCGTTTACGGCGGTTAAGCACTCTTCTTCGGTAGTATAGGTTGAAAAACTAATTCTAATAACACCGTCTAAAACTTCATTGTCATAGCCACAAGCTTCAATTACTCTGCTAAACCTATTCTTAGATGAACAAGCGGAACCATTTCCTATTATAATGCCTTTTTGCTCTAGTGCATGCATTACGACTTCGCCACGAAGTCCTTTTGCGGAAACTGTCAATATATATGGCGACGACGTTTCACTTGATATTATCGAAAAATATTGCTTGTTTAATTTTGATAAAAATATATCTTTTAATTTTTGAGCCTGAACATAATTATTTCTTAAATTTAAATATTTTTCTACTCCGGCATACTCAAAAACTTTAATGCCAAAAACATTTTCAGTTCCACTTCTTAGACCGTTTTCTTGACCGCCACCAAATATTAAAGGTGATAAATTTACGCCTTTTTTTCTTATCAACGCCCCTATTCCTTTTAGAGCATTTATTTTATGCGCGCTTATTGAATATAAGTCTACGTATTGAGAAATTCTATATGGTAATTTTCCGTATGCTTGTACCCCGTCTACGTGTACGATTGTTTTATTATTTAAATTTTTTACTTTTTTTGCGATAGTATTAACGTCGTTTATTGCTCCTGTTTCATTGTTGACGTGAACAATGGAAACAAAATCAGCCTTAAGTCTTTTTACAGTGTCTAAAAGGCTGTCTACGTTTACGCTTCCGTCTTTATTGAGTTTTGCAAAATCGACCGTTAAACCGCGATTTTTTAGCTCTAAAAAGCTTTTGTAAACAGCAGAGTGTTCACCAAGGTCGGTAACAAACGTGCCTCTTTTTACAGAGCAAAAAATGGCCATATTGTCGCTTTCTGTTCCGCAAGACGTAAATATGACCTCGTATCCAATTGCGCCAAGGTTTTTTAGTATGCTCTCTTTAGCTGTTCTAATTTCTTTTGCACAATTTAGTCCGCCAGAATAAAGTGTTGACGGATTGAAAAATTCTTGGTTATTAAATGGCTGTGCCTTCTCTAGTGCTGAAATTGAAGGAGCGGTCGTTGCCGCATTATCTAAATAAATCATATTATTTAACTAATTCCTCTTCAAGAGCCGTTCTTGAGGTAAATTTTAGTGTGTTGATAATAAATTTCTCGGTACATTCAAATATCAAAAGATACTTATTCCCTTCAGTATTAACAACAAAATAATAAAAGTCTTTATTATCTTTCGGCTCATTGTTTGAAGTTAAAACTGTTTTAATTATTCCAGAATAATTTTCGTATAAATTATAAGTTTCGCTGTTGTATAAGCCAATCTTCTCAATGTCACGGCATTCAAAAAAAATCAAGTCCTTTCTCTTAACGTTTCTCATAACTTTTGATATTCTAATTGAGCCACTTATTAGTATATAATCATACTCAACGTAACAGTTATATTTCTTTTTTCCAAAAAAATAGCCTGCAAATATCAAAAAAGCCAATGGTATTATACATAAAACAATATTTATGCCGATTATTAATGGGACGTTGGGCCATTCTACCACAAAAAAAACAATTAAAGCCCAAATTATAGCTAAAACGTAAGCTATTATGGATATTGCTTTTAAAAATTTGAATTTTGTGTTTGCGCTTTTTGGGTTAGACACTACAGCACATTCTTCATATAAAAAATCCATTATATTCTCCGCGATTTTTATAATTTGTAAAGATAATTTATTTCAATTTTATAATAGTTACGCCGTTTTCACCTTCTCCATATTTTCCGCGTCTAAATTCTAAAACATTTTTATCGTTTTTAAGATACTCTCTTATGGATTTAAGCAATACACCCGTACCTACACCGTGTATAATCTTTATTTCTTCTAGACCGTGGACAACGGCTTGGTCAATAAAATTTTGCACTTCAGTTATTGCTTCAAGTGAAGTTTTGCTCAAAACGTTTATTTCGGTTTTCGGCAAATCATTGTGCGTGTTTTTGTATATTTTTACGTTTTGTTCTTGTTTGGCTTCTTTTTCCGAATTAAACAAATCGTCTATTTTTACCGAAGTTTTAATTGTGCCTATCAATACTTCCGCTTCGTTTTTGTTTGGCTTTAATTTTGTAAGTTTTGCATAGGCACCAATTGAATTAACGTATACGCTATTTCCTATTTTAAGTTGGTCTAAAGTTGCTTTTTTGAGCTCAATAGGCTTATCATCAATATCCGCATCAAGATATCTACTATTTTTTAACCTATTTTTTAATTCACTAGCACGAATAACTTCTCTACATTCAAGCCCAACTGCTTTTAATATTTTTTTAAGCTCGTCAATTATTTCCTCAGCCTCAGCAAGTTTATCTGCGACTATACGCTTTGTTTCGTGTTTGGCGTTAGTATAAATTTTTTCGCGCTCTTTAATTATCTTTTCTTTTTCTAACTTAATTTCATTAAGTTCGTCTTCTCTTTCAAGCTTGATTTTTTCTAATTCTACAGCAAGATTTTCAGCGTTTCGCCTACTTTCCTCAGCCTTTTTAATAACGTTTTCAAAACTGATTTTTTTGTTTGATAAATGAGAAAGCGCATTAGATATTACACCTTTATCAAGCCCCAATGTTTTTGCAATATCAATAGCGTTAGAACTACCGGGAATACCTATGTTGAGTTTATACATAGGTCTAAGCGTTGTGGTGTTAAACTCCATAGAAGCATTTTCGATTTTTTTGCTAGTAATAGCAAATTCTTTTAGTTTTGAATAATGCGTTGTTATAATACCAAAGCAATTTGAATCTAAAAGTTTTTGAATAATAGCAAGTGCGAGTGCGCTTCCTTCTTCAGGGTCGGTTCCTGCACCTATTTCGTCAAGTAAAATTAGGCTTTTATTGTCAATATTATTTATAATGTTGATAATATTTTTTATATGCGATGAAAAGGTTGATAAGTTTTGTTCAATACTTTGCTCATCGCCAATATCACAGTAAATATTATTAAAAACTGAAATTTCACTTTCTTCTTGTGCGGGGATATAAAGTCCACTCATTGCCATTGCAACCAAGAGCCCCGTGAGCTTAAGTGTAACGGTTTTACCACCCGTGTTTGGTCCGGTTATAAGGAGAAAATTATAGTTTTCGCCAAGATTTACCGTTACGGGAATAACTTTGTCCTTGTGTATAAGCGGGTGTCTCCCGCGTTTTATATTTACAACTCCGTTTGAGTTAAGTATTGGGCGAGTACATTTATTTTTAAACGAATATTCTGCACGCGCAAAACAGTTGTCAAGCTCAACAAGATTTTCGTAATTATATCTAATAGCGTTAGACATATAGCTAATTTTTGATGATAATTCAGCTAAAATTCTACGAATTTCTTCAGCTTCATCGAACATTGCTCGTTTTAAGTCGTTATTTAACTCCATTACGTGCTCAGGTTCAATGAAAACTGTTGCGCCGGAAGAAGATTGATCGTGAATAAAGCCTTTTACAAAACTTCTATACTCACTTTTTACAGGAATAACGTATCTATCTTGTCGCATGGTAACTACACTGTCTTGTAAATACTTGCTTAAACTTCCGCGCATATAAGAGTTAAGCTCTGCCCTAATTCTAGCGTTAATGTTGCTTATGCTTTTTCTTATAGAGTAAAGTTTTGGTGATGCGTTATCACTAATTTGATCTTCTGAAAGTATTTTTTGCGAGATTTCATCTTCAAACTCTTGATTAGTAAATAATCTGTCGACTATATCTTTAATTAAGTGCAATTTGTCATCGTTAACAGATAAAATAGAAGTCTTAACTATTCTAGCGCTTTTTAAATTTGCCGTAACTTTTAATATTTCAGTAATTGATAGTGTTGCACCAATATCTGCCTTTTGCAAAAGTTCATTTACGTCGTCGCAATAATAAATACCGCCAGTGCTGTAATTGTATAAATATTTAAACGCTTCTTCTGTTTTGTTTAATAAAATTTCGACTTCATTTGGCGCGCTAAAAGGCACGAAAGACGTTATTTCATCTTTCGTTTTATTTAGTACGGCAAAATTTGCTAGTTCAAGCATAATTTTGTCATATTCAATCGCCTTTAACGTTTTGTTTGAAATCATTTTATCTTAATTGAGCCCCCAAAGTTTGAGTTAAATGCTTTAAAATTTTACCAATTGCATTGTCAACTTCATCAACGTTAAGAGTTCTGTCGTCGGCAACAAAAATAAGGTTAAATGCCATACTCTTTTTGCCCTCTTCAACTTGTGCGCCCTCATAAACATCAAAAAGTGAAACGCTTTCTAAGTATTTTCCGCCTCTTTGTTTAATCGCTTCAATAATTTGTGCGCAAGAAATAGTTTTATCTACTAATACAGCTAAGTCTCTTTCAACGATTGGGAATTTTGATATAGGCTTAAACACTATTTTGTCGTTAAACAATGCTTTTAATTCATCATAATAGAATTCACACGCATAAATGGGCTTATCAACGTCAAGAGAGTCGATAATTTCAGGGTGAACTTGTCCTAAATACCCCATTTCTTTGCCGTTTATGATAATATCAGCCCCTCTCGTTGGGTGTAAAAACGTCTTTTGACTTGGAACGAAGTTTGCACTAACACCGCTTACAAAGTAATCTAAAATGCCTTCTACTGCACCTTTTAGAGTAAAATAATCTTCATTATCGCCAAAAACAGTCATTGAAAGTACGAGTCTTTCTGTGGGAAGATTAGTAATTTTAGCACTTTCAGGATTATATACTTTTGCAAGTTCAAATAACCTTCCAGAATAGTTTTTTCTGTTAATATTAGAACATGAACATCTAACAGCTGACGGCAATAAGCAAGTTCTCATAACCGCAAGATCTTCACCGAGTGGGTTTAATAGTCTAATAAATTTATATCTTTCACTATTTTTGTCTAGACCGAATAAATCATATTCTTTTTCAGAGACAAAAGAATAATTAATCATTTCATTAAAGCCAAAACCAACTAAGAGTTGTTTAAGAGCTTCAATATTTTTTTGTTCGTTATTTAATCCGCCGTTTGTTATTGAAGACGTTTTTAAGAGTGTGGGAACAATTTTATCGTATCCGTATTCTCTAATAATTTCTTCAGCAATATCAGGATAGCTTTCCATGTCTTCGCGGTATAATGGAACTGTTACAGTTAGATTATCGCTATCAACCGTGGCCTTAAAGCCTAATCTTGTAAGGATGTCTACAATAACGCTTGTTTCAACGGTTATACCAAGTACGGCGTTTACTTTAGATACTTTGGTTTCTATGATTTTTTCAGTAATTTTGCCGTTATATAAGTCATATCCATCAGTTGCGATTTTTCCCCAGCCGTTTTTAGATATCAAATTTAACGCGCGTTTTAATCCTAATTGAACTGAATAAAGGTCAACGCCTTTTTCATATCGTGATGAGGCGTCAGTTCTTTGCCCCAACATTCTCGAAGTTTTTCTTATGTTGTCACGTGCAAATTTAGCAGATTCAAAAACAATATCAGTTGTGTCGTCTTTAATTCCGCTATTAAGTCCGCCCATAACGCCTGCTAGTGCAACCGGTTTATTTGCGTCACAAATAACAAGATTGTCACCGTTCAGATTGAATTCTTTTTCATCAAGCGTGATGATTTTTTCATTTTCACTTGCCCTACGAACGATAATTTGATCGTTGTCTAATTCTCTTAGGTCAAAAGCGTGCATTGGCTGACCAATTTCCAAAAGAACGTAGTTTGTAACGTCAACGATATTGTTTATAGAGCGTATTCCCATGCTTGAAAGTCTTCTTTTAAGCCATAAGGGTGATTTTTCTATCGAAACGTTTTTAACGAGATGCGCCATATATCTTGGGCATAAATCATACGCTTCGTTTATAACGTTAACAGTTGAAGTAGTGGATATTGAGTTATCAACGACGTAATCTAAATCGGGCATTTTTAAAGGTTTGTTAAGAACAGCCGCAACTTCCCTTGCAATACCTAAAATTGATTGACAATCAGGTCTATTTGCCGTTACGTTTATGTCAAAAATAACGTCTTCCAAATCTAATAATTCTTTAACTGACTTTCCAAGAGGATAGTTTTCGCGGAATATCAATATTCCGTTTACAGATGCCCCTTCATACCAATCGTCATTGATGCCGAGTTCTTCGCCACTGCAGAACATTCCGTATGATGGAAGACCGCGGAGTTTACCAGTTTTAATTTTTTCTCCGTTAGCAAGTGTAGAATTGTCAAGAGCAACAGGAACGATTGCGCCTTCAAAAATGTTAGTTGCGGCGGTTATAATTTGTATAACGCCGTGTTCACCTGCGTCAACTTGAGCAACTGAGAGCTTGTCAGCGTCGGGGTGCTTTTCGATTTTTAATATTTTACAAGTAACAATGCGGTCAATGTTTTTAGCAACGTAAATCACATCTTCAATTTCAAAACCGCAAGAGAATAATTTATCTTTTAACTGCTCTGGCGTGCAGTCTATATCAACGTATTCTTTTAACCAAGAAAGTGGTGCTTTCATATTTTATCTCCTATCAAACTGCTTTAAGAATTTAATGTTGTTTTCAAATAAAGTTCTAATATCTGAAATTCCATATTTAATCATCGTAATACGTTCAACACCCAGACCGAATGCAAGACCCGAATAAACGTTAGAGTCAATACCACTCATTTCAAGAACTTTTTTGTTTACAACGCCTGCGCCTAAAATTTCAATCCAACCGGTGCCTTTACAAAGGCTACAGCCTTTTCCGTGGCATTTACAGCACGTAACGTCTACTTCAACGCTTGGCTCTGTAAATGGGAAATAAGAAGGTCTAAACCTAGTTTTTGTGTCACTATCAAACATGATTTTAACAAATTCGTTTAGTAGACCTTGTAAGTCGCAAAGCGAAACGCCCTTATCAACTACTAAGCCCTCAATTTGATGGAACATTGGTGAGTGTGAAGCATCGTCATCTGCCCTATATACTCTACCTGGGCTTAAAATCTTAATAGGCGGTTGCTTTCTTTCCATAGTTCTAACTTGTCCTGGAGACGTGTGCGGACGAAGAAGTATATTGTCAGTTATATAAAACGTATCCTGCATATCACGTGCGGGATGGTCGGCAGGAATATTTAATGCTTGGAAGCAATAATAGTCGGTATCAATTTCAGGTCCTTCAAAAACTTCAAAGCCCATACTGCAAAAGGCATCTAAAATTTTATTTTTAACAATATTTAGCGGATGCAAGCTTCCATTTTTAGAAACTTTGCCAGGTAAAGTAACGTCAATGGCTTCTTTTTCAAATTTTAGTTTTTGTTCAAGAGCTTTATATTCAATTTCTTTTGCTGAGAACATATCGGTAATTTCGTTTTTTAAGTCATTGACCATTTTGCCAAATTGTGCACGATTTTCAGCGGGAACTTCCTTCATTCCACGAAGTAATGAAGTAACTAGTCCGTTTTTGCCAACGTACTTTGCTTTAAGTTCAAATAAGTCTTTGCTTGAATTAACGCCATGAAGATCGTTTTTGGCGTTAATTTTCAACTCGTTAAATTTTTCTTGCATATTATCCTCCAAAAAATAAAGACGCCCTAAAAATAGGGCGTCTAAAACGCGGTACCACCTAATTCGTTCACCTCAATGAACCTCAATATTTGATAACGGAAATAAACCGGCAACACTTACTGCTATTTCAGTGCGCAACTCCAAAGTGAATAACGCTCATTGCGAATAAAAACCTTTCAGCCTATGAGTTTTTTCTCTAAAAAACGCAACGTTGAACGTCTATCTTTTTCATCGTTTTGTATTATTATATATATTTTATAAGTTATTGTCAAGAAATTTGCGCGCGCATAAGAACAATTCATCTAAAAAGTCCATCTTTAAGATATATATCAGGGACTTTGCCGACTATAATAGATTCGCAAATTAGAACTGACGTAGTGCATTCATGTTTTTTGCTTGAAAAAGGCATATTTATTGACGTGTTGGTGGTTATGTTTGCATAAATAGAATGTAACGTTTGGTTAATACCAACTGAAGTAAACTTTGAATTAAATTTACAAACAACGCTTACTACGTTAACCGATTTAAACATGACTACATTTCCGTAACCAGATATAATTCTAATACCAGAAAACGCCAAGAGTGGTATTGGTATTCCGCCGTTAATTTTATTTTTTAACAAGTCTTCCGTTTCGCTTGAAATTTGTCTGCCAATATAATTTACTTTTTGGGAATTAACGTTCATCATGCTTATATCGCCATTAGAATTTTTTTGAATGTAAACAACATCGCTGTACTTTATTGTGTCGTTTAATGAATTTAATACAGCGTCATTTACCGATTGAGTGCAAAACGAATAAGTATAATTATAGCAAATATTAAAAATATTTTCACAAATAATATTGTTGTAAATTATAATCGAGCATAGTATGATTGAAATTATAATTAAACGACGAAAACGCCGTATAAATTTTTTCTTACGGCGTTTACGCTTATACCAAATATTCTTATCCGTGCACTCTATCATACTTGATATTATGCTTTTTTAGTTTCTTTTAGACCGCGACTTAAAAATCAAAGAAAATAAATATCCAAACACAATGGCGGCAGTTAAGCCCATTCCTGCAGAAGTTATACCCCCTGTAATTGCTTCAAACAGTCCTTCCTTTGCGCCCTTTATGGCCCCATCTGCGAGCAAATAACCAAAGCCACTTATAGGCACTGTTGCTCCTGCTCCAGCAAAGTCAACTATATATTGATATAAACCTACTGCTTGTAAAAATACGCCAGCTAATAAAAAATATACTAAGATTTTACCTGCAGTAAGTTTTGTGTAATTTATTAAAATTTGTGCAATAGAGCAAATTGTGCCACCAACAACAAATACTTTTAAGTACATTAAAATAATTTCACCAATCATTTTACATTCTCCACAACAACAGCGTGTGCAATACCTGGTATACTATCCCCTTGTTGAGATGATACCGACGACAAAAGTGCACCCGTTGCTACTAACAATATTCTATTAAATTCGAATTTACGCAACTTTTTATATAGATATGAATTAAAAACCAACGAACTGCAACCGGCACCGCTTCCGCCTTGGTATTCACTTTCACAAATGTTAAATATTAGTTCACCACAGTCGACGTGTTGTTTTTCAATATCAAAACCTTTTTCCCAAATTAAATCTTTTAGTATTCTAGATCCTAGTGTACCTAGGTCACCGCTAACTATCAAGTCATAATCATTGGGCGAAGTGTTCGTGTTTTTAAAATGTGTAAAAATTGTATTGCAAGCTGCAGGTGCCATTGCTGCGCCCATATTATTTACGTCAACTACTCCAAAATCAACCACTTTTCCTATTGTAGCGCACGAAATTACAGGACCGTTACCGTTTTTTGACAGCACTGATGCACCCGCGCCTGTCACAGTCCATTGTGATTGAGGTGGTCTTGTTGAGCCCAATTCAAGTGGGTAACGATATTGTCTTTCAGCTGATGAAAAGTGACTGCTTGTAGAACATACAACGTTGTTTAAATATTGCCCATCTATAATCATTGCACCGAGCGCTAAGGCTTCTGTAAACGTCGCACAAGCGTTATATACGCCTAAATATCCAAAGTTAAAGCTTCTTGCCGAAAATGTTGAAGCAATAATTTGATTTAACAAATCCCCTGCTAACATCGCATCAATTTCGTCTTCTCGTAACGATGCGTTTTTAATGCTATTTTTTATTGCCGTAAACATAATTTTGCTTTCTGCTTTTTCAAACGTATCTTCACCAAACATATCACTATCTAATTTTACGTCAAAATAGTCTTTTAAGCTACCATTACTTTCTTTTGGACCGGCTACTGTTGACGTGCCTATAATTTTAGGTTTATTGTTAAAAAAAATTGTTTTTCCCATTAAAATATCCTAAATCCTATAAAATATAAAATACCAACTAAAACACTACTTGCAATACCAAAAACTATAATTGGCCCTGCGATTACGAACATTTTAGCGGCTGTTCCGTAAATGTATCCTTCAGTTTTAAATTCTACTGCAGGAGAAACGACTGAGTTAGCAAAACCCGTTATTGGTACTATCGAGCCACCGCCAGCATACTTACCTATCCTATCATAAACACCTAAACCTGTTAAGAACGCGCCTAAAAATATCATAATCATAGACACGAAGGAAGACAATTCATCACCTTGTAGATTAAGTCCAAACTCTAATATATATCTAAACGTTTGGCCAATAGAACAAATTACACCGCCAACCCAAAATGCGTGAATAAGCGAGCGTTTTTGGTTTGTTTTTGGTGAAATTGCTTTAACGTATTCTAAATAATTACAGTTCTCGCAATCCTTAGAAGTTTTCATTTTTTTGCTCCTTTTTTGTGAATTCTTTAACAAGTATTTCTTTTTCATCAATATTTTTTAGTGGAACGTAATAAAACGGTTTTCTCATAAATTTAATATGAACTTAAAAAAAATTTATATACAAAAAAACGACTAATATTTTAGTCGTATTTTTTCTATTATTTTGCTTTCCAATCTTGAAATTTGTACTTGCGATACGCCTAGGCTTTGCGCGATTTCCGTTTGTGTTTTATCTCTAAAATATCTAAGATATACCACTTGTTTTTCTCGCTCGTTTAAAGTTGATATTATATTTGACAAGTGTATTCTAGTAATATTATGTTCTTCTTCATCAACGTATGGTATTTTTTCAATAAGTTCTTGTCCATCTTCATCTTCTTCAAACTTGTTATATATTGACAAAGGCATTTTTGTGCTGTCCATGGCTATTACGACTTCTTCTTGAGTGATTGCGAACTTATTTGATAAATGCTCTATTGACGGCGGATCGGCGTGTGTTGATTGATATTCATCAATATATCGGTTTATTTTATTAGCGAGGATTTTTAATGTTCTTGATACTTTAATTGCACCGTTATCACGTATATAACGCTTTATTTCACCTATAATCATTGGTACGGAATAAGTTGAAAATTTTACACCAAAACTTTCATCAAAATTATTTATCGCTTTCAAAAAACCAATACATGCTATTTGATACAAATCGTCATACTCTACGCCTTTATTTTTAAATCGTCTAATAATACTTTTTATAAGCGGAGAGTTTTGTTCAAAAATAAGTTGTTTTGAACTTTCGTTGCCGTTTTGGGCTTTTCTTATGTTGTTTAGTAATTTTTCTTGGTCAATCATTTCGCCTCTAACAAATTATTATTCAACCTTTTTTTCATATAAACACTAGTGCCTTCTCCCTTTTTTGAAACGACGTTTACTTCATCCATAAAACTTTTCATTATTGTAAATCCCATTCCTGAGCGTTCTTGCTCGGGCATTGTGGTATAAAATGGCTCAATTGCTTTTTCAACGTCATCTATACCAACCCCATTATCTATAATGTTTATATGTATAACGTTGTCACTAATGCAAACTTTCATTTCTATTTCACCTTCATTATTGGCATATCCATGAACGATTGCATTAGTAACAGCTTCGCTAACTGCAGTTTTTATGTCGGAAATTTCTGCTAAACTGGGATTGAGTTGCAAAGCAAAGCAACTAACAACGTTACGCGCAAATGATTCGTTTTTGGATAACGCGCAAAATTTTATACTCATATTGTTTTTATTTTCACACATACTTTTCTCCTTAATATTTGGGCATGATTTTGTATAATCCGGCAAGTTCAATTACTTTTTCAGTATTTAATCTTGCTCCCGATATGTACATAGGGATATTGAACGGTTTGATTTTTTTATATCTACCAATTAAAAGTCCTATCCCCGTACTATCCATAAAGGATAGACCAGATAAATCAAAAATTATTTTTGACGTGTTAAGATTATCGTATAATACTTTGTCGATAATGTTTTTTGCCTGTGAAGCAGTGCATTCGTCTAGCTCACCGTAAACGTAAAGCATGAGAGAATTACTACTTTTTTTGTATTTAATTTCCATAAAAGCTCCTTTTTCTTATATAGATAAAGATAACATTTTAACAATTAAAAATTTTGTAAACAATTAGAAAATAGCGTAAAATTTTGCAAAAAACATAAAAATAAAAAATAATAAAAAAAATTTCAAAAACCACTTAAAAATCGTTGACATTTTTTGAGATTTATTATAGTATATTAGAGCGTCGTGAATGAGCGGGGTGTAGCGCAGTTGGTAGCGCACGTGGTTTGGGACCATGGGGTCGGGAGTTCGAGTCTCTTCACCCCGACCATTTCAGTTAACATTCCCTATTAAACTGGTTTGACGTGATTCGGGGCTTTAGCTCAGTAGGTTAGAGCGGTCGGCTCATAACCGATTGGTCCGCGGTTCGAGTCCGTGAAGCCCCACCAATAATATTTGGCCCGGTAGTACAGATGGTTAGTACGCCAGCCTGTCACGCTGGAGGTCGAGGGTTCGAGCCCCTTCCGGGTCGCCAATGAAAATGCTTGTAATTTTTACAAGCATTTTCAAAAAACTTGTATGCCTCGGTAGCTCAGTAGGTAGAGCAAGGGACTGAAAATCCCTGTGTCGGTGGTTCGATTCCGCCCCGAGGCACCAAGTTTACACTTTGCTGGTGTAGCTCAACTGGCAGAGCAGCTGATTTGTAATCAGCAGGTTGCGGGTTCGATTCCAGTCACCAGCTCCAAAAACTAAATATATGCGGGAAGGTTCCCGAGCGGCCAAAGGGAACAGACTGTAAATCTGTCGTCAGCGACTTCGGTGGTTCGAATCCACCCCTTCCCACCAGAAAACAGGTTATCAATAGATAACCTGTTTTCTTTTATTCTGCTCATTATTATAATAAATTTTTTACCAAAAATCCCCTATTGACTTGTGCGTAAAAAAACATTTATAATATAGGCGTGAAAAAGATATTAATTATATTTTGTGTCGCAATTCTAACTTTTTTTAGTGGCTGTAATTTTTTAAGCAATGAAGAAACTAATAAGCCTACTATTAATATACCATCAACTGAAGAAGACGTTGAAATAGAAAACGAAAAGAAGACTTATGCCGTTTCTAAAGTAAATGCATTAAGAATTAGAAGCAAATCAAGCTCAAGTTCAGTCACCTTAGGATACTTAGATAAAGGTGATGCGGTATTAATTACTGATAAAAATACATATAACGGTTTTTATAAAACAATTTATAAAGAACAAACAGCATACTTAAGCGCTTCTTATTGTGATGTGATGAGCATTGATTTATCTAGCGATAGTGCTGAACGCGCTATTGATATTGGCAGTTCGCTTTTGGGATATCCTTACGTTTGGGGTAGCCAGCGTTATCACTGGGGAAATGGAAAATTAAACACAAATTTTGTTAAAGGTGAATTTGACTGCTCTGCCCTAGTTCAATACGCATACTACCACGCCGATAAAATTTTGCTTGACGTTACGTCAAGAGCTCAATCTCAAAACGGCGTACACGTTGAAAAAAGTGAACTAAAACGTGGTGATTTAATGTTCTTTACTAACGCATCAAGAAAAGATAAAGTTGGTGTAGAAAAAATCGGGCACGTTGGAATATATTTTGGCAACAACTATATATTACATACTGCAAGCGATCACGCGGTAATTGAGCCAATATCTGCATTAAGATGGAGCTATTATCTGTTTTCAAGAAGAGTTGCGTAAAATAATAACACGCCGTATTTTGGCGTGTTATTTTGTTATGTTTACAAAAAGTTAATTAGGTCATCTATCTGTTTTTCTGTTGTTTTATACGTTGTGGCAAGCCTTAAAACGTGATTGTGTTCATCCCAGTAATGCATGTCATAATGTTGTTCCAAAAGAGCAAGCTTTTTTGGTTTAATTACAACAAACACCATATTTGTTTGCCTTTCATAATAAATTTGATAATTTCTTTTAGATAATTTATCCGCAAGAATTTTTGCCATTTGGTTTGCTTTTTTAGACAATTCAAGCCATAACTTGTTTTTTAGTATAGTGTATATTTGCACGCTCAAAAATTTTGACTTTGACATGTGCTGAAGCGATTGCTTTTGAGAGTATTTTAGTTGATTATTAAATTCTTCTTTCCTAAATACAATCATTTCGCCAAACATTGCACCAGCCTTTGTTCCTCCAAAAGAAAAAACATCAACATCAGTATATTCAATCATTTCTGTAAGGTTTGTGTTTAAAGCAACAACTGCATTGCCTATCCTTGCCCCATCCAAATACACGTACATATCTTTTTTGTGTGCATAATCACAAAGTTCTTTTAATTGTTGCACGGTATAAACTGTACCAAATTCAGTAGGTTGTGCAAGCGCTATAACTTTTGGGTTGTATTTATATTTTTTAATTGACAATAAAAAATTGTCAAGAATTAATGGGGTAAGTTTTCCATCAGCAGTTTTTACTGGCAAAATTTTGTTGCCTAAATTATATTCAAAAGCTCCCGCTTCATATGTGTTTATATGTGTTTGTTCTGCACAAATTACACTATCATATCTTTCCAACATTGCTTTAAGAGCCATAACGTTTGCCGCCGTGCCGTTTATGGCAAAGGTTGTGTATATTGGCGTGCTAAAATATTCTTGCATTAATTCTGTTGCCAATTTGCTGTATATATCAGTGCCATAACCACCATCAATAATTTCTTTATTTACTTTATCTATCGCACAAACAATATCTTCGTGCGCATTTATCCAAACTTCTCCGTGAAAATCTTGTAATTTCATATTTATCTCCTTTTTTCAATCATATCATGTAAATTAAATATTGGATTAGGTTTCACACGCTGAAATCAAAACGAGCAAAAATAGAACATTATTTGTTTATTATTGAGCAATATGTTTATTTTATTTGCGTAAAACGGTCAATTCGTTTATAATATAGTTATTATGAAAGAAAGTATTGAAGATAAAGTTTTATCAATCTTATCAAGCAGTAAACCAACGTCAATTAAATTTATCGCAAAAAAACTATTTATAAGTGAATCTACCGCACGGAGATACGTTAATACGTTAGCAAAAAATGAGTTAGTATTAAGAACACATGGCGGTTGTGTGCCGTGTGCAAAAGTATACGAGAACAATTTACCTGCTTATTTTAGGCACTCCAATGATAACGAGGCAAAAATTTTAATAGCTAAGCACGCACAAACCTTAATTAAAGATGGTGATACGTTATTTCTTGACAGTTCGTCAACTGTTTATAATCTTGTTCCATATTTAAGAACTAAGAACAATTTAACAGTAATAACAAGCGGATTAAAAACCGCCACCTTACTTGTTGAAAACAATATAAAAACATATTGTCTTGGTGGGTTTATTAACTATAATAACCTATCGGCAAATAGCGCATATGCATTAGAACTTATTAAGAGAATAAATGCTGATTTGTTTTTTTTCTCATGTGATGGTATGGATCATGATGGAAACGTGTGCGACAATTCATTTGAAGAATGTCTTTTAAGAAGAGAATTTATGAAGCAATCAAAATCCAGCATTTTACTGATTGATGAAAGCAAAATAAACAAACCGTGCAAATATAATCTATGTACGGCTGATGAAATCAACGTTATTATTAGCAATAATGGTAAAAACGTTTTATATATTAAACAATAGAAAAAGCACGGAAATTTCCGTGCTTTATTTTTGCCATATAGAACTATCTTTCCCTGCCCCAATTTCAAAATGAAATTTTGCAATACCAAGGTCAAGTAAAGTGTAAAAGCCTGCTTTACGTTTCGCTTTAACCTTACCATCTTTTAATTCAAAATAAAATTTTTGTTGGTTTAATGCCGTAGGCGCTTTTAATGCGCATTTTGCGCCCAAAACAAACCACTCGGGCGAATTATCGGTTACATTGGAAACTTGTGTTATGTGCTTGCTTTTGTGTTCTACACCCTGATTTTTGCCGTACCCAACAGCAATTACAGCGACAAATTTTTCACCCTTACTTATTTTAACTAAATTTTTATTTTTTTTATAACTTAGTGCAACCCAGCAAGTGTTTAATCCAAGCGCTTGGGCGTGCAAAACAATTTTTTGGCCGCAATAACCAAGTTTTTCATTTAAGCCATTTCTCTTTTTGCCAACTAATGCTATATAGTTTTCAACGCCAACAAATTTACCGTAATGCGACAAAAAACAGTCAAACGTTTTTTTATCATTACAAATAAGCTGTATATTAAGATCGTAATTTTTGTTTATTTCATCAATAAGAGAAATTAAACTGTTCTTTATATTATCTTCAATTTCTTTTGAAAAATATTGACGAACGGAATGCCGTTCGTCAATTACTTTAAGCATATTCATAATTATATTTTCATAAATAATCCAGTAATTAAAATTACTAAAATGCAAATGGGTGCTACATATTTTATTATTACATTAAAATAGGTTATTGCGGATTTTTTCTTAAAACCTATTTCTTGTGGGATAATTTTTTTGTCAATAAACCAACCCGCAATAATACACGTAATAATTGCCGAAATAGGAATTAATATGTTGTTCGCCAAGAAGTCAAATACTTCAAGTATAGTTTTTCCGCCCGTTAAATTTTTAAATCCAGATAGTACACCTTCACCAAGTGATGATAATGCGCCTAAAACAAAAATTACACCAAAAACAATTATACAAGCAGCAAGTCTTTTAATTTTGCCGTTTTCACACAAAACTGCAACAATTGCTTCAACCAATGAAATTGAAGACGTTACTGCGGCAAAAAGAACTAATATAAAGAATATTATACCAATAATTCTTCCGCCTTCCATTTGATTTAATACGTTAGTTAACTGTATAAACATTAAAGATGGACCATCTTTTGCAAATGCTGCTTCAGCACCGGTTGCACCTAAAGCTGAAAAAGCCGCAGGTATAATAATTAGTGATGCAATAAGTGCAAAAGCACTATCAAATACTGCAATTTGTTTTGAAGAAGACTTAATATTAACGTCTTTTTTCATGTATGAACCATACGTTATCATTATGCACATACCAATTGACATTGAATAAAACAATTGCCCTAAAGCACCTAACACCGTATTAAAGCCAAACTTTAAAAAATCCGGAACGAGCGTATATGCAACGCCATCAAGTGCTCCTGGTTGGCATAAAGTATATATCATAAGAAATACTGCCATTAAAGCAAGTGCAGGCATTAATATTTTACTCATTTTTTCAATGCCTTTTTGCACCCCAAACACGACGATAACAACAGTAAGTAATGCAAATATCAAAAAGAATACTAATGGTTCAATTGGGCTTGAGACAAAATTACCAAAAAATTGTGAAGTTGTATCAGGCGTCACACCTGCACCAACAAGGCCTTCTGCGCCAACAATATACGACCAAGCATATTTTACAACCCAACCACCTATTACGCAGTAATATGGCACGATTAACAGTGGAACGATTACACAAAAATAACCAAACCATTTAAATTTCTTATTTAATTGTTCAAACGCACCAACAACACCTTTACCTGTTTGCCTGCCAATACCAATTTCAAGCATTAAAAGTGTTACGCCAAATAAAATTGCTAAAACAACATAGCAAAGAATAAATATTCCACCGCCATATTGTGCAGTTAAATATGGAAATCTCCATAAATTACCAAGTCCAACTGCAGAGCCTGCCGCAGCAAGCACAAAGCCAATTTTTCCAGTAAAACCAGCTTTTTTTTGAACGTTTGGAGATTGATTTAACATGTCATTGCAAACAATGTTGTTGTTTTCGTTAGTGTTTTTAGTCATAAGTCTATCCTTTATTTTTCAATTATTGCTTGCAAAACGTTGTCTAAATAACTTTCATTGACGTCTTCAATTTTTCCATCATCACAAAGAGAAGCAAAGTTGGGATCAATGGGAAGTTTTGCAACTGTATCAACGCCATATTTATTTGCAACGGCATCAATCTTGCTTTGTCCAAATATATTATATTGTTTATTACATTCAGGACAAACGAAGTATGACATATTTTCAACCAATGCAATTACGGGTATATTCATCATATTCGCCATCTTTACCGCTTTTCCAACTATCATAGAAACAAGGTCTTGCGGTGAAGCAACAACAATAATTCCATCAACAGGTAGTGATTGAAAAACAGTAAGTGGCACGTCGCCCGTTCCTGGTGGCATATCAACAAACATATAGTCAACGTCTTTCCAAATAACGTCGGTCCAAAACTGTTTTACAGCGCCAGCAATTACTGGGCCACGCCAAACAACAGGATCGCTTGCGTTTTCAAGTAATAAATTTATTGACATAACCTGTATGCCTTTTTTGCTTACGGCAGGTAAAAGATATTTATCTTCAAACGTTTCTGCCCTATTGTTTATTCCAAACACCTTTGGGATAGACGGACCTGTAATGTCAGCATCTAATATTGCAGTTTTATATCCCGCTTTATTTGCCTTAACGGCAAGTAATGACGTAACAAGTGATTTGCCAACGCCACCTTTACCGCTAACTATACCTATAACTTTCTTAACGTTACTTAATTCGTTAAGTTTTTCTCTAAAATCTTTACGTTCTGCACAGTCTTTAGAACAAGTAGAACAATTATGCGTGCATTCGCTCATAAGGCATCTCCTTTATTTGTTTAACAACTTTTTAACGTCAATATATTCAAAGTCTTCAAATTTATCATTTGTGCATAACGTTAAAAAATATTCCTGTCCAATTTTGTCAAATATTTTTCGACTATAAAACTCACATTTCTTTCCAGCCTTATATGCGCTTTCCTTTTTTGTCCATTCACGAGTTAAATGCTCAATATTTGACAAATTATTTGTTTTAAAGTCACCAAGTTTTGTTTTAAGTTTAAGAACTTTTTCAGCACATTTTTCAACGTCAACACCTATATGGTCAGCATTACCAAAAGCAACGGCAACAATACTACCAGAGTGTGTTAGCGAAAATCTTGCGCCCCCCTCAATGATGCGCCATCTACCTTTTGAGTCAACAGAAAAATTGCCACTAACCTTTATATCGGCAAGGGCTTTTTGAAGAAGCATCCATACGAATGCGCTCTGTTGTCTACGCTCGGGGTCGGTGATGCTATTAACATAATCTTTTCGCATCAAATTGAACGCATTGATGTCGGCCTGATTAACTACACAATTTGTTATATCTGTATAATATACTTTGACCACGACAGTTATTATATCAAACATTTACATTTTAGGCAAATTTTTTAACCTTTTTATTGTTAATTTTTGATAAAAATATGCAAATAAGTTGCTTTTATTTGCAAAATAATGTTAAAATATAAAAAAATAAGGAGTTTTAGTATGAATATTTGGCACGATATTGAAAGTAGTAGAATTACTCCAGAAGATTTTATTGCTGTTATAGAAATAAGCAAGGGCTCTAAACAAAAATATGAAATGGATAAAAAAACAGGTTTGTTAAGACTTGACAGAATACTTTACACGTCAACCCACTACCCCGCGAACTATGGATTTATACCACACACGCTCGCTGAAGATAATGACCCGCTTGACGTTTTGATTTTGTGTTCGGAGAGTCTTATCCCCATGAGTTTAGTTAAATGCTATCCTATAGGCGTTATTATAATGAACGATAATGGCTCTGTTGATGAAAAAATTATTGCAATACCAGAAACTGACCCCAACTATAATACATATAAAAGCATACACGATTTACCTGTTCACGTTTTTGAAGAAATGCAACACTTCTTTTCAGTGTATAAGCAGTTGGAAAACAAGAACACCACGGTTGACGTTGCATCCGATAGAGAAGTTGCTATTGAAATAATAAAAAAATCAATGGATAGTTATAAAGCAAATTTATATGAACTAACCGCAAAATAAAAATTAAACCCGCTATGTTTTAGCGGGTTTTTTTGTTGTTAGATTAAATTTAATTCTTTCGCAAGTTGTTTGAACTTAGGTAGCGAATTTTTTATCGTGTCATAGCTTACACAGTAAGCTATTCTTACAAAGCCTTTCACACCAAAATCATCACACGGCACAACTAATATTTCATGCTTTTTAGCTAGTTTATGTAACGAAAAAGCGTCACCGTTTGGAGATTTTACAAACAAATAGAATGCACCGTCAGGCTTAACACAATCAAAGCCATATTCGGTTAATGCAGTATATATAAGGTCACGATTTTTCTTATACGCATCAATATTCACTTTAGCATCAATACATTTTTCTACTACTTTTTGGAACAAACTCGGTGCACAAACGTATCCTAAACTTCTTCCAGCGCCACAAATTGCTAAATAAATATTTTCACTATCTTGCATTTGTGGATTAACAGCAATATACCCTATTCTTTCGCCAGGTAAAGAAAGTGATTTTGAATACGAATAACAAACTAAGGTGTTTCTATAATAATTCATAAGGTAAGGCACAAAAATATCGCCATAAACCAATTCCCTATATGGTTCATCTGTTATCAAAAATATTGGATGGCCATATTCTTTTTGTTTATTATCTAATATTTCGCAAACTTTTTTAATATTTTTTTCCGTATAAACAACGCCACTTGGGTTATTAGGTGAATTTATAATAACAGCTTTGGTGTTGGGCGTGATTTTATTTTCAAAGTCAGTTAAATCAATTTGTAATGATAAATAATCAGGTTGACTAATAACAAGTTTACCGCCAGCATTTTCAACAAAAACTCTATATTCAGTAAAAAATGGTGCAAAAACAACGCATTCTTCACCTTCATTTATTAATGCTTTTAAGCAAATTGAGAGTGATGCCGCAGCGCCACACGTCATATAGATATTGTTTGGTGTAAGCGATAAGTTAAATCTTTTGTTAATACTATCACTAACAGCCTTTCTAACATTTAAATCGCCTTGCGCTGAAGTATAACCATGCAAAATTGTTTGGTTGTCGGTGTTTATTAACTCCTTTATAGCATTTACAACTTCAAAAGGCGGTTCAACACTTGGATTGCCTAAACTGAAGTCAAAAACATTTTCAGCACCAATTTCATTAGCTCTTTGTTTGCTATATTCAAAAATTTCTCTTATTATAGAACGCTTGCTACCAAGTGCATGCGCCTTTTGGTTGTATGACATATATTCACCTATAAGTTAAGCAATTTTAATGCGTTTTTATATAAAATTTTATCTTCAGTTGCTTTATTTAAACCGAAAGATTTTAATATTAAAAAATCATCTTTTATATCGCGCCACGGACAGTCAGTTGCAAACAACACTTTGTCCTCGCCATGCTTTTCAAGTATTTTTAAAAATAAATCTTTATTTATATCGTTAAAAGTAAACGCCGTGTCAAAGTATAAATCTAAACCAGCAAGTTTTTCAAACGTTTCTTCCCAAAGCCTGTGCGCACCAAAATGACCTAAAACAATTTTATTATAGTCAACTTGTTTTAACAAGTTCAATATTCTATCAGGAGTGCATCTAACAGGACTATCTTTGTACCCATCATCAACACCAGAGTGCGTTACAACTATTAAATCGTATTTTTTAGCACATTTAATAATATTGATGTATTTTGGATCATCAATATACGTTTGTTGATAATCGGGATGTATTTTAATACCTTGTATACCAACGTTTTTTAGATAAGCAAGCTTACCATCTACATCTTCACAGTCAGGATGCATTCCGCCAAAAGATATTATTTTTTTGTCTTTGTCTGCATATTCTTTGTTTATTTCAATTACAAATCTCGTAACGCTATCAAATTGTGATGCTTTGGTTAGCACTGGAAGTGCAACAGCAATATCAGCATTAGCGCGTTCTAAAGCACAAATCATGCCATTAACCGTGCCGTCAGTATGCGGAATTGTACTAGAACTATTAGCTAAAGCATTTATTGTTGACTGTGCAATCTTGTCAGGAAAAACGTGTGTGTGAAAGTCAATTATCATACTATAATGCTGAAATTTCTTCAGAAGAAAGAGTTTTTACGCCTTGTTTTTGAAAAACGACTTGGGCTTTAGTGACGTCAGAAGTTTTTAAAACAACCGAAGCTTCATCACCATCTATCGATAAACCATACATATATTCAACGTTAATATCTTCTTCTGATAAAATTTTAAGTAAGCCTTGTAGGCTACCTGATTTATGTGTAATTTTAAGTACAATAACGTCAGTAAGCATGGTGGAAAAACCATCTTGTGCGAGTTTTTCCTTGCCTAAAACTGGGTCGTTAACTATTAAACGCAATAAGCCGTATTCTGTTGTATCTGCTAAACTTAAAGATAAAATATTGATACCATTAGCTTTTAACACGTCTAATACTTCACCTAATCTGCCTTGTCTGTTTTCAATAAATACAGATAATTGTTTTGCTACCATAATATTTCTCCCTTAATATAATTTACGCTTATCAATAACGTGGACAGCTTTACCTTCACTTCTAACCAAGGTGTTAGGTTCAACGATTTTAACCTTTGGATTAAGCCCTAAAGCTTGTGAAAGCACGTGTGCTATCTTTTTATTGAGCGCTTCAATTCCCCTAATTTCATCAGTATAGAACTTAGGATTCATTTCAACTTGAATTTCGAGCGTGTCAAGGTTGTTTACACGATCAACAATAATCATATAGTGCGGTGAAACTTCTTCAACGTCAACAAGCGCTGCTTCAACTTGACTTGGGAACACGTTTACACCACGAATAATTAACATGTCGTCAACGCGGCCTTTAAATCTACTAATTCTTGCACTAGTTCTACCGCATTGACAAGTACTGTAATCAATACTTGTAAGGTCTTTAGTGCGGTATCTCAAAAGTGGCAAGCCTTCTTTAGTTAGCGTTGTGAAAACAAGCTCACCCGTCTCACCCGCTTTTTTGGGTGTTAGTGTTGACGAATCAAGGATTTCAGGATAGAAGTGGTCTTCACAAACGTGTAAACCATTGTGGAATTCACAGTCGCACGCCACACCAGGCCCCATAACTTCACTTAAACCGTAAATATCGTGAGCGCTGATGTTTAAGCGTTCTTCAATATCCTTGTGCATTTTTTCCGTCCAAGGTTCAGCACCGCATATTGCGTGTTTGAGCTTAATATCTTTAATTTTACCTTCGGCTTCAAGCACTTCAGTTAAATGCAATAAATATGACGGTGTGCAAGCGATAGCAGTAGCACCAAAGTCAACCATCATTGTGGTTAATTTTTTAGAATTACCTGTACTCATAGGAACAACCATTGCTCCTATTTTTTCAACGCCATAATGCGCGCCTAATCCACCTGTAAACAAGCCGTATCCATACGCAATTTGTACAATATCGTTTCTTTCTACGCCAGCCATTGTAAAGCATCTTGCAACGCATTCAGCCCAAATATCAATATCGCGTCTAGTGTAACCAACCACAGTTGCTTTACCTGTTGTACCGCTTGAAGCATGTACACGAACAATTTCTGATTGTGGCACGGCAAAAAGCCCAAACGGGTAGGTGTCTCTTAAATCATCCTTAGTTGTGAACGGTAACTTGGTAATATCTTCAATGCCTTTAATATCGCCAGGCAAAATGCCAAGTATTTGCATTTTTTTACGATAAAACTCAACGTTGTGATATACATAATCAACAAGTTTTACAAGTCGTTTCCCTTGTAAAGACGTTAGTTCATCTCTACTCATGCATTCTTTAGTTTCATTCCAAATCATATTTCACCTCTAAAAATTATAGCCTTTATCAAAAGCAGATTGGTTTATATCTATTGTTTTAGGCGGAACGGTGTTTTTAATAACGTCTAACCATTCATCTTTGGTAAAGCCTATATGTTTTGCAGATAAGCCTAATACAACCGAATTTAACACCTTTGAATTACCCAAATCTTTAGCGATTGCGTTGCCGTCAATTGAATATACGGTGTGTTTTTCCTTTAACGTTTCAATAATATTTTCCGGATAACTGCTCGCACCGATAACAACAGTCATTGGGTCTATTCTACAGTCGTTAACAATGATTATACCGTCTTTTTTAAGAAAATGAGCATATCTCATTGCTTCAAGGCGTTCAAACGCAATAAGTATATCTGCTGAGCCTTCTTCAACTACAGGCTCGCTCACTTTGTCGCCAAATTTAACAAACGTAACAACACTGCCACCACGTTGAGCCATACCGTGAACTTCACTCATTTTAACGTCATAACCAGCGTTAAGCGCGGTTTTTCCTATTATTCTACTAGTTAATAGTGTACCTTGACCACCAACACCAACAACCATTATGTTTTTATTTTTCATACTACGCTTCCACCTTGTTTATAGCATTAAATTTACAATAGCTTTTACATAATCCGCAACCGTTACACATTGTTTGGTCAATTTTAATTATTCCATCATCTTGTTTCGTAATTGCTGGACAACCAATTTTTAGGCACATACCGCACTTTTTGCATTTTTCAGTATCGCAAACACACTTGTAAGGGAACTTTTGTCCTTTTAAGAGCGCACAAGGTGCTTTAGCAATTATAACGGTTAAAACGTCACCATTTACTGATTGTTTTATAGCTTTCTCAAGTTCAACAACATCAAACGCATCAATGGTTAACACGTTTGTTACACCAACAGCTTTGCAAAGCACGGCTAAATCAATAGCATTAGTTGGTTCACCTTTCAAAGTTCTACCTGTTGCTGCGTGTTCTTGGTGCCCAGTCATACCCGTTGTTCTATTGTCAAGAATAATAACTGTACCAGTAGCCTTGTTATAAACCATATTTATAAGTGAATTCACACCGGTATGTAAGAAGGTTGAGTCACCAATAACTGCAACCCAGTTTTTAATAAAATCTTTACCTTTTGCTTTTTCTATGCCGTGTAATGAAGATATGCTTGCACCCATACAAAGTGTTGTGTCGATAACACTAAGTGGAGCTACAGCGCCAAGCGTATAGCAACCAATATCACCTGCTGCGTGAATTTTTAGTTTGTTAAGAACTGAAAATACGCTTCTATGCGGACAACCAGGGCACAAAATCGGCGGGCGGTTTGGTGTTTCATGTTTGTCAAACACCTTATCGTTTTGTCCTAACAAAACGGATTTAAGCATATTTGCACTATATTCGCCTTGTCTTGAGAAAAGTTCTTTACCTTTAACATTATATCCCCATGATTGAATTTGCTCTTGAATAACGGGCTCTAACTCTTCTATAACATAAACGTTTTCAACACTTGAAATAAATTCTTCAATCAGTTTCTTAGGCAACGGATTTACCATTCCAAGCTTTAACACACTTGCATTTGGGAAAACTTCTTTAACGTATTGATATGCAATACCGCTTGTAATAAAGCCAGTTTTTGCATCGCCTTTTTCAATTTTGTTTATAGAAAAATTACAGCCGTCTTCTGCAAGTTTATTGTCACGCGCCTCAACGACAACGTGTCTTGCTATTGCAGACGCTGGCATCATAACGTATTTTCTTAAATCTCTTTGATAAGTTTTATCTTCAACATCTGCTCTATCAAAAAGTTCAACAATACTTTGTGAGTGTGAAAGTTTCGTTGTAGTTCTAAAAATAACGGGCGTATCGTACTTTTCGCTAAGTTCATATGCAAATTTGATAAACTCTTTTGCCTCCATACTGTCTGCAGGTTCTAAAACAGGAATATGCGCAGCACGTGCAATCATACGGGTATCCTGCTCGTTTTGTGAACTTGCAAGACCTGGGTCATCTGCAACAACGATAACACAGCCACCGTTTACGCCAGTATATGAAAATGTGTATAACGGGTCACTTGCAACGTTAAGACCAACGTGCTTCATACAAGCTAAACTTCTAACCCCTGCTAGTGATGCACCGAAAGCCACTTCTAAAGCAACTTTTTCGTTAGGTGCCCATTCAGTATATACCGCGTCATATTTAGCAAGGCTTTCACTTATTTCCGTACTCGGTGTTCCCGGATATGCGCTAGACACCTTAACACCAGCTTCGTATGCGCCACGTGCGATTGCTTCGTTACCCAACATTATAATTCTATCAGCCATATTATTTTCCTCTTAAATCCCTAATTCTTTTTGCTTTTCCTTCAAATCTTTGTAAGGTGTTTGGTGATTCTAACTTAACTTTAGCATCAAGCCCTAACACAACTTTAAGTTTATTTCTAACGTTTTTAGATATATTTTCAAGAACGCTAAACGAGTCGGTTGTGTGTGTAAGTTCAACTCTTATCTCAAGTTTGTCAGAGTATCCTTCTCTTGTGACAATAATCTCATAGTGCGGGCCAAGTTCTTCAAAACTCAAAATAACCTCTTCAATTTGGCTTGGGAACACGTTAACGCCACGTACTTTTAACATATCATCACTTCTACCAGATAAGTTTTCCATACGGCAGAACGTTCTACCGCATTTACATTTATCATAGAAAAGGCGTGTGATATCTTTTGTTCTATATCTAATTAAAGGTATACCTTCTTTTTTAATACAAGTAATGACCAACTCACCCTTCTCTCCAGCAGGTAGAACTTCTTCTGTAACTGGGTCAATAATTTCCGGAATGAAAAAATCTTCATTTATATGCATACCACACATATATTCACATTCACCAGAAACACCTGGGCCCATTAGTTCGCTCATGCCGTAGTTTGATGTTATAAGCATATCTTGACCCCACGCTTTATGCATTTCATCACGCATAGCGTCCGTCAACATCTCGCTACCAACTAAACCAATTTTTACATTTAAATCTTTAGCAGGGTTAACACCTATTTCGTTTGCAACTTCAGCAAGTCTTAACGCGTATGAAGGAGTTGCCACAAGTAAGGTCGTGCCAAAATCTTTCATATACATTATTTGTTTTTCAGAATTACCTGTTGAAGATGGGACAATAGTAGCGCCAATATTTTCAAGCCCATAGTGAAGCCCAAGAGCACCTGTAAACATGCCATATCCAAAACAAATTTGTGCAACGTCATCAGGCGAAGCACCACCCATGCACGCAATACGCGAAACACACTCTGTCCAAGTATCCAAATCAGCCTTAGTATAACCTACAACGGTAGGCTTACCAGTAGTTCCACTTGATGCGTGAATTCTTACCAAGTCTTTTTTAGGCACAGCAAACAAGCCAAATGGATAATTATCACGCATATCTTGCTTTGTTACAAACGGCAGTTTAGATAAGTCTTTTAGCGATTTAATATCGGTTGGTTTAATACCGATTTCATCCATTTTAGCCTTGTAGGCTGGAACCTTGTTATAAACTCTATTGACAGTTTCCTTAAGACGTTCTAATTGCAACGCCTCAATTTCAGATCTTGAAAGAGTTTCTTCTTTAGACCAAATCATTTTATTCTCCTAAAATTTAAGCAATAATTTCTTTGTTGTCATTAAATGCTTTATCTATTACAACTTTTTCAGGGGCCTTTGTGAATAAACTTACCACGTACGTAGATAGCATTGAGAAAGTCATACAAATAACTCCCGTCATTGGTGAGCAACTTATACCCTTTTGAAGTGCAACACTAAAATCACAACTCCAGTTCATAATGTCATACCCAAATATTATGGTTAAAACTATCGTTAAAACGAGTGAACTAATAATTGAAGTCCAAACGGCTGGGCGGGTAACTTTTTTCCAAGTCATCCCTAAAACAAACGGTCCAATAAAGCAACCAGCCAGCGTACCCCAACTTAGCCCCATCATATAGGCTATTGGTGCAATATTAAGAATTGCTAAAATTGCTGAAATAGCAACAAAAACCAAGCATAGTACTTTCATTAAAATATTAACTTTTTTATCTGATGCAGATTTGTTGATTTTTCCTTTATAAATATCAATAGCAACTACCGAAGCACTTGCAAGCGACACTGACGATAATGTTGACATGCTTGCCGACAAAATAAGTACGGCTACAATACCAATAACGCCAGTAGGAATAACGATACTCAACATAACGGGAATTGCGTTATCCGTACCAAAATTAATGCCTAATTCAGTGCTAAATAGTGGACTTAAACCACCGATAAAATATGCACCAAATCCAATTATCAAAGCAAATAGAGTACTAATAATCATACCTTGATTGATTGCTTTATCGTTTCTTATTGCGTAATATTTATGTATAGTTTGTGGTAGTGCCCAAACACCGAACGATGTTAATAAAATTAGTGATATTAACGTTGCCGTTTCACCATAAATAAACTTGTTTGAACTAGTTGAAGTAAACCAGTTTAATTTAGATAAATCCCAATTTACTTGCGTACTATTCATAAAGAAGAATACCATCAATACGACGCCAATTAGCATTATAATACCTTGAATAAAGTCTGAAAGCGCCGTTGCGAAATAACCACCGAAAAACAAATAAAGTGCGGTTATACACGCTAGTGCAATCATAACAATCCAACCGGGAATATTAAATACAATTTCAAACAAGTTACTAAGACCATTATATACTGATGCAGAATAAGGAATTAAAAATATAAAAATTATTATTGCAGAAACTAATTTTAGATTTTTACTGTCAAATCTCTTTTCAAAAAAGTCAGGCATAGTTTTAGATTGTAATCTAGTAGTCATCAGCTTTGTTCTTTTAGCGAGTACTTTCCATGCAAGTAAAGAACCAATTATTGCGTTACCTATTCCAATCCATACTGCTGCAAGCTGATATGATGCGCCGAATTTTCCCGCATAGCCTATAAATATTACAGCAGAAAAATAAGTAGTCCCATAAGCAAACGCACTCATCCAACCATTTAGGCCATTCTTTCCTGCCAGCAAAAAATCGTTAACTGATTTTGAACGGTTTTTTGTATATACTGTTATCACAACCATGCTTAATGCATAAAGCGCAATTATAACGTAGTCTAGTATCATCGTCATGCTCCTCAATTAAACTGTTAATGTATATATCAAATCTTAAATATTATATATATTTAAAAATAAATTGTCAAACAAAATATACGGCAAATATAAGTATTTAATTGTATACTAAATATAATATTAAACTCAAAAAATTTAAATTTTGGCTATTTGCTTACAAAAAAAGTGTCATTATGTTTGACATAATGACACTAAATTTTATCAATATTTACAATACAATAGTCCCAACCGACCTAACCTTTAATGGAATAATGTCTTTAATGGCGAAATACTTAGACATATTTTCAATAAAGTTTTTAACTTCATCATTTTTAACGATATTAAGAATACTACCAGCAAACCCACCGCCGTGAACCCTGCAAGCCCCTGCGTTCATTGCGAGCTTAGACATTTCTAACGCTTTAGGTATAGGCTGATTAGAACTTCCTGCAACGAAACAATTTTGTAATTTATACATTGAGCTTAATCCCGATTGGTTAATTAAACTTAAGAAGGTTGAAAAGTCGTTCGTTTGAAGCGCATTATAAACTTTATCAACCCTATTGTTTTCTTCAAAGAAATGAATTGCCCTTAAAATCGCCCTATCACTTAATTTATTATAAAGCGAAGGAAGCTTATCGTAAAATAGATTTTCTCCAGCATCAATAAGTCTTTCTGCACCTAGAGCTTTTGCTACCGAAAACATCTCTTCTGGTATTGAAGAATATTCACCCGTTAGATTAGCATGACTTCCGCCCGTGTTTATTAAAATAAGTGTGTAATCGGTTAAATTGTTATCAATATTCGTAACACGTATTTCGTTTTTGTTACCAAAGTCAAGCATATTTAGCCCACCAAAAGCTATGGCAGTTTGATCTAAAAGCCCGCACGGCTTACCAAAATATACGTTTTCGGAGAACTGTGCTATAATCGATTTTTCATGTGCATTTATTTTGCCATCATTGTATAAAAAATTTAAAATTTCAGCGATAAGTACTTCAAATGATGCAGAGCTAGAAATACCTGCACCGCCCAAAACGTTACTTGTAAAACAAGCATTAAATCCGCCGACTTTATATCCTTTATTTTTTAATCCAACAACAACGCCTCTTACTAAAGCTGGCGAAGTGCCAATTCGCTCATTAGCATTACCATCGATATCTATTATTATATCAGGGTATCCCTCGCTCTTAATTGTTATTACGTTATCATTCGTTGGTAAAAATGCAGATAAAGTATCTAAACTAATTGAACAAGAAACGACCTTGCCACCGTTATGGTCGGTGTGATTGCCACAAACTTCAACTCTTCCGCTCGAAGAAGCAAAATACGCTTCACTTGTCCCAAACTCACTTTTGAACCGATTAAATAAAGCGTTATATCTAATAATTTGTTGATCAGTAATTTGCCCGTATAATGCATTAAATTTACTTGTTAAACTATCAATTGAACTGATTGGTGCATTCATATTTAAGTATCTCCTTTTCATAAGAAAAGTATATCACTTTTTTATTATTTTGTAAATATAAAACGCGTTGTTTTTATACTGTAATAAATTTTAAATCATATTTTCTTAGTTACCTATTATTTGTTGACTAAATTTTTATATTAGTATATAATTATTTTATATTTTATTTAAAAATATTCGTCTTTTACGGAGGCACAAGTCGTTATGGACATGAAGAAAATTGAAAAAAAGTGGCAAGAAAATTGGGAAAAAGCAAAGTTAGGTACTTTTAACTCGAAAAACACCAACAAAAAGTATTATTGTTTAGAAATGTTTTCTTATCCTTCAGCATCAAAATTACACTTAGGACATTGGTACAACTATGGCCCTACGGATAGTTTTGTTCGCTACAAAAAAATGAAAGGATTTGAAGTATTTCAACCTATGGGTTTTGATGCTTTTGGTCTTCCTGCGGAAAACTTTGCAATTAAAACCGGCATTCATCCACAAGATTCCACCTATCAAAATATTGAAAACATGGAGCAAACATTACGCGAAATGGGCGCAATGTTTGATTGGAGTGCTGAAATAAAAACTTGTAATGAAGATTATTATAAATGGACGCAATGGTTATTCTTAAAACTTTATGAAAATGGTCTTGCGTACAGAAAGGAAGCCCCTGTTAACTGGTGCCCTAGCTGTAAAACGGTGCTTGCAAACGAGCAAGTAGTTAACGGAGCATGTGAAAGATGCAACTCAACAGTTGTTAAAAAGGATTTAACGCAATGGTTCTTTAAAATTACCAACTATGCTGAAGAATTATTACAAGGTTTAAATAATCTTGACTGGCCAGACAAAACTAAACTAATGCAAAAGAATTGGATAGGCAAATCTTCAGGTGGAGAAATCGAATTTACTGCTGTTAGCGGTGATAAATTTAAGGTTTTCACTACACGTGCCGACACCTTGTTCGGCGTTTCTTACGTAGTACTTGCCCCAGAACATCCATTAGTTAAAAAGTTGACTAGTGCAAAACAAAAGAAAGCTGTTGAAGCATACGTCTTAGAAACTTCAAAATGTAACGAAATTGATAGATTGTCTACAGCAAGAGAAAAAACCGGTGTTTATATTGGTCACGATGCCATTAACCCAATCAACAACAAAAAAATCCCAATCTACGTCGCTGATTACGTATTATATTCATATGGTACGGGTGCAGTTATGGGCGTTCCGTCACATGATGAACGCGATTTTGCGTTTGCCAACAAATATAATTTACCTATTACTCGCGTAATTAAGGGTGCAAGTTGCAATGATGAGCTTCCCTTTACTGACGACGGTATCTTGGTAAACAGCCCCGGATTTGATGGACTTTCTAGCGAAGAAGCAAGAAAATCTATTATCAATAGCCTTGTAAAAACAGGTCAAGCAGAACATAAAACAAATTATAGATTAAGAGACTGGTTAGTTTCACGTCAACGTTATTGGGGTGCGCCAATCCCAGTTGTTCACTGTGAAAAATGCGGCGCAGTACCCGTTCCATACGATCAGCTTCCGGTTAAATTACCTAAAGATGTTGAATTTACTCCCGACGGAGAATCTCCTTTAGCTAAGCACGAAGGGTTTATGAATACTGTTTGCCCTATTTGTGGCGCTCCAGCAAAACGTGACCCTGATACCTTAGATACCTTTGTATGTTCAAGTTGGTATTATTTAAGATATCCCGACGCTAACAACGCAAAAGAACCGTTTAACCCAGAAATTATCAATAAAATGCTCCCCGTAGATAAATACGTTGGTGGTGCTGAACATGCTTGTATGCACTTATTATATGCACGCTTTATCACTAAAGCATTGCGTGATATGGGATACCTAAAGTTTGATGAACCGTTTAAATCATTAGTACATCAAGGCATAATATTAGGACCTGACGGACAACGTATGAGTAAATCTAAAGGTAACGTTATCGCTCCCGATCCATACGTACAAGAATATGGTTCAGACGTTTTGCGTTTATATCTAATGTTTGGGTTCTCGTACACTGAAGGCGGTCCATGGAGTGACGATGGCATTAAAGCAATTGTTAAATTCCTAGATAGAATTGAGCGTTTAGCTGATAAAGTTATCCACTTACCTATTGAGAAAGGCGTTGAAATTTGCAAAAACGAAAAAGATTTACTTTACGCTACTAATTTTGCAATTAAAAACGTCGATAGAGATATGGAAAGCTTTGGCTTTAATACAGCCGTTGCTCGCCTTATGGAATTATTAAACGCACTATCTAAATATGATAGTTTAGACGGCAAAAAACACGCACAAACTTTTGCGGATTGTTTTAAAAAACTTATACTTTTGCTTGCGCCTTGCGCACCACACTTTGCAGAAGAAATTTGGGAAATGCTAGGAAATAAAGCATCTATATTTAACTGTGAATTCCCTGTTTGTGACGAAAAAGCTTTAATACTTGATGAAGTTGAAGTCGCTGTTCAAATTAACAGTAAAATGCGCTCAAAAATTATGATTCCAAACGGCGCCGATGAAGATACGATTAGAGAAATTATCTTTGCCGATGAAAAATTGGCTGGCGAACTTAATAGAAAAAACATTAAAAAGTTAATCATTGTTCCCAAACGCTTAATAAATATTATAGTTTAATAATTATTGGTACAAAAAATGTCATTTGAAGAAAAAGAAAAGGTCGTAAGGTATTCTCCAAAACTGGATTTTGGGCTTACGGACGTTCAAGTAGCAAAACGTTATGAAGAAGGGTTGACAAACTCCGTAAAGAAAAAATACTCAAAATCTTATTTGAGTATTTTTCTTGATAATATTTGTACTTTTTTCAATTTGTTGGGCTTAATTGTTTTTATTGCATTGCTTTGTATTGGTGACAAGGCAAAAATTGTCGATTACTTTTTTGTAATGTTTTATATTGCAAATATTACAATCGGTATTTTTCAAGAAATACGAGCAAAAAAATGCATAGATAAACTATCGCTATTATCATCAAAATCAACAAAAGTTTTGCGCAACGGGCAAATTATAGATATTTCCCCTACCGACATTGTTTTAGATGACGTAATTAAACTTGGCATAGGTAACCAAATTCCAACAGATTGTATAGTTGTTGATGGTGAAATAGAAGTAAACGAATCACTATTAACGGGCGAATCTATCGCGGTAAAAAAGACTATTGGGGATTTTTTGTTTGCAGGTAGTTTCGTAACCTCTGGAACGTGTTTATCTATTGCTGATAAGGTCGGCATGGATAATTACGTAGAAAAATTGTCAGCAAAAGCAAAACAATATAAAAAACCACGCTCAGAAATAATGAACTCGCTTAAGGCAATTATTAAGATTATTAGTTTTGTAATTATTCCTATTGCAGTTGCGTGGATAATAAAAACCGTTTTACTCACAAACGATATAAAAGAAGCTATATACAAAACGTCAACACCAATCATCGGCATGATTCCAGCGGGAATGTTTTTATTAACAAGCGTTGCTCTCGCCGTTGGAATTATAAAGCTTGCGCGACATAATACTTTAGTTCAAGACTTATATTCGCTCGAAATGCTCGCTAGAGTTGACACAATTTGTTTTGATAAAACCGGCACGATAACTGACGGAAAAATGACTGTATTGGGTGTTGACGAATTAAACGAGAGCTTAGACTCGATAACAAATATAATGTCGTCAATGTTGCATTCGTTAAATGACAACAACCAAACGGCAATAGCTTTATCCAACTATTTTGGCGAAGCGAAGTTATACGATAGCCAAATAATTTTGCCCTTTAATTCAACTAGAAAACTTTGTGCTGTAACATTTAGTAACGGATACACTTACTCATTTGGAGCACCGGAATTCGTACTAAATAATAACGAATATGTTAAACTAAAAGATAGAATTGAAAGCTACGCAAGGCAAGGACTTAGAGTGCTCGTTCTTGCAATGTCAAAAAAAGAAATTGCTAACGACGCCGTTCCAGAAGACCTTTTACCTATTGCACTAATTAAAATTGCTGATAACGTGCGCGAAGATGCTATTAGCACCATACAGTGGTTCAAAGATAACGATGTAAACGTTAAAGTTATTTCTGGTGATAATCCTATTACTGTTGCTGAAGTTTCAAAACGTGTAGGCATAATAGACGCAGATAAATACATAAGTTTAGACGGGCTAAGTGATAAAGAAGTGTATAACGTTGCAAATAAATATACTGTGTTTGGCAGGGTTACACCCGAACAAAAAGCAATTTTAGTAAAAGCAATGAAAGATACTGGGCACGTTACAGCAATGACTGGTGATGGTGTTAACGACATACTTGCACTTAAAGAAGCAGATTGTGCCGTATCAGTTGCATCTGGCAGTGAAGCAGCAAGAAACGTTGCGCATCTTGTTTTGTTAGACAATAACTTTAACTCAATGCCAAAGGTTGTTCATGAAGGTAGGCGCGTAATAAATAACGTACAAAGTTCGGCTTCGTTATTCTTGATGAAGACAGTGTTCACAATGTTAATGGCTATAATTGCATTATGCTTGCCATACATGAACGCATACCCATACAAACTATCAAATATGATTATGTTTGAAATGCTTATAATCGGCACTCCTTCATTCTTTTTGTCACTACAACCTAATGACGCAAGGGTTGAAGGCGATTTTATTACTTATGTTATTAAAAAATCAATTCCAAGTGCAATTTTGCTGATATTTAGTGTTTTAGTAATTGAAGTGTGTCGTATGACTATAAATTACTACCCTGCTGAACTTGGGATATATGAAACCATGGGTATTTTAGTTTTAACTTTTGCTGGTATAATAAATTTATTTATAGCTTGTAAGCCATTAAACAAATTTCGTTCGTTTATTTTCTTTTCAAGCTCAATCTTAATTTTTATAATTTCATTGTTATCTATAACAACACCATTAGGTCAAATTTTATCACTATCAGCAATGTTACCACTTTCAAACTTTTGGCATCACTTATTGATTATTTTAGGTGTTATAATAATCGATATACCTTTAGCGCTAGCTCTACATAAATTGTTTAATAGAATAAATATTAAAAAACAATAAAAAGCCATGTTTTACATGGCTTATATTTATACGATTAACAATTGATATTTGTTATATAAAAAACTACCGAAAGTTTCGGTAGTTTTTATTTTTACTTATTATTTGCTTCGATTAAACTAATGATATCGCCTACTGTTTTAATATTTTCCGCATCTTCTTCAGGAACGGTAATATTAAATTCTTCTTCTAAACTCATTAACATTTCTACAACGTCAAGAGAATCAGCCCCTAAATCTTTAACAACTTCTTTATCTTCAGTAATTTGATCAACAGGTCTGTTTAATTGTTCAGAAATAAGTTCTTTAACTTTGTCTGCAACTGCCATAAACGTTTCCTCCATATGTTTTATAAATATATTATAATATATTTAATAAAATAATGCAAGTAAAAATGTAAAATTCTTGAAAAATCAACCATTTATACTTTTGGTAAAGTATTAAAGCCTATTTGTAAATCCTGTTCGGTAGGAACGTAATCTTCCATTGTTTTATTATTAAAAGCACTGTAAGCCTTTAAATCGAAATAACCTGTTCCAGTTAAGCAGAATACAATCTTTTTCTTTTCACCTGTTTCTTTGCACTTTAGCGCCTCGTCAATTGCAACTTTAATTGTATGTGAAGACTCGGGCGCGGGTAAAATTCCTTCAGCTTTTGCAAACTTAACAGCCGCCTCAAATACTTGTGTTTGCTTAACAGAAGTTGCTTTGATATAACCGTCTGCATAAAGCTTAGAAACGATTGGATTCATTCCGTGATAACGAAGTCCACCCGAGTGATTTGCTGCAGGCATAAATCCACTACCAAGCGTACACATCTTCATAAGCGGAGTAATTCTTCCAGTATCACCGTAATCGTAAGCATATTTACCCCTTGTCATTGAAGGACAAGAACAAGGCTCTACACCAATAATATCGTATTTTGCTTTCCCAGAAATTTTATCTTTAACAAATGGTGCAATAAAACCACCAAAATTTGAACCGCCACCTACGCAACTAATAAGCAAGTCTGGTTCAATATCATATTTCTCAAGTGCAAGCTTAGTTTCCAATCCGATAATAGATTGATGTAATATTACGTGGTCCATTACACTTCCTAAAACGTATTTACAGTTTGGAGTGTTTAATGCCTTTTCTGTCGCTTCTGAAACAGCACAACCAAGCGAACCGCCCGTTCCGGGAAACTCTTCAAGTATCTTTCTGCCTATACTAGTTGTTGTTGATGGGCTTGGGATTACTTTTCCGCCATACGTTTCTATTACGGCTTTTCTAAAAGGTTTTTGTTCCGCACTACATTTAACCATAAATACGGTTAAATCAATACCATAATAAGCGCACGCCATAGAAAGAGCTGTTCCCCATTGTCCTGCACCTGTTTCGGTTGTTAATGATTTAACACCCTCTTGCTTAGCATAATAAACTTGTGCGATAGCTGAATTAAGCTTATGTGAGCCTGAAGTATTATTGCCTTCAAACTTATAGTAAATCTCAGCAGGCGTATCTAATACTTTTTCTAAGCAGTACGCACGAGTTAATGGCGACGGACGAATCATTCTATAAAATTCTTTAACTTCTTCAGGAATAGGAATATATTCATCGGTCATGTTTAATTCTTGCTCAACTAGTTCACGGCAAAATACTTCTTCAAGTTCTTCTACCGTGCACGGCTTTAACGTTTTTGGATTTAACGCTGGTGCGTGCTTTTCTTTCATTACAGCATTTATATTATACCAACACTGTGGTAGCTCACTTTCTGCTAAATACATTTTAGTTGGAATTCTTTTGTCTGCCATAATATTTCTCCTTTTATTAAAAATAAAACACGGTATATATCGCTTGGGACGAATATATCCGTGTTGCCACCCAATTTTGCAAAGATAACTTTGCCTCTTTCGAACACAATCATGTTCTACCGTTATAACGCTCGGCCTATCGCGTCAACGACTACTAAATTTCACCGTTGCCCTCAGTAATCCATTCAATATGCCCTTACAATTTGCTTACACCAACCGCAAACTCTCTAGGTGTAAAGTACATATTTACTACTTTACCTCATCGGTTTTATTTTTTTCTTAATGATAACACTTTTTTGTACACTATGTCAACTATTTTAGCTTTAGTTTGCTATTTTTTAACTAATACACAAAACGAATTTTTATACAAAGTATATTGATTTGAAACTGACGCACCTGAAACTAGGTCAAAAAGTTTTCCACGGAAAGACAAATTACAATCATCATTGCCAATATTTATCCCAATAAAAACTTCGCATTTCTCATCTACTCTTTTGAAACAAAACACGCCTTTTTTGCAATACACTTCGCTAAAATCTCCGCGCTTAAAAGCAGAAAAATCAGCGCGTAATTTACACAAAAACTTATACCAATTAAGTAAATCAATATTTTTATTATCCCAGGTAAATGGCACTCTATTTAATGGATCTAAGTAGCCTTGCATGCCAATTTCATCACCATAATAAATACTAGGAACCCCACAAAGCGTAAATTGCAAAAGTGAAGCAACTTTAACATTAAAAATTGCATCAAAAATTTTATCTTCCGGAATTCTATATTCAGCCATTTCTCTTTTAGTCATTGTGTTTGAATCTTTACCGCCCAAGACTGTTATAAGACGCATTGTATCATGCGTGGATAAAATATTCATCATGGCATCAAGCGCCAACTTTGGATAATGATCAATTTGTTGCTTAACAATATCTAATAATTTAGCTGAGTCTTTTGTAATTAGAAAGTTAATTATAGCTTCTTTTAAGGGATAATTCATTGCACTATCAAGTTCATTGCCTTGTAAATATTCTCTGCGAATTCCGTATGATATTTTATTCGAAACGTCTTCCCAGACTTCGCCAATAATTAGGTTATCTGTGTCAATTTTTCTAACACGTTGTCTTATTTTTTTGACAAAATCACTTGGAAGTTCATCAACAACGTCAAGTCTCCAGCCAGCAATTCCAAGTTTGGTGTATTTGCTTAATACACCATTTTCGCCCGTAATAAAGTCAACGTAATCGCTGTTATCTTCATTTATTGAAGGCAAGGTTTTAATTCCCCACCATGATTCATATTTGTCTGGGAAATTTATAAAATTATACCAATTATAATATGGCGAATTTTTATCTTGATATGCACCTATTGAATTATAATTGCCATATTTGTTAAAGTAAATGCTATCAGCGCCCGTATGGTTAAATACGCCATCAAGTATTATCTTTATACCATATTCTTTTGCTTTCTTTATAAGGCTTACAAGGTCGTTTTCGTCACCTAAAAGACTATCTATTTTCATATAGTCGCCCGTATCATAACGATGATTTGAGTGTGCTTCAAATATAGGGTTTAAGTATATGGCAGTAACGCCTAAATCATATAAATAATCTAGTTTTTCTACAATACCTTTAAGGTCTCCACCAAAAAAGTCGTTATTTAATATTTCACCTTGTTCATTTGGTAAAAAAACGGGTGTTTCATTCCAATTATCGTGCAATACTTTACCACCATACACATGCTTGTTTTTGTTAGCGCTATAAAATCTATCAGGGAAAATTTGATAAATTATACCGCCATATATCCATTTGGGAACGGTATAATCTCTACTATACACTGTTAATTGATATTCACAAATATTGTTTGAAAGTTCGCCAATTAGTCCTTTTCCTTTGCTAATATACTGATTATCAGCAATAAAATAATAAAAAAACAGTCCGCAATCCAACTTTAATTCTACTTGAAAACAACAGTTTTCCTTGCACATAGGAAAATAGACGGGGGCATCTTCCCCGTCTTTTCTCAAAACAAAAACAACAGAGTCAAAATCACCTTTGACTCTAAACGTTGTTTCGTTATGTGCCATAACGGCGCCTATTTGACTCTTATAAAATTTATCAAGCGGATTGTAAATCATCTATTTTATATTTTTTAAGCCCCAAATGTTGTTTGCATAATCTCTAATACTTCTATCGCTAGCAAAAATACCAGCAGTAGCAATATTGTTCAAGCTCTTTTTAGCCCAAGAAATTTTGTTCTTATAAACTGAATCAGCTTGTTCGTGTATATCACAGAACGAACCAAAGTCAGCAAGACACATATATGGATCTGCAACAGGACTACCCGTTAATAAATAGTTTGCGATATCACTAAAGCTTTGACCATTAAATCCAACGTTAAGCGCATGGATAACCTTTTCAAGCTTGATATTATTAGCATAGTATATAGACGAATTATAGCCTTGCGCCCATTTTCTATCCACTTCTTCTGCGGTTAAACCGAAAATAAAAATATTATCTTTACCGCATGCTTGTTGCATTTCGACGTTAGCTCCGTCCAAAGTACCTATTGTTAAAGCGCCGTTAATCATAAACTTCATATTTCCTGTTCCACTTGCTTCTTTGCCTGCTTGTGAAATTTGTTCACTAATTTCGGTTGCCGGCATAAGCTTTTCAGCCATAGAAACACAGTAATCTTCCATATAAATTACGTTTAGCTTTTCTTTTATTTTAGGATTCCTATTTATATCTTCACTTAAACAACAAATAAGCTTGATAATTTGCTTAGCAAAATAATATCCAGGAGCTGCCTTTGCACCAAAAATAAATGTTTTTGGTTGAACTGGGAGATCGGGATTTTCTTTCAAATCATTATATAAAGAAATAATATATAACGCATTTAACAACTGACGCTTGTATTCGTGCATGCGCTTAGCTTGAACGTCAAACAATGTATCAGGATTAATATCAACGCCTTGTTTTTTCTTAGCGAAATTGCTAAACTGTTCTTTCTTTATACGTTTAATGTCATTTAATTTATTAAGAACGCTCTTATCCGTTTCAAACTTTTTAAAATCTATAAGCTTTGACGCATCTTTAACGTACCCATTGCCTATACAGTCATTAAGCAACTCACAAAGTTCGGGGTTAGACTGGCAGAGCCAACGTCTATGTGCAATACCGTTAGTAATGTTTGTAAATTTATGCGGATATACGTCATAAAAATCCTTAAATATGCTATTTTTAATAATTTCACTGTGTAAAGCTGAAACGCCGTTAACCGTGTGCGATGCAACAACGCTTAAATTTGCCATTTTAACTTGATTATGAGAAAATATACTCATGCGATTAATCTTGTCCCAATCTCCAGGGAATTTATCCCACATTTGAGCACAAAATCTTTCGTTAATTTCTTTTAGAATCATGTAAATTCTTGGCAATCTTCTAGCAATAAGATCTTCGTTCCATTTTTCCAAAGCTTCACTCATAACCGTATGGTTGGTGTAAGCAACGGTTCTTGTAACTATACTCCACGCATCATCCCAAGTAAAGCCCTTTTCATCCATTAAAATACGCATAAGCTCTGGCACACAAAGTGCTGGGTGGGTATCATTAATGTGAATAGCAGCCTTTTCTGGCAAGGTAGAAAGACAACCATAGCGTTTTTCGTGATCTTGAATAATATCTTGCAACGTAGCTGAAACAAGTAAATATTGCTGTTTTAATCGTAAAGATTTACCTTCGAAATGGTTATCCGAAGGATATAATACTTTTGAAATTAAATCAGCTTCGTTATCTTCTTGCATACTGCGCATATAATCGCCTTGCGAGAAGGTTTTCATATCAAAATCACGGATATTTTGTGCTTTCCAAAGCCTTAAAACTGAAACAGCTTCACTGTCCTTACCAGAAATCATCATATCATAAGCAACAGCTTCAACTTCTTTTGCATCGTAATGTCCAATTTTTAGCCCGTTTTCAGTCCAATATTCCTTAACGTGACCATCGAATTTAATCTTGTATGTTTTATCTTGACGCTGAGTTAACCAAACCTCACCGCCAGGCAACCAAACGTCAGGCAATTCCATTTGCCAACCATCTACAATTTTTTGTTTAAATAAACCATATTCATATCTAATAGAATAGCCCATTGCAGGATAATCCTGGCTTGCTAGTGCATCCATAAAGCAAGCAGCGAGTCTACCAAGACCACCGTTACCAAGTCCAGCATCAGGTTCAACTTCGTATAGGTCTTCTAGCGTGCAGTTAAATTCTTTCTTCAAAGCACCCGCAAAGGCGTCTTGAATACTTAAATTATAAACGTTATTTTTCAATGATTGTCCAAGCAAAAACTCCATACATAGATAATATACTCTTTTGCCATTATTTTCACGGTATTTTTTGTTGAACGCACTACGTTTTTCTAAGAGAATATCTCTAACGCACATTACAACTGATTTGTAAACTTGTTCTTTGTTTGCTTCTTTTGGGGTAACACCAAAATATCTTGACAACTTACTTTTAATTAGATTAGTCGCATCTTTAATCGTGATTGAATTCATGTAATCTCCTGTAGATTTTATTTGTCGTATAATTTTTCATATTCTTTAGCCTGAATTTTCCAAGAAAAGTCAGTAGTTATTGCACGATTTTGAACGTCTTTCCAAGCTTTTTCTTCCTTAAACGTCCTAATCGCTTCATTTATTACGTAAAGCATATCGTGGGCGTTGTAATCAGCAAAAGTAAAACCATTACCTTTAACGCCTGTATATGCCTTAATGCTGTCGTTTAACCCGCCCGTTTCTCTAACGATAGGAACGGTCCCATATCTGCTTGCAATCATTTGCGATAGCCCACATGGTTCTGACTTTGACGGCATTAAAAACATGTCGGCACCAGAATAGATTTTTCTAGATAAATCTTGATTATATGCAATAATGGTTACGCACTTACCCTTGTACTCGTTGGCAATGTGCGTAAAATAATTTTCGTAAGCAATTTCGCCTTTACCAAGAATTACAACCTGAACGTCTTGATTTAATAGACTTTCAATAGAATGACGAACTAAATCTAGCCCTTTGTGAGAAACTAACCTAGATATAATTGCAATAATAGGCACGTCACTTCTTTGTGGAAGATTTAGCATTTTTTGTAATTCACTTTTGCAAACTGCTTTGCCTGACAAATCTTTTGAAGAATAATTTGCGAATAAACATTTATCAGTTTGGGGATTATAGTAATCTAAATCAATCCCATTAAGTATGCCCGCAAGCTTACTTTCGTTGCGAATAATTATATCTTGAAGTCCGTGCGCGTAATATGCTGATTTAATTTCTTGTGCATAAGTTGGGCTAACGGTAGAAACAATATCTGTCATTTCTATCGCGCCTTTCATAAGGTTAACACAACCATTAAATTCAACAAAATTTTTGATAGAATCAGGGAATCCAAACAAACTACCATAAGTATCCATATCAAACACGCCTTGATATTCAATATTATGAATAGTAAACACGGTCTTTATCTTGTTAAATTTATCATCAGTATAATACATGCCTTTTAAGAAGATAATCGAACTAGCAGTTTGCCAATCGTTACAATGTAAAACGTCAGGATATATATCAAGCCTAGCAATAGTATCTAGCGCAGCACGAGAAAAGAACGCAAATCTTTCGGCATCATCATAAAAGCCGTAAATATTCCCTTCACGCTTAAAGTAATATTCATTATCTATAAAGTAGAACTTTACACCCTTATATTTATACTCAAATACACCAGCATACTGCCATCTCCAAGAAACTGAAACGTTAAAATTAGTAACAAACTTAAATTTTTTACGGAATTCAGTTGGAATATTGCTATACAACGGTAAAATCACACTTATATCGAGAGATTTGTTTTTAGCAAGCGCCTTAGGCAATGATCCTAAAACGTCAGCCAAACCGCCTGTTGCAATAAACGGCGCAGCTTCTGAGCCTAAAAATATAATTTTCTTCTTTTGAGTTACGGTAATCTTTGGTAATTTTTTAGTAGTGCTTTTTGTTTGTTTAACCTTTGGCAAAGTAACTGCCGTTGGCTTTTCAATAGTTTTTACCATAAAATCTCCTTAAATCATTATTCCTTTTCCAATATAGAACGGGTGGTTTTCACTGCCCGACAATACTCTCTTATCCTTAACAACAACGTTTTTATCAGCAATAATACAGTTTAACGTAGAATTTTCGCCTAAAACAGTGTTCTGCATTATTATACTGTTTTTAACAACAGTTCCCCTAGCAACTTTTACGTTTCTAAATATAATACTATTTTCAACCTCACCCTCAATGATACAACCATCTGCAATAAGTGAATTTTTAACGATTGCACTATTGCCATACTTTGTTGGTGCAGAGTCACGTATCTTTGTAAACACACTTCTGTCGCCAAAAATTTCATTGCGGATATTATTATCAAGTAACATCATATTGCTGTCATAATATGCTTGCAATGACGTTATACCAGCATAAAAGCCTTTATGTTCATAACCTATAATGTTCATACTATTAAGGTTTGACGCAATAACGTCAGCCATAAAGTGACGCTTTCCGTGTGATATACTATCCATGACAATGTTTTGAAGAAGTGATTTTTTCATAACGAAAACGTTAGTAAAAACGTTACTAAATCCATCTTTAACCTTATCGTCATATTTAACGGAAACAATTCTATTTCCAACCATATCAAAGGTCGTTATATTTTTTTCGTCATAGTCACCTTTTTCAAGTTTTTTATAAACTAAAGTAATATCAGCGTGATTTCTAATATGGTTTTCTATAACTGCGTTAAAATCAATTCTACAAACTGCGTCACAGTCGGTCATTACAACGTATTCCTCGTCTGCTCTAAACAGGAAGTTTGTAATTCCTTTTAACGCTTCAAGTCTTGACGTATAGAGAGAATCATTACCAAGATCGCCGTATGGCGGTAGAATGATAACACCACCATCTTTTCTTGCCAAGTCCCAATCTTTACCACTACCAACATGGTCCATTAGTGATTGATAATTGCTTTTTGTAATAATGCCAACGGTATCAATCCCGGAGTTTACCATGTTTGATAAAGGAAAATCTATTAGTCTATACCTTCCACCAAAAGGAATTGAGCCTAACGTTCTAATTCTTGCAAGTTCAGCAACATTATTATCGTGGATATTTGAAAATATAATACCAACTGCTTTCATATTAGTTGCCCTCCTTAACTACGTCGCTATCGACAATCTTTCCGCCATCAACAACAGCGCCATCAGCAACTGTAACGCCTCTACCGAGCACTGCTATGCCTTTATTTGACTCAATGCATTCACCTATTAAAGCATTTTTCCCGATAGAGACGTTTTCATCAATTATAGAGTATTCAATAACCGAATTTTCATCAATCGTAACGTCACCCATGATAATACTGTTTTTTACAACAGCACCTTTTTTTACAATAACGTTACTAGCTAAAACAGAATTTTCTACCGTGCCAAAAATTTCACAACCAGACATGATAATACTGTTAAACGTTTTAGCTCCTTCACCAACGTAATGTGGTGGTGCTAATGGGCTTCTTGATTGAATTTTCCATTCGCTATCGCCAACGTCAAACTTTGGATTATCACCGAGAAGATCCATGTTAGCTTCATATAGTGAGTCAATAGTACCAACGTCCTTCCAATAGCCCTTAAATTGATATGCCATCATCTTTTCGCCATCGGCAAGCATTTTCGGCAAAACGTCTTTACCAAAATCGTTAGAAGACTTTGGATTAAGGCTATCTTCTTCTAAATATTTATAAAGTTTTTTAGCAGAAAAGATATAAATACCCATTGATGCAAGTGTTGACTTAGGTTTTTTAGGCTTTTCTTCAAATTGATATATGCTTCCGTCTGGGTTAGTATTTAATATACCAAACCTAGACGCCTCTTCGATAGGCACGTTAATTGCCGCAATCGTACAATCAGCATTGTTTAAAATGTGATAGTTAAGCATAATTGAATAGTTCATCTTATAAATATGGTCACCTGATAAAACTAAAACGTAGTCAGGATCATATTGTTGAATAAACCTTAGGTTTTGATATATCGCATTCGCCGTACCTTTATACCAGTCGGACGAAGTTTTACCTTGATATGGCGGAAGACTATGAACACCGCCAAACGAACGGTCTAAGTCCCACGGTTGTCCGTTGCCTATATAGGAATTAAGTACTAACGGTTGGTATTGCGTCAGCACACCAACAGTATCAATTCCTGAATTCACGCAGTTAGACAATGGAAAGTCAATAATTCTATACTTACCACCAAACGATACTGCAGGTTTTGCGATATTGTTGGTTAAAGCATAAAGTCTACTTCCTTGCCCACCCGCTAATAACATTGCTACACACTTTTTCTTCCTTATCATATATAAACATATCTCCTTGATATATTATTTAACTTTAATAAAATACAAAGCAGAAAGCTTTGGAACGTTTATATAAATTGAATTATCTCTTCCGTGCGCACGTTTATTTGCCGTTTTATACGTTTTGCTACGCGCTATAGCACGTCCCCCATATTTTGTGCTATCAGAATTAAGTAAAATTTTATATTCGCCTTTTTCACAGCCTAACCTATATTTAGGATAATCTATCCCAGCAAAGTTAAACAATGCTATAATAGTATTTCCATCTTTATCCTTTCTTTCAAAAGCGAGTATATTGTTGTTCGCCTCATCAACGCTTATCCATTTAAAGCCATTCCAACTGTCATCAATTTCATATAACGGTTTATTAAATTTGTATACGTTGTTTAATTTTTTTGTAAACCTATGAAGTTTTTTATGCAGGTCAAAATCAAGCATAAAAAATTCTAGTCCATTTTCATAATCCCATTCTCTAAACTGTCCATATTCATTACCCATAAAGCTTAATTTCTTGCCAGGGTGAGCATACATATACATTAAATACGCACGCATAGAAGAAAATTTACTTTCTATATCGCCAGGCATCTTATCGATTAAAGATTTTTTGCCATGAACAACTTCATCGTGAGAAATGGGTAAAACGTAGTTTTCGGTAAACGCATAACACATTGAAAAGGTAAGTTTATTATGACAACCCGACCTAAAATATGGATCGGTTGACATATAGGAAAGTGAATCGTTCATCCAGCCCATATTCCATTTATAGTTAAAACCTAAACCACCATCACTTGCAGGTTTTGTAATAAACGAAAATGAAGTAGATTCTTCTGCAATCATCATTGTGTTTGGATAGCGTAAAAAAACTTCCGTATTTAATTTCTTAAAAAATTCTATTGCTTCTAAGTTATATTTTCCACCATATTTATTTGGAATCCATTCGCCATCTTTCCTGTCGTAGTCAAGGTATAGCATTGAAGCAACAGCATCAACCCTTAATCCATCTAAATGGAAATATTTTAGCAAAAACAAAGCGTTAGAGACTAGAAATGATTGAACTTCGTTTCTGCCCCAGTCAAAAATTCTTGTTCCCCAAGTTTTGTGTTCAATTCTATCCCAACCTTGATTTTCATAGCAGTATCCGCCATCAAACTCATATAAGCCGTGCCCATCTTTAGGAAAATGCGCAGGAACCCAGTCCAAAATAACTTTTATTCCTTTTGCGTGAAACTTGTCCACTAGGTACATGAAATCTTTAGGAGTGCCAAAACGCGAAGTAATAGCATAATAACCTGTAACTTGATACCCCCACGAACCGTCGAACGGATATTCTGCTAGTGGCATAAACTCAACGTGCGTATATCCCATTTTATAAACGTAGTTAACTAAATGCGTCGCTAGTTCACGATACGTATAGTAGCTTCCGTCTTCGTGTTTTTTCCAAGAAGCAAGGTTTACTTCATATATATTTATTGGTTTATCATATGGTGGACATATATTGTTTATATATTCATCGTCCTTCCATTTATAACCTTCAAGATTGTAAACCTTAGATGCGGTTTTAGAAGGCGTTTCTGCATGAAACGCATATGGATCCGCTTTTAAATATACTTTTTCATTGTTAAAAATTGCATATTTATAACTGTCAAATTCTTTAACGCCTTCAACAAATAATTCGTAAACACCCTGTTCACTGATCTTGTGCATGACGTTTTTTGTATTATCCCACTCATTAAAGTCACCAACAACAGCAACTTTATTCGCGTGCGGTGCCCAAACTCTAAAAATGACACCTATAATTTTATTGATAACAGCAAAATGCGCACCCATATAATCATAGGCGTTATAGTTTGTTCCTTGATGGAATAAAAACAATGGCAAATTATCATCTAAATTTGATAGATTTGATTTAAGGGTTTTAGTCATAATCTATTAACAAAAATAAGCGGGATTTTTCTTGGGAGAGTTATCCATCTCTTCTTTGGTTTTTTCGTAGCCTTTTTTGCCAAATAACGCATAAGTTGCGTTCTTACCGCCCTCAACACCAGGTTGATTAAACGTATTGATATTGAGCATTGCGCCAGCATAAGCTGTTTCCATTTCAAACAAGAATAACAATTCACCGATGGTGAACGCATTAACTTCAGGCAAAATAATTGTATGGTTTAATCTGTTAGCCGTAGTAAGCGCATATTCGGTTGCTTCTCTTTCTGCAGTTATAAGTTCATTTAACGTATGCCCACAAAGAAATGATACGTCAGGGATATCTTTACAACCATCGCTAATCTCAACGGTTGTGCGATAATTCTTAACAGCAAGTAAAGTAATAACTTTATCGAATGGGCCCTCACGATATAATTGAACTTGAGAGTGTTGGTCTGTAACGCCAAGTGCTTTAACCGGAGTTTGTCCTACGAAAACCTTATTTCCATCATTATCATCAGCCTTGCCTAAGCTTTCACCCCAAAGTTGACAATACCAGTCGGCAATATACTTAAGACTATCCGCATAAGGCATCATGACTGAAATGTTTTTTCCATTCTTCATTGCCACGTATTGCAAGAATGCAGTTAAAAGAGCAGGATTTTTCTTAACGTCTTTATTTTTACAAATCTTATCCATATGCGCAGCGCCGGCAAGCATTGCTTTAATATCTATACCAACCACAGCCGCGGGCAACAAGCCAACCGGACAAAGTTCTGAAAATCTTCCACCAACTCCATCTGGAATATAAAATGTTTTAACCCCTTCTTCTTTTGCAATTTTAATAAGATTTCCTTTGTTTGCAGAAGTAGTAGCAATCATATGTTCTTTTGCTTTGTCACCATACTTATCTTTAAGAATTTTCATAATGATAAGATATTGTGCCATAGTTTCGCTTGTTGCACCACTTTTTGTAACAACGTTAAAAATGGTCTTATCAAGGTCTAAAACATCAAGCAACGCCTTCATTCTTTCAGGGTCAACGTTATCTTCAACGTAAAGCTTTGGTGCTTTTCTTTTTGATTTTGGTAATTCATTGTGTCTTAAGTGACATAGTGCTTGAAAAGCTGCTATTGGGCCAAGTGCAGAGCCCCCAATCCCTAGCACAACAAAGTTATCAAATTTCTTTTTTATATTTTTTGCAGTAACAATTATATCAGCAACTATTTCTTTTTGATTATAAGGAAGTTCTGTCCAACCCATCATACCCGTTCCACGATTTTGTTTAACGGTTTCAAATGCTGAGCTGATTAACTTTTTATTGTCTAAAAAATCCTTGTCAGTAAAACCTTGTTCTTTACCCACGTAGTCTGCCATCATATTGTTGTAATCAATAACAAGGTTCATATCTTTACGCCATTGTGCATTCTTAAAATTCATACAGTACTCCTAATTTTTATTTACTATATATATAATAATACTTTATATAAAATTTGTCAATACTAGTTTGGTAAATTTTAGCAGAAAACACAATATGTTGTGTTTGTTTTTTGCATAATATTACAATATTTTTATTATAAAAAACGGACTTACAAAATGTAAATCCGTTTTCAAATAATTATTAGCCTTTTAAGTCCTTAATTTGTGCAACAAGTTTGTCACGCATATCAATGTATTTATTTAGTTTTGCACGTTCTTGTTCAACCAAACTCTTTGGTGCTTTATCTAAGAAACCATTGTTTGAAAGTTTTCCGTTTGCTCTTTTAATTTCACTTTCAACAGTATTAAGTTCTTTTGTTAATCTTTCAATTTCTTTTTCAAAGTCAACAAGTTCACCTAGTGGAACAAAAAGCTCAAAACCATCAATTACTTGTGAAACAAACTTTTCCGTTAGTTCGTTCTTGTCACTAATTGTAACAATTTCCGAAACGCCAGCAAGCTTTTCAATATAAACCGCACCGTTCTTTATTACGCGTGAATTTTGTGTCTTTACAAATAGTTTAACTTTTTTAGATGGAACTGCCCCAACTTGAACCTTAATATTTCTTATAGTTTTAATAATTTCTTTAATAGGTTCTATTTCCTTAACGCTTTGACTATAGTTAAGTTTAGCGTTATATCTTGGGAAGTCGCTAAGCATAAGTGGACCGTTCGCGTTAGGCAAACTCTTATAAATCTTTTCTGTTATAAAAGGAACGAAAGGATGTAAAAGTTTTAGTATTTCACCTAAAACATAGGTTAATACGCTTACTGTAACATTGCATTTTTTCTCATCTTCGCCATAAAGAACAGGTTTAGTAAGTTCAATATACCAGTCACAGAAATCATTCCAAACAAAATCATAAAGATTTGAAAGAGCAACGCCCATTTCATATTTTTCCATATTAAGCGTTACGTCTTTAACAGTCTTGTTAAGTTTTGTAATAATCCACTTGTCCGCACCGCTTAATCTGCATTCTTTAATTGGCGCAATAGTTTTGCCTTCAGTGTTCATTATAACAAAACGAGAAGCATTCCAAATCTTATTCATAAAGTTACGCGCGCCTTCAATTTTCTCGTCAGAAAATCTCATGTCGCTACCAGCAGCAACACCGTTTATGAGAGAAAATCTTAAAGTATCAGCACCATACTTAGAAATAATTTCTGTTGGGTCTATACCGTTGCCAAGAGACTTACTCATCTTTCTTCCCTGTGAATCACGAACCAAGCCGTGAATTAAAACGTCCTTAAACGGAATACGTTTCATATGTTCAAGGCCAGAGAAAATCATTCTTGCAACCCAGAAGAAAATAATATCATATCCTGTAACTAAAACGTCGGTTGGATAGAAATAATTTAAATCTTCAGTTTTATCAGGATATCCAAGTGTAGAGAACGGCCACAAAGCAGAAGAAAACCACGTGTCTAACACGTCTTCATCTTGTTTAATGTTAGTACTTTGGCACTTAGTACAAACTTTAACGTCTTCCTTAGAGATAATCATTTCACCGCAATCTTGACAATAATATGCAGGAATTCTATGTCCCCACCAAAGTTGACGAGATATACACCAATCTCTTACGTTTTCCATCCAATTGAAGTAAATTTTAGAAAATCTTTCGGGCGTGAATTTTACACTCTTTTTTCTAACAACGTCAATAGCAGGTTTTGCAAGTGGCTCCATTTTAACGAACCATTGCTTACTAACAATAGGCTCAACAGTGTGATTACATCTATAACAATGTCCAACGTTGTGATGTAAAGGTTCAATTTTAACAAGCGCGCCAATTTCCTTTAACTCATCAACGATTTTTTCCCTACATTCCATTGCGCTCATGCCAGCATATTTTCCAGCAAGTTCATTCATCGTGCCGTCGTCTGCTATTACCTTTACAACCGGCAACTTATGACGAAGCCCAACTTCAAAGTCGTTAGGGTCATGCGCTGGGGTAATTTTAACCGCACCCGTACCAAATTCAAGTTCAACGTAATCATCAAGAACAATAGGTATTTCTTTGTTAATAATCGGTAAAATTATCGTTTTGCCGATAAAGTTAGAATATCTTGTATCCTTTGGATTTACAGCAACAGCCGTATCGCCTAACATTGTTTCTGGGCGAGAAGTTGCAACTGTAACGAATTCATCGCTATCTTTAACTTGATATTTAATATACCAAAGCGAACTATCTTCTTCAACGTACTCAACTTCAGCATCTGAAATTGCAGTTTTACACTCAGGACACCAGTTAATAATTCTATCGCCACGATAAATTAAGCCTTTGTTATAAAGATTAACAAATACTTCCTTTACCGCCCTAGAACATCTTTCGTCCATAGTAAACGCCAAGCGTGACCAGTCACATGAAGAACCAAGTGTTTTTAACTGCTCAATAATTCTTCCACCAAACTTTTCCTTCCAAGCCCACGCCCTTTCTAAAAACCCTTCACGGCCAATGTCATTTTTTGTAATGCCTTCTTTTGCCATTTGTTCAACGATTTTAACTTCGGTAGCAATGGAAGCGTGATCGGTTCCAGGAAGCCAAAGCGCACTATAGCCTTGCATTCTTTTGAATCTAATAAGGGTGTCTTGTAATGTTTCATCAAGAGCGTGCCCCATATGAAGTTGCCCAGTAATATTGGGCGGAGGTATAACAATAGTAAATGGTAGCTTATTCGCATCTACTTTTGCTTTAAAATAACCATTATTTTCCCATTCGTTATAAATTTCTGTTTCAAATTCCGATGGGTTGTAAGTTTTTGCCATATCCATAAGGCTGTTCTCCTTTTTACGTACGTGCATAATTATACTTTATATTTTAAATAAAGTCAAATGTAATTGCAAAAACTTTGTCAATAAAGCAACTAAAATCATAAAATAAAGTATAAAAAACACAAGGAGTTTTATTGATGAAAAAAATTTTAACAATTTTTATGTCTGTTTTATTACTCGTACTTCCCTTTGCTGGATGCGCTCAAAACGATGGAAAAACAGTCATAAGAATAAATGAAGTAACACACTCTGTTTTTTATGCGCCTCTTTACGTTGCAATAGAAAATGGATATTTTGATGACGAAAACATAAATATAGAGCTAACAAACGGTGGCGGTGCCGATAAGTCAATGACAGCTGTGCTATCAAAAACTGCAGACGTTGGACTGATGGGCCCTGAAACAGTTATTTACGTTTATAATCAACAAAAAAACGACTACCCAAAAGTATTTGGTCAATTAACACAAAAAGACGGCGCGTTCTTAGTTTCTAGGCGCGCAGAACCCGATTTTGAATGGACTAATTTACGTGGCAAGGAAATTTTAGCAGGAAGAAAAGGCGGTGTTCCCGCAATGACTTTCGAATATATATTAAATGAACTTGACATGCAAAACAACGTGGATTTTACATTAAATTTCGACGTTCAATTTAACTTAATGACTAGCGCATTCTTAAATGGAACAGCTGATTACTGTACCGTTTTTGAGCCTACAGCTTCAGAATACCAAGCGAACGGAAGTTGGCATATAGTTGCTAGCGTTGGCGCACAAGGCGGAGAAATACCTTACACCTCCTTTATCGCTTTAGATAGTTATATAAAAAACAATCAAGCAACGTTGGAAAAGTTTATGTCAGCATTGAAAAAAGCGCACGAATTCATTGCAACACATACTGAATACGAAGTAGCAGAAGCAATAGTTAAGCAATTTCCTTCTACAACCATTAAGTCAATAGAAACGTCAATAATCAGCTATAAAACTATAAACGCATGGAAAACCGACCTACAAGCAACAGAAGCTAGCTTTACTAGATTACAAAACATAATGGAAAATGCTGGCGAATTAACATCGCGCGTTCCATTTGATAAAATCGTTGATAATACAATAGCACAAAAAATATTTAGTTAAATTTTAATTATACGGCGGATAAAAAATGAATAAACTTTTAGAATTAAAAAACGTCACTTTAACCTATCAAACGTTAACAGATGAAATAACGGCAGTTGATGGATTAAGTTTTAACTGTAGTGACGGTGAATTTATATCAATCATCGGCCCATCAGGGTGCGGAAAAACAACAATTTTATCAATGATTGCTGGCTTGATATCACCAAGTAAAGGAAAGATTTTAATCGACGGAAAACAAGTTGATAAGCCTGGCGATAGTTTAAGCTATATGCTACAAAAAGATCACTTGTTTTCTTGGCGCACTATTGAAAAAAACATTTTTTTACCGCTTGAAATTAAAGGAATCTGCACTCAAGAAAACAAGGACTACGCCCTATCTTTATTAGAAAAATATGGACTAATTGAGTTTAGAAAGAATTTCCCAGATCAATTATCAGGTGGCATGCGTCAACGCGTTGCACTAATTAGAACGTTAGTAGCAAATCCTAAATTACTGCTTCTTGACGAGCCTTTTTCAGCACTTGATTATCAAACCAGATTAAACGTTTGCGACGACGTGTACAGTATTATAAAAGCTGAGCAAAAAACTGCCGTTTTAGTTACTCACGATATATCGGAAGCAATCTCTATGTCTGACAAAATCATCGTGCTAACTAGTAGACCTGCAATGGTAAAATCAATATTTAGACCAAACTTAAAACACAGCACTCCACTTGCACGTAGAGAAACAAAAGAATTTGGTGTGTTGTTTGAAAAAATATGGAAGGAATTAAACTAATGAAAAGTGACAAAAATCTATCTAAAGAGCACGCACGTTATATAAAAAAAATAAAAAGAGAAAAAGTGCTTGTATGGAGTTTAAGAATTGCAATACTTATTGCCCTATTAGGTTTTTGGGAGTTATTTGCTTGTATTGGAGTAATTGATTCGTTTATAACCAGCAGTCCGTCAAGAATAATAATTACCACTAAAAATTTGTTTGTGGAAAATAATTTATTATACCATATGGGCATTACCTTATATGAAACAATTTTAGGGTTTTTAATCGCCGTTATTTTAGGATATATAATCGCACTATTATTGTGGTGGTCAGAACGCGCACGAAAAGTTTTAGAACCATATATCGTCGTATTAAACAGCTTACCTAAAATCGCCTTGGGACCAATTATTATAGTATGGTTTGGCAGTGGTAGTAAATCTATTATATTTATGGCGGTTTTAATCAGCATTATCGTTGCAATTATAACAATGTTAAATGGCTTTCTTGCCACTGATAATAACAAAGTATTATTACTGCGTTCAATGGGCGCAAACAAGTTTCAAATTTTAACTAAACTAGTCGTACCCGGTAGTTTTCCAACTTTTATAAGCATGTTGAAAATTTGCGTTGGTTTATCATGGGTAGGCTCTATCATGGGCGAATATTTAGTATCAAGAGCTGGTTTAGGATATTTAATCGTTTATGGCGGGCAAGTTTTTAAGCTGGATTTAGTTATGGCGTCAACCGTAGTTTTATGTGTTTTAGCAGCGTTAATGTATTCAGCAATAGCTTTAATTGAAAAAATTTTAATAAAAAAATAAAAATATGCGACTTTAACGTCGCATATTTTTTATAGTAAAATACAAATGATTCCGCCCTTGTTTTCGTTGACAATTCTAGATAAAGTTTTTCTCATTTTCCCTTGCGCTTCCTTAGGCATAGCCGTAAGTTTGCTAGTCAAGCCTTCATTTACAAGGTCATGCAAAGATTTTCCAAACATATTTGTATCCCAAATAGCTTGTGGGTTATCTTGGAACTTTTGCATTATATAATTTACTAAATCTTCTCCTTGTTTTTCTGTGCCAACAGTAGGCGCTACTTCGGTTGAAACGTCAACCTTCATAATATGCAAACTAGGCGCGGACGCTTTTAATTTTACGCCGTATCTTCCACCCTGTTTTACAAGCATAGGCTCTTCTAAATTCATTTCTTCTATAGTTGGAAGCACAACACCATAACCTTTTTCTTCCGCTTCGCTTAATGCATCTTTTATTTTAACGAACTTTTTCTTTTGCTCTGAAAAATCTTTAATGTATGACATTAGTTCATAGTCATCACTAATTTTTTCACCGCATTCAGCCGTTAAAACGTCAAAAAATAATCCTTCTTTAGCACATATTTTTAATTGAGCCACACCTTTGCCTAGCATAACTTCTTCAATCTCTACAGGATTATACTTTTCGCTGTCGTTGAACAATTCAGTTAAACACGTTACGTCTCGCATTTTTGATATATTCTTGGAACATTCTTTAACGTCATTTAACATATCGCAAATAATTGGATTGTCGGCAGATAATGCTTGCATCCATTTAGGTATGTTCACATTAAACTCTTTCATTGGGAACTCAAACAATACTTTTTCAATTACGCCATTCAAATCATCTTGGCTCATATTTAAAACGTTAACACATAAAACGGGTACGCCATGTTTTTGTTCAAGTTCATTTGCTAATTTTATAGCCGATTTACTTTCAGGTTCACGGCAATTAAGCACAATAACAAATGGTTTATTAAGTTTTTTTAGTTCATTTATAACTCTATTTTCTGCCAAAACGTAATTTTCGCGCTCAATATCGCCTATTGAGCCGTCAGTTGTTACCACGATGCCAATAGTTGAGTATTCATTAATAACCTTTTTCGTGCCTATCTCAGCAGCGGTTTCAAAGGGAATCTCTTTATCACTCCAAGGCGTTTTTACATATCTTTGCTGACCATTTTCTTCATGACCAACAGCCCCGTCAACAAAGTACCCAACACAATCTACAAGCCTAACGTTTGCAGTAGATTTGTTTTTAAAATGAACCTTAACACCATTCGCTGGAATAAATTTTGGTTGCGTAGTCATTATAATTTTCCCATCAGCTGATTGAGGCATTTCATCCGTGGTAATTTGTTTTTGTAGTTTATTACTAATATTTGGCAAAACTGCCGTTTCCATAAACTTTGTTATAAACGTAGATTTGCCAGTTCTAACAGGACCAACAACCCCAATGAATATATCTCCACCCGTTCTCAAGGAAATATCTTTATACACATCGTATTTTTCCATAAAAAACCTCCCACACATTACACAAATAATATATGAGAGGCATTTTTATGTTATGAAAAATTTTTAGAAAATTATAAATTTTATGCTTTATCGTTATTTTCTTGTGCTTTAGTTTGAGCTTTCTTAGCTTTCATTTTAACAACCATTTCTTTAATAGAAGTGGGATGTTCGTCACCCGCAAGCATTCTTTCAATATTTCTACGATGAGCAAACCACGTTAAAAGGCAAATAGTAAAAATGAGCATATTAGTTACAATATGAAAGGCGAAACAAACTTCACTAAGTGTTTGACCATAAGCAACGTATAATCTTATAGAACTGCCAATCGCAGGTGGCGTTGTTGCAATAAATGACCCCATTGCACCAAATTCCGTTAAATATATAAATGCCAACGCAGCAAGCAAAGCCATTAATACAATAAGTGCCCATTCCCAACCGTAAACAGATTCACAAACAATAAACACACCTATCGTTGATGCGATACCTTTTCCTCCCTTAAATTTAAATACAACAGGATAAATATGTCCAAGAACAACCGCACAACCGCATAGATATATTGCAAAGTTGTTAATTTCAAACTCTGAGTTGCCAAAATATTTACCTTTGAACACAAAGTATGCAATTAAAGTTGGCAAAACGCCTTTCATAATATCAAGAAAAAACGTAAGCAAGCCAAACTTTAGCCCTAAGTTCCTACTCATGTTAAGAGTTCCAGGATTACCACTTCCCATCTTTCTTATATCGGTCTTTTTACTTTTAGAAATTATAATGGCCCAGTTTATGTTGCCAAACATATAGCTTGCAACGGCTAAAACAGCCAAAAGGATAATATCAATTGTCATCGTTGTTTTCCCTTGTCGTAATTTTAATGGGGGTCCCCGAAAAATCATAAGCTTTTCTTATGCAGTTCTCAAGATAACGTTTATATGAAAAATGCATAAGAGCTGTTTCATTTACAAACAATACAAAGTTTGGTGGATTGGTCGAAAGTTGTGTAGCATACTTGATTTTAAGCCTTTTACCATTAACCGACGGCGGTTCACTTGCTCTAACACAGTCCAAAATCAAATCGTTAAGCTGACCTGTAGAAACGCGCCTATTAGAGTTTTCGAGCGCCCTTTTTGCCAAATCTAATATTTTATCCGTGCGCAAGCCCGTTTTTGCCGAAACGTATAGGGGCAAAATATAATCCATAAATTTAAGCGCTTCGTTTAAATCGTAGTTATATTTATTGATGGTATTAGTGTCTTTTTCAACTAAATCCCATTTGTTCATTACTATAACTGACGGTTTTCCTTGCTCGTGAATATATCCGCAAATTTTAACGTCTTGCTCAGTAACACCTTCGCTTGCATCAATCATCATAATGCAAACGTCTGCACGGCGAATAGCGCCAAGTGCACGCAAAACACTATAATATTCAAGGTCTTCTTCAACACTTTTTTTCTTTCTTATGCCCGCAGTATCGATGATTGTATATTCTTGGTCATTATAAACAAATTGCGTATCGATTGCATCTCTCGTTGTGCCAGCAACGTCCGAAACGATAGTTCTATCAAAACCTAGAAGTTTATTGCATAAACTAGATTTACCAGCGTTTGGTTTACCAACTACTGCAAGCTTAATTGAATTATCTTCTTCTTTTTCACCAAGATTAGTCAGTTTGGAAACAACGTCATCAAGTAAATCACCTATACCCATACCGTGTTCGGCTGAAATCCCGTAAGGCTCCCCAAGCCCAAGGTTATAAAATTCATATAACTTTTCAGGCGCATAATTATCTAGCTTATTTACGGCTAAAACAACAGGTTTACCTGATTTTCTAAGTTTCATTGCAACGTCTTCATCCGAAGCATTGAGTCCCGTTTTTGCATCAGTAAACAAAATAATTACGTCAGCCGTTTCAATTGCAATTTCAGCTTGTTTTTGAATATGTTTCCACATTTGGTCTGTAGATTTTAGTTCAAGCCCACCTGTATCGACAAGTGTAAAATACTGTCCGCACCATTCTGCGTCAGCATAAAGCCTATCCCTTGTTACACCGGGGAAATTTTCTACTATTGATAATTTTTTTCCAACGACCTTATTAAAAAAAGTTGATTTGCCAACGTTCGGTCTTCCTACAATCGCTACTAAAGGTTTTGCCACAATATTATCATCCTTTTACTATATCCAAAGAAATACAATTCCAACAACGAAAACCGCTATTGAAATCCAATAAACTATCTTAACCCACTTCCGTTTTGCAATTGAAGCAAAGTTATACGCATAAAAACCAACTACAATCAATATCAACAACTTCTCAATGGTTTTCAGCACCGGCACAATTATGCCTGTTAATTTTAACAATGGTGAAGTTATTACTATTAAAACTGCAATTATAATTAGCGCAATATAAGAAAGTGTATCTAATAATTTTTTATTGCTATTTTTCATTATAATCTCCTTTTACTTTGTGAGTATAACAGCTTGACACAAATCATTAGAAATGCTGACGCTAACCAATTCTTCTCTTGAAGTTGGAGCATTTTTACCTACGTAGTCGGCACGTATAGGCAATTCTCTATGCCCTCTATCAATTAAAACTGCAAGCTGAATACTGCGCGGTCTGCCAAGTTTTATTAACGCATCAATACCCGCCCTAACGGTCCTACCCGTAAACAAAACGTCATCACATAAAACAACGTCTTTATCTTTAATAGAAAAATCAATCTCGGTAAACTTGCCAGTACACTTTTTGCTGTCGTCAATATCATCACGATAAGGAGTGACGTCAAGTTTGCCAAGCGGTAAATTAACACTTTCAATTTTAAAAATGTTTTCTTGTAAAATGTGCGCAACAGGAATTCCACCACGAGCAATACCAATCAAAACAAGGTTATCAACACCCTTGTTTTTTTCTATAATTTCGTGTGAAATTCTTCGCAGTGCGCGCATTATAGATTGTTCATCAAGAAGTATTGTCTTTACGTTCATAATCACTTAATCACTTTTAATATTTTTTCAAAATGCTCTGGCAAAGGGCTTTCAAAACTTACTAATTCATCGGTTGACGGATGTATAAACTCTAAACGTTTTGCATGCAGAAGTTGTCCATTTAGTTTAAATTTTTGGTTCTTATAGCCATACTCTTTGTCCCCAACTATCGGGTGACCAAGATGTTTTGCATGCACTCTAATTTGATGTGTTCTGCCCGTTTCAAGCTTAAACTCACACAGCGTATAATTTTGATATGTTTTTAATACGTTATACCTTGTCACAGCTTCTCTGCCGAACGATAGAACAGCCATCTTGGTCCTATCGCTTGGATTTCTACCAATAAACGTTCTTATAACTCCCTTTTGTGTTTTTAACACACCCTCAAGAAGAGCAACGTATGTTCTATTGCACGTTTTTGTCTCAAGCTGTTTAGCAAGTTTTAAGTGTGCGTTATCATTTTTAGCTACAACCAACAAACCAGATGTATTTTTATCTATTCTATGTACAATACCAGGCCTAATTACACCGTTTATGCCCGACAAATTATCCAAATGATATAAAAGCGCATTTACAAGAGTATTTCCATTAGTGCCATTGCCGGCATGAACCGTAACGCCTTGCGGCTTATCAATAATTGCAACGTCAGCATCCTGATAAACTATATTTAACGGCAAATTTTGTGGTTCTAAGTCAAGAATTTTATTATCGGGCAAGGTTAAATCAATTTCATCGTTTAACTTTAGCAATTTATTTGCTTTACATAATTTACCATTTAATAAAACTAAGCCATTATCACATAGTTTTTTAATTCTTGAACGAGTAAAGTTTAAGTATTCTGCAAGATAAACGTCAACTCTTACCCCACCACATTCAGCAATTTTAATTTTCTTTTTTTCCATTTTTCCTCTTAAATATCGCGTTTTTATCAAGAAAAAATAAGTGTATTACTATCATTATCACGCCGACTACCAAAAATGAATCAGCAAAGTTAAATACAGGGAAATTATACGTTCCAAACGTGAAACCTAAAAAATCAATTACTGCATTAAGTGCCAATCTATCGATAAAATTACCAAGCGTACCAGAAATAACAAAAACAAGCGCAATTTTAACCCATTTACAATTTTTTTTCGTGCTTATAATATAGAAAAAAACGAACGCTACTAATGCAATAGCTGTAAGAATTTTAAAGAATAATTGTGCCCACCACGCGTCACCTAAAAAACTCCACGCCGCGCCGGTATTTAAGACGTAAGTAAAGTAAAAAAAACCGTCAATTACAATTACGTCTTCACCATAAGCGATTGTATTTGCAAAGTGATGCTTTGTCAATTGGTCAATCAAAACCAAAACGATTAAAAGGCAAAGAGAAATAATTTCAAATATTATTCTTTTTCTTCTATCAGTCCCAGTTCCTTGCATAAATCCTCCAACTGAAGTTCACCAGGATGTAAAACTTCGTCCATATTAAACCCATTTTCTTCAGTTGCCGCAATATAATCGGCTATTTTCTTTTTAGGATTAAATTTAGTTGATTTTTTTGATGATAATATTTCATCAAGTTGTTCTACGTTTTGTTTTGCCTTTGCGCCTTTAGCGTTGCTTTTTGTTTTCTTGCTAATTTCTTCAGCCTTTTTCGTTGCCAAAAGCGTAGGGTGTTTTTTCTTTAATTCTTCAATAAACTCTTCGTGTTTTTTATACAAATATTTAATGCGTTCAAGTTCTAGCGCATATTCAGTGTCAACAAGTTCATTAAGTTCAAGCGCATGTTTTTCTGCACGTTCAAGTGTAGAATAAACCAACTTTTCCTTATCTAAATATTTAGCTAGCTCATCTTTTAAGCGAGTGTTTTCTTGGGCAAGAGCTGTTAGTTTACTTTTTTGTTCACTAATAGTTAATTCGTATTGTTTTCTATAGGCGTTAAACATTACGCTAACTTCTTTACGTTTATACTTTCTCTTTTTTAACTCCAAAACTTCTCCCCCAAATTACGCTTCTGCGCCTCTAATTTTTTCCAACATTGTCCTTTTCAACTCATAAAGTTCGTCAGATAAATCAACTTTGTATAAATGCGGTCTATCTAAACGTTTATATTCATCCCAGAAAGTATCTAGTTCTTGTCTAGCGTATTGTTTAATTTCTTTTAACGTAGGTAATTTATAAACTAATTTACCGTCTTTAATTACGTCAATCTGCAATGGTCTTAACGTGTAATTTTCAAAAGTTATTTTCTTCCATCTATCAGTTGGATGCGTTAAAACAAGTGGTTTTGAAGTGTCAATCGGCGCTTCATTTCTTAAATAGATAAAATCAGCTTGTGCCATTCCATCTTTGTCGTAAACTCTATATATATTTTTAATGCCTGGGTTAGTGATTTTTACAACATTTTCTGAAAGTTTAATCTTAGGCGTAACCACACCGTTCTTATCAATTATTGCAGCTAGTTTATACACGCCACCAAGTGCTGGCATGTCCGCACTAGTAATAAGTTTTGTTCCTACGCCCCACGTGTTTATTTTTGCACCTTGGTTTTTAAGTGAATTTATCGAACTTTCATCAAGGTCGCCAGACGCACAAATAACCGTATCTTTATAGCCTGCATTATCAAGCATAGCTCTTGCTTTTTTTGATAGATATGCCAAATCTCCAGAATCAAGCCTTATTCCACGCGGTTTGTGTCCGTTTGCTTTTAACCAATCAAATACCTTAATTGCATTAGGAACGCCTTGCTTTAGCGTATCAAAAGTATCTACTAAAAGTAGTGTGTTATCTGGATAAACCTTTGCATATTCCATAAATGCCGTGTACTCATCATTAAAGTTCATTACCCAACTATGCGCATGCGTGCCAGCCACGGGGATATCAAACATTTTACCAGCTAATACGTTAGACGTTGAAGAGCAACCGCCAATAACCGCCGCTCTAGCCCCATAAATACCTGCATCAGGTGCTTGTGCTCTACGAAGCCCAAACTCCATAACTGAGTCACCCTTTGCAGCATAACAAATTTTTGCAGATTTTGTTGCAATCAACGTTTGGAAATTCATCATATTTAAGATTGCAGTTTCTACAAGTTGCGCTTGAATTACGGGTGCTTTTACCGTTAAAATTGGTTCACCTGGGAAAACAACCGTACCTTCAGGCACAGCCGTAACGTCACCAGTAAATTTAAATGTTTTTAAGTATTCAATAAAATCGTCATTAAATATGTTTAAGCTTTTAAGATATTCAATCTCATCAGGTCCAAAATGCAAATTCAAAATATAATCAACAACTTGCTCTAAACCACATGCAAGCGAATAAGTTATCATGTCGTTTTGGCGGAAAAACACGTCAAAAACTGCAATCTCTTCTTTACAGTTATGTTTCAAATAGCCGTTCATCATAGTAAGTTGATATAAGTCGGTAAGTAACGTAAGATTTCTTTTATCCATGATATACTCCTTCGTGGAAAAATATGTAATATTCCACTTTCACTTAAGTATAGCACAAAATATTTACTTTGTAAATATAATTCAACTTCAACGAACAACTTAAATATTATTTTTATAAAAAAACGACAATATTATTTGTCGTTTTTTTGTTTTGTTTATTAAATTTTACAAATTTACA
>JAZNKV010000005.1:0-1742 GCA_045578765.1 Christensenellaceae bacterium | reverse complement strand
AACTTCTGCACTAGAGTTCTTGGTTTGATAGTTGATACTTTTAGTGAATATGGCGAAAAGCGATGATTGTTTTAAACACAAAAACGCACCCCTGCGGGTGCGTTTAAAATTTTCTCGTTTCTTATTCTTCTAAGATTTTACTACAATACTTATTTAATTCTGGGCAATCATAAATAATAGTATCCCACACGACTTGTGGTGCTATACTATCATATTTCATGAGCGTAAATATCACGCTGATTTTGCATAAACTAAAATCCCATCCTTTTGTATTGCGTTAGCAATATAGTCATCAAGTTTTTTGTGACCTTCAGGGTCTATAACAATATCAACTTTTTGGTTTAAGACTCTTTGCATATCAAGAAACAATCCACTCAATTGAAACATACCACGCAAATTGCCACGTTTGATATAAAAATCATAGTCGCTGTTCTCGGTAGCTTCGTCACGAGCTTGTGAGCCAAAAAGATATACAGCTTCTAACCCATATTTTTGAGCAACGGGAATAACTTTCTCTTTTATTTCATTCAGTTTTCTGCACATCTAGCTCACCGCCTTTCTCGACTACATTATAGCATTTGGAAATATTTGTATGCAAATTTTTATTTCCCCTCCCCCTCAATAAACAACTTACCATCTTTGCCCCAAATGGCAACCTCTTTGTCACACATCCTGCAAATATAACGAGTTCCTATGCCGCCGCACTTAAGTGCTGCGGCTTTTCTTATGTTCAAGATTTTAGCAAGCGAACACGGTGAAAAACCTTTCAAGATTAAACGTTTAATTATTTTTCAGATAATACTTGCAAAATTCGGAATATTGCGATATAATGGCGGTGTCGACTTGGAAATGCAGTAAAATAAACTACAGAAGGAAGGTAATTATTATAGCTAAGACAACTAGCAGTTGTTTTAATTTAGCAGTACCAAGTTTTACCAAACTCGACCCTGAAAAATTAAAAGGTTTAGTTTGTGGGGCACAAAATAATGAGCAAGCTGCCATTGATGAATTGTGCCGATTGTTCACGCCTCTTATTAACAGCGAGGCAAAACGTCAGACGGTTTTCAATACCTTTGGCGAAGATTCCGTCAATATTGCGTGGGTTATTTTTCTTAGCTTCATCAAACGTTACAATGGCAAGGATTACGCTCATCTACCGGGCTTGCTTCAATGCCACTTGCGTTACGAGCTGCTTCACCACATCGAAAGGGAAAGCAGCCTTTGGAACAATGAAGTCAATTCAGAAGAAGCTTTGGAAAACCAGTCCTATGATGCTATTGAGGAAAATTTCACCAATTTATCGGTAAAGGAAGCGTTAAAGGCTTTGCGACCAATGCAGTACAAAATTTTAGAGGAGTACTATGTACAGCAGAACAGCCACAGGAAGATAGCGAAGTGGTTTGGTTATAGCGAACGCCATATAAAACGCTTGAAGCTGGAAGCGTTGAAAAACATCAGAAAACATTTAGATGATTAGCAGTACCAAGCTCCGTTCTTAGGGACGGAGCTTTTAATATTTTATAGAGTTGTATGAATGTTTCACGTGAAACATTTGCAAATGAGGGACATAGCTTTAAGTAAAAATTTAGTAATAAGTATAGTGAACCGTACCCCATTGTCAAGACACTTTGTTTCTCTTTCTTCTTTAGCATAAGGATTATTTTGTTTGCATACAAAAAAGACTTGGACTCATCTCCAAGTCTTTTATATCTTCAATGGGTATATCCCCGTTGTTATATACT
>JAZNKV010000004.1:0-69535 GCA_045578765.1 Christensenellaceae bacterium | reverse complement strand
TGAAGAAGAATTCAACATGAAAAAAAAGGAACTTTTAGGATTATAAAAATACAATTTTAAATTAACCCAAGAACGCCAAAAGGAAGCACACTATTGTGAGTGTGTTTCCTTTTGCTTTTTGATTATCATAAATCTACATTACAATTAAAATCTTACGCAGTTCTCTTTTTCTTTCCTTATATTCTGGCAAGAAATTTGATAACGTCAAATAAAACTTTTTAGAATGATTAGGCTCAATAAAATGCGTAAATTCGTGATAGATAACGTATTCTACACATTCTATCGGCGCATTGATTAGAGCATAGTTGAAAGTCAAAATTTTACGCACGAAGTTGCAACTGCCCCACCTTGAAGTCATTTTTCTAAACTTTATCGTAGGAAAATCGCTACAGTATTTTTTGAATAAAGGATATACTTTCTCGCAAATGCTTGTAACTATTTCCTCAACTTGATTATAAAGCCGCTTATCCAAAACTTTTTTCTTTAGCGATAAATCGTCTATACTTCTTACGTATAGTTTGATAAAAGAATCGCCTATTTCAACGTAATTCTTTTTCGCTAAAAAAACTTTCAAAGTAAAATCTTTCCCGAACACCTTAACCGTTTCCCCGTCAATATACTGTCTAGGTCTTGGCAAAGATTTTTGCATTTTCCCGTATTTTTCCAGCGCTCTTAAAATAAATTCTTGCTTTTCTAATATGAATTTTTCAATCCTATTTTCGGAAACTCTTGGGTTTGCGGAAACGGTAATGCTTTTATCTGGCTTAATCCTCAGGTTTATATTTTTAACCCTTTTTCTCTGCAAATCGTATTCAATTTCTCGATCTAATAATTTAATCCGCTTAATCATTTTTCGCCATGTACGTAAATCTTTATTCCATCTCTTAAAACATCTTGAACTAAATCAATATTATTTTTCAAATTCAAAATATCAAGCAGATTTATTTTTTTCTTTAAGTTTTCACGCAAAATTTCAACCATCTCATCAAGATTAAAATTATCTTCTCTTACCAGCACAAAAATATCAACGTTGCTTGTTTCATTTTCTTCGCCTTTAGCATAAGAACCAAAGAGATATGCACATTCGATATTATATTCCTTAAAGATACTCTCACATACTTCTTTAATTTTTTCAATACTTAAAAGTCCGTGCTCTTCATCCACATAACCATATTGCTCTAAAACTTGACACATAAACTTATACTTTAAGTCATACCACCTACTCTCGTCGTTCTCATATTTAGCATAAGTTCTTCTGGTTATTCCTAGTAATGAAGCCGCTTCTTCTTGCGTTAAACCTTTCGCCCACCTAATAGTTTTAAGTTTCATAAGACCACCTCAGCGTCATTATACACCGTTTCCCATTTTAAATCAACTGTTTTGGGAAATATTTTCCCATTATTTTAAAATTTTTTGGGAAATTTTCCTTGTCACACATTTTCGACAGTTTTCCCAATTAAAAGCAAAACAGAGGCATTGGTTACCTCTGTTATGAAACTACTATTGAATTTAAAACTGCACGCAAAATTGATCAATAGTTTATCTCTAAAAGACTATTTGTTAATAAATTATCTGCCTTTTACTTTTATCTCAATAGTGGATAATTACGTGTTAAAAAAGAACTATTTCCAGCTCTTTTTTAATTCAGTTATTTATTAATTTTCTATTTTCTTTCTTTTTAATTTTCTTTCTTTTTTCATCAAATAGACTTTTAAGTTTTTCCTCTTTATTTTTTACTGCTGCTTCAATTTCTAAATTGCCAATTGTTTCTACATGACAATCCAAAACATCTTTTTTAATTTTCCTTAATATTTTTTTGCCTTGTTTTTCCAAAGATTTTAAATCATCAATAGTTATGTCACCCTGAGTTAAATAGCGTTGTGTATATTTAACAAAATCTTCAGCCACCTCTAAAGCGTTCACAAAATCCTTTTGCTTATTATTTAAATCTGTTATATCATTATTTGCACTTATTTTACGCAAAATTAAGTCTACCGCTTTTTCAATTTTACTGCCCTCCGAATAATCCGCAGGCATCAAAAAGTCAATCCTTTCTTGCATTAATAATTTGGAGACTTTTTCTAGATTGCAACTTACTGGATTATAAACTCCTATTGACGCACCTCCTCCCTGTTTAACTATTTTCATTGCAGGTATATCAGTTTCACTATCTCCAATATAAATAAAATGCTTGAATGGGATTCTTCTTTCTTCATCTGGTATAAAATTGTTGACACTATCTTCATCCCATAAATCTAAACAATTTTTACTTATTCTAAATAAATACTGTGTTTTTGATGTATAATTAACAACTTGTGCAGGCCAACACGGAGCATCATATTCGTCATAACAAAACTCCGAAGCGTAAACCTCTTCAAAAAAATCTCTTATACTTGTCCCGTCAATTATTTCTTTTAATCCCGCCGAAATAATATAATGTTCAATATTTAAATGACAGCCTTTACCTATTTGATTAATTCTAGAAAACCATGATTCCACCCCAGGAAAAAGTTCTATACTCTTACCTAACTCTTTAAAGTCTTCCCTTGATAATTTTTCTTTCCTCGCTTTCGCCTTATCAACTATCAATTTCATATATGCAATAATTTTATCCATACCATTTTCTTTCGCTAATTTTCCAGCCTCTTTCCAAAATGGTCCTATTTTGCACTTTAATTTAGGAATTAATTCGAAATTTTGCATATCCTTCGGAGATAACGTTTTATCAAAGTCGTAGCAAATAGCTACAATTGGCCAATTGTTATCATATTTTCTACTCTGTCTTTCCATTTCTATCCTCATTTTTATATTTTTAACTTCAATTAATTATAAATAGTCAATATAGTGATTCGCTACATGACTTATTCATTCACGTCTAAAATATAAATTTCCTATTTTTCTTTTCTTACGCCCTTAAACGGTGTATTAGACGATGTTTTATTGTCCATAAATCTTCCAGTTGCAGTATCCCTTTTGACCCAACTATTAGTTTTGGGATTATACGTTTGACTTCTCCCTTTTACTGCACCAACTCTTGCATTATCTCCTATTGGTTTATTTTTTGCCATAAAATTTCCTCCTTAATTTTACTCATCAAACTTGATAATTTCTTCGGCCTTATTATAGATTTCTATTCTATTTGACACCTTAACTTCAGAAACAATCCACCCTCTAGCGGTACATTGTCTAACAAAATCTTCTATTCTATTCTTGCCAGTTATTTCTTTTAGAGTAACTACCACACCAAAGTTCATTCCTTCCCCATACTTAAACTTTAACCTCTCCTTTGTCTTTATACTTAACCCCCACAAGGATGTTTCATAAGAACTACGAGCTCTAACGCCTGGCTTAATTTCCTCTTGTATATGTTTTACATTATCCCATTTGCGATAATATTCTCTTGCATTTTCTTCAAACACAAAGCCTTCAGACGTATCAGTTTGTATATTGTTATTAATAGTTTTAATTTTGTTATGAGCCATTCTTCCAAACGAAATATCAAACTCTGTATTAGTATAGTCAACACCTTGATTTCGAGAGCATGCAGGAAAGTAACACAACGTAGCCTTTGCTACAAAAGGAAATTTATCATTCTCATCCAAAGGAACCGGTATATTATAGGTATAAGTATTATACTTTTCGGATTTAGCAAAAAAATAAAATTTGATTTCATCTCTATTGCTTTCAATTATATCTGAAATCTTAATTGGAACTACTCCATAACCTTTTTGTTCTGAATATGAATTATTATTCCATCCAGCAGCGGAATCAATAATTAAAGCCTTTGCCACCTCCCTATTAAACTTTAAGACATAAATCAAGTAAGCTAATTTCCTAGCAATCCATGGAGCCGCATATGAAGTTCCACTTACTAATCTCTCTCCCAGAGGTGTGCAAACATGTAAATACATGTCCTCATCTCCACCGTAGTAGCTAACATCTGGCTTGTGAAAAAAGGATAAAACGGGTCCTTTTCTTGTATATGTGGCAGGATTCTTACTCATATTTACAGAGTTCACAACTATAGAATTAATCGAATCAGCCGGTGCTCCTATGTATTTTTGTAAACTTTGTTCCCCATCATTTGTTCCTGACACCACAAAAATAATGTCATTTTCATATTGTATCTTGTCCAAAATAGCCGCCTCTGGAGATACATAATTAGGATTAATTTCTAAAATAGAGCCTAAAGAAATGTTCCAAACTTTTATATCTCTATTACTAGCAACAATACTTTGAATGTTTTTTAGCAGGGTAAAAGAACTAAATTTTCTACCTACAGCAACAGCGAAATGCCTCACCCTAAATCTTCCACATCCATCATCTAAACCAGGGTTAAACGATGGGCCGTCAACAATTATAGAACTAACCGTTGTACCATGATAATCATCTTTTTCCACTTCTCTTAAAGTTTTATCTACTAAATCATAATCCTCTACCCAATCAGAGAAATAAACATCTCTATCGAATATTTTATCTATAACCCCAATAATGGGTTCATTTGTTGGTTTAGGTATAGATAGAGACTTCTCTATTTTTGCATTTTTTAATGTTAGCTCCTCTATCCTCTTTTCATCTTCAACCCCCATCGAAATAAGATAAGGAGCAGCATCTTTCAATAAATCAAGTTCTTTTTTGTTTAAAAGTACTGTTGTAGTATTTTTTATAATCCTGTCAGGCATGATTCTAATACCAACTTTCGATAACAGTAACGCCAATTCTACATTCACATCATATAAGCTTATTAAAGCCGTATTTGTAAAATCTTTGTTAAATGCTGGAACATCAAAGCCTTCTACAAGATACGAATCGCATAGCATTTTAACAAAAAAATCATCTTTTATCTTTGAACTATTAGTAGATACTAATTTGTTTTGTATTGCAATTATATCTTTTGGTAATACTTTGTCCTCATAAAGTTGTTTAGTTATTTTTATTATTTCTTGTAAAGAGTCAATAGTTTCTTCTAGTATAGCCTTAGAAACATAATGAGTAAATATATGTTTTTTATTGTGGAAATCATCCTCCGCAAATCTAGCACCTCTAATCGAATCCTCAGAATCAATACCTTTAGATGAAAAATAACTACTTATACGACTACTCTTTGGAACAATTTTAATATATTTAACATCAATTAAAGCCCCATCAATTATATCGTTTCTTGACCAAAAATCTTGCAATGCCAATAAATCCTCTAATAGAGAATCTAAATGCTCTATTTCCAAAATGCCTTTTAAAACAGGCCTACCATATGCACTCTTTCTTTTTTCCTGTTTAAATTCCCCTCTTAGATACAACAAACTATTCTTCATCGCTGTCTCCTTTTAATTCCCTAGCTAATTGGCTTTTAGAAATTTTTGTTATTATTTCTATTTCTCTTAAAGAAAAACCTAATTCTTGTAATATTTTGGGATCATCTTTATCTTCTCCAGTATAAACCTTAAAAAACATATTTCTTAAATACCCATATTCACTATCTAAACCACTAAATGCAATTGACGTTTTTATCAAATTAATCAATTCTGCAGGATATGGGATGTCTTCAAATAGATTAATAATTTTTCGTACCATTCTAGAATTCTTACCGTTCATATTGTATTTATCTAAAAGCTGACTTGTTGTCATTACTGCAATATCGATCAAATCTTCTCTTGTATATCTATTAAAATTAATTACAGCATCAAACCTACGAACTAATGCCTTATCAAAAACATTAAATAAATTCGTTGTGGCAATGATAACCACATCATCACGTAACGAATCTAATCCTTTTAGCATTGCAGATGTCGCTCTACCCATTTCACGAACATCATGACTATTTATCCTATCAATAGCAATACTATCTATTTCATCAAATAATACAATGTTTTTATTTGAAAAAACAAAATCATTTATATCCTCAAATAATTTGCCTATATTTTTTTGTGTTTGACCTAAATGACTATCTACTAGTTCACTAAAATTTACAATATATAAATTTTTATTTAGCACCTTAGCTATAAGTTTTGCGGCTTCAGTTTTTCCTGTCCCTGGAGCTCCTTCAAATAAAAATTTGTTTACCCCTATCTTATGGTTGATTGCGTTAATAACACCATCAATATCTGCCCTTATTTCCGATGGCAAAGACAAATACTGAACCCCAACCGTTACCTTCCTTAAAAATTCTGATTCCTTCTCCATTGTTTGAGACATAAATGAATTAGTATCAGCTAAAATAGAAACAATGTATTCACTTAATTGATAATCTCCATCATTTTCAAACTCCTTGGCTATTTCATACGCTTCATCCTTAAAAGCCATTTCATTTTTTTCAGCGAAATATTTAATTAAATTAATTACATTTTTCTTTTTCATAACTTCTCCTTTAGTCCACAACTTGGGACAAAACCGATATGTTTTGGGACAATTTTAGTTTACCATATATATATTTTTTTTGCAAGCATATATGTCAATTTTTTGTAAAACTTTTTAAATTAATTATTTGTGTTAATCACTTTTATTTGTCGATAAAGTACTAAACTTATAAAAAGGACGAGAATTTTCTCGCCCTTTTCCTGTTTATGTAATTTTTAAGAAACCTTTTTCAAAGGCGTCGAAGATGAACATTTTTTCGCCAACTGCGAACTTGATTTTAATATATTTTTGCGCTTTATCTATATTGATAATCGTACCATCTCCAAACTTTGCGTGAGTAACAACTAAGCCGACTACAATCTTTGAGTAGTCAAAAGCAGGCTTTTCTTCCTTAACTTCTTGTTTTTGAGTTGTTGTAACCACATAAGGATTAACCTTTGGCGCAACTTTCGGCTTATCTTCCGTAACGGCAATTTCTTCGACGATTGCTTCCGATATAGTAGCTTGCATTGTTGCTTGTTGGTTAAAGAACAATTTTTCGTACTCTTCACGGCGAATAACAGTATCCCAACCACCAACTTCGTCTTTAACTGATTTTTCAATACCTGTGTATGAAAGCGACGAGTCTTCATAACGCTTAAACTTAAATATTGCGTCGTTCATAAGACTTGCGTTAAACACGCCGATAGAACAAAGCAAATTAAAGTCGTTTACGTCCAAGCCCGTAACTTTTTTGAAAAGCCCCGGCTCTAACTGTGTAATAACGTCTTTAAGCGAACGTTCGCGGTAATCGGTAAGATACATAAAGACAGGAACACGCGTAGCAAACTTAATAAGTTTTTCTTGAATTTGCTTACGCATAGACTTATATTCTTTTTCTTCTTGTGTAAGTTCTTTCTTTTCCTTGTCGGTAAGTTTAGTCTCCTTTTCTTTTTTAGCCTTTTTAACGGCTTCCGACTTATTGATAATCGCTGTAATATCTTGATTTAATGAACGGAATCCTTCAATACGCATAAGTGCGTCAAGCGCGTCTTTATTTGCAAGCAATCTTCCCAAAGTATCGTTATCTACGTTAACAAGTAAAGCCGATTCCCAACGCTTAGCAAGGAGTGTTGCGCTCGTACCTGCCATAGCGATATCCAAAATGTCTTGTGCATTGATTTGCTTCATCGTGCTTCCGTCATACGCTAAAACGGGCAAGAAATGGATAAAGTCGGCAACTTTCTTTTCAGGGTTAGATTCTTCTACGTTAAGCCTACACGAATAATCGGAGATTTGACGGAGCGCACGGTCAAGCGAAAAGTCGAAAACGTAACACTCTTGCTTCATAATTTGCTTATTGCCAAGGTTATCTGTAATTTCCCAAGGCGATTGAACACGGAAAGCCGTTTGGAAATACGTTTCGGGCGATTTAAGGTTACGAAGCATAAACACACCCGTCCACGGACGAACGGTTACACCCGTAGTCAGTTTACCGCAAGAAAGGGTTATCGTTTTAGTTTCAAGCGGATTACCCATAGAAGTTTGTACGGGATAAAGCGCATCTAAACCAATACCTGCGCCTGTGCCTGCGCAAATATTTATTTTATAATCGTGATAAAATGCGTTTTGCTTTTGTTTAAGTAAGTTTGCCATAGCAAAACAACTCGCAACGTTCGGTAAGAACCATAACGTATGCGATAAAACGTTCAAAAGTCGTGTGTCCGAGAACGGCATAGGCGGACGTTTATCTTGCCCAAGCTTTAAGTCGTCAACGCTACTCGGCAAATATGAACCGCGTATTAAATCCAACCACTTTTGAACTTCGTTTTCATAAGTAAATTTAGCTTCTTCGCCTTTACCCTTTGCAGAGAAGAATACGTTAAGGTCAAATTCGTCATATTCGCCTTGTAAAGCAATTTGGCGTATGCTTTCAGGTATGCGATAAGTAAGCATAACCATACGCGGAAGCGATAAATACGGATTGTTTGTGCCAAGCCAAGATTCTTTTGCGTTTTGCTCGTCACTATACGTCCAATTAAATATTTGGTCTTCAATAAACTCACCGCTATTTATAGCCCTAAACGGCGTACCCGATAAGAACAAATAATAAGAAGTGGTAATAGGCAAAAACGTTTCGTTATAAGCGTTGTCCGCTTCCGTTTGTTTGTAGTATTCCATATCGAAATCGGCGTTTTCTTCTTCATCAGGGTTTTCAAACAACTTTTTAGCATTTTCGCGCCACGCACCGAAATGATATTCGTCAAATATAACTAAATCCCATTGCGTTGTGTGGATAAACTCGTTTTTGGCTTTAATACCGCCATTTTCATTAGTACCAAGCAAGTCTTGGAACGAACCAAAAACAACGATAGGTCGAGTTTTATCTGCGCTTGCAAATTGCACGTCAATATTTATTTTGTTATCGTGCGCGTCTTTGTTAGAAACGAACTGCCAACCTTCAAAATCTACGTGAGATACAAGGTCTTCTCTCCAAGCAGATTCTACCGCAGGCTTAAAGGTAAGAACTAAAACGCGCTTAAAATCCAACTTTTTAGCAAGTTGATAAGATGCAAAAGTTTTACCAAAACGCATTTTTGCGTTCCATAAAAATTTAGGCGCTTTTTCAGGTTCGTCCGCTTTTGCCTTATTAAAAAACTCTATCGTTTTTTGCACGGCGCGCGTTTGTTCAGGGCGCATTTTAAAGGTAAGCGTACGATTTTCTTCCGTGCTTATTCCGTCACGTACGTAGTTAATTGCACTAATAACGTCTTTTATCGTGCAATTAAACCACTCATTTTTATCAAGCCCTTGATTTAATTGTAAAAAGCCCTTACGCTTTAATGCGGTATGTATTTCGTGGTCGGTAAAACACGTGCCGTCAGAACGCATAGCGGATTCTTTAAGCAGTATTTTATATTCAATACCGCTTGTATGTAATTGCTCTTTGACGCGCGTTTCAACGTCACGGTCAGTATAGCCGACTTTTATATAACCTTTATGCGAATTTACCCCAACAAGCTCGTAAGCGTAAATGGTAGGAGTAACCGCAGGTCTTTGTATAAAAAATTCTTGATTCATTTTAATTACCCTTAACTAATGCTATTATCGCTACAATTAAGCCAGCAACAGCAATAATAGTAGTTATACCATATCTTGTCCATTCAATAATTTTTGAATTTCGCTTTTGTTTTTTATACCGTTTTTTATCTTCAAAATAAGTAATTGCTTTTTGTGTTGGATAAACAAAATAAATCCACCCACTAATGCTATCGTTTGAAGCATGAATTTTGAAATAGTTTCCTTCTATTAAATGTTCAATTTCATTTCTCTCGCAAACAGACGAATTTATATTCATTGGCTCATCTTGATATTTTTTTAGCAATTTTTCAAGTAAATTTTCTAAATTTTTGTTTAATAAATTCATGTCTTACTCCATAGGGCGAATCATAGATTCGATAAAGTCTATTTCTTCTTGTGTTAAGCCGTATTTTGTGTATAATTCTTCATCAGTCCAAGATTTTGAAAAATCTTGAATAGGGATAAATTGAAATTTCTCTTTTGAAATATTGATTGAACTTAAAGATTGAAGTAAAAGAAAACGGAAAAATTTTGTTTTCATATAAGCGCATAAATTATTTGCTTCTTGTGCTGTTTGGAAATTACCTAAACATAAATAAGTTTCCGTGCAAACTTCATTTGGTTGCAAAACACGCATAGTTGCAGAGATTACAAGATAATTCCCTTCACTTGAAGGCTTATTACCACCCGACATAGCCTTTGTCATAATAACCTTATAGCTATTGAGCAGGTTATCTCTATCTGTGATTTTACTCTTTTCTATGTAAGATTTTCCGTTTAATGAATATAAGGTTAAATCGCCTTGCTTGTATAAAGGGTGTCCTGTTTCCTTGCTATATAAATCGAAGCAGTTTCTTGAATAAACGATTTCATCTATAAAATGTTTTGCTAATGCGTTGATTTTGCGTATTATTTTTATCGCAATATTATCACGAACAAAAACGTCATATTCGTTTAAGGGGCGAATATCGGTTGAAAGTACTGTATTGTCTTTCATATTGACTATTTCGCAAATATCGCTATATTCTTTTTCCCAAAGGAAATAACATACACCACCAGCAATCGTCACGCCAGGAAAACAATCTGCGCTATTAGGATAATCAACGATTTTTGAGATGTTTTTACAATTTAACATATAAGAGCGAAAATCGTCCAACCCTTTACCACCTGCAAACCAACGCGAAGGAATAATCATCGCAAGATAAGTGGGTTTAAGTTTGGCTGCTTGTAGTACGAAGTGTTGATATATAGGCATTGCGCTTGAACCTGTTCCTCCTCCATCACTCATTTGGTAAGGTGGATTGCTTATAATAACGTCAAATTTCATATTAAATAACTTCTCCAAATTATCGGTGTGTATAAATTCATAAGCGTGAGTTTCTAATTCTTCGCCACGGTCATAAGTTTTATTTGTTCCACAATATTTACAGCGTCCGTTTACCCAAGTGTGGTCGATACGTTTAAAACGAATATTACCTTGTGCGGTATCAAACTTGGTAACTGAAAAATCGCTATTCGGGTATTTACTGCAATAAATTCCACGGCGAGATAATAAACTTGTAAGTTCAGTAATTGCTATACCGAAAAGTTGTTTATGGAAAATGTGGTCAATACGCTCTTGCAGGTCGGGGAACTGTGGCTCTAAACCTTTAATCAAGCGTTTAGCAATTTCTCTTAAAAACACGCCCGTTTTACACGCAGGGTCTAAAAACGTTGTATCGGGATTTCTAAATAATTCCTGAGGTAACATATCAAGCATTTGGTTTACGATTTCGGGCGGTGTAAACACTTCGTCGTTGGATAAGTTTGCAAGACACGATAAAACGTCGGGGTTATAAACTTTATTAAATAAATTATCACTCATTTTCTTGCACTCTCCTATAATGCGTTACGTATCGGCGTAAGAACTTGCCTTCGTCTTCTTTTTCATCAAACATTGATTGTTGTTTTTTTGTTTGCTTTTCGTCGTTATTCATTTCAAGTAGGTGCGCAAAGGTGTAATCTTGCCGTTGCATTTGAAATCCTGTTATAAACGCCCACTCTGAAAAGACAATTGGCTCGTCTATTTCGTTGCCGTTTTCATCTACGCATTTGAGCGTTAACGCGTTACCACAAACGATATTTTTAGTTAAAATAAACTTAACGGCTTCGCGCGTTTGGTCGTTACAATCTTTTTTACAAACGGTTTTATATTCTTTATCCCAAATTTTGAAAAGCCTATCACGGCAAGCAAGCACGTTGTCTTGCATAATATCCACGCCGTAAACGGTAGAAATTGCAAGCACGGCGTTTTTTTCGTAATCAAGCGTAGATTTTTTATATTTGCGCTTAACTACTTCAAGTTTACGGGTAAGAATTTCCGCCAAAAAATTGCCGTCGCCACACGCAGGCTCTAAAAACCTACTGTCTATGCGCTCAGTTTCATCTTTAACAAGGTCGCACATAGCCTTAACTTCGCGCTCGGCGGTAAACACTTCGCCGTGTTCTCTAACACGCTCTTTTGATTTTGTTTGAGAATTAGTCATTTTTTAAAAACACTTTCCATTTTAGTCTTATATGTTTAACATTATAGCATTATAAGACTAATAAAACAACCTTAAAAGACTAATAATTTAAAAAAGAATATATTAAAATATTCTTATAAGACTAAAAAGGTGTGTTATGAATATCGGGGATAGAATAAGAATTTTAAGAGAAAAAAGTGGAAATAGTCAAAATTCGCTTGCTGAAAAGGCTGGTGTATCTCAAACACATTTACGCCGCGTAGAACTTGGGCAAGCAGATATAACTGTTGGACATTTGCAACTTATTTGTGATGCTTTGGAAATTTCCGTCAAAGATTTTTTTAACGTTAACGACGAAGCCGAAGAATTATCTGTAGCAATGGCTAACCTTACGCCAAAGCAAAAACGTCTTTTAATAGAATTCTTAAAAAGCATTTAAAAGTAAAAGCAGTCCGTTTCAACACGAACTGCTTTTTATAATTTAATCTTTATTTTTTAATAAATTTTTATTTGCCCTTTCGCATAACGCTCTAGTAAAATATCATCTCTAACACAATACAATTTTTCATATCTCTTGTATTCGGGATAATCACGAGTGAATCTACATTTTTTATCAGTAAAATAATTTTTACAACCTATAAACCATTTTCCATTTTTCTTGTTTTGATTTCCACCTAGTTCACCACCACAAGTAGGGCAAATTTTATTGCCAATTTTATATTCTTTTTTAGCCTTTATTGCCGTTAGAATTTCTGCTTCTTGTCTTTTTTTAATTTGTTCTAATACTTCTTTTTCTTTTTTTAAATAAATATTAAAATTGCTCTTTACTCGTTTTTTATTTAATATTCGTCTAATTTTTATTTGTTTTATAAATGAAATTGTAGCAATAAACAAACCTACCAAAATTATTATAAGTATAATTATAACAATTATATTAATCCATTTAAATCCATAATCAACTTTATTTTCAACTACAACGTTTTTTTGTTCTGGAAGAAAATTAAGTATATTTACACCAAAAGATGATAATGAGGACACATTAAAAAAGAATGTAATAATTTTTAATAAAATACTTCCTTTCTTTTTCCCTATCCACTCACCTCCCAAAGCACATAAAAGCATTATCACACCTACAATATTGTAAGGAGTGAAGACAACTTTATCTTTATAGAAATTTGTTACTTCGCTATTAGCACCAAAAATTTTAGATATTATCGAAAAACCTAAAATTACAACTATAAATTTAATTATTCTATCAGTTACAATCTTTTGCTTGTTCAATTTAAATTAGAATTCTCCTTAAGTATTTCTCCCCTCTCTCAATTTTTCCAAATCCTATTGATTGTCCTTATTTAATCATCAACAACAATGCAATTTATTTTTTTAGAATGTGCCGTGCATGTATCAATGGCTATTATGCCTTTTGCCTTATACGGACTGAAATCAGCATCTATATCAAATTCTGAACCTACACCTTCAATTTTAGCGTGCCCATAAGAACAATGCCAATGTCCACAAATAATTGTCTTATTTGGCTCTATAACACCTTGACGAGCGGCTTCCATTCCATTATACCAGCGCGCATAATCCCAGTCAAAATCGCTTAATTCTCGCCAATCTTGCTTATAAATAAAGGTGTTTACCTTACCTCCATAGCCTAAAGCATCACACGGAATCCAACCATGCACAAAAATATAGTTATCTGTTTCAAAGTAATTTTTCATTGACGGGATAATCCTATTAAAAAACGGAGTTTCTACTATTCTTTTCTTGCATTCTTCAATGTTATTGTATGCTTCCACAATATTCATCCCCACAAGGTTAAGAATTGTTTCAACCGTGCCGTTTTTCCAATGATGCGTATAAAGAATATTTGGCGTCATCCACTTGTCAAAATTTTTAACGAGTTCAATTGCCAAGTCTTCATGATTTCCACGAATCAATATAACTTCGTCTTTATCCATTAGGTCAAAAATAAACTCTTGTAATTTAACGGTTTCTAATCCCCTATCAAATAAATCTCCACAAAAAATTAATTTATGTGGTTCTTTATCTTCAAAAAATCCTTTTTCAGTTAAGGCTTCTATTAATTCAGTATAAAAACCGTGTATATCTGCAACTACGTAATACTTCATATTTTATTAATTCACTTTCCATTGACCAGTCTTTTTACCGCCAACACGTTCAAGTTTGCCGTTATCTTGCAATTTCTTTACGATTACTTTGATAGTACGAACAGACTTCCCTATTTTAGCCGCAACTTCTTCTAATGTAATACTTGAATTTTCTTTCAATATTTCTAAAACTAAATTTTCTCTCTCTAGCAATTCTTCTTTGGAAGTCTCAATTTCTTTATATCCTATATGCATTTCACGGTTAGACAAAATATTATCTTCGCCCAAAAGAAGATTGCGTAGAAATATTTCTAAATACTCGGTAGTTTCAAAAACGTTCTTAACATAATTATTGTAATTTGCTCTAACCAAAGCGTTTCTAAAATACCAAGAGTTTTCAGCAAAAATATCGTTGGTCACGTTAAAACCAAGTTTAGATAAATACTTAATAAGGAAAACTGCCGTCGTTCTAGTATTGCCTTCGCCAAAAATATGAATCTGCCATAGGTTTGCAATAAACCTTGATATATGAGAAATCATTTCTTCTGTTGAAAGGCCTTTATAACTAAAATTCTTTTCCACACTAAAATCGTATTCCAACGTTTCTTTAAGGTTAATTGCACTACCATAAGTAACGGTGTCGCCATCTAAAACCCATTCTTCTTTAGTAATGTTATAATCTCTAATTCCACCTGCGTGCGAATATATCCCTTCAAACAATCTTCTATGAATGGTTATAAATTCAATAGGCGAAAAAACAAAAGATTTTTCAGAGATAATTTGCGCTATACGAACGGAAACTTTATCCGCCTCTTCTGCTCTTTCTGCGTGTATTGTATTTTCCTTATAATAAGAAGTTATTAGTTCATGCGCATCTTCAAAAGTAATATCACCGTTTATATTTTTAGAAGCAGTCTTAATCAAATACTCGGACGGCTCTAATCCATCAACTTTTTGGAGTCCTATCGCCGTTTTCCAAGCATAACTTTTATAATACTTTGTAGGCTCTTTCTCTTTAGAATACTTTTCAAAAATTTCGTCTTTCATATTCTACCAACCATAAATTTGTTTACCAATATTATACCATATAAAATCTTAAAGTGCAACTTAAAAATGCGTTTTGCACTTTAAAATTGCACTTTAAGTAAAGTTGATTTTTTAAGAACGGAAATGGGTTTTTGTCGCACCTTAATTTTGACCTTACTTGTCGCAATTTTGGCGCATGGGTTTTATAAAACCCCTGTTTCTTACTAGTTTTTTTGAAAAATATTACGAAAATCCCTGAATTTTTGTCGCATAAATTTTTGGTCAAAACGGCTTCGAGTCCCTGAAGGTGCACCAGATTCATTAGCTCAGTCGGTAGAGCACGTGACTTTTAATCACGGTGTCCGGGGTTCGAATCCCCGATGGATCACCAACAAACCCCAACCAGCAACAGCTGGTTGGGGTTTTTGTTATTCATTGTGGTAAAATCAAACCCCGTGGGTGCGGACGCCTTTGACGGACTATCCTTGATAATCTTAGTCCAACGTAGCGAAGCGGAGTTGTGTCCCCGATGGATCACCAACAACGAAAAAGAAGGAAAAAACTTTTCCTTTTCGTTGACTTTTTTATTTTATTTGAGTATAATAGTATTGCTGAAGACGTTCAGCTCAAAGTAACCATTTAGGTTCTTCAGAATTAGGTGTGGGCAATGCTACCCACGCATCCCCGGTTTTAGAGTGCCGGGGTTTTTTATTTTCTTTTTCTTAGTTCGCTTAATTTTTATGTTTTCATACGAACAATTTAACACCTAAAATATCAATGGTGATGATGGCAATGTGCGTGGAGTGAACTGCGCTCTATAACACACTCTTTTTGTAGACACTCTTCCCCATCAAGTTCAAACTCTATAGTTACGTGTGATATTGCGTGCTCTTTAAGTTGGCTTTTTATTAAGGTTTTTATTCGCCTACCATACTCTTTAACAACGACGTGCATTGTTGCCAAATTTATCTCGCCATCTAAACTCCACACGTGAATATGATGCACGTCTAAAACTCCGTCAATTTGCAAAACGTGTTGTTCAATTTCACCAACGTTAATGTTTTTTGGCGTTCTTTCTGTAATAACGTTCATAATTTCTATCAAGCCTTTTATTGAATTAAAAATTACAAACAATGAAACTAAAATGCTGAGTATTGGATCGACTAAGATAAAATTAGTAAACCTAATTATTATAGCGCCTATTAAAACAACAAGCCAGCCCAGCACGTCTTCAATCATATGCAAACTTACCGCGCGCGCATTTAATGAGCGCCCACCTTTAGTAAATAGTACTGCAAGCCCATTTACAACAACCCCCACTATTGCAAAAATAATCATGCCATTATAATCTATTGGCGCAGGACTTATAATTTTATTTATAGCATTATATATCACCACGCTTGAACCGATAAGCAAAATAAGCGTCGTTATTAACCCTGACAGTACCGATAACCTTTTGTAACCAAACGTATACGTTGCGTTTGGCTTTTTTTCGCTCTTTCGTTCAAGAAAATAAGATAAGCCAATACTTAACGAATCACCGAAATCATGTAGCGCATCTGACAAAATTGCCACGCTACCCGTCAAAGCCCCTCCCACAAGCTCAAAAACCGAAAATATTAAATTCAAAATAAACGCCAAAAAAATTTTAACTTTGCTTTCCATAATAACTCCATTGACTTTTTTCTTTAGTTAAGATATAATATGTTTGTTATCGAACACGTTGTTCAATAATATTTTACTTTTACTTACACGTTAAGTCAACATACTATTAATTATAACTATTCGATAACGAACATATACTGATTTTTGTACGGAGAAATTTATGGATAGACGGCAAAAAAAATCGCGCAACGCAATATTTAATGCATTTATATCACTACTTTCAAAGCGAGATTTTAGCAAAATCACAGTGGGCGACATCATTGAAAAAGCAGACGTAGGCAGAGCAACGTTTTACGCGCATTTTGAAACCAAAGACTTTCTTTTAAGAGAGTTGTGTAAAGAACTTTTTGACCACGTATTTGAAAGTGATTTAAAACTAGAAAGCGCGCACAATCATATATTTGACTGCGACGCGCCAGATTCCGTTTTCTTACATTTATTTGAACACTTAAAAAAGAACGACAACCATATTGCCGACCTTTTAATTTCGCAAAACAACGATTTGTTTTTAACCTATTTTAAAGAAAGTCTTACAGTTTTAATAGCAAACCAGCTTGAACATCTAAAATTACAAAAACCAAAAAATTTACCCGAACACTTTTGGATTAACAATATCACTTCAACGTTTATTGAAACTGCTAAGCTATGGATTAGTGGCAAAATGAAAGAATCAACCAAAACTATAACCGAGTATTTTTATACGTGTATATAAATATTCATACTTAAAACGGCGCACCGTTAAAAGTGTGCCGTTTTTTATATTTAATTATAGTTCTTTTGCAAATTCATCTAGCACGCCCAAGTCCCAAAGTAAGCGGGATAAAACGTATTTATCACGAATATCTTTTGTTGCCTTTAACGTTAAGCCTAAGTCGCAATCAATGCCGATTTCTTTTGCCGTTTTTGGAGCACCGATTGTATCTAAAATACTTTCAACCTTTAATTTTGATGGAATTTCTTGACGAATAACGTCCGTTATAACTTGCCAATTTGCTAATATAATTTCTAAACGTTCAGCGTGCTTTTTAACGTTATATTTTTGTTCTTTTTCTTCTAAAGCAATCATAGCGTCAGCGCCCTTACCCAAGAACTTCTTCAACTCGCCAGCCCACTCGTTAAAGTCAAAATTTTCAGCATACGCAATAGCTTTTTCTTTATTTAAGTCAAGGTTTAACACCTTTTCATAAAGCCCGCTTGCAATAAGTGTTCCCACTGCACATTGCGTTCCGTGTAGATCGACAGACGTTCCAAACTCTAAGCCACGCATGTCCCAAACGTGTGAAAAATAATGTTCAACTCCGCTCGCCGGGCGTGAAACACCCGCAAACGCCATTGCAACCCCACCGATAACCAAGCCTTCAAACACAGCCTTAACCGCCTGTTCATCGCGTTTCAAAAGCCCTTCGGAGTTGTCTACACATTTCTTAAGCGCCGTTCTAATAAGTTCAGCCACGCGTTCACAATAATATTCGCCAGTTATGATGTTTGCAATACGCCATTCTGCAATGCTAACGTATTTAGCAAGCATATCGCCAAGTCCCGCTTGAAGCATATTCATCGGTGCGTTTTTAAGCACGTCAATATCCCCAATAATAACGTTTGCGCACTTACTTGGCAAAGAAACTTTTAAACCGTCCATTGACATTGAAGAAGTAGCCGAAGCATACCCGTCCATTGATGGAGCCGTCCCCACTATAAAGTACGTTTTATTTGATACGTTTGCTAAAATTTTGCCTATATCGTTAATCACGCCAGAGCCAACTGCAATAACTAAATCGCACGAACCATCAAAGTGCATAATCGCACTGCCGACAGCGCTTTCATCAGGTTCTAAAGCCGTTTGATTAAAAACGAATTTAGAAAAAGCAAAACCCGCATTTTTTAGCACGTTTTCTACCTGCACCCCAGCAACTTCAAAAGTGTTCTTGTCAGCCAAAATAAATGGTTTTTTAGCACCGTAGTTTTTAAGTAGTTCAGGAATTTTTGATATTGCGCCATTTTCAACCAAAATTTTATCAATAGCTACAGTATGTGCTTTCCCACAAGCGCAATTTTCGCTTGAAAATGCGCTTAAATATTGCATAATTTCCATAATATTCTCCTTTATAAATGCAATTAAATGTGATTAATAGTACTATATCATGTTTGATTAGGTTTGTCAATTATATTATAGTTATCAAACAACACCCACAAAAAAAGCGCACTTAAGGGCGTTTCCCATAGGGATTTTTTAGACAGTATAAAAGGATAGCGAAATTTTCGCTATCCTTTTTGCTTTTTTTGTCTAAACACACAACTTTGTTTACAAAGTATAGTGTGCTACACTTTTGAAAATTTTCCCACAATGATTAACAACTCTATAAATTGGAATTTGTCGTTATAAATCAATCTTGATTTCGTATTGGTCATCAATAAGAATATAGTTTGAATTATGTCTTTTCGCAAGTGCCAAGACTTCTGCATTATCTGCCAATACACTCTCCATTGTACACCATTCATCATCCAAACGATTTTCAATGGCATTTGCATGTTTCTTTATGCTATTAAAGTGGTTTCTGATATATTTCTCGCTCATTATAAGGCAGAAATATTTGATGCTTTCAAGATATTCGGAGTTAAATTCATTTTGCCAATCAAACGGAATATAGCAACCTTCAACAATTAAGTTCTGCTTGTTCTCAATTGCAGTTTTAATCATTTCACGAACAATAGGCCATAAATATGCGGTTAAATCCTTATCGTCGCTCATTGGAGTGAGTTTGGTGTTTCCGCTACGAATCAACCCCATTTTAAGGTGGTCGATTGAGAGATATGGGTATTTATATTTTTCGAGCAACTTTTGAGCAAGTGCAGTTTTGCCTGTGTGTGATGCTCCCGTTATTAAAACAATCATACTTTCTATCCTTACAAATTCTTATTTATCGATGACTTTATTATAACACAAAATTAACTTTAATTCAATCTGTTTTACGTGGGCAGAAGAAAACTCGACTTGTGAAAAGTCGAGTTTTATAAAATATTCAGTTAAAATCCCTACGAGTGACGCCCTTATTAATGCGCTTTTTGTTTAACTATTTATTTCCTTTTTGTTTTTTTTAACGTATAATGACACACCTAGCCCCAAAGCCATAAGCACAATTAAAATGATTACCGTTTGATTTAGGTTAATTAAATTGTTATCACGCAGTAAACCGATAACAAGCGTGAACACACCCGCCGCCATGTAGTTAATAAAATCTAAAAAACCCGTAGCGCCAGAAGTAAAGCCCGTATCCCTTAAACTTGGGCAATAAACACTCCAAAGCATAGTCGCAGCCGCGTTGGACGACATAATCGCAACAACCATCAGCACAACGCTTACAACAGGGTGAACTATAAATAACACGGCGATAAAAAATATTAGCGCCAAACCAAACGTTAGGCTGAGCGTTTTATTTATATTCCGCTTTAGTCTTTCGTAAATAAAAATACTAATGAAAGTTGTGAAAGATATTATAAGCGTTACTATAGAGAACACGCCTTCAGCCTGACTTTCCGTATACCCTAAGCACTCAAAAAAATACTCTGGAATTAGAGTAATCCAACCCGTTCTTACTATGCCCGTTATAAAGGAAATTAAGCAAAACTTTAAATAACTATGTTTAATCAGCACCCTAACGGCGTTCCCGTTTTCATTTTTAGGCTTATATAGATTATATTTAACAATGCCCTTCCTTTCAAAAAATAAAAAGAACACAAAGACAACGATAGCCATCAAAACGAGCATCACGCTAGACACCGTAAACACCGCAGACCAAACGAAAAACGAAGCGAGTACCCCAGCTATTGGCGAGCCGAAGAACGATGCAAAAGTATACCCTAGGCTACAGCGTGTTGCGTGTATAGGCAAAGTATTTTCAGCAACGACCTTAGTCATAGGGCTATAAACCATCGCTAAGAAAAACCCACTCATACCATATACGAGTATTGCCGTAAACTGATTAACCACTATGTACGGAAAGGTAAAATTTAGTATTCCCGCAAACAACAATCCTAAGCTAATCATCCACCTAGCATTCACCTTTTGCCCGATTAAGCCGTTAACCAACTGTCCTACTGCGTAAAACCAAAAGTAAGCAGTGGTTAGCACTCCGTAAAAAGTCTTATCTACTATTTGGTCTTGACTAAGCTCTACAGAAACTGCTGTCAAAACGTTTCGCGCAATATAAACTGCAAGATAGGATACCGAACAAAGCGTGCCTATCAAGATTGCCTTTTTAGCATTTTTACTTAACTTCATTTGTCTCTTTAGTCGTTCACGTTGTGAGAGGTTAAAATTTTCTCCATTGTGTTGTTTATTTCTTTGCCTTGTTCTTTTAGACAGTTATATATATGCTCACATATAGCATCGGTAATAACTAACTGTGAAAGCCTTATTTCCAACGCCATTTGCTCGCTTGTCCCACATGCGCAAGCAACTAATACGTAATCAGCAAGCTTTGCTAACGGAGAATTCTTATTTGCCGTTATGCATACAACCTTTACCCCGTTTTCTTTTGCAAGCTTAACAGCGTCAATAACGTCTTTCGTTCTTCCAGAAGATGAAACTGCTATAACTAAGCTATCCTTTTGCAACAATGATGCCGAAACAGCGCAAGTCAAAACGTCACTTACAAAGTTGGCGGGAATACCCATCTGTAAAAGCTGAAAATAAAAATCGGTTGCTACCACAGCAGAACGATAAATCCCGTAAATTTCAACCTTTTTTGCTTTTATTATAAGGTTTGCAACCTTTTCAATCACTTCATTGTCGTTTTGTGAATTTGTTGAAATAAAAGCTTTATTTACGCAGTCTATTCTTTTTTCTAACCCAACTAAACTATTTGTCAAACCGTCATAACTTCCCGCAAAACAAGTCGCTATTTGAAGCTTTAACTCAGGAAACCCTCCGTCTGCAAATTTGTTAGCAAAATTTATAACACTCCCTTGCGAAACACCCGCCGTGGTAGCAAACTCCGCAATACCACAAGTGAGAAATCCTTTCGCATCCTCTAAAATAACGTCGGTAATCTTTCTTTCAACCGTGCTCATAAAGGGCTTGTTCGCCTTTAACTGATTTAATAAATTTTCTTGCATAAATTTCCCCTTTTGTTGAAAAAATCTCAATTTTTAATTTGCTAATTTTGAGTATACCACCAAAAAAGTAATAAGTCAACGGATTTACGTGGCAAAATAGTAATAATAAAAAAACGTGTCTATAAAGGCACGTTTTAAATATAATTTTCTATGGGCGAATATATATCGCCTTTTTCAATAATTTTGTTGATTTTGTTTTGGGTTAGAAGTGATATTTGATTTTGCCCATCAAAAACAGCAATCTCGTTAATACAATCTCTCTCTAGTACTGACAGCATTTTTTTAACGGTAACACTCTTGTCGAGCGCAATTTTCTTATAACTCATACCGTGCTTAAGTTTTTCAGTAGATATCCCCGAATAAATTTTAACGTATTTATTCTCTTTGCTTTTACCAACTACGCCAAACAATACAAACAGAGCAAAGAACAACAGCGACAAGTTAATCACGCTTTTTATACAGGCAAAAATAAAAAGTCCAAATAGTAATAACGCACTTAATATACCCGTCAACGTGCAAACTTTTCGCGCCTTGTCACCGCCAAAGCTCTTCGCAATACTTGCCCAAAGCACCCTGCCCCCATCAAGTGGATAAACGGGTAAAAGATTAATTAACGCCATTGATAAATTAGCACTAACAACAACGTCGGTAAACGCGTACGTTTCAGGGAATATCCACCAAGTAGCCATAAAAAACAGTGCAACGGCAAAGTTGATAAACGGCCCCGCAAGCGCAATTTTAATTTCGTCCGCAAAGTTAAGTCCTTCTATTTGCCCTGAAACGACCGCCCCATACGGCATAAGCGTTATCTTGTCTAGTTTATAGCCTGCATTAGATGCGACAAACGAATGCCCAAGCTCGTGCACGACAGCCGTTACAGTGTATATAACGAAAGAAAATATTTGACCTGTTAGGGCATTATAAAACCCAAATATGTAAAATAACGGATGAATTGAAAGACTTACACCGCCCATACAACCGAGTTGTTAACTAGCTGATAGTCGCTTATAACCGCACCGTTCCCATTCTTAAAGCATATAGACGCACCGTCATCTAAAAGATATCCCACAGGAATATTGTGGTAAACGTTATCGTTTAGGTTTGCATACACGTATTCTATCCCGCTTATTAGCGTCTTGAAATTCTCGCTATGCGTAATTTCAATATTGAACTTGCCTTGAGCATCTTTTTCAATACTAGAAACAACACCGTCGCAAGGCGCATAAACACTGCCTTCGCCATCAAAGCTTATAACCCCGTCCGCTAATTCTATACCACTATTATCACCCATTGCGATTACGGGCGCAAAATCAGCAAACGTGCGTTCATCTACCTTTTCAATCTGTTCGTTGCCAAACACGTTTTTAAAGAACACGTTTATTCCGCTATTTGGAAATACTGCGCTTGTAAATAAAATGGTCAGCGCAAGCGCGCCAATGATAGCAAACTGCACACCGATTACAGAAAACTTAAACCGTTTACGTTTTTTGATACCATTCGTAACGCTTGCAGTACTAAACGATGGCACGTCGAATTGCTCTTTTTCTTCTTGCTTAATCTCAACCGCATTTTCTTCGACCTTTTCGTCAACTTCCATGTCAAATTCAGTTTCTTTTTTACCAAGTTCTTCTTGCTCTGTTTCAGCATTGATTTTTTCTAATAACTGTTCTTTAATTACTTCAGTCTCAACAGCCTTTTTCTTTAATCGTTTTTTCTTAATAGGCTTGGTCGTAACGGTACAAGTATTAACCGGTATTTCAAGCATGCTTGCATATTGAAGTTTTTCGTTCATATCCGCTCTCCTGTTTTTCTTTTTTATAAAATATATGAACGTAAAATTTCGCTTATTCCTACTTACCCCCCGCACAACTTAAGTTAATAGTCGATAATTGTCAAAAATAAAAAAACGGGTTGAAATCTCAACCCGCTTTTTGCTAGTCTTTCATTAAAATTTTTATTAGTTCATAGCCGTTTTCAACAAATACGCCTGTTGATAAAGCCTTTTCTTCATCATAGCCGTCAACACCGCTTTGAACGGCAACGTCGCTCTTATAAATTATATAAGGAATAGGCTCGGCACAGTGCGTTCTTGTTGATAAGGGAGTGGGGTGGTCGGGCGCAATTAAAATTCTAAACGGCTCGCCACTGTTTTTTAACGCTTTATATATAGGTCCTACCACAAGTTCATCTATCTGCTCTATTGAAAAGATTTTGCGCTCGGCATTGCCTTGGTGTCCACACTCGTCGGGTGCTTCCATATGTAGATAAACGTAATCTAGACCTTGGCTAAGCAAGGCATTTATACACGCGTTTGCTTTACCGCTGAAGTTAGTGTCATAATTTCCCGTTGCACCTTCAACTTCTATAACTTGCATATTTGCAAGTCTGCCTATACCCTTAAGCAAGTCAACCGCAGAAATAACACCGCCGTTTAGGTTAAACTTTTCCTTAAAGTCTTCAAGCGAAGGTTTTGTCCCTTCCCCCCAAAACCACAATGAGTTTGCGGGGCGCTTGCCTTGCTTTATTCTTTCAAGGTTGATGGGGTGATCCTTTAACAGTTGGTATGACTTTTCCATTATTTTAAGCAGTTCTTTACCAGCGTCACTATTAGGCAAATGTTCTTTTATCGGTTGGTTAGTTATGTCGTGCGGGGGCGTTAAGTCACCGGCAATTGTACCATTATTCATAACTAAACAGTGGCGATAACTTACGCCAGAATAGAGCTTATAATCTTCATTATCAATATGCTTAGCCAAAAAACTAATGAGTTCGGTTGCTTGGGCTGTAGAAATTTCGCCCGCGCTGTAATCGAGCATAGTTTTGTCTTGATATTCCCCTTCGTCTGATAGGGTTACAAGGTTTGCGCGTGCCGTAACGTCGGTATCTTTTAGCGCAATGCCGATTGATGCAGCTTCTAAAGGCGAACGCCCCGTATAACAATCGTAAGGGTTATAGCCCATAACTGAAAGGTTTGCAACGTCACTGCCCGGTTTCATTCCGCAAGGCACAGTACGGCAAAGCCCAACTTCGCCTTTGCTTGCAAGCATGTCCATATTAGGTTTTCTAGCTATCATTAGCGGGGTTTTATTGTCTAGAAAGGGTTGGCGGTAATCAGCCATACCGTCACCCAAAATTACAACGTATTTCATAATGCACTCCAATCAATCGGTGTTAATCCGTGTTTAGTTAAGTATTCGTTCGCTTTTACGTAGTGTCCGCAACCGAAAAATCCGTTATATGCGGACAACGGGCTTGGGTGCGCGCACTCTAAAATTAAGTGCTTTTCACCGTCAATAAGCGCTTTTTTACTGCGCGCATTTGCGCCCCAAAGCAAGAATACCACGTTTTGCTTTAGCAACGAAATCTTTTTTATTATAGTATCAGTAAACTGCTCCCACCCCTTGCCTTTATGAGAGTTGGCTTGGTGAGCCCTGACCGTAAGGACGGCGTTCAATAGTAACACGCCTTGGTTTGCCCACCCTGTCAAATCCCCGCTTTTGGGGATAGGGACGTTAAGTTCAGCGTTTAATTCCTTAAACATGTTGACAAGCGACGGCGGTTTGTCTATACCGTTTGGCACGGAAAAGGCTAGTCCCATTGCTTGACCTTCGTTGTGATATGGGTCTTGCCCAAGCAAAACCACCTTAACGTTTTCAAACGAAGTTTTTTTCATGCTATTAAAAATATCGTACATGGACGGATAAATTACACGCGTGGAATATTCAGTTTTCAAAAACTCTCTAAGGGCTTGATATTCTGGACTATCAAAAGCGTCCTTTAAAACTTCATCCCACTCGGGCGTAATTTTTATCATAAACTTTCCTTTTTCGTTATTTATATTATTTTATCATATAATCTTTGACAAAAGCAATATATTTTTATATAATATGCAAGAGGTTTTTATGCAAATATTAGACATTTTGGCTATCGGCGTAGCTCTTTCTATGGATGCTTCAGCTATAACCATTGCCAACTGCACAACGTATAAATGTTCTTTAACTAAAAAGAATATGTGGGCAATGCCTTTAGCTTTTGCACTTTTTCAAGGCGTAATGCCGTTAATAGGCTATTTTGTTGGATACTTGTTCCAAGGCATTATCGGGCAAATTGCTGACTTTTTGACTGCGGGAATCTTTTTAATACTAAGCGGAAAAATAGTTTATGATATACTTAAAGATAAGTTTAGCGAAAAAATTATAAGCCCAAAGCAAGAGTGCAAAGTTATATCTAAATTTTCATATGGTGTATTGCTCGTTCAAGCACTAGCAACTAGCATTGATGCTCTTGCCGTTGGCGTAACGTTTATTAACTTGACTTTTTCAGTATATCTGGCAGTTTTAATGATTGCAATAGTAACCTTTGCGATTGTATCTGTTGCTCTGTTTTTAGGGAAAAGCCTTGGTAAAGCATTCGGCAGTTATGCAGAGTGGATTGGCGCAATTATCCTTTTTGCCCTTGCAGTTAAAACCCTAATTACAGCTCTTATTTAACAAAGATTTTCTATTTATAATAAAGTTAAAACAATAAAGCCGACCTTGGTAGGTCGGCTTTTTAGTTGCTTGATATTTTTTAGTTATATGGTCTTTGGCAAAACCAAAATCCCTAACACCCAGAGCACAATAGGTATTACCGCTAGTAATATAAAGTATATAAGTTGTCCTTTACTTTCTAAACAGGTTCTTTTTGCAATAACTATCCCTACTATAGAAATTATTGTGCATACTAAATACCCTGCCCCGCCTATAATTAAGTACAAAATAGTAAACCATACAGCAAAGGATAATTGGGGATTAGAAGTGTTGAATAAATCTAAATAGGTTATAACTAGAAAAGCTGTAACCGCCACTACGGCAACAATAGAAATAATTTTAATCGCAAAAAGTCCTTTATTGCGTGGTTGAACTTTTTCTTGACTTACGTTATTATCTTGCATATTCCCTCCTTTTAAGCAAATATAATTTTGCCCCATTTTTCTAAATAATAACACAAAATGTACACCTTTTCAATAGTAAAATAAAAAATTCTTATACAACTTCAAAAAGTAATTAACACCGTTAACTGCTTCCTGCACGACTTTGCTTTTCTTCCTTGACGGACTAGTGCTCCGTAGTGAAGCGGAGGAGAAGGAAGCTTTTGTTGAGTTTTTAGTCTGTATAAAATTTTTGGCGTTTAAAATTCAAAAAGCAATTAACACCGTTAACTGCTTCCTGAATAATATATGATAAGGGGGAAAATGATGAGCACATTTATCTATAAAAGGCATAACCTTTTTACAATGATATAATACTACTTTCGACAATGTTTGTAAAGTATTTTTCACCCGTTTTTTAATTTTTTTTGAAAAATTTTCACAAAATTTTTTATATATTTGGAGTTTTTGTTACAAATTAACATTTTTTGAAAGTTAATATCAGTAACGAATTTTTTAATTAAAACGGGAAAAAACTATTTGTCTTTCACCCGTTAGTTTTAATTTAATTATTTTGTTTTAATCTAAAATTATTTTTGCAAAGGACATAATTCCCGACACAATTGCTAATATTCCAGCTATATAAATCCAATCACTTAATATATAAAATTGTTTAATATTTGGAATTTGACTAACACTAAAAGTAATTTGAGTAAACATAAGTACTCCTCCCGTTAAAAATGCTAGCGCAGAAATTAAATTTATGAGTTTACTAGAATTGCTTGAACTAAAAATTGTGCCGACTATTCCAATTATTATTAATAAATATCCCAAAGTATTTATAAATGAAAAACTAAAAAAGTTTCCACGATAATACATGCCATCTATTGTAACGCCTAATGAAATATTTAAACCAGAACAAAGAAAATTACCACTCCCGTCTTTCAATGCTGGCGCAAATATAAATAACACCGCTACAATACCAAATATAACGCTAAGTAATGATAAAATTTTTAACGTTTTCTTGTTTGATTTTTTCTTCGCCATAAATATAAGCCTCCGTTTTTTGAATATTTTACCTTATTATTGCATTACTGTCAAGATTATTTTTGAAAATTTTTGTCGCCTTTAGAAAATAAATAAAGCGCGCTTTAAGCACGCTTTTTTTATTGATAAAATTAGTCTTTATCGGGTTCTAAGCTCATTGCTTCTTCAGCGAGCTCATCTTCTTCAAGAACACGGCAAAATTCTTCAAACACCTCATCTAGAAGTGCTTCATCCTCTATGGGAAGAAGGTCTGCTGTTTCTTCGTCATCGCCAGAAAGTTCAAAGATGATAAGGTCATCATCTTCAATGCCATCAATCTGTTCGGCAGGTTCAAACGCTGAGTAGTTTTTGCCTTTGTATTCGATAGTGCCTACAAGATAAAATTTATATTTCTTTCCGTCATCGGTAGTAAGTTCAATAGGTTCATCAAAATCGTGTTCTTGACAGTCACAGCCGTGTTCATCACAACCGCAAGTGCATTTCTTTTCTTTTTCGCTCATTTTAAAAGTCTCCTTTATTTATAACTTTTTATTTTTATCGTTTAAAAATCCTTGTAGAATAGATGCCGCCGCTAAAGCATCAACAAATTTTTTGCGTTCTTCTCTACTTTTACCCTGACTAATTAAAACGTCTTCCGCTTCGCAAGTAGTACAGCGCTCGTCCACGGTAAAAATCTCAACGTTTAATCGCTCTTTTAACCTATCAATAAAAAATTGAGCTCTTGTAGTTTGAATTGATGGAGTTCCATCAAAGTTCACGGGCAACCCACAAACTAATGCCGTTGCGCTTTTTTCTTTAACCAAAGTTTCAATCTTCAACAAATCGGTTTTAAGGTTTTTGCGATTGTAAGTTTCTACCGGCAAAGAATACGTGTTGAACGGATCTGAAACGGCAATGCCTATTCTCTTATCGCCTATATCAAGGCCCAAAAATCTTTTCACATTTATATTTTACCACAATTTACCTATTTTTACAATAAAAAACGACGATTTAATCGTCGTTTTTCTTTTTATTCTTGATTTTTCTTTTTGACGTTCTTTGACATTTCGTCAACTTTTTGTTTAACTTGTTGTTGACCTTCTTTAATCATTTGTCTAGCCTTTACGGAATTAGTGGCAATGACAGCACCACCTATAACGCCAAGAAGCATACCGCATAAAAACTTATCGTCCATAATTCCCTCCTTGCTTAATAGGTATTATGCGCGGTTTTTGTCGTTTTTATGCTTTCTTTGATAGATAATCTTCAATTGCTTTCTTGATAGCTTCTTCTGCTAAAACTGAACAGTGAATTTTTTGCGAAGGAAGTCCACCTAAACACTCAACCACTTTTCTGTTTGTAACCGTTAAAGCTTCTTCAACAGTCATGCCAATAATCATATCAGTAGCAGTTGAGCTTGTTGCAATTGCAGCAGCACAACCAAACGTCTTAAATTTAGCGTCAACAATTATATTGTTTTCTATTTTAAGTGAAATTTGCATTATATCGCCACAGCTTGCGTTACCAACCGTGCCAACACCACTTGCATTTTCGATTTCACCAACGTTTTTAGGGTTTTTGAATGCTTCCATTACCTTTTCGTTATACATACTTAATATCTCCTTGTGCATTAAACAGCGGTGACATTTCCCTTAGCCTTTTTACAGCTGTTTTAATGGTCTCAACCGCATAGTCTACTTCTTCCATTGTGTTGTGTTTTCCAAATGAAAATCTTATTGAACCGTGTGCCAATTCTTCAGGTAGCCCTAACGACAGCAATACGTGTGAAGGCTCTAACGAGCCAGACGAACACGCTGAACCTGACGAAACGGCAATGCCAGCTAGGTCCAAACTAAATAGAATAGATTCCCCTTCAATGAACTTAAATGAAAAATCCGCGTTAGCCGGCAACCTGTTTTGTCTTGGTCCATTAAGCTTTACAAACGGAACTTCGGCTAAAACTCTATCAATAAAATGGTCACGAAGGCTTGATACGTATTCAAAATTTTTAACCATATCACGCTCGGCAATCTTAAATGCTTCAGCATAACCAACTATTCCGGGAACGTTTGTGGTACCACCACGTTTTGTTCTTTCTTGATGACCACCCGTTATGATACTTTGAACTCTTAAACCGTTTCTTATATAAAGAGCGCCAACACCTTTTGGCCCATAAATCTTATGCGAACTCATACTCATCATATCAACGCCCAAGTCCTTAACGTCAATTTTAAGAACACCCGCTGCTTGCACTGCGTCGGTAAACATAACAGCGCCAACAGAGTGTGCAATCTCAGCAATTTCTTTTATCGGTTCAATAGTTCCCACTTCGTTATTAGCCATCATACAGCCAACAAAAATAGTGCCCTTTCTAACAATGCTTTTCAAGTGTTCAAGGTCAACAAACCCAAACTCGTCAACCCTCATAAAGTCAACTTCAAAGCCTTCTTTTTCTAACGCTTTTGCTGTTACAATCATTGCAGCGTGTTCAATAGGACTGATTACAATGTGTTTGCCCTTGTCCTTAAAAGCGTTTGCAACACCGCGTAATGCCCAGTTATCACTTTCCGTACCACCAGAAGTAAAATACAACTCGTTGGGTTTACAGTTAATTATCTTAGCAATACTGTCACGCGCTTCATCAACAGCCTTAACAGATTCTCTGCCATAAGCGTGTTGGCTGTTTGGGTTACCAAAAACTTCGGTAAAATAAGGCATCATTTTTTCCAAAGCTTCCTTGCATAACGGAGTTGTTGCAGCGTGGTCAAAGTATATTGTTTTATTTTCCATTTTTTCTCCTTGTTTATTTGAGCTGACCTTCTACCATTTGCTCTAAGGTCATTGAATCAAGCAAACTATTTATTCCCTCGTAAAGTTTTTTCCATACCGCGCTAGACGGACAGCATTTACATTTGCCACCTTCCTTAACACATTCGATAATTTCCATATCATCCTCAAGCGTTCTTACAATTTCGCCTATCGTAATATCTTTTGGGCACTTTGCCAAAAAATACCCGCCGTTTGCACCACGAGTAGCAGTGACTATGCCACGGACAGACAACATACGCATTATCTTTTCTAAATACTTTCCCGATACCGATATTTGATTTTCTAACACACTTGCCGAAACAGCGTTATCAGGATAATTTCTTGCAAGAATATGGCAAGCCATTAATCCGTAATGTGTTTTTGACGATAATTTCATTTACTCACCTTTTAATTGCAACCATTTTAGTTGCAATTCTATTATAATAGGTATTATGCTCGTTGTCAAACAAATTATATAGCCCTTGCAAAAATATTTTTGCAAGGGCTATTTTTATTAAATTTGTTAAATTTTATTGGGTAACGCCTACTATTTTTAACACTTCAACTATCTTTTCTATAGCCTTGTCCATTTGCTCTGTCGTATGTGTTGCGGTATAGCTTGTTCTAAGCAATGCTTGACCCACAGGCGTTGCTGGTGAAACAACGGGATTAACGTAAACCCCACGTTCAAATAGCAGTTTGCACGCCAAAAACGCCTTTTCATCTTCATACGTATATATAGGAATAATGGGTGTTTGGCTTTCAATAATGTTTACGTTATTTGCTTTTAATCTAGCACGCATATATGCGCTAATATCTCTTAAGTTTTTAACACGTTCTGGCTCTCTTTTTAATATTTCAAGCGCCTTTCTAGCGCAAGCGACTGACGCTGGAGTAATGCTCGCACAAAAAATAAACGGACGAGAAACGTGGCGGACGTATTCGCAGACTTCTTTTTTTGCAGCCATATAACCGCCTATGCTAGCAAGTGATTTAGAAAACGTGCCCATGTAAATATCCACTTCATCTTCCAAACCAAAATGTTCGGCAGTACCCCTACCATGTTTACCTAAAACACCCAAACCGTGCGCATCGTCAACCATAACTCTTGCGCCGTATTTTTTAGCAAGCGCAACAATTTCTGGCAACTTACAAATATCACCACCCATTGAGAACACGCCATCGGTTACTATTAAAATACCAGAGTGCGTAGTGTCAATGTTTTTTAACTGGCGCTCCAAATCTTCCATATCAGAGTGGTTATATCTAAGCATCCTTGCAAAAGACAGTCTGCACCCATCATAAATGCTTGCATGGTTTTCTTTGTCGCATAAAATATAATCGGTTCTGCCTGCGATTGCGCTTATTATACCTAAATTGCTTTGAAATCCCGTAGAAAAAGTAACGGCATCTTCTTTCTTTAAGAAGTCGGCAAGTTCACGCTCAAGCTCAACGTGTGTTGATAGCGTCCCATTTAGAAACCTACTGCCCGAACACCCGCTCCCAAACTGCTCAAGCGCTTTTATTCCCGCTTCGATTACCTCTGAATGAGAAGTCAAACCAAGATAGTTGTTAGAGCCTATCATGATTATATCTTTGCCTTCCATAACAACTTGCGGACCTTGTTTTGAGTTAAGCTGATGAAAATAAGGATAAATCCCTGCCTCTTTCGCTTTCTTTACGTTATCTAAATGTTCACATTTTGCAAATAAATCCATCATAAAACTCCTTGTAAAATTTTATCGACAGATATATTATACTATAAAATGTTTGTAAAATCAACAAATTTTAAATATTTGTTGAAATATCAACAAAAATTAGTTTGCAAAACCATTTTCACCACTGTTAACTGTAAAATCACAAGCAAAATCGGCTTTGTTGCCGTACAGTAATTTTAACAATTTTAAATTTTGCTTTTCTAAATTTATTATTTTTTCTTTTAGTTCTTGGTTTTCTTTGCGAACGCTAAATGAAATCTTATTTACCAAACAGTCAATTTCGTTTTTTAGTTTTTCTATTTTAGTATTTGCGTGTTCTCTTTCAAAAGTTTTTTCTAATACGTTAACCCCTTCTTTTATGAGTTCATTTTTTATACTAAGTATCAGTTCGGGTTTATTTTTAATAGCGTTTCTATACTTATTTTGATATCTCAACGCCAATTTTCCGTCACCGTTAGACATTTCCATAATAGAACTTCTCACAGATTTTCCACACGATTTATCTTTCATAATACGTTTTATTAAGTCTTTTTCTTCTTGATTGTTAAACTCTACAATCTTGCTTACGCTGATAGGTTTTCCGCCAAGATATTGATCGCAAAACTCTTTGTCAACTAAACTCTTTTTTGCAAGCGCGTAATAAAGATTTCTTACCGTACCTTTTGCCTTGCCGTGCTCTAAAGCGTACTTTTCAAACACCGAGCATAGCGAACTGTTACCCTTGTTTTTGACGTAGTTGGCAAGCATCAAAACATCTTGATTTTTATATCCATAAATTTTTTCCATTTTTTTCGCTCCTAATTTTTATACGGTCATTATTGACATAACAAAATAAAAATATACATATATTTTCTTATGTATTATTATTTTTGTTCAAGCTTTCCCGCAGTATTAAAAATCAACGGACTATACTATGGCAGTATATATAAAACTATTAAACCTATAAGGTTAGATTTAGACCAAGCGCCTTTTATAGAAGTGTGCTCACTTTGTGAGGACGAACAAAGTGTAAACATATTGCTTGATAACGACTTCTTATGTTCGCCCACACACAACGTAAGCGTTACCGACCTTAACGGCGGATACGTCATAAACTTTAACTGTTCTTATAAGAAGGCGGGGTTTGAAGTTATTAAACAAGAAAAATACCCTAACGCCATAGTAACTGTTTTTAATGAAAACGGGTTGAAAATTTCTATTGAAACACCTGAGGATTTTTTCGCTCAAACTGTATGTTTTAACGCCAAAATCGTTGATATAGCGCCATTTAGCCTAGGCAAAAACAACTTCATCGCAATAAGCTTAACACTGGATAAAACTCTTCTTTTAGTATATAAATTAAACAATAAAATAGAGCGCGTGTTTGAAAGACAGGTTGAAAGTTTTAACACCGAAAACGGACTTTCCACAACCGAAAACGTTTTCGATATAGCAAAACACAAAATTAAATGTTCTTGGGAGTATGATGGCTATGCCTTAAAAGAAAAAAACCGCACTGTATCGTGCGGTGAAAATTTTAGCATCAAAAACTTAAATGAAAACATCTTGCCCTACGCTTTTTTAGAACAACTGCTTGTTGGACTAAGTATTGATGAGTTTATTGGTGACTGCATAAAGGAAAATAAGCAACTTATCTCAGACTACGTTGGAAATTTTATAGGCGTTATGCCCCCGCCAGAATTCTTACAACAAGATTACGTAGGACTAATTTATAAAATTAAAGAAAACGTTTTTAAGGTGAAATACTTTAAATTTGAATTAAAAAACCGAAAAATAATAAATATTGATAAAATAGAAAAACCGCTTATTGTTAAATAAGCGGTTTTTAAGTTTTTCTAATTTTATACTAATTTTGCACTAACAATTCTTGCGGCAATGTTTCCGTTATAGAAAGGAATTAAAACGGTTGTTGCGTTATAACCAACAAGTTGTTCACCCTCCGCTTCAAAAACGTCAATGCTATCCTTAATTGCATCAAAAGTATCTTGAGTTGCACAGTTAAACGTCAAACCATAGTTATTGTCAGCATCATTTTCGTCGTATTCGCCAGTGTAGTAGATAACGTATCTTTCAAAATTTTCTTCATTTGAAAAAGCATTGGTGATAGCGTTTATGGCATCTTTATTGTCTTGATTTTCAACGTCATATTGAGCAAATATACAGAAATAATCGTTAAAATCAGCCACTGTTTGAATGGGCATAAACCACGTTGCTCTACCCGTATCAGTCGCGTTAGTAGACGCATAATTACCATCTAACTCATACCAGCTTCTCCAAAGCCCGATTGAGCCTTTCTTTGCTTTTAAGTTAGAACCAACTGTTCCGCCATGCTTAAATTCGCCTTGTTCGATTTGCGGTTTAACTTCATTTAAAACGACTTCACTATTATACTTAAGGTCGCCTATCATAACCATTTGCTCAGCATAAACACCCATCTTGTAAAAAATAGTATCGTCATAATGCCCGCCTTGAATATATTGAGCCATTTTATCAACTGTGTTAGGAGCAAGGTGGTGATAAAGGTCAACGTGCAATGTGTGTGTTTCCATTGTGCTTTCAGCATAATTATATACTTCTATTTCAATTTGCACCTTCTTAATTCTTTCAATACAACCCGAAAAGCTAAATGAACAAACACAAAGCATTACGATTGCCATGATAGTTACAAAAAGTCTTTTTAATTTTTTCATAACATCTCCAAAATTTAATCAAAATTATCTACATTATATTTTACTTGTTTTTTTGTTTATTGTCAAGAAAGTCACGCTTAATACTTTCATTTGTTGCGTTTTTTGTAGAAAATAAAAACATATTTTAAATTAAAATTAGCTAATATTATACTTTTATGAAAAAGAAAACAAAAGTCGTCAGTTAATAGTAAAAAACAAAAAAACGGATGACCCTATAATCATCCGTTTTTCGTTTAAATTTTTAATTATGCTAACCGTAAATTATTCAGCAACAACGGTACAGCCAACTTCCTTGAAGCGAGCAATGATCTTGTCAGCTTCTTCTTTGGTAGCGCTTTCTTTGATAACGCCCTTAGCTTCAACGAGAGCTTTAGCTTCGCCAAGACCTAAAGAAGTGAATTCACGAACTGCTTTGATAACGTCGATTTTCTTTTCGCCGATTTCTTTAATAGAAACCTTGAATTCAGTCTTTTCTTCTTCTGCGGGAGCTGCAGCAGCAGCGGGAGCAGCAGCAACTGCTACAGGAGCAGCAGCGCTAACGCCGAATTCTTCTTCCAAAGCCTTAACGAGTTCGTTAAGTTCTAAAACTGTCATACCTTTAACTTCTTCAATCATTTTTTGAATGTCTGCCATTTTTGTATCCTCCATTAATTCCTTTAATGTTTTTTTAATTTTTATTTTTTTGTTTTGCACGTCTTTCCGCACTGTCTTTTGTTAATATTTATTAACTAGTCGTAAAGATAAATGGTTATTAAGCCTTCTTTTCTGCGATTGCGTTAAGAGCAACAACCAAACCTCTGGGAAGAGCAGAAAGCACACCAACGAAGTTTGCGATGGGAGCTTGCATAGAACCAAGCATTTTTGCAATAAGTTCTTCTTTGCTGGGCATTGATGCGAGTTCCATAACGCCTTTAACGTCAACTTTTCCACCATCAACAAAAGCACTCTTTACAGATACTTTGTCTTGATATTTTTTAGCAGCTTCTACGATAACTTTTGCTGCAGCTGTTTCGTCTGCGCCGAAAGCAACTGATGTAGGACCGTTTAAGTCTTCATCGAAATCAGTAATGCCCATATCGTTGAATGCACGGCGGATTAAAGTGTTCTTTAATACTTTGTATTCAACGTTGTTCTTCCTAAATTCTCTTCTAAGTGCCGTATCTTCTGCAACGGTAAGTCCGCTAAATTTAACGAAAACTACCGATTTAGCATTGTTAATTCTTTCTTTAATGTCTTCAACAACAACTTTTTTTGCTTCAAAATTTGCCGACATTTGTTTACCTCCTTAATTTAATGAAAATGCCCTTGCACGCCAAAACGGAATACAAGGGCATAAAAGTAGCCTTAAAAATAATCCGCCTCGGTTGGTCTATTTGACAAGTCAAATAAGTTAACACCTACTGTCTTGGGCTATTTAGTTTACTTTGAGATTATAACACTAAACTTAGATATTGTCAACTAAATTTTAGCATTAATTTTAACGCCGGGGCCCATCGTGCTAGCGAGTGAAACGCTCTTGATGTATTGTCCCTTTGCTGCTGCAGGTTTTGCCTTAACGATTGCTTCGATAAGTGCTTCGTAGTTTTCTTTGATCTTTTCTACGCCGAAGCTCTTCTTGCCGATTGGGCAGTGAATGATTGCGGTCTTGTCAAGTCTATATTCAACTTTACCAGCTTTGGTATCTTTAATTGCCTTAACAACGTCCATAGTAACAGTACCTGACTTAGGGTTAGGCATCAAGCCTTTAGGTCCTAAGATTTTACCGATACGACCAACTAAACCCATCATGTCGGGAGTAGTGATAATTACGTCGTAATCAAACCAGTTTTCACTTTGGATTTTTTGGATCATTTCTTCTGCGCCAACGAAATCTGCACCAGCTTCTTTAGCTTGGTCAGCTTTTTCGCCTTTAGCAAGAACTAAAACTCTAACGTTTTTACCAGTACCGTTGGGAAGAACCAAAACGCCTCTAACTTGTTGGTCAGCTTGTTTTGGGTCAACGCCTAAACGAACGTGAAGTTCAACCGTTTCGTCAAATTTTGCTTTTGCGGTATCAAGAACCAACTTTATAGCTTCTTCTGCTTCGTAAAGTTTGGTTGATTCAATAGCTTTTACGCTATCAATATATTTTTTTCCGTGTTTCATTTAAATTACCTCCTGTGGTACGTTCGGGATAAAATCCCTCCCACTTTTCTATGTTCTTAGTCTACTAATTCAACACCCATACTTCTTGCAGTGCCGGCAATCATGCTGATTGCACTTTCAAGAGTGTTTGCGTTGAGGTCGGGCATCTTGAGTTTTGCTATTTCTTCAACTTGTGCCTTTGTTATCTTTGCAACCTTGTTCTTGTTGGGGGTTGCACTCGCGCTTTCGATACCGCATGCTTTCTTAATAAGAACGGGTGCGGGCGGAGTCTTTAAGATAAACGTGAACGAACGGTCTTGATAAATGGTCATAACAACCGGAATAATAAGACCTACTTGATCTTGTGTCTTAGCGTTAAACTCTTTAGTGAAGCCGGGAATATTGATACCGTGCGGACCTAAAGTTGAACCTACGGGCGGACCTGGTGTTGCCTTGCCTGCGGGCAACTGAAGTTTAACGATTGCTGTAACTTTCTTTGCCATAATTGTATCCTCCTTTGGTGGTACTACCGTTGCGCCAGTGAAAAAGAATTTAACGCAACTCCCACTTTATACTACGGCGTTTGCCGAATGTATCTTTATAATATAATATATAATGTTTATGCTTCCTACTCTGCGTCAGCTTGAACGTTTACTTTTTTTACTTGAACGAAATCAAGTTCAACGTCAGTCTTTCTGCCGAACATTTCAACGTTAACCATAACTTTTTGCGTACTTTCAACAAGTGAAGTAACCACGCCAGCAAATGATTCAAGCGGACCTGAAACAACTTGAACGGTATCACCAACAGTAAAATCAATGCTTACTGCAACTTCTTCAAGTCTCATTCTTGCAACTTCTTCATCAGTCAAAGGAAGTGGCCTACCTTGTGGGCCAACGAATCCCGTAACGCCTCTAGTATTAGTAACTAAATACCAAATGTCGTTTGAATAAATCATCTTCAAAAAAGCGTAGCAAGGGAATTTTTTCCTTTCAACAATTTTCTTCTTGCCGTTTGCCTTTTCTTCAAGCGTTTCTTCAGTGGGGATTTTGATTTCAAAAATCTTGTCTTGTAAGTTGTTGTTTTCAATCAACTTTTCAAGGCTATCCTTAACCATTGCTTCGTATCCAGAATAAGTGTGGATAACGTACCATCTTGCTTGTTCTGCCATAACCACTCCTTAACCTCTAGGTGCAACTAATTGTAAAAGTTGCATCAAGCACCAGTCAAATGCCGTTATAACAACCAAGAAAACGAGAACAACAGCTAACACTATACCCGTTTGCTTTAAAACCTTGGCAAAAGTAGGCCAACTAACTTTTTTGAGCTCAGAGAAGACATCTTTAATCTTCATTCCAATTCTCTTAAAAAATCCAGGACCTTTTTTTGCCTTAGACGGCTTTTTTACTTCTTTCTTTTCAGCGGGCTTTTCTTTTTGTTCAAGAAAATCTCCGCTAGTAGCGTTTTTATTTTTTTTCATTACGCATACCCCTTAATTTTTAAGCCGTATACGGCTGATAACGATAAAAAACTATTTTGCTTCTTTGTGAGCAGTGTGTTTTTTGCAGAATTTGCAATACTTTTGCATTTCTAATCTTTCTGCATCATTCTTTTTGTTTTTAAAAGTATCGTAATTTCTTTGCTTACATTCCGTACATGCTAAAGTGATTTTTACTCTTGCGCCTTTTGCTGCCATAATGCACCTTCCGAACATCAAAAAATTAACACCCCGAAACCGAGATGCTAATTGATTTTATCAAAAATTAAAAGATATGTCAAGTTTTTTAACCGTTTTTTAAAACTTTTTATTAAAATAAAAGGCTTTTTATTTATCTTTCTATATATAGTTTTTTCATGCCAAAAAAACACAAGATATGGGCATAATTATTTTGTCAAATAACATACTGACCCTATGGGATACTTTAATTATCACGCAACGGCAAAAAAATTGATAAAGGAAGGCAAACTAATTGACTTTTATTTTGCTAAAAAACACAACAATATTAGTCCTGCGTTAGTTTTAGTATTCAACAGCCCCTCTCACCCGATTATGCCAATTAGACAAGAAAAATGGAAGGAGTATCTCTCCTTTATTATTAAAAACAGCCAACCAGACTGCAAGTTTAGGCATGAATTATAATGCTTTTTCACCACAATTAGCAGTTATCTTGCCATTGAAAATCACAGCACAAAGTGTTGCACAATCAAACAGTCTCAATTTTCTATTTTATGCATTCATTTTCAAATAAAACATATTGCTCGGTTTTTTATGAAATTTTTTTATCACGCCAGACACGCAGTCACTTGCCGCACCCAAAATCATATAAAGTACAAACATATTTAGTATCCGTTAAGTAATTTGTCATTATTAAAGGTGGGAGCCCCACCTTTTAATCAGCTTTATAATTCCTTTGTTTTGCCTTATTTTTTCTTCTTGTTTTCTTTCTCTTTTGCGCGCTTGTCTTGAATTAATTTCATATGTTCTTCAGTAACTAAAGCAATGTTATTTTCTTTTGCCCATTTAACACAGCCTTTTAACACTAAAGGCAAGAACACTCTTGGAACACCAAGCACGGTATTAAGCGCTTCGTCGGTAAACTTAACAACGTCGTCAACTCTGTCAGCGGCATAACGAACCGACTCTAGAGATGCTTGGCGAACTTGCAACAGTTCTGCGCGCACCCTTCTCTTTCTGTGATACCAGAAATTTTTACTATCACGATAACCATAGTCAACGGGAAGTGGTGGAAAGTCACTTGACTTAACGCCACGGATAATCGCGTCACTATATTTTTTCTTCATTAAAATTTTGTCAATTTTAAGAATAAAGTGTGCGCCAAACTTGCTAGTAATACCATTAAAATCATGGTATGGTGGCTCATAACCATTAAGCTCCCCTGCTTTATCGCTACTTGCGCCGTCAAGTTCACGCATCCAAGTACATTCTATAACTTGAATTGCATTCGTTAAAACAAATGGACGTTCTTCCCCTGTCTGTTCTTGAACAAGTCCTTTCTCTAATTTAAACTTACACTTAGGCATTTTGTCACTTGGCTTATCGCCCGGCCAAGAAAGTTTAACTGCTTCTTTGAAGGATTTAGGGTTATCATCAATGAAGCTTATTGCACACTTACCGTTGCGTAAAATATTTTGCGCGGTATTTGATGAATTACGGCAAGACAAAAGCATTGCATAATAATCTTTACCCGCAACGTAATAGGGTTGAATAAGCGAATAAGGGCCAAGCGTGGTGCTTCCATCTTCACAAAGTGTGCTTATTACAACGGTTGGCATGGGAAAGAATAACGACGTTTGGTAAAAATTGTCAACTATTCTTAAATCTTCAAAACTGCTCATTTTTAACTCCTTTACATTTCTTTAAAATTATTTAATTGTTGAAATTAATTTTGTTTTATATTTTTCCAATAAAACCATAACCGTTTATTGATTTTCGTTACTAACGACTAAAATTTTCTCCAAACCATTTTGTCTACAACGCCCGTATATGACTGTATGATTTTTACTACTTTAGTAGATACGTTTTCTTCCACGTAATCGGGCACAGGAATTCCGTGATTATCATCATTAGTTAATTGTACGGCTGTTTCTACCGCTTGCAAAAGATGCTTATCATCAATGCCTGCAAGAACGAAACATGCTTTGTCAAGAGCTTCTGGGCGTTCGGTTGACGTGCGAATACAAATTGCAGGGAAAGGTTTGCCAATACTTGTAAAGAAAGAGCTTTCTTCTGGTAGCGTACCACTATCAGAAACAACGGCAAAAGCATTCATTTGTAAATTGTTGTAATCATGAAAACCAAGCGGTTGATTTTGAATAACACGCTTATCTAACTTGAATCCGCTTGCTTCTAAACGCTTTTTACTTCTTGGGTGACAAGAATATAAAATAGGCATGTCATATTTTTCAGCCAACTTATTGATTGCCGTAAATAAAGATACGAAATTCTTTTCAGTATCAATATTTTCTTCCCTGTGTGCTGAAAGTAAAATATATTTTTTTGCTTGTAATCCAAGTCGGGTTAAAACATCACTGTTTTCAATGTGCTTAAGATTATTATGCAACACTTCCGCCATAGGAGACCCAGTAACGTATGTCCTTTCCTTTGGCAAACCACACTCCGCTAAATATCTACGTGCGTGTTCACTATATGCAAGGTTAACGTCTGAAATAATATCAACTATACGGCGGTTTGTTTCTTCTGGCAAGCACTCATCTTTACAACGATTACCAGCTTCCATATGAAAAATAGGAATATGTAAACGCTTTGCAGAAATTGCAGAAAGACAACTGTTCGTGTCACCTAAAATCAGCAATGCGTCTGGTTTAATTGAGTTCATAAGCTTGTAAGAACAGTTAATAATATTACCAACTGTAGAGCCTAAATCATCCCCAACAGCATCCATATACACTTCTGGGTCTGCAAGCTCTAAGTCTTTGAAAAACACGCCGTTAAGATTGTAATCATAATTTTGCCCCGTATGCGCTAAAACACAATCAAAATATTGACGGCATTTATTAATTACCGCCGCAAGACGAATAATTTCTGGGCGAGTACCTACTATAATAAGAAGCTTTAATTTACCATTGTTTTTAAATTTCACATCTGAATAATCTAATTTAATTTTTGTTTCCATGCGTTACCTCTTTTATAAAACTTTTTAACTATCCACTTCAAAAATTTTTAATTTATCGTAAATGGCTTTTCTTTTTTTTGCTTGTTCTAAAACACGTATTGGCTTACTTTTTCCCGTTAGCGCCCTGCCTACATGCCAAAATAATTTTCCAATATAACCAATTGGATATAGCAATTTACACTTTTTTACCATTTTTGTCTTTATTGTTTCGCTATGAATAATTTTGAAAACATGATAGAGTCTGCTATGCTTTGTCCCCTCTTTTCCATGTTCAGAAACAAACATTCCACCTTTAGAGCGAACACGATCATTGCTACCAAAATTTCCGCAAGCCAATATATCCATAATTACTTGTTCACAAATACAAGCATCAACTTCTTTAACCCATTTGGGACATACACTTTTTAAATATACTGAGCATGTTTTAGTTAACACAGACATATAAGTCAACAATCCTATTTTATTTAAAAATGGAATTAATTCTTCTTCCCAAAATGGCTCATTATAAGTTTTGTTTACATACGTAGCCCAATCGCATAAATGCCTAAGCCCAAGCCCTTCGCCCAGCATATGATGTTGCATGTGTAATAATAAAACTAACCCATGATACTTATCTGTTGGAGAAAGAAAACAACCTCTTTCATGCAAGCGTTCAACTGGTTTTTCAACGACTTCTGTTAGATATTCACGTACTATATCTCCCACTTCGCCACTTGGTATACCAGATACCTCAAAATGCATTTCTAAATGCGCTTTTCCCTTGCGAAATACAACATGGTGAATGTGTTCTTCGTGGCTTTTTTGATATCCTTTTGAAACAAGAAGGTCTTTTACTTGAGCCATTTTGCTTGTGTCAATTAAAAAATCAACGTCACCCAATGCTCGCAATTCGGGCTTTGGATAATACTCTGCAGCCGCCGTTCCCTTCAAAATCACATAGTCGACACTTGTTTTTTGCAACATATCTATCAATTCAACTTGTGCATACATTACAGAAAAATTCGATTGTAAAATTGAAGCCGAAATATTTCGCCAATAATCGTAAATCTTTTGTTCAATAAGGCCCTTATACGGCAACACCGCATCAAACGTGGCTAAAGCCACTGCATGAGAACAACTTTCTTCAACAACCTTTTTCCAATCAATTTGATTGCAATTTGCATTGTTTAAAACGGCGTCTTTTGGCTGATTAGATATGCTATTTGCCACTAACTGCAACAAAACTTCTTGCTCTATTGTCAATGTTTTTTCTTGCATATTATATAATTACAATCTCCAGAATTTTAATCCTGATTGTTTTAGTTCAGATACAGAGTATAAACCCTTAACGTCAATCAAAACTTTTTCATTGTCTTGGCAATTCTTAAACATGCCCTTGATTTCTTCTAAAGACAATTCTCTAAATTCCTTATGTCCAACAGCAACTATGACACAGTCCGCATCCTTTGCATCCTTTAAATCTGTTAAAGTTACACCATATTCGTGCATCGCGTCTCTCTCGTTTGCCCAAGGGTCAACAACAACCGGATTAATGCCGAATTCGTTTAATGACTTTATTATGTCGTCAACTTTACTATTTCTGGTATCAGGACAATTTTCCTTAAATGTCAATCCAAGTATAATAACTTTACAATTTTTGGGTGATTTCCCCGCCAAAATCATTTGCTTAATGGAAGCATCTGCCACAAATTTTCCCATACCATCATTTACCATACGGCCATTTAAGATTATCTTGCTGTGATAACCTAATTTTTCAGCTTCATATGTAAAATAATATGGGTCAACGCCTATACAATGCCCCCCAACTAATCCTGGTCTAAAACCAAGAGCATTCCATTTGGTGTTCATGCCGTCAACAACTTCATTAGTGTCTATACCCATTTTATCAAAAACCATGGCAAGCTCGTTCATAAAAGCAATATTAATGTCTCGTTGGCTGTTTTCAACCACTTTTATAGCCTCTGCTGTTTTTATTGAAGAAACAGGATAAGTGCCAACTTCAACAACCAATTCATACACATTTTTAATTTCCTCAAGGCTTTCTTGGTCCATGCCAGAAACAATTTTATGAATATTTTCTAAGCGGTGCACTTTATCGCCAGGGTTTATACGCTCTGGCGAATATCCAATTTTAAAATCTTCTCCACATTTTAATCCCGATTCTTTTTCTAAGATAGGAACGCAAACATCTTCAGTAACACCGGGATAAACAGTAGACTCGTAAACAACAATTGTTCCTTTTGTTAAATTTCTACCAATTATTGTACTTGCTCCGATTACCGGCGCAAGATCTGGAGTGTGGTCGGTATTGACAGGCGTGGGCACAGCTACTATGATAAACTTACAGTCTTTCAACTGCGTTTCGTCACAAGTAAACCCTACGCCACATTCTTTAATAACGCTGTCCCCCACTTCTTTTGTTGGGTCTATACCAGACTTATACAACTCAATTTTTGCCTTGTTTAAGTCAAAGCCAACTACATTTAATCCCTTTTTTGCAAAAGCAACAGCAATTGGCATACCAACATATCCCAAACCAACAATAGCTAATTTTTCTTGTTTATTTATAAGTTTTTCGTAAAGCATTTTTCTTTTCTCCTATTTATTCTACCACTTCAAAAAAAGTATCTGGATGATTTGAGTCAAACTGTTCGTTGGCCCACATAACAGTTACTAAATTCTCTGTTTCCGACAAGTTTATAATATTATGCGTGTATCCTGGCAACATATGTACTGCTTGTATTTTATCCCCACCAACTTCAAAATTCAGCACTTCGTTAGTGCCTATTTTTCTTTGTTGAATGAGCCCACGCCCTGACACAACAATAAAAAACTCCCACTTTGTATGATGCCAATGTTGCCCTTTGGTAATGCCTGGTTTTGATATGTTAATAGAAACTTGTCCGCAGTTTTTTGTCTTTAATAACTCAGTAAAGCTTCCTCGTGCATCAACGTTCATTTTTAAATCGAAAGCAACTTTTTCCTCTGGCAAATAACTTAAATATGTTGAATAAAGTTTTTTAGTAAAACTTCCGTTTGGAATTTCTGGCACAATAAGCGTTTTTGTTTGTTCACTAAAACTATACAATAAGTCCACTATTTCCCCGAGTGTTACTTTGTGAGTTGTTGGAACAAAACAGTATCTACCCGTTTGGTTTTTTACCGGTTTCAACCCTTCATAATCGCAACGGCTTTCATTACCTTCTAAAAGGTTAAGCATTTCATGCACTAAATCATCAATATATAAGAGTTCAAGTTCTATAGCCCTATCGTTTACCGTTATTGGCAAATCATTTGCTATATTGTTACAAAAGGTTGCCACAGCGCTGTTATAATTTGCCCTACACCACTTACCAAACAAGTTTGGAAAGCGATAAACACAAACTTTTGCGCCCGTTTGCTCTCCGTAATCAAAAAACAGCTCTTCGCCTGCTTTTTTGCTTTTACCATACTCGCCATCAGCATATCTACCTATTAGGGTAGCTTGAATTGAAGATGATAGCATAACAGTGCATTTATTTTGGTGCTTTTTTAAGGTATCAAGTAAGGTTGATGCAAACCCAAAGTTACCTTGCATGAACTCTTCTTGCTTTTGCGGACGATTAACTCCAGCAAGGTTAAAGACAAAATCAGCCTGTTTGCAATATGTATCTAAATCGTTTAGGTTACTATCAACATCATACTCAAAAATATCGTCTATAACAAGATTAGGCCTTGTTTTATCCTTTCCCTCTTTTACATTATTTAATTGTGCACAAAGATTTTTACCAACAAACCCTTTTGCACCCGTTACTAAAATTTTCATAAATTTACCTTACACGCAATTATCTCTAAACCACTTCATATATTCTTCTAAGCCAGCTTCCAAAGAAACTTTTGCTTCAAAACCTAACTTTTCTTTTGCTTTGTCTGCATTTGCTTTACAATGCTTAACGTCCGCAGGTCTTTCGGGCGCATATATAATTTCTGTTTTCTTGCCAGATATGTCAATCATCATATTAGCTAATTCGTTGATGGTTATACTACTACCACTACCCAAGTTATACACATCAGTGCCTAGCTCACTTACTGCCCCTAAATAATTAGCGCGAGCAACATCCTTAACGTTTACAAAATCACGCGTTTGAGTTCCATCACCAAAAATAGTTATATTTTCTCCAGCATAAATTCTTCTTGCAAAAATCGGAATAACGTTGCCATACAAGTCAAATCTTTGGTTAACGCCATAGATATTAAAATATCTTAAACAAACACCAGTCAATTCAGGATAAATACCCGAATATGCTAAAATCATTTTTTCCGCCGCCAATTTACTTACCCCGTACGGAGAATCTGCATTTTGAGGATGGTTTTCATCTATAGTTGGAGTAATAAGCTCGCCAAAAATAGCAGCCGAAGACGAATAAACAACTTTTGGAATATTGTTATGCCTCATTGATTCCAAGACATTTACTGTACCCAATAAGTTGGTTGAAGAATCAAGTTGAGGATTATCAATTGATTTTTGCCTACCAACACAAGCGGCAAGATGGAAAACCACGTCTGCTCCACCTTTCATTGCTTTTTTCAAAAAAGTCTGATTGCAAATATCTCCTTCTATAAACTCAATATCACCTTTCTTGATATATGAATTCAAATTTTCTAAGTGCCCAGATGAAAGATTATCAATAACCTTTACTTGATAATTTTCATTCAATAAAAGTTTTACTATATTAGAGCCAATAAAGCCAGCTCCCCCCAATACAATCGCCTTCATTTTATCTATCCTTTTTGTGTATAAATATTATAAAATCAAATTATTTTTTAGCAAGTTCTTCTTTAATATATTGCAATGATGCAATTTTTTCCTTCGTCTGCTGCACCGTTAAAAGTTCAGTGTTATTTGAGTTGAATTCTGTTAAAGTATTACGTTCAACGTCACCATTATTAAAGTATTTGTCATAATTAAGTCCACGTTTGTCACATGGCACACGGTAGAAATTACCAAGGTCAATCGCATTTGCGCATTCTTCGTTAGTTAAAAGTGTTTCATACATTTTTTCACCGTGACGAATGCCAATTACTTTAATATTTTCTTTATCCCCACCAAACAATTCACAAACCGCTTCCGCCTGTGTTTTAATTGTGCACGCAGGTGCTTTTTGCACTAATATATCTCCACTTTCGCCATGTTCAAACGCAAACAAAACAAGATCAACCGCTTCTTCTAGTGACATAATAAATCTTGTCATGCCAGGGTCGGTAATAGTTATAGGTTTGCCCGCTCTTATTTGGTCAATCCAAAGTGGAATAACAGACCCACGTGAACACATAACGTTGCCATAACGAGTGCAACAAATTTTTGTTTTTTCTGGGCTAACTGTGCGCGATTTTGCAACGATAACTTTTTCCATCATCGCTTTGCTTGTCCCCATTGCGTTAACAGGGTATGCGGCTTTATCTGTTGAAAGGCAAACAACATTTTTAACTCCAGCATCTATAGCTGCTGTAAGAACATTTTCTGTGCCAAGAACATTTGTCTTAACGGCTTCAATAGGGAAAAACTCACAAGAAGGCACTTGCTTTAACGCTGCCGCATGAAATATGTAATCAACACCATTCATTGCGTTTTTAACGCTTGCGATGTCACGAACGTCGCCTATATAAAATTTAATTTTTTCAGCAACTTCAGGCATTTTTGCTTGAAATTCGTGACGCATATCATCTTGTTTTTTCTCATCTCTTGATAAGATTCTTATTTCGCCAATATCTGTTTTTAAAAATCTGTTTAATACGGCGTTACCGAAACTACCTGTTCCACCTGTAATTAGTAACGTTTTATTTGCAAAAAGTGACATATTTTACTCCTCTAAATATTTCCTTATTATATTTTTTTATTTAACTATTAAATCTGGAAAACGTACATTGCCCCAATTTCTTTCATCCCATATAACGTCTCCATCTTTACCCACAATTTCAAAACTTAAACCATTTAGATTGTCTAAATTTAAGTTAGCACCCTTGCTATCCTTTTGAAAAAAAGTATATATAGTTGTATATTGTCCCGGCGCTAAGACACCCACGTCTAACTCAAATTCTCTTTGAACAGTGTCGCCTTTCTTTCCAGAATAAAAATCATATAAAAGTGCTGTTCCAACGGGAATTCTATCTCTTCTTAACACTTCTACCCTTAGGCAAAGGTTATCAATATCAATTTCATTTTCCCATGTAATGTTAATTTTTTGTGGTTCACCCTTGTTAAATCTAATGTCCTTTTTATCTTGATACTCTACTTCTCTTATTCTTGCAGTTTGCTCTGGCACTTTCGATAGTCTTGGCGCATCTTGTAAATCTAATTTAGTTGACTCGTTAGAAACTATATCAAGATATATTTGAATTGCGTCATCTACTTCTCCATCATATATTATCTTACCATGGTCCATAACGACACAGCGGGTACATAATTGACGAATTGTATTCATATTGTGACTTACGTAAAGTATAGTTCGGCCTTCTTCTTTAGAAACTTCACTCATCTTATTAAGACATTTTTGTTGGAATTTCATATCGCCAACTGCCAATACTTCGTCCATAACAAGAATTTCACTATCCAAATGAGCAGCAACTGCAAATGCTAACTTCACGTACATTCCGGAAGAATATCTTTTTACAGGTGTATCAATAAATTTGGCACATTCGGAAAATTCAATAATTTTATCAATTTTTTTATCTACTTCCGCTTTAGACATGCCTAAAATAGCACCGTTTAAATATATGTTCTCTCTCCCCGTCAACTCAGGATTGAACCCTGTTCCAACTTCAAGCATACTCGATATTCTACCACAAAGTTCTATTTCGCCTTCTGTTGGTCCCGTGATGCGTGAAAGTAATTTTAACAGTGTAGATTTCCCAGCACCATTATGGCCTATAATTCCAACTCTTTCGCCTTCATATATAGTTAGGTTAATTCCATCAAGCGCCATAAAAGTTTGATTCTTGCCATAAGATTTAGCACCAATCTTAGAATTCGGGTCTTCTTTATGACGGACTCTCGCCCACCAGCTTTGAACATCTGCCATCAACGTTCCGCCACCTATAACGCCCAACTTGTAACGTTTCTTCAAATTAGTTGTTTTTAATATAACTTGTTTTTCCATGTCTAGCACCCCTTACACAGTGTCCATAAAGTTTTTCTCAACTTTATTAAAAATGATAATACCCAAAAAGAGCACAAGCAAAGTTACAAGCCAACTAATTGCCCAAAATAAACCAGGGAAACTTCCGCTACCAAGCCAACCATATCTTATAATTTCTGTAATAGGCGACATTGGATTACACATTACCGCTTTATAAAACAAACCGTCTCCAAGTGATGATGCCGTATATACGACAGGCGTTAAATACATCCATAATGAAACACCAAAAGTTACCAACACCTGTAAATCTCGATACTTTGTTGTTAAGGCAGAAATTATTATACCAACTCCTAACCCCAAAATTCCCATTTGCAAAATTAAAACAGGCAATAAAGCTGACGCCCATGTGATTTGTATGTTTGCCCCCGTAAAGAAGAAATATAGCCACACGCAAATAAAAAGTCCAAATTGTATTAGGAAGTTAATTATGCATGTAATAACTGTTGCAATAGGCATTGTCAACCTTGGGAAATAAACCTTTCCAAAAACATTTGCATTTTGAACAAAAGTATTTGAAGTATTTTGAAGCGCCGTGGAAAAAAACAACCAAGGAACGTTTCCCGCCAAGTAAAATAAGAATGAAGGCGTTCCGTCTGTTGAAAGACCGGCAATCGTGCCAAATATCAAAGTATAAACTATAGTAGAAAAAAGAGGTTGAATTACAAACCAAAGTGGCCCTAAAATAGTCTGTTTATATTTTGTTTTTAAATCTCTTTGAACAAACAACAAAATTAAATCTCTATATTGCCACACTTCTTTTGCATTTAAGTTAAACAATTTGTTCTTTGGCCTAATATTAACCTTAAACTTATTATTTGTTGATTTCATGTATTTTTCTCCATTTTCTCTTGCGAACGTAAACTTTTAATCTTGTTATTAAAGATATGGTTTTATCAATTTGAACAGGATACCACTTTAAATAGTACCACGGATTGCGTGAAGCAATTGCTTTGTACAACCCTAAAGCGAAATAAAATTGCTCGTCGGTTAAACTGAATTTTTTCTTAAATTCTTTTTTGTTTTTTATAAAACATCTTGCATTTCTTATAATCACGCTATCATATAGACACGGAAAATCTTCAATTAATGCGCTTTCGCCATCTTCTCCACGATACTTTAATAATGCAATATTCAAAACGTGAGCAATTATCAACGGCTCAATATCTACAAATGAAAATTGCCTAAGCGAATCGTGTAACGCAATAATTTCTTTTGAAAATGCAGGCAAAATTTTTAAGGCTCTTGTCCGTCTCGCTAACGAATCCAACCTAAAATCATAGTGGTACGTAAGCTTATGTATGCATTTCACTTTTCTCATTCTCATATACAATTCAACCAAGTATAGAGAATCTTCACCATAAGGAACTGTAATTTCCCTTTCAAATGCTTGTTTAACAACGCTCGCTCTAAACAACTTGTTCCAAAGCTCTTGCCCATATGTGCTTTTTGTGGTTTGCTTAATTAAAACTTGATTTTTGTTTTCTATAGCACTTATAACGCCAACAGGAAAATTATATTGCTTTATATTTTTCACATCCCCAAAGCGTTTGTGTTGTCCAACAACACAATCTATATCCGCACTCATCTCGTCTCTTAAAGATTGCAAAGCATCAAATTCTAAATAATCGTCACTATCGATAAAGAAAATAAACTGCCCACATGCTTCAATAACGCCCCTTCGACGAGCAGCTCCCGCGCCTTGGTTCACCTGTTTAATGTATTTAATGCGGTTATCCTGCTTTGCAAATTGTTTGCACATATCAGCACTTTTATCCGTTGATCCATCATCTATCAAAATTATTTCTAAATTTGAATAACTTTGTTTCAAAACTGACTCCAAGCACCTATTTATATATTTTTGCGCATTAAATATGGGGATAATAACACTTATCATAAACCCTCTTTATTGAATAATATTAACAATCCTTTTTGCAACGTTATCTAAACGCTGAACTTTAAGTTTTTTTGTACCATCCAAATAGCTAACCGTTGTATTCGATATTGATTGAACCCAGCTAGTAAGCTCATCCGTGTTTATCATTGCCAAGTTTTTGTAGTCAACGTTTAGACACAGCGGATAACAACGGAGATGCGCCAAACTAATATCGCTTTCATTTTGATACAAATTTAGAATAGGTTTGCCCGTGGCTATTAAGTCATATGCTTTACTTGAAACTTGATTTAACACAGTGTTTCCTATATTTAACATGATGTGTGCGTCGGCCATCCTTGCTTCTAATTCTTGCGGAGAAATAAAACCATTAACGCTCAATCTGTCCCCAAGCACTTGTTTATACTTTTTAACAATATCCGCACACCCAGCACTATACAATTCTAAGCAATAATTCTCTGGCAACCTAATCATTAATTCAAGCAAATTTTTTGGATCTCTAACGTCCTTATAAAACATGCCTGCAAAAATAAATTTTATTTTTTTATTAGAGCTTGGGATTCCCACTACACTGTCTGTTGGAATAATGGGCAAATCCACCACTTCAATCTTTTCATCAAAATCCAAACAAAAATCTTTGTCAAAAGTTAAAGCAGGAACAACCACTAACTTTTTCGCTTTTGAAAAAATTTCCTTTTCTTTACTTGCTTCCGCCTTATAGCTAATGTTGTGACGGTTTGAATCCATTAAATAAGGATACCACTCAAGTTTATCAAACTTCTTTTTTAACTCATAGCCTACTACTTGAAGATTAAAAGGATTTGATATCGTAATTAAAGTGTCAATATTGTTCTTCTTTATGTAACTTTTTGCGTTTTTTATCAATATGTTTGCGTGTGATTTGCTATCTTCCAAACCTTTTTTGTTTGCAAATTTATAATAGATTTTATAAGATAATTTGGCAAAAATTTTACCAAGTCCTTTTTTAAGACCTGCTTTTTCAACTTTCTTTCTATACTTTCCATATCTTGTTAAAATCTTGTTTATTTTTAAATTAGCAATGTTAGGAGTTATTTTGTTGCTTGATAAACACATCAAATGCATGTTGCAATAATTACCCATTTCTTTTGCAACGTGATAGGCTATTCTTCCCGTAGCAGAATGTTCTGGCGGTATAAAATTGCTTAATATCAACACTTCTTTCATATATAACTACCTAATTAATAATCTTTTCAATTTGAGTGATAATCGCATCTTCCTCAAAAAACTCTGCCCTTTCAACAGCTTTTTGTTTATAATGCTCAACTAACGATTTATCTTGTAACACGTTCTTTAATCCTTGATAAAGGCCGTTATCATCATTTTTAACTAAAATCCCGTATTTTCCACCATCCAATATGTCTTTTGGACCTACACACTCTGTAGCTATGACTGGTTTTTTTAATATTAACGCTTCCGCTAAAGAAAGCCCATAGGCTTCCGCCTTTGATGGAAGAACCAACATATCTGCGTTTTGCATGTAAGGATAAGGGTTGACTTTTTTACCAAACAATATAACGTTGGTCAAATTGTTTTCGGCAACGTATTGTTGTGCCAATGTCATTTCAGGCCCATCACCAATTACCCAAACATCAAACTCAAAACCATCTTCATTTAATTTTTTAATGTTGGATAAGAAACGCATCAAGCCTTTTTCTTCAGACAGCCTTCCAACAAACACAAACGTAAATCTTTGTCTTTTAACGGGAATTTCTTCTAACGCCAAAGAACGAATTTTATTATTATTGTTTAAATTGTAAACTACAAAATTGTTGTTTGTTCTACCTATTTCCTTTTCAAACGATTGTTTAACTCCTTGTGAAACGCATATGGTTGCATCAAGCGAATTATAAGCGTCAATCGCTTGCTCTTTCTTTTCAAAGCATGACAAATATCCTTTTGCATCCCCATAAGAAAAATCTGATTTTATCCACATGACTTTTTTGGAACTTGAATTTGTAGAGCCATAAACAACCTTTAACGGTCTGCCGAAAAATATAGCGATTTCAACATCATACTTTTCATCGCCCACAAAGTATTTGTTTAGCTTTTTTGGTGTTTGTCTTGTGGACCACATGCCCGATTGCCAAAAATTTCTAAAAAAAGGAAGCCTGCTTAAAATTTTGTTCTGTTTTTCTTCTTTTGTAATTAAACGAATATCCGGCAACAAATCATCACTTCTTTCGCACCTATTAGAAGTAACAAGAATGGTAACATCATATCCTTTTTTATGCAAAGCGTTGGCAACGTTTGTTGTTGAAGTTTTTACTCCACCAACTTGCCATGCGTGTATAACCAATAAAATTTTCTTTTTATAAGACATATCCTTCCCCATCTTTTAATTTTTCCACAGCATATTTATCATTAATTATCTGTCTTGGAAGCATATCGATAACAGGTATTTCTTGCATTTTTTTTGTTTTCTTTTCAACAAATTTATCATAGCCACAAACTATTTGCATGGGGTTTCCAATCACAACACTGTTATTTGGCACGTCTTTTGTCACCACTGTACCTGCACCAATTATACAATCATTTCCAATACAAACGTTTGGAAGTATTATACTCCCTGCTCCTATAAAAACATTGTCTCCAATATAAACTTTGCCAACTTTTGTATAACCAATCTGTTTTTTTAAACATGCGTCATGCGTCAAAATTCTTGCGCCTGTAATTGTAACATTGTTTCCTATTTTTATCAAATAAGGTTCTCCTAAGTCAATTTTAGACTCAATTATATCAACGTTGTCGCCGACAGTTCCTCCTCCCGCACGAATACTAGTTATTAAATTATCGCTTATCTCTTTTTGTGTATATGGTTTGCGTGTTAACCTACAATATACTTTTCTTATAAAACCCATAATATTTCCCTACGCCTTATTTTTACGGTACGTTTTTATCGCCAATAACAAATTCAGTTTGTACAACATTGCACTTTCTGTTTTGCTTAATTTTCCGTTTAATTTTTTATATTTTTTTAGTATTTCATGAACTTGCTTGTTGTTATTAATCTTTTTTATGTGCTTATAAATATTTATAAATTCATACCCATCAATAGGAAGTAAAACAAATTCTATATTTTTAATCAACTCTATAAACTTGTTCAAAAAAATACTTTCATTTTCTTTTGTGGCCATATCCCAGTCATTTAGCGTTTTTATAGATTGATTATAATGAGATAATGCACACTCCAAAAGAGCCTTTGGCATTTTCTTGCGTTGCACATCCACATAGTTCCATCTTCTATTATAAAAATTTCCACTTATCGCAACAAAAGATTTAACATGCTCGTAGTAATACAAATTAAACACGCCATCTTGCATTCTTCTTAGAGCAGGAAAGCATAAATTGTGCTCTTTAATAATACAGTTTTTGTAAATTTTATTACATGGGCTATTCATGTTAAACTTGTTGTACATCTCGGCCCAAGCTCTTCTAAATTTATTTTGACCGATAATTTTAACGCTTTCTATCTTTTCTTCTCTTGTCTCAATAATTTTGTTGTTTTTGTCACATATGTGTGTTCTTATTCCAAAAAGAAGCATATCTGCGCCGTTTTTTTCAATTTCATCAATTAAACAACTATACGCGTTCTCTTCCAACCAATCATCGGCATCCACAAAAGTGATGTACTCACCTGTTGCAACTTTCAACCCCTCATTGCGTGCAGGCCCAGCACCACCATTTTCTTTATTGATAACTTTGATTCTTGAATCCTTATTTGAATAGTCTTGACATATAGTTAAACTGTCATCTTTTGAACCATCATTTATTAAAATCAACTCCCAATTCGATAGGGTTTGATTGATAATAGAATCAACGCTAACAGATAAAAAATCTTGCGCGTTATATACCGGCATAATAATGCTTAATTTAATCATACCTTTCCTTCACACAAAAGTTGCTCAAATTGCTTGAGTATTTTTTTCTCGTCAAAAAAATTTTTTCGTTGTTCTGCCATTTCAACGTAATGCTTGTACAATTTTTCGTCAGATAAAATATTTTTTAATCCTTCGTAAAGTCCTTCCGCACTGTTATCCACAACCATACCATACTTGCCGTCTTCTAATATTTCTGAAGCGCCCGAAACAGCTGTTGTCACTATCGGTTTACCTAATATACCCGCTTCCACCATAGTCATACTGAAACCTTCATAATATGATGAACAAACGTATATATCAGCAACTTGCAAATATTTATAAGGATTTTCTTGTTGCCCTAAAAAATGAACGTTTGAAAGCTCTAACTCCTTTGCTTTTTGCTTAACCATTGGCAAATCAGCCCCATCACCAACAATCCACAAGTTATAGCTAAGCCCATCTTCGTTTAATTTCTTACACACGCCCAATAAACGAATAAAACCTTTCGATTTATCGTCTATGCGTGAAACGTTGATAAGATTATAACCTTGTTCTTTAAGGTGCGCTGGTTCGCTTGCCAACCTAATTACCTTTTTAGTATCGTGCGGATTATTTATTACCTTTAATCTTTTTTCATCAATTATTCCACTGAGTTTGTTTTTTATATCTTTCGAAACACAGATAACATTTTCTACTGAGTTATAAATTTCCTTAAATTGCTTCTCCCCGCCGACTTCATTTATTAACCCCTGTATATTTGCGCTATGCACCCAAACAAATTTGCTTGCTTTTATATTATTAGAGCCACTAATAATTTTTGCCGCAACGCCCCCAAAAAAAGCAATCTCAACGTCATAATTATCCTTAACGTAATGCTTATATAAAATGCTAGCTTTCTTCCTTTTTACCCATTTGACAAGGCTTGCAAAACGAAACTTTCCACGCAAAATTTCCTTAAACTTACATTTAAGCACGTGTTTTATAGGCGTGTAGTAAGATTTATACTCAACACGTTTATCAAGCCCAGACAAAATTGATTGGTCATGATACGTTAAGTTTAGCACGGTTACTTGGTAGCCATTATTTACAAACAAATTAGCGTAATTAACTAAAACACGCTCCATTCCACCCATCCCTAAGGAGGGAGTTATCATTACAACTTTTTTCATTTTTGCTTTCTATAAAATAAATTACCCAAAAAACGTTTTGCCCTGTTTTTAATACTAATATGGAATGGCTTGCAAAACTCCTTTCTAATACGTTCGTCTACTTCAATTTTTTCAAACGTCCATTGTGTCATTTCAGTTATACTTGTTTGAAATTTTTCCCTTGCCTCTTCTCGTGAATGAGTTCCACTTCCATCAATCCCAATGTTTTTGATTAAAGAGTCACGTGGAATAACATTAAAAGCATTATTAGTGAACATTGCGTAATCAAAACGAATTGCCCATGAATTTATCCTTGCATTCATTTGGTCATCATACATGCTTGCACGATCTTTTCCCCAACGATTAAATTTGCGACGTTTTCTCATTGAAAAATGAAATTTCTTGTATGGGGTTTCAGACCAATCTATTTTCTCCCAGCGGTCTTTCCATATCCCCCAAGCACAACTACTTACTCTTTGAGTTAAAATAACATCCTTGTTATAATCGCTTGGCAAATTCATAGGCACTGTAAATCCTCCAACAGACCAAACGTTAACTTCGCCAGCATAAAACTCCAAGGCATTGTTCATAAAAGTTAAATAATACGGAGAACTAACAGAATCATCTTCTAATACTATAACCTTTCCGTATTGACTTATTATTTGCGTAACCCCACCAATAACAGATTTAGCCAAACCTTTATTCTTATCAGATGAAAAAATAGTTAAACTGGAAAATAAGTTTGTTTGGAATTTTTCTGCACACTCAACTACTTGACGCGTTTTGATAGCGCCACTTTCGGTCTTTGGCCCATCTACAAAAACATAAACATCTGTTTCTTTTGCTAAAACATTTTTAGCCAACGCTGTTAGTGTTTTTTCTAAGTGGTCTGCCCTATTATATGCAAAAACAACTACTGGTGCTTTCATTTATCCCTTCCCCACATTTAACGCTTCTATTGCTTGCTCTAACGAACAAACCCTATATTTGCCATCAAAGACTTTTGTTAATTCTTTATCGTAATAGATTGCCCCGTAATAATTTTTTATTATTCTGCTCTTGAAAGCTATTTTTTCCATCAACAGTCCTAACAAACGCGACTTTTTCTTGTTTGGATATAGTTTGCAACAAATATCGTATGCCGAATATTGACCATCATCAGGGCAGACAACACCACTTTGTTTGCTTTCTACAAGCAAAAATATTAGCTCACATAAATTTTCAGCATTTATGAAGCTTTTGTATTTTTTTTGAAAAGCAACTGGTATTTTTTTGAACTTGCCACCTAAGTGCTTATATTGATTTATGTATTCTAACTTGCCCTGCCCATAAATGCTTGGCACACGTATTATAGAAACTGTAAAACTTTCATCCTCTAACTCCATCAATGCCTTTTCAGCCATAAGCTTACTTTTCCCATAAGCACTCGTTGGATTACAAGGCGTATCACTTGTTATACAACCTTTTTGTGCTTTCAGTTCTGGTCCCATGCCGTACACCGACATTGAACTTATATAAATAAAATGTTTTACTTTATCTTTTTTTGCTTTCTTTGCAAATTGTGCAGTCAACTCAGCATTTATTTTGAAAAAATCTTGCTCGGCAACACCTTGTCTAGGCACAATACCAGCAACGTGAACCACACAATCAAACTGTTCATAAGAAAGGTTTCGCCAATCGTTACCCCTAAGGCTAACAGTTTCAATTTCGTACTTGTTTTTATTTTGTAACCACCCAAACACTGCATTAGAAAGCTGGCCGTTTTTACCAGTTACAAGAATTTTATTTTTTTGCATTACTTTCCTCTAAAATTCTTTCATAAATACTAACAATCGTATTGTATAAACTATCATTTTCGTGTAATTTCAACATGTCTGCACGTGCTTGTTGTGAAAGTTCTTGTGACAATTCATCATTGTTAAAAATATCTTCAACATATTTTGCAATCAATGGATATTCTTCAAATCGATATAACAATCCATTTTTGCCATGATTAATATATTCAGGAATACCGCCAACTGCAGACGCCACACACGGAACACCAACCATCATAGCTTCTTTTAATGAACTTGAGTGGTTTTCAATTGCAGAGCTCATTACAAATACATGCGTTTTTTCATATTGCTTGGCAAGTTGTTCTTGAGATACTTTACCAAGCCACACAATATTTTTTTCTATACCTAAAGTTTTTATTAGTTTTTCTAAATACTTAGAATACCCACCTTTTTTTAATTGCGCTTTTAAGCCATTATCCGCAACCATCTTTATACCTGGAACATATACTTTTATGTCTGGATATTTGTTTTTTAATAATGTAACGGCCTTAAAAACCATGTGCAAGCCTTTAATTGTATAACCAGATGCCGTACAAGTAATAGAATGTCGTTCAATTTTATCTAATGCCCATATATTCTTTGCGAAAGTTTGATTTATGCTTAGTGCGCAATAATGGCATTTAATATCCGGCACAATAGCTTGAATATTTGAATTGCACCATTGGTTCTCGCTGATAATGTTGCCAGACAACTCTAATGTCTCTTTTTCTTTTGTTGAAGTTTTTATATATTTTTTCTGTTGCTGTAATATCCCGTCACCTTTATATATGTCACGCAGGGTAACGTTGTTTTTTATATCTTTAATCGCAATTCCTGCTTGATAGTATTTTGCAATAGAACCAATATATCCTTGCATATAAATTACAGAAGGAATATTTTTTGCCAAACGCAAAGCACAGAGTCCATGAGTAAACTCTGTTCCCCAAACTTGAATTAAATCAGGTTGTTCTTTTTGCAATAACGCTTGCCATGCACTTATATTTCCCTTGTTTTTTTCGTTGTAATGAGAAGGGTAATTGTTTGGCAAAGCGTAATAAGTAACCCCTTCTTTTTCATACGTTATTGTTTTCTTTGTTGGGATAACTGTTGCCACAACCAATTTTATTTGTTCGTGTTGCTTAAAATCAGCAAGCAGTGCATCCATCCAAACTCCGTTACCTGGTTTGTTGTAAAGAGAAAGACTTAAGTCATTTAAAACTGAATTAACAATCCATAAAACTTTCATTTATTCTCCCCCTTGATATATTGCTTTAAGCCCCACGGGTATAAAAAATGCCAAAACATATAGCCACATACCTGTGTTTATTGTTGATAGCAACAGTGTTTGAATAAACATCCAAACAATATAACCATAGCTATCTTGTTTTTTATAAGGTTTTATGAAAAGTTCGTAAATGGTTTTGTACATATAAACCAAAATTAGAACCCCAAACAAACCATACCTTGCCATAAAATCTAATATAAACGAGTGCCCACCGGCACCTGCGCCATCATTAAAAAATGAACCAAAAATTGGATTTTTCAGGAACACCATCAAAGACCTTTGATACAACTCAAAACGCTTATAGTCGTTCATTCCTCCATCTCCTTGTCCCGCCAGAATTCTTAAACGGTTAGCAATGGTTTCACTGCCGACGTTATTTGCAAGAATTAATAAAAAGTTAGAAAGGAGTTCTGAAAGAATAAAAATAGCTATTATGCCAAAAATGGCAAATAAAACAATCTTTTTTGAAGATAGTTTCTTTTTGAAAAAATACAACACACAAGAAAGCAATGTTAATAACAATGCCGTTGTATATTCTGCATAAACGGATAATAAAATCACACAAACGCTAACAATTGCTGCTATCCACCCTTTTATCTTTCCTTTTTTACAAGCTAAAATTACAAGCGGATGTAACAAAACAAGCATGTATACAAAGTTATACCCACCAATATTCCTCCAATCGTATAAAACAGCTTGCGCCTCGCTTGCATCTTCAACAGTTGCAATATATCTTGCCGCTCCTTGATATTCAATACAACCAATAATAGTTGTTATCATTGTCACTACAAAAAGTATTGCAATTAGTTTTGTAAAAAACTTGCTTTTTGCATCATCACAACGCGTCACAAAGTAATACCCTATAAGCAAAGGAAGGAAATCAAGTAATGCACTATATCCCCAATTAATTAGTCCGTCTTTTAATAACAAGAATTCTGCAAACTTCCAACATAAAAATGGGAATAAAATATTCATGCTTGCGTTAAATGATTTTGAAGCAGTTCTAAAAATCAACAAACAAGTAGCCAATAGCGCAACTATCATGTATGAATACGTAGTAAAATAACTACTTATAAACCTTGCCACAATAGGTGCTATAACGTAAAACGTAACAACTACCAATAGCACGTCTAAAAAATTAAGTTTTGAGTTTCGTTTCGTTTCTAACATAACCTAAAAATTCTCTTCCAAAAATTGAATAATTTTTCTTGCTTGTATAATATTTGATTTGTTTTGCAATACAAATTCTCTTGCTCTTTTCCCTGTTTGAGTTCTTTCTTCAAAACTAAATGAAAAAACATTTTTTATCGCATTTGCAACGCCGTTGACCGTTTCATCATCAATAGTATAAACATACGGATAATAATCAATCGGCATCCCAGAAAGCTTAGTTGTCAATACAGGTGTTCCAGACACCATGTATTCCATGTTTTTTGATGGGAAGGAATACTTGGTGTATTCTGGTGCAGTTGGGCGTGGATTTACTAATAAAGAAGCTCTTTGTTCAACTGCCACAATCTCTTCGTTTGGGCACACTCCCATATACTTTACGTTTTTATTAGTTTCACAAATATTTTGTAACTCTTCTTTATAGTCACCGTCTCCAAATATTTGTAATTCAGCATCTTCTATATTTGCTTTAGTAAAACCTTTTACTAAATTTTCTATGCCATATAGTTTTTTAATGCTCCCCGCATAAACAATAACTTTTTTGCCAGTTCTTGCTTCATACTTTTCAGTACAACCAATATCTTGCAACTGATAATCACAATGCCCTTCAAGCACAACATAAGGCTTGTTTTGAACATTAATCTTATTGCTCATTTGTTCGGTCAAGAAAATATAGCCATCTGCTTTGGAAAGCAATTTGTTATACGCTTGCGCAACTTTTGAATCAAACAGAAAATCAGGCAAGTCTGTTACAATCATAATCAATGGAAACTTTTTTCGCTTATTTCCTTTTAACATCCCAGCAACATTCGCCCTATTTAAACAGTCGCAAAGTATAACGGTTTTTTCATCTTTCTTGCACTTTTTTACCGCTTTACTTGCCCCAGAAAAAATCATTGCTTGACGAAATAATGGAAAATTTATTGTTTTATAGTAATGGTAATATACACCTTGTTCCATTTCGTCTTTTTCGCAAATAAATATTTTTTTCGTTACACGACGGTTTATGGGAAGCCCTGAATAGCAAACTACTTTTGCTCCATTTTCTTGTAGACCACACATTAAAAGTCTATGGTATTTTTGCGCTGGCTGTACTGTTGCTGTATTCAATTTTTTATACTTTTCTTGTGTGCAGTTGTTGCAACCGTATAAAATATTCATAAACTTTTCCTTTCGCTAATTTTGTATAAATAAAACTATTATTTGTTGAATTACTCCAAAATTTTTTCAAAAACTTGCATTTGAGCTTTAGCCATTTCCTCAACGGTATAATTGCGGATTGTGCTTATACTCTCCTTAGACATAGCCCTTCGCAAATCATTGTCCCACAATATTTCTTTAAGTTTACTTATCCCTTCTTCCTCTTTTCCCATAGTAAAAAGATAACCATTTTTCCCATCTTTTACCAGTTCTAATCCAGCAATGCAATTTGCAGAAACTACAACTGGCAACCCAACAGACATTGCTTCGTTCACCACAAGCCCCCAAACATCATAGCTTGTTGGATGAATAAACACATCTGATGCCTTAAAGTATTCATATAATTCTTTAGGTGGATGAAAGTTTTCAATTATTACGTTTTTAAGCCCATGCTCTTTAATAATTTGTTGATATTTGCTATACTCCTCTCCGCCACCTATCAATAATAAACAGCAGTCATCGTCAATCGCTTTCCATGCACGAAGTAAAAAGTCATATCTCTTAAGCGGAATAAATCTACCAACGGCTATTGCCAATTTCTTATCCAAAGGCAACCCAAGTTTTTGCCTTATTACTTTCTTGTCCTCATCATCTATGGGATTGCTTAATATATCTTCTTTATGCAAGGTTGAGAAATTGTGAAAATAGATTTTATTTTCATCTGCCCCATAGCGCAAAAAATACTCTTTTGCATGCTGACCACTTGCCATATAGGCCGTAGCTTTAGAAAGCAAGAATTTCTTTATCAAATCTTTTAAAATGTTTTTTTTATGTGGTAATATAACGCCGTCACAATTTATTACGTATGGGACTTTTTGTTTTTTACAACGTGAGATTAGTTTAGTAGCTATCTTAGACGAATACTCATATATCACTATCAACTCATAGTTTTTCAAATTTCTAATGGCTCTATTATATGCGGCTTTTCCTTTTTTCGTATCGATAAACTCATAGTCACCGATAGTAAACCACGATTTATCCCTGCCATCTCCAAAATTTTTCTCAAAAAATAAATCCACGTCGTAATTCTTGAAAAAATATTTATACAATTCTGCTCTATATGGTGCAGGATATATAGTAAGTATTAAAATTTTTTTCATCTTTCTTTTATTTGAATAACCCCATATATTTTTCTACCAAGCAATCTTTTGATAAATTTTCTTGTATATATTGTCTAGAGCAAACACTTATTGGCTTTTTAACCAAATCCATTATTGCACTACTAAGTGCTTCCGCATCATTTGGTTGCACACAGACACCCGCGTTTACTTCTTTTATAATTTGCACCAATTCACTATCCAAGTCAAAAGATGCTATAATCGGCGTATTGCACGCCATAATGCTCCAAGTTTTGCTAGGTAGAGCAGTTTCGCCAACCCCTTTTTTACAAATTATAAGCGAAACGTCCCCCAAACTGTATACTTCAGAAAGTCTTTCTTTAGGCAATAGTGGATTTAAAATAACGTTGCTTAGATTTTTCGCACAAATTCCTTGCGCAAAGCTTTGATAACCCGAACCGCCGCCAAAAATTATGAATTGAACTTCATTTTTGTGTTGTAGCTTCTCCGCTACATCTAATATTATTTCGGCACCTTGAGCGTACCCTAAATTCCCAGCATATAACACATTAAACTTGCGTCTGTCAATACTGAATTCTTCATATAGCCTATTGTTAACTTTTTCTATAGGTCCAACTTGTTCTACATCAATCCAATTCGGAATAAAAGTTATTTTTCTTTCTTGTACGCCGTCAGCCAACAAACTATTGTAAAAGTTTTTTGATATAACGCAAAAATTATCAACCAATTTATACGTTTTTCTTTTTATTTTTTTGCCTAATCGCCAAATTAACCCTTTTGGCTGTTTTAACACTCCACTACTTACAAGGCTTTCAGGGAACATGTCTTGTATGCTATAAACAAATTTTGCACCCATCTTTTTAGCAATCTTTCCTGCTAACAGCCCCATTGTTGGAGGAGTGCTTGTCGCAAAAACAAAATCAGCTTTACCAATCTTTTTTGAAAGTCTTTTATAGTGCTTGTCACATTTTTTGTACCGAATAAACCTTTTTAACGTGGAGGCACTTTCTCTATACATCCTGAAGCGATGTATAATAACGCCGTCAACAACTTCTTCTTCCTTAAAATTCACATATTCTTCATCCGTCACGCCTCTAGTCGGCTGAGGGGCTATTACATGCACTTCGTTAGTTTTTGCAAGTTGCTTTAAGATTGAAGCGTATATTTGTTCGCTTGCAAATTTTTCAGGATAAAAATATGCACCGAGATAAATAATTTTCATTACTCTTTCCCTAAATAATACCTATACTCATTCATCAGCCTATTTTCTTTCGTTGCGTAAATCCGTTCCAAACTGAATTTGTTTTTCACATAGAATGAATTCGCTGACTCATTGTCTTTTGCGTCTGTTTCTAAACTTATATATTCACATCCCGAAAATTGTTCTTCTTGTTTTAACCAGTCTATAAGTTTTGAACCAACACCTTTATTCTTCGCTTCGGGCGACACGCCGATTGAAGAAAGATTTATATATTTTTCTTCCCGTTTAGTTTGAGAAGGTTTTAAAAAAGCCCTAATTAATCTCATGAAAACTTTAGGTTTGCGCAAAAAAGCACCAAGGCTATACCAAGCAAAAGCAATTAAGCTATGCTTTATCATGTATTTGTACAGTGCGCTAACATCTTTTGAATATGCCATAAAGCCTAACACGTTTCCGCGCTCATCTGTCGCACAAACTAAATTAGACAAATCATGTTTTACATATGCCTTGTACATAATATTCAAAAAGCCTTTACCCATAAATGTCAAAAAAAAGCCTTCAAACGTTTTCATGTGAATGTCAGTCACACGCTTAATTTTTACCTTTTCTTTTTCGCTTATAGGTTTCACGTCTATATTTTGCATGCAACTTCCTCACAACTTTGGTGGTTTATATTTTTTTCCAAGAACAGCAAAAACCGTCATGAACATAATCTTAATGTCCTTAAAGAAGCCAAACTTTCTAATAGCCAATAAATTATATTTCATCTTTTCTGGCAAAACTTTCTCAACGTAAGTTTTGTCAACATCTTGCGCATTAGATAATAATTGCTCTTCATCTTTGTAGTATATACTTGCTAAGCTAGTTACACCTGCAGGCAATAATAAAGTCGCCTTCATTTCCTCAGTGTATTCCAGAACATATTTCTCAACTTCAGGGCGAGTTCCAACAAAAGTCATATCACCAACAAAAACGTTTAATAATTGGCAAATTTCATCTAGCCTACACTTGCGTATCAACTTACCAACACGTGTAACTCTTTTGTCGTTTTTTATCGTAACTTTAGGACCTTGCTTATCAGCATCTACAATCATTGTGCGGAACTTATATATTTTGAATTTTTTCCCGTATCTCGTAATTCTTTCTTGCCTATAAAAAATAGGGCCTTTAGAATCTAATTTTATTGCAACCGCTAGAACTAAAAATATTGGGCTTAAAAAAAGAAGCATTAAAAAAGACGCGCAAACATCAAAAACTCGCTTTATAAATAAACTAAATTTTCTTCCCCTTAAAATCTCGTAATACTCTAAAACAATAGGCGTTCGAAATTCTTCAGGCAACATATCCCACTTTCTTAAAGACATATTTCAGCACCCTTTACAATTTTTGTAAAATTGGTTATCACGTATTCAACTTCTTCATCCGTTAATCTCGTATGCAACGGCAAAGTGATTTCGTTTGCAAAAAAATCATAGGCGTTTGGAAAATCTTTAATATCAAAACCAAGGTTCTTATATGCCGTATGCATTGGCAATGGTTTATAGTGCACGTTGCAAGCAATGCCAGCTTCCGCCATGTCAATAATAATTTTATTGCGTTGTTCTAACGTAACGTTTGGCACTCTCGTAATGTATAAATGCCCAGAAGATTGATATGTATCTGTATAATGCTTTAATGGTTTGATGCCCAGCGGAGTAAATGCTTCATCATACTTTTTGATGATTTGTTTTCTTCTTTCAATCATTTCAGAGTATCTTGAAAGTTGCGCAAGGCCAATGCCCGCGGCAATATCAGTCATGTTGCATTTATACCAAGTTCCAATAACATCATATTCCCAAGCTCCAAGCTTGGTTTTTGCTAAAGCATCCTTAGACTGACCGTGCAAAGAAAATAATTGCAACTGACTATATATTTCGTCACTGTCTACCCCATCTATTTCTCTCCAAGTTAATGCGCCACCCTCAGCGGTAGTCAAATTTTTCACCGCATGGAATGAAAACGATGAAAAATCAGCAACGCTTCCTATATGCTTATCGCGCCAAAATGCACCAAAAGAATGTGCCGTATCCGCCATGATGGCAACCCTGCCAATTGCTCGTTGAATTTTATTTTTGGCACTAAACATGCTTTTCTTTTTGTTAACAATGCTAAAAAGACGTTCGTAATCACACGGAACGCCTGCGATATCGACCGGTATAATAGCTTTTGTGTTCACATTAATTGCACGCTCAACCTGCTCATAATCCATCTCTGTTGAATCTTTTTGGCAATCTATCAAAACAAGTTTTGCACCAACATGACAAACAACAGATGCTGACGCCGTGTATGTGTATGCAGGAACAATAACCTCATCCCCTTCACCTATTCCCAATACACGAAGAGCCAATTCCGCACATGCCGTTTGAGAATTTAAACATACCGCGCGTTTCACCCCGCAATATTGCGCTATTCTTTTTTCAAGCTCTTTTGTTTTTGGCCCCGTAGTAATCCAACCCGAACGCAAAGCATCCGAAACTTCTTTAATTTCAAGTTCTGACATATCCGGAGGAGAAAAGGGAATATTCATACTTTACCTCAATAGTCTTTAGCGATAATAATATATTTTATATATTATATCATTGTAAGTATAGGTTGTCAATAATAAATAAAATTTTGTGTATTTTTTGATTGTTTCGTGTGAAAAAACATACTTTTTTGCTATTTTTCCGCAAAAAAAGCGCATTTTTATTACAAGCTTTTTGTTGCGCTTTATTCGTTAAATGTAATGATAAAAAATCAAAATATTTGTCAAAAATGTTTAAAATTTTGCACGTTTTGCGCATATTGTATCAAAATTCTTGCACCGTTATCGTATTTTTTGTCAACCATTCCTTCACTCTATCCCTTTTCATCCAAAAATGACGCTAGTTTGATTGCCTTTTGAACCAAATTAAAGGCAAGTTGTTTTTCACAACTTGCCTTTGACGTTGCTATTTGAAGCTTAAACTTTCTGTTAAAAAACAAAAGCGGAACGCACATTCGCGCTCCGCTATCATTAAAACATTATTTTTCGTTTTTGTAAATTTCCTTAAAGTATTTATAGGTATCTACCTTTAATTCGCCACAAGCAGCTTCATCGCAAGCAATGATGCCGTCTTTATGTAATTGAAGCGCACTTATAGTCCAAGCGTGGTCAACACCGCCCTCAACGCAGTGACGGAGCGCACGCGCCTTGTTGTGACCGCTGATAAGCAACATAACTTGTTTAGAGTCACAAACGGTGCCTACACCTACAGAAAGAGCAGTTTTGGGAACTTTGTTAACGTCGTTATCAAAGAAACGTGAGTTTACAATTAAGGTGTCTTCAGTAAGAGCGCGAACACCCGTTCTTGAATTTAGTGACGTAAACGGTTCGTTAAACGCAATGTGTCCGTCAACACCGCTACCACCCATAAACAAATCAATTCCGCCGTATGATGCAATCTTAGCTTCATAACGAGCACATTCCGCTTCTAAGTCCTTTGCCATACCATCTAAAATATTGATGTTTTCTGCAGGAATATCTATGTGGTTAAAGAAATTATCGTGCATGAAATACCAATAACTTTGGTCATGGTCTTTTGGTAATCCAACGTATTCATCCATGTTAAACGTTACAACGTTTTTAAACGTAACCTTACCAGCCTTGTTCATTTCGATAAGTTTTCTATAAACGCCAAGGGGTGAAGAACCAGTCGGTAAACCGAGTACGAAAGGACGGTCTTCTTTGTGATTGTTGATTGCATTGGCAATATGCTCAGCAGCCCATGCACTCATTGAATCGTAATTGTCTTTGATAATTAATTTCATTTTTGTTCTCCTTGATTGTTTAGATCTTTTTATTTTACGTTACAATTATACAACTTATTAATTGATTTGTAAAGGTGTTTGAAATATTTTTAGCGAAAAAGTACATATGCACAAAAATCCGCCACAAAAAGACAAAGCCACCAACTAAACGATTTGTTGGTGGCTTGTTCGTGTTTAACTTGTAAAATATTATCAAACCTTTTTTATAGGTTTTAATGATAAACTACTTTTTACTTACTTTCTAAACATTTATTTGCTTCTTCTGCTGAAATTTCTTTCATGGTTTGACCACAACATTTAATTCCGCAGTTTTCACAAGTGCATTCGATTAATACCTTAACCATTGCGCCGCATTTTTCGCAAACTACATATTTTTCCATGTTTTCACCTCCTTTTACTTATTAAATCTCTTAAATAAACTGATCAGTTCGTCAATAGTATCATAATCACCGTTCTCTAAAGCCGTTGGAACACAGTTATACAAATGATTTTCCAAAATATGCGTCGATAAACTTTTAATAGAGTTTTCAACAGCAGATAATTGAATTAGCAGGTCATTACAATATGCGTCATTCTCTACCATCTTATTTATTCCTCTTATTTGCCCACTGATTCTGTTTAGCCTGTTTATTATTAACTTTTTCTCATTAACGTTCCTTTTAGTTTTTTTGTTGCAACAATTATTATCCATAACACACCTCTAAATATATAATATACCCTGTCGGGGTATTTTGTCAATAGGGGAGTATATCGAAATTTTTCATAAGAAAACACCAACCGTTTGGTTGGTGTTTTGTTTTATACATAAAAAAGTTTGTTAGTTGTTTTTGCTTATATTTATTCAATATTTTCACCTGTTCCAAAAGAAAAGAAATTTCCGTTAATAAGAACCAATGTTCCAATTTCCCCCAGTTCTACTCTTTCATAACTTTCCTGTCCTATTTCGTATTCGAATTCTTTTCCGTTTTCAAAATAGAACGTAACGAGGTATTCGTATACGGTATGTGGTGTATATATATCGCCATCAAATCTTTTACAAACTCTCTTCGACTTTACAGTTGCTTCAAAAAATTCCGTTTTCGGTTCTTTAACTTGATATACAGGATCCTCGCTATCTAAACTATCTTCAACCTCTTTAAGAAACGCCTTTAAGTCTTCCCACTCACCATCAATCAGTAATTCTTTTTGTAAAACATATCCTCTTAAATTAGATGAATCTTTAATTATAATAAAATCATCATATACCTCTATAGTTTTAATTCTATAAAAAGTAATAGAATGACACGTCTCTCCATCAAAAACTTGGATACTATAATTATTTATTTCTATTACACATTTAGGTTTAAGCATATAATATATAAATAATACTAAATTTATTAATGCTATAAAACCTCCTCCAATGCTTAAAACGATGGTTAAAAGTATTTGATTTCCCTTGCAAAGTTCTATAGCCATACCACCAAAGATAAGGAGGCAAAAAACAGATATTAGCAAATCTGCAATAATAAGCACTTTTTTCTGTTTCTTTTTAATGTACTTTTTTGCTTCTCCCGTATAAACCCCTTCAAACTTCCACATCTTGAACTCCTTGATTTATATTTAATGGTGTTTCTATTATAATTGTATCATACAAATTATATAAAAACAAGACTAATTAAAATTTTCTGCTCAAGCTAAGCTTTAGTTTTATTCAAAAAATTACAAATAAATAAAATGAACGGACGAGCGTCGACGACGCAATATGAAATATTGCTCGGATAGTTCATCTCCGTCGGGTGACCGACGGCAAAAGAAAAACACCAACCAATTGGTTGATGTTTTCTTTTGATGGCTGCCCCTGACAGACTCGAACTGACGACACTTCGGTTAACAGCCGAATGCTCTACCTACTGAGCTAAGGGGCAATGTTTGGTTCTAAAAGAACCAAAATTTTTAATGGATGCAGCAACAACCTATCTTCCCGGACCGTCTCCAGTCAAGTATTGTCGGCGCTAGTGAGCTTAACTACTGTGTTCGGTATGAGAACAGGTGGGACCTCACCGCTAACGTCACCGCAATGGTATATATACGAGTTTTT
>JAZNKV010000003.1:0-132782 GCA_045578765.1 Christensenellaceae bacterium | reverse complement strand
CTAAGACCGCTTGGCCTCCGACTTACTCGTATTATTTTTTTGCTTCGGCAATAATTTTTTCTTGCGCTTGGTAAGGTACTTCTTCATAGCACAAGAATTCTGCGCTAAACTTACCGCGACCTTGAGTCATAGAACGCAAATCGGTTGCGTATTTAAGCATTTCAACGAGCGGTGCTTCTGCAGAAATTTCTTGCAAACCGTCAACCGTTTCCATACCCAAAACTCTACCACGACGTTTATTCATATCACCTAAAATATCGCCCGTATAAGTATCGGGAACTATAATCTTATATGAGTAAACGGGTTCTAAAATAGTAGGTCTTGCTTTTTTAATACCTTCTTCGTAGGCGAGTTTAGCAGCCGAAACGAAAGCAACTTCCTTACTGTCAACGGGGTGTTCTTTACCGTCGAATAGCGTACACTTTAAGTCAACCATTGGGTATCCTGCAAGAACGCCCTTTTGCATTGCTTCTTTCAAGCCTTTTTCAGCCGCAATCGCAAACGGCTTAGATACAGCGCCACCAACGATAGCGTTTACAAACTCAAACACGCCGTCTTCAGCGCCCGGTTCAAACTTGATGTTAACCACGCCAAATTGACCGGCGCCACCTGATTGCTTTTTGTGTTTTCCTTCAGCTTCAGCAACGCCCTTAATGGTTTCACGGAACGCTACCTTTGGCGCAGTTAAAACAGCTTCACAACCAAATTTTGCTTTGAGTTTTTTACACAAAATTTCAAGTTGTGTTTCGCCTTGTCCGCGGATAACCATCTCGCCAGTTTCTTTATCTTTCTCTACCTTAAAGGTTAAGTCTTCTTCTGCCAAGCGGTTAAGGCCTTGGAACACTTTGTCTTCTTCTCCACTCTTAGCCGCGCTAATGGCCATTGTAATAACAGGCTTAGGCAACGGTATATCATAGAATTTAATCTTACCTATTTCATCACAAAGCGTATCGCCTGTGTTAGTGTTGGTAAGCTTGTTTACCGCACCGATGTCGCCTGCAACTAACGCATCAACCGGCTCTTGCTTTTTGCCTTTCATAACGTACAATGAATTTATGCGTTCTTTTTCGCCCGTAACAGTGTTCAAAACGGTCATACCACTCTTTAGTGTACCAGTGAATACTCTTATCATATTGAGTTTGCCAACAAACGGGTCTGCAACAGTTTTAAATACTTGTGCAGAGAAGGGCTTGTTCACGTCGCAAACAACAGATTTAACTTCGCCGGTTTCATCAGTCGCAAAAGCAGGCCTTCTGTCAAGTGGTGAGGGTAATAAATCTACTATTTCGTGCAAAAGGTTGATAACGCCCATATTTTGAAGTGCTGAACCACCCATAATCGGCACGGTTTCACCTTCTTTAAGACCACTCTTTACACCCGCAACGATTTCATCATTGGTAAGTGCGCCTTCTGCAAGATATTTATCAAGCAAGTCTTCACTTGTTTCAGCAGCTGCTTCTGTTAATCCTTCTTTAAGTAGCGCAACGTCGGCTTCCATACCTTGTGGTACAGCAACTTCAGTTCTTCCACCCGGTGAAAATTCAAACGCTTTGCCTGATATAACTGAAACGTACCCCTTCATTTTACCATCACGAATTATTGGTAAGTGTGTCGGCGAAATTTTCTTTCCATACTTAGCGCGGAAAGCTTCAACCGTTTTAACGTAATCAGAGTTGTCTTTATCAATACCGTTCACAAAAATCATAAGCGGAATGTGACGGCGCACACAGTAATCAACAACTTTTTCACTGCCAACAGCAATATCGCCAGAAGCGTCTGCAACTAAAATAGCAGCGCCAACTGCACGCATTGCTTGTTCAAATTCGCCTTCAAAATCATAAAAGCCCGGAACGTCTATAACGTTGATTTTTACGTCACGCCAGTACGTATATGCACACGCAAGTGAAATCGATATTCCCCTTGCCATTTCTTGTTCATCATAGTCCATAACGGTGTTTTTGTCCGCCGTACGCCCTAACCTATCAATACTTTTGCCGTTAAATAAAATAGCTTCGGCAAGCGAAGTTTTTCCTGCACCACTGTGACCTACAATGGCAATGTTCCTAATGTTTTCCGATAATATTTGACCCATAAAATGCAGTCCCCCTTAATTAAATTTGACTCTCGTCTATATTTTCGGTTGCCTTTATTATATAACAACACAAGCGATTTTTCAAGGGGGTTTTGAAAAATAATTGATACTTTTTCTAACTTTTAATAGTCGTCTAAGTCTATTCTACCGTTTTTGTCACATATGCCCGAAAGGTCAATACAATTATTACCTTTCTTTGGCGGGCAAGGCGGAATTTTATTGTTTGGCGGGAAGTGTGGTGCGCCACAATCATCTTTATATGGAATTGTACACTGCGCATATGAATCTGCGCTCCTTAAATTAACTAATATAACGTCTCCACCGATTTTAACAATTTTATTGCGTTCAATATACAGTTCGCTTTTATCAAAAAAACAAAACGGGCCACGTCTTCTTCCCGGAACGGTTATACCAACTAAAACACCTTTAGGAAAACTTAACCTAATATCAATTATTCTGCCTAAACACTTGCCGTCACTAACGTTTATCACGTCTCGCGATTTGAGTTCGCTATAATTTAATTCCATAGTGTTTTATGTATATGCCATTATATTAACTTTTGATAACACAATACGTGATTGTTTAATTTTTATCACACAAAAACATAAAACGGTTACAAAATTTGACCACAAATAAAAAACAAAAGCTTTATCGCTCTTCCCTTAGGGATTTTTTAGACTAGATAAAAGACTAACGAAATTTTCGTTAGTCTTTATTTTTGTATTGCAAAAACACACGATTTTGTTTACAAAGCATAGTGTGCTGAACTTTTAAAAGTGTTTAATACAAGGCTCAATGGTTCAATAAATTTGAATACTTCAATCTTTACTAGTCGTTTTTGCATTCGAGATTTTGTAGATTAGAAATCAATGCGCAGATAGACTTGGCTATTTTATTTTCAATAATTGATCAAAGTCGTAAATATAGAAATCGCAAATAGATTTCATTTGTTCTATATAATCGACAGAAGATTCATCAAAAACGCCACACACCTTCATGCCCGCAGATTTCGCCGTCAAGCTAGCATTTATGTTGTCATCTAAAAACAGCACGTCTTTTACATTTACATTAAGTTTTTGGGCAACTAATTTATAAATTTCAGGATTAGCTTTTGTTGTTGAAAAATCTTCACAAGACCAAACGTTATCAAACAAATCAAATATTTTCAATCTTTTTAAGCACGCATCAAGAGTAACGTGTGGACTTGCAGTTAGAATATTTAGACTTGCGCCGTTATCTTTCAATTCCTTTAAAACCTTTATAACATTACTTTTGGCAGGTATATTGTAAAAATATTCATTTGCCATATTGTCTTTGAATGCACAAACAAGTTCTTCAATGCTTATATCCAAGCCGAAAGTTTTAATAAAATAATCAGCGGTACCTTCAAAACCCAAAGGAGTTATTATTTTTATTATGTCATCATCATATTGACAATTATTTTTATCTAATTCTTTAATAACTCCTGCAATAAAAGATGGCATAGAATCGACAAGCGTACCGTCAAAGTCGAATAGAAAAGTTTTCATTTTTATTTCTCCAAAAAAATATTATACCGTTTTTAATTTAAATTTCTATTAAAGAAAAGCTTTTAGTTTTGCTTTTGTTTTTTATTGCGATAGTATGACTGAACGCTTTTAAAACCAGCGTCCATAATTATTTGGTTTATCTTTTTACCGCTTGCTTTTTTAAGCTCGTTTTCAACGTGACTTAAGCGGATATTGTTTAAGTATTTTGGTATGCTTTCTTTAAGGTATTTATGAAACATGCGCGAAACGTATGCGTTTGAATACCCTAACTCTTTTGCTACCACCGTTGCAGTAATTCCGTTTTGATAGTTTTTATGTAAGTAATTTAAAATCTTTCTTATTACTTCCCCCTCGGTAAAAAGCGCATTATCAAACTCCAAATAGTCAATTAAAACAGATAAAAACAGCTCGCTCGCGCTATGCGTTATCTTGTCATCAGTTTGTCCTTGCATCCACTCTTTAATAATAGCGTATAGTCGGTCAAACAACTCTTTGTTTGATATTATAAACGTTTTTATGTGCTTGCTTTGCCTGTAGGCGTTTATTCTTTCAAGATAGCGATAAGGGATTAAAAGTGCGTAATCTTCACAATCAAGCGTCATCCTTTTATCGTAAGAGTGCACGTCGTAACTGTCAAAAATTGCAAGTTCCCCAGCTTTTATATTCTTTGTTACGCCATTTTTAGTTATTTGATATTCGCCTTTTTTTACCAAAAAAACTTCTAAGTTGCTGTGAAAATGCGGTTCTATTAAACAACACGGACTAACTATATCAAATTTTAAGTTGCTTTCTCTTTCATGTTCGTAATATGCTTTCATAACTCTATTATATCAAAAAATGAGAGCTTTTCAACTATTTTAGCTCTCATTTTGTTAATTTTTATTTTTTAATTGTTCTATAACGTATTTTGCATAAGCACCTGCAACGTTTACACCCGTTGCACCTTCCACCCCGCCGATAAAGGCGTTAGAGTTTACTTCGCACACAATAGGTTCGTTTTCATTAGAATACAAAAGGTCAACCCCGCAATAATCAAGCCCTAAAATTTTAGCACACTTTTCAGCAGTGTGTTTGAAAGCCTTTGGAAGTTCAATCGTTCTTGCCTGCCCGCCTTGCGCCACGTTTGACCTAAAGTCATTTGGATTAGAGCGCTCTATTGCGCAAAGCGCTTTACCGCCAATCACAATCACTCTAACGTCAACGCCCTTACGCGCGCGTATATATTGTTGATATAAATAAGGCTTACATTTAAGCTTTTCACTAACTTCTTTTAGTTCGGTAATATCGTTTACAAGATAAACGCCCTTGCCCATAGAACCAAAACTTTCCTTTACAATAAGCGGAAATGAAAGCTCTTTTGCAATGCCGTTAAGCCAACTATCACTAACTGAAAGCGATTGGTTGTAACACAAAGGCGCAAAGATGGTTTTTGGAATTTTTAACCCTGCGCCAGATAGAGCGATATAAGTTTCTGCCTTATCATCACAAAGCCTTACGGCGTTGTGAGAGTTAAAAAGCCTTACACCCATTTTTTCTAGAAGTCGGGACTGGTATTTATCCTTGTCTAAATAAATACAAAAATCCAAACCGTTTAGCTTAGAAACAACGCCTTGCGTTTGGATATAAGTTTGACTAAACAAATCGCTAATAATTTCAACTTGAACGCCATTTTTATTAAATTCTTCACTTAACCTTTTTGCAAAGTGCACGCTTTCTTGTGGCACTAAAAAGGGGTTTATTGTAATTATGCCTTTCATACCTACCTTTTTATTATATCATTAAAACCCTACTCCGTCAAGATGGTTTTTGCTAAATTTTGTTGACAAAATTTTTAAAAAACATATTGACACTATATGCGCTCTATGCTACAATAAAGTTAGAAAAAGGATAGGCTAGCGAGAAGAAATTATCCGTATCATTAAGGAGGGCAGACCGATGAACAATCTTACGTCTGCGATAGTGTAGGATACAAACTACTAAAAATAAAATTAGGAGGTGCAGACCATTGAACAGTGAACCCGTAATATTGTCTGCGCTAATCTTAACGGAATAAGGGCGTTAACCCGTTTGAATTTATTACCGACGACCGCTGTAAAAAGGAGGCGCGGGGATTTGTCAAAAAAGAAACAAACGTGTTCCCTTTCGTTAAGTTTAAGCGCAAAGGAACACAACTTAATAGTTAAAAATTGAAAGCGTTCGCTTTTTGCGAACGCTTTTTGTTTTGCTTATGTTTTATTCGTGTTCTAATAATGTTCATATACCCTTTCGTTTTAAGCCTAGTATTAAAACAACCCTGTAATTACACCGTCGCTATTTACGTCAATCTTTTCCGCTGCAGGAACTTTGGGTAATCCGGGCATAGTCATAATGTCACCGGTAAGCACGACCACAAAGCCTGCCCCTGCCGAAACTTTTACTTGACGAACGGTAATCTTAAAACCTGTAGGTGCGCCAAGCTTAGTCATATCGTCAGAAAAAGAATACTGCGTTTTTGCAATACAAACGGGGCAGTTTTTAAAGCCTAATTCTTCTAAGCGCGCAATTTGTTTTTGAGCTTGCGGGCTTATAACTACACCGTCACCACCGTAAACTTTAGTTGCAACCTTTTCAATCTTAGTAGCAAGGCTATCGCAATCATCATAGCTAAAGGTGAAATCATTGTCCTTTTCACAAAGAGCAACAACTTCTTTTGCAAGCGCTTCTCCACCCTTTCCGCCGTCAGCCCAAACGGTTGAAAGAACAACGTTAACGCCAAGCTCTTTGCACTTTTCAATAACAAGTTCAATTTCTTTATCCGTGTCGGTTGGGAAACGGTTAACCGCAACAACTGATGGGAGTTTATAAACGTCTTTTATATTATGAACGTGACGTAAAAGATTAGGAAGCCCATTTTCAAGCGCGGTTAAATTTTCTTCATTTAGCTCAGTTTTCGCTAAGCCACCGTGCATCTTTAACGCCCTGATAGTTGCAACTATAACAACTGCGCTGGGCTTTAAGTTTGCCATACGGCACTTAATATCAAGGAACTTTTCAGCGCCAAGGTCTGCGCCAAAGCCCGCTTCGGTAACAGCGTAATCGCCCGTTTTCATCGCCATTTTAGTTGCCATAATGGAGTTGCAACCGTGCGCTATGTTGGCAAACGGACCGCCGTGAACAAACGCTGGAGTTCCTTCTAAAGTTTGAACAAGGTTGGGCTTTAGCGCGTCTTTCAACAACGCGGTCATTGCACCGTGCGCTTTCAATTCGCCCGCGGTAACCGGCTTGTCATCATAAGTATACCCAACGATAATCTTTGAAAGCCTTCGCTTTAAGTCATCAATAGAAGTTGAAAGACATAAAACAGCCATAATTTCCGAAGCAACGGTTATATCGTAACCATCTTCTCTAGGCACACCGTTTACCTTTCCACCCAAACCGTCTACAACAAAACGGAGTTGGCGATCGTTCATATCAACGCATCTTTTCCAAGTAATCTTTCTTGGGTCAATATTAAGCGCATTGCCTTGATAAATGTGGTTATCAAGCATCGCTGCAAGCAAGTTGTTCGCCGCGCCGATTGCGTGGAAGTCACCTGTAAAGTGCAAGTTGATATCTTCCATAGGTATAACTTGAGCATATCCACCGCCAGCAGCACCACCTTTAACACCAAACACTGGGCCTAAAGACGGTTCGCGAAGTGCCACCGTAACGTTTTTACCAATACGTTTCAAGCCGTCGGCAAGACCTATAGTAGTAGTGGTTTTGCCTTCGCCCGCGGGCGTTGGGGTAATTGCCGTAACTAAAATTAGTTTGCCGTCTGCTTTATCCGTTTTTGACAAAAGTGACAAGTCAACTTTTGCCTTGTAGTTGCCGTATTGCTCAATGTATTCTTGAGGAATATTTGCCCTTTCGGCTATTTTTAAGATATGTTCTGGAATAACGCTTTGCGCTATTTCAATATCACTTTTGTAAGCCATAATAACTCTTCCTTAAACGTTATTTGAAATATTTAACGGCAGAAGTAAACATCTTGATGTCGTAATCTCCATCAACGTTTTTATACAATCCGTTTCCAACTCTTTCGGAATGCCCCATCTTACCAAATACTCTACCGTCGGGAGAAGTGATACCCTCTATTGCGTAAATAGAGTTGTTGGGATTGAACTTCACGTCGTACGTGGGCTTTCCTGCTTCATCAACGTATTGCGTTGCAATTTGACCGTTCTTGATAAGCTTTTTAAGCAATGATTTTTCACAAATAAATCTACCTTCGCCGTGAGAAATTGGCACGGTATAAACGTCGCCAACATTAGTATCCATAAGCCAAGGCGATTTGTTTGATGCTATGCGCGTTTTAACAAGCATTGATTGGTGACGCGCGATAGTGTTAAAGGTTAGCGTAGGCATTTTTTCATCCATCTCGTCGGTAATATAGCCGTAAGGAACTAAGCCTAACTTAATAAGCGCTTGGAAACCGTTACAAATACCACCCATCAAGCCTTTTCTTTGGTCTAGAAGGTCGCTAACATTTTCTTTGATAGCTTTATTTCTAAAGAAAGCTGTAATAAACTTACCAGAACCGTCAGGTTCATCACCGCCAGAGAAACCACCGGGGATAAATACGATTTGGCTGTTCTTTATCTTTTGCGCGAACGCATCAACGCTATCTTTAACGTCAAACAAGTTCTTGATTACGAATATATCAACGTCAGCACCCGCTCTTTCAAACGCTTTCTTCGTATCGTATTCACAGTTAGTACCTGGGAATACGGGAACTAAAACTCTTGGTTTAGCAAACTTAGTGGGAGAGCTAATCCATTCGCTTGCGCTGTATTCAATAGCAGGAATTTTACCCTTGCCCGTCTTAACGTCATTGCAAGTAAACACGCTTTCAAGTTTCTTTTCGTAGCTATTTAAGAGCGCTTTAACACTAAGTTGTTCACCATTGTATTCGATTGAGCCATTGTCGGTAACAACACCTAAATCTATTACCTTTTCAACTTCTACGTCACCGTTTAATTCAATGATAAACGCGCCGTAATTATAACCGAAAATATCCTTTAACGTAACGTCGTTATACTTAAAGCCAAGTCCGTTACCTAAGCACATTTTCATAACCGCCTCTGCTACACCGCCGTAAGTGGGCGTGTACATTGCCAATACTTTGCCTTGTTTGTTTAATTTTTCTATGATGGCAAAGTTTTCTAATAAATCTTTGCTGTCGATAAGTCCGTCAGCCGTGGTAACTGCGGGAAGAAGAACGACCTTGCTACCTGCTTTTTTAAATTCGGGCGAAACTACGCTGTTAAGCTTATCCGTTGTAACGGCAAAAGAAACAAGCGTTGGCGGAACGTCAATCTTTTCAAACGAACCACTCATTGAGTCCTTACCACCTATAGCTGAAAGCTTAAGTTCGCGTTGTGCACGGTATGCACCGAGTAGCGCGGCTGCGGGTTTACCCCAACGCTTTGCATCTTTTTGAGGTTTTTCAAAATATTCTTGGAAAGTTAGATATGTATCTTCAAAGCTTGCGCCTGTTGCGATAAGCTTACAAACACTTTCCATTACCGCATAATATCCACCGAACATAGGGCTCTTTTCAGCAATAAAGGGATTGTAACCCCAGCTCATAAACGAGCAAGTATCAGTATCCGCATTTTCAACTGAAACTTTGTTTACCATTGCTTGAATTGGCGTTCTTTGATTTTTGCCACCAAAAGGCATAAGCACCGTACCTGCGCCGATTGTAGAGTCAAAACGTTCAGAAAGCCCACGCTTACTGCAAACGTTAAGGTCGGTTGCAAGTTTTTTCATGCCCGAAACAAAGTCAACGGGCAATTTCTTTTCGTGCATTTTTTGTTTAACGATTTTTATCTTAGTTTTCTTTTCAGCGCCGTTGCTGTTCAAGAAATCTCTTGAAATGTCAACGATAACGTTGCCTTTCCAAGTCATTTTAAGTCTATTGTCGTCAGTAACCAAAGCCACGACGGTAGCTTCCAAGTTTTCTTGATTTGCAAGTGCAATAAACTTTTCAACGTCGTTCGCTTCAACTACAACAGCCATTCTTTCTTGAGATTCGCTGATTGCAAGTTCAGTACCGTCAAGCCCGTCGTATTTTTTGGGAACTTTATCAAGGTCGATATTCAATCCGTCTGCAAGTTCGCCGATAGCAACTGAAACACCGCCAGCACCAAAGTCGTTACAACGCTTGATTAAGCGTGATGCTTGGGGGTTGCGGAATAATCTTTGTAATTTTCTTTCTTCAGGTGCGTTGCCCTTTTGAACTTCTGCACCACAAGAAGTTAATGATTGCAAGTTGTGTGACTTAGATGAGCCAGTTGCGCCACCGCAACCGTCTCTACCTGTTCTTCCGCCAAGAAGAATAACAACGTCACCTTTTTGGGGAACTTCACGGCGAACGTTCTGTGCGGGGGCAGCTGCAATAACAGCACCTATTTCCATACGCTTTGCAACGTAACCGTCGTGATAAATTTCGTCAACCATACCTGTTGCAAGGCCGATTTGGTTGCCGTATGAAGAATAACCGTTTGCAGCGGTTGTTACGATTTTTCTTTGTGGGAGTTTACCCTTAATAGTCTTTTCAAGTGGTTTTAATGGATTGCCTGCACCTGTAACACGCATAGCGGCATAAACGTAACTTCTGCCAGATAACGGGTCACGAATAGCACCGCCAATACAAGTTGCCGCACCGCCAAAAGGCTCGATTTCTGTGGGGTGGTTGTGCGTTTCGTTCTTAAAGAGCAACAACCAGTCTTGTTCTTCACCGCCTACGTTTACTTTAATCTTAACTGTACACGCGTTTATTTCTTCTGATTCGTCAATCTTGGGAAGCGCACCCGTTGCCTTGTGATATCTAGTTGCAATGGTTGCAAGGTCCATAAGGTTGATGGGTTTTGTTCTGTTAAGTTCTTTTCTTGCGTTTAAATAATCGTTATAAATTTGGTTTGCAAGTTCATCTTCAAACTCAGCGCTTTCAATAGTCGTCAAGAACGTTGTGTGACGGCAGTGGTCAGACCAATAGGTGTCTATCATCTTAATTTCAGTGATAGTGGGGTCACGTTGTTCTTTCTTGAAGTACGCCTGCAAGAACTTAAGGTCGTCAAGGTCCATTGCAAGACCTTTTTCGTTTAAGAAAGCTTTTAATCCAGAAACATCTAACGCGTTAAAACCGTTAAGCGTTTCTACCGTTTGTGGAAGATAGTATGAAACTTCAAGCGTTCCAACTTCCGCAAGGTCAGCCTCCCTACATTCAACAGGGTTTATAACGTATTTTTTTATTGCTGAAAGTTGTTCTTTAGTAAGATTTCCGTCAATGGCGTAAACTTTTGCCGTTTTAACGGTTGGGCGGTTGCCAGCAGAGAACAACTGTATACATTGAGCAGCAGAATCTGCACGTTGGTCAAACTGACCGGGAAGCGGTTCAACCGCAAACAAATAGTCGGTGTGCGGAAGCGCTTTTGACGTGTCGTCAATTTGCGGTTCGCTAAACACTGCGTTTATGCACTTGTTGAAAAGTTGTTCATCAATATTTTCAACGTCGTAACGGTTGATAACTTTAAGTGAAGTTACACCGTCAATTTTCAAAAGGTTTTTAATTTCGCCCATAAGCGCATTTGCTTCGTGCGCATATTCGGGTTTTTTTGTAACGTAAATTCTATAAACCATTATTTTTCTCCATAAGCCTTTAACGCGCGCTTGCCGATATCTTTACGATAGTAAGCGTTTGCAAAGTCGATTTTTGCTACTTTTTTATATGCTTTTGTAATTGCTTTTTTAAGGGTTTTTGCCGTTGCGGTTACGCCAAGAACTCTACCGCCGTTTGTTTTAAGCACGCCGTTTGAAAGTTTTGCACCCGCAACAAACACGTTCTTTTTGCTCGTTCTATAAACGATTTCATATCCCTTTTCATACTTTTCGGGATAGCCCTTGCTTGCCATAATAACGCAACACGCACTCTTTTTCTTGAACTCAACTTTTATTTCGCTAAGCCTTTGTTCGCTAACTGCTTGCATAATTTCAAGAAGGTCGGTTTTAAGAAGTGGTAACACTACTTGTGTTTCGGGGTCGCCAAAGCGACAGTTATATTCGATTACTTTTGGCCCTTTTGGCGTCAACATCAATCCAAAATATAAACAACCCTTAAACGTTCTGCCTTCAGCGTTCATTGCGTTCATTGTGGGAATAAATATTTTTTCCATACAATCTTTAGCAACGCTTTCGGTGTAATATGGGTTGGGAGCAATAGTTCCCATTCCGCCCGTATTTAAGCCCTTATCGTCGTCAAGTGCGCGCTTGTGATCCATTGAAGATATCATAGGAACAAGCGTTTTGCCGTCGGTAAACGATAAAACGGAAACTTCAGGTCCGGTTAAAAATTCTTCAATAACTATGTTTGCGCCACTTTCGCCAAACACTTTATCTTCCATCATTGAAGTTACGGCTTCTTTTGCCTCATCTAAAGTTTGAGCAATGATAACGCCTTTGCCAAGTGCAAGACCATCTGCTTTTACCACGATAGGCATATCTTGCGTCTCAAGATATTTAAGCGCGTCTTCCTTGTTAGAAAAGGTTTGGTAATTCGCCGTGGGAATACCGTATTTTTGCATAAGATTTTTAGAGAAAATCTTACTTCCTTCAATAATAGCGGCTTTTGCATCAGGTCCAAAACAAGGAATACCCTTTTCGTTAAGGCGGTCAACCGCACCTAAAACCAACGGGTCGTCTGGTGCGACAACCGCAAAGTCAATTTTGTTTTGAATTGCCCACTCAGCAATTTTATCAACAGCCTTAACGTCCATATCAACGATAATGGCGTCTTGCGCTATGCCACCATTGCCAGCCAACGCATAAAGCTCTGTTATCTTTTTGCTCTTTTTTAAACTTTGAATAATGGCGTGTTCTCTTCCGCCGTTACCTACGACTAAAACTTTCATTTATTTTCTCCGTTTTTATTAGTGGTGGAATAATCTCATACCGGTAAATGACATTACCATATCTCTATCGTCACACGCTTGAATAACCAAGTCGTCACGAACAGACCCACCCGGTTGAACAACGTAACTTACCCCGCTCTTTTTAGCGCGTTCAATATTGTCGCTGAACGGGAAGAACGCGTCAGAACCAAGCGTTACGCCTGAAATCTTTGAAAGAACAGCTTTCTTCTCTTCTCTTGTAAAGAGTTCGGGCTTAACGGTAAAGTATTTTTGCCATACACCCTCAACTAAAAGGTCTTCGCATTCATCAGAGATATAAATATCAATAACGTTGTTTCTGTCAGGTCTACCTACTTCAGCCTTAAAAGGTAAGTTCATAACCTTATCGCTTTGACGCAAGAACCAGTTATCAGCTTTTGAGCCTGCAAGACGTGTGCAGTGTATTCTTGACTGTTGACCTGCGCCAACGCCGATTGCTTGTCCGTTGTGAGCAAAGCATACGGAGTTAGATTGCGTGTACTTTAACGTAATAAGCGCAACGATCATATCTTGAATTGCGTTTTCGGGAAGATTTTTGTTTGCCGTAACAATTTGTTTTGTCACAAGCTCTCTATCAATCTTAAAGTTGTTTCTGCCCTGTTCAAAGGTAATACCGAAAACTTGCTTAGTTTCTTTTTCTTCGGGTACGTAATTGGGATCGATTTGAACTACGTTATACGTCCCGTTTCTTTTTGCTTTCAAAATTTCAAGCGCTTCTTTTGAGTATGATGGAGCAATTACCCCGTCGGAAACTTCTCTCTTAATGATAAGCGCCGTCGTCTTGTCGCATTCGTGTGACAAAGCAATCCAGTCACCAAATGAACTCATTCTATCCGTGCCTCTTGCCCTTGCGTAAGCGCAAGCGATTTGAGAATCATCAAGCCCTTCAATATCGTCGACAAAGCACGCTTTCTTTTCAATTTCAGTTAGTTTTTCACCAACGGCTGCGCCTGCTGGACTAACGTGCTTAAATGACGTTGCACAAGGCTTACCCGTTGCTTCTGTTAATTCTTTAACAAGTTGCCAAGAGTTGAACGCATCTAAAAAGTTAATGTAACCAGGTTTTCCGTTCAAAACGGTTATAGGCAAATCCTTGCCGTTAGCCATAAATATTCTTGAAGGTTTTTGGTTGGGGTTACAACCATATTTAAGTTCTAATTCTTGCATAGCGTTCTCCTATTTGTTTTTGTTGATAATTATTTCTTGTTCTTTTCCGCTTTCCAAGTTAACCACTCTAACAAAAAGCGAAACTTTATTGTCTTCATTTAAGCTACCCCAAACAACGTCTGCAAGTTCATTAGCAGTGTTTGGAAGAGTTACTCTTTCAGGTTCACCATAGAAAGATGGTATTGGGTTACCATCACACTCGTAAGTGTGAATAAAGTGACCAAACCCGTTTACAGGTAAATAGCTGTAAAAATATCTGTTGCAAACTTGTGGATCACCGTCAAGGCTTTTTAAGATTGAAAGCTTGTAACTAAAATCTTGTTTCGCAAAATCATAATTTAATATTGCAGAAATTCTTGGCGTATAATTGGGGTGGTCTGGTTCAAATTCTCTGGTATGCAAAGATTTTTCAAAAGCATAACCGTCGTCACCATTTGCCTTTATGTAATCAACGATAGTATCCGTTTGGTCACCGTTGGTAACAACGTCGCTATTATCACATTCCAAGAAAGGATTGTAAATAATAAGGCTGGGGTCGACGAGTTTGCTTTCGTCAAACGCTTTTGTTCTCATTCCCCCGTCAAATCTTTCAAAAATACGGTTACGGCTATTTGCGCTTCTGCCCATAATAAAGTAAGCAATCATCGCGCTCTTACCATCCGCACTCTTGCCCACGATAATGCCTCTGCCTGGATAAGAATTGTTCTTTAATAAATCTTCAATTTTGTTAACGCCTTTAACGCTCATTATAATTCTCCTTTAAGTATGCCTTTACACACCTTTTCAAGCGACGCGGGAAGTATTTTCCACTCAGCTTGTTCCATAACACGCTTTTGCAATTTTGAAGGTGTGTCGTTTTCTTTTACATTAACGGCTTTTTGCATAATAATCTTTCCGCCGTCTGGAATTTCGTTTACAAAATGCACGGTAGCACCCGTTACTTTTACACCGTATTTAAGCGCTTCTTCGTGGACTTTTAGCCCGTAAAAACCTTGCCCGCAAAAGCTGGGGATTAGTGAAGGGTGAACGTTTATTATTCTATCTTTATATCTGTCCGTAAAGTCTTTTGACAGTATACACATAAACCCTGCAAGGACAATAACTTCCGCCCCGCAACTTTCAAGTTCACTTATTAAACCCCTTTCAAATTCGGCTTGGGATATGCCCTTTCTTTGAACAACAGCGCTTTCAATGCCAGCTTTTTTTGCACGCTCAAGCGCATAAGCTTGGTCGTTGCTGGCAATTACTTTCACAATTTGACCGCTTATCAAGTTTCCGTCCGCAGAAAAATCTATAAGCGCTTGCAAGTTTGTTCCGCCACCAGACACCAAAACCGCAACGTTAACCGTTTTGTTTTTCATTTTTTCTCCTGTGCCTTAATTCAATTAGCAAAGTGTAATTTTATCGCACGACTTAACGATTTCACCCATAACGTAAGCATCTTCACCAAGCGCTTTTAAGGTTGCAATCGCTTTGTCAGCATCTTCTTTCTTAACGACAACGCTCATACCAACGCCCATGTTAAAGGTGTTGAACATATCACGTTCGTCAATACCGCCAGTCTTAGCAAGCATATCGAATACGGGAAGAATTTTAACTGCGTTTCTTTCAATCTTAGCGCCAAAACCTTCAGGAATACTTCTGGGAATATTTTCATAGAAGCCACCGCCAGTGATGTGAGAGATTGCCCTAACGTTAACTTTCTTTTCAATTAAGCCCATTATAGCTTTAACGTAAATCTTGGTTGGCGTTAAAAGCGTTTCGCCAAGGCTCTTTCCGCCAAGCGCTTCGATAGGAGTTTTAAGGTCGGCTTTTTCTACGTCAAAAACCTTTCTTACAAGTGAAAAACCATTAGAGTGAACACCAGAAGAAGGGATTGCAATAACAACGTCGCCTTCTTGCATTTTTTTATTATCTAAAATTTTCTTTTTGTCAACAACGCCAACGGCAAACCCTGCAAGGTCATATTCGTCAACGGGATAAAAACCAGGCATTTCCGCAGTTTCACCACCGATAAGTGCACAGCCTGCTTGAACGCAACCTTCAGCAACACCTTCTACGATAGATGCAACGCGTTCGGGCACGTTTTTACCAACTGCAATATAGTCAAGGAAGAACAATGGCTTTGCCCCACAACAAATAACGTCGTTTACGCACATTGCAACACAGTCAATACCAACCGTATTGTGCTTGTCCATAAGGAAAGCTATTTTAAGCTTTGTACCCACGCCGTCTGTTCCACTTACTAACACGGGGTTTTTAACCTTGCCGAGCTTAAACAACCCGCCAAAACCGCCAATGTCCGAACAAACGCCATCCGTCATAGTTCTTTTAATGTGACTTTTCATAAGTTCAACTGCTTTGTAACCAGCGGTAATATCAACGCCCGCCGCCTTGTAACTTTCACTAAAGCTCTTTTCCATTTTAAGTTCTCCTTTTACTTTCTCTTGGTTTTTTCTGCAATGTTAATTTTATTTTCATATTTGCTCGGCTGTTCAATCGGGGTTTTTGTTGAATACACGCCGTCAAAGCACGCGTAACAAAATCCGTTTTTACCGCCTAAAGTTGCTATTTGTTTCATATCGTCAAGGCACAAGAAGTTAAGGCTGTCAACACCGATAAGCTTTCTTATTTCTTCTTGCGTGTGTTGGTTCGCAATGAGCATTTCCTTGTTGGGAACATCCGTTCCGTAATAACAAGGGAACAAGAACGGTGGCGAAGACACCATGAAGTGAACTTCTTTTGCGCCAGCTTCTCTTAGTAAATTAACAACCCTTCCACTAGTCGTTCCCCTAACTATTGAGTCGTCAACCATAATAACGCGTTTGCCGTTAACAACCGATTTAATCGGGTTAAGTTTTTTTCTAACTTGATCTTCCCTATCCTTTTGATCGGGGAAGATAAACGTTCTTCCAACGTATTTATTTTTCAAAAATCCAAGTTCGTAAGGAATACCAGATTCTCTAGCATAACCTATAGCAGCGTCGTTGCCAGAGTCGGGAACACTTATAACAACGTCTGCATCGACAGGATATCTCCTCGCCAAACATTTGCCCATTTCCACTCTTGCTTCGTGAACGGAAACACCGTCAACCACCGAGTCAGGACGGGCGTTATATACAAATTCAAATATGCACGAAGTCATTTTTTGTTTGCCACAATGTTCTTGCATCGAGCGAACACCCATTGCATCAATAACGATAACTTCACCCGGCTCAACGTCCCTTATAAGCTTTGCCCCAACAGCGTCAAGCGCGCAACTTTCTGAAGCTACTATATACGAGCCATCTTCCGTAACGCCGTAACACAAAGGTCTAAACCCATGCGGGTCACGCGCGGCAATTAGCTTTGTCGGAGACATCACTACTAGACAATACGCTCCGTCGATTTTATCCATTGCGCCAACAATCGCTTGTTCGATTGATGGACTTTTCAACCTTTCTTTTATTATTTCGTACGCGATAACTTCGGTGGCGCCGGTAGAATGGAAGATAGAACCTTCAAGCTCAAGCCCCGTGCGAAGTTCACTTTTATTAACGATGTTTCCGTTAAAAGCAATCGCCATACTACCTTTAACGTGGTTTACTACTAACGGTTGAACGTTTGACAAAACGTTCGTTCCTTTCGTTCCCGCAAAAACGTGACCTATAGCAAGTTGTCCATGCCCTAAATCTTTTAAAGCTTCCTTAGTAAACACGTCACCAACCAAACCCATGTCTTTTTTGCTGGTAAACACTCCACCGTCGTTAACGACAATCCCACAAGCATCTTGCCCGCGATGTTGGAGCGCATATAAAGCGTAATAGGTCATGCTGGCAACGTTACACGTCTCTTTAGCATAAACGCCGAAAACGCCACATTCTTCGCGCAATTTATCCATTTTAAGTCCTCCTAGAAAGTACAGTTAAAACACGAAAAAGTGAAGACGTTTAAGCCCTTCACTTTTCCTAACAAAATTTATCTATATTTTTCGTTTATTTCTTGGTCTTTTGCCAAGATGCTTTGTTTTTTCTTGTCACGTGCAGACTGAAGTTTTTCTGCAAGAGCTTTATCTTCAACCGCAAGAATTTGTATTGCAAGAAGCGCAGCGTTTTCAGCCCCGTCAATAGCAACGGTGGCAACGGGAATACCCGCAGGCATTTGCACGGTCGATAAAAGAGCATCCATACCTTCAAGAGCAGACGCCTTGATGGGAATACCTATAACGGGAAGGGTCGTGTTTGCTGCGATTGCACCAGCAAGATGCGCGGCTTTACCCGCACAAGCTATGATAACGCCAATTCCGTTTTCCTTTGCGCTTTGAGTAAATTCTTTTGCTTCTACAGGCGTGCGGTGTGCTGAATAAATATGCACTTCCGTTTGAACGCCGTAATCTTTAAGCGTGGTTATTGCCTTTTCAACAACTTTAAGGTCACTATCACTACCCATTACTACTGCAACTTTTTTCATAAATTCGTACTCCAAAATCGTTTTTAAATATTTTAAGGCAGTTTGAAAAAACCCAAACTGCCCAGACGGTCGACATAATATTTAGTTTTTTACTTCCCGTGGTAAGCCCCACTTCCGTCAGTTGCAAAAAACAGTTAAATATTCAGCTAATAATATTATAGCATTATAATATTAGGCTGTCAAATATTTTAACCGAACAAACGCAACTTAAAATGCGTAATGTGAAAAATTTATACTAGAAAGCACTTTCTACAGTCTCTTCCACGTTCTCGGTGCAAAGAGTATGAGTATGGGGAAAATTTCCAACCTGCCTATAAGCATAACCAAAGAAAGTAAACACTTTGAAATTGGAGAATAAAAAGCGTAATTCATTGTAGCCCCAACCGCGCTAAAGCCCGGCCCAACGTTGCCAATACAAGCAAGCGTTGCCGAAAAATTTGTGTATAACCCGCCAAACTCCGTGTTGCCGGTGAAGTCTAAACTAAGAACCATTGTGCTTAACACCACTATCATAAGCCAAAGCAGTAAATAAGCTTTAACGTTTCTTTCTGTTTCCACGTCAACCACCTGCCCTTCAAACTTGGTGCAAGCAACAGAACGCGGTCTTATCATCTTTTTTATATCGTTAGACGTTGACTTAACAAAAATGCCTAGCCTTGCGACCTTAACACCACCGCCTGTAGACCCCCCGCACGCACCTATTATGGTCAAGAACATAAGTATCGCTTGAGAAAATGCGGGCCACTTATCAAAATCAGCACTCACAAGACCAGTGGTTGAACTTATTGAAGCTACTTGGAAGAAAGCGAGCGGAAGCGTTTGTAAAAAGTCTGCCGTTTGAGATAAAAGGTTTAATGCAATCATAAGCGTTGACAACACAACTATTATAACGTACCAACGCACTTCCTCCATCTTAAACGCCTTGCCAACACACCTTATCAAAATCAAATAATAGAAGTTAAAGTTTACGCCAAACAAGAACATGAACACCGCTATAACCATTTGAGTATACAGCGAATAGTCCATTGCGCCTGAATTTTTAAGCGCAAATCCACCCGTGCCCGCCGTTGAAAACGACAATAATAGGCTATCGTAAAAAGAGTTTCCACCAAACAGCAAAAACACGATTTGCAATAGCGTCATCGAAATATAAATTCCGTAAAGTATTCTTGCCGTACGAGTTAACTTGCTAACCAGCTTGCCAACGGTAGGCCCTGGAGATTCCGCCCTAAACACGTGCATAACGCCCGTGTTGTAACCGGGAATTAGCGCCAAAACAAACACCAAAACACCCATACCGCCTATCCAGTGCGTAAACAGTCGCCAAAACATCATTGACTTCGAAAGCCCTTCTACAGAGCTAAGTATTGACGCCCCTGTGGTCGTAAAACCTGATACGGTTTCAAAAATTGCGTCAACGTAATTTGGAATTTCGCCACTGATAACAAATGGAAGCGCACCTATAAGCGACATCAATATCCACACGAGCGCAACCGTAACAAAGCCTTCCTTTGCGTACATGTTTTTATCTTTTATTTTTATTAAAGATAATGGCGCGCCCACCACAAGCAATATCGCGATAGGTATCAAAAAGGCTATGAAATTGTTTTCGACGTAATATACGCCAATTAGCATGGGAAGAATTAAAAGCACGGCTTCAATTAAAAGCGTTTTTCCAATCATGCTAAAAACCATTTTGTAATTCATACTATCTTAATATTTGCGTTAGTTCAGTAATGCTCTTAACAGCAGTTACAACTATAACTTTATCTCCTTCAATAAGCTTAGTATTACCACTCGGTAACACGTATTCGTCACCGCGCACTATCCCGCCGATAAGAATATCTCTCTTGATAGGCAAATCTTTAAGCGGAATATCCTTGCCCGAAAAGTTTTCACCAACGGAAAATTCGAGCGCTTCGATTTTATCGTGGAATTTATAGAGTGTATTTATGCCACTGCCAGAATCCGCTTGATTTGCGCGCACAAATCTTATGATGTGGTTTGCAATAGCAACGCGCGGAGAAACAACAGTGTCTAGTCCCAATCTTTTAACCATATCGGTAACGGACGGACGGTCTATTTTCGTTATGACCTTACCAACGCCCTTGCTTTCAGCGTATAGCGAAACTATTACGTTTTCTTCATCAATACCCGTCAATGTAACGCATGCGTCACACTTTTTAAGCGATTCTTCATCAAGAATTTCATGCTCTGTAGCATCGCCCAAAATAACCGTTGCCCTGCTTAAACTTTGGGCTAGTTCGTCAGCCCTTTCTTTGTTGTTTTCAACAATTTTAACGTCGACTCCGTTTGCCGTTAAGTCTTCTGCAAGATAGTAAGCAATTTTGCCACCGCCAACTATAAATACAGACTTTGCACGTGGCTTAAACATCTTTATCTTCTTGGTGAACGCCGAAATTTCGCTTGCGGGAGCAATAATATGCACGTCGTCACCCTTTTTAATAACAAAATCACCACGCGGAATAATAACTTCTTCCCCGCGGACAACCATGCCAATAAGCACTTTGCTATTGTATTCTTTTGAAATTTGCATAAGCGATTTGTTTATCAGCGGATTGCCTTCGCCTATATGAAATTCTACCATGTTCGCCCTTCCGTCAGCAAAACTTTCAACGTTTTTTGCTGAAGGGAATTTTAAAACTTGGGCTATTTCAACTGCAGTTCTATACTCGGGGTTGAAAAAATAATCGAGCCCTACTTCGTTTTTTACGCCACCCATTTCTTTAAAAAATTCAGGGTCACGAACTCTCGCAATCGTCTTTTTCGCACCGAACTTTTTAGCCAAAACGCAAGATAAAATGTTGATTTCATCTCTAGGCGTGCACGCTATAAAGAAGTCTGCGTTTTCAACGCCTGCGTCTATTAGATTATCCCTAACTAAACAACTTCCAACCACGCCTTGAACGTCATAACGATTAACAACGTCGGTTAAAGTTTTGGCATCGCTATCTAGTACGATTATATCGTGATTTTCGTTTAAAAAGTTTTGAACGAGCGTGCTTCCAACCTTGCCCGCACCAACTATAATTAAATTCATATTCTCTCCATTTCGTTTAGCGCAAAATAAGCACTCAAACGTTTACCGCATTTTATTATATCACAAAATAATATAAAAATCAAAAATATTGAAAAATTTACTTTTTTCTAGATTAGCTCGTTAAATAAAAAGTACAAGTAGAAAGCTTTTTGCGCTTTAATTTCATTACTTTGCCATCTTCCGTAACGTATTCATATCCGCTTATATACTTGCAATCGTTACAATTCCCACCAACGTGTTCTTTTATAGGGCAATGTCTTAAAGTCATATATGCAAAATCTTCCCTTTGACAAACACCGTCTTCCGCAACGATAACGGGGGCACCAAGTTCATTAGCCGTATAGCTATTATAAACGTTAAGCCCACCACCGATTATTAGGTTATTAGTAAGCGTCAACGCGTAATAGTTGTTTGCAACGACACCAACGCCTGTGTTTTTAACAATGCTTTTAAGTAGCTCTACGTCCTTTTGAAGCGCAAAGTTCGGCGTGTCTAAATACGGCTTTTTGTTCAATACTAAACACTTATCTACAAATGCTTTTATATCCTTTTCACAATACTCATCAGGAGAGTATATGATATACTTTCGTTCAAAATTTTCGCAAACGTTATCGGTAATTTGGTAATCTTCAAGTTTAACAAAAGGCTTTTTCCCGCCAAGCGATATCTTTTTTAACTGAGTATGGCAATGCGTTGTTAAAAGCAAAAACGCTTTTTCGTAAACGCTTCTTCTAAACTCGTTAAGCTTTGCCTTTGGCATAAACACGTTTCCTAGAGCATCAAAGGTTATACGAGCGTTAAAATATTCGCTCTTACTAAAACAGTCAATAAAATCTTGCTCTATTAGGGGGCTGTTTTTTGCTAGCAAAAGCACTTCGCCACTGATTATAAATTTAGTTCTATCTATAGTAACGGTGGCTTTTATCGGCTGATTTTCAATAGCGCTAATACAAACGTCTATTTCTCTTCTTGATTGAAATTGTTCGGCTTCCTTTTCTTTTGTTGCGTCTATTATTAGCCTTAGTTGGTCACCCACGGCTATTTGATGAGTCGTCGTCACCCTATAGCTTGTGGAAGAAATTTTCTTTAAATCAAAGGCGCTAAAAGTAGTTTTTTCTTTGTTTTGAAAAAAGACTTTAAAGGTCGATTTTGGCGATAAATTTAACTCGCTTTCAAAAAATACTTCGTTAAAAGTCTTTCCGTTATTTACCTTACTAACCTTTCCAGCATAAACGCCAACGTGATTGTTTAATTGAGATATTACACCGCTGTTGCCGTTAAGATACCCTTCGTTAAAACCGCGATTAAAGGCAAGCTCAAAGTCTTGTTGATTAGTCTTTTTGCCGTTAAGCGCATCACGATACGCTCTTGTAACGGTTGCAACGTAAAACGGTCTTCTTGCCCTGCCTTCAATCTTAATTACGTTAACGCCTGCGTTTTCAAGGTCTGTTAAACGGTCTATCATATTAAAATCTTTTGCGCTCAAAAGATAGCCTGACTTTATTTTTTTACCATCTTTTTTAAGCACGTATGGCAACCTGCAAAGTTGTTTGCATCTGCCACGATTACCGCTCGCATTATATAGATAAGAACTTAAGTAGCAATTACCCGAAAAACTTACGCACAGCGCGCCGTGTGCAAAATACTCCAACTCAGCGTTTGAGTTTTTGCTTATGCGATCTATTTCTTTAATCGGGGTTTCTCTTGACAAAACAAAGCGTTTAACGCCATACTTTTCAAGCACCCTAACCCCTTCGAGATTATGTACGCCCATTTGTGTGCTTGCATGAACGATAATTTCTGGGTAATGTTTGTTTATTAAAGATATTAGCCCCAAGTCTTGAATTATAAAATAGTCCACACCCATATTAAACGCATCGACAATCAAGTCTAGCGCCGACTGCAATTCTTCATCTAAAAACAAAATATTAACGGCAAGGTTTACTTTAACGCCATAAACGTGCGCAAAGTCAACGGCTTGTTTTAACGTTTGCAGAGAAAAGCCGTCTATATTATTGCGCGCATTAAATTCGTTGACACCCAAATAAACTTCATCTGCGCCGTTATTTATTGCGCTTTTAAGCGAAAGCATATTGCCCGCGGGGGATAAAATCTTCATTCTTTAATTATAGCACATAAAAGTATAAATAAAAAATATTTTACCAATAAAAAATTATTTATTTGCCTTATATATAATTGCAAAAACAAATAAGATTTGATATAATAAACGCGTAAACTATAAAAATAAAATTCTAGAGGCGCATTATGAAAAAAATTTACGAAGGTAAAACTAAAGACGTTTTTGAGCTTGATAACGGCAACGTTATGCTTAAATTTAAAGACGATTGCACGGGTAAAGACGGTAAGTTTGACCCAGGTGAAAACAGCGTTGGTTTAACAATTGAAGGCATTGGCAGAGCAAACCTTATTTCTTCAGTATACTATTTTGAAATGCTTAAAAAAGCCGGCATCAAAACTCACTATATCAGTGCAGATATTGAAAACGCTACAATGGAAGTTCTTCCCGCAACCGCTTTTGGCCACGGCTTAGAAGTTATTTGCCGTTTAGTTGCTACTGGTAGCTTTATTAGAAGATACGGTGAATACATTGCTGACGGCACCGTTTTAGAAGGCGGTTACGTTGAATGCACTTTCAAGAACGATGCTAAGGGTGACCCCCTTGTTACCGCTGAAGGTCTTAACGCTCTCGGTGTTATGAACTATGAAATGTTTGAATCAATGAAAGCTCAAACACTTAAAATCACAAAGATTATTGCAGACGACTTAAAGACTATCGGTTGCGACCTTTGGGATATCAAGTTTGAATTTGGTTTCAATAACGGCGAAGTTATATTGATTGATGAAATCGCATCAGGCAATATGCGCGTTTATAAAGACGGCAAGATTGTTGACCCAATGGAACTTACCAAACTCATCAACAACAGATAATTTTAATTTAAAACTTAAAAGGAGTAGCCCTTCGCTACTCCTTTTTTTATTTTATTTTTATTGTTTTTTTGGCTGAAGTTCCCACAAGTACGCATACCCAAGCCTTATTTCATACTTTTTCTTGCATTCTTCGCACTCTATAAACGCCCAGCGGTCGTTAAACCCACTCACGCTTTCATAAACGATTTTACCCTTTCCACAAGGGCAAACGTATTCGGTGCGCGTAGTTGGAATGTTTGCTCCATCTTCAAAAACGTTTTCTGTTTTTATAACCTTTGCCGTTCTGTCGTTCATTGTCTCACCTGTTATAAATTATAATATTTTTCAAACTCAACGGGGTGCGGAATTTTAGAAATTTCACTACATTCTGCACGCTTAGTTTTGATAAAGTTTTTGATTAAGATTTCGGGGAAAACTCCGCCAGCGGTCAAATATTCGTGATCGGTTTCTAAAGCGTCAAGCGCTTGGTCTAACGACGTGGGAAGTCCTTTTAACTTAGCCTTTTCTTCTTCAGGAAGATTATAAAGGTTAAAGTCGTATGGTCCCCAACCGTTTGCCTTGGGGTCGATTTTATTTTTAATGCCATCTAAACCCGCCATCAAAATAGCAGCGTAGCAGAAATACGGGTTGCAAGTAGCGTCTGGGTTACGGAGCTCAAAACGACGTTCGTTCTTTTGCTTTGCATAAGCGGGAATTCTAATAACGGCGCTCCTATTAGAAGTTGCATAGCCCACGGTTACGGGCGCTTCAAAGCCAGGGATTAAACGCTTAAACGAATTGGTGCTGGGATTAGTGATTGCACAAAGTGAAGAGATATGCTTTAACAAACCGCCGATAAAGTAGTGCGCCGTTTCACTAAGGTTAGAATAACCATTATCATCAGAGAAAACAGATTCGCCGTCCTTTAATAAAATCATATGAACGTGCATACCGCTACCAGCTTCACCATAAACGGGCTTGGGCATAAGAGTTGCGCTCTTGCCGTATTTTAAGGCAGTGTTCTTTATAATGTATTTAATCATCATTGTTGCATCAGCCATAGTTGACATTTTGCCAAGTTGAGGTTCGATTTCAAACTGACCAGACGCCGCAACTTCAGGGTGATGATATTTAACGGGAATACCCGCATTTTCAATGTGCATGCACATTTCACTACGGCATTCGTAAGAAGTGTCAAACGGCTTTGCAACGTGGTATGCTTTTTGCTTGGGCACGATAACACCCTTATCTTGATCAAAACTATTCCAATAAGATTGTTCTGCATTTACCCTTGCACCTATAAAGTTGGGATTTACTTCCCAACCAACGTTGTCAAAAAGATAAAATTCAAACTCGGGCAAAATAAGCATAGTGTCAGCAATTCCGCTGTCTTGCATATACTTTTCCGCAGCGAGAACGATATTCCTTGGATATTGAGCAAGCGGACGGTTCTTTGGCGTGTCAATAATCATTGCGTTACCACTCATTGAAAGAGTGGGGATTTCGCAAAATGGGTCAATCATAGCGGTATCGGGATCGGGAATAAACACCATATCGCTCTTTTCCACAACAGCGTAACCGTAATTAGACGCGTCAAACCCTATTCCATCAATAAAAACTTGCTCGTTAAAATGCCCCGCAGGAATAGTAACGTGACGATATTGACCATTGATGTCAACCATCTTAAAGTCAACCATCTTGATGTCTTTTTCCTTAATGAGCTTTATAATTTTTTCTATTTTTGCCTTCATAACAACTCTCCTTTTCTAAATAATTATCTTTTAGCGCTAAACGTTGGCGCTTTAGTTAACTTTTTCTTCTATAACCTTTTCTTCTTTTGTTTTTTTATAACGCATTAGCGCAATAACGATAGACGTAACCGTCAAAACGTTGCCAACAGCGCTTGCATAAGCGCCACAAATTATATTATAAGTAAACCAACACGGCGCGCCAAACAAAGAGACAATTCTTATAATCTTTTCGCTGTTAAACCACAGCGCGATAGTTTCAAACAATACGCCTGCAATAGATAGCAAACCAATCAAGTTTCCGCCTTCCAACAAGAAGATTGATAAAAAACCCGTCGCTACAATTATAACGTTGACAAAAATTATAATAGGTATTTTATATTTAGCAACCAATCCGTTCTCTTTCTTTCCTGCAATAGTGGATGATGGGATTGCCGCGACGTCCATAACCGCGCCAGTAAACTTGCCGATTAAGCAATATTGCGCAATGTAGAGTAGCCTTGAAATTACGTTGCATACTATTATACTTTTTCTATTTTTAAGCTGAAAGCAAACTATAAAAAACGCAACGGCCAAAACGCCCGCTATCAGCGATAACATTTCCCACATATATCAACCTTCTACTTTTATATCATCTAACAAAATTATATCACTCGCTAAACGTAAAGTCAATTTATATAATGAAATATATATACGCACAATACTTTAAACATAAATTAAAAGCGCTGGCAAAGCCAACGCCTTAGTTTTATTCAAAAACTTAATATGCTTAATCACTTGCTAACCCCGTTTCATCATAATTTTGTTCGCCAACTATTGCCGTGAGTTCAGCTTTTGTGTGTTCTTCATCAAAAGTCGCGTATCTTATGTGCAAAATATCGCCTTCATGAAAGGTTTTTGCGCCTTGACCATCAACTTGAGCATAGCGTGACTTGCTTGGAATAATGGAAAGCAAAAAGAAATTTGCTGGCCAAATAATGTCTTTTGCGTGCCTATACTCCGCGAAACAACCTTTCTTAATCATAATGTGCGTATCTATAATTTTTCTTTCGTGCGTTTCTTCTTGAGCTTTAACAAGATTATTTAAAATGCTATCGTTTATACCTTTTGCCCCAAAGACTTCAGTTATAATAAACGATACCCCAACGGCAATTATAACGAAAAGAACGTTGTCCACACAATTAAATGCTTCTAAAGAAAAAACTATTGCCGTAAGGGGCATTTTCATCATTGCCGAAATACACGCAGAAATACCCAACATTAAAATAGCCGTGTAATACACATCATCCAACCCAAATATTGCTTGCACGCTTTTGCTAATCACTGCTGACATTATTGCCCCCATTGCAATTATGGGAACAAATACGCCACCTGTTAATTTAGTTGTATTCGCAAACAACGTTAAAGTCATGCGCACAAACAACAAAATAAGCAACCCATAAATAGCAACGTTTTTTTCCAAAAGCAATGAAAATATTTCGTGCCCCGTTGATATAAAAGAAAAAGAAACAAGCCCAAATATAAGCGTTAATGTATACACTAAAAAAATTTTAACAAAATGTGGAATACGCTTTAGTTTAACGTTTAAAAACTTGCTTATAACGTGATAGTATTTTAAAAATAGCACGGCAAAAAGCCCAATTATTACACCAACTAAAAGTGGCAACCAAACGTCTTTTACTGCAAGCGCCGTAATGTCCATACTTGGAAAAAGCGATACGCTAAGCCCCAGCAACGGACAAAAAACTTCGGCAACGATTTGGGCTGTCAAAACAGCGATTGCACCTACAATCAAAATCATAGGCGAAATTCTTTGATGTGCTTCTTCAACGGCAAATAATATGCCCGAAACAGATGCGCCAGTCGCAACGGCAAACCCCGCACAAGCACCACCAGTCATTGCGTATTTGCTCCATGCCGGGTGCTTTTTTGCCAAGGTTTTTACACTCCCTTTACCTATGGCCGTTCCCATCAATACTGAAGGACCTTCATTGCCTAACGGCACACCTATTAGAAATGATGTGAGCGACATCAAAAATACGCCTATCAACGTTCTAAGCCACTTAAACGTAACAATCCCCCTCAGCAGTGCTATTGATGACGGAATGCCACCGCCACGCACACGGGGTTGCTTTTTGTAAATATACGCAAACAATAGCGCAACAATATAAAAAGCAATAAGCAATAATGGAATAAGGTACAAATTGCTTCTAAAAAACGCATACGAATCTTGCGAAAACGAAATGACATACTTTGCGATAAACTTGTAAAGAATAACAACGAGCGCCGTAAGCGTGCCCGTTATAACCCCAAACACAAACGCAGGAAATATTAAATTTATTAAATGGCCCTTTAATTTTTTCATACAAAATTTACTTCCCTTTTGTTTGCTCTTATAATACATCAATTATTAGCAAAAATCAAGCAATTTATCGGTGTAAAAACATATCATAATCTTTTTATTGTTGGTTATAAGATTTAAACAATATACTGTTTTGTTTCAATTTTTTTTGGCTTGTTTATTAAACGCATCATAAATTTTTTTAGACGTTTTATAGAACCTTTCTTGGTCCACTTTAAGCACTTTTCTATCGTAGGTTAAAAACCCATTAGTTTCATCTTCCACGTCACTAACTTGCGTAAGAACACAGCCACAAAGCCCGCCTTCAATCGCGGGAATAATTTGTTCGGTGTATAGGTTTATTATAGCGTTATTAAAGCTTTCTTTGTCGCTAAAATATTTATAGCCGTAATTCTTATCTTTATTAAAAGCGTGCTCTTTTATTTTATAAGAATACCCACCAAACTCTGAAACCACCCACGGTTTTTTGGTCTTTTTACCCTTGACCTTTCTAAAATACACGTGGTCACTTTCCACGTCGGTACAGCTTCTCTTAAACCACCCCGAAGTCGTGTCGTATATTCTGCTATTGTCAACACTTTTAAATAAACGGTAGCACGCCTTTTCACCGAACTGCCCCCAACCCTCATTAAAAATGGTGTAATACACAACAGACGGGTGGTTATATAATTGGTCAATAATACCTAAAGACGTGTTTATAAACAAATTTTTACGACGCTTTGTCGGTATATGCGTTATTCCCCTTTTCAAGAAAAGTGTGGGCAATACAGTATCTCTCAAAAAATTATAATTACCGCTATTTATCATGTCTTGGAATACTAACATACCGTATTTATCGCAGTAATAGTAAAAGATTTCAGGCTCTAACTTGACGTGCTTTCTTAGCGTGTTGAACCCATATTTTTTTATCGTTAGAACGTCATATTCAAACCCCTTTTCGGTCGCTGGTAAACATATTCCGTCACTATAATAGCCTTGGTCTAAAAGCGCATGAAAGAAAAAAGGCTTTCCGTTAAATAAAATTACGTTTCTATCCCCTATTTTGCTTATAGAAATTTGTCTTAAACCAAAGTATGATGAAACTTTGTCTTCACCGCAAATTAGGTCAAAATAGTATAAATGCGGTTGACTTGGTGACCAAAGTTTAGGATTTTCTATCTCTATCCTAATCTTTTCTCCGCAAAATTCATACACTTTATCGCAAAGAATAACTTTCTTTTTATCGCAACCTCCTTTTACCGTTAACGTTACGCTAGTAAGGTCCGTGTCTATCTTTAGGTCGGTAATATGGTTTTTAGGCACACTCTCTAACCAAACGCTCTTTTTTATACCGCTTGTTTTCGTGTACCACATTCCCCCGCGTTTAGCGCGCTGTTTGCCGTAAGGAATTGCCTTGTCAAGATTATCTTTTGCAATTATTTGCAAGTTGTTATCTTCTTGCAAGTAATCGGTAATATCAATTTCGTGCGCAAGTACACCTACGCCTTCATAAGCATCTTTGCCGTTTATTATTACCTTTAAACTTTGGTCGCATTCGTCTACGTGCAAAATAACCTTGCCGAGATTAAATGATTTGTCAAGCGTAAAATTACGGCTATATATCAATAAGTCGCCTTTCTTAACCCTTTCAAAAACGCCCGAAAGCCTACTTTCAGGGCAAAAAGGAACTAATATCTTCTTTTGTGCGCTTTTGTTGCCGTTCTTAGACTGAACGCAATAATCCCACCATCCGTTTAGCGAGAGATATTTTTCTCTTTTAAACTGTGGGCGCGGATGCTCTTGAAAAGGTATATCCGTTAACTCTCTTTCAAAATCAGTATGCAAATGGTTAAACCGTGTGTTCATATCAAATCTCCGTTATCAATAATTATATCACATAAAAACTCTTTTGAACAACTCAAAAGTAAAAGTCTTTTGTTATAAAATAAAAAGCAGTTTAGCTTTTTTCTAAACCGCCTTTTTTCTTATCACACTTTGCTTTATTAAATTATTTCTTTTTAAAATCGTTAGTTATATCAACGAACAACCAAACAAAAAAGAGCACGTAAAACAAATAACCAATACACTCTAACGCCAGCAATAACCCTTTGCCAAGAGATTTTATTGCGTGCCTTTTCTTCTTGGGTGCTAATTGCCCTTGTTGTTCGGTTTTTTGGTTGTAAAGTCTTATCGCCTTTTCCGTGACAAACGCCTGAGCGCAACTTGAACAAATACCCGCTTCTTTTTTGTCGTCCACAAATATTTCCGCGCCACAATTAGTGCATTTTGCCTTGACCTCTGCCATTTCTCCCTCCGTCTTTTACAGTTTAATTATATCATATATTCAATCATACTGCAACGAATGTAGAATAAAAACACGCCGAAAGTCCTGATTTACAATACAAATCTTACTTTTTCTTGTTTTTAATCTAAAGGAGCGTCTGTTTGCGCAGAAAAGCGAACTTTTTAAAACTTGCTTATTTAATAATTTTATCTTCTGCCGTAAAGATAAAAGCGTTAGAAAATCTCTAACGCTTTTAAGGGTTTTAATTCAGTTTATCGTGCTATCAAATATAATATGCTAACAATTATTGCGACGATGATCCACGTTTTCAAAAATAAAAATTTTGGTGGTCCGTAGAGCTCTTTTTGTTTTTCTTCCTCTTGTTTTTGTCTTTCTATTCGCAATTTTTCTTCATTTTCTTTACGCAACAATTGTTCTTGTTGACCATTTGCATTATAAGGCTTTATTGCCTTTTCTGTAACAAACACAGTTTTACGACCTGGGCAAATATCGGAATCTTTTTCACCGTCATTTAAAAGTTCCATATTACAGTTAGTACACTTTGCATTTACTATCGCATTATTATCTTCTAACATTCTATATAAAGTTTCTTCGTCAATTATTCTTATTCCATATTCTTTCGCTTTTCTTATTTTAGAAGGTCCTGCGCCACTACCTGCAATTAACATGGTTGTGCTTTTTGCAAGGTTGCCCGACGATTTAATTTCTGCGCCACGATTTTGAATTATATCTGCCAAAATTTCTCTTTCTGGATATCTTTCAAAAACACCCGTTATTGTAACCTTTTGTCCAACAAAATCCAAATCAAGAACTTCGTTCCTAGATGAATTATTTATTTCCCTTGCGCTAAATTTATTTTTTTGCCTTTGAATAAAAACATTAACATCTTCCGTAATCTCGCTACGGCTGTAATTTTGATTTGTGTGAACTTGGATAAAATCCTTTATTTTTCCACCACACAAATCATATAATTTCAAAAAAATATTATAACAATCTTTTACGTCTGAAAAAGCGTTATGGTTTGTTTCTATACATAAGTTAAAATGTTTACATAAATCTTCTCGGCTCTCACACGGCAAACCTACTTCTCTTGCAATTAACTGCGTGCAAATATAACGAATCTCGGGCAAATTTTTATCATAAAATTGCAAGGTCTTTCTTATAGCAGTTAAATCAAAACTTGCCCCATGCGCAACGAAAATATGTGTTGAAACGTATTTATCAAAAATTTTATACCAAATAGCATCAAAGGTTTCAGCATTTTCTACCATATCGGGATAAATATTGTTTTTTCTAATATTTGCTGATTCAAATTTTTCGCATGGTTTTATAAACAAATCAATTTTATCTTCAATAACGCCATTTGAAATAATTATTGCTCCAACCTGACAAATATCGTGATTTCTATTTGCCGTTTCCGTGTCTATAAAAATATAATTGCCGATAACCCCTGCTTTTTGGCCTTTGTTAAAATTTCCCATATTTTTATTATAACAAAAAAAATCATTATTTTCAAGCAAATGTAATTTTTAATTTAAAAACCAAAAAGCAAAGACTTTTCACGGTTTTTGCTTTTTAAGACGATTAGATATTTACTAATAAAAAATACTGCAAAGCCTTATGTGGCTCTGCAGTATCTCATTTGGTTGCGGGGGAGGGGCATTTTTTCTTGCTTTTTGCAAAGCAATTTACGGACATCTCCAACTTATGCTTTGCAAAAATCTTCGGTCACCGCTAAAACGGTAGGTGTCTACCGTTTCTTAACCCTGTTTCAAATCCCCTCCCTACATACTTTCAATAAAACGAAGAACGGATAGGCTTTTACCTATCCGTTCTTCGTTTGGTTGCACGTCCGCTAACTTAATTGAACTTTTTAGTTATAAATGGTCAGTCGGCGTAATTTTAAGTTTGTAAACTAAACATAAAAGGCGAGGAATCCCTCGCCTTTTATACTGCTAAAAATTAGATATTATCAAATATAGAAGATTGTTTGCTTCTTGAAGTTCTAACGTTATATAAATCTGGATTCTTCTCATTATCCCACAAAATAACGTTGGGAGCTAATTTTCTCAAGCAAAATTTATAATAAACTTTCTTCATTGCAGGACGCAAAAGCTCGATGCAATTAAATAAATATTTTTCCCAATCTTGCCATTTATCAGCACTCTTATAATTGTTAATTTTCCCTATCTTGTAATGATCAACAGAATCGTCTTTTAAAGTTCTTTCAATGAGTTTCAAACTTTCACTTGGTTCAATAGTTGGCTCAAAACTTGCAAAAGTTTTTATTCCGTTATCATGCAAGGTTTTTAATGTGAAAAGCCTATCTTCAGGAAGAGATGCATATGGCTCCCATTCTCTACTTTTATCATTATCTAAAAAAGTGAGAGTCGTGCCAACGGTTATTCTATCTCCAAATGACTTAAAAACGTCTAAATCCCTAAGCATTTTGCTTCCACCTTTAGATAGAACGGCAACGGGGACTTTATATTCGTTTAAAAGTTTTAAAACCTCTCTCGTCGTCGCGCTATTATCTGCGTTGTCGCAATAGACGTCCCCAACGAAAGATATTAAAACTTGTTCAGTATAGACGTTCTTTTTTAGGTCTTTTTCTAAAAGCTTTAAAATATCCTTTCTTGGCTCGGGTTTGCCAAAATAATTATCTTCCGTGCGTTGAAGAGTATGCGGAGCATAACAATATTTGCATCTATGGCTACACCCTATGTAAATATTCAAGGCATATGGGCTATATTCCCTTGCCATTCCAGTTGGCTTATAAATAACACTCATATGAATATTTTATCATAAAACGTCAATATCTTCAATAAAATTATTCAGTTTTTGAAAAAATAACCATAGTGTTTTAAGAAATTATCCCTGATTGAATAATAGTAAACTTCCTCAATCCCATATTTTGCAAGAAACTCATAAAAGAACTCAATAGCTCTTGCGTTAAAAAGTGAAGGGGCTTTATTATAAAAGTTTTTAAAATTAAATTCTTCTTTTAAAACGTTTTGAATTTTAGTAAACTCGTTGGTTATCGCTGTGTAAATAATAATAGTTCCCTTTTTAACGTCTTTTCTAGTTAGTAATTTTTTATATAAATCAAATGCTATTCCATAGCTATCGCAATCTATAACGTTATATTCGGAAAAGTCTAAAGAATCAAAAGCCTTTCTTGTGTCAACGTTTAAGTTTTTTCCTTTATTTGTGGCGATATCTATCCCAAAATATTTATCCGTTTTAATATTATTCCACAAAACGTTTCGTCCAGCAAATAAATCCATTACTTTTATAGTTTTTAATTTTTCAATAGCCTTTTTTCTAATAAAAATTTTATTGGGAATAGATTTGTTATCCGTCTTAGTTGGTTGTTGACTCAATTTCCACTCCTTCAATCTTTTTTAACTTTTCAATATAATAATTAATTACATTGTTTTGATTTATATCACAGCTAATTAAGTAGTGCACTTTTTTTATTTGTTTTAAAATTCTTTTTTGAACTCTAACAATCGTTTCTAAATATTTCCCAACGTCAAGCCCAAAATCCTTAAAATTAATCTCTTGTAATTTTTTTAATTGGTCATATAATATTCCATCGTCAAAACCTGTTTCTAAATTGGTTGAATTGTGTGCAATTACATAAGCGCTTCGTTCCTTTTTAGATAAGTGGTCTAATCTAACACAAGGCAGTTTTTTGATTTTTAAAAGTTTTGCTGCCTCTATTCGTCCGTTCCCCTCAAGAACAACGTTATCTTCCCCCGCAATTCCAATAGGGTCGTTAAATCCAAATTCAATTATAGAGTTTGCTATATGCTTAATTTGTTCCTTAGTATGAATTTTTGAGTTGTCATCAAAATGTTTTAATTTTTCTATTTCTATATATTCGATTTTTAAGTCATCCATATTTACATCCATTTCGGTTTTCTTGCTTTTGGCGTTAATCTTAAATCTGTCAAAATTTTTTCTAATTGTTTGTTGCTATCTTGTAATATTTTATAGTGCTCGTTTTCTTTAACAACTATTTTGGGCGTTTTTCCATCGCTACAAATCCCCGTTACTATTCTAACGTATTTTTCGGGATTTTCTTGCCACGCTTTCCAAGCATTATCTCTCATAGTTTTCAATTGCACGTATTGAATTAAAAGTTCCTTATCTGCAATTGTTTTTTTATAACTTGTACTTTTTTGTAATATTTCTACTATTTCATCCCAAATAACTTTCTCTTTTTTAGACAAATATTGGGGAGCAATTAAACAATTTTCTTCTCTATCTTCCAAAGTTTTCTCCTTTATAATATATTAAAAGCCTGAAAGAACTAAAATTCTCTCGGGCTTTTTGTTTGTAGTATAACACGGGTTTTTTAATTTTCAATAGGTTTATGACAATAAAAAACAACCTAATCAAACATTTCGTTCAATTAGGTTGTCACTGGTTGCACAAGCGCTAACCTAATTGAACTATTTTCTTACAAATGGTCAGTCGGCGTGATTTTGAGTTTGTAAAAGTAAAACTAAGAGGCGAGGAATTCCTCGCCTCTTATCAAAACAGCACATCAAACTATTCTTTATCCCATATTTTGGAAGTATTAATTGGTTGCAACATAACTGAATTTAATCCTGGTTGAGCGGTTATTAACGCCACCTGGCTTCTTATAAAAGGAAACATAATAGCAACTGCATTATGCCTAAAAACTATATCCTTTTCCTCTTTACTTAAATTAACACTATCTAACTTGAACAATCCATTAGCCACTAAATTTATGGTAAGTCTTTCATCTTCACTAAAAATTTGAACCTCAAATAAAATTTCTTTCTCGTCTTCATTAATATCTTTGATATCCACTTTGTAGTTTGTATTTAAATTTACTTCTCCAAGTTTACTTAAATCTTTGTTTTGAAGACACTCTATTTTAGAAAAATAAATATCCTTCATTTGAAGGTCACTTCTTACCTTTTTTTCATTAATATAATTCATTTTGTTCTCCTTATATGGCAAATTCTAAATTAAAATTTCTTCTAGAGTCAATAGTTGTTTTCGTAATAGATGTAACAACTTGAATAGAGCCATTATTGCTATCTTCTAATATTTTGTTGATTCTTTTCAAAACTTTTTTGTATGTCGTATTGGAAAGTTTTGTTTTTGCTTGATTTTTTGATTCTAGTAATTTTTTTCTAAAATAAACTGGCGAGTTTAATAATTTCTTTATTTCATCTGAATACATTTTAGAAGGCAACATCCCATTAAAATATCTTTTTATCGTAGCGGCACCCCATCCCAACATTCTAGCAAGAGGTTCTTTTCCAATATTATATTTCTCCAATACTTTTTCCACATCTTCAATGGAGCATCTATTATTCAACACGCAATATTGATTTTGTATTTCTTTTAAATTTTTATTCCATAAATTTGGCACATCAACCATTGCATCACATTCTTTACAATATGCTACTTTCTCTTTGTATTTAATTTTTTGACCTTTATATTCTATTTGACTATCAATCTCTCCATAATAAAAATCTACTTCATTACCACAACACAAGCATAATACTTTATTCTTTTTCATATCATCCTCTCAAATTATTATATTCTTTCTTCATTTCCTTTTTGGGTTCATGAAACGATATTAACAACACGTTTTTTTTATTCCCTGAAGGTTCTATCATTTCTATTTTTACATAGGTATCTACTTTATCTTTTACTATATTGTCATTTCTTTCTATATCCAAATCTAGTTCCAATAGATAAATATACATTTTATTTCCATATCGTAATTTGCCTATTCGTTCATCAATTTGAACGTCTGAAATAGCTTGTGGACAAAGATTTTTTAATAGCAGCTCTTTTTCTAATTCATCACTAATATCATACTTTGCCTTAAATTGTTTATTAATTTCTCTTTCAGCGCTATCTTGTACTTCGTGCATCAAAGAACCTTCTCTGCCAGACTTTAAAATTCCAATAATTTTTCTTGTCGCCTCATCAATGTCTCTCTTTGTGCACTTTTTAATTATGCTTTTTGCCATTTCTCATTAGTTTGTTCCTTTTATATTATGTAAAATTCGTATCAAATGATACGCTTTTTATAATAATAGCATTTTTACTTGTTTGTGTCAACTGTTTTTTATAATATCTCATTTATAATTATACCAATTATTATTTTCATATTAAAGGAATACTGACAACAAATAGTAAATTTTGCAATAAATTATTTTCTACAATATAATAGCACACCATATATGACATTTTTAGTCATATATAAAAAGAACGTTGGAAAATTTCCATCGTTCTTTTTAATCTAGATATGGGTTTCCCATATACTTAAGGGCAAAAGGGTGAAGTGTGGCACTTTTCTTTACCTGCTTCGATTTTACCCCATTTTGTGGCAGATTTTCAAATGTAAATTTTTATAAGAAATCTATACCATCATTGTTCAAGTGAAGTCTTTCCGGATTGATACCCAAACCAATACAAATGCCTTTATACAATAGACAAGATAATGAATCATAATAAGGGGTTTTTCTTTGAAGCATTCTTTCAAAAATTAACCCTGAATGAATACTTTGTACTCCTTGTATTCGATATTCTTCTAAAAATTCTGATGTTATTGAATCTTTATGCACTATAGAAAAATTATCATCATTATACTTATGAATTACATTTGTTAAGTAAGTGCCAAAATTCCCCTCTTTAAAATATTCGTTTTTATATTCAAAATGCCCTCTAAATTTATATTTATTCTTTTCTAATAATTTATCAAAGGTTTCGTTATATAAATTAGGTAGGATAGAAAGCCATTTTTCACAAATTTCATCAATCTTTTTGGCAAACAACTCTTCGTTTAGACTAAGTACATCACAAAAATTATATTCCCAAACACTATCTATATGTGTGACATTTCTTTTTTCTAATTCTAAGTCCATAAAATATGCACGTATATGCTCGGTTTTTGTTAATCCGAATAATTGAGGCGTAAACCTAGGAATTTTTTTTGTGTCATTTCTTTGGCAAAATTCTTTAAAAGAATTTTTACATCCAAAATTAATACACCACAATATGAAGTCACAAGAAACTTTTCCGCCACGTCTCCCAAAATCACTTAAAAACTTATTATACTCCTTTTCTTCTTTAGTTTGTGGAGACCTTAAAATTACATATTCAATATAAGCAAGCAACCACAACAAACCATTACTTAACTTTTTAATTTCTACTTTACCATTTATATCCTTTACTGTAAAGATTTGGTTTAATTGATTTGCAAAAACATTTAATTTTTCTGCAATTGCTATTGTCGGGAAATAAATAAAAGCATATTCTTTTTCAAAAAAATCTTTGATTATTTTTTCTAATGTTTCTTTACTATATTCCAAAGGCTTTTTCTGTCCCTCAAAATCTAGAGTAGTAAAAAAACCATTCCCGTTTTCTCTCTGGAATGATTGAATACCCGTATCCTTTCCTCCTTTAATTTGGGGATACAATTCAAACATTGCCGTATTTTTAGGTTTTAATGTTTTTTCTCCAATAGTTATAGAACATTCAGAAGATATCGAATGTCTTAATCCAAAACGCCAAAAATTAGGAAACATTGTCTCTTTAATCTTTACGAAGTCATTGTTCATATAAGTATTAAGATATTCGACAGCATCTTGCATTTCTGCAATTTCTTTTGGCGTTTTTTCAATGAACAAAGAGTTGCGATCTTGCGAAATTTTTTTAAGCGTTTCTGTAAAACTATCTATATCCTTTACCTTATCTGCTTCAGTGAACGCATACGAATGATATTGTCCAGATTTCTCAAAGTCTAAGGACATTAATAGTTCATCAGACAAATAAAGCCAAAAAATGTTTTTAGTAACAATATCTACAACAAAATATATTGCAGGGCTTTCAGTTACTTTTTCTTTGATATAGTATAAAAAAGCTGTGTCTAACGAATAAACATACCTCCCCTTGTTTTCACCTTGCACATTAGGTTGCAAATTTTCAACTTTCTTTATTTGCACTATAAATTGCTTTTGAGGAGTTTTATCATCATTTATTAACTCAAAATTCCCGTCATGATTAGGCGTTCGGTCATTTTCCTTAAAAAAAGTTTTTATCCTTCTTTTAGACTCTAAAAAACCCGATAAAATTCTTATTTCTTCACTTTCATCAAAGGAAGTTATAGAATGAGTTGCCATTCTAGTATTACGCATTATTTTCTCCTATATACTTTTGATGCTTATAACCTTAATTTATTCTTTTAAAAACTCATCAAGTCGTATAATACAAAGTAGCAATATTTAACTACTTCGTATTCATTATCCCCGGGGTTCATTTTTCCATGAATAAGATTATTTCTTACCTGATATATAATTTCAAAAACCCCTGCAAACAACTCTGACAAATTGCTTGTAACATATATGTTTTCAAGCTTTATTACCAAATCCCTTTCATTTTCATAAACCTCTCCATTTGCTTTAATGCGAGGATTCTTAATCAAATTGACATAACTTGTCCTATTGTTATAATCAATAATGGCATTTTCAAAAGATATTCTTTCGATTTTATCGCTATCTAGACAAGCATTTTGTAAAGCAAAATGAAGTTGTTCAAGATTAGAACGAAACGCTGATGCTTCTTTATCAGAAGACTCCATTCTTTTCTTAAATTGTTTATAAATATGATTTCTTGATGTATCATCAGCCTTAACCTTGTCAATATGTGTTCTATCTCGCCCATCCAACTCCGAATAGTGATGCATATACCAAGCATTGCATGACAACCATAAATTTACAAATGGAGCAAAATAATCTATCTTAGCTTTTTGAAACCATTCTTTTCTATATTCAGGCATATTTTTACTCCTTATAACTTTTGTATTTCTAACCAAAGAAGAGCAGAATCTTCATCTGTTTCGATTGCCATTTCCACTGCTTTAATTGCTATATCTAACAATTCTTTAGATTTTCTTCTTAGTCTAAAAGATTCTTGAACTTTTTCTTTAATTGCATTTTGCGTAATCCCATCCACTTCAGGTAATGGCATTTTTTCAAATTCTTCTTTAGATATAGCCGTTAAAATCGTTCCAGAACAACGTTTCTTTAATAAAGCTTGAATTGCTTCAGATTTAAAAAGAACCAATAATGTTTCCGAATTGTATTTTTCAGAATCTAAAACATAAAAACCAGTCGAGCATAAAGCATTGTTAAATTCTTCTGTGATTAAAGCACAGCTTTGTAAAGATCCTTCAACAGAAGAAATAATTACTTGTCCTGTTTTAACCAAACGTCTTGCTCTACTTGGCAACTCTTTACCATGTATTTTATCAACAGTCGATATCCCGCCCATCGAATCAACATTCGCCAATTCTATATATTGGTACAACTCATTCTCTTTTGGTGTAAAATTTTCGTCCCTAATTTCGCAAAAAGTTATAATAGTATTTGTGCAGTCAATTTGATTCTCGATATTTTCATATATAGGTTGATAATATTCAGCATCTAAACGACCTGAAGTATTAAAAGAATTTGATAATTTCTTTATAGATATTGACTGTTTATCATCAAATTCAATACTCAACTTGTCTTTCAACAGCTTTTCAGCTAAACTATAAAAATCCTTAGAAGTTTTTAACTGATCATAGGACTCCCTAAATCTACAAGTAATCGCTTTGCAAAAATCATAGGAAAAAGATGGTATTTTAATATCTTTTAGCTTTGCTGGACTAAAATTAGTTTGGTTACCCTTCATTGAATTTTTATCTATTTCAATTCTTCCATATTTACTTTGCAAATATGCTACAAAATATTCAGGGGTAATCTCATCACTTACGTTTACTCTAAACAAATATGAAGCAAAGGCGTAATCACATTCTTCCATTATTACCGCAGCACGTCCCACCAAATCAGGATTACCATTTGTTCTGCAAACTAAAACATCTCCTTTGTGTAGTTTTAATTCTTCATATTGTTGTCGTGTAATAATGTCACAATATTTAGCAGGTTCCTTAATAAAATACGTTTCAAATTCATTTAAGCGTAAAATCGGGTATCCTTGCTTTTCTTCATTTAAAAATTCCGACGTTCCATATTGTACTCGCTCTATATATTTTATAGCTGAAACAATATTATCGCCCTGAAGATTTTGCGCTGTGAAATAGTCAGCCTCCAATCTGAAATAATCAGTAGAGCGAACAACTTCAGAAAATCTACATTCCTTTATATCCAGCCCGTCCATTAAAGCTTTATATTTTGCTTCATTGAAAGGTTCAACAGACGGGCTTATTGAAAAAAACTTAACCCTTCCTTTTTAGCAAATTCTGCAAATGCTTCGGCTATGCCGTCGCCTGTTATTCCGTCGTGATTATACAAATCTTGGTCAACAACTAAATGTCCGTGACTATCAAGAGCATTTGTACCATCAATAGATTTAACATAAATTTTATCGCCACTGTTATCCTTACCTTGTTTTTGTTGCGTAGCAAAGAAAATAGGATAATCTTCTTTTTTAGGACATAATACGTCGTCCCATTTTTGAACAAAAAGCACACTTGTTTTTGTTCCTGTATGAGGCTTAAACGTATTTCCATGCACGCCAACTACCGCAAGTATTCTGCAACGCTCTGCAATATACTCTCGGATATATTTATCGCTACTGTTATTAAATCTACCTTGTGGCAATACGATTGCCATTCTTCCGCCAGGTTTTAAGAAATCAAGGTTTCGTTCAATAAAGAGAATATCTCTACCTACTTTATTTTGCATTTTACCTTGTGCATTTTTGCCAAGTTCGTATCTACCAAGAATTCTTGTTTCTTTTACGTCGCCCGCAAATGGAGGATTTGCCATAACGATATCGAAGTCAAACTCTTGATATCCTTTACCTCTACGCAAATCTTTTAAACGGCTAAAGCCTTCAAAATACGTTCGAATCCAATCTTCTTGTTTTGCTGTTTCATCCCAGCGGTCATAATCAAGCGTATTTAAATGTAATACGTTAGTATGTCCATCGCCTGCAATAAGGTTCAAAGTACGAGCGACACGAACTGCCTTTTCGTCAAAGTCAATACCGAAAATGTTTTCTTTTACATATTCATTGTAAACATAAGGCTTTTGGTCTAACGAAAACAATTCGCCTTTTGTTCTACCCTCTTTTTCCGCCATTTGATTCCAAACGTGAAAAATTGTGTGTACGGGGAACCCACTGCTACCACAAGCAGTGTCTATCATTTTTTCGTTTTCCTTAGGATTCATCATCTTTACGCACATTTCAATAACGTAACGTGGAGTAAAGAATTGTCCCTTTTCGCCTTTGCTTGATTTACTCATTAAATATTCAAAGGCGTCGTCAACAACTTCAAGGTTACTATTGAAAAGTTTTACGCTTTGTAAAGACGCAACACAAATAGAAAGGTGTGACGGAGAAAGCGCTATTTTAGAGTTTTGCTCAAAAACGCCTTTCCATTTTTTATTTGCCTTATCAAACAAATCTTGAATAGCTTCTTTAAGTTTAAATTCCGTTCTGCCTGCATTTGTAAATTCTAAATAGCGAGAAGGTGTTTGTCCACTCAACCATTCATCATAAAGTTTGGTAAATATAAGCTTAAAACATTCTTCAAAAACGTCAACGCCTGCGTTTGCTAAAACCTCGTCTTCAAGGTCTTTTATCTTATCTTTTAAGGAAACTCTGTCTTTTTGTAATACGTCGTTTGCTTTTAAATCTTCGATAGTCCAACGCTCGGAAACAATATCCATAAGCGTTTGTGTTGCTTTTGGAATATCTCTAATATCTTCAAAGTAGTTAGGGTCTTTTCTATTGTAATAAGCGATTTGTTCACCATTCGTCCAAACAGCAATAGGTGCGCCCGTGCTATTGCAATAACTCTTTAATTGTTCTTTACCGTCTTTAAGTTTAGGTTTTTTAACCTCTACAATAACGTAAGGAACGATAGGACGGTCTTCGTCCATAATAACAATATCCGCACGTTTTACTTCACGACCAAAATATACGGGGAATTCTAATTTCATTCTTGAAATAGGATATCCGTATTCGTTAATGAGCTTGTCGATAAATAATTGACGAACAACTTCTTCGGGATTTAATTTAATATCCTTTTTACGAACTAAACACTCAACAACGGCGTATTGTTTGCCGTTTTTATCTTCTTTCACTACAATTTTTTCATTCAATTTAGCAATCGCTTCATCTGCGAATTGTTCTGTTTTATATGCCGAATCTTTTAATATATCGTAAATGTTCATTTTATTTCTCCTCTTTGTTTAATTCTTTTGCAATTTGTTTCGAAAGTCTTTCTAGTATTGGTCTCGCTTCTTCCCATTTATACAGGGGCACAAGTTTAGTAAGTTCATCTATATCTTTGTACCATTCAATTGGCGCATATAGATATAATGAATACAAACTAGAAGCAGCTTTATTTAACCCTTCGGTATTCATAGTGCCATCTGAGCCAACTATTCCTCCAACATCCAACAAAAAATTTTCAAAAACTTTTAGCTTGTTTTGCGATTGCTCGAAATCCAATTTTTCTTTTTGCATTTTTCTTTGATGCTTGTTATTTGCTATTTGTGTAAAAAACGGCACTAAAATTGACAAGGCTAATGTTATAGCTATTGCAATCCAAGGCGCTAAGTCTTTCCATTCCATTTCAATTTTCTCCTTTGTTTCTTGACTACTGCAATTGTTTAGTTATTTCTATAAAAATTTGCTCTTTCTATTTTTTAAAGTTATTTAAGAAAGTTAAAATATCCTTAATATCGCTTACTTTTGAATAAGAATCAATCACGTTTAGAAAATTTTCTTTTTGTTGATTAGACAAGTTTGAGTCATTAAAAACTATTTGCTTTAAAATTTCCGCCTTTGCCTTTTCTAAACCTTTTTGTAAAATATAATTCTTAAAGCGCGTCTGTCTTTCAGACAATCTTCTAAAAAAAGTTGACTTGCTTACTTTTAAAACACTAACCGCTTGGTCTACCGATATTCTTCCATGAATATAGTCATTAGCGACCCTATCAAACAACAATGGGTCTATTTTAATTTGCATACGCCCTCTATATACATTGTTTGCACGTGCTCGTTCTATACCACGTTGTCTTATTTCTTCTTTCCTCGTAAATTCGCGAATATACATTGGCATCAATAACTGATAATAATATAATCGTGACTTATCATCAATTATAATTTCACCAGAATTAAGATAATCGCCGAAACAAATTATATCAAGTAGTTTCTTGTTTATACTGTCTGACCTTCTTACCAAGTCATACATAGAAACTACATTGTAATTTATAAAATCTTTTCCATCATACGGCATAACAAAGAATCTGTCTCCAGAGTATCTTTTATTTGTTTTAATAAGCCATTCTAAGCGATTTAATGCTTGCATTCCACTTTCTTCCATTAACTCCCATAAATCTTCACGGCGTTCACTTGGAGTTCTTTCAGAAATGAAAGTAGGAACGATATTCTTTCGTTCATATACCGCTTTTTCTAAACTCAAATCAAGTCCCGGTATACCTTGAAACAAATTTGGGGGAAGCATATTGATAACATTATAAAACGGACGGAATCTATAGTTGAATGCTCCGTCTTCCCATTCTTCGTATTCAATTTTAGCAATTTTATAAATGAACTTATAATCGTCTTCAAGACAAATAAAGCCCGTTGTTGTTAGCTTTCTCATTTTATTTCTCCGTTAATTTCTTATAGGCGGGAAGTAATATCTTTTCAAATCTTTGTCTTAATATATATTTGTAAAAACTTTTTTGAATATCTGTTATAAAGCAAGTTTCATCTATTAACTCGTTTATTTTTTCTTGAGAATATATTTCACAAATTTTTATAACTGAATCGTTGCACTCTTTAAACTCTAAAGAGTTTATTACCTCAAAATAAGAACTCTTTTTGCCGTTTAACTGAACTTGTGACGTAGGATATCCATATATTCTTAAATTTGTTTTCTCTTCAGATTCCATAATACTTTGCATTTCTTCTTCATCTTTAAGTTTAGGATAAAGACACGAGCCGTTATCAAAAACAGGTGCAAGCGTATACTTATTATTCTTTTTTAAGAAACCCCAATTACCACCGTGTCTATCGAAATTTCCTATTAAAGCATCTACTACGTAAATATCCCAAAACATACTTATTGTTTCTTCAACACTCGTAAGTTTTACGTTATCTCTGAGCATTTGCATAATATCTTGATAAGAATATTGGTACGTTTCTTTGTCTTGTTCAAGAGAACTTTCCCCTACGTCATTAAAAGGAACGAATTGCGTTTCACCACTAACGAAATTTTTACACGCTACAACCTGCTCGTCTTCATACATCCCAAGATACGTATCTTGTGCTTCAAATCCAAGCAATTCAAAAATATGAGAACCAAGATACTCTGATATATGATTATTTCTTTTTACTCCAAAATTATCGTGTTTTTGAAATTTAATCATATATTCAAAGCCTTCAACGTTTACACCAAATTTACGCTCTGTCCCACCATAATAAGTATTTGTTTTTTCATATTTTGAAAAGTCTATCATATTAACTCCTTCAGTATCAATAGGGTTATAATTCTTTTTTGACACAATAACTATACCACACATAATATTCATTGTCAAGCATTTATGACATCAGTGTCAATAGGGTTATAAATTTATTTTGACACATTTAGTCTTTAAATAAATTATAATTTTCGCAAAATTTCTTATTTTTTATATAATATCATACAATATATGACATGGGCTGTCATATTTACCATGATATACTGAACAAAAAAGGAGAAAAGTATGAAAGCAACCAAAGCGTATAAGTTAAATAAAGAAAAACAACCTGCCGAAGAAAAAGGCAAGTTTCTTTACTACTTTTATAACAACCACAAGTTAGACTTTATTGCCGTTGATGAAGAGCAATGGGAAAAGTTAGTTGAACTAGATACCGAAATGTATAACGGCAATCGTAGACATAAAGACCACTCAGTTAAACTTACCGATAACGTTAAGCCTGCCGTTGGTGCGGATAACGGGTTTTTACATAGCAAAAAATTTGACTCTGAAGAAGATTTCTTGCGTAAAAAAGATATTGAAAATCTCTTGCTTAGAGAGTTTAGCGAACTTGACCGTGACATCTATGCTCTTTATGAAGATAAATTTACACAAAACGAGATTGCCAAACAAGTAGGCTTATCACAAGGCGAAGTTTCTAAACGTTTAACTGAAATGTTCTCTGCCATAGAAACGGATGACCTAAAAGGTCAAACCCGAGACGATGATGAAGTTCATGCAATAAAGCAATGGCGTAAATTCAAAAATAAAGGCGTTACCGATGGTGACGAAGATATTTTGTGGGACGTTTTCCGTATAGAAATGCCGTTGCAACTACAAGAGTATATTTGTTCTTGGTTTTATAGTTATAAAGAATACTGCTACTTTGCAATTAAATATCTTGTTATGGGAGTTTGGGAAAAGTATGACGAGTTGGAACTTGGTAACCGCTTAAACGAACTACCACGCCAAGTGAGAGAGTGGTTTTACGAATATTACGAATACGAGCCACCGTGTTTTCAATGGCTATTCATCGCTTTCTTTGAACGTATTGAAGAGATGAAAAAGCAAAATCAACCACGCCCTACTGACGTAAACTTTCAAAAACTTTTGGATAAATATGACGAAATAGTTAAGCGTTTAGAGTGCACGGCGGAAGAGTTTTACAAAGAACGTATCGCAAAGCCTTACGTTGAAAAGCGTAACAAACGCTATCAAAAATTTCTTCACGAGAATTACGTTTTGGTTGTTGACGAGAACGATGCACGTCCTATAAAAGAACAACTTACAGCGTTTATGGAGCATTGTAAAAAACTCGATAAAAAGTATAAAAATAAAGTTGTTACAGAAAATTTAAAAATTACGGAATAATTTCGGCGTTTTAACCGCTTGATTTATAGAGGGAGAATTTCGCCAACCTTGGAGCATCAATTTAGGTGCTCCTTTTTAATTTGCGCAGGTAATGAACACCTGCGCTTTTTTATTTCCTAATGAACGGGATTTTAAGTTGGAAATCAGCCCTCGGCAGAGCTAACGGGATACAAAAACGAAGTTTGTATCTTAGTGAGATAAAGCTATGAAATAGCCGAGTCAAAAAAACTAAACGCTCAACAAATAACTGACAACGGTCAAAGGAGGTGAAAATTATAAGTTATCAGGTAATTAGAGTTCAAAAGTTTACAAAAAATTCGCTCGGGAAAATCGGTGCGGAAACCGAAAGAACAAGTAGAAGCAACCGAAATGCAGATATTGACACGGAACGAACTCCGTTTAATCTATATTTCAAAAAGTCCACAAACGGTATGAACGCTGAATGGAAAAGTATTGTTGAACGAACAAACGCTACTTTTAAGGGCACGAAAAAGTCGGTTGCTTTTGAAGGAATTATAGTAACGTCGGATAAAGCGTTCTTTGAAAATCTTGGATACGTGCAAGGCGAACAGCCACCACAAAGAGTTTTAGAGTTTTTTAACGACTGTTATAAATTCGTTCTTCGAGAAGTCGGCTACCACGGCACGGACGAAAATATTTTGTCTGCCGTAATTCATTTTGACGAAACTACACCGCACTTGCAACTTTACTACGTTCCGATAGTAGACCAAGGCAAAAAGAAAGTTTACGCCAAAGGTAGTGACGGCAAAGTGTTGCGAAACGAGAAAGGTTCTCCTATACAAGCAAAGGACGTTAATGGAAAAGGAATATACGAGTACAACGCTCTCCCCAATCCTAAAATATGTTCTTCTGACTTTTGGGAACAGCGAGGCGGACAAGTTTCGTTTGGAAATTTACAAGACGATTTTTACGAGCAAGTTGCTTATCGCTATGGCTTAGAGCGTGGCGAGATTGGAAGCAACAAAAAACACACAACTAAATACGAGTGGGAAATGAAAAAACTTGAAGAAAAGAAAAACACCCTTTCAAAAGAGCTAAAACCTTTGGAAGAGTATTTAAAGGCGTTTGAAGATGCTATTAACGGCAAAAAGCCTTTCTTTAAGAGTGGACTTGAAAAGCAAGTAAACAAATTAAGCCGTTAGAACTTGTTGACGTTAAGACGTTTCTCAACTACTACACTAGAAAGCAGTATGAAAATGGGCAAGAAAAAAACGAGTTCTTTAACTCGTTTATAAACCGTGTGTTTTTGTTTGACGATAAGGTTATTATTCTCTATAACACCAACAAGCGTGAAACTAAACGACTTAATAAAAAAGAGTGCTTAGAGATAATAAACGGTAAAAATCTAGAAGAAATAAAAGAAAACTCGTTTGAACCGAAAAAGTTCAAACGAGTATCTAGTGGTTGCGGGGAGGGGCATTTTTTCTTGCTTTTTGCAAAGCAATTTACGGACATCTCCAACTTATGCTTTGCAAAAATCTTCGGTCACCGCTAAAACGGTAGGTGTCTACCGTTTCTTAACGCTGTTTCAAATCCCTTCCCTACATACTTTCAATAAAACGAAGAACGGATAGGCTTTTACCTATCCGTTCTTCGTTTGGTTGCGGGGAGGGGATTTGAACCTCCTGACCTTCGGGTTATGAGCCCGACGAGCTACCAAGCTGCTCCACCCCGCGATTTGTGTGCGCACCCTTAAGTGCCTTAATATAATATACTATAAATTGCCTTTTGTCAACCGTTATCAACTAAAAAATTAAATATTTAATAATTTGACTTGAAATTTTTGTCGCAGTTTGCTATAATTACCGTATGCAAGTAGACTTAAACAAATTCATTAATAAAAATGACGTGGTTGCCGTTGCAACCTCTGGTGGTAGCGATTCTATGGCGCTACTTCATTACTTGCACAATAATTCCACAAATCTGCAAATTAAAGTTGTTGCGCTAAACGTTGAGCATGGTATTCGCGGACAAAACTCTATTGATGATACCAATTTTGTTAAAGATTATTGCAAAAAGAACGGGATTGACTGCATCACCTATTCGGTTGACTGCTTAAAAAAAGCCGAACAAGACAAACTTTCAGTTGAACAAGCTGGGCGCATTTTGAGATACGAGTGTTTTTATAACGCTATTGAAACAAAAAGATGCACAAAAGTTGCAACAGCCCACCACGCCAAAGACAACCTTGAATCAGTTCTATTTAACCTTTTTAGAGGTAGTGGCATAAAAGGGCTTACAGGCATACAGCAAAACGTTAACGACAAGATTATTCGCCCATTTTTAAGCGTACAAAAGGACGAAATAAACGAATACGTATTAAAAAATAGCATACCGCACGTGGTTGACCAAACCAACTTTGACGACACTTATACCCGCAATCATATTCGGCTTAACCTTTTACCGCAAATAGAAAAAGTATTCCCCGAAGCGCAAAAAAGTGTTTTAAGATTTTGCCAAATCACAAAACAAGAAGATGAATATCTTGATGAACAAGCGTTAAGTTCATTAGAGCTTTTAGATAAAACGGCAAAAATAAAACTTCCGCTCCACAAGGCGCTATTTTCAAGGGCGGTGATTAAGGCGCTAAACCACCTTGGCATCAAAAAAGACTGGGAAAAAGCGCACGCAGATGCTGTTTTTAGTTTAACCACTAAAGAAAATGGCGCAAGTATAGACCTAATCGGTGGCGTTGTTGCCGTGCGAGAATATGAATACATTACCTTATACCAAAAAGAACAACTTGACTTTTTTAGTTGCCCGTTTAAGCTTGGCAAAACGGTTGTTGGTGAGCATAAGATTTATTTTGAAAAGTCAAGCGCGCAAAACCTTAAAGACGGGCTTTATTTCGACTTTGACAAAGTACCAAAAGACGCGGTTATTCGATATAAGCAAGATGGCGATAGGTTTACCAAATTCGGCGGTGGCACAAAAAACTTAAATGATTTTCTTTGCGACAAAAAAATTCCGCTCCGCCTGCGCGATACACTACCCATTTTGGCAAGCGCAAACAAAGTTCTTTTGATAGCTGGCGTTGCAATCTCAAATGATATCAAAGTGGACGAAACCACCAAAGATATAATAAAATTTACGGAAGAAAAATAATATGGAAGGCAACATTAGAAAATTATTAACCGAAGAACAAATTCAAAAACGCGTTAAAGAACTCAGCGCACAAATAACCCTTGATTATTCAAGCGTTGACAACAGCATTAGAAGGCCTGTTTTTATTTGCACGTTAAAAGGTGCGATTTACTTTTTTGCAGACCTTACTAGGAATATAAAGCGCCCCATTATGCTTGACTTTGCAAAGCTTTCAAGCTATCGTAACGGCACGGTTAGTGGCGAAATGGATATGCAAACTGACATTACAACGGACATTGAAGGCAGAGACGTTATTGTTGTCGAAGATATTATTGACAGCGGAAAAACGCTAAAATACTTTACTGAATTATTAAAAAAGCGCAATCCCAAATCAGTTAAAGTGTGTGCTTTCCTTGACAAGCGTGAACGCCGTGAAGTTGATATGGAAGCGGACTACGTTGGCTTTGAAATTCCCAACGTGTTTGTTGTAGGCTATGGTCTTGACTATGCCGAAAAGTACAGAGAACTTCCCTACGTTGCTGAAATTATCGACCCCTCAAAAGCGTAAAATTATCCCAACAAAACTAAAAGCATCAAACAAGATTGTTTGATGCTTTTTTGTTAGACTTTTGTGTTTAACTTTTCTATTTATGCGTATGTGATTTTATAAATCCTACCGACTTTGCTATTTCCATTACGATAATCGGGAATATCGAAAGTCCAAGACCAACCAAATACATCCACCATTCAAGTGTCATCATACCAAACACGTTAACAACACCCGGAACGAAAAGAACCAACGCCGTTAAAGCCGTACACACTAGAAGTGATAGATTCATGGTTTTATTTGAGAAAAATCCTATCTTAAATAGCGAATGAGAAGAACGCATATTGAGTGCTTGAACTAATTGACTCATTGCAAGTACCATAAACGCCATAGTACTACCTGCCGTGTGGTTTAGAGCGCCTGACGAATCTTTCATAATAAACGCGCCGAAAATATATCCCGCCAACGTTGTTAAAGTAAGTAATACACCGTTAAGCCCTATCTTTACGCCTAAACCGTGCGCAAATAAACTTTCGTTTTTAGCCTTGGGCTTATGATGCATTATGTCACTATCAACCGCTTCCATTCCAAGTGCGACAGCGGGAAGCGAGTCTGTAACGAGATTTATCCAGAGAAGTTGTATAGGGATAAACGGATTACCAAGCCCCGCAATCGAGCCCAAAATTACGGTAGAAATGAACACCACCAAAACTTCGGCAAGATTAGTAGAGAGTAAGAACCCAACAACCTTTCTAATATTTTCAAATATGCCCCTACCTTCTTTAACGGCTTCTACTATGGTTGCAAAGTTGTCGTCGGTAAGCGTCATATCTGCCGCACCTTTCGCAACGTCCGTGCCGGTAATACCCATTGCACAACCTATATCCGCCGCCTTTAACGCTGGCGCGTCGTTTACACCGTCACCAGTCATAGACACAACTTGGCCTTTCTTTTGCCAAGCCTTTACTATACGGATTTTATTTTCGGGTGAAACGCGTGCGTAAACGGAAATATTTACTACTTCCTTATCCAACTCTTCGTCACTCATTTGGTCGAGTTCCGCACCCGTAATGGCTCTGTCTCCGTCAACGAAAATGCCTAATTCTTTTGCGATAGCCGTTGCCGTAATAATATGGTCGCCGGTTATCATAACGGGTTTTATGCCTGCTTGACGGCAGGTTGCAACCGCCACTTTACACTCGGGTCTCGGCGGGTCTATCATTCCCACGAGCCCTATAAATGTAAGTCCGTTTTCTAGCTCTTCAAACGAAGGATTTTCAGGAACTTCATCAAGTTCTTTATAAGCTATTGCTAAAACGCGTAATGCACTAGAACTCATTTGGTCACATGCAAGCCTAGCCTTTTCAACATCTCCGTTAACCGTTCGATTAGCAATAACGTCAAACGCGCCTTTTACGATTGCAATCGGTTTACCGTCTACCACGTTAACGGTAGTCATAAGTTTTCTATCCGAGTCGAACGGAAGTTCGCCTACTCTGGGGCTATTCGCGTTAAGCTCGTCTTGAACGCCACCCGCTTTATGCGCTGCAAGGACGATTGCCGTTTCGGTAGGGTCGCCGATATGCTTTTCCGCGCCGTTCTCAAACACCACTTTGCCGTCCGAACAAAGACTACCGTAACAAAGCATTTTATAAGTATCTCCGTCGGCACTTCCGTTAAAGTCGATAATTTCCCCACCGTCTACGTAAGTCTTAACTAGTGTCATTCTATTTTGAGTAAGCGTTCCCGTTTTGTCCGAACAAATAACCGAAGCGCTACCGAGCGTTTCAACCGCGGGTAGTCTTCTAATTATTGCGTTTCTTTTTACCATTCTTTGAACGCCGATAGAAAGAACGATGGTTACCACCGCAGGTAGCCCTTCAGGTATCGCGGAAACAGCCAAAGAGATAGCCGACATAAACGCGTTGATTATATTAGTAAATGTAAATCCGTCCCTAATTATTTGAACCAAGAACATAACGAAACATATGCCGAGAACGAGAATACCTAGCATACTGCCAAGTTTTGCGAGTTTTTCTTGTAAAGGCGTTTTGGTTTCTTCTTCGTTTGCTAGTATGCCCGCAATCTTGCCCATTTCGGTAGCCATTCCCGTTGCCGTAACGACTGCAATTGCCGTTCCGTAAGTAATTGAACAGCCTGAAAAAACCATATTCGTTCTATCGCCTATGGGTGCATTTTCCTTAACTTCGGCGTCAGCAAACTTTTCAGACGGAACGGATTCACCCGTAAGAGCGGATTCTTCCGACTTTAAGTTTACGCTTTTAATAAGCCTTGCATCCGCTGGAACGAAATCTCCCGCTTCAAGTTTTATTATATCGCCGGGAACGAGTTGTGCCGACATAATTATCTTTTCAACCCCGTCACGAATAACCCGTGCGTGCGGTGCGGACATGTTTTTTAATGCTTCTAACGCTTTTTCCGCTTTACTTTCTTGCACCACGCCCATTATTGCGTTAATTAATACTATTGCAAGGATTAAAAAGGGTTCTATCATTTCAATTATGTCAAACCCGTGCGTTATTCCGTCGTAAATAGCAACGCCAAGAGAAATTGCCGCGGCTATTAGAAGAATAATTATCATCACGTCCTTAAACTGTTCAAAAAATTTAACGAGTGTAGATTTCTTTTTCTTTTCTTGTAGTTTATTAAGTCCGTACTGCTCTAAACGCGAATTTACTTCATTTGAAGTTAGCCCTTTTTCTCTGTCCGTTTTGAGCTCTTCCAAAACTAAATTTACATCTTTAACAAAAGGTGTCAATTGATTTATCTCCTTAAAGTTTTATCTTAAATATATTACTTTTTTAATTAATTATTTACTAAACGTGCTTAAATATTCTTTAACGCCTAAAAATTTATAACTGTTTCGCCATTGCCATCAACAGCTATTTCTTTAATATTACCGTCAATAAACACTTTAACCGTTCCCTTTTCAAACCCGTAAACAATAGCTTTTTCGTTGTCGATTTCGATTACGTCAAGCCCGTAATTCTCAACAAATACAGCCTTCTTTTTGTCGGGAGAAACTGTTAATAGTTTAAGCAAGTTATCGGTTAGCTTAACGCCGTAATTAAAGTCGCTAAGCTTGAGATTAAAGGTAGCACAGTCTTGATTCCACCAACGCATATTAACAGCATAAACGTCGGTTGCACCGTTGTCTCGCGCGTATTCTGTAAACGTAACGTAATTAGCATCTTTAATGAGTTTACTGCCGTATTTTTCGCCCGCTTGCTTTAGAGCTAGTGCATAATCTTCCTTAAACTCTATGGGGAAGCCGTCGCGATCAAAGTAAATAAGATTATCTTTATAAGACAAGAACTTATTCACAATCTCGCCTTGCATAATCTTTGCTTTGCCCGTCAACACTTCTTCTCTTGAAACGCTGTCAAACAAGTGTGATTTGCACAGCATCACCTTTCCGCCGTTATCCATAAACTTGCAAAGCGCTTCAAGCTGAGCGGTTGAACAGGTATTCCAACCAGTCAAGAAGATAAATTCGTAATCGCTTAAGTTTTTAGCGTCGTAAGCAATAAGGTCTATCACACCGTATGGCGTAGCAGAATAAAAACCGAGAGACTTTTCGTCTGATACGGTATAACCTTCGGGCGCAACCTTTAAGAAATCCCTATCTTCTTTTGATAAGCCGTTTTCACCGCCTTTTTTAACGAACAAGTAGATTTGCCCAACTTTTGCTTGCGGATAAAATGTTTTTAGCAAATCCCAGCTATCTTCAGGGGTGTTATATGCCCAAAATTCGCCGTACTGCCCATAAACTCTGCCTGTTGAGAAACAGTCCATTCCGTCGTATTTACCAACCATCATAGCTATTTTGCGCACCATTTTGCCACGGCGGGTGTGCGATTTTACAAAGTGATTGAACTTCTTTTGCTCTTCTCTATGTATAGTGCAAGCCTTAGAAAATCTATCGTGTCCAACAATTGGATTTTCTATCTTGAAAAGTCCTTCTTCAGTGTTTATGTGCTTAGCGCCGTTTAAATAGCTTGAATAAAGCGACAAGCGATAACGCAAAGCGTGCCCTTCTTCGTCGCACGGAACGGTTGACCATTGTAGTGCCATATGTGAGCCAAACGAATCTTGCCCAACTGAATTACTCATGCCACGAATTGCGCTAAACATAATTTCATGATTGCCGTACATAGACTCGTAGCCAAGCCATTTATAGCCCGCTTTAAAGAAGGCATCAAACATAGGCGTAACGCCTGTATGGCGTGTTGCGCCGTCGGCATTAGTCAAAGACAAGTGATGAACGAATTGTTCGTACGCTTCTTTTACGTTTTCTATGTCATCACCCGCATAAAATCTGCACGGCTGACCTTTTTTATTGTAAACGGGGCTAAACTTTCCGTAAATACCGTTGCGGGCAAGTTTTCTTGAAAAGGCGTGAAAGAAAAGCTCTTCTTGTGCCGAACAGTGCTGATCCCAATAGGTATACGAACCGTCTTTTTCGTGCGTTTGTTCACCCAAGAAATATTCGCTTTGTAGCATGTCTATAGTGGGGTTTGCGTTTACGCCGTTAAGTTCTCTGCCGTCTATCATTAAAACGTAATACAATCCTAAATCTTTAACAATTTGAATTGCTCTTTTCCAGAAAACAGGGTCGGCTTCAGCAGTTCCGCCCCAGCGATAACAACTTCTAAAGGTTATCATATCGCCAATGCTTTCGCTTAAGTACCATGCAATATATTCAATAAAGTCATCAAAGTTTTGGTTTACGTAAATAAAGTCACCCGTTCCCGTGATAACACCGTCAGGCTTTTTGTCAACAACGGTTATCGTTGCTGTTCTCGTTACTTCGCCGTCATTTATGCTGATAGTTTTTATACCCGTATCTATGGGGTTAAGCCTAATAACGCTGTAACCTTTTTTAACCGATAAACCACTTTCTATCTTAAACCCGTCAGCCCTAACGTCGACTGTACAGTCTTTATCAAAATAACAGAGCGCGCCAAACGGAACACCCTTTACTTGATATTCTTGAACACCCATTATTTCCGTTTGTTTTGCAAGGGTTATAAGTTGAATTTCTTCAAATTCGTACTTGATTTTATTAACCTTGCCGTAAGTAAGCTCTATCTTATCATTGCCCGTCAAGGTGTTTTCAGGAAGAATAAATTCAACGCCTGTTAAACTTTGTAATCTATCCGTTTTGTTGCCTGAAAAAATTTCTTTCCCGTTTACTTTAAGAGTAAAATACGGTCTTTCTGTTAGTGAAAAGCCTTCGCCTATCCACTTTTGCACGTCAAACTCGTCAGGTCTATATTCAAATTCTAATTTTAGCGCCTTTTCGTCGCACGCCAATGTAGGCGCAAAAACACTTGCTTCGCCCGTAAAGCCTAAAGCGCTAATCTTTACCATAACAAACGCAACTTGCTTTTCAAAAGAAATTTGCTTTTTATACTCGATAAAATCTTCACTGTCTGCTAACGCTATTGAATAGGTGCAATCGGGTTGCTCGTGATAGTAACGCGTATTCTTTTGCCCATAATAAACTTCAAGCATTACGTTAAAGTTATCGTTAACGCCTTTAGCCTTTGCCTTAAAGCTGAACTCATAGAGCTCGCCTACTTCTAATTGGTCTTTTATCATATAGTAAGCGGTGCGCTCATAAACTTGGTTGTCCTTATTAAAGGTTAAAACGTATTCGTTGTTTAACGAAACAAGCGAATCTTCTAACTTTCTAAAATATCTAGGATAAGCGTCTTCAGTTCTATGTAAATAGTTTATGCCTACCCCGCCACGAACTCTAAGCTTGTAATTAAAGCGTTCGTTTACGTCGAACAAAATGTTCTCGGTAAAACTTTCGCCCGGATTAAGCGTTTCTTTTTTATTGTACTTTTTGCTGTAAGCGATTTGATATAACATTTTTTCTCCGTTATTCAATTAAAATTTTGCGTCTAAATTTAAATACTTGCAAATTGACAGCGCAAACGCCATTGCTGACTTTGGGCCGTTTGCCGTTATAATATTATCACAAACTTCAACGTCTGCGCCCGTGTATTTTTCGCCTAATGAACTTATAAATTGCTGTGCGGGGTAACAAGTGGCTTTTTTTACTTTTAATAAGCCGTTGTTGGCAAGCACAACTGCGGGGGATGCGCATATCGACGCAACAAGCACACCACGGTTAAGCGCATACTTAATGCCGTCTATTGCCTTTTTGCAGTTTGAAATATTTGTTGCACCCGGCATTCCACCCGGTACAACTATTGCACTATACTCACTAAAATCTACTTCGTTCGACTGCTTGTCTGCGCTTATTACTATCCCGTGCGAGCCTATAACCTTTTCACCTGAAACTGATATCAAGTCTACTTGCGCTTGCGCTCTGCGTAAAACGTCAACGGGTGTCAAAGCTTCGATTTCTTCACTGCCGTTTGCTATTAAAACTGCAACTTTCATCTTTTACTCCGTTAAATTAGTTCTTTTGCAAGGCTTGCTATTTGCTTTCTATTCTCATCATTAACGGCAGAACGTATCGTAACCATAGTATCCGCAAAGGTTACGTTCTTGCTGAGTTCAAAAGCTTTTTTAATATACTTGCCTGCAACCGGCGCCCAACTACCGTTTTCAATAATGCCTATAGTGCGGTTTTTATAACCCCTTTCGGTAAGGTGGTTGATAAACTCGCGCATAAACGGAAAAACTTCGCCGTTATATGTGGTTGTTGCAAGCACGATTTTGCCATAACGGAAGGCATCTTCAACCGCCTCCGCCATATCGCAACGGGCAAGGTCGTTAACGGCAACCTTTTTACAACCGTTTGCTATTAACTCTTTTTCCAAAAGTTCTACTGCGTTTTTAGTGTTACCATAAACTGATGTGTAACAAATAACCACTCCTTCGCTTTCTACGCCATAGCTCGACCAAGTATTATATAAATCAATATAATATCCTAAATTTTCTTTTAAAATCGGGCCGTGCAATGGGCAAATAGTTTCAACCGAAATTCCGCCAAGCTTTTTCAATACGGCTTGAACTTGAACACCATATTTTCCAACAATACCTATATAATATCTGCGCGCTTCACACGCCCAGTCTTCTTCAACGTCTAACGCGCCGAATTTACCAAAAGCATCCGCTGAAAACAAAATCTTGTCAACGGCGTCGTAAGTAAACATTACTTCCGGCCAATGTACCATGGGTGCACTTACAAAAGTCAACTCTCTCTCGCCTAATGACAACGTGTCGCCTTCTTTAACAACAATTCTGCGGTCAGCAAAATCATTGCCAAAAAATTGATTCATCATGATAAACGCTTTGTCGCTAGAAATAATTGTAGCGTTAGGATAGGTGTTTGCAAAAAGGTTGATGCATGCAGAATGGTCTGGCTCCATGTGTTGAACAATTAAGTAATCGGGCGCTTTTTCTCCCAAAACGTTTTTAATATTGGAAAGCCACTCTTCACCAAAGTTTTTATCAACCGTATCCATAACGGCAATTTTTTCATCTATTATAACGTATGAATTATATGACATACCGTTTGGCACAACGTATTGACCTTCAAACAAATCTATTTTGTGGTCGTTTACACCAACGTATTTTACTGCATTACAAATTTTCATATAAACTCCTTTAACTTTTTACGGGGTATTTTTTACAAAAAGAAATCAAATACAAGCATTGCTATAAACCCAATAATCAATGCGTAAGTTGCGCTACGCTCAAACCCGTGCGAGTGTGTTTCAGGAATCATTTCATCACTTATAACGTAAAGCATCGTTCCGCCAGCAAGCGCAAGTGCAAATGGAAGAATGACAACTGATAAGCTAACCGCAAAGTAACCAATCAACGTGCCAATTACTTCAATTAAGCCGGTAAAGAGCGCAATTCCAAGCGCGCGCTTTTTGCTTATGCCTGTTGCTACCATAGGTGCAATTACAACCATTCCTTCTGGTATGTTTTGCAAAGCAATACCGCTCGCAACTGAAATTGCGTGAGAAACGTTACCCGTACCAAAGCTAACACCCGTTGCTATGCCTTCGGGGAAGTTGTGAATTGCTATTGCTATAACAAATAGCAACACCTTGCTCATAGACGCGCTCTTTTTGGGGTGATTTTCTTTATCCACACCCAAAAGCCTATGCGCGTGGGGTATAACTTTATCCACAAGGTTTAATAAAACCGCACCGACGATTATGCCAAAAACAGGCACTAAAATATTAACCCCGCCACCGCACAACTCAAGTGATGGTAGAATTAGCCCGACAACCGCCGCACATAACATTATGCCCGCTGCGAAAGATAATATAATATCATTAAATTTTTGTGATGGATTTTTGATAAAAAATCCTAACAATGCGCCAACTGCCGTTGCACCACCAACACCAAGCGCTGTTAAAAGCACCAGTTCCATATTAAACCTAAAGCATAAATTTTAAGGCAAAAAACATATTGCCCGTATAAATAATTTTAACATATTGCAAAGTAAAAATCAATATGTTTTTACAATCATTTTATATTTTAATTTGTATACAATAACGCTTTTTTTATTATAAAATGCAAATAAGAAAATGAGCAAGACTTTCGTCTTGCTCGCAATGTTTTATTATACAATTTCTTTCAATTAAACCTACAATATTATGGAATTAACCCCAAGGTTTATCTCCACCCATGCCACCGTCACCAGGATCAAGATTACTGGTCATAATAACGTCGGTCATTTCAATTATGGAAACCTCAGGCGAAACGTATTCGTTTAATTTTTTCATAAAACACTTTCCTTTTTTAGTTTTCAAAAAACTATAATAAATTTATTTGCAATGCGCTATTTAAGCGCATTGCAAATAGTTAGTTTAATTATTCTGGGAAGCGAGCAGCGGATCCTACACCATCTTCCGTATAACCAGCTCTCAAAGCGTCGGCAAGAACTTCTGCACGTTGTTTGGTGTATTCACTTGCCGTTAAGCTTACTTTACCGTAAAGGTTAACAAGCCAGTAACGTGGCCAGAGCGACTCGTCGTCAACTCTTATTTCAAGAAGCTCTTTCGTTGTCTTATCAACATCGCTATTAGCAACAGCTTCTTGAGCTTGTTCAAACAATTTAACCCAGTTTGTTAACATTTCTTCTTTCCAAGTTTGCGCACTAAACAAGTGCGATGCCGTTGAAGTCAAGCAAGGTAAGTTAAAGCCAGGATTTATACTCTTCTTGTAGTACATATACCCAGTAATTTCTTCAAAGAATTGCTTTACGTATGGAGCAGCATCTTTATAGAATACTTCAATAAACTCATCGATCAAATCGTTAACGTTTTGAGTGGGATCGTATTGAATTTGTGTGGTTAGGTATACAAGCATTGCTTCAAATTGACTTTGAACAGGTACCGACCACCAAATTTGTTCCATGCCGTAACTTGCATTCGTTACAATCCAGTCTTTAATGCTTGACCAGTAGTGTGGGAAAGCAAGATTGTAAACGGGGAAGTAACCACGGTAACAGTAGTGTTCAATGCATTCAGGCCTACAAGCGAGCCAGCCTTCAATTTGGCTTCTCGTTGTTTCGTTATCTGTTCCTGACAATGGAGCAGAAGCATCACCAGCAGCAAACGAACAGTAAACAACGCCAACGTTGGGGTGGAATACTACGTTTTCATTTAATGGTTCATACTTGCCACCAACCAATTTTACAGGAGGAGCCTCGTATTGATAATAAGAAAGCATTTGAAGTCTATATCTAAAATCAGGTCTGCCTTGTTCAGCTAAAATTCTATCAATTTCGTTGGCAACGCGGTTTACGAAAATTACGTTTGTTCCCGCAGCGGTATTGATAGCATCTGATGCAGTACAATTCTCACAGCTACACTTTGCCCAATCATCTTCTTGCCCACAAAGTAGTGAAGCATAACCAGTTTCGTCAAAAAGCTCAACTGCGCGTTTAGCGAATTCTTTTGCCATTTCTGCATTTGAAATACAAAGCGCTTTTCCGCCTGCACCATACCAATTAGAATGGCCTAACCCGCCGCTTTCTACAGATGCACCATACACTTTATAAGGCAACACTGTGAGCCAAGAGTGCGGTGAATACAAACTGTTTTCTCTACGAATAGTGCCATAACGGAGAGATGATTCTTCTGTACCCATACGGTCGGTAAGGTGTGCACGTTGAACGAACGGCGTATATTGCCAGTTCATATCAATAAGTTTTTCGTTCATAACGCTATCGATATAAATTTCGTCTGCAGCATAGAACTTATAGCCAAATTGCTTTTCCATAAATTCATATGCGGCGAACGTTGTACCGTAATCGTCAACACCGAGCATAATTAAGGTGTTGTTCTTTCTTTCAATAATGAAAGCACCTTCCTTACCTGGAGCAGAGGTTTGACCTTGAAGAACGAAGAAGTTGCTTGGCGCACCAACTATGGGTAGAGGTGTTCCTGCTTCTCTTCTTAAAACTGTATCACCTAAAGACAAGTGATATCCTTCAGTAGTCATAGCTGAGTTTTCTGTAACAATTTGAAGGGTAATGTTTGTTGCCATTGCAAATATTTTTTGCAATTCTTCTGCAGCAAACTTTACGAACTTACCAGCGTTTTGTGGAATAACGATGTTGTATTGCGTCGCGCCGTCTTTAACAAGGTCAATATCAGTATATTCAAAGGTTACGTCAGTATCGGCTTTGCCGGTGGAAGAACTTCCACCGCCACCCGAACTGCCTTTGTTACAACCAAGCATTGACATAGAAGACAAAACAACGATTAAAGATAACAATAACGTAATAATTCTTTTCATTTATTTGCCCTCCTTATTTAACCTTAATAGTAAATGATTTTGCAGAAATCGTTCCACTAGCACTCATTATTACGTAATGCAACTTATAATTGCCACGTTCTGTTGCAACGAACTCGCCATTTGCATCTGGTGAGATTTGATCGCCGTTTGCAGTAATAATATAAATGAACGTTTTTGCAGTTGCCGGAACGTTTAGAAGTTCTGGAACAATTATTCTTTCACCAACTCTTGCAATTTCTTGAACTTCACCTTGAATAAGAATTTCAGGCTTAGCAAGTTCTAATACTTTAATACTTGCATAAATCGGGGTATGGCTCTTATTACCATTAGAGTCGCTTGTGTTAATTATAATTTTATAAGTGCCGTATTCTTCTATTAGGAACTCATAACCAGAAACAACTACGCCATCATAAATCGTTTTTCCCGTTGGGGATTCAATCTTCATCGTTGCGGTAACGTTTATATCAAGCGTGTCTTCAACTGCCATTTCTGGAAGTTTATATACTTGACCATACGTACCAAGTTCTATTTCGCTTGACATTACAAGTTGCGGAACAACTGTGTCAGACGTTAAAACAATATGGAACTTTTGCGTAGTGTTCATGCTGATAATACGGAATTGAGAAGGAGCCGTAACGTCTTCAAAGCTAATAGTTAAATATACTTTGTCACTTGTAAAGCCGTTAAATGCTTGACCATCAACCGTATCGGTAATCATCGAAATAATCGCACCATTGTTACCAACTAATCTATTACCCTTGAAACCGAGCGTTACGCCGGCAGGTAAAAGTTTAGTTACGTCACCGGGAAGAGTATAAGTGTATCTACCGTTTACAGTTACTAAGCCAGTTGTCTTTGAAGGTTCTGGATCTTTTTGTACGGTAAGAACCACTTTTTCATCAGGATTATCAACACTTTGATAGGTAAAGTTGATTTTGCCAATATTATTAGTTGCATTTTCAAGTGTGAAAGCAACGATAGTGTTCAACGCAGACTGAGGAGTCAAGAAGAACATTGAAGAATCACTGTTTACGTTGAAAATTAAATATTTTCTTTGCTCGGTTGAACTTGGGTTCGTTTCAACGGTAATGTCGCCTTCAATGTCGAAATATTTTGCAAGATAACCTCTTCCTTTAGAAAGTGCAACAACTTTAACGTTGTAAGGACCATCTACCCCCTTAGACGTTTCATAAGAAATCGTGAATTGCGTTTCTTCTGCAGTTGGTGTATAAGAGTTTCCTTCGATCTCAATGCCATTAACCTTAACGCCTACAGGAAGTTGGGTCTTTGAACCGTCTGCATTGTAAACGTAGGCTTGTCTTTGTGGAATCTTGAATTCTTTATTTGCTAACACTGCGCGTGGAAGAACAACGTCTGTAAACACAGCATCAGGAGATGCAACAACCTTAACGTGAACAACAAATTCACTTTCTTGACCTAAATAGTCGCTAAGTTTATAAATTACTTGTAAATCATCAGTAGCTTTAGAAGGCATAACGTATACACCGTCAACAGGGACTGCATAATCGTTCTTAGCGTCTTTAATAATGATTTCAACGCCAACAGTACCTGAACCGCCAACACCTACCGCAGGATACTTAACAAATTTTTCACCAAGATTAATTTGTGTCGGATAATAATCGTTAAGATTTGCAGCAAGGTCAATGCTTAACGGGTCTAAAGTGTTGTATGCGTTGATAATAACGTCTTTTTTACCTACGTTACCAGAGTTGTCAACAGCGGTGTAAGTAATCTTATACTTACCAGGAGCGCTAGGAGTAAACGTTCTATCTGGAGCGAGCTCAACGTCAAACACTCTACCGTTATCTAAGAATTTAACAGCTACTTCGTAGTCGGTAATCTTTCCATCGATTGAGTCCATAGCATAAGCAGTCATTATTGGGAATTCTTCACCAACTAATGCTTTAGGAACATTGTTAACGTCATAAGTTACATTAAGCTTTGGAGCAGACGTATCAGTAACAATGTATTTTGTTAAAGACATATTGTCTATGGTTCTAACCATTAAGTTAGCTTCTTGAGCCAAAGACGTAAATTCGATTGTTAATCTCAATTCATCATTGGTAAAGCCCTTCCACTCGTTACCAGCACCGATGGTGTTTGGGTCACAAAGTGAAACTGTACGATTTTCAAAGTCGTTACTAAAATCCATTGCCTTGTTAGCATAGTCAAACGTAACTTTAACAGGGGTATTATTGTATTGACTAGCATTTGTTCCGGACTTACGCCATTCACCATAGAACGTAGAGTGACCAACGTAAACGTATGGGTCAACTAAAATATCGCCAACGTAAACTCTTGTAGCAACGTATTCATAATAGAAATATGGTGTAAGATAGTGTTCAAGCCTAATTGATCTTGAAGGATCGTTAAGGTCGTCTAAATATACGGTGATTTGCTTAAATTCGTTTGAACCTTTTACCTTAGGAACGGTAAAGAATTCATAAAGTATATCATCTAACGTATATTGAGAAACGTTGATAATGTTTTTATAAATCGCCTTAGAGTTAGGTGTTGCAGAATTCATGATACTACCGACTCTATGTGTTCTTGAATAAGAAGCACTTTCACCGATTTCATCTAAAACCTTTAAGCCTAACTTGGTTTCCCAAAGGCTAGCTACAGTTTCAACAGCTACAAAATATTGAGTGTAAACTTTACCTTCACCATAACTATAATTTACGGTCCACATGCCTACTTCATCAACTAAAATCTTTTCAAAAGTAGAAGTTTTGCCTGTGGGCGAAATTACTTTGTGAGTTGCGCCTTGAACGTCTTCAACATAAACGTAATCACCGATAACGTAAATATCGTTAATTGTTGAAACATCAAGATTTGCATTATTAGTATTTACGACAAATTCATCACTATAGAAAGTGTTGCCAAGATAATCCGTTGCGCTGTAAATTACGCTAACAGTTTGATAGCCTGCTAAATCTTTAACCACAAACGGATTCGTTGCGTCAGCAATTTGTTTAATTTCTTGGCCATTAGCTTTAACAACGGCAGATGTAATAATTTCTCCGTCGTACTTGCCACCTAAAGGTGAAGTAAAGCTTGCGCCAGGGAATTTTACCTTTCCGTTTATGAAAAGATCGTTTGAAATTTCGTAACCGATTTCAAAGTCAGTTGCAGGATATTCAGAAATTACGTTAACAGTAACGTTAACAGCTTCACCAACGTTACCCTTTGAGTCAACAGGGTAGAACGAAATGGTGTGCTTACCATATTCTTCAGGCGTAAACTTGCCATCAGGAATATCGATAACTTCATTTGAAGGAGTTGTGAGCTTAACTTCGCCATTGAAAGCGATTAAACCGTCAACAAGGTCAAATGCCTTATAAGATGCAACGTCAAGATTGTATGGGCGACCAATAACACCAACGGGAAGATTGATATCACTGTTGAAGATAGGTCCTTTTTCATCAAGAATTTCTTCTCCAGCAAGGCTTTCACCATTGATAGAATAAAGCATCATGTTTGCAACTTTACCTGCAACAGCATCTAACGTGATTGTTACGTCATAGTTAGAAAAATCTTCAACAGTTTGTAAAGATGCAAAATTCTTTCTCATGCTAAGCTCGTCGTCAAAGTCAACCAAAAGCCCTTCAACACTGTCCCCTGCGGTGAATTTCAATTCTTTTGTGAAAGGACTGAAAGAAATGCCGGGGATGAGGCCGAACTTGCCGTTATACATGCGAATAGAAGATTCCCAATTTTTAAGAACGTCTAAGTTCTTGGGATGTGTTTCGCCATAGTTAGTGTTTGGTCTAAACAAAGGCCCTTCATTTTTTATCTCTTTGTGCCAAACTACATGATATGAGCCCCAAACGTTGCCGTATGGACTCTTTATATCGGTTATTTCTACGTAAAAGCTTTCAAACGCATCGATTTTGCTAGTAAACGTAATAGTTAACTTGTCAAAATCGCAAGCGCCTTCTTCAGTTGAATATGCTCTGTATTTCAAATTAAACGGACCTTTAAGGTCGTTAATAGAAACAGAGCCGACGCCACCTTCTTGAGTGGATAACTTTATACCTGTCATTTCTGCGTTTGGACCGTCTGTTTGCATGGTAACCGTAAGATTTTCCACGTCAGAAAGCAACGATCCGGTCGCCAAGGCGCTAGTTTTTGTGAAAGTCACAAAACTAAGCGCCATCATGATGGCAAACACGCACATCAACACAGATAATAAAGTTTTTCTCTTTACTTGTGTCATTTTCATTCTCCTTATAATATAATCTAGTCTAAATTAACCTTTAAGACCACCAAATGAAATCTTACCGATTAAATGTTCTTTAATTGCAGCAAATAGGAACAGCATGGGCACAGCTAAGATAACGCACCCTGCCAAGTGTGAAGGTATGTTCGCAGACTCGCCCGCCTTTCCTTGTACTTGCCAAATACCATATGCGATTGTGGGGAAAGAGGGGAAGTACACCATTGCGGCTTGCCAGTCGTTCCAGTAGCCGATTAAACTTGTCACCCAATACACCATTAAAATGTTCTTAGCAAGCGGAATCATGATAGTTAAGAAAACCTTCCAGTTTCCTGCCCCGTCAATAAACGCGGCCTCTGAGTATGCTTTATCTATACCCTTAAATAGCGAATAACAAACCAAGAATCTTGAACCGCCACCTGGCTTCATCTGCCAAATTGCAGCAACGAGCGGGTTGTCATACGCACCAATCATTCTTGAAACGTCCAAAGAAGAACCCGTTGAACCAACGATAGGAATTATCATCATCATGATAACTACCCAATACATTATTCCGCCCCACTTTGATTTATATCTTGCACAGCAATATGCCGTTGCAATATCAGCTATTAAAGGCAACGTTGCATAAAGCAAGGTATATGATATAGTGTTCCAAAGCATATCAATCAAGTTGTTGCCACGAACTTCAATAAAACTTACCGCATGCACGTAATTTTCAAACAACCATGCCTTTGGAAAAGACAATGGATTACGCGAAAAATCGATAACACTCTTAAACGATGAGATTAGCGCCCAAAACAAAGGAACTATCAACATCAACGAGAAAATTGTACATAGCGTTATGCCTATTACAGAGAATATCGGATATTTCTTAAAACTGAGAGTTTTAGATGTTTTTGCCATTTTCTTTATGCTTTTCATTATACCGAACCCTCCATCTTATCTGCTTTTTGTACAATATGCTTGGTTGTTAATACTATAGGTACAACTATAGCCGTCATAATAAGACCTGCTGCTGCAGCTTCCGGATAATATGCACGAGATTCTGAATAGCCGGATACAACCAACTTGAAGAAATAGTAACCAAAAGTCCACGCATCTTCAGGAGCAGACGCCGCGAAGAATGAATAAAGCAATGATTGGTCGGTAAATATACCAGCAACACCAGTAAAGATGCTGATTGAGAATACAGGCCAATAGTGCGGGAAGGAAATATGCCAGAATTCTTTCCAGAGGTTACAACCGTCAATTTGCGCAGCTTCAACAATTTCATGTTCGATTCTTGCAAACATTCCGGTAATAATCATCATTGCGCCACCCATATTGGTCCACGCAACGTATACCCACATCAAAATCAACGTTGGTATGCCCGCACCTAACAACTCACCGGTAAACAGCGCCGCTATGTAGCTGTTTCCCGTAATTGCAGGGAGCGCATACGATAACATTTGTTTATAAATTATAACCCATACCATACCTGCAATAACTTGCGGGAGATATAAAATTACAATAAATACGTTTACACATTTAATCTTCTTATAGATCGCGAAGGATACGAAGATTTGCATTGGCGTAATTAAGAACAAGCCAACAAAATAGTTTAAAAGTGAGTTTCTTGCAACTATACCTACGTTCATTTGACCCTCTAAACGAGTCCAAGCGATTGAGAAGTTTTGGAAAAACCTATCAAATGGAAGAAGGCGGAAAGTTGCCAACAAATACACGTTCGCTGGGTCTTCATTAGGACCTAGAACGTGCGGAACGTACTCTTGGAAAGCAAGCAATATAAAGTTAAGATTTAAGTAAAAATATGTAATTATAATTACAATAGTGGGCCATATAAATATCGAAGCCAAAAAACCAAAGTCTTGCCACTTTCTTTTTGCCATCGAATTTTCTTTTTTGTTAATTTTTAAAGCCATTGCCCCGCCAGACGAAACTTCTTGTTGAACATCGTCAAACATATCGTCTACCAAAGCTTCATTAAGCTTTTTGTCTTCATTGTTTAGAGCCATTTTTTATTCCCCTATATAACATTATAAAATAAATATAAAGAGCAACCAAGCAGTGAGGCTCTTTAAGAGCTCCACTGCCTTTGCCGTTTTATTTATTAAAATTATTTAACGTTTCCTAGAACTTCTGCCCATTTAGCTGGGTTCATCTGCCAAATGTCAATATATCTTGCCATGCCTTCCCACCAATTATCTGCTGATACAGGTATACCTTGGGAAGCGTTAACAGACATAGCACCAAGAACGTACAAGTGTCTCGTATCCTTACCCGCTTCAAGACAAGAACCGTAGAACATATATGAAGAGTAAGCAGATTCAATAGCGTGGTAGTAAGAATTAGGCTTGTTCACAGCTTTACACGCACTGTCACCGTAGTAGTAGCCAAGTTCTGACTTCGAATTAGGTTTGTTTGCTTCATCAACCATTTCAAGCATGCTCTTAAGCGCAGGGTTCCAGTTAGCCTTTTCGCCTTCGGTAGCAATTACGTCAGCAGTGGGGAGCACCCTTGAACTTTGTAACAAGTGAAGAAGACTTTCGTTTGAGTTAACAAACAACATGAAGTCTTTTGCAATGTCTAACACGTTTTCACCAGTATCGTCGTCAATTCTGCCTGTTCCATCAGCACCTTTAGCATACGACATCATCGTGATACCAACGCCACCACCGTTCATAGGAATAACGTTATTCATGCTATGTTGATCAGGAACACCGTCAGTGCCAATAAACTTAGGAATAGGAAGAATAGCAAATTTTCTTTCGTCTAAAGCATCAGCAGGGTTGTCGCCAGCCATTTCATTAAACGTTAAAGATGCCTCTGCCTGCCAGTGTGAACCTTCCATTAAGAACGCGTTTCTTGCACCAACAGTTTTACTGGTAAGGAACAACGTTTGAGCCATCGTGTGAGAGGTTGACCTAGTAATAGCGGGATCATATAAAGTATTGTCAGCAATAAATTCAGACCAGAGAAGAGAAGCTTTTTCACCCCACTTATAAGGCATGTCGCCATTTTCATCAACAGTCCAGAGTTTATGACCTGTTTCTGGCGTGATTACAGAAGTAGTACCATCAGGGAACACATATGTTCCATCAAAGGTAGAATGGATTGCATAGTTGCTAAAGCCATCATAGCTCATTTTTACTGTTTCAGCAACCTTGTATTGCATCCATTGGTGTTGAGAAGTCCAAATAAATGGATAAAGAGCAAGGTTGTGGTCCACCATGAAGTAACAAAGAAGTTTGAAGTCTTCAAACGTTGCAGGCAATCTGTCGTCGTAAGTATTAGGAACGCCATCAGGACCATAACCGTCGTCTGCAGTGCCAACTTCGCAGTCAAGACCAGCATAACCGATTTCTTCGTAATCATACAATTCACCACCGTTTTGTTCAAACAAGTCAACGTCGTACCACCAACCGTACATACCAGTATACAAAGGAGCACCATAGAATTTATATTGAGATTCTTGAGTTGCAGCTTCGTTGTAGTTAAGCATTGCCCTCTCGTTTTTGTCAAGCCTGTCTAAAAGCGTTTTTGAGCCTTGGCCACGACCAACAAAGTTGAAGTTGTCATCATATGCCAACGAAGTGTAAATATCGGTAATTTCAGTCATTTGACCAATATACATCTTCGTGTCAGAGAAACCCTCAAACAAAACATCGTCAGGAAGACCAGAAATAGCCGCGTCGCCACCGGCAACAGCATTAGTTCTGTCATTAAGTTTTACTTGAACGTCAGGATAAGCTTCTTCAAATTCTTGCTTTAACCACTTGTAGTAACTGTCACCAAAACCCGCAGTAGAATAACCTACTTGAAGTTGGATTTTACCTTCCTCGTCAGCTTCGCCACCACCACCAAAACAGCCTACAAAGGCAAATGAAGTGAGGAGCATGAGAGCTGAGAGTACTAATGTGAGTAATCTTTTCATCTTTACACCATCCTTTTATTATCTTCCCGCCAAACTTGGCGGTTTTTGTGTCGTTTTTTACTACATAAAAACACAGTGTTGCGTTTTTATCATTACAATTTTACCATATACGCGTGCGTGTGTAAACCCAAAATATTCCACAAATATTCCAAAATATTCTTTTGTTCGCGCGCCACAAATATTCATTTTCCTTAGAGATTTGCTAACGAAACTCAACAAGAAAATTTTGAAATTCGCAAGCATCCACCTCTCACACGCGAGCGCACGCACGTAATATAAAAAGCGCGTTTAGTAGCCCAAAAACTTTTTCCCTAATTTTGCGCTTGGACGTTCATTTTAACACATTGTAGATTTAAAGTCAACCGCTGATAGGAAGTTTTGTAATTTTTTGACCTTTTTTGTTAAATTTAATCAATTAACACAAAAAATCACTTGTGTTTTCCTAGCGATTTTAAAATTGAAAATTTTTTGAAAATTGACCTTAATGCCGTAAAACAAAACATCATTTTTACGTTAAATATATACGCTCTAAATGCGCATATATTGCGCGGTTTTGTCAAAAATTTTTAAGAACGTATACTCTTTTTGTTGTATTTTGTCAAAGGAATTTAAATGTTTTGATTGTAGTTTTTACAAATATCTAATTGGAAAGAAAAAATATTATGTTCAAATAACTTGCTCAAAAAATTTTAAAGCCAAATATGTGCACCGCAATCAAAATACCACTTATTTGTCGTTTGAAGTCTTTTTCTCGACGCGCCGTAAGAGATTCGTCGCCTGTGCGCACTCCCCGATAAACAGTGACTGTCCACTGTTTACCCTTGCGGGAAATTTGCAAAGCAAATTTTCTCCTCATTCTCATCTCTTTCGGCTATAACCAAAACAAAAAATGACCACCCTTTTGGGTGGTCTTTTCTGTTGGCGCGCCGTAAGAGATTCGCCCTCTCGGTACTCCCGCAAAACAGTCCACTGGACTGTTTTTTCGCCAAAGGCGAACACGCAAACAAGTTTGCTCGCTCCTAATTCGAATCTCTTACTTCTACTCTTCAAACAAAAATGACCACCCTTTTGGGTGGTCTTTTCTGTTGGCGCGCCGTAAGAGATTCGAACTCCTGACCTTTGGTTCCGTAGACCAACGCTCTATCCAGCTGAGCTAACGGCGCAAACAAGCAATCACGAAAATTGCTTGGATTTTATTAAGTTTTGAGTGACCAGCTTGTGCTGGATGGAGCGTTGCAAACGCTCTGTGCCCGAAGCAAAGCGTAGGAAATACGCTGACGGGCTCCTTGCAGATAGCCCGCAGTTTCAGCTGAGCTAACGGCGCAAACAAGCAATCACGAAAATTGCTTGGATTTTATTAAGTTGTTTTCACAGCCTAAACATTATAAGACAAAATTTTGCCTTTGTCAAACAAAATTCGGTCTATTTTAAAATTGCTTTTATTCTTCTTACACCACTTGAAGAACTTTCTTCTTTCTTAATAACAAACGTGCCAAGATCGCCCGTATTTTTTGCGTGCGGGCCACCACAAATTTGCTTATCAACCCCGTCAATCGTGTAGATGCTAACGATTTGGTCGTCACTTTCTGCGTTAAACACCCCGTATGCACCAGCATTAACCGCGTCAATATACTTTTCTTCAGTTCTAACAACGTCTATCTTCTTTGCTATTACGTCGTTAACGTAGTTCTCAAGATCTTTCAACTCTTCTGCCGTCATTTTATGATCTAAGTTGAAATCAAAACGCAACCTTTCTTCAGTAATATTAGAACCCTTTTGTTCTGTTCCGTTGCCAAACATTTTTCTCAAACCTGCGAGCATAATATGTGTTGCGGTGTGATAATTAGTCGTTTTTTCCGTCTGTTCGGTCAACCCGCCCTTTGCCGCTTGAGCATTTGCTTTTGAAAGCTCTTGGTGTGCCTTAAACGCTTCGTTAAAGCCTTTCTCATCAACGGTTAAACCTTTTTCGTTTGCAAGCTCAATCGTTAATTCTAACGGGTAGCCGAAAGTATCGTAAAGCCTAAAGGCTTGCTTTCCAGAAATTTCAGTTTCGGGAACGTAGGCAGGGTCTTTTTGAACCATAAACGCGTTCTTTCTTTCCATGCCCGTAACGCACTTATCAAACTCTTTCATTCCCGCAACAAGCGTTGCTTCAAACTTCTTTATTTCCTTAGTTATTTCATCTAAAATATAATCTTCTTTTTCCACCAAAAGCGGATAAGCGGTATCATAGATTTTTTCAATAAATATTCTTGCGACGTTACACATTTCAGTCGCATCAACACCCAAGTTCTTGCAGTATCTAATTGCACGACGGAGAAGCCTTCTTAAAATATAACCAGCACTCGTGTTCGACGGAATAATGCCGTTTTTGTCGCCTATAAGCATAACGGCAGTTCTCGTGTGGTCGGCTATAATACGCATTGCTTTAGTATCGCTTTCGTTTTCGCCGTATTTTTTATTAGAAGCGCTTTCCAAATGTTCAATAGCACCGATAAATAGGTCTGTTTTATAGCCGTCGTCAAGCCCGTTAAGGAATAGCAACAATCTATCTAAACCAAAGCCCGTGTCTACGTTTTTGTTTTCTAGTTCGGCGTATTTTCCGCCTTCCAACTTCTTGTACTGCATATACACGTCGTTGCCGATTTCAACGTAACGACCGCAATCACAGTTTACGTCACAAGTGTCACAGCACGGCTTGTCGTGACGGGGATAGAACCATTCGTTGTCAGGCCCACAAGGCGTGCCAACCGTACCCTCTAATTCCCACCAGTTGTTAGACTTGTCAAGATAGAAAATATTTTCAGGCTTAATGCCAAGTTCTTTTAAGTAACCAGCTGTTTGCTCATCTCTTGGCGCATTGTCATTCCCTTCAAAAACAGTTGAGCAAATTTTATCTTTGTCAAAACCGAAAACTTCGGTCAAAAGCTCAAAAGACCACTTTGTTTTTTCCTTTTTGAAATAATCGCCCAAACTCCAGTTACCCATCATTTCAAAAAAGGTAAAGTGAGTTGCATCACCAACAGAATCAATGTCTACCGTACGCACACAGCCTTGAACGTTACAAAGCCTTGTGCCTTGTGGGTGCTTTTTACCAAGAAGATAAGGCATTAACGGTTGCATTCCTGCAACGTTAAACATAACACCCGTAGTTCCATCACCGATAAGCGAAACCGCACCGATATTAACGTGTCCTCTTTGTTCGTAAAATTTTATCCATTTTTCTCTTAATTCTTTAGAAGTAATCATATTTTGTACCTAAAAATGTTAATACGTGTTCGTTTTTTTGTTTATTTCTTAATAAGTTCGTAGCAATCTTTTCCGTCTTTAACAACATAGCCATGCGCGCCGATTTTATCCCTGAGTTCATCAGACTTAGCCCAGTCTCTATTCTTTCTTGCAATCAATCTTTGTTCGGCAATATCAACAACTTCTTGTGGGATTTCTTGTTTAACGTTTGCGCTTTCATAAGCTTTTATGAATTCGCCAGCATCACTTGCAAACAAGCCGATAAGCGAGTATGTTTTGCGCAACTGGCTAACGTCACAAGCAACGCTTTCATCACCCGCATTAAGTTTTGCTTTAATTGATTTGAATATACCAAATAAATTACTTATTGCAAGCGCTGTGTTGAAGTCATCATCCATAGCCTTGTTGAAAGACGCGTCGATTTCAGCATTTTCGCCGTCAACTACACCAAACTTATCTTCAACCGCTTTAATAACCTTATAGAATTCGTAAAGGTGCTTTTCTGCATCAGGGAAAAGATTATCCGTAACGTTTATGTCGCCACGATAATTTGTTTGTAATAATGCAAACTTAATCGTTTCCGCAGAATACTTATCAAGAAGGTCTTTTAAGAAAAGACTATTGCCGAGCGACTTGCTCATTTTTTGGCCATTAACCTTAATCAAACCGTTGTGTATCCAATATTTTGCAAACTGTTTGCCCGTAAGCGCTTCCGTTTGAGCAATCTCGTTTTCGTGGTGGGGGAAAATCAAGTCTCTTCCACCACCGTGAATATCTATCTGTTCGCCAAACGCTTTTTTGTTCATTGTGGAACATTCGATATGCCAACCCGGCCTACCCTCACCCCAAGGTGACGGCCAACTGGGTTCGCCCGCTTTTGCACTCTTCCAAAGCGCAAAGTCTAAGGGGTTTTGTTTCATTTCGTCATTGTCAACCCTAACGCCATTCATCGCGTCTTCTAAGTTGCGGTGAGAAAGCTTGCCATATTCTGGGAAACTTTCAACCGAGAAATAAACGTCGCCCTTTTCGGTTGCGTATGCGTGGCCTTTGTTAATGAGTGTTTGAACAAACTCGATAATATCATCAATACTCTTAGTTGCCTTAAGCCACAAACTTGGGTCGTCAACCTTTAAACGCGCCATTTGCTCATCAATGTTTTTTATCATTTGTTCAGCATAAACGTCTGCAGGAATGCCCGTTTCGTTTGACTTTGCAATAATTTTATCGTCAACGTCGGTATAATTTCTTGCATAAGTTACGTCATAGCCGATTTTTTCTAAATATTTTCTTATAATATCGTAAATAAGCGCTTGGTACGCGTGCCCAATATGCGCTTCGCCCGAAACGGTTATACCGCAGGCATACATTTTAACCTTACCTTCTTCTATGGGAACAAAATCTTGCTTTTTCCCCGTAAGCGTGTTATAAATTTTCATATCCGTTCCTTTATTTTTCGTCTTTTTCTATTTCTTCAAGTCTTTTTTCTAAGGTGAAAAGTTTTTCTCTTAAATGGCAAATTTCTTCGTGCAACGGGTCACGTTTTTCTTGCTCTAAATCGGGCGTCTTTTGTCCGTTAATCCTAACCACAATACCTGGAACACCAACAACCGTTGCGTATGGCGGAACTTCTTTTAACACAACCGCACCTGCGCCAATCTTTGCATATTCGCCAACGGTAAATCCGCCCAAGACTTTAGCACCCGCGCTTATTACAGCACCGCGCTTAACGGTTGGGTGACGCTTGCCTTTTTCTTTGCCCGTTCCGCCTAAAGTTGCGCCTTGATATATTACAACGCCTTCTTCAATTTCGGCCGTTTCGCCTATAACAACGCCCGCCCCATGGTCAATGAACACGCCTGGCGCGATTTTTGCCGCGGGGTGGATTTCAATGCCCGTTAAAAACTTTGCAAACTGACTGGTCCAACGCGCCAAAAACTTTAGTTTTATTCTATATAAAAAATTCGCCCAACGATGCCAGCGGAGCGCTTTTACGCCAGAGTACGTCCAAAATATTTCAAACGAACTTCTCGCCGCGGGGTCGTTTTGTTTTGCAGCCCTTATATCTGCGCGTAGTTTCTTAAACATATTTTTCCTTGCTTAATTAGTAAACCTTAATGCCTTTTTCAACAATGCTATTTCTTAATTCTTTAGAGAAATTTTTATCAACAACCATACAGTCCACGTCTTCAAGCTTTGCAAAGGTGTAAGGCGTTTTTTTGTTTAATTTAGAGCTATCCAAAAGCATAATTACTTGGTCAGCCTTTTGAATAACTTTCCTTTTAACTTCAGCTTCCGACTGATTGCCACAAGTAAAACCGCCTTGCTCTTTTATAAAACCCGTAGCCGTCATAACAGCGGTCTGTATGTTAACCCCTTCAATAAAATCTAAACAGCTTTTGCCGACGGTGATAAAGTTGTTTTTCTTTAAGTCCCCGCCAAGAAGTGAAACGGTGGGTTTTTCTTTTCTCAAAATAGTTTCAGCAATAACGATTGCGTTAGTCAAAACGTAATAGTTTTCATCAGGGAGCGCACGCGCAAAATAAGTGGTGGTTGAACCGCCGTCAATAAACACGCAACTATTCCTTTCAACAAGCTGAACAGCCTTGTCTGCAATCTCAAGTTTTTCTTGCGCGTTATAGTTGATGCGCTTTGAAAAATCCGCTTCCTTTTCCCTAATAACGCTGTCTACCGATATAGCTCCGCCAGGAATTTTCAAAACAGAATTTTCTTCTTCAAGCCTTGATAAATCCCTTCTTAAAGTCATACTTGAAACGTTGGGAAACGCACACTCTAATTCGTGAAGAGTTACCTTGCCGTTTTTATCTATAAATTCTTTTAAGTGAAAAAGCCTATCTTTCATTTTTTCTCCTCTTTTGCTTACCCTACATTTTACCACCAATATCAAAGTAAAGCAAGTATACGAACACAAAAAACAACAATTCTAATGTTAAAATTTTTCACACTGCAACTATTTTAAGATTATTTGTGTAAATGTTTAACAAAATCATTGATTTTAATGAAAAATAAGGCTATAATATAAAAGTACATTTTTACGGAGAAAAAAATAATGTTAGACTTAAAAAGAATTCAAGAAAACAAAGAAGAAATAAAAGAACTTCTTTCAAGAAAGGGCTATGATGCTGACTTTGATACCATTCTCGCCTTAGATAAAGACCGCAGAACCATTATCGGCCAAGCTGAAGCGCTCAAAGCACAAAGAAACAAAGTTTCTTCTCAAATTCCCGCTCTTAAAAAAGCAGGTCAACCGGTTGACGAAATTTTTAAGGAAATGAGAGAAATTGGCGACCAAATTTCTGCGCTTGATGAAAAGTCAAAATCGCTTGACGAACAAATTTTTGACCTTCTTTCGCGCATGCCTAATATCCCCGATAAAGACTTGCTTGCTGGCGAAAAGGAAAACAACCAAGTTGTTAAAGTAGTTGGTGAAAAACCCGAATTTTCTTTCCCCATGAAAAACCACGTTGACCTTTGCACAAAGCTTGGCATTATCGATTACGAAAGGGGCACTAAGCTTTCTGGCGGTGGCTACTGGCTATACCGTGGTGACGGCGCAAGGCTTGAATGGGCGCTTTTGAACTTCTTTATTAGTGAACATTTGAAAGACGGGTATGAATTTATTCTTCCCCCCCACCAACTAAGTTACAACTGCGGTTTTGGCGCAGGTCAATTCCCCAAGTTTGCCGACGAAGTTTATTGGCTTGATTGTGATGAAGATAGAAAGAAAAATCGTTTTATGTTACCGACTGCTGAAACGGCGCTTGTTAATATGTATGCGGGCGAAATTGTTGATGAAGCAAAACTCCCCATGAAGTTTTTTGCCTACACGCCTTGCTATCGTAAGGAAGCCGGCTCTTACCGTGCTGAAGAACGCGGTATGATTAGAGGGCACCAATTCAACAAGGTGGAAATGGTTCAATACGCTCACCCAGAAAAATCAATGGAAGCATTTACCGAACTTGTAGATAAAGCCGCAAGCCTTATTGAAAAGTTGGGCTTACACTTTAGAGTTTCTAAGCTTGCCGCTGGCGACTGCTCTGCATCAATGGCAAGAACTTACGATATTGAAGTTTGGATACCAAGCATGGGCATTTATAAAGAAGTAAGCTCTGTTTCTAACGCAAACGACTATCAAGCAAGAAGAAACAACACAAGATACCGTGATTCAAAAACGGGCAAACCTGCTTATCTTCACACGCTCAACGGCTCTGGCTTAGCTACCAGCCGTGTTTTCCCCGCACTAATCGAACAATATCAAAATGCGGACGGCTCAATTACCGTTCCCGAAGTTTTAAGACCGTTTATGGGCGGACAAGAAATTATTAAATAGTTCGTACTTTATCTATTAAGGACTTATGGAGCTCATAAGTCCTTTTTTGTTACATACAAAGCTGTTTTTTCTTGCAAATACTCTTTCTTAGTGTTATAATTTGTTTAGATTTTTATTGAAGGTTTATTATGGCGCTTTGTATCACGATAGCAATTTTAACCGCTCTTTCTATGACTTGTGCGGTTATCATAAAACCGTACGTTTCCGTGGGCAAATTTAAGCTTGGTCTTTACTGGCTTATTTGTCTTGCGGGCGCTGTTTTAATGCTCGCTTTGGGGTGCGTAAGTCTTGAAACCGTTTGGAGCGGAATAACTGCAAACACTTCAGTAAACCCTATTAAAATTTTAACCCTGTTCATTTCTATGACGCTTCTTTCAATCTACTTGGGCGATGCTGGCTTTTTTGACTACGTTGCAGATAGAGTATTCTTGAAAAGTAAGGGCGGGCAACTAAAACTTTTTCTAATTTTATATGCCGTTGTTTCAGTGCTTACGGTGTTTACTTCTAACGATATTATTATTTTAACCTTTACTCCGCCCATTTGCATTTTCGCTAAAAGGGCAAAAATTTCCCCACTGCCCTTTTTGTTCGGGGAATTTATCGCCGCAAACACCTGGAGCATGATGCTTATCGTTGGTAATCCCACAAATATTTATCTTGCTCAGTCAATGGGTATTTCTTTTGCAAATTACTTTTCGGTTATGTGGCTACCCACGGTAGCGGGTGGGTTAGTAAGCCTTGCCGTTTTACTTTTAATTTTTAGAAAACAGCTTTCTAAGCCAATTTTTCGCGAACAAACAAAAATAAATGCTTATACGCCAAAAGTCGTCAAAATACCCATGCTTGTTACGGTCGCTCACCTTTTGATTTGCATTGTCGCACTTGCTTTTGCCGACCTACTACAAATAGAAATGTGGATAATTTGCTTATCGCTCACGCTTTCAATGACTATATTTAAGATAGTCTATGATTTTATTGTGGTAAACTCTATTCGCCCCGTTCTAAACACGCTTAAAAAGGCGCCGTTTGAGCTTATACCTTTTGTTTTGTCAATGTTCGTTATTGTGCTAGCGCTAAAAGAAAACGGCGTTACGAACCTTCTTTCGAGCATGCTTGTAGGAAAAACACAAGCGGATGGTGTTTCATTTGGGTTTTTATCAGCGCTCTCGGCAAACCTTTTGAACAATATTCCCATGAGCGTGCTTTTTGAAAAAATTATATCTGGAGCAAGCATGCCCGCGATATACGGCGCGATTATCGGCTCAAACGTAGGCGCTTTTATAACGCCTGTCGGCGCGCTTGCAGGCATTATGTGGAGTAAAATTCTTGCTAAATACGATATTAAAATGCCCTTTAATAAATTTTTACTATACGGGAGCACGGTGGCTATACCCACGCTCACAGCCAGCGCACTTTCATTGCTGTTAATATTTTAGGTGAAACATGTTTACACTACTTTTCGTTGTGATTTTAATAATATATATTGGCTTAGGATTGCCCGATTCGCTTTTTGGGTCGGCTTGGCCTGCCATTTTTCCGCAAATGAATTTGCCTGAAGGCAATGCTTCTATCATTACTTCGCTAATTTCTTTAGGCACGGTTATATCAAGCCTATTCTCAGCTAAACTAATAAATAAATTTGGGACTAACAAAGTCACGGCTGTAAGTACTTGCGTTTCAACCGTTTCGCTTTTAGGCTTTTCTCTTTCAAATTCATTTTGGTGGTTTATTTTGCTCGCTCTGCCGTTGGGCGCAGGCGCAGGCGCAATCGACGCCGCGTTAAACAACTTTGTTGCGGTGAGATATTCTTCAACCCACATGAGCTTTTTGCATTGTTTTTACGGAATAGGAGTGGCTCTTTCGCCCTTTATAATGTCGTTTGCACTAGGACAGAATAACGACTGGCGCTTAGGGTATAGAATTGTAGTTTACGTAATGACCGTGATTAGCTTGGTTGCAATTTTTACGCTTCCGCTTTGGAAAAAAGCCAAAAAGCAAGAGGACCCATCATTAGACTTTACACCCAAAACACTTACGCTTTTACAAATGGCGAAAATGCCCGCCGTTAGAACGGCTTGGGTGGTGTTCTTTTTCACCGTCGCTTTAGAGTTTACTTGCGGTATTTGGGGGTGCACTTATCTAACGCTCAGCGAAGGACTTAGCGAATCAAAATCAGCGTTCGTTTTAACATTCTATTACGTTGGCATGACGCTTGGAAGATTTGTTTCAGGGCTGGTTTCAAAAAAGCTATATGCGGAAAAAATCATTTATATAGGCTATGCGATTGTGGGTGTTGCTGTGATAACCATTGCGTTGCCTGTTCCCGTAACGTTAAAGGCGGTGGCAATATTTTTAATCGGGTTTGGCAACGGACCAACATTTCCCAACCTAACCTATATTACCCCTATAAATTTTGGAAAAGAAGTTTCTCAGTCAATAATCGGCTCACAAATGGCAATGTGTAACACGGGCATTTTAGTTGCTCCAGCAATCTTTGGGCTAATGACCGAGTGGCTTGGAACAAGCATTTTCCCGTACTATATCTTAGCGCTATACGCAGTAATGCTTTTAACCACGATAATTTACTCAAAGCAAACAAAAACGTTGCGGGAAACGAGAAAAACCGCATTATAATTGCTTTTTTGAGCAATTTTTGATATAATAAAAATATGAAAAGAATAGCACAATTTTTAAAAGTAAGTGAATCTCAATATTTATTAGATGGCGACAAAACGGCTTATGACAGCATTGTTTTGCCCAAACGCGCAACCGCCGGCAGTGCAGGTTATGATTTTTTTGCACCTTTTACGTTTACTCTTCCCGCAGGCGAAACAATAAAAATCCCCACGGGTGTTAGAGTTAAAATTGATGCGGGCTGGGTTCTTAAAATTTACCCGCGTTCAAGCCTTGGCTTTAAGTATCGCTTAAGCTTAAACAACACCGTTGGAATTATTGACAGTGATTATTTTAATGCCGACAACGAAGGGCATATTTTTATAAAGATGACCAACTGTGGCGATAAGCCTTTGTCCGTTGAAAAGGGCAAAGCCTTTGCTCAAGGCGTTTTTGTTGAATACGGCATTACCATTGACGACGACTGTTTGGGCGAACGCACGGGCGGATTTGGTAGCACGGATAAAAAATAAACTATTTATATACAAAATAAACATATAAAAACGGCTCTATATTTTTAGAGCCTTTTTTGTGCAAAAAAAAGGTAGTTCTACAAAATTATAGAACTACCTAAATTTTTTATTGATTTTTATTCACTGTCGTTTGGTGTAAAATTACTTAACTACAACTTCAAGGTTGGTAGCATTGATAACACCAGTAGAAGTGCATTCAGTAATTGACAATTCTGTTTGTTTTTTAGCAGACTCGGTCAACGTAACTTTTACGTTTTCGACTGTCCAATTTGTAGTTCCGCGGTTACACAAAACGTACCATTTCGCTTGACTACTTGCAACTTCGATAAGCTTAGAATCAATTTCGATTTGACAATTTTTAACAGTGATTGGTGTGCTGTTTGAACGAATACAATAGAAACTGTCACCAACGTTTGCGCTAGTGATTGTGTTGGCGAACGTACAGCCTTCAACAGTAACACCGTTACCTGCTTGAACGTTCACACGTGATTCTTCAAAAGTACATCCCGTAATCACCAAGCCTGTTGCAAAGTTTCCTAAAAGTTGCATGCCTGCATTTTGGAAGGTGCAATCTTTTATTATTGACGTACCTGTCGCGTTGCCTCTTGCAGACGTGATGCCGTATTCACCGTCACCAATAATCGTACAGTCATCAAGAGTAAGACTCTTAACGTCTTGAACGTCAATGCTATGCTTGCCGTTTTGAGCGTGGTCAAAAGTTATTCCTTTAAACGTTACGTTCGCATTATACATAGTAGAGCCTACTCCTTGGTTACGATAACCTAACGTTACTGTTCCAGTGATAGTAGGTATATCTTTTGCCCCTTCATAAGCCTTTATAACCACGTCGCCACCTTGTTTTTTAAGATCAGCAAGAGTAATGGCGATGTCGCCGTCATAAGTTTTTTCAGTTAAAACGATTTGGGTTTCTTTGTCAGTGGGAGCACTTTTGATAGCTGAAAGCAATTCTGCAGTGGTAGATACAGGAATAAAACCGTTCCAAGTAGCGCCGTTAATTACACGGCCCCAATCACGATAGTTGCTTTCATTAGTGCAGTTTTCTGCAACAACTACGCAACCAGCAGTATTCGCAGTGCCAACGAAAGCACCCGTCTTATCCTTTCTTACTGCGCCATCTTCAAATTCGCCACTTACATACGTTGCAGAACCAATGATATCGCAACCCACAAGATTTACTTTATTTACACAGTATCCAACGTGGATGGCTGCATTGCCCAAAGTGTTGTTAACACTTGCATTATCTACGTCAACGTCGATAAGATTTACCTCACCGTTTGCATAACCAACAACTACAGCTGCACCGGTTGTATACTCGTCAACGCCATCAACCACAACAGGTGAATTAAACTTAAGATTTTTAACGTTTAAGGTTGCGCCCGCATCAACGTAGAACATACCAACGTTGGTCATACCGTTGTGCTCGCCTGTGCCCAATTTTATATTAGAAATAGTATGGCCGTTTCCTTCAAAGTTTAACGTGTCACCATACGCTACGCCGATTTCTTTGAATTCAGCACCGTTCGCGTTAATATCGTTCATCAATTCAACGTTTGCAGTTTCATTGGCACCGTTGTTAGAAACAAGATATTTTCCACTGAGTGTCATCAAATCGTTTGCAGTATATATGTATATAACGTCATCTTCTGGATCTTCCACGTCAGCATTGCCTTGAATAGCCTCTACCTTGTAAGTAATGGTACAAGTTTTATCTTGATATTCATTGCCGGCAGTTGATGGAAGTTCAATACTTACGGGAATAACAGCATCTGCAGAACCAACCGTAAGTTCCTCCCATTTGTCAACAAACGTAATGCCGTTATAACCTTGTTTATCCCCAACGTTTACGTTAAGCCCTTTAAACAACCCAGTGTCGTTTTGACAACTAATAATCGTACGATATTTAATGGTTATGTTGCTTTGATTTTTTACAATAATGTTGAATTTAACCCCATCACCAGCAACTATTTTATCAAGAGTTAAACCACTGCGGTCAAACGTTGCAGCGCCACTGAACATATTGTTTGCGCCTTCGGCATAATTTGCTCCATCTTTCTTTGTTTGCACCGAACTTTCGTCAATGGTAGCAACAACGCTTACCTTGCCCGACGTCACTGCGATATTTACCGTGCTTTCGCTGGTGAAGAGCGCAAACGTTGCGCCAGCCATAACCGATAAGCACATAATAATCGAAAGAATCGAGCTAATTAATAACTTCTTTTTCATGTTTCTTCTCCTTCTATTTTTTAACATACCTTATTATGTATATGCTCCTGCTTTTGTAAAAGAACGATGCTATTATACCCCCCCCCGCATTTTTGTCAAGCGTTTTGCTTATGGATAGGGGTGTTTTTTACCCCACACATGTAAAAAGTTGTCTTTACTGTAGGTGTATTTAACTTTTGATGGGTGTTTTTTCTTTGCACTCGTGTTACAACGTGTATTTATAGAGTGAGGATTTTGAAACCCCGCGTTCTTTAGCGACTTTTTTTAACGCTTCTTTTTTGTCCACGCCTTGCGAAATATAAAGTTCTATATGTTCTTTTTCGGTAAGCTTTAAATTATCGTTAATATAGTTTGCGCCCTCCACAAGCAAAACGTATTCACCCTTGGGTTCTTTTGATAGGTTTTGGCTTAAAGAAAACCTTTGTGCGCTTTCGTGCAGTTTGGTTATTTCTTTTACCGCGACAGCGCGCCTATCGCCAAATACTGAATAAATAGTTTCAATATCCTTTTTAACGTCGTGCGGGGCGCTGTAAAAAATAAGCGTCATGTCAAGCGCCTTGTATTTTTGCAAAAATTCAATCCTTTCGCTTTGTTTTTGCGGTAAAAAGCCTAAAAAGCAAAACCTTGAGCTGTCAAGTCCAGATAAGACAAGCGCACTAACAAAAGCGCATGCGCCGGGAATTACGGTAAACTCCAAGCCGTTTTCAACAAGCATTTGCGTTAAAATATTGCCCGGGTCTGAAATGACAGGCATGCCCGCGTCAGTGATTACGGCAATACTCTTTCCGCTTTTTAATTTTTCTATAATCTTTTCGCCCGCTTCTCTTTCATTAAATTTATGATATGAAAAGAGCGGTTTTTTTATTTCGTACGCGTTAAGAAGCCCTAAAGAGTGCCTTGTGTCTTCACACGCAATTTCATCAACGCTTTTTAATACTTCTAAAGCGCGCAACGATATGTCTTTTAAGTTGCCTATTGGCGTTCCAACAAAGTATAACATAATCAATTCTCTATATTGTTATATATTTTTATTCCGCTTTTACCGCCCTTTACCCCTTCAATCATAAAAAGGTAAGGCTCTTTTTTTCCGCCTGAAACAAACTGCAAGCGCTTGGGCTCGATATTATTGTTCCTAAACTCACTTAAAACGTCAACAAGCCTATCCGCACGGTGACAAAGCGCCACCCTACCGCCAAACTTTAAACATTTAGAAATAGCTTTAACCAAGTCGCAAAGCGGAAGCGCAACTTCTGTTCGGCAAATGGCGATTTGCTCTTTTTTGTCGCTAAAGCCGTGTCCTACTGGCATGTACGGCGGATTGCAAGTTATTAAAGAAAACTTGCCCGCATAATCGTTTGTTACATCTTGCACCTTGCAGTTTACGGCAAAAAATACGTCTTCTAATCGGTTATGCTCAATGCTCTTTTTTGAAAGTTCATAAAGTTCCGTTTGCATTTCAATTAGCGTAACGTTTAAAATCTTTTCTTTATTTAGGCCATATAAGTGCAAGCCAACAATGCCACTTCCTGCACAAAAATCCGCAACCGTATCACCTTTTTTTACCGTTGCGAACTTTGAAAGCAACACCGAGTCGGAAGTAAAGGTATAAAGCTCGTCGTCTTGATAAATTTTAAGACCTTGTAAATTTAAATCTTCTATTCTTATCATAATTCTCACTGCGGAAAAAGCCCGCATAATCAAAAAGAGTAGCATAAAAACTACTCTTCTCTTCTTTGGCAATGTCTATTCGTTAAAAACGAAAAGAATTTATTAAGCCGTTAACACTCTTTAGTGCCAAAAACAACGCTTAAAATTATTCTTCTGAAATCGCTTCTACGGGACAACCTGCTGCGCAAGCACCGCAACTCATGCAAGCTTCGGCATCAATAACGTATTGAGTTTCGCCTTCGCTGATAGCGCCACAAGGACAGGTATCTGCACATGCACCACATGAAATGCATTGGTCACTGATTTTATAAGCCATTAGAGTTTACCTCCTATATTATTATATACATTGTAACACAATTTTTAACGTTTGTAAACAATCTAATCCAATATTTTTTTCATCTCGTCACAAACAGCTGTGTCGTCATCATCTTTTTCTTTGTTCTTCTTAAAGTCTAGCCTGTCAACAGAGAAGTCTTTATACACTTCGCTTCCGTCACCCTTAGTGATCTTCACTTTTGACATAAGCTTTAACATATCGTTGCCGATTACCACCCCTTGACCTTCGGGCGTGCCAACTGTTCCACCAACTTTGGGCATCTTTTTGTACACGCTCGCATAATAGTCGTTTTCATACTCCAAGCAACACATAAGCCTTCCGCAAAGTCCGCTTATCTTACCGGGGTTGAGGTGCAAGCCTTGATTTTTTGCCATTTTTATAGTAACCTTGCCAAATTCCGGCATGCAACTTGAACAACAACACTCCCTACCGCAAGGCGCAATACCACCTAAAAGCTTGGTTTCATCACGAATACCTACTTGACGGAGTTCAATGCGCAAGTGGAATTTAGACGCTAAAACTTTAACAAGTTCTCTAAAATCTACACGGTTGTCTGAAGTAAAGTAGAACACAACCTTTTTGCAATCGAAAGCAAACTCACAGCCTATTAATTTCATAGGAAGGTTTAGTTCTAATATCTTTTGATTAGTAAACTCAAGTGCTTCAGGAATTTTCTTTTCGTTGTCTTTAACTATTTTTTCATCCTTTTCGGTCGCTTTTCTAACAATCGCTTTTAACGGATGAACTATTTCGCTGTCGTCAACTTCCTTAACGCTGAAAACTACGGTAGCATATTCTAGCCCCTTTGAAGTTTCAACCACAACACCTGAACGTTCTTCATAATCCGTTTGGTCATTTTCAGGCGCGAAATAATATGTTTTGGCAGTGTTTTTGAATTTTACGCCTACAATTTTTGCCATTTATATTTTCCCTCCAAAACGCGAAACAACAGCCACTCTATAAGCATAGTGGGGTTCGCGTTGAATTTAAGCCTCTTATACGCTTCAGCAACACCTTCTAACGCATATATAGTTGCGCCCGTGTTAAAGCGAAAGGCTTTTTGTATTTTATCAAGCGTTTGTTTGTTAAGAATTAAATCCGCCCTACCCTGTTCAAGTGCAAGCAAATCACGAAGGAATAGTTCAAAAACAGATAAAAATCTTTCAATCGGCACGCCTGACGTTGATATTTTATTTGAGTATAACAAAACGTCTTTACTGCTTTGCATATTTATCAAAATGTCCAAGCAAAGCTCCTTTGCCTTTTCAAAAGTTTGGTCCCCATAAAGAGATAAGGTTTTCCCCACCGTACCGTCCGCACAAGCAATCGCGCTTGATAAGCGCTCTTCATCTGGGCAATCTTCCTTTAACGCTTGCATTAGTACGCGCGCACTGAACGCTGGTATCTCCACCTTTCTTACCCTAGATTTTATGGTTGGCAGAAGGGGAAACTCGCTTGTCGTGCCCAAAATTATATGTACGTTTTTAGGGGGTTCTTCTAACGTTTTTAAGAGTTTGTTTTGCGCAGAAACGTTCATTGTTTGAGCGTTCTCTATCACAAAGACTTTTCTATCGCTTTCAATAGGTTTTAGGAACGTTTCTTCAATAAGGTTGTTAACGTCCTCGGTTAAAATCGCATTATCTTTTTTGGGATAAAAAAGCACGTCCGGATGCGCTTTTTTGTCGATTAAATTGCACTCTCTGCACTCACCGCAAGGCTCGCTTTCTTTGCAGATTAAAAGGCGGGCGAAGATTTTTAAATATTCGCTTAAATAGTCGCCATCGGGACAAACTATCATATACGCGTGCGAAAGTCTTTGTTTGTTTTTGTCCCCCAAAACAAGCCTATATGCGCTTGTATTTTTTATCAGCAAAGAACAATCTATCATATAATTCCTTTTTCTTTCAATGCCGAGATTATCTTTTGATGCGTTTGTTCTTTTTCTCCACTTGCATCTATAACGATAAAGCGGTCGCTATATTTTTTTGAAAGCTCAACGTAGCCTTGATATACTTTCTTATGAAAATCCATACCCGAAAGTTCTAATCTGTCAGTTTTGTCCACCCCACCTTTGCGCTTAAACGCAAGCTCGGGCTCTAAACTTAAAAACAAGGTGTAGTCGGGCATAAAGTTTTTTATTGCGTAATCATTTATCTTTTCAACGAAATCAGCGCCCAGCCCGCGAGCATAACCTTGATATGCAAAAGATGAATCGATATACCTATCACAAAGCACTAATTTGCCTTCATCTAAAAGCGGTTTTATCTTTTCTTTTAGCAGTTGCACACGCGCAGCCGCGTACAAAAGCGCTTCACACTCGTCGGTCATAGAAACGTTTTTGCCATCTAAAATCACGCTTCTTATTTGCTCGGAAACGGCTGTTCCACCCGGCTCTCTCGTCAAGTAATATTCAACGTTATGCTTTTGTAAATATTCTTCTAAAAAGCGTATTTGGCGGGATTTGCCAACCCCTTCACACCCTTCAAATGTAATAAACGTTCCTTTCATTTCTTACCTTCTATAAACTAATCGATTATTCCGCTACTAAACTCTCTTATAACAGAATTGATAAAAGAAAGTGTTTCGTACTGCAAATGTGGTTGCAAAATTCTAAAGTCAAACGCCATAAGCACTAAATTCTTTGCGTCGTTTTTTTCCACAACCTTAAAATATCTCGACGGGTTTACCGTTCCACTTGTAAGATACTCTAAGTTTATGCCATAAGGCTCGTTAGGTCTATGATTTAGCTCATTTTGATAATTTTGTTCGGCTTGTGCTTTTTCAGCTTCATTATTTTCGTTTGTCGCAACTTCAACGCTTTGCTCAAACCTTGTGTATCTATAGAGAAGTTCAGGCTGTTGCGTGTTTGCATATTCCATAAACTTCGCAAAGTCGGTTATCTCCTTGCAAAGTTGCACTATTCTCTGCTTTTCAAACTGAACGCCACTATTCTTTTGCTCGGCCGTGCGGAAACGATTGTCGCCTTTTTGGCGGTTCAAGAAAACTTCAGCCACCTTGTCGTCGTCAATCTTGTCTTGGGTAAAATCAATCGTTTCTATTGATTGATTTTTATACGCGTCTAAGAAAAAGTTATCCCTAACGTAAGTCCTTGCATCGCTTAACAATTTATTGAGTGAGTACACGTTGTATATATCAATCAATGCTTTAGAACGAACGTTTAGTTTTTCAAGAGGTTTATCTACGGGCAAACTGTCGGTGATAATAACATCCCCGTCATAAGAGCGCAATCGGTCTTCTAGCACACTAAAAGAATCGCTAAACCCCGCTTGACTAAGCCATTCCGAACCGGTGTCCAACACGTCGTAACTAAAGTTTGACGTCGAAACTTCGTGAAACTCTACACTGTTTGAAATACTCACGTTGTAGTCGATAAAGTATTTAAACTTTTGACCAGGCGTGAGCCTTACGCTAAACAGCGCGTAAAAAACTTCCCACCCAGCCACTATAATAGCAAATGCAACTATTATAGCGACCCACTCGTATGCGATAAAGTCAGATAATCTTTTTTTGGTTATCTTATTGTCCATAAATTTTACTTCTTAATCGGTTTCATTGTTGGGAACAAAATAACGTCCCTAATAGACGCGCTGTCGGTGAGCAACATTACTAACCTATCAACGCCAAAACCTAAACCACCCGTCGGGGGTAAACCATATTCTAACGCAGTGATAAAATCTTCGTCAATCTTCGCATCGTTACCACCACGAGCACGCTTTGCTTCAACCTGTTTAACAAACCTTTCCTTTTGGTCAATCGGGTCGTTAAGTTCACTGAACGCGTTACCCATTTCACGCGCGTAAATAAAATATTCAAACCTTTCTGTAAACGCGGGGTTAGACGGCTTGCGCTTAGCAAGCGGAGAGTTTTCTACCGGATAATCGTAAATGATGGTAGGTTGAACAAGCTTTTCTTCAACGAACGCATCAAAGAAAGCAATGAGAACGTGACCTTTGGTCGCTTCGTCCCCTTCTTCTACTTCCACGCCCTTTTCTTTTGCAACGGCGCGTGCTTTCTCGTCGCTTTCCCACTCGTTATAGTCGACACCAGCATACTTCTTAACAGCTTCAACCATAGTGAGTCTTTCCCACTTTTTGCCCATGTCTATTTCAACGCCTTGGTAGTTGATTACTGTTGTTCCGCAAACTTCTTCAGTTATCGTGCGATACATGTTTTCAATCAAATCCATCATATCGAAATAGTCGCTGTACGCTTGGTACATTTCAACCGTTGTGAACTCAGGGTTGTGACTGCGGTCCATACCTTCGTTACGGAAAATTCTTCCCACTTCGTAAACCTTGTCAAAACCGCCAACGATTAAACGCTTCAAGTAAAGCTCAGTTTCTATACGTAAGTACATATCTATATCGAGCGCGTTGTGATGAGTTTTAAATGGACGCGCAGCCGCACCTATTTCAAGCGGTTGCAAAACGGGCGTGTCAACTTCTAAGTAGCCAACGCCGTCCAAATAATTTCTAATCGCTTTCAATATTTTTGAACGCGCAACAAAGGTCTTTTTAACTTCAGGATTAGCGATAAGGTCCACTTCTCTTTGACGATATCTAGTGTCTTCGTCTTTTAAGCCGTGATACTTTTCAGGCAATGGAAGAAGCGATTTTGATAACAATTCAACGCTTTCGGCGTGAATAGATATTTCACCCGTTCTGGTCGTAAACACCTTGCCTTTTAAGCCGATAATGTCACCAATATCGTAATCCTTAAACGCGATATAATCGTCGCCCAAGTCGTTAATTGAAAGGTAGCTTTGAATACTGCCTTTTCCGTCAAGAATAACCGCAAAAGATGCTTTTCCCATTATTCTTTTTGAAATAAGCCTACCCGCTACGCCAACCGTTTTGCCTTCGTATTCAGCGTAATTGTCCTTTATGTCTTGGCTGTAAGCATCTCTATCGTATCTAACTTTTTCAAACGGGTTCTTGCCTGCTTGAACAAGCGATGCCAACTTTTCGCGCCTTATTCTTAAAATTTCATTTAAATCCTGTTCTACAACTTCAACAGGAGCATTGTTTTTTTGGTCCATGTTTAATCCTTTTATCTCTTAGTATACTTTTTTAACGGTGATTGAAATAACGCCCGCAGGAACGTTAATGCTGATTTGTTCGCCAGCCTTTCTGCCCAAAAGCGCGTTGCCGATAGGGCTTTCGTTACTGATTCTGCCCGACTCAACGTCTGCTTCAGTAGTACCAACGATTTCATAAGTGTTGAGTTCGCCCGTTTGGTCGTCAACAAAGTCAACCTTACTGCCCAAAGAAACCGTGCCCTTTTTTGCACCGTCTTTAATTAAAACTGCATATTTAAGCTTGTTCTCAATTTCAAGAATTTCGCCTTCTATCATTGCTTGTTCGTTTTTAGCTGCATCATATTCAGCGTTTTCCGAAAGGTCGCCAAATTCTCTTGCCGTTTTAATTCTTTCGGTGATTTCCGCACGTTTGGTTACCTTTAAGTATTCCAAACGCTTTTCAAGCTCTTCTTTACCTTCTTTTGTAAGTATTACTTCTTCTGCCATAAACAACCTCCGCTTTTATGCTTTCTTTTCTCTTTATGTGCGGGCATGTGCCCACATTAATATTTTAACTTTGTTATTATAATATATATAAAAGCGTTTGTCAAGTTCTTTTGTAACCGCTTTAACTACTCAAACGCAATAAAAATGAAAAAAAATCAAGTTTTATGAAAAATTTTTTCAAAACCCCTTGACAAATAAATTTTTTATGGTAGAATATACCTACAATTTAAGTTTGATTTTTTCTTGGAAATTGAGCACTTGCTCATTTTGATAGATGTTTTCCGAATAATATATGAGAAAGAAGAAGGTTGCAAAATTGCAACCTTCTTTTTTTTCTTGCTTATTGTTTAACAATGTCCTTTTTCACAATAACTTGCGCAACGGGTACAGTTGCAATTTGCATCACAAGTTACCGTAATCCCATCAAGCGAGCAGTAGTTGCCGTTCGCATTGTTTTTGCAGTTAGAAACGTTACACTTAATACAAAAATTTTTATTCATATTTTTTCTCCTTTATCCTATTATGCGCGCCCAGCCTAAATTCTATTCAGTTTGACTTGACTTTTTTACACAATAGCGTTAAAATGTTAACGAAAGGACAAGGAGAATCAAATATGAAAGTAGTTTTATTAAAAGACGTTAAAGGCTCTGGTAAAGCGGGCGATATAGTTGAAGTTAGTGCTGGTTATGCACAAAACTTTTTAATCAAAAAAGGTCTTGCAAAAGTTGCCGACGCGCAAGCAATGACCGAAAATAAGCAACAAAAAGACGCGCAAGCTTTCCATCGCCAAGAACAGCTTAAAGCAAACAAAGAATTAAGAGAAAAGGTTGACGGAATTGAAGTTACCCTACAAGTGAAAGGCGGTGCTAACGGCAAGTTCTTCGGTAGCGTAACTAACAAGGAAATTGCTGACAAATTAAGCGATTTGGGCTTTAATATTGATAAAAAGAAAATCGTTTTAGCGTCTGGCATAAAAACCCCCGGCGTTTACCCTGTAACAATAAAAATCTCACCCGAAGAAACGGCAAAAATCAAGGTAAACATTATTAACTAACGCGTATATAAGTTCGTTTTTATAAAAAACACCCCGATAACTCGGGGTGTTTTAGTTTTTTTACTTGTTTTCGTTTATTTTTGCTTGTTTTTGTTCAAGCTCGCTTTGTCTTTTTAGAACGTATTCTTTCTTTTTAGAAATCTCTTCTCTATAAAGGTCAAGGTATTGCTCTATTGATTGTTCCCAAGGTTGCAAAAGTTCTTCGCCATGCTTGCCTATTTCTGCAACGTAATCACGCTTATCCATTAGTTCGCTTATGCGTTCAGCAACCTTCTTTGCATCATTTTCCACAACGAAGCCCGTTTTGTTGTCAGCAATACGCTCTGATGAGCCTGTGTCTTTTAACACCATTACAGGAACGCCTACGCTTGCGCACTCTAAAAGCACTAAACTGTCGTTGTCAAAAATGCTGGTAAACAAGCAAAGATCTGCAGACGCCATAGTTTCAAATAAAATATCTCTATTTGTAAGAGCGCCCGTTAAGAACACGTGGCGGGCAAGCCCCATTCTTCTAACCTTGCGTACAAATCTTTTTTCGTGCGGGCCACGCCCTATTAAGCGGAAAGTAAAATCTGTGCGGATTTTCTTGAGTTCGTTCATTACGTCAATAGAAAAGCCTATATTCTTGTAATCTATAATAGTGCCTACGTAGATTATGGAAAAGAACTTTCTCTTTCTCTTTTTTATATTACCGATATTATACTTTTCGACACCATTTTTTATAACCGTTACATCTTTTTTAAGACCATACGACGCAAGTTCGGGTATCATTGAATAGGAAACTGAAGTAACCCTATCCGCATTTTGCGCGCGCTTGATAACGTGTTTTAATAGAATTTTTACGATAAAATTAAACTTTGCAACGTCCTTATAACAGTATGCGTATTTAGTGTGCGCCGTGCATATAACAGGTATATCGTGCTTTTTGCCGTATTTGTTTGCATATCCTGCCATCATGCCAAGGGTGTGTGCGTGTATAACGTCAGGCTTTAACTCATCCAACTCTCTTTTTATCTTTTTAGAAAATTGTGGCCACGCCCAAAAATCGTTTTTGCTTGTTTGAATACTTGGCGCCCTTACCACTCTAAACGGAAGGTCGACAACCTGTTCAAAAGGTTTTTTATACCTGGGTGCAAAAACTACAACTTCATGCTCGTGCGAATATTCTTGTGCTAATTTTAATACTACGTTTTCCGTCCCGCCAATGCCGGGTAAAAAACTGTCTGTAAACAATGCGATTTTCAAGGTTATTTCTCCTTAAGTACAGTTATATTTTAATGTGTAAACCCCTTTATGTCAAGCCTATTTCGCAAAAAACGGTTTTTTTGTTGACAAACATAGAAATATACTCTATAATACAAGAGTTATGAAAAAGAAAAAAACCGAAACGGTTGTAAACAAAATTGAATACGACCAGTCTTCAAAAAAACACATTGTTGTTCAAGTTGACGAACAAGAATATCTTGAACAATACCAAAAAGACGCACCAAACCCTGATGACGTTGACTTCGTTAAAAGAAAGACCAAAAAAGGCCACCGTGCAAAAGAGTTAGCAAAAGACCATTTTGGTATCGACCAGGAAGATGGTTCAAACATCAACAAAAGACAAAAGCTTTTCAAGCGTATCGTAACACTCGTTTTTATTGTTTTTGTTGTTGGCGTTTTGATTTTTACCGCGGTTAACGACTTTACGCCCGGTCAAGGCAGAGAGTTCCCGTCACTAGAAGAGCTTGGTGCGATATTTGCAAATAACTGGTATTTCTTAATACTTGCAATCTTGTCGCTTTGGGTTGGTTACTTCTGTAAAGGGATAAAGCTTTCGTTGATGTGCAAGTCTATGACAAAGAAGTTCCACTTTAGAACTTGTGTGGGAACGGGTATAATCGGCACGTATTACAATAACGTTACCCCGCTCGCTGTTGGCGGACAGCCTTTTGAAATTTACCACTTATCAAAGCATGGTGTACATGGTGGCGTTGCGGCATCACTTCCTATTGCAACCTTCTTTCTTAACCAGTTTGCTTTCGTTATCTTAGGTATTATTTCTTTAATAATGTTTAACGCAAACACGCTCAATATGTCACCCGCACTTCTCGGTGCGATTGACCCTGCGGTTGTTAATATTTTGGCGATAATCGGGCTTTGCTGTTGTTTGTTTATGCCCCTTTTGGTTGTAACGTTTTGTATGCTACCAAAAATCGGCGCTAAACTCGTTCACTTTGTTGTAAAAATCGGCGCTAAAATGCACATTATTAAAAACCCGAAAGAAACTACGAATAAAACTATAAAAACAGTTGTGCACAATTCACACTGCTTAAAAAAGATTGCGACAAGCCCGTTGCTGTTTATCTCAACTTTCTTGCTCAGCTTTATAGAAAACTTTGCAAGCGCTTCTATCGCATACTTTACCTTAAAACTTTTTGGATATCCATCTAACGGTATCACTGCTCCATCGATACTTTTAGAATGGGCGCAAGTAGCAAGTATTTGCTTTATTCTTTTTGCGTCGATAACCTTTATCCCAACCCCTGGCAACTCAGGCGCGGCAGACCTATCGTTCTTCTTATTGTTTAAGGTTGGTTTAGCGGCAGGGCTTGCTTTCCCCGCGATGGTTGTTTGGCGTATCGCAAGTTTTTACAGCACGATCATCATTGGTTTTGTTTTTGCCACCTTAAAGAAAAAGGCGGATTTAAAACAAGCGTCTTTAGATAAAGCTGTTTTGAAAAACGAACAAATGCAGTTTGAACCTGCAAAAGCCCCCGAAAAAGGCGAACAACAAGAAACTGAAGCTGACAACATATAATAACTTAAATTTAAACGGTGTGAAACATGTTTCGCACCGTTTTTATTTTTTATAGTCAACGCTAAATTTAAAAGCCACCGAAACGGTGGCTTTTAAATTTATTTTTCTTCCTTCACGGGAATTTTTTTATAGGTTATCCATTGAACGCGTTTTACTTTTATCTTTTCGGTCTTTTCTAAATATCTCATAAACACGTCGAAAAGCCTTTCGCTCAAAAATCCACTTACTCTATAAGCATAAGTGTCGTAGTATCTACAATCATATTCGTCTTCGTGCTTTTGCAAAACGTCAAATAAAAAGGCGCTGTATCTATCAAAATATTCCTTTTTTAATATGAACATGTTGCACATATAAGACGAGCGAGAACGTTTATGTTGCTTTACGAACGGATAAATCTCAGGGTAATCTTCCCTAATAACTTCAAAACAAAAATCTAAGTCGCGGATATAGTGACCTTTGGAGCGCTTGTACCAGTTATAGTTGCCTGGGAGAAGAACCATCTTTTTGGGCAATATCGCGTCATAACCTTTTATCTTTTCGGCAATAGTTTTTTCTTCTAAACCAAGCGCCTTTTCAACGTTTTCACTAAACTCATCGTGCACGGGATTCTTAAAGGGCACGTGCTTAAAATTTTTGTCTGCAAAAGACAAGTACCTTCTATAATGCATAAAGCCGTAAAAATCGGCATCTATGTTCTTCCACGCATAGTATTGGGCAGTAAGCTCACAATACCTTTTGTTTTTATTGGATATGTTTTGCCCTTCGTTATCATGAAGCATATTGTCAAAACGTTTATCCTTTAGCGCTGTTCCTACTTGTATCGGTTTAATTATCTCATTGTCAATAGTCATAAACGGCTTGTGGCAAGAAACTAAAACGACTATCTTTTCTTTACTCATCAGTAACTTTCTCTCTTTTTTATTATTCGTTTGTGTCTTCAACACCGTTTATAGCGTCAAATAAAGTCATTGCGTTTCTTACAGCAATATCCATATTTATGTATTTGTAGTTTGCAAGCCTACCGAGAAGATATAGGTCTTTGTAGCCTTTTGCTTCTTCAGCATACTTTGCATAGTGCTCGTGATTTTTAGCGATAGGAATAGGATAATAAGGAATATTTTTGCCCTTTTTGAAGGTCTTTGAGTACTCCTTAACTATAACCGTGTTATCTTTAGGCTCGCAAGTAAACTTTGTAAACTCTGAAATTCTAGTATACTTATGCGATGTCGTGTAGTTTACAACCGCCGCCGGCTGATAAGATGACGTCTTGAGCGTTTCAAACTTGAACTTTAAGCTCCTATACGGAAGAACGCCGTACTTATAATCAAACAACTCGTCAACACAACCCGTGTAAATAAGTTTGCCGTCTAGCACTTTTCCGCCAAAATAAATCTTTCCGTCAACAAGCGAAATTTCTTTCTTTGCATCCGTACCGAGTTTTAAGGTTATTCTTGGGTGACGCAAAATGTTTGCTATCATTTCGGTAAAGCCTTTTTTGGGCATATATTGGAATTCATCAGTAAAATACCTGTCTTCATAAGATAGATACACGGGAACACGGTTCATAACCGCTTCACCAAGCTGTTCAGGCTTAAAGCCCCATTGCTTCATTGTGTAAATATAGAAAATGTTCTTATAAACAAACTCAGCAAACTTTCTAATTTCCGCACTTTCGTGCTTCTTTAATTGTAAAATAGGAACTTTTTTGTCAAAACCTATTTCGTTAACAAGCGTTTCTTTAATCCTTTCTGCCTTGTCTTTAGGGAAAAGGTCAAAAAGTGAAGTAAGGTTAAAAGGAACGGGAACGAGCTTGTCTTTTCTAACCTTTGCTAAAACCCTATGTTCGTACTTTTCCCACTCTGTATATTGTGACAAGAAGTCAAAAACGCCCTTGTCGTTAGTGTGGAAGATGTGCGGACCGTAAGGTTGAATCATTATTCCGTTTTTATCAATACAGTCGTAAGCGTTGCCACCAATAGTGTCGCGTTTATCGTAAACTACAACGTCTTTTCCCGTCTCCGCAAAAAGCCTTGCTACCGTTGCGCCAGAAAGCCCCGCGCCTACAATTATTATTTTTTCCATATATACCCTCTCAACTTTAATTTTTTAGTTGTTCAACAAATTCTCTTATTCTTTCGGTCGCTTCTAAAAGGTTTTTCATAGAATATGCGTATGAACACCTAACGTAATATTTCCCAAACTCACCAAACGCTGACCCAGGAACAACCGCAACCTTTTTTGTTTCCAAAAGCTTGGTTGCAAATTCTTCACCAGTCATACCCGTACTCTTTACGCACGGGAACACGTAAAACGAACCCTTCGGCTCAAAGCACGTCAAGCCCATATCACAAAAAGTCTTGTACATAAACTTTCTGCGCTTATCGTACTCTTCGCGCATTTCATTTACCGCGGTAAACCCGTCTTCTTGCCCACGAACCAACCCTTCCAACGCACCGTATTGTGAAAATATGGGCGCACAGATGATTGAATATTGGTGAATTTTAAGCACGGTGTCAAGGATTGGCTTGGGCGCACAAACGTAACCTACACGCCACCCTGTCATTGCAAACGCCTTACTAAACCCGCTTATAACCACAACCCTATCCTTAAGCTCGCCAAAGCTTGCAATAGAACAGTGATTTTGACCATAAGTAAGTTCTGCGTAAATTTCATCCGAAACGACAAGTAAATCGTGCTTCAAAATTATGGGAATTATTTTTTCTATATATTCTTTTTCCATTGTTCCGCCCGTTGGATTGTTTGGGTAAGGGAAAATAAGAATTTTTGTCTTTTTGGTTATGCTTTTTTCAAGCGCTTCTGGTGTAAGCTTAAACCCGTTGTCGCCACTACACTCAACCGCAACCGCCTTGCCACCGCAAAGCTCAACGCACGGCCTATATGAAACGTAGCTAGGGTCGGGAATAAGCACTTCGTCATCGGGGTTAACCGTAGCACGCAAAACCGCATCTATCCCCTCGCTTGCGCCAACCGTTATTATAACGTTATCAGCAGGGAAGTTAACGTTATATGTCGATTGCATATACTTTGAAATTTGTTCGCGGAGAGCGGGCAAACCCTTGTTTGAGGTGTACTGCGTGTACCCTTTTCTTATGGACTGAATACCTGCATCACGAATTTCCCACGGAGTGACGAAATCAGGTTCGCCTACACCCAAAGAAATAACGTCCTTACTCTCTGCAACTATATCAAAAAATTTACGAATACCTGACGGCTTGATACTTTTTGCTCTTTCGCTTAAAAAATCTCTCATGCCTGTACTATCTGTCTCTTTTCTTCACCCTGCTTTGTAACGTGCCCTTCAATCTTATATCTCTTTAAGATAAAATGCGTTTGCACGCTAGTAATACCGTCGATAACACTTAATTTTTCCGAAACAAAGGTCGCTATGTCGGTAATAGAATTTCCTTCAACGAAAACGGCAAGATCAAACACCCCGCTCATAAGGTATAAACTCTTAACTTCGTTAAACTGATATATTTGTTCAGCATAAGAATCAAAGCCTTTGAGCTTTTGCGGAGCTACCTTTACTTCAATAAGCGCGTTAACCTTTTTGTTGCCTTCAATCGCTTCGGTATTTATTATTGCCGAATACTTAACTATAACGCCACTTTCTTCTAGTTCGGCAATCGCCTTGCTAACCAGCTCTTCTTTCGCGCCGGTCATTGCTGAAAGCTGTGCGGGAGTATACTTTGCGTTTTCATCTAAAAGACGTAATAATTTGTTCTTTAATTCCATAAATAGTCCTTTGTAAACTTATAAGTTTACACTGATATATTCTATTTTACAATTTTTAATCGCGCTTGTCAATACAAAAGTTGCTTTTATTTTTGCATTATGTTACAATATCTAAAAAGTTTATGGTGAATTATGTTTAAAATATGGGCAAAAGTAATGCGTGGCGATAAAATCGTGCGCCAAACTGTTTATGAAGGACTTGGGGAAATCGACTACTCACAATTTTTTGAATACGTTAGGGAAATTTGCGAAAAATTAGACATTCCCACCCCTATCATTATTAAAACGCACCTTTTTAGCTATGCAAAATACAATAACGTGCGCTTTAAAGCGAGCGACTTTGTTGAAAATATTGACTTTGATAAGCTAGTTTTAGAAAACGCGCTTGTATAACGGAATTTTTTGCAATTACAGTATAAAACCCCCTTTAGTAGAGTATACTTACTCTAAAGGGGGATTTTTATGAAAATTACTACAATAATTGCTTTTAGTCTTGTAATTATCGGCGCACTTGTTTGGCTACTTGTCGGCATTTTCGATTTTAACGTTGTAGCGGCAATCTTCGGTGCTGGGGGCGGTGCTGTCGTTTCAAGAATAATCTATTCTTTAGTGGGCATTTCGGCGCTATGGCTGATTTTCTATTGGATTATATATAATCCGTTTAGAAATTTAGACTAATTTATATTTAAACATAAAAACTTGCGGTTTAACGCAAGTTTTTTGTTTTAAAGTTAATTATAAAGCTTATTGCTAATTATAAAGTTTATTAAAGTATTTCTCTACCGATAAATATAGCGGTGTACCCAAGCCGTAAACAGATATGGCTTGCCCCAAAAACAACACCCCCGCTTGCACCAAGTACATATACTCTATTGCGCCGTAACACCACACCCAAATAAGCGGAAGTATAAGCGCGTTTAAAATTACAGGAAACAGCCCGCCAAGCATAATTTTAAGTGCCGTGTTTTTTATTGCTCTACCCAATAAACACGTGCTTATTGCGCTTATAAGCGTGACAACGCTACCAAGAATTATGTCAAAAAAAGCGCAACCGGTTATTAAATTTGATAACATACACCCTATAAATAACGCGGGAACGCTTTCAATCCAAACGAGCGGAAGAATACAAAGCGCCTCCGACAAACGCACTTGGATTGCCCCGCTTGATATGGGAAAAACAAGCAGAGAAACGGCAACGTATAGCCCTGCAATAACGCCCGCCCTTGCGAGCTTTAACGTAGACGACTTTTTCATAAGCATCCTTTTTCACTTGTTGCCGAGTTTATATTTAATCAAACGATAAGTACTTATTAAATAAAAAACGCGCTTTAACCGAGCGCGAAAATATCTCGGTTGTTTTACAAGTGTTTTCCGAAAACCTTAATTGTTTTTTATATTATACATCTTTTTACCGCTTTTCACAAGCGTTTTAGGAGTGATTTGACAGCAAAAAATTAAAATGTTATAATAATAAAAAAATATTGGCGGAGAAAAATGAAAAACAAGGCGCTTACTGTTCTTTTTGGGGTTGCTTTTTTCTTTTTTATAATAACCTTTTCAATAGGTTTACCTATTTACTGTAGGTTTTTTTACTATCTGCAAATTAACCCATTAAACCTACCCCAATCAACAGGCTATGACTTTAATACCATAAAAAGCTCTTTTGATGAGCTTATGAACTTTTTGACCTTACCCGGCGTTGCTTTTTCTTCGGGCGTTTTCCCCGTTTCGCAAGAAGGAATATCACACTTTGTTGACGTTAAGGTTTTGTTTGACTTAAACTTTTTCGTTTTGCTTTTTTCAAGCCTTACGGTTATAACCCTTTCAATACTCAAAAAATTTAAAGTTTTTGAGCTTGTTCGCCCGTTCAATATGCACGTTTCTTTTATAAGCGCGGTTTCGGTGTTCGCAATTATTTTTATAATTGTTGTTTTGGCGTTAATCGTTGGCTTTGATAATGCGTTTACCGCTTTTCATCACGTTTTCTTCCCCGGTAAAGATAATTGGCAATTTGATTGGAATAAAGACCAAATTATACGTATTCTGCCCGCCCAGTTCTTTTTGAGTTGCGGTGTGCTTATTGCGGTAAGTATTTTTGCCATATCTCTTTCAATCATAATTTTTCAATTAATTAAGAAGTTTAAGCAAAAAAAGTGCTAAATTTGGCGAATTTTGACAAAAATTCTTAAATTGCGTTGACTTTAAACGTAAAATGTTATAATATTTTTATATAATTAAATCTTAGATAGAGGCGCAACCTTCATGATAAACGTTCTTAGGGCTATAAAGTACGTGGTAAAGGGAAGGTTGCCGAAGGCGAATTTGTTGCCCAAACAAACTCGTCTGGGCACAAGCGAAAGACGTTTGTGACTGTCGCTTTTTTAAGAGCGGAGTGCTATCAAATATATGTGCTTTAAATCACGGTATTTGATAGATATCGTGATTTTTTATTAGAAAATTTTTACAAAGGAGAAAGTTATGTTGGAAAAAACAAAAAGACTTTCAAGCAAAACCATTGCAACTTTGATTGCCGGCGTGGTTATAATTGCTTTGTTAATTGTCGCTGTTACTACTAGCGACGTAGTTAACTCTGCGTGGGCACTTCTTCCCCCTGTTATAGCTATTGGCTTGGCACTCATCACAAAGGAAGTTTACTCTTCACTGTTTATCGGTATTGTGTCAGGCGCTGTTCTCGCAACGGGTTTTAACCCCGCACAAACAGTTGACGTGACCATTTCAACCGGAATAATTTCTGCGGTTGAAGGCACTGCTGGTATTTTCGTTTTCCTTGTTGAACTAGGCGTTTTGGTTGCTCTCATAAACAAAGCGGGCGGATCAAGAGCGTTCGGTGAATGGGCGGAAAAACACGTTAAAACTAGAGTTGGCGCTTGCCTTGCAACGTTCGTGTTGGGTATTCTAATCTTTATTGACGACTACTTTAACTGCTTGACCGTTGGCTCAGTTATGCGCCCTGTTACCGACAAACACAAAATAAGCCGTTCAAAGCTTGCGTTCCTTATCGACGCAACGGCTGCGCCTATCTGTATGATAGCACCCATTTCAAGCTGGGCTGCTGCAGTTTCAGACTACGCTGCTAACGGACAAGGCTTAAATCTCTTTATTGCGGCTATTCCGTTTAACTTCTATTCTCTTTTAACGCTCGTATTCGTTGTGGCTTTAACACTAATGAAGTTTGACTTTGGCCCTATGAAAAAGCACGAACAAAACGCAATGAACGGTGACCTTTTCAGCGGAAAACAAGTTAAGGCTAACGATGACGCTTCTTGTACTAATGGTAGGGTGTTCGACCTTATCGTTCCAATAGTTGTTCTTCTTGTGACTTGTGTGTTCTCCCTCCTTTACGTTGGCGGTATGTTTGGCGAAACAATGTACTATAACGAAGCAGACGTTATTGCTGCTGGTGGAACTTACGTTGATTATACTGGTAACTTTATCGGCGCATTTGGTAACACTAACGCTACTTTTGCTCTTCCTTGGGGCGGACTTATTGCTCTAATTGTTACTATTGTGTATATGGCTATCCGCAAAGTTGTTACTTTTAAAGAATCAATGGACGCTATACCAAAAGGCTTTATAGCAATGGTTCCCGCAATTTTGATTTTGACCTTTGCAACAGCACTTAAAAACGTTACAAGTATTCTTGGTGCGGACATTTTCGTTTACAACCTTATGAATGGCGCTGCTGCAGGCTTAATGAGCTTCTTGCCCGCAATCATTTTCTTGGTTGCTTGCGTACTCGCTTTCGCAACGGGTACTTCTTGGGGTACGTTCGGTATTCTTATTCCTATCGTTGACTCAATCTTTATGGCAGACCCCACCAACCCACTCCGTATAGTTGCAATGTCTGCTTGTCTTGCTGGTGCAGTTTGCGGTGACCACTGCTCACCAATCTCTGACACGACCATTATGAGTAGTGCTGGTGCTGAATGCGAACACTTGAACCACGTTACAACGCAAATTCCTTACGCAATCTACGTTGCCGTTATATCTTTTGTTTCATTCATTATCGCAGGGTTTGTACCTAACGCGCTTATCGCGCTTCCCGTATCAATCGTTCTTATGATTGGCTCATTATTCGTAACAAAATATTTAGTTAATAAAAACGACGCAAAGAACGACTGTGATTGCGAAGAAAAAACAGAATAAGAATTTAGCTTAACAAAATAAATCCCCAAGCTTTTATGCTTGGGGATTTTTAATTAGCTTAACTCTTTTGCTACTTTAGAAAACTTTTGTCTTTGTTCTTTTAATGATTGTTCTGGCGCACTTTCCACTTGATAATAGCCGTGCTCTGTCATTTGCAAAAACACGTTCATTTGGTCTTGAGCACATTCGCCCCAATGCTCGTGAACAACTTGCCTAAATCCCTTAGAGCAACCTTCGGTCATTGCCGTTGAGTAAACTTTAACAAGGTTTTTTTCCGCGTTTAACATATCGATTAAACTGTCTTTTTCATTAAGCGTAATATCTGCTTTATAGTTTGCCATTTTATCCCTCCTTATAATAATTCCAATAAAGCGTTAAATCTTTTTTGGTGGTTATCCGCCACCCTTTGCATTGCTAAAGCCAAGTCGTGATCGGTTAAAATCTTTGAGTAAAGCCTTGCTTTTTTGCATGCGCTTTCTTCTAAGGTTAAAAGGTCGCCAATAAGCGTTGCTTCTTTAGTTGTAAGCATGTTTTTGTTTTGCATAATATTTTCTCCTTTTCTATAATGATTGACCTTTAACGTTTTTTTATAACATTTTTAAAAACTTTAAGCCCCAAAATGTCAGGGGCTTTATTTTTTTACTATCGAAGTCAAAAGGCTAAGCCCTAACGACTTGCAGAGTGGTATATAGCTTGTTGTATTTTAAGCAGTTTAAACAAGTGCTTAAAGCAATAGGGTGCCTTCCGTCCCTTCAACAACCTTAAACATCTCTACTTGTTTGCCGGTTATAGCATCAATATAGATATAATAGGTGGCGTCGTCATACGTCCCAAAAAACTCATAACAAAGTTTTTCGGTTTTTAAGCCGACGGGAACTAAGGCCAAACGCACGGAATCAACTTCAATGTTTGCGGATAGGCTTTGTCTTGCCGTTTGTTCGCTAAGTTTTGGTGCGCCAAGTACTCTTTCGGTGTGGTTAGAATAATAGCTTCTTGCTTCAATGCCAATAACTGTTTGCGTTTCCGCACATACTCTAACCTTTATTAAGTCTGGATAAACAATAACACCAGTTTGATCTACGGCAAAGTTTATGGTGTAAACGTTGTTTGCAAGGTTTATCCACACGGGCTTCATGTTGTCAATGCCCAAATTAGATAAAAATTCTTGCGCTTTCTCTATTGCACTGTCATCATCAATGCGAGTTTCCATACAACTGCCCGAATAAGAGAACATTATAAGTTTACCAGCGGTTTTAGAATACTGTGCGTATAAAATTTCTCCGTCTTTTTCGCCTTGAACGTTAAAGCAAGCAATGTCGCCGGAAGCTTCGCCAACGCCTTTAACGTTGTCCAGCCCCATAAATCCAAACGTTTTATTGAAGCTTTCTACGGCTTGCTCTAAAGTGATTTCTCCGCCTTTAAGCCCCTTGATTTCACGTTCATTTTGTCCGTCTGAAAACGGTCCGTCATAAATGAGTTCGGGATATTGAACGGAAAGGTTTTGTAGTTCGTTAAAATTAGAAATAACAAGGTCGCCGTCACCACCGCCTATCATTGAAGAAAAATTATAATCTTCGCCCATGGTTTGCACGGTGTTAATCAAGCTTTCTTTTAACGTTTTGTTGGCAAGGTACAGTTGACTGAGCCCTTTTATGTCACTCGCGGAAAGCTTTTCGCCGTTTATTAGCTTATTGTTCAAATACTTAGAATAGTCGCCTATTTGGTTTATAAGTTTGGTTGTATAATATTTGCTTTGGTCTTGAAGCGGGAGCTGTTGAATATCGTTTTCAGCAAGCTCGCTGTTTATTGCAGTATCCACCAAGTATCTTTGCATGGCGGAAGTATCTTTTGTCGCCAAAATTTTGCTAAGGTTAAGGTCAACGTTGTCAATTTGTGCAACGGTGTCTAAAAACGATTTTCTGTAAGTTGCTTCTAGCATGCCGTCGTTCACGCTTGGCGTAAGCATTGTAAAAGTTAAAACAGACGCAAGAACAAGCGTTGCAATACCCAAAGATATAACGGCAGTGAGCCAGCCTGCCATACCCTTGTTATCCCTTCTGCGCCTTTGTCTTGCTTCTAAACGTGCTTGTTGCTCTTTTGCGCGCTCTGCCGATTTCAACATGCGAAGCTCTATTTTTCTATCGTGCTTTGCCTGCTTTTCTATGCGCTTACTGCGCGCGCGCTGTTCGCTTGATTGTTGTTTTAATATCTCTTTTTCTTTTTGCCTATCCTTCTTTAACTGCATGCGCTGTTGTTTTAAGCGTGATTTTTGAAGGTTCTTTTCTCTTAAAGCGCTAACCTTTTCTCTTTGTCTTTGCGCTTTTTGTATCTCCCTTTCTTTTTCAATGTCAATTTGTTCATTATCATAGGACTGTGCGCTATATTGCACGCCGTTTTTATAAGCGTTCTCTTTTGCAATTTGTTCGGCCTTTTCAAGCGCGTTGTTCTTTTTTTCTTCCATCATTCTCCTCCTATATAGCAAACACGTGATTACCTATGGTAACCGTAGTTTTTCTCGAGAATATCCATTGGCTCGTTGCCGTTGCGGGATTGTAATAGTACAACGCACCGTAAGATGGATCCCAACCGTTCATAGCGTCTATTGCGGCTTTTCTTGCCGTCGCGTTAGGAGTTAGGTTAATCTGCCCGTCGTCAACAGCCGTAAAAGCATAGCTTTGGTAAATCACCCCAGACATTGTGTTAGGAAAAGACGCGCTCTTTATTCTATTAAGCACAACCGCGCCTACAGCCACTTGTCCAACGTAACTTTCGCCACGTGCTTCGCCGTAAATTAAGCGAGCAAGTAAGTTTATATCCGCATCACTATAACTTGATGATGAAGAACCTTGCGAAGAACTTGTGCTCATTCCTAGCGCTGAAAGGGTTTTTTTACCAACAATGCCATCAACCGCAAGCCCGTTTTTGCGTTGGAAATACTTTACCGCTTCTTTTGTCTTTGAGCCGAAAATTCCATCGACTGCGCCTTTGTAATACCCCCAGTTTTTAAGTTTTCTTTGAATAGTTCTTACCGTGTTACCCGTATTGCCCTGCTTTATTACTTGAGCGTAAACAACCGGAACGTCTGCGCGCGCAATCGGCACGGTAACGCCAACGGCAACGCCCACCGTTACAATCAATAAGACCAAGGCTATAATTTTTGTGAGTTTTTTCATTAAATCAATTCTCCTTGTTAAAAAAGCGGTTGATGATTTGAAGAATTTTGCTTTTATAAACGTAACCTGCGCCCTCACCCGTAAAACATAAAGGTGGATAAACAACACACCACCAATTATCCCCTAAGCCACTGCCAAGCTCCAAGATAAGCGCTTCGTAAACCCCTGCTGAAAGTGTAACGTTTTCGTACACCCTTGTGGGAAATTCTTCACGCCTAACGCTCGCTTTCGCCTTGTAATTAAAGCCGTTGCTAGTCAACACGTTATTTGCAACTGTTTCTATTTGAGAAAGATTATCTAATAGCATCTTTTGCGCTTTTTGTTTTGTGTTGCACTCTGCTATAAACGGCGTAAGATATTCTACAACGGCATCTTTAACCTTGTACTTTACTTGTTGTTCTTCTATTAGGTTAGAGTTTGCCCGAACGTGTATGCGCAAGTATTCCGTTTTATATGCGGTTTTCTCTATTGTCACGCCCGCTAATGATAAAATTATTATGGTTATCATCGCAAAACTTATGCAAATTTTTTTCATTTTTCGTTTTCTCCTGCCACGTTTTATAGGCTGTTTATTGACACATATTTTAATTTTTATTCTTTAACAAAATAAAAAACCGCGCTTCTTAACGAAACACGGTTTTTATTTTTTATATCGCGTTATTTTATTTTGTTTTTTACACCATGCGGTAAAATTTGCGCTTTGATAAGCGCGCCTTTATATAAAGCTTTTAACTTTCCATACGCCTTATCCCTTTCTTTTTTTGTGCCAAACACGCCGTAACAGCAAGACCCGCTCCCCGTCATAAGCGCAACGTTTGCGCCTGCTTTCTTAAGCGCTAATAGGTTTAAGCTTATTTCGGGAACTAGCTTACTTGCTCCGTCAGTAAGGTCGTTTTTGGCAAGTTCTTTAAGCTTTTCCATATCGTTATTCTTTAGTGCTTTTTCAACGCCTGCCGTGCAAGGCTTAGACGTCTTTTGCGCTTTGTCGTACTCTTTGTAAACCGCTCTTGCTGAAGTTGACTTTTCTTCAGTAATTAAGATTAAGTACAAAATAGTGTCAATATCTTTTTGGGTAACCTTTTCGCCACGGCCGGTCATAACGGCATAGCCACCGCTTAACATATACGGAGCGTCACTGCCCAAAGTTCCAGCAAGCTCGTTTACGTTCACGCCCGTTTCGTAAAGCGCTTCCATACACAAGATTACGCCCGCTATATCCGCACTAGACCCGCCAAGCCCCGCACCTATCGGTATATTCTTCTCAACGGTTATGTCCGCGCCTTGCGCGCCTGTTTTTTCTACAAACAACTTGCCTGCTTTATATGCGTTGTTGTCAACTACGGCACACTCTACGGGGTTGCCTTGCATTTTTAGTGTTATTCTTTTATCCGCTCTCTTTTGAACGGTAATTTTGTCGTAAACGTCAATAGACGCAACTAGCGATTTTATGTCGTGAAAATTGCCTGTTACGCCTAATACGTCTAATGATAAATTGATTTTTGCCGGAATTCTTATCGTTGTTTTTTTCATTTGTACCTATTATATGCAAATTTATTTTTTTCTGTAAATAATTATTCGCTCTTCTCCCGTTAAAGGAAATTGCAAATCTTTATTGGTTGCCGAGAGCGCTTCGGGGCACACGTTAAGCCGTTTTGCAAGTGACCACATGTCTTCGCCCTCTTCTGCGATATACACGGTTATGGCGCTTTCACACTCGGTTTTTGGCTCTAAAATGTCTATTTGTTTTATTACTTCCGTTTCAAATTTTTTGCACGGGCATACGGTAACAAACAGCTCGCTTTCTAGCTCGATTTCGGTCAACGAAACCACTTTTGCCCTTGCGTTGACTGCTTTTATTTGAACGGATAAAAGCATGTCGCAGTCATATCCACCGTCAAAACTCTTTTCAAACGGAATTTCAAGTTTTCTGGTAAAAACCTTCCCGTCCCCATCTCTTAAAAAGGCAGTTGCGCTAACCGTTCCGCAAATTTTAACGTTGCCGTCTTGACATTGTTTTTCTATAACGTTAGCCTTTTCGCAAAGAGTTGCAAGCACTGTTGCTCCAACCGGAAGTTCGTTTACCCCCGCCCTTTCGCCAACTACTGCATTGTGCGACCTTAGCTCGCACGCAGTGTAAAAGGGCACTTTTTGCTTTTCTATTTTTATTTGGTTCTTGGTAGAAAAAGCATCTATTGCACAAGATGTTTGCTCAATCGAAAACGCTTCGCCCGTAAACGATAAGTTTACGCTTGCGCTAACGACGCTTTTATTCTTTTCAACGTCCACTGAAACGTCCGTCTTTAACGAGCGCTCGTATACTGATGCCGTTGCTTGCATGTTGGGCATAGCTTCTTCGCATTCAATTTCCATACGGAAAGGTATTGCTCTATTCTCTTTTATTATATCGTTTTTATCGTTGTTTTGCAACAAAACTAGCGACAAAAGCACTTGACCATCAACAATTATACACCCAACTCCGCTTTGCACGGCTGTTATAACACCGTCTGCGCGGTGAAATAGCACTTCTTTTACAGGGTAACTTAGTTCAAATTCTTCTTCTATGGGATATGCGCCCTTTCTTAACCCAAAACTTTTAACGCAATCAAACTCGCCTTGGTTTACCACAAGATTTTCTCCGCTAATAAGCGCATCAACACTTTCACACGCCGAAATATCTATACATACTGTTAAGTGTGCTATAAGCGTCAAATATGCGCCTGATGTGTCCGCCTCGGTCTTTTCTACCATAACGGTAGTAATGCTTTTACAAATATCGGTAAAAGCGGGATCTTTTACCGCTCCAGAAAAGTCGCTCGCGCACTCGTATTTTTTAATCTCTCCGTTTTCGTGCGTGTAACTTAAATAAAAATTAGTTTTTCCGCCAAACTCCGCCGTTCCGTTTGCCAAACGGCTTTCGTTTGCGTTTGCCCAAGCCCAAATCGATAAGACCGACGAAACGTCGCTACTAACAACGTCCGTTTTAATTTCTACCTTTACTTGCTCTTTTATTTTGTCTAGTTTGCGATTGTATGAAATTTTTTCAAAAACAGGTTGTTCCATAACCCCTCCTAAATATTCGTGCGCTTAATAAAGTATATAATCGCACTTAACGGATTATGACAAAAAAACAACGCAAAGCGTTTGTGCTTTGCGTTATTAGCTGGTTTTATTTAATTTTTCTATCTTTACCCGCCCACACATATACTCGGAATACGAATAAGAAGTCTTGCCTTTAAAGCTCTTGTCAAAGGGCGAAACGGTAAATAGTGCGGGGTAAACGCCGTTAAGCGTTCCTGAAAAATTGATCAGCTTGTTTCTGCCAAGGTTTAACGTTACAGAAACGGGCTTATCTTGCATGCTTTTAATGTTTTCTTTTACTTGAGTTAATGAAAGAGAGTTTTTTATCATACGTTAATTGTTGCACGATAAAAAATTTTTATACCTATAAATTAGTCTTCGTCGTCATCAAACTCTTCGTCTTCGTCATCATCAAACTCTTCGTCATCTTCAAAGTCAGCTTCGTCAACTTCAGGAATATCGTCAAAGTCATCTTCGCTTTCCTCGAAGATTTCTTCTTCCTCTTCGTCGTCCAAATCGCCTTCTTCTTCGGCAAGCTTATCTAAAGAACGCATTTCTTCGTCGTCTTCCTCTTCTTCTTCGACTTCTTCGTCTAAATACTCTTTCCAAGAATCGTCGTCCTCTAAGTTTTGGTTGGCCTTATATTCCTTTTCTTCAGCGCACTTCGCACACATTTTTTCGTTCGGCCCGATATAATTTTGATGGCAAACAGGGCAAAGTTCTAAAGCTTCCGTTTCTTCTTCCTCATCAACCGCAAAAATTAGCGGTGGAGCTTTTTTAAGTTCTGCTTTACAAACGTCACAATACTCTTCCCCACTACGCATATAGTTCAAATCACATCTGGGACACTTAATCCAATCAGCCATAGTTAATCTCCATATATATCATATATATTCCGTCAGCACTATCTAGTGCTTTTTTCGGTTGATATTTTATACCAAACAAAGTTTTTTATACACTTTTATCTTTTTCTTGTAAAAGTTTCTTTGTGCTGACGTTGATATTATATATATATAACGTATTTTTGTAAACTGTTTTTAATTAATTTTTTTGATTTTTTTTAGTTTTCCGCCTTGTTTTTAATTATTGGTTGGTTTTTTGCACTATCTTTAATGTTTGTTGGTTTTTTTTTGATTAATATTGACAAATATTTGCATTTTTTGATATAATGATTAAGAGAAAATTTTTCTTTTACACTATCTTTAAGGAGGTCGTTATGATTAAAGATTCTTTTAACACCAATAAGTTTGCCTCGCTGTCTTTTGCCACGGGCGTTCTATGCTTAGCCTTGAGCTTTCTTTTTTATTTCTTTTACACAACTATAGACTTGGGCTTTGCTATTGTTGACTTGCCTATAATGCTTGTTCTTCTAGGCCTTGTTTGCGCAGTTTTGTTTTGCACGATTGGCAAAGAAAATAATTTGTTAAATTTATTTTGCCTATCCGCATTGTGCTTTTTTGGTTTCTTTTGCTTTGTTGCTTCTATTGTAAATTTGTCTACGGGTAATTCTTATTCAACAGCGTTTGACGTGTTTTCTCTTCTAGAAAATTTAGTGTTGTTTGGCGCATTTGCTTTGCTATTATTTTTCCATATAACAAACAATAAACTGTTTTTGAATATAGCATTGCTTTTGGGCGGTCTAACAATATTATTCGCGTTTGTTTGCTACATAATAACTTTTGCTAATTATTTTATTTTTATAGACGTGTTCTTTATGTTGTTTAAGCTTGGTTTGTTTGCAGGATTTTTCCTTGGTTATTTCTTTGTTTATAATAAAAAATAATCAGTCTTTCAATAAGTCAACTACTAAACAGTTAATAAGGTTATTTCAAAACAAAAAGCAGTCTGTTGACTGCTTTTATTTTTTCTATGCTTTCTCTAAAAGCATTTTATCAGCGACTAGCGCTATAAATTCGCCGTTAGTTGGCTTTTCTGCACCGATATACGCGCGCACGCCTAATATATTGTTTATATTCTCAATTCTACCCCTATTCCAAGCAACTTCTATCGCGTGGCGAATAGCACGCTCAACTTTAGATGCGGTAGTCGAATATTTTTCGCCTATCATTGGATAAAGTTTTTTGGTTATACTGTTTATAATCTCAGGGTCTTCAACAGCCATCTTTACGCCTTCTCTTAAAAAAGAATAGCCTTTTATATGCGGTGGAATACCAACGTTTATAAATATTTTACTTATCTTTTCTTCAAGCGACACTTTATGGAAAAGTTCACCCGCATCTTTAACGTCCATTCTTTCTTCAAGTTCTAGCATACGTTCTTTTAGCAAGACAAAATTTATTGGCTTTGCCATAAAATAATCAGCGCCAACTTTTATAGCCTTGCTTATAGCACTATCACTAGTAAGAGCACTCAGCACTATTATTTTTGTTTGTACTTTCATCTCTTTTAACTTTTCAATGACGCTCATTCCGTCATAACCCGAAAGCACCAAATCTAAAATAAGAAACCTAGGCTTTTTATCGGCTATCATTGCAATAGCGTTTATTCCATCTATACTTGACCCCACAACCTCAAACTCTTCACTCTTACCAAATAGTTCTGCAAGCGTTTGTGCCGACTCTTTGGTTTCTTGTAAAATAAATACCGTCTTTTTGAACATATACTCTCCTTGCCGAATTTCGTTATATTTATTTTACAACATTTCTCGCCTTAGTTCAAGTATTTTTCGCCAAAAATCACAGATTGCTTGTCGAATTATGTAAAATATTGTTTTTATTAGTATTTTTCTATCATTTTCGACATATTTTTTACTGCAAAAAATTTTTACTTTTTTGATTTTTGCTTGGTTATCGTTAAATATTGTTCACAATTTGTCGAGAAAATTCAAAAATAAATAGGACCTCGCGCTTAATGCGCAAGGCCCTATAAAGCTAAGTTTTTATTAAACTATATTATTTTGTTTCAAAGAACGCCTTTGCTTGTTGATAATAGTATTTGAGATTGTTGCTTATGAAGCCGTTAATTTTAGCTCCGTCTGCACTAGATACAATTTGTTCAACTTGTGCTTTAATTTGTTCGTAAGCCGTTTTAATGCTTGTGGGAATATCTTCAGCAGTATGGTCGGTAGTATTGTAAATTTCAATACCTTTTAATTGAACGTATTTGTTAGCAAGATCAATTGCTTCAACATAAAGGTTTAACGTCTTTACTGCTTCGCCGTCTACAAGCGCTTTCACGCTTGGGCTAGCATTGTCATAAACTTCTTTCGCCTTAGTAACGCTACTAACAGTCAACTCGCTTGCGTCGGCATTATCAAACACAAGCAATCCACCATCAAGTTCGTTTGAAAGTTTGTTTATTTTAGCCGTTATTTCTTTTGCACTGTCAGCGTCGGTCTTTTGACCTAAGAGCCTAACGTTTTCTTCTTTAATATAATATGTTTTGTTTTCAGCGTCTTCTTCTGGAACAAAAATTTCAGCGTTAACGTCAACGTACTTTACGTATGAGTTGCCCGTTTCTGAGTTGTCAAGGAAGAACACAAAGTTGCCTATGAATTGGGGCTTGTACCAAGCACTTGCAACAGTTCCTTCGGAAATGCGAATTTCGTTTACTTCTTCGGTTAAGCCTGCGCCACCATCAACGTCTTTAAGCTTAATCTTGGCAAGTTGAGTTGACGTGTTGTAATAGTAAAGTTCAGCGTCAATTACTTTAAGCAAAGTGCTTATAGTTCCCGTCTTTGCAACGGGTTTTTTGATTGCGTTGTCAAGCTCAGTCATAGTCGTGTGGTAAACCACGTTGTTTTCCAAAACGTAAACGCTTTGTAAATTTTCTATAATATTTGATTTTGAAACATACCCCTCATTTTTTATGAGTGTTCCTTTTTCTCCGGTAATAGCATCGGGTTGAGCAATGAGTTGTTCAATAGTTGCGCCGTAAACTTTTTGGGTTTGACCAACGGTTTTTCCATAAAATAAATATCCGCTACCAAAAAGTGTTAAAGAGAAGTTCGCTTTTTCGAGCTCGTCAGTTGTATCTCCATCTAAAACAAGCGTTCCAACAACGTCTGCCTCTTCAGCCTTTTGGTCGCCTGCTTTGTACATATAAACACGGTTATAGTTTTCAGTCGCCCTAACATAGCCTGCTTTTCCCGCTTCTGTTTCATTATATTCTTCTGCGTAAACGGTCGTAGTGAAGAACACAACGGCATCGCTTGTGTGTTCCTTTTCAACAAACATATATCCGTTTAAGGCTTCGTTTTTAGCTTGCGCGTCTTTTTTTGCAACGGTCAACGCCGTTTTTGTCGTGGTGTCATAACTTATAATAGCGCCGTCAATAGAATCGTAGTAAACGATATACACGCTATTATTTGATTTAACTATTCTATATTCGATTGTATGTGAAGAAACAGTAAAGAACGTTTCGGTAACACCGCTTCCGTCAAGTTTAGTTCTTGCAAAGGTCATCTCGTTGTTTGCAATGGCGTTTGAAGAGTTCTTTTCGGTGTTAGGCGTTCCATAATAAACGTATCCGTCATCAATGAAAAAACCCGAATTGTAATCTGCTGAAGAAAAGATTTTAGGAACAACAATTTCCGTAACGATATTGTCCGTGCCCAACGTGCTTTTTTTAACAGCCATGAGCGAGCCTTTAATTGGCACACCAAACGCGTTGTTTTCGGTTACCGCAGCTTGTCCGTTAATGTAATATAGGTAGTCTTTTGTTACAGCAACAAATCCGCCTTGAGACTCTACTTCCCCACCATCTCTTAGAGAGCCGGGTTGCCAAGCAGAACCGCCCGAACAACCAACAAGCCCTGCGCAAAGAATACAAAGCGCAAGCGCACTACAAAGAATTTTAGCAAAAATCTTTTTCATATAATCTCCGTTTAGTTCAGTCAACATTTGTTTGACGACTGAATATAATTACTTATATATAGACTATTATATTATATAACATTAGATAAACTTTTGCAATAATTTTTTTTGCAATTTTTGATGTTTTTTGTGTGTTGGGAGTTTTATTATGGATAAATTTGGAGTTTTTAATCTGTTGAATTCTTTTTTGAAGATGAACAAACAATCCGCTGGGGATGCAAAAAGCGAAACTAACACAAATTCCACCTTGAGCAACTTGCTTTCTGCGCTATCAAATGGGATAAGTGGCTCTCCGCCAAAAACCCAACCTACTACACCACAAAAGCAAATTTTGAACAGCGCCACCCCTTTGCAAAGCTCAATGTTAAACACAATGACTTCACATGATGAGTTTGTAAAGCGCGTAAACGAGAAAAATAAAAAATAGCATTTTAAGGTTAACTCAACACCTTTTATACAGTGCTTTTTCGTTAAAAAAATAAACCCGAAAGTTCGTAAAAACTTTCGGGTTTTCGTTTGTTGAATTTCGTTCTCGCAAATTATCTCTTTGAGAATTGAGGAGCACGTCGTCAGAGCACATCTTTTTGTCTGCTCTTTTATTAGCATAAAAGCGCTAGACTTTTCAACGGCTCTTCCTCTTCCCAAAAATTTCTTCGACAATTTTTAGGAGCCCTTTACGCTCGTCGTGCTTTTTCGTTAAAAAAATAAACCCGAAAGTTCGTAAAAACTTTCGGGTTTTCGTTTGTTGAATTTCGTTCTCGCAAATTATCTCTTTGAGAATTGTGGAGCACGACGAGCTTTCTTTAAGCCGTACTTCTTTCTTTCTTTCATTCTTGAGTCTCTGGTTAAGAAACCTGCTTTCTTTAAAGCTGCTCTCGTTTCGGGTTCAGCTTGTAAAAGAGCACGTGCGATACCATGACGGATTGCACCAGCTTGGCCAGTGTAACCACCACCGCAAACGTTAACAGCAACGTCATACTTGGTGAGTGCATCAACTAAAACGAGCGGTTGACGAACGATGAACTTTAACGTGTCAAGGCAAAGATATTCATCAATAGACTTGCCGTTGATAGTAATAGCGCCGTCACCAGCGGGAATAAGGCGAACGCGTGCGATAGCTTTCTTTCTTCTACCCGTTCCCCAGTATTGAACTTTTTTCTTAGTAGTAGCTTTTGCCATAATTACACCTCATTAAACCAACTTAAGCACTTCGGGCTTTTGAGCCTGATGGTTGTGTTCTGCGCCTCTGTAAACTTTGAGTTTAGTAAGCATAGAACGGCCTAAACTGTTCTTAGGAAGCATGCCTTTAACAGCTTCGTAAACAGCTACGTCTGCTTTGTTTGCCATTAAAGTCTTATATTGAATAGACTTTAAGCCACCGATATGACCAGTGTGATATCTGTAATATTTCTTTTCAAGTTTCTTACCCGTTAAAACTACTTTGTCGCAGTTAACGATTATAACGAAATCACCAGTGTCAACGTTTGGAGTAAAGGTGGGTTTGTTTTTACCACGAAGGATTGCTGCTACTTTAGAAGCGAGTCTACCAAGAACTGCGCCTTCAGCATCAACAACGTACCACTTTCTTTCCACGTTTTCTTTGTGAGCCATGTAAGTTTTCATGAACGTTTTCTCCTTAATAATATTGTAATAGGTTTATTGGTAATTCGCACGTTCTTTTACACGAACTTAGAACGAAGCGGGAGGGCTAATCCCTAAAATACGAACTTTTCCTTATAAACGCCTAACTATCTTAACTTTTTTTGCGTTTTAAGTCAAGCGTTTTTACGCAATTTTGTGCGATTTTTCTTTAGTTTTTAACTTTTTTTGCGTGAACAACTATATGTTGTGGTTGGTGGTAATTCTTATCACTACGCTTGCTTGCTAATAATTTTTTAATATTCTACTTTTTCCAAGCACAGCGCTTTTGACGGCAACGTTTTAACGTTAAAATGGCGCTTGCCTGTCAATAGCATTTTTTCAATATCGGCTTTTTGTGTTTCGCCCTTTCCAACGGCAATAAGCGCGCCAACCATAATACGCACCATGTTGTATAAAAAACCGTTGCCTTTTATCGTTATGGTCAAATCCTGCCCTAATTGGTCTATATTTATATCGTATATTGTTCTAACCGTTGTTTTAACCGAACTACCGCTAGCGCAAAACGCCTTAAAATCATGTTCGCCAACAAAGCTAAGCGACGCTTCTTTCATTTTTTCTACGTCCATTTCGCCGTCAATTTTAACAGCGTATCGCTCTTTTAACGGGTTTTCCACTTCGGCTTTATATAAACTATATTTATACGTTTTGGTCTTTGCGTTTAAGCACGCGTGGAAATCTTCTTTTGCCTCTTGGCTTGACAAAACCCTAATATCGCTTGGTAAATGCACGTTCAGCGCCTTAAATATCTTTTCGGGCGGAATTGAACAGTTTGTGTCAAAGTGGGCTACTTGGCCTTTTGCGTGAACGCCCGCATCCGTTCTTCCGCTACCTGTAACACGCACGTTTTCGCCAGTGGTTAAAAGCACTGCTTTTTCAATTTCTTCTTGAACGGTCACTCCGTTTGGCTGAACTTGCCACCCACAATAAGCCGTTCCATCATAACTAACGGTAATTTTTATTCTCATACAATCACCGCCAAAAACCCTGTAATGTTAAGGAAAACAATACCCGTTATCACCCCGCCGATAAAGAGCGTACCGATAAGGTCACGCCAAGTAAGGTGCATTTTTTTGTATTTTGTGCGGTTTTTACTGCTTGAATAACAGCGCGCGTCCATTGCGTCGGCAAGTTCTTCCGCACGGCGCAAAGCGCTTAAAATTAACGGTATAAGCACGGGAACAAGCGCTTTTGCTTTTTTGAAAATGTTTTTGCTGTCAAAGTCTGCACCCCTTGCCTTTTGCGCCTTTATAATTCTATCTGTTTCATCAAGAAGCGTGGGAATAAACCTTAGCGCTATACTCATTATGAGTGCAAACACGTGCACGGGCACTTTAACTAATTTTAACGGCGAAAGCAAGCTTTCAATGCCATCCGCAAGCTCAACGGGCGAAGTTGTCAACGTCAACAAACTTGCGCCTAATACAATAAGCGAAATTCTTGCAACTAAAAATCCTGCGTTTAGTAGCGCCTTGTCCGTAAGCCTAATCGCGCCCCATTCTACAACCACCTTGCCGTCCGTATTAAAAAACAACTGCAAAAGAGCAGACAGCACGATAAAGAACATAATACCCTTTATGCTCTTAAACACTTTTAAAAAAGGAACTTTTGCCGTCCAAGTGGTGACCAGCACGAAAATCAAGCACGCAACAAAGCCCATAAACTGAAAGGGTTGCACTAAGAACACCGCAACAATGTAAGCAATGGTTATTAAAATTTTAATTCTTGCGTCCATCTTGTGAACAAAAGAATGGGTGGGATAATATTGACCAAAGGAAAACTCTTTCATAATCTTCCTCCATCAACATTATTCTTAAACGCTTTTATAAAGTCGTCAACGGTTAAGTCGCTGTCTATTCTCACGCCTTTTTCGGCAAGTTTTTTTGTTAAGAACGCCGTAAGCGGTAGGTCTAACCCTAGCTCTTTTATCGCGTTATAATCGGCAAAAATTTGCTTTGGCGCGCCAACCGATTGCACTTTCCCGTGCGAAAAAATCGCACAACGTGTGCAGTTTTCGCTGACAAGGTTCATATCGTGTGACACTAAAATTATAGTTTTTACAAACGAATTATGAAGCTTGTGTAATAGCTCTATAAACTCTTTTTTGCCTTTAGGGTCAAGTCCTGCGGCGGGCTCGTCCAAAACAAGAACTTCGGGCTTAGTAACGATAACGCCCGCTATCGCAACGCGCCTTTTTTGTCCGCCAGAAAGTTCAAAGGGCGATTTGTTTTTTACTTTTTCATAGTTTAAACCAACAAGCTCAATCGCGTCTTTTACCTTTTGTTCAATTTGCCCTTCAGTTAAGTTTTTATCAAAGTTTTTAAGCCCAAAAGCAACGTCTTCAAACACCGTGTCCGCAAAAAGCTGGTGCTCTGGATATTGAAAAACCATACCAAGCTTTGCGCGAAGTTCTTTGAGATGGCACTTTTTGTCCGCAAGGTCAAATTCGCCAACTTTTATGACGCCACTATTCTTTTCCATTCTTATAAGCCCGTTAAGGTGTTGAACGAACGTGGTCTTTCCACTGCCCGTTTGCCCTATAATACCGAAAAAGTCACCTTCTTCAATGGTGAGCGAAACGTTGTCAAGCGCCTTTACCGCTAAAGCCTTGGAACTTTTGCCGTATGTGAAAGATAGGTCTTTTACTTCAATGCGCATAATTCCTCCGCCAAGCGTTCGTCGGTGAGTATTCCGTCTGGCAAAGAAATGCCTAACTCGATTAGCTTGTCCGCCACGGTCATTGCGAGCGGAAGTTCTAAGCCAAACTCCCTTAAAACGTCTTTTTTATCAAAAATTTGTTCGGGTGCGCCTGACAAGGCAATTTTCCCTTCGTTAAGAACGTAAACTTTATCTGCTTCAACAACTTCATCCATATAGTGAGTAATATTGATAACGGTCACGTTTTGTTCCTTGTTGAGTTTTTTAACAACGCTGAGCACTTCTTTTCTGCCTTTCGGGTCAAGCATAGCGGTTGACTCGTCAAGCACCAAAACTTTGGGCTGAAGCGCCAAAACGCCCGCAATAGCAATTCTTTGCTTTTGCCCGCCAGAAAGCCTTTCGGGAGAAGAGCGCCTAAATTTTTCCATACCCACCGCGTTTAGAGCAAAATCTATTCTTTTGCCTATTTCTTCGCGCGGAACCCCTAAATTTTCAGGGCCGAATGCAATATCGTCCTCAACGATAGATGCAACCAACTGGTTGTCTGGATTTTGAAAAACAACGCCAACGCACTTTCTTATGTCAAAAAAGTTCTTTTTGTCGGTAGCGTCAAGCCCATCAACAACAACCTTTCCGCTATCCGCCTTTACGAGCGCGTTAAGAAGCTTGGCTAGCGTGCTTTTACCACTGCCATTATGCCCGATAACCGCAACGTATTCGCCTTGTTCAATGCTTAAAGACACGTCGGTTAGCGCGTTTATTTTTTTGTCATAAGAAAAACTTACGTTTTCCAGCGTGATTAGTGCCATTTGTGCTCCAGAAAGTTTTTTGCGAGTGTTTTTTTCACAACAAGGATATTTTACCACATTGCCAAAGTTTTTACAAGTAAACTAAACCAAAATTTTCCACCGTCTGCGCGCGCGAAAATAATTTTAAAAATTTTTCTTTTTCATTGACTTAATGATTTTTAGGTAGTATAATGTTAAGGTTAAATTATATATTAAACACGGAGGAATAATAAAAATGAAAAAGATGACAATCGACGGTAACACCGCCGCCAGCCACGTAGCGTATGCGTTTAGTGAAGTTGCGGCTATTTACCCGATAACCCCGTCTTCTCCCATGGCAGAAGTTGCTGACGAATGGTCAGCTGCCGGAAGAGTTAACATGTTTGGTCAAAAGCTCCGCCTTGCAGAAATGCAATCGGAAGCAGGTGCTGCTGGTGCCGTTCACGGTTCTTTAACCGCAGGTGCGCTCACAACCACCTACACCGCAAGCCAAGGCTTGCTCTTAATGATTCCTAACATGTACAAAATCGCTGGCGAACTTCTCCCCACGGTTTTCCACGTTAGTGCAAGAGCGCTCGCTGCGCATTCGCTTAACATTTTCGGTGACCATGCCGACGTTATGGCATGCCGTCAAACAGGCTTTGCAATGATAGCAAGTAACTCTGTTCAAGAAGTTATGGACCTTGCTCTCGTTTCACACCTTTCAACCTTAAAGACTAAAGTTCCTTTCCTTCATTTCTTTGATGGTTTTAGAACCAGCCACGAAGTTTCTAAGATTGACGTTATTGATTATGACGAAATTAAAGAACTCGTTGACATGAAGGACATTGAAGATTTCCGCGCACGCGCACTCAACCCTGAACACCCCGTTCAAAAGGGCACCGCACAAAACAGCGACATCTATTTCCAAAACAGAGAAACGGCTAACAAGTACTATCTTGCAACGCCCGCTATCGTTCAAGAAATGATGGATAAAGTAAGCGCGCTTACCGGCAGAAGCTATCACTTGTTCGACTACGTTGGTGCGCCCGACGCAGAAAACGTTGTTGTTTTGATGGGTAGCGGTGCTGACGCTGTTGAAGAAACTATCAACAAGATGAACGCCGAAGGTCACAAAGTTGGTTTGCTTAAAGTTAGACTTTACCGTCCATTTGCAATCGACAGCTTTGTTGAAGCTCTTCCTAAAACCGTTAAAAAACTTGCCGTTCTTGACAGAACTAAAGAAGCTGGCTCACTTGGCGAACCTTTATATCTTGACGTTTGCTCAGCACTTCTTGAAAAGGGCATGACCGACATTAAGGTTGTTGGCGGTAGATACGGCTTGGGTAGCAAGGAATTCAATCCTTCTATGATTTACTCTGTTTACAAGAACTTAGAACAAGCTGAACCTAAGAACCACTTCACCGTTGGTATTTATGATGACCTTACCAACTCTTCACTCGACTTTAGTGAAAAGTACGACGCTGCACCCGCAGGCACAATCTCTTGTAAGTTCTGGGGCTTGGGCTCTGACGGTACTGTTGGCGCAAACAAAAACTCTATTAAGATTATCGGTGACCATACTGACAAATACGTTCAAGGTTACTTCTTCTACGACTCTAAGAAGTCTGGCGGTATAACCGTTTCTCACTTGCGTTTTGGTGACACGCCTATTCAATCGGCATACCTTATCGACGCTGCTGATTTCGTTCAATGCTCTAACCCATCTTACATCACTCGTTACAACATGACGGGCGACATTAAGGAAAACGGCACCTTCCTTTTCAACACTTCTGCAAAGAATGCTGCTGAACTCGAAGACGTTCTTCCCGCATCTGTTAAGAGAGATATTGCATCAAAGAACATCAACCTTTACGTTATCGACGCTATTAAGATTGCTAGTGAACTCGGTCTCCGTGGCAGAACTAACACGATTTTACAATCTGCGTTCTTTAAAGTTGCTAACATTATTCCTTACGACCAAGCCGTTGAATATATGAAGAAAATGGCTTACAAGTCGTTTGCTAAGAAAGGTGACGCTATCGTTCAAATGAACTATAACGCTATCGACTCTGCATCAGCAAACCTTGTTAAGATTGACGTTCCTGCTTGCTGGAAAGACGCTACGACGGGCGCTCCTATGGCGGACGTTGCTGACAACAAATACTTTAAGGATATCGTTCACCCCATCTTAGTTCTTGAAGGCGATAAACTTCCTTCATCTGCATTTAATGCAGACGGTTCAGTTCCCACGGGTACTACCAAGTACGAAAAACGTGGCGTTGCCGTTAACGTTCCTAAGTGGGATGCTACAAAGTGTATTCAATGTAACCAATGTTCGTTCGTTTGCCCACACGCTTGTATTAGACCTTCTCTCGTTAAGAAAGGCTCTGACAAGCCCGTATCTTTCGTAACAAAAGATATGATTGGTAACAAAGATTACGAATATAGAATGCAAGTTTCTCCGCTCGACTGTATGGGTTGTGGCGTTTGTGCAGACATTTGTCCTGCTAAAGAAAAAGCACTCACTATGGTTCCTTTCGGCTCTATCGTTGAAGAAGAAAAGGTTAACTATAAATTTAGTGAAAAACTTCCTGAAGTTGACGTTTCTGCTTGCCCCGGTTGCAAGACTTCAACCGTTAAGGGTAGCCAATTCAATAAGCCCTTGTTCGAGTTCTCAGGCGCTTGCGCTGGCTGTGGTGAAACGCCTTACGTTAAACTTATCACCCAACTTTTCGGTGATAGAATGATAGTTGCTAACGCTACGGGTTGTTCTTCAATCTACGGCGGTTCTGCTCCTACTTGTCCTTACACAACCAACAAACAAGGCAAAGGTCCTGCTTGGGCAAACAGCTTGTTTGAAGATAACGCTGAATTTGGTTACGGCATGAACCTTGCTATGAAAGCACGTCGCGCTAAGATTGAAGAAGATATGATTAGCGCTATGGATAAGGTTGCTCCTGAAACCAAAACCGCTTTCGAAACTTGGCTTAGCGATAAAGAAGACGCTGAAAAATCAAAAGTTGCAGCCGAATTAGTTAAGAACGCTATTGCAAATGAAACTTGCAAATGTCTTGACTATATTAAGGGCAACCTTGACTGCTTGGTTAAACCTTCAATCTGGATTTTCGGTGGTGACGGTTGGGCATACGATATCGGTTACGGCGGACTTGACCACGTTCTTGCAAGTGGCGAAAACGTTAACGTTTTAGTTCTCGACACCGAAGTTTACTCTAACACAGGTGGTCAAGCATCTAAGTCTACTCCTACTGGTTCAGTTGCTAAGTTCGCTGCCGCTGGTAAGAGAGTTAAGAAGAAAGACCTTGGCATGATGGCTATGAGTTACGGTTACGTTTACGTTGCACAATGCGCAATGGGTTCAAACAAACAACAACTCGTTAACGCGCTCATTGAAGCTGAAAAGTACGACGGACCTTCACTCATTATTTGTTACGCTCCTTGTATCAACCACGGTATTAACATGATGAAGTCACAAGAAGAAGAAAAGAAGGCTGTTGACTGCGGTTATTGGCAACTTTATCGTTACAATCCTGAAGCTATTGACGCTGGAAAGAATCCGTTCACGCTCGATTCTAAAGAGCCGACCGGCGATTACAAGTCGTTCTTGCTTGGCGAAACGAGATACGCTTCACTTATGAAAGCGCGCCCCGAACTTGCTGAAGAATTGTTCGAAAAGACTGAAAAGGATAGTAAAGTAAGACTTGAAACTTACAAAAACCTTGCTGGTAAATAATTGGCCGACAGGTTAAACTTAAAACTTAAGGCGGAAGCATTTGCTTCCGCCTTTTTGTTTTTCGTGTTTTTGATTTTTTGTTTTGTGTCTTTCTATTCTATGATTTTACACTTAACTTTTTTATCGTTGAAATATTTTTTTATTTCAAGTAATTGCTTTTTGTCTGGTGACCAGTCGGCTTTCCCACTATATTCTAGCCCCAAGCTTAAATACTTGCTTTCGCCTAAGGTGTGATGTGCGAATATTTCCACGCCATTACAGTTTTTGAGTTTATTATATAATGATATAACGTTATCAAAATGCTCGGCGTTGTCGTTTTCACCCTTGACTATTATACAGCGAAGAACGGTGTTTATTCCAGCACTATCTAACGCAAAAAGATTTTCTATAATTTTTTCCGTACCAACGCCCGTGTTTTTGATATGGCGCTCGTTACTAGTATCCTTGACGTCAAAAAGCACTAAATCAACTAAGCCTTTCATTTTGTCTATTAGTTTTTTGTCAAAAAACCCACAAGTTTGAACAGCCACGTTTAAGCCCTGCTCTTTTGCACGCGCAATCAATGCGATTGCCTTTTCTCCGTGCATAAACGGCTCGCCCCCAGAAAGAGTTATTCCGCCTTTTTTGCCATAGAACGCAACGTCCTTTTTAACAGCCGAAATAATCTCGGCAACCGAAAGTTCTTTTGAACATTCTTCTATCGCGCCCGTTGGGCATAAATTGACGCACTGCATACATTCGGTGCAACGTTTTCTATCAAAAATTTTACTGCCGTTTTCTATTTTGTGTGCGTTTTCTTTACAAACGCTTGCGCACGCGCCACAGCCTATGCAAAGCGAGCTCGTGTAAAAAAATTGACGTTTTAGGGACTTTGATTCAGGATTATGGCACCACTTGCAGTTTAGCGGGCAACCCTTGGTGAACACGGTTGTTCTTACCCCTGGGCCATCGTGCAAACTAAACCGCTGTATTTTTAATACGGGCAAAAAGGTTTTATCCATTATGTTCCGTCCTTTGAATAATCATATCTTGCCACTCTTTTGTTAGCGTAATAAATCTTGCGTTCCAGCCCGAAACTCTAACCGATAAGGTCTTAAAGTCTTTGGGGGTTTGTTGGGCTTTTCTTAACGTATCTATGCTAACAGCGTCCATTTGCATAAAATATCCACCCAGCTTGCAAAAGCCTTTAATAAGCGACTTAATTGCAGATAAGCCTTGCTCTCCGTTAAGCGCGCTTGGCATAAGCCTAACGTCTAGCGCTGTGCCCGTTACCATCTTTGAAAGGTCTGCCTTGCAATAGGATTTTATAACGGCTGTTGCGCCTTCAGTATCCGTACCAGGTGTTGGAGAACCGTTAGGTGCAAGAATAGCGCCCTTTCTTTCGCCAAACGGGCTGGCAAGCCTATATTTTGCCCACTCTATTTCTCTGCCAAAAGTGGATATTCCCGCTGGGAACTTAATTTGTTCTTCAACGTCTTGTTTTTTGCACGCTAAATAAAAGTCCTTAATCAAGCGCTTGTAAATAGCGTCAACTTCATCATTGTCTGTGCCGTAAAAACTTAAACTCTTTACCTTTTGGCGTAAAAGTTCGTTTTCAAGCCAGTCTTTATTTAAAGCTTGCATAAAATTCTTAAAAGAGATAAGTTTTTCGTCAAAGACAATCTTTTTTATAGCATAAAGTGCGTTAACCGTATCCGCTACACCACCTGCGTGCGGAGAATAGACGTTATATTTAGGCCCACCTTCGTTATATGCACGCGCCTTTTCGATACAGCCGTTTTCAAACAATGAAACAACCGACGTTGGCGTGTTTAAATTTTGCCTTTCGCCCCAATGGATAAACGAGCCTTCTTTAACTCTATCGCAAATTTCTTTAACTTGGTGGCATAAATCTTTCTTATATGCAGTATAAAGCTGTTCAAAACTTTCAAACTCGACGTTTTCGAACCCGCCAAGCGTTTTCTTTTGTAAAAGAGCAAAGCTGTCAAATGGGTAATACATAAAATACGTTTTTCCGGGGATTTGAACTTCCCAACACCCGTCGTTAGCAAAATTTCTTGCTTCTTTTTCATCATAACCGTACTTTTTGAGCGCTTTTAATACAAGGTCTTCGTTATAAACGGCAACAACCCCGCCACCGTGGCGAATTACCTTTGCCACTTTTGTTAAAAGTCTTTGTTTGGTCTTTTTGTTTATTCTAACGGTAATGGGGAAGTCCCCTATGCCAAGCTCTTCAACAATATCTAGAACTAAATAGGTAACTTCGTTGGTAACGTCTTTTCCATTTTCATCAACGCCCGCAAGCACTATGTTTTGATAATGCTGAGCATCGCCAGAGCCTAACGGAGTATCTTTTTCCACCCACTCTGTTCCCTTAATAAAGAAAGACGCCAAAATTTCACGCGCTTCATTTATGGTCAACGTTCCATCTTCTAAATCTTTTTTGAGATAATCCCCTAAAATCCAGTCAATTCTGCCTATGCCCGGCCAATTACCCGTCAATCGTACGAACGAAAAAACAAACCAAAGCGATTGTACTGCTTCATAAAAATTACGCGCTTTCTTAAACGGCACTTGACAAAGATTTTTATAAATTTGTGGCTTAACATCCTTTGTTGCTTGCAAATATCTATTGTGATAAACGTGCATGCAGTCAATAACGTTAAGCAAGCTGTTTAAGAATACTTTTTGCCCACTCGTAAGCCCGTTTTCTGTTAGTTTTTCTTTGATTTTTTGTTCATAATAATCTATGCCGAAATCTATTGCCGTTTTAAAATCAATGGTTAAATGACTTATGCTCCAAAAAACGTACTCGCCTTTATACTTTACAGGCACCATATGCTTAATTGCATCATAAAGGGTGGCAGAGCCTGAAACAAGCTCTTGCTCAGTAACACGAACGGGCGCTTTTGATACAATCTCTCTTATCATATAATCATATTGCTCGATATTACTTAAAGCTTCAAAACGCTGGTCGGTAATTTCAATGCACGGCGTTTTCTTTATTTGTTCGCCAAACGTACCTTGAAGTGAAGTAAAAGCAAACTTTCTTGTGCTCGCCTTTAATCTTTTAGGGCGTTTTTGTGTTGAAGATGATAAAAACTCCATTTTTATTCTCCTTTTCGCTTCTAATATTATTATAATAGAATAAATTATAAAAATCATTGACTATTTTATTATTTTTTTGTATTATATTATTATGAAGAAAGATTTTAAGATAGAAAATATTAACATCAAATCAGTTTATCACGGCAGTATGGTTGGCGATTTTGAGGGCGTTTACCATCAAAAAATACTTTCTACCCTTTCAATCGTGCAAGCCATTGAAGGCAGTTATGAAATTGCCGTTGGCTCATCCCCCGTTTATTCAACGGGCAAGGGTGGAGTTTTTGTTTCACCAAAAGGCGAGCTTCAAAAGATTATGCACCGCAACGGACCAAACGGCAATATGTATGCGCAATGGGTGTTTATCGACGCGGTAATAAACGGCGAATATTCTTTTGACGAGCTATTTTCTTTTCCCGTCGTTTTAGACAGAAAGTATAACCAAACAGTTTACGAACTTATTTATACTATCCGTAAAACAGAATGCTGTTTTGAAAGAACAAGGTGTGCAATTGCCTTGCTTAAAATTCTTTACGAAAACGCTCGTTTTAATAAAAAACAACCGTCTGTTAAAGATAAAATTGAAAAGTTCGTTGAAGAAAATTATTCTTCGCAAATTTCTGCTGAAGATATAGCAAACGAATTATACTGCTCGCCGTCACAAGTTTTTAAGTACACCCAAAAATTCTTTAACCTTTCGCCTGCAAATTACGTTAACGGCATAAGACTATCTAAAGCGGAAAAGAAGCTTGTGTTATCAAACGATAACGTTACGCAAATTGCAACGAGCGTGGGATTTGATGACGTTAGCTATTTTTCTAAATTATTCAAGTTGCATTTTGGTTACAGCCCGTTAAATTATAGAAAGCAGTTTGGCAACAACGCTCAATAGCCTTTTCGTTTTACAAAACCACGTTATAAAAATTTTTGACAAACAAAAAGACCAACCTTTTACTAGGTTAGTCTTTTTTATTTTTATAATAACTCTTTTATCATTTTTGGAAAGTCAAGATAGTTATCTACTTTTATAAAGTTGAAATCTGATTTATAAACGCTTTCGTCGTTTCCGCCCAAGCCGTAATCGTCGCCAACGAAAACAACTTCGCTGTGGCTAACACCCATTTGTTTGCAATAAAGGTCAAGCGCATAATATTTATTGAAAGGCTTTGGCGCCATGTCAAACGACGACGACCCGCCCACGAAAACGTGATATTCAGGAAAAGCGTTAACAACTATATCGTAAATCTTTCTTCTCTTTTTTCTATCGGGGTCAAAGGCGAGTTTGTCTTTTAGTTCGGCTTTAGTGCCTAATATAGGGAAAGTGATTGCGCCTGACGGGTGAAACTCAACGTTTTCGCCCTTAAACTCGGTAAAGCCAAACTTTTTTCTTAGCTCGGTTATGATTTTTTCGGTTTTTTCTCTGTCGCAAGGCAAACTTTCATCACGCAACATGTCGATGCTCTTTGTTTGCGGGTTATACTTTCCGTATTGAAGCCCGTAATTACCTATAACGTCAATGGGGAATTGTTCAAGCTGGTTAAAAATACGCATTACTTGCCCCGCCCCAACCATAACGAGTTTGTATTTTTCATTAAGCGCAATGAGCGCTTTTTTGTTTTCTTCAACCATGGGTTGCTTGTGTTGAGTAAGCGTTCCGTCAAGGTCAAATGCAATTATTTTTATCTTTTTAGCGTCCACTTTAGTTTTCTCCGTTTATATCGTAATTAAGCCACAGCACAGTGTATCTATCTTTTAAATCCTTTGCGTAAACTATGGCGTCTTTTATCTTTTGTTCGCCGTAAAGCGCATAAAACTCTTTTTTATCATAGCCAACTACGTTCAAAATACTTTCCACTTCGCTTGCCGACGGCATTTCGCTTAAAATCTTTTTTATCTCTTGTTCTTTTTCAACGTAAATCTTTTGTCTATCAGTAGCGTAAGTTTTAAGCTTTTCGTGCAGTTTAATACAGCCTAGCCCAACTTCTTCGCCGTAAACAGCTTTTATCTTTTGCTCTAAAACGCTCTTTTCATCACGGAAAGAGGGTTTATTAAACGATTGTTTAACTAATCTTTCTCTTATTTTTGCCGTTTCAATGGTGGAGAAAGCAACGTCAATACCGTGCGGGAAATAATCTTCATTTCTAACAATTCCCACTATCTCAAAAAAATGTGATAAGTGGTGTTCGCTGCCCGACGCGGGGCGCGACGTGGTTGCAAAACTCATCATTATCCCAACCACCGTCAACGCTTCCATAAGCACTTTTATACTTTCAGCATCTCTTTTAACCACGCCTTGAGCAAGCGCCTTTGTCTTTTCAATCATTTGATAGGTAACGTCATAAATATATTGACAAAAATACTCGCCTGTAACAACGTTAGATAACTTCCAATCGTTAAGCGAAGAATACTTGCCTATAATATCGCCATATCCCGACTTAATCATTTCCATAGGCGCGTTTTTCAAAACGTCCACGTCGGCAACGATAGCCAAGGGAAGCCCTGCTGACACGGTAACTTTCATTCCGCCCAAAATCATTGCTGCGCCCGTTGAAGCATATCCGTCCATTGACGGTGCGGTTGCAACTATTATATACGGCACGCCCTTATCAAAAGAAACGTATTTACAAAGGTCTTGTATTACGCCAGAGCCAATGCCCACGATTAAGTCTATATCTTTTAAGTCCTTTTCAACCCTTTCTATTGCTTGTTCGTTAGGGATTAAAATTTTATCGCCGTCAAAAATTACTTTATTTGCAATTTTTCCGCTAAGCGCACTTTCAACGCCTTTTCCTGCTACGCCAAAGGTGTTTTGGTCGGCAACGATTAAAATTTTAGAATACTGCGCACAAATTTCAACAAGTCTTTTACACGCGCCCGCTTCTATATAAACGTGCTTAATGTTACAAGTATGCTTTTTTCCGCACTTACAATCAACACCCAACAATAATTCATTTACGTTCATATCAAATTCCCTTTACTTTTTCTTTTGATTGAATTATAATACAATCAGTCAACAAAAGTCAAAAATTCAATAAACTTTTGTCTTTTTTTTCAAAAAATAGGAGATTTTAGATTATTTTTTGCACAATCGGTCAAAAATCAACAAGGAGAACTATGTTAAAAGGTCAAAGAGAACAAGAGATACTAAACATATTAAAAGAGCGTGGCTCGTTCGTTGACGTTAATTCGCTTTGCAAAAAGCTGTTCGCCAGCCAATCAAGCATTCGCCGTGATTTGAAAATCATGGAAGATAAAGGGCTAATTAGGCGCAGTTACGGCGGAGCAGAGCTTGCTTCAACCTATTCAACTATAATGAACTTTAACGAGCGCTTTCATCAAAACGCTTGGTCGAAAACGGTTATGGCAAGAAAAGCGCTTTCTTTAATTAAAGATAATTCGGTTATCTTTTTAGACCAATCTTCTTCAGCTTTCTTTTTGGCAAAAGAACTTCCAAACAAAAGCTCCTTAACCGTTATAACTAACAACGTGGAAATTCTAAGGCTTTTGCTAGACACGTCTATTACCGTTATTTCTTCGGGCGGGCACATGTTCCAAAACAATAGAAACTGCCTTTTGGGTAAAGACGCTGAACATATTTTTAGTAACACCTTTGCAGACTTTGCCTTTTTCTCTTGCAAAGCACTTTCTTGCGACGGAATTATTACCGACTGTTCAAGAGAAGAAGTCGCTTTAAGAGCGACTATGCTAAACAACGCTGTAAAAAAAGTTTTTCTTTGCGACCAAACTAAATTCAACTCTCGCTCAACGTTTATTCAATGCTCGCTTGATAACGTCGATTATTTAATAACCGACGCTGAAAAATCCCCTTTTTCTAAAAATTTCCCCGCCTTAACCGTTATTTAAGGCGGTTTTTCCTTTTTTTGCACTTTTTTTGGTTTTTTCCCCTTATTTTGCTTTACATTATTTAAATAATACAGTATAATATGTATGCTTTATTACTTTACCGTGGTAAAGCGATAAAAGATAAAATACATTTTAGGAGGCTTATTATGAAAAAGTTTTTAACACTTATGCTTACGTTAGTAGTTGCGCTCACCGCTTGTTTGGGTTTAACAGCTTGTAGCAGTGCTCCCACCGAATCAGGAATTGCTGACGGTAAACTCACCATAGGTTATACCAAGTATGCGCCTATGAACTATTTTGACGACGAAGATCAATTTGTTGGTTTTGATACCGAACTTGCAAAAGCATTCTGCGAAGAAATCGGCGTTACGGCTGACTTTGTTGAAATTACTTGGTCAAACAAATTTATCGACCTTGAATCAAGAACGATTGACGTTATTTGGAACGGTATGACCATCACTGAAGAAGCTTCGCAAAAGACAGCTGTTTCTTCACCATACTTAACAAATAAACAAGTAGTTGTTTGCAAAAAGACTGATGCTCAACTTTTTACTGATGCAAACTCTATAAAAAATGCAGTAAACATTGCTTTTGAAGGTGGTTCTGCTGGTCAAAAGGTATGTGAAGGTCTTGAAATTCCCGAAACTAAATGGGTTAAACAAGAAGCTCAAAAAGACACTTTGCTTGAAGTTTCTGCCGGCACTTCACAAATCGCTATCATTGACGTATTGATGGCACAAGTTTTAGTTGGCGAAGGTACTGACTTTAGCGATCTTACTTTTGTTGACGTTGGTTTTGAAACAGAAGATTTCGGTGTTGCGTTTAGAAAATCTGATTTAGGTCTTGCTAAAGCGTTTGACCTTTTTGTTAAAATGGCAAAAGCAAACGGGTCTTTCCAAACTTTGCAAGCTAAATATTTTGGCTAATATATTATGTTTTTAGAAGTTACTTTAGATTTATTACAGGGGTTTGGAACTACCTGTTTAATATTCTTGTTGACGTTAGTCCTTGCGCTTCCGCTGGGACTTATCGTCGCTTTTGGGGCTATGAGCAAGTTTAAGCCCTTAAAGGCTATAGTTAAAATATTTATTTGGATTATTAGGGGCACGCCCTTGATGTTGCAAGTAATTATTATTTTCTATGGCCCTGCCCTTATGTTCAAAATTCCCGCAATGCCACGTTTTATTGCAGTAATAGTTGCGTTTGTAATTAACTATGCTTGCTATTTTGCTGAAATTTATCGTGGCGGGATTGAAAGCATTACTAAAGGTCAATACGAAGCGGGTTACGTTTTGGGTATGACAAAAGGCCAAGTTTTTTCAAAGATTGTTCTGCTCCAAGTAATTAAAAGAATTTTAGCACCTATGAGTAACGAAATTATCACGCTTGTTAAAGATACTTCGCTTGCGAGAGTTATCGTAGTTGTTGAAATTCTTAAAAAAGCGCAAGACTGGGGTGCTGAAGGGTTTATTTGGCCGATATTCTACACGGGTGTTTTCTACTTAATTTTCGTTGGTATTTTAACAATCATTTTTGGAAAACTTGAAAAGAAATTATCTTATTTTAAGGCGTAAATTATGGCATACTTACAAATAGAAAATTTTTATAAATCGTTTGGGCAAACCGAAGTTTTAAAGGGCGTTGACTTTTCTTTAGAAAAGGGCGAAGTTTTATCGATTATAGGTTCTTCTGGTAGCGGAAAAACTACCCTTTTAAGGTGCATTAACTTTTTGGAAAAAGCGAACTGCGGAGTTATGACGCTTGAAGGCGAAGTTTTGCTTGACGCAAGCCTTGCTAAAAAAGACAGCGATAAAATTTTAAGGCAAAAACGCTTAAACTTTGGGCTTGTTTTTCAATCTTTTAACCTTTTCCCGCAATATAACGTTATAAAAAATATAACACTTGCCCCAACCCTTTTACTAAAAGAAAAAATTTCAGCTCTAAAAAAAGAACTCAAAAAAGATAAATCCTTAACTTCTAAACAAAGAAAAGAACAAATCGCTCTCTTTAAAGTAACTGAAAAAGAACAAATTGAAAAGGACGCTAAAAGCCTTTTAGAAAAAATCGGTTTAACTGAAAAAGCCCTGTCTTACCCGTGTGAATTGTCGGGCGGGCAATGCCAACGCGTTGCTATCGCAAGGGCGTTAGCGCTTAAACCCAAGATTTTATGCTTTGACGAGCCTACTAGTGCTTTAGACCCCGAACTTACGGGCGAAGTGTTAAAGGTTATTCGCTCTCTAAAAGACGAAGGAAGAACTATGATAATAGTTACTCACGAAATGGCGTTTGCAAAAAGCGTTTCGGATAAAGTTATTTTTATGAGTGATGGCGTGGTTGAAGAAGTGGGTTCACCAGAACAAATTTTTGATAATCCAAAGTCACAAAAACTCGTTCACTTTATTGCTGGTATAAATAATAAATAGTATATAAAATTACATAATTCGACAAAATTCTTTCTTTTTATACAATCAAAGACAAAAACCGCTCTTTTTTTAAGGCGGTTTTTTTTGTAAAAAATTTGATTATTTTGTCATTTTATGTTATAATGCTACTGCGAAACAAAATTGTATAGTTTATACATGCAAGGACATACTCTTGGTAAAAGCGTATGCCCTAATATCCTTGTGTGTATTATACAATGATTTTGTTTCGCAACTATGGGCAATGCGTTTTTCGGTGCGTTGCCTATTGGTAGCGCATTTTTTTATTTGTGGGTTTTTTTATGGAATTTAATGAAAGTAATCTAAATAATTTATCGCTAATTTCCCTTAGAGATATTGGCAAAAGTATTGGCGTTAGAGCACCGACCGCTTTAACTAAAAAAAAATTAGTTTCTGCAATTTTAGACGTTCACGAAGAAAGAGTTAAGCCTTTCTACACAAAAAGGGGCAGACCAAACTTAAAAACCGTTGATAATTTTGAAGTTATTCACGTTGTTAAAACTGTTCCAGACGAAGCTCTTATTGACCAAGCTTTTGAAAAAGTTTTAGATGTGTATTTACAAAAACTTAAAAAAGAATTATTAAAAATATATAAAAATATAGAATAAAACCGTTTCAAAATGCTGAAACGGTTTTGTTTTTTCATTACCTATTAAATTTTTATTACGCTTACGTTTTGTCTTAAAGCATAATTTACAGTTGCGGAAGTGCCAGATTTTTCACGTCTTAAATATGCAACTACAGCACTTGCATTATCTACCATAAATCTGTTTCTTTTTTGCATGCAGTATGGTGTATATTCTTTGCTTATTAAAATTTTTTCATCTGCATCAGCAATCATTTTATCATACTTTTCTTTTTGCGCTTTACTAAAATTATAAGCTTGCGTTTCACACGGAATACACGCTATTAGTTTTATTGGATATTCTTTTTTTATTTCGCTCAATATTTCAAAACACAACGTATCAAACCCAAGCGCCATACCTATCAAAAACGTGTCAAAATTTTTTTCTATGAGCTTATAAAAAAGATTTTTTAATTTTTTTACGTCTAAATCGTTTTCTATTATTCTATGTCCTGTAACGGCGCACGCTTTATATTTGTTTATAAATATTTCACTCACAATGGATTTTTCCTTTCTTTACCGTTTCCGCGCGGATATTTTTTATCAGTTAGGCTGATTTTTTCTATTGTTATCAATGCACGCTTTGCTCCGTCTAATTCATAAACGTAGTTTTCTTTTAGTTTTCCACCAAGAATTTTTATGGCGCTTTGCGCTTCAATAAGTTCTTGTTCAGCATCACCTTTGTAGGCAATGAAAACACCGCCCTTTTTAACAAACGGCATACAGTATTCACACAAAGTATTAAGCCTTGCAACCGCCCTTGCCGAACAAATATCGAAACTTTCCCTAAACTTTTCATCTTTAGCAAGTGTTTCTGCTCTATCGTTTATAACGCTAACGTTTTCTAACCCAAGTTCTTTAACAACAGTTTTTAAAAATTCACTTTTCTTTCCCGTCGCCTCAAGTAAGGTTAAACTTAAATCTTCTTTCATTATTTTTAACGGCAATGCAGGAAAACCACCGCCACTACCAACGTCAATCATAGTTTTTCCACTTAACTTATCAACACCAAGCACACTGTCGATAAAGTGTTTTTTGATAACTTCTTCTCTTTCCGTGATGGCTGTAATATTAAATTTTTCGTTGTAAAACACTAACAATTTGTAATATTTTTCAAACTGCTCTTTTTGTTTTTTGGTTAGAGTTATCCCATAACTTATAAACATTTTATCCATACCGAAAGTATAACATATAAAAATTATGTTGACAATCTTTTTTTATCTTTTTATTTTTATATTTGATTAATTTTTCGGTTGAGAAATTATTTGTGTATTTTGCTGTTAAATGCTTTGATTTTGAAATAGAGGATTTTTTTGTCTTTAATTTCATAGTTATATATAAAGGGAAGGGGGAATTCTATTGAGGGTAGTTAATCCTTCTGAGCTGGAATTAAATTTCAACAATATTCAT
>JAZNKV010000002.1:0-107154 GCA_045578765.1 Christensenellaceae bacterium | reverse complement strand
TAAATTTTACAAATTTACACTTCTGCATCAATTTTTTTAACCAAAGCAATTATTGAATTTGCTATTTGTTCATTTAATTCATTGTTTTTACTTTCAACCATTATTCTAATTTTAGGCTCAGTTCCTGATGCTCTAATCATCAATCTACCACTATTATTAAACATAGCATTACACTTTGATACTTCTCTACCCAATTCTTCATTATTGATAATTCTAAATTTATCATCAACAATGACGTCTTTATTCGTTTGCGGGAAAAGTTCAATCTCAAAAGCCTTTGACATACTAGTTTTTTCGCTGATTATCATATTAGAAACCATAATTGCAGATAAAATACCATCACCAGTTGTCGCTAAATTTTTTAAAATTATATGCCCACTTTGCTCTCCGCCTAATGACAAATTCTTTTCATTTAACTTCGACAACACGTATTTGTCGCCAATATCAGTTCTTATTAAATTAATACCTTGTTTGTTTAATTGCTCTTCGATTGCCATGTTCGTATGACTTGTGCCAACAACTGTTGAATCATTTAACATGCCTAGTTTTTTATAATATTTAGCAAGCCCATAAATTAACACGTCACCATCAATTACTTTGCCGTTTTCATCAACAGCGATCAACCTATCTGCATCACCATCAAAAGCAAAGCCCATGTCGGCCTTATATCTAAAGATACGTTTTATTAAACTTTCAGGGTGCAATGCGCCACAATTCTCATTAATTTTTAATCCATTATTTACACAGTTTGCAGCAACAACAGTTGCCCCCAATTCTCTAAAAACTTCTGGGGCAATTCTATTTGCGGCGCCAAAAGCACCGTCCAAAACAATTGTTTTACCTTTTAATGAGTGCTTGCTTGTTGATATTAAAAATTTTTTATATAGTTTAACAAGTTTTAAATCTTGCCTATAATCACCGATGTTTGGATAACAGCTTACTTTCTCACGAATAAAGCAACGTTCAATTTGTTCCTCTTCTTTATCAGACAACTTATACCCGTCACGATTAAAAACTTTGATGCCATTATACTCGCCACTATTATGCGATGCACTCACAACAACGCCAAAATCAGCATTTACTTTTTTTGTAATATACGCAATACCAGCCGTTGGGACAACCCCAATATCGATAACTCTTGCTCCACCACTTGCAGCACCACTCGAAACAGCCAACGTTAAATATGAATTTGAAATTCTTGTATCCGAGCCTACAATAATTGTGGGATGTTCTTTTAATATTGAAAGCGCATTACCTACTTTAAATGCAATATCATATGTCAAATCAACATTTACTCTACCCCTTATACCATCTGTACCAAAAAAGACCCCCATTTTTACCCCTCCAAAAAATTTTTTAAATATTTATGTGCTCTATTTTCTTTAACTTCTTGACGCACTCTGCCGATTACAAAAGAATCATTTTCAATATTGTCTGTTACCGTTGTTCCAGCACACACATACGTATTACTTTCAATTATTAATGGTGCTATTAAATTACAATTACTCCCTATAAAACAGTTGTTACCAACTATTGTCTTATTTTTTGTTTTACCATTATAGTTAACAAAAATCACACCACAACCAATATTACAATCTTTACCAATTTCTGCATCACCAACATATGCTAAATGACTTATTTTACTACCGCACCCAACAATAGCATTTTTTATTTCAACAAAATTCCCAATTTTAACGTTGTCTAAAATAATTGAATTCGGTCTTATACGCGCAAATGGACCAATAGAACAACTTTTACCAATACGACCATTTTCCAAATGCGAACTTATTATAATTGTATCGTTAGATATATTGGTATCCTTTATATAACTGCCAGGGTAGATAATTACGTTATCACCAATTATCGTATTTCCTTCTATTCTTACATTTTCATATATAGTTACGTTATTTCCAACAATAACTGAGTTTGAAATAAAAGTTGCTTTTTTACTAATCAATTTCAAGTTTTTGCCATGTTTAAATCTCATATCTCCACCTTATAAATATGACTTTCACGTTTTTAATATTATATGCATTTTTTATCTTTGTCAAGCGAAAATTTCACCAAAAAAACGCTAAACAAGCCTAAAAAATTGCAATAGTTGACGTTTTTTGTGCTATTTTGTGTTTTCATGTTTTTAAAATCAAGGAGTGAATTTGCCAAAATTTTAGGATATTTTCATTATATTCATATTTAATTTGAAAACGTGATAAATTATTATTAACAGTCAGAATATTTCAAAAAAAAATTTAATTTTAAAAATATTTTATTGTTTGACTAATCTTATTACTGTATGATATAATTTTTATATAAAATAGGATGTGATATTTTATGATTTGTTTTGTAGTTGCATTAAAATCTGAAGCAAAAACTTTACTATCTAAAGTTGATAACTTAAAGGAAACTATACTTGCCGATAAGCCTACTTACTCTTTTACTATAAACGGTATTAATACTGTTTTATCAATAAGTGGAATTGGCAAAGTTAGCGCGGCGTTAACGACTCAACTTTTGATTGACAAATTTTCGCCAAAATTCATTATTAACTTTGGTACGTGTGGCGGAATGAACAACAGCGTAAAAGCACTAAATTATTATTTAGTTGAAAAATGTTGTCAATATGATTTTGACCTAAGCAAGCTTGACAACGTACCACGTGGTTACATACAAGAATATGATACAGTTTTCTTCCCTACGTATACCACAAACCTTGATTTTATTGAAAAAAGCGTACTCGCAAGTGCAGATAAATTCACAAGCGAAAAAGAAGACGTTGATGTCGTTAATCAAATGGGCTGTAGTCTATGTGATATGGAAGGCAGTGCAATAGCACAGGTGTGCGCGTCAAACAACGTCCCGTTTGTCATTATTAAAGGTATAACCGACGTTCATGGTTCAAACACTGCACAAGAACAATTTTTTGCAAATTTAAGCACGGTTGGAAACGGTTTTCCTTCAATAATTTTTAAGTTGGTTGAAAAACTAGATGTAAAATAAGTTTATTTTGGAGAGAGGTATGAGTGAAACTGAACAAATTTTAACCATAAATTCGGCAAATAATAGAGAAAAACCTATTAAAAACGTCAATAAAAAGCAATGTTTAGGAAGCCTAATTAGTTCAATTATTGCTCTATGTGTGTTCTTAATTCCTATGACGTTTGGTTCAGCTGGATTTAACCTAACTTATAAATTTTTGCCAATTATTGGCGACGGATCAATATTTGCAACACAAGAAATAATGTGCATAAACTTTGCTTCACTGGCTGGGCTTAGTGATGAAATAGTTTCAATACTTAAAATGGTTATGGAATATGGACTTTATGCATACGTTGGCATTTTAGCATTTAACATTCTATTTTCTTTGTTGCTAATCATTACTCGTTCACAAATTTTAAGATGTTTTTGTAAAATAATTTCAATAATTTCGGGCATAGCAATGATAATTATATCTGCAAGTTGCCTAGTTTATATCGCTGGATTTGCTAGTAAATTTATTATGAATGCTGGCGCTATTGAAACTATCATGGTTGACCTAGAAGTAAGTGGACTATTATTTATTTTAGGGTTAATTATATTTGCAATTCGCCACTCGATAAAGCAATTTAAGTGGTATTCAAAATTATACTAATTACTGTAAAAGTAAACGCCCTTCACGCAACGTGAAGGGCGTTTGTCGTTTCTATAAGTTTTTATAAAAATTAGTTTTAATTTTTTCTTCTAAAACAGGTTGAGCAACCCCGCTCTCCCTACCAGCTTTAATGCTTTTAATAAGCCATGCCATATTATTCCCTAACGTGCGCATTGTCTGTAGGCCCTCAAGGTCAAATTCCGCCTGATCACTATTACTTCCAAAGACCATATTCCAGTAACATGAAGAAACAACAGGCATATTATTTATCATAAAGTATTTGTTAATTATATCAAGAGTAGCAGTAGTCCCCGCCCTTCTTGCAACAGCAACAGATGCGGCTGGCTTAAACGCAAAAGAATCTTTTGCAAAAAACACCCTATCTAATAATGATTTTAATGAGCCGTTGAGTGATGCATAGTAAACAGGACTACCCACGACCACACCGTCTGAATCTTGAATTTTGACAATAATTTCATTAACGATATCGTTTTTTACACACCTACCAAGTTTCGAACAAGCACCACAAACATTACAACCCGTAACTTCCTTATCACCAACAGTTATGATTTCCGTATAAATTTCGTTTGCGTTAAGCGCCTTTTCAACTTCTCTAAGCGCCCTAAAAGTTGTTCCATTTTTATGAGGGCTACCATTTATTAGTATAACTTTCATAATAATCTCCTATTATAATTAAAAGCGTGCAAAAGCACGCTTTTAAATTATCTTTGAACTCTTCCACTAGCATTGCCACCTGCAAGCGTTTCAACTTCCTTCGCGCTTACCAAGTTATAATCACCCTCAATAGAGTGCTTTAGACAACTTGCCGCAACAGCAAACTCGATAGCCTTTTGACTGTCAAAATCGTTAATTAACGAGTAAATAAGTCCACCACCAAAGCTATCCCCACCGCCTACTCTATCAACAATATGCATAGCGTATTTTTTAGAGAAATAAGCTTCACCATTAGTGTATAACATTGCAGACCAATTATTATCATTAGCAGATATACTTTCTCTTAAAGTAATTGCAACACCTTTAAAATTAAATCTATCAGTGAGCTGTTTTGCAACTGAAATATAGCCTTCTCTATCAATTTTACCACTATAAATATCAGTATTTTCGGCTTCAATATCAAACACGTCTTTTGCATCTTCTTCGTTAGCTATGCAATAATCAATATATTCGCAAAGCTTTGTCATAACTTGATTTGCCTTTTCTTTGCTCCAAAGCTTTTTACGGAAGTTAAGGTCACAAGAAACCGTGATTCCTAATTCTTTAGCTTTCTTTAATGCTATTAAACAAATTTCAGCGACGTCATTTGAAAGCGCGGGCGTAATACCGGTAAAGTGGAACCAAGAAACACCTTCGAAAATTTTATTCCAATCAAAATCTTCTACTTTTGCCATAGCAATTGCACTATATGCTCTATCATAAATTACTTTACTTGGTCTTTGACTTGCACCTTTTTCGCAATAATAAATACCAACTCTATCGCCACCGCGAACTATCTTAGTTGTGTCTACGCCAAACTTTCTTAGGCTATTGACAGCAGATTGGCCTATTTCATGCGCTGGTAGTTTTGACACAAACGCAACGTCAACACCATAGTTAGCAAGGCTAACCGCAACGTTTGCTTCTGCGCCACCAAACGTAGCTTCAAGCTTATCACTTTGTACAAATCTTAAATAATTTTCAGGTGCGAGCCTTAACATTAACTCGCCAAATGTTACAACTTTTTTCATGTTATTCTCCTTTCTTTAACGCGTCTTCAACAAAAAAACTACCGCCAACAGCAAACACCTTGTCAAAGGCCAAAAACTCATCTAAATTGTCTTTATTAACTCCACCTGTAGGGATAAACTTAATTTGTGGGAAAGGTGCTGAAAGCGCCTTTAACGCCTTCAAACCGCCATATACGTTTGCAGGGAAAAATTTTACTACAGTTATACCTAAATCAATTGCCGCCATAATTTCAGTAGGAGTTACGCAACCTGGATAGTAAGGAATATTTTTAGACTTACAAATTTTAGCAACATCAACAGAAAGGCCTGGTGAAACGATAAATTTTGCACCTGCTTTAATCGCACGTTCGCATTGTTCTTTATTAATAACCGTACCTGCACCAACATTCATATCGGGAAATTTTGCAACAGCAAGCTTAATAGCGTCTTCAGCACAAGCAGTTCTAAAAGTAATTTCAGCACAATTTATGCCGTCATTTTTTAAGGCTGTTAAAATTTTTACAGTATCATCTAGTTCTTTAATTACAACAACAGGTATTTTTTTATCCATAATTATACTCCTAAATATTTAATCGAGTTATTATAACAAATATTTTCAACGACTTTACCAACAAACTCAATATCGTTGGTCATTTCACCATTTTCTATCAACTTACCCAAGTAATTGCACAATATTCTTCTAAAGTAATGATGTCTTGGATAAGATAAAAGCGACCTGCTATCAGTAAGCATGCCAACAAATGTGGCAATGTGTCCGGTTGCAGTTAAATCTTCCAAATGTTTTTCCATTCCAACTTTATTGTCAAGGAACCACCATGCAGGGCCATATTGAATTTTACCGTTAGCGCTAGAGTCTTGGAAACAGCCAACTAAAGACATGATTTCAGGGTTAAGTTTAGGATTGAGGTTGAAGATAATTGTTTTAGGCAAGCTATCTTCATCATTAAGCCTATCAAATAGCCTTGACATAAGTTTAATGCTGTTATCTTCAGCTATGCTATCATATCCTGTATCTAAACCGAGCTTTTTAAGCATTTTTGAGTTATTATTGCGCATTGCGCCGATGTGAAGCTCAGTTCTAATATCATATTTAGCATACAACTTAAACAAGAAATATGTGAAGTAACCCTTAAAGGTTTCTGCTTGATATTCACTGATCTTTTCGTTATTAAGCGCACACTTAAATACGACATCTGCATCTTCTCTTGAAGCAATTTTGTAAACACTTTGAAGCGCAATATCGCTAGCTGTAGTTCCAACTTTAATAAACTCTTGGAGCCTTTTTTCGATTGCTTTTTCAAGTTCGTCAATATTTTTTACTTCACCAACTAATGCTTCAAGTTTAGCAATGGTGTCGCAATATCCTTCCGCTTCAACGTTCATAATTTTATCTGCACGAAAAGCAGGAATAACCTTAAATTTATAATCTTTTTCTTTAATTTTCACAAACGCAGACATATCGTCAAAAATCTCATTCGTTGTAAATATGTGCGTGACGTTAGACTTTTCAATTAAACTTTGTGGAGTAATTTTGTTAAGTTTAATATATTCATTACACCAATCCCAAATAAGTTCAGCATTATCTTCATTTATTTCAATTTCGCAATTAAAGAACTCTTTAAGTTCAACTTGCGACCAATGATATAATGGGTTACCAAACGCTGTACCAAGCGCTTTACAATACGCAAAAAACTTTTCTTTATTACTTTTATCACCCGTAATATACTCTTCATCAATGCCAAAGTTACGCATTAAACGCCACTTATAATGGTCGCCTTTAAGCCAAATTTCAAAAATATCGTTAAAAGCTTGATTTTCTAATATCTGTTTTTCAGGCAAATGGCAGTGATAGTCGAATATTGGCATATTTTTTGCATAATCGTTGTACAATTTTTCTGCAGTTTTATTTGTTAATAAAAAATTATCCTTTATATAACTCATGATATCTCCTTTTTATAAAGTAACGCCTTTTTTGTAAAAGGCAATTTCTCTAACGTCTTCACTTTTACATTTATAATCGCCGTTAACCGTTTTAATCAACAAGTTAAACAAGCCGTCTTCATCCATACCAAAAGCATTAAAGTCAATCCAATTATCTTTATGTGCAGATAAATAATCGTTTGTGGCGATTTTCATTGTGGGAACAAAAGTGGAAAACGGCGTTCCCCTACCGGTTGTAAATAATACTATTTGACAACCAGAACTAGCAAGCGCAGTCGCTGCAATAAGATCGTTACCCGGTGCATCAAGAGTGCTAACGCCCTGTTCTTTAACAAGCTCACCGTACTTTAACACGTCCACAATTTTAGTAGAACCCGCTTTTTCTATACAACCAAGCGACTTTTCTTCCAAAGTTGTTATTCCGCCTTTTTTATTGCCGGGACTTGGATTCTCGTAAACAGGGAAACCATTATCCGTATAGTAAGCCTTAAAGTCTTCTATCATTTTTTTATAGCGCTCAAATATTTCCACATCTTTACATTTGTTCATAAGGAGTTGTTCTGCGCCAAACATTTCAGGTACTTCAGTTAAAATAGCGCTTCCACCAAGTGAAATCAATTTATCGGTAATCCTTCCAACAAGTGGGTTCGCCGTAATCCCAGAGTAACCGTCAGAGCCACCACACTTTAATCCAATACAAAGTTCGCTTAAGTCTATTTCTTCTCTCTTAAAGTCTTTTGCTTTATCCGCAAAGTTTTTTATAATATCAAGGCCATATGAAAGCTCATCTTTAACGTCTTGACAATTAAAATATTCAATATTACTTCTTCCAAAAGGTCTTAAATATTCTTTAATACCATCAAGCCCATTATTTTCACAGCCTAAGCCAACAAACAAAACAAAACTCGCATTTGGGTTTAAGGCTATTGCGCATAAAAGCTTTTTAATGTTTTCATTATCTTCGCCAAGCTGACTACAACCGAATTGATGTGTAAGTGCAAAAATGCCGTCGATAGAGCCTTGAACGTACTTTTGGGCTAGTTTTTCAAGACGCATACATACGTTATTTACACACCCAACTGTTGGAATTATATAAATTTCATTTCTAATCCCAGCTCTTCCATTCTTTCGCTTAAAACCAAGGAAGGTGCCCTTGCCTTTTTCAAAAGTATTAGCAACAAAATTATAGGTATAAGTCATCTTTTCGTCAAGGTGAGATTTGACGTTATGAGAATGCACCCATTCACCTTTTTTTATGTCGCAAGTTGCTCTACCTATAATTTCACCGTATTTAATAATGAAGTCATTAACCTTAATGTCGCATAACGCATATTTATGCCCTGCAGGTATATCGCTTTGCGCCGACAAACATACGCCAACATTATCTTTTTTATTGATTATTATTTTACTCATAAGCTTGCAATAATTTTTTCTACTTCGTTATAGAAATTTTCGTATTTTGTTAAATCTTCGCCCCAAACGTCAGTTCTTGACATAAACTCTTTAACACTACCGCCATTAGCAAAGTATTGTAAGTACGGAAGATCGTCTTGTATTTGAACTTCTCTTGTTGGAAGTTTGCACATGAACTTACCATCAACTTCCTTTAAGCCACTATATATTTTCATAAGGCAAGCAAAGCCGTAAGTTAAGTTAGGTGCAATTTTACCATATTTATTATAGTAATCCTTAAAGCTTGGCAAGTTTCTAGCTCTCCACTTTGAAATACTATTAAGAGAAATGCTAATTAACTGGTGGTTTAGGTATGGATTCATAAATCTATCCGTAACACTATCCGCAAATTGTTTTGTTGCGTTTATGTCGTTAGAAACGAAAGGAATAATTTCATTATCAAGCGTTTCTTGCAAGAAGGATTTCAACTTTTCATCAACCATACAGTCATAAACAGTGATGGCACCAGTCCACAAACCGACCGGCACAATATTAGTGTGACTACCGTTAAGTACTCTAACCTTTCTCTTTTTATAGTAATTAATGTCGTTAGTTAGCACAACGTCAATCCCGTGAGAACCTTCTTTGATATACTTATCAATTTCGCCTTTCTTCTCAACTGCCCAAAGTCCAAAAGGCTCACCAATAGAAACCAAGCCGTCTTTTTCACCTATCAAATTTTCAATATGGTCGATATCTTCTTGAGTTTTAGGATAACCCGAAACAATTCTATCAACTAGCGTATTGCAATAGAAGTTCTTTTCTTCATTCCATTTTTTGAATTCAGCCGACAAGTTCCAAAGTTCAATATATTTATTAACACATTTTTTAAGCTCATCTGCGTTATTATCAATAAGTTCAACGGGCATTAAATACACACCATCAAGCCCAGCATTAAATCTTTCAAGTAAAAATTTAGTAAGCTTAGCAGGATAAGTGTTCTTTTCAAAATCTTTAAATTTATCATCAGCATTAAAGCAAATACCTGCTTCAGTCGTATTTGAAACTATAATTTTAAGCTCCGGATCTACCGCTAACGCAATATATTTGTCATAGTTTTCAAAAGGACAGATAACGTTTTGTAAAACGTTAATTTCTTTAACTTTTTCAACCGCTTGTCCTTTAACACTGCCACGTAAAACAACGTGATATTTGTTGTTTTGTTTAACAAATTTTTCAAGACTGCCAAACGTAATGGGCTTAACTATGTTTACCGCATAGTCCCCGCCTTCAATGTTTAATTCGTCAAAGTAATAGTCAACAAAAGTTCTTAAAAAGTTACCTTCACCGAATTGTAAAATTTTAATCATAGTATCACCTTAAAAATTTTTTTATTATTATAACATAATAATACTTGACTATCAATACTAAAAATGTTAAACTTTTATTAAATTACATATATATTACAATTGAAGTAAAAATTATGAGATTTATTGAAGTTGAAAAATCAGTTAAGAATGATGAATGGTCAATGCTTGATCTTCACTCTCATCCACATTATGAAATTTACTATTTAACAAAGGGGTGCAGAACTTTTTTCTTGTCCAATGCGCTATATAAAATTAGTGCGCCTGCATTGTTAATAATTCCACCCCACGCACTACATAAAACAGAAGGCGCTGGCTTTGAAAGGTATAATATTTATTTTACCGATAAGGGTCTTGACGAATTTCAACGCTATACTTTACAAAAAAAGTCTTTAACGGTAATAAACTTAAACCAAAACGAAAACAAAACTCTACTTTCTGTTTTTGACAAGATGCTTTCAGTTGACAAAAGAAAAAAACATTCCGAGCATATAATTAGAACGCTTTTTTCTTACACAATCCTTTTGCTTAGTGAGCTTAGTGACAATCCCAATAAATCCAGCGATATCGAACAGCAATACGTTCCGCCGTTAGTATTAAAAGCTGTTGATTATCTAAACAATAACTACACACAAAAGACTACGTTGGAAGATATAGCTGATTACTTTTTTATTTCCAAAGGAGCACTAATATATAATTTTAACAAGTTTTTGGGGTGCTCCCCCATTGATTACTTGCTAAATATTAGAATTTCAAAAGCCAAAGAAATGCTACTAAACACACAAAAAAGCGTAAACGAAATTGCGGAGTGCTGTGGCTTTTCTTCAGCGAATTATTTTGGGCTAATATTTAAGAAAAAAGAAAATATTTCACCACTTATGTATAGAAAACATCAGCGATCGAAATTATAACAAAAAAGAAGATGCGGTGCATCTTCTTTTTTTGTTTTACTTACTAACAGCTGTTCTTTCACTAACTTTTCCTTCAGGGTTAATTTCTCCTGCTTTTTGAAGCGCAACCTTAGTTAAGAACGGCCCTATTAATTCATAAATCAACACTGAGAATAACGTCAAACTTTCAACTATGACACCAATAGTTAAACCAACTTCAGTTGACATTAACTCTGGGGAAGTTTTTACCATCATTGCCATTCCAAGTGCAACGCCAGCTTGTGGAAAAAGTGTTATTCCTAAATATTTTCTTATATTGGGTTCACTTTTAACCAGCATTGAACTCGTTCTTGCACCAAAATACTTACCTAGTGAACGGAATATGATATATGTTATACCAATTAAAACAATTGTTAAGTCAGATAAAACTAATAAATTAAGTTCCGCGCCACTTATAACGAAAAATAATATGTAAATAGGCGCTGTCCAGCGATCAAGCCTATCCATAAGTTGTTCCGAAAAATCACATATGTTACAAAAAATTGTACCTAACATCATGCAAGAAAGCAATGGTGAAAATGCAATATGAACCCCAAAAATATCGCCTTTAAGGCTAGATAATGCAACTGTCAAGAAAACAAACGCAACGGTCATAGAAAGTCTTTTTGAACGCGAGTGAAAAAACCTTTCGCAAAAAGTGAACAAGTATCCAATCACAATACCAAGCGTTAATGATAAAATTACTTCAATAAGTGGTTCAACAATTATTGAAACAACGCTAACATGACCTAAAACAAGAGCTTTTGCCATACCAAACGATATTGAAAATAACACTAGTCCAACAGCATCATCGAGCGCAACAACCGGAAGCAAAACATCAGTAACCGGCCCTTTTGCTTTATATTGTTTAACAACCATTAACGTTGCCGCTGGGGCAGTTGCAGATGCGATCGCACCCATAATAATTGCTGCAGGTAACGGAAGAATGTTTGGCATTGCTAAATGCAAAACAATCAAAGCTATATCAACTATTATGGTAGTAAACACTGCTTGAAATATGCCAATTACGGTAGCTTGCTTACCAATCTTTTTTAATTGTGGTAATCTAAACTCGTTACCAATACAAAATGCAATAAACCCTAAAGCTACGTCTGAAACAATACCTAAAGACTCTAACGTTTCATTATCGTTAAAACCTAATCCCGGAACTTTTAATGCACCAAGCAAAAACGGACCTATAAGTATTCCAGCAACGAGATATGCCGTTACAGCAGGCAACTGAACTAGTTTTGCTAAACGCGATAACATCAAGCCTGCAAACAGTGCAATCGATAAACAAAGTAATGTTGTTTGCATAATAATTCTCCATAAATATTGTAACCTGAATAATTTTAATACTTTATTTAAAATTTGTAAAGTAAAATACTACATAAAATTATTATTTATAATTTTATTTTGTTGATAAAATTATTGTAATATGATACAATTTATTTAACAAATAAAGGAGTCTAATATGAAGCTTAAAATAGGAACTTATAATATATGCCATTGTTGTGATTATCCCGCTTTTGCCCCATCTTATGAGCGTGACACCAAGGTTGTTAGTATAGAAAAAATCGCAGACGTAATTAAGTCATTAGATTTAGATGTTATTGGTCTTAATGAAGTTTTTGAGTTTGGAACTGAAGGTTACGCCCCGTTTATTCATCAAACTGAAAAGATAGCTAAGTTAACTGGATATAAATACTACTATTATTCACAAGGACACGACTATGGTTGGACTGATATAGGTAATGCAATTTTATCAAAGTATCCACTATCAAACATTCAATCGTACAAAATCCCTACTCTGCCTGAAAATGAACGCACGGAAAACGTTTGGCATGAAGACAGAACATTAATAGTTGCCGACGCTAATATTAACGGGAATATCGTAAAATTTTTAATTACGCACTACGGTCTAGCGCAAGCCGAATTAAAATCTATAACAAAAAAAGTGTGTGAAATAATCGACCAATCAAATTACCCTATTGTAATGATGGGTGACCTTAACGTTGAACCAACTAGTCAATATATAACACCGCTTGAACAAAGACTAAACAACTGCGCAAAAGTCGCCAACAATAATGAATACACGTATTCATCATATCACCCCGAAATTCATATTGATTACATTTTTGTGCCAAAAAATTCAAAAGTAATAAACTATGCCGTACACAAAGTAATCGCATCAGATCACTTCCCTATCTTTGCAGAAGTCGAATTTTAACTAATATAAAAGCCACGGACAATCCGTGGCTTTTTCTATTTATTTAGATATTTGGCTTAAAATTTCTAACCCGTTATCAATAATTATTTCCGCAACTCCCGCTTTAAATATCGAACTTCTTGCTTCATAACCGCCTTGCTCATAGGCATCTTTCATTGGAAAATACCCTTCTGCACCATTTGTTAAACAACATGGAATAACTAAATCATAGCCATCAGCAAGTTTAAGCGCCGTTCCAACACCGTTAAACGGTTCACCAGGTATACTTACAAATGCTACGTTTCCAATTCTAACAGCGCCAATTTCAAGCGCAAAGTATTCTGGGCCATTTTGTAAGTTAACCATTCTTTCCGCTTCGGCAACAACGGTAGTTAACATCATTGCGTCAAATGGAATTTTTTCATCTTGACCAGCCTTGTGCAAGTCGTTATATTTATGCGCAAGTACTAATTCTTCTTTAGTGGGCATATTAGACGGAATGTTAACGTATTTTTGCATATACTTAACCGCGTCAACGTCTAAATAGTTCACTTTATCATACACCTGCATAACAGCACCTGCAACAACTCTGCCCATATGCCTAGCATGACCGTATCCACGTGAACATCCGTCAAAGTCTTCTTCTAAATCGTTAAAATCACCCTTTGTTGGGTGAACGTTAACGTGATTAACGTCACCTTCTGCGCCGTTGAAAAATATACATTTTGTATTTTCTATCGCCTTTTCAACGTACTTTCTTGTAAACGCTGGCCAGTCACCAGAAATCTTACATCCACCAACTGTATCAGGGTGGTTTGCAAAGTTCACTACGACAACACTTTCAGCATTTTCTCTATCAAAACGTAAAACACCAACTCTTTCATCAACTTGTCCAACAGGTGCTACAATGTCAGGATTATTAACCCCAGGGTTTGTCATAAAAGAACCATCTTTCATTAAAAAACGTCTTATAAAAGCAATATTTGGTGCTACACCAACGCCATAACCCATTTTTGCGGGCTTAAGGTCGCCAATTGCACTAACGCATGACTCAACACATTTTTTTATTGCAAAAAACTTATATTCATTTATCAACTTGTCATCACTTTTTTTAATAGACGGACCTGTGTGCGTATGAGTTGTGTGAATAAATATTGCATCAACGGGTACGTTCGTTTGCTTGCTAATCTCTACCCTAAACTCACGTAAAATATCCGCTCTTATTTCACAATTATCCATTGAAATTAAAAATACGGTTATTTGATCTTTATTTATAGCAACAGTATTAATCTCAATATTATCAAGAACGCCATCCGCATATCTATCTATAAAGTATCCTTCTACGCTTATCCCCATAGGCGGAGTAACGTCAACGCGTGAAAATCCAACTGAAAAATTTTTATTGTTAATCATACTATCCCTTATAATACCTTTGACAAAAAGTCTTTCAACCTTTCATCTTTAGGATTAGCGAAGAATTCTTTTGGTTCAGCGCTTTCTTTTATAACGCCATCATGCATAAATATAATTTTTGACGCAACTTCTCTTGCAAAGCCCATTTCGTGAGTAACGATAACCATCGTCATGCCATCTTTTGCAAGCTGCTTCATAAGCTCTAAAACTTCACCAACCATTTCGGGGTCAAGTGCACTGGTCGGCTCATCAAATAACATAATTTCAGGCTCCATAGCGAGTGCACGAATTATTGCAACACGTTGCTTTTGTCCGCCCGACAACGTTGATGGATATGCTTCAGCCTTATCTTCAAGCCCAATTTTCATTAAAAGGTTTAAAGCTTTTTCTTTATTTTCTAATATAATTTCTTTCTTTGTACGTTCAATTTTTATTAGTGGTTTTTTATCTTTTCTAAATATATTAGCTATTTTAGTAAAGAAATTTTTTCTTTTAGCAATTTTAAGCTTTTTAATTTCAACAATGTTTGGTGCAAGAGTTATATTATCTATAACGTTAAAATTTGAAAACAAATTAAATTGTTGAAAAACCATACCAATATGTTGGCGATGCTTATTGATATCGACCTTTAAATCAACTAAGTTTTCACCATTAAACATAATCACCCCGCCATCAGGGTCTTCCATGCAATTTAAACATCTTAAAAAGGTTGACTTACCACAACCTGAAGGACCGATAATTGCAATAACGTCGCTTTTGTAAATTTCTAAATCTATACCATTTAAAACGTTATTTTTACCAAAACTTTTTTTGAGGTCTTTAACAGAAAGTACTAAATTATCTTTCATTCTTCTTCAACCTCCTTTCAATTAGTTTTATCCCTAACGTAATCAATACAACCAAAATTATATAAACGAGTGCCATCATTAGATACGGTATAACGTAAGTAGACGCAGGCGCACCAAGTTTTTGGAACGCTTTACAAAGATCCTCAACAACGATTATATATACTACCGACGTTTCTTTTATAAGCGAAATAAACTCATTGCCAAGTGTTGGTAAAATATTTTTTATTGCTTGTGGAATTACAATTTTTATCATGGTTTTTGAATAGCTTAAGCCAATAGCTCTACCTGCTTCCATCTGCCCTTTGTCAACAGATTGAATACCACTACGCATAATTTCAGAAACATAAGCGCCACTATTTAAACCAAAAACTACAAATGCAACAATTATACCGTCAGCAACTATACCAAGTAACGGGAATAACACCCAGTATACCACCAATAATTGAACTATAATTGGCGTCCCACGAAAGAATGCAACGTAAACGTCGCATATCTTTTCAAGAATTTTAGCAAAAACATTTCGTTTAGGAACAACTTTAACTGAAGCAATTAAAGTACCAATAATTATACCGATTATCAAGCCAATAATTGCAATTTCTATAGTTACAAGTAGTCCGTTTAAAACGTCAACATACCCTTTTCTATTGATAAATTCTTCGACGAAACATTGCCATTGTTTAGACCAATCTATCATAAGTCACCATATAGCAAAAGGCTTAACGCATAACGCCAAGCCATTTGCAAAAATTTATTTTATAAATTATCACTTCTTTGCGCCTAAAACTCTAAGCACGTCAACAACAGTACCTGCAGCATCTAAGCTAGTATCACTTTCTTTGCACAACACAACTTGTGATTCGGTGTAATAACCATTACTAAAGTTAACAGTTTGTTTTCTTTCAGCAGTAACCGTTATAGCCGCAATTGCAATGTCAACGTTGTTTGAGCCAACAGAACCAACTACAGCTTCAAATGCCATGTTTTGAATTACTAGTTCAAGGTTAAGTTCGGTTGCAATTAATTTTGCAATTTCCATATCAATACCCCAGTAAAGTTGGTCACTATAATATTCCCAAGGATCAAATTCAGCATTAGTCGCAACAACAAGTTGACCAGCGGCATTACCAGCATTGAAAGTTGCTGATTCAACACCTACAAATGAATCTGTATCTCCATTATTGTACTTTTCAATAATAGCGTTAATTTCTGTTTGCTTGCTTGCTAATACACCGTTAATTGCTGTGAGCAAATCAGTTTGCGCTACGTCAACACCAATCGCATATTGTTCGCTTGTTAAAGCGATGTCAATCATCTTAACGCCATCTTTATCTTGAACTAATGCGTTCGCGGTTGCCTTATCAACAATTACATAATCAACGCGCCCAAGAAGCATGTCATCAACAGCAAGACCTGGAGCACTGTATTCTTTTGTTTCTGTTCCCTTAATATAAGAAGAATAGATTGAACCAGTTGTACCAGCTTGAACGCCTATTTTAATTGTTTCACTTGAGCCACAAGCGGTAAGACTAAACATGCATACTGCAGACATAAGTACTGCAACAATTAAAGTTAAAATCTTTTTCATTTTTTACTTCTCCTTTTGTTATTTGTTAAACATTATATATGTTAAGATTATAATTCCAATATTAACATTTGTCAAACAAATTTTAATAGAAAAACAAATTATTCATTTCAATTAAATAAAATTGAATAATTTTTTGAATATTTTTACCATCTATTCATTTTAACATAGTTTAATTTATTTGCATATTTTATTATTATGAAAATTTATCAATATGATAGAAAGTTAGCTGTTAAATATGCTGAAAATTGGGCTTTGAAACGCAATGAAAAATACTATAATTTTGATAAACTTGGTGGAGATTGTACAAACTTTGTTTCACAATGCATTTTTGCTGGAGTAAACGTGATGAATTATACCAATATTACAGGGTGGTATTATAATTCGCTAAACGATAGAACTGCATCTTGGACTTCGGTTGAATATTTATATAAATTTCTAACCGAAAATACAAGTATTGGGCCCTTTGGAAAACTTGTTATCGCTCAAAATTTAGATGTTGGTGACGTAATTGAACTAGGCAGAACAAGCGGTCAATTCTATCACAGTGTAATTATAAGTAAAATAATTGATAGTAAAATTTACGTATGCTCACACACGATTGATGCAATAAACCGACCATTAGACAGTTATCTTTTTGAACGTGCGCGTTTTATAAAAATACTTGGTGTAAGAAAATAGCGTTAAACCTTAACTTTTTTATTTTTTATATAAAGAAAAAAGGCCAAAAGGCCTTTTACTGTTTAATTAAATATAAAATTCCTAAACAATTTTCTCCGCAATGACTCGTTATCGTTCCGCCAGCACGTGTAACTAAAATTTCTCTAAACCCTCTTTCTTTTAAGCAGTTTATCGCAACATCAATTACGCTTTGATCTGCTGTCGTATAAGTAACAAATGCCCTATTTAAATCAGGATTATTAAACTCGTTAAGCACGTCTTGACAATAATTTCTTACTACTCGACTAAAATCTCCCCGATATTTCTTGCCTGATATCATTTTACCATCTTTTACAATAATTTGTGGGCGAATTTTTAATAAGTTTGCACCAAAATAAGCTAAACTACTGCATCTTCCCCCTTTATAAAGATAGTCTAAGCGCTTAAGAGCAAAACTAGCTTGCACACAAGAAACTTTTTCAAGACATTGGTTATACAAGTCCTTAACTAAAGCGCCATTATCAACTTGTTCTTTAGCCCAAAGAGCTAGTAATGCAATTCCAGTAGAAAGCGAACGAGTGTCGACAACGTAAACGTTGTCAAACTTTTGACTTGCACGCTTTGCGTTTGAGCATGCCAAACTTAATTCAGATGATAACGAAAAATGTATTATAGCGTCATAATCTTTTAAGATTTTTTCAAAATGTTCGGTATATTGAAACTCATTGACAGCGCTTGTCTTTGGCAAAAGTTTACTTTGGTTTACAAACTCAATTATTTCATCAGTTGTAATTTCACCATCTAAAGCACTTTTTTCACCGAGTAATATTGAGAACGGAACGGTCTTAATTTCATATTTTTCAAGCAAATCTTTTGTAAGATCGACAGTTGATTCTGCTGAAATTGCTATTTTCATATATAAAATCTCCAACTTGTTATGTTATGATTTTAAACTAATATATGTTTTAATTCAAGTAAATTTATGTCAATTTTGTCTACACTTTAAACACGTGTGGTAGAGTTAAATTTTTAAACTCTACCATAAGTAGAATTGCCTCAAATCTGTGCAATTTTAGTTGATTTTTTGCAAAATTTATGATAATATACATACATGGATATTAAAGATAATTTAGCAAAAAATTTAGCCATTTATAGAAAATCATTAAACCTAACCCAAGCGGAACTAGCACAAAAATTAAACTATTCAGACAAGGCTGTTTCCAAATGGGAACGAGCGGAATCGGTTCCAGATCTTTACGTGCTAAAACAAATCGCGGATTTTTATAAAGTAAAAATCGACACGCTTATTGCCGAGCCAAAAAACGAAAAACCGACTACCGCAAGAAGTATAAGTAAGCTTCGTGCAACAATTTGCCTATGCGCAACAGGGCTTGTATGGCTTGTTGCAATATTTTTATTCGCAACTATCAATATTATTATACCTTGGATTACTAGAACTTGGTTGTTTTTTATTTATGCTATACCTATTACGCTAATTATTTTACTAGTTTTAACTGCCGTTTGGAAGAAGATGTGGACAAACACGGTAATCATATCATTACTAATTTGGTCATTGCTATTATCATTATTCTTAACGTTATTTTATCTACTCGATCCCCCGCCAACTAATCTATGGATGCTTTTTTTAATCGGGCTTCCAGCGCAAGCACTTGTTGTTTCTTGGTACTTATATAGAAAATTTAAATAAAAATTTAACGCCGTTCATTTGAACGGCGTTTTTATGTTTAATTTAACGTAACGTCTTTAAGTTTATCATACTTTTTTATGGCAATTTCTTTTATCTTATCTAGAGGCCTACCTAATCCAAAGAATTCATCGCTGATTTTTTTTGCTAAAAAAATTGATTTCGTTGAATATTTTAACGAACCTAACTCTGTCATTAATTTACCACTTTGTCTATCACCCATAAAATCACCCGAGCCACGCATTTGATAGTCAAATTCAGAAATTTTAAACCCGTCGGCATTATTTTTTAAAACCATAAGCCTTTCAAACCCAGGCCCGTCAGTTTTTTTAGTCAATAAAAAACAATAACTTTTTATATTTGATCTGCCAACCCTTCCCCTTAATTGATGTAGTTGAGAAAGCCCGAATCTTTCCGCGTCATATATAACCATAACTGATGCATTAGGAACGTCAACACCAACTTCAATTACTGTGGTAGACACTAATAAATCAAGTTTTTTATCTTTAAAATCTACCATAACTTGATTTTTTTCTTTATCTTTCATTTTGCCATGAAGTAATCCTACGTTAACATCGGGCATAAGTTCTTTAATACTTTCAAAAAGTTCTGTTGCGCTCATTGCCGCACCTTCTTCATCGCCTTCAATTTTAGGACAAACGAAATACGCTTGCCTTCCACCCTTAATTTCATTTTGAATAAAATTAAGCATATCGTTATATTTGTGCATTGGAACAATATTAGTTTGAATGTCAACGCGCATTTTAGGTTTATCAGTAATAGAAGTAATATCCAAGTCACCATAAAAAATAAGCGATAACGTTCTTGGAATTGGCGTTGCACTCATAACTAATAAGTCAGATGTAACGCCCTTACTTAATAAATTACTGCGCTGAGCAACACCAAAGCGCTGTTGTTCGTCGCACACGCATAGTGCAAGATTATTAAACTTAACATCTTCTTGCAAAACCGCGTGTGTACCTACAATAATATTGATCCAGCCTTGTTCTAAAGCAACCTTAATTTCGCGCTTTTCTTTGGCGGTCATTGACCCAGTAATAAGTCCAACGTTATATTCGGGAAAGGTGTTTTTAATAGCATTATAATTTTGCACGGCAAGCACTTCTGTAGGCGCAAGCATAACAGCTTGATATCCACTTTTAACAACGACAAATAAAGCGCACATACTTACGGCAGTCTTACCACTACCTACGTCACCTTGCACCAATCTATTCATAACTTTTGCACTTGTTAAATCATTGTATATATCGTTTACAGCATTTTTTTGGCCAGCTGTAAATTCAAATTCAAATCTAGTAGAAATAAACTCAACCAATTCTTTTGAAGTACAGTTATATTTATTTATTCTAACCTGCTCTCTACTTCCTTTAATAAACTTAAAAGCTGAAATTAGCGCAAAATACTCTTCTACAGCAATGCGTTCAGCACCTTTCATTTGACTTTCAAAGTCTTGCGGATTGTGAACACTTTTATAGGCGGAATACAAATCACAAAGTTTATACTTTTCTATCAAGTCACTAGGGATTATACTCTTGGGCTTTTCTATATCAACAGCAAGACGAACTGCGTCACGAACAAGTTTTTGAGTTAGTGACCCCTTAACCGTGTATTGCGGGACTATTCCTTTAAGTCTAAACACTTTATCTAATGTTTCAAACGTTGGGTTAACCAAACTAGTAATACCGTTTTCAACCCTTACTCTCCCGTAAAAAAGATATTCTTCTCCTGCTTTAAGTTTGCTTGCAACGTAAGGCTGATTAAACCATATGACAGGAAAAGAAAAACCTTCTTGTTCGCAAACGATTTTAACAATTCCGCCACGCTTATAGTATCTTGTAACAGGCACACTAACTACTTTTCCATTAGTCAAAACCACGTCGTTATGGTATGCGTATTTCAAAAGTTGTCTTTCTCTCAAATCAAGATAGGCGCGCGGAAAAAAGTTAACAAGGTCAGCCGTGTTAAAAAAACCAAGTTTATTAAATTCTTTTTCACGTTTGTCGTTAACGTAACGAATTTTAGTAAGTTCCATATTTATTAAAAAAGGGAAAGAAATTCTTTCCCTTGTAGATTATTCTAACGCAATATAGTAATAGTAAATGGGTTGTCCGCCGTAGTGAATATCAACGTCACAATCAGGATATTTTTCGGCAATTGCTTGTTGAAGTTTAACCGCATCTTCTTCACTAACGTCTTGACCATAATAAAGCGTAATAATTTCTTCACCGCTACGCAATTTATCAATAAGATTTAACGTAACAGTATGAATATCATTACCTTTTGCTAAAATCTTTTTGCTGTCAAGCCCCATAACGTCACCAACTTTCAAGTCAAAACCGTACAATTTAGTGTTTCTTACAGAGTAAGTTACTTGACCAACAGTAACCGTATCCAACGCGTGAATCATGTTTGCTTTATTTTCATCAGCAGGGAGTTCAGGGTTAAACGCCAACGCAGCCGCAAAGCCTTGTGGAATATTTTTTGTTGGAATAACGTGAATTTTCTTGTTTTGAACTAATGCTTTAGCTTGTTCTGCGGCAAGTATAATATTCTTATTGTTGGGGAAAACAAAAACGTTGTCAGCATTAACTCTATTAACAGCGCCAGCAATATCTTCGGCAGATGGATTCATTGATTGACCACCCTCAATAATAGAATCAACCATTAAATCCTTAAAAATACCAGATATTCCATCACCAGCAGAAACTGCAACCATTCCAATATCTTTCTTTTCCGCTTCATATTTTTTCATGAGAGCACGATTTTGCTCTAACATGTTTTCAATTTTAAGTCTATCAAGCTCGCCAAGTTCGAGCGCCTTTGTCAGTGCCTTACCTGGTTGATTTGTATGAACGTGAACTTTTACAAACTCAAGATCGCCAACAGTAATTACACTGTCACCAATACTCATTAAGTATTCTCTTAATTTTTCAATATCAGCAAGTGTTGTCCTTTTATTTAAATTAACAATGAAGAATTCTGTGCAGTATGCAAATTCAATATTGCCAAGGTTCATAATGTCGGCATGTTCCATTGCTGATTCAGCCCCGCTAACTTCGGTAGGAACAACTTCTTCGCTAACACTTTCGCCATTGATTGCCTTATACATGCCTTCATACAAGCACATAAGTCCTTTGCCACCCGCATCAACTACGCCGGCTTTTTTCAATACGGGTAATAAGCTTGGCGTAAGCTCAACAGCTTGATTACCAGCATTGATAAGTTCGGGTAAAAATGTTTCAAAGTCTTTATACTTGCCACGAACAGATTGCGCGTGTTCAGCAACCATTCTTGCAACGGTAAGCATAGTGCCTTCTTTGGGTTTACTTACTGCACTATATGCAATTTCTGCACCACAAGCGAGTGCTTGCGCAAAAAGTTTTGTATCAATTTCTTCCGATTTTTTAAGAGTTGAACAAAACCCCCTTAAGACTTGTGAAAGGATAACGCCTGAGTTGCCACGAGCGCCACGCAAAGCGCCTTTAGAAACAGCCTCAGCTATATCTTCAACCTTATTGCTGTGACAATTAACAAGTTCTTTAATAGCAGATTGAAAGGTGAGTGACATGTTTGTTCCCGTGTCGCCATCAGGTACGGGAAAAACGTTAAGTGCATCAATATTAGTTCTATTTACTTCAAGGAGCTTTGCCGCAGTAAAAATCATTGATTTTAGCATTGCCCCATTAATTGTTTTTTGCATATATAACCCCAAGTGGAATAATCGACAATTTAATTTTTAACGCCCACGACGTTCACGTTGATAGTATCAACGAGCATACCGGTAAAACGTTCGACTTTATATTTTACCGATTCTTTAAGCGATTCCACAACCGCTTTTATGGACATTCCGTATTTTAGAATAACCGATAATTCAATATAAATTCTATCGCCAAAAGAACGAACTATAACACCCTTCTTGTTAGAATTTTTCTTCCAAAAATAAAAAACCGAAGCAAACAAATTCTTTTTGGCAAAACCAACCATCCCGTAGCAATCTGTTGCAACGTGGTAAATGAATCGTTCTATTGTTTTATCGGATATCGTTATCTTTCCGTAAATATTATTTGTTTTTACAGGCATAATAACCTCACTATATACGTTATAAGTATTTTACAATATTTCTAATCATTTTGCAACCCTTTACAGTTAAATTATGAAAAAATTTATCAGGTTAAAATTTTAATGTAAATTTTTATTAAAAACACCTTTATTTTTGTTGCTTTTTATCGCATAATATGGTAAAGTATTCGGTGTTAATAAAGAAATAAGTCCAAAAGCGGAGGATAATAAATATGAGTAAGATTTGTAGCGTATGCGGAAAAGGTAAACTTTCTGGCAACTTGGTTAGCCACTCTAACCGTAAAACCCCAAAGCTTTATGAAGCAAACCTTCAAAAAGTAAGCGTAAAAAGTGAAAACGGAACGGTTTCTAAGCAATACGTTTGTACTAGATGCTTAAAGAGCGGAAAAGTTGAAAGAGTATAATTCTTAATATGCATAAAATTTAGCCACCCATTTGGGTGGCTTTTTTGTTGCTTTTTACTATTTAAATAGTTCTGTAGACAAGTATCTATCACCAGAATCAGGCATAACTACAACTATAGTTTTATTTTCGAATTCTCTTCTTTTAGCAAGCTCAAGCGCTGCATAAAAGTTAGCACCAGAAGTAATCCCTACAAATACACCTTCTTCTTTGGCAAGCATATTGGAATAGCAAAACGCGTCTTCATCTTTAACTGTAACAACTTCATCAACAACCTTGGCGTCAAAGTTTTTAGGAATAAAATTTGCGCCAATCCCCTGCAATTTATGCGCACCAAAGCTACCTTTTGTTATTAATGGTGATGAAAACGGTTCAACCCCAACAACCTTAATATTGGCTATCTTTGCTTTTAATAACTTTCCTATTCCAGAAATTGTTCCACCCGTGCCAATTCCAGCAACTACGGCATCGATAACACCGTCAGTATCTTGATAGATTTCAGGTGCAGTAGTTTCATAGTGCGCAAGAGGATTTGCTTGATTATCAAATTGTGAAGGAATAAAACTATTATCTATTTTAGCGTTTAGTTCTTTTGCCTTTTCTACAGCACCAGCCATTCCAAGCTCACCGCTTGTTAAAACAAGTTGCGCGCCAAATGCCTTTAAGAACGTTTTTCTTTCTTCGCTCATTGAGTCTGGCATTGTTAAAATAAGTTTATATCCGCGTGAAGCACAAATTACGGCAAGACCTATGCCTGTATTTCCACTTGTGGGCTCAATAATTGTTGCACCAGCTTTAATTTTCCCGTCCTTCTCCGCCTTATCTATCATAGATAAAGCAACTCGATCTTTAATACTTCCCGCCGGATTATATGACTCAAGTTTTAATAATATATTGGCTTTAATACCTAATTTTTTTAATAATTTTTTAGGCAAAAATAATGGTGTTTTCCCAATTAATTGCTCTATTTTATCATAAATTTTCATAGTCAAACCTAAACTAACAATTTTTAAGTTGTTTTCTTAAACTATCAAGCGCACGGAAGCGGTGGCTGATTTTATTCTTCATCTCGGCATCAGCAACTCCCAAACTCATATTAAGGTCGTCGCTAAAAAACAATGGATCATATCCAAACCCGTTTTCGCCTTCACATTTATCCATAATAAGTCCATGTGTTTCACCCGTAGCAGTAATCACTTTACCGTTGGGATAATATAGCACCATACAACAAACGAATTTAGCGCGTCTATCGCAAACTCCTTTCATATTCTTTAACAGTAATTCGTTATTATGAGCATCAACACCATCACCAGCGTATCTTGCGCTATATATACCCGGCTCACCATTCAACGCGTTAACACAAATACCACTATCATCTGCAAGTGCTGGTAAATTCAAAGCATCGCTTACAGCCTTGGCTTTTATAAGTGCATTTTCATAAAAGGTTGTGCCATTTTCTTCAATTTCAAAGTCTAAGCCCAATTCTTTATAACCAACAACTTCATATTCGGGTAGCATTGCCGAAATCTCGTTAATTTTATGAGCGTTTCCGCTTGCTAAAACAATTCTTTCTTTCTCCATATTATTTTACCAACAATTTACTTAGTTCAACAAAATCTTGAGCGCTTAGGTTTTCTGCTCTTGACGTCTGGCCTATACCCACTTGGTCAAACATTTCGCACACCCTTTCCCTGGGCAATTTGTATGCGTTCATAATGTTGTTTACAAGCATTTTTCTTCTGCTTGAAAAGGCGTTTTTAACCACCTCTCTAACAGCTAAAAGGTCAACATCAATAAATTTATCTTTTTCTATTGAGATTTTCACAACGGCAGAATCAACGTTTGGTGGCGGAGTGAATTTTTCTCTACCAACTTCTAAAACGACCTCTGCTTGCCCTCTTAAATTTATCCCCACGGTTATAGCGCCGTAATCAGTTGAATTTGGATTTGAAGCAAGCCTATAAGCAACTTCTTCTTGCACCATAACAACTAACGCTTTTACATTTTTCGCTTGCTCAACAAAACGCATAATTATGGGGGTCGTTATATAGTACGGCAAGTTAGCGACTAAAGTATACTGTTCGCCGAGCTTATTTTCAACGTCGCTCAACTTGTTTTTCATTATATCCGAAAATACAATTTCAACGTTATTATACCCAGCAAGAGTTTCGTTAAGAACAGGCTTAAGCCTTGTATCTATTTCGTAACCAACAACACGCTTCGCCTTTTTTGCAAGCGCACGTGTAAGCGTACCCGCACCACAACCAATTTCAAGTACTGTATCATTTGAAGTTATGCTTGCGCTCTCAACAATTTTATCAAGTAGCGCTGTGTCGGACAAGAAGTTTTGCCCAAACGCCTTTTTCAAAGATAGGTTATGTTTTTTTAATAAGCTGTTAAGATTTTCCATATTTTAATTATTGAATAAAAAACAATTATTTTCACAAAATAATATAGTAAAGGTTTCCTTTACAAAGCATACAAAAGATATATCTAAATATAGCCGACGGACGTCGGCTATATTTATTTTATTTTCTTAAACAAATTCTTCGTGTTAGCCATCACTTGACTTGCCATCTCTTCAATACTTTTTTCTTTAAGTTCGGCAAGTTTTGCAAGTATAATGGGCACATTTTTAGGTCCATTAACCGTGCCACGCAACGGGTGTGGTGCAAGGTAAGGACAATCAGTTTCAGTTAAGCACATATCCATAGGGACAAGCTTGGCAACGTCTAATAAGGCATTAGCATTTTTAAATGTTAAAGGGCCTGCAAACGAGATAAATATGCCTAATTTAAGAATTTCTTTCGCAGTTTCCACACTGCCAGAAAAGCAATGCATTACCGCCCCGCCATTTAGTTTGGCTTTATTTTCTTTAAGCAATTTTAACATGTCTGCCGTCGCATCACGTGAGTGGATTGATATAGGTAAATTTACACTACTCGCAAGTTCCATTTGTTTTATGAAAACTTCAGTTTGTTTTTCTTTATCAAACGGTTTCCAGTAATAATCAAGCCCTATTTCGCCCACGGCAACACATTTAGGATGGGAGGTAAGCTTTGCGATATTTTCAAACTCCTTGTCGTCAAATATAGCTGAATCACTTGGATGACAACCCGTGCCAAAATACACAGAATCATATTTTTCACTAAGCAATCTCCCCTGCTCTGACGTCTTTGCGCAACACGCCATATTTATAGCCACGTCGACACCAGACCTTAGATACTCATCAACAACTAAATCGACGTCGCAAAGTTTTGGGTCGTGCAAATGACAATGCGTATCAACAAACATTAGAAAACTTGGCTCCCGTCTTCAATATCTTTTTCGGGAGTTAGGAACGCAAGCTTCCCTTCAGCATTTTCAGCACAAATAATCATGCCTTCGCTAACAATACCACATAGTTTTGCAGGCTTCAAATTTGTTATCATAGCAAGTTTTTTACCAATAAGTTGTTCAGGGGTATAAGCTAAAGCAATACCACTCACAACCGTTCTAGTTTCATCGCCAACTTTTACAGTTAACTTCAAAAGTTTCTTGCTTTTTTCCACTTTTTCACATGCAGTTACTAAAGCTATTTTAATTTGAACTTTAGCAAAATCATCAATATCAATAAGTTCTTTTTTAGGAGCTTTTTCTTCTATTTCTGGTTCTAATTCTTTTTGTCTTTGTTCAATCATTCTGTTTACCTTTTCCATTACTTTAGCACCATCAAGTCTTGCGAACAAAATTTCAGGTGCTGAGCATACTTCACTTTCATTAACCAAGCCAAAGGTTTTTAAGTCATCATAGTTTCTTAGATTTTGATTTAGCATCTTAGCAACTTTTTCACAAGTGTCGGGTAAAAATGGAGCCAAAAGTGATGCACCCATAATAATACTTTCTGTAAGATTAAATAATACTGTTGCAAGCCTATCAGCTTTACTTTCATCTTTTGCAAGCGCCCAAGGCATCGTTTCATCAATGTACTTATTTGCCCTACGGAATAAAGTAAATATTTCAAACAAAGCATCAGCAATTTTGAATTCATCCATTTTTGCACTAACTTTGTCAACAACCTCTAACGCAACAGACTTAAGTTCAGCATCAACAGGTTCGTCAATATTTTTATTACATACCTTACCACCAAAGTACTTGTTTGACATTGCAATAGTTCTGCTAACCAAGTTGCCGAAAACGTTAGCTAAATCGCTATTTATTGTTTCAATAACTGACTCCCAAGAAATAAGCCCATCATTATCTTGTGGCATTGCTGTTAATACGTAATATCTAACGGCGTCTTTACCAAAAAATTCAACCAAGTCATCAGCGTAAATCACGTTACCCTTTGACTTACTCATTTTGCCACCGTCTTGTAAAAGCCAGCCGTGACCATAAACCTTTTCTGGCAAAGGTAAATCTAAAGCCATTAAGAATATAGGCCAATAAATTGTATGAAACCTAATGATGTCTTTACCAATAACGTGAACGTCAGCCGGCCAATATTTGTTATATAATTCACCGTTGTTTCCATCAGCATCGTAACCAATACCTGTAATATAATTGGTCAACGCGTCAAGCCAAACGTACACAACGTGTTTAGCGTCAAAATCAACAGGCACACCCCACTTAAACGTACTTCTTGACACACAAAGGTCTTGAAGTCCAGGTTTTAAGAAGTTATTTAACATTTCATTTTTACGTGAAACGGGAGTTATAAATTCAGGGTGGTCTTCATAGTATTTAATCAATCTATCCGCATACTTACTCATTTTGAAAAAGTAAGCTTCCTCTTGAGATTTTTTAACCGGTCTACCACAGTCAGGGCATTTTCCGTCCACAAGTTGGCTTTCCGTCCAAAACGATTCACAAGGAGTACAATACCAGCCTTCGTATGAGCCTTTATATATATCGCCTTTTTCATAAAGCTTCTTAAAGATTTTTTGAACTTGCTTTTCGTGGTAATCGTCTGTTGTTCTTATGAATTTATCATAAGAAACCCCAACCAATTCCCATATCCCTTTTATTTGGTCAGCAACTTTATCAACAAATTCCTTTGGAGAAACGCCAGCAGAAGCTGCTTTTTCTTCAATTTTTTGACCGTGTTCATCTGTTCCCGTTTGAAAGAAAACGTCATAACCTTGGTAGCGCTTGAAACGCGCCATACTGTCAGCCAAAATTGCTTCGTAAGTATTTCCAATGTGTGGCTTGCCTGATGTGTATGCTATTGCAGTTGTAATATAATATTTATTTTTCATAACGTCTCCTAAATGAACTTAATTTGTGTATTATCGTCACAAGTGTTGCTGTTTTCAACAATTAAAACTTTTGCATCTTCACTAACAACTATATGGTGCCACTCACCCTTAGGTATATTGTAAACCACACCCGCTTCCATTTGTGTTTTTTCGCTATCTGTATAAAGAGTGGCGCTACCGCATAAAAGTATAAACGCTTCGTCGGTAAACATATGTCTTTCCAGCCTATCAAAAGTTGAAAACCGTTGACTATAATTTAGTATTCCTATTCGCCAACTTTCAAAATCTAATACAGACTTAAAGTCTTGTCCATTATACGTTGTTTTTTCAATCATATACTTTACCTTGGGGTTATAATATATTCTATATTATTCTACCACATTTTCTCTTCATATTCAACAATAATTGGGCATAAAATTTTAGTATGAATATAATTTTTGGACTGGTTGTTACAACATCAATGTTTTTTCTTTTATTTAACGACCCATCAAACGTCTTATCCGCTATGCTTTCGGGCGGAGAAAAAGCATTAAACTTAACATTAAAAATGACTGTAATTTATGCAGTTTGGCTAGGTGTGTTCGAGTTGTTGGAAAGGACAGGCATATCAAATAAATTTGCAAAATTGTTAAAACCAATAAACAAATTTTTATTTGGCGACATCCCCGATAAAGCAAGCGACTTTATAGCATTAAATATGTCAGCAAACATTTTAGGAATGAGCGGTGCTACCACGCCAATGGGCATTAAGTCTATTCTGGAACTCGAAAAGCACCCTAACACTCAATATGCAATAACTATGTTTTTCGTAATAAACGCAACGAGCATACAAATAATTCCATCTTCAGTTATGGCACTAAGATCATCACTTGGGTCTATATCTCCTGGCGATATAATTTTACCAACAACACTTGCAACCATGCTTTCAACAATAATTGGAATTACGCTTGTTAAAGTTTTTATTAAAAGGAAATAGTATGACCGAATATTTTATACCTGTTATGTTTTTAGTTGTTTTTATTACAGCTATAATAAAAAAAGTTAAACCGTATGAGGCTTTTACTGACGGAGCAAGGTCAGCTATCCCTTTTGCAACAAGTATTTTTCCTTATTTGGTTAGCATATTCGTTTTAACAGAATTGTTTGAAGTAAGTGGACTTTCTAATAAAATCACCAATTATCTATCGCCTATTTTTAGCATGTTTGGCGTACCAAAAGAGTTAACAAAATTAATCCTAATAAAACCTTTTTCTGGCAATGGGTCACTTGCTGTACTTGCAGAAATTTTTAATAAATTTGGCGTTGACAGTTATCTTGCAAGGTGTGCGTCAGTAATTTACGGTAGCAGTGAAACTGTTTTTTACGTTGCAAGCGTATATTTCGCGGGGGCAAAAACTAAAAAATTAACAAAACCAATTATAATTTCTTTAGTTGCGTCAACAATGTCATGTGTTTTCGCTTGTTTTATTTGCAAAATATTATAAAAGCAGACGCTATAGCGTCTGCTTTTTGTTTATAATTAAAGTTATTTAATAAGTTTTGACTTATCGAATGGGAATTGAACAATTTCTCTTCTGCCTTGATGAAATGAGTCAAATGATACATAATCCCCTGTTCTGTTAAAACGGTTGTGAAGGTCGCATCTAATATCTGTGTTTGATACTGGCTCTGAAAAGATTTTAGTTATCATACGGCTCTTTTTAGTTTCCATATCGTAAAGATATATCGTTCTGTGGCAACCAGTATTAGGATATCCATCACCGATAAAGCAACTTTTATCTGGCGAGAAAATGCAGTGGATGTCATCATGATTAACAAGGTCATCATCAAGCATTGTTCTTTCACAAGTTTTATCGTTAAAGAAATAAATACCCCAATCAGGAAGACCTGAGTAAATGATTATTTCTTCATCATTTTTCCAGTAATAATGCGAGTTTACTTCATAGTTAGTAAGGTTATGCATATTCTTGCCGTCACGATCAGCAGTAATTAAAATCGTACCCCAAATCTTACCTTCTTCAGGGAAGTTACGGAGTAAAAATAAAAATCTATTAGCTGAAGGGTTAAAGGTTATGTGGTTAACCAAAAGCTTCATTTCGCAGAACGGCTTAAACGGAAATTCTTTTGCAAGTTGTGCATAACTGATAATAAGTTTGCTTGTGTTGTTTTCAATATCAACCAAGAAAATACCGTCGTTTTCAGGCGTATTTTCATTATAGAACTCATCTTTTAAGTTACAGTAACCATAACCCGGCCTAAAGTCCCAAACACGACAAAAGTTAATTGATAAACCCCACTTTCTATCAGCAGAAAGGTGTGCAAGCGGAGCGCATATTATACGTTCACTATTATCGTTGATGTTTTTTATAACAGCACAATATTTACCATCTCTAAAGTCGTTAAATATAATGCTATCATCATCAAACCATTGCAAAAGCGCACCTTGTTGAAAGTTCCAAGCGTTTGTTTCAGCAAGCTTATGAAAGGTTTTATTTTCAACGTCAATATAACCAAGCTCAGCAACATCCCCAATTTCAGGAATACGGTCAGCAAACTTAACTCTGTGTGTTAAGTGCTTCTTTCCTGACTTATCGTAAGGTTGCAAGTCATAATAACCGAAAAAGTAATGATAGCCATCTTCAGGCGTAATAAATTCTAAAGGTACTCTTGTTTGAATGATCATTTTATTATCTCCTATAACTGTTTGTTTTATTATAACACAATTATAATAATTAGTAAAGCATAATAAAATTTCAATTCAAATAATTACACTGTTTATACACATCTAAAATAACCTTAATTACCTTAGAAGCTTCCTTGCCGTCAATCCAAAATTTATCAGCACAATTTACTGAATTGTAAAATTCATTAAATAATCCTTTATGTCCCGTACCGTAACAGCACTTGCCATAAACGACATTGTCCTTTTCAAAATCATATTCTTTATTGCCAATTATTACCCTATTTTCATACACTAAAATTTCTTCATCTTTCGTTGCTATATTAAGTAAAACGGGAAGACTATATGATGATGCGTTAGTTGCAAAGAAGGTAAAATTAGCGCTTCCTTTTGCAATAATATTTGCAGTATCTTCCACCTCGATTACGTTCTTTAGTGAATTGTTAGAAATATTTGACGTTATATTGTTAGGCTCACCCAACAACCATATCAAAAGGTCAAGAGTATGAAGCGCTTGGTTAATCAAAACTCCACCGCCTTCGGTAGCCCATTTTCCACGCCATTCGGCAGAGTTATAATATTCTTCAGTACGTTTCCATACCATATGACCGTGCGCACCAACAATTTCTTTATCTTTTAGATAATTTTTCACAAATACATTTACGTTATTGTATCTATTTTGATGACAAACACCAAGTTTTGCTTTTGAACGTTGTTCAGCCTCAATAATTCTTTCTATATCTTCTTCTTTAATACATAAAGGTTTTTCACATAAAACGTTTATATTTTTATCTAAAGCTTTAATAATCATATCAGCGTGAAGATAATGTGGCGTACAAATATGCACCACATCAAGTTGCTCACATTCAAGCAACTTATCGTAATTATCATATTTATTTACGTCATCATAAGCATCTAATCGCTTTAAATCAACGTCACATAGCGCAACTATGTTGGCGCATTTAATAGTTTTCAACACGTCAAAATGGACGCTTCCAATAACGCCCATTCCAACTATTGCAGTTTTCATTACTATTTCTTTCCCCCATAAGTGCCAACGGTAGGTTCAATATAGCTATCATCAACTACTTTTAAGCGTGAAGTTGCACGCCTTTTATTAAGTTCTTCTAAATATTCATCTTCGTTAACAGGCAACGTGACGGGGATACCACCTTTCCAACCAGAAAGTTCAATTGCGTTCATAAGCTCAACACCGTTAATGCCTTCCTTACCGTCAACAAAGAACTCTTCCTTACCTAAAAGAGCATTAGCAAAATTACTCATAATACCAGCGTGTTGTTCATTTTTGCCGTCAGTTTCAACAATAATCTTTTCAGTCTTTGGTTTAGCAAAACCTGTAGTAGCTTTTTTAGACCATTCTTGCGTATCTTCTGCGCATTTATGCCACTCAAGAACATTTGTGGTTTCATCAACTAAAAGTTTACCCTTTGTTCCTGAAACTTCAAATCTATTAGTTCCGGGCCATTCACCTGTTGTGGTAACAAACATACCGGTTGCCCCGTTGTCATACTCAAAATAAGCAGTAACTTCGTCTTCAACTTCAATATCGTGCCATCTTCCGTATTTACAGAAGCCGTTAACTCTAACAGGAAGTTTACCAACAACCCATTGAACAAGGTCAAGTTGGTGTGGACATTGATTAATCAACACGCCACCGCCTTCGCCTGCCCACGTCGCACGCCAACTACCTGAGTCGTAATATTTTTCAGTTCTAAACCAGTTGGTAATAATCCAAGTAACACGTTGAATTTCACCAATACCACCGTCTGCGATTATTTCTTTCATTTTTCTATACACACAGTTGGTGCGTTGGTTAAACATCATTGCAAAATGCGCATTGTTCTTTTCAGCAACTTCGTTCATTTCACGAACTTGCTTTGTGTATACACCCGCTGGCTTTTCGCATATAACGTTAATACCTCTATTTAAGCATTCTATAACCATTGCAGGATGTTGATAGTGTGGGGTTTCAATCAAAACTGCATCACAAAGTCCGCTGTCTAACATTTCCTTATAGTCTGTAAAATACACTATATCTTTATTTGTTGTTTTATTTTTAACATTTTCAAGTTTTGCAGGCACAATGTCACAAACTGCTGAAACGTATGAATTTTGAATTTTTCCTTGATCAAAAAAGTCAAGTACGTACGTTGCTCCTTGGTTACCTAAACCGATTACGCCATATCTAATTTTCTTTTCCATTTTATTTTCTCCTTAAATTTTCTTTAAATAATCAATACTTTGTTTTACTTGTGCAAGCGGATCATCAAACGAACTTGCATTATCTTGTTCTACAAGGAAATATTTTGCACCAGCAGCCGTCCATTTATTTATGATTTCAGGCATATTAAGTGTTCCTTTACCTACGGGTGCAAAAACTGGTTTATTAACATATGAAGGTAATGGTTCACGTTCTATCATATAATCTTTAAGGTGAACACACTCTATTCTGCCAACTAAATCATCCGCAAAAGTTTCAGGGTTAGCGCCACCATATTGCACCCAATAGCTATCAAGCGTAAAATTGATTTCAGGTGCGTTTTTCTTCATATACTCAAAAACCGTTTCCCCTGTTGAAAAACGTTGGAATTCAAAGTGGTGATTGTGATAGAAGAATTTGGCACCCAAACTCTTCATTTTGATTGCAACATTATTTAATTCTTCAATTTTATTTTTCCAAAGAGTTTCATCATCTTGCATTGCTTCTGGCATCGCGCCGAGACCAATGTTTTTACAACCAAAAGATAAATGTTCTTCTACTAATTTTTCCGTTTGGTTCAAAATTAAATCCATTGGTACGTGAGTTAACACAATGGGCATACCCGTCGCTTTAATTATGCGGTGGATTTTTTCAGGATCGTATGGCGAACCAGAATATTGAACGTAATCATACCCCATATCTTTAAGCGCTTTTAAGGTATCGATAAAGCTTTCTTCCGTTTGAAGAAGCTTTTTAACCGAATATAAGTTTAAACCTGCTTTCATATTATTCTCCTTTTACATACTCTCCGTTTATAAGAGCAAATCCATTATTTATTAAAATATTTTTAAGAGCATTGACAGCAAACGTAAACGCCTCTAAATTATTTTCAAACTTAAATTTATGTTTCATTTCCGTGTTATCAATTTTAGCATAAGCATCGAATACGGCAAGGTGTGGCTCAAGCGTAAGCGTAACGTCTCTATTAATCAATGAAACAAGTTTATTTATATCTCCATCACCATAACCGGCTGGAACAAGTTCACCTGTCGCATTTATCACGTCTTTAATGTGGAAATATTCAACCTTATCATGGAAGAGCTTTAGTGTTTTTTCTGCCGGCTCATTCATTTGAACGTAGTTTGCTGGGTCGTAGACAAATTTAAGTCCTTTAACTTTGTCCATAATTTCTAAAACCCTTTCAGCACTATCACCGTAAACTTCTTTTTCATTTTCATGACAAAGATAAACGCCATAACTATTTGCAATATCAACCATTTTATTTAGATATTCAAAAACTTTTTCTTTCTTTTCATAAGCATTGAAAAAACTGAACATTCTTATTTTATTTGTTTCAAAAACATTTGCTATTTCACAAACTTTTTTAACCAAATCTAAGTAGCTATCAAAGTCAGTATCAATATCTACCTTACCTAATGGTGAGCCAATAGAAAAAACTTTTATACCATTATCGCAGAAATTTTTATGATATTCTTTACATTCACTTATAGTAAATTCAGATACGTTTTTGCCCGAAATACTCCTTAGCTCTGTGTAGTTTATACCATTTAACTGCATAGCGTTTATCTGTTCAAAAATATTAGAAGCTGCTTCATCTGAAAATGCACTAAGTTTAACTTTAACCATATAATTCCTTTTTATTATTTAAAACGTATTCACTTTACTGTAATTATAGCACAATCTTAATTGTCAATCAACGCAAAATATTATTTTATATGCTAATTTTTAGCACAATATTATTATTTTATTGACACAAATATAATTGATTGATATAATTAAACCATGAAGACGTTTTATTATAGACACAACGATATATCAATGCCCGCGCCACAAATCATCTGTACGCATATTGCATACAATGATTTAACAATTGTACTAAAAGGTAATTTAAAATATAAAATCGATGGAAAAACTATCAACGTAAGCTCTGGAGACTGTATTTATATTACACACGGCAGTACGAGAACAAGAGAGTGTAGCGAACAATGTGAATACGTTAGTTTTAACTTCTATGACACTCCAAGTGAAACTCTCCCTATTTATATTCCAAATATTTTATCACGAGACGTAAAACTTATGATTAGCGCTTGTGATGAGGTTTATTCTAAATATCACGACTGGTTTGACAAAATTGATAAAGCACTTGAATTGTTAATAATCTTAATAAAAAGCAAACTATCCTCACAAGAAGAAAACCCTATTATATTAAAAATTAAAAGGTACGTAAGAAAAAATTTAAATTCAAAACTTGCACTAAGTGAAATTGCAAATCACGTAGGGTATTCCCCTAACCATTGCGACACTATATTCAAGAAAGAAACAGGCGATTCGATAATAAACTATTTAATTAGTGAAAGAATTAGTGAAGCAAAACGCTTGCTTGATGAAGGTGTTCTATCACTCAAACTTATCGCCGAAACGGTTGGATTTGAAGACTATAACTATTTTTCAAGAACATTCAAGAAGGTTACCGGAAAAACTCCAACAGAATATAAAAAATCAACTGTTATATAACGCTTATATAGGTCTATACTTAAATACTTGAATTTAAAAAACTCCTAAGAGATAAACACTTTTAGGAGCTTTTTTATAAATGAAATAATTATTTAAAAGGAAAATAGGACAGCCGAAGCCACCCTATTTTCCTAATCACATAAGAGAACATTATGTACTAAATTATTCAGAGTACCCCATTACGCCAATGTAAGCGCAGTTATCTTGAGTAACATCTAATCTGCCGAATTGAACAACAACAGGAATGTCACTTCTAACTCTTACAGAGTACTGATAGAGTCTGCCAAGAACTACTCCACCGATTTCATCGGGGTGATCCATCCTAAAGCATTTAACTCTTTTTGCGGGAATAGTAAATTCCACGCCTTCGATAGGATCTTTATCTTCAAAATAGAAGTCAACGTAAATTTTAGCATCTTCAGCGTTACAGTTAAGAACGATAAGAGCTTCGTGACCTTCTAGACCGTCGAATTCACCTTTTTTTTGCATGGGAATCCAACCATCAGGGATATACCAACATTTCTTTCCGTTTTCCATTATACTTTCTCCTTATTTGAAAATTTTGGGAATAGCGGTATCGTTATAAGTTGTCATACGCTTAGCGCCATTCTTTTCGATAAGATAGCAGTCTTCAATTCTAAAGCTACCCCATTCCATACCCTTGAAGTAAGCATCAATACAAATTGCCATATTTTCTTCAATGATACGACCGTTTTTCTTTGAGTAAACGGGTGCTTCACATTCTAACATACCAGTGCTGTGCAAGCTTCCGTATGGGCAATACTCAATATAGCCATACTTGGTAAGATAGTTTTCATAAGTTTCTAAAACAGTCTTGCAAGATTCACCAGGTTTCATCTTTGCAGATGCAACGTTGAGCGCGTCATATGCACACATAACAGCATCTTTAATCTTTTGTGGAATTTCTCCAAGAACTAATGGTGAACAAATAATACCATTATAACCTTCGTAGCTTACGCCAGCTGCAAGGTTTAAGATTTCGTTTTCTTCAATCTTTCTTAAAGTGTTTCTGCACATACTAATGTATGAATTTTTTGTACCGGTAGCAACCATTGGTTCAAACGCTTGAACACTGCTTTCAGCACCTAATTTATACATTTCATATTCAAATAAACCTTGAATATGTCTTTCAGTCATACCAACCTTAATTTGTGGAACAACATTAGTGAAAACTTGACTAATCATTTCCCAGTTAGTTTTTAATACTTCAATTTCGTTTGCAGACTTGATAACTCTTTGACCATAGTGAACGTCATCATAGTCAACAATTTCAGCATCAGCAAATACAGCCTTTAATTTGTTATAAATAATTGACGGGAAAATCAATCTGCCGATAACAGCGATTTTCTTTATATTCTTAACAGCTTTGATTTGGCGGAAATATTCAGCAAAGTCAAGTTGGCCTTCAGTATCATATTCAAAACCAGAAACTTCGCCAACTTCGGGGAAGATTTTGATAATACTACCTTCTAATTGGTTTTGAACTTCAGCATAGTCATAACCAGCTTGTCCTGCACAAACAGTAACGTCACCTTCCAAAGGAATGATGATTGCAGCGTTTTCATTAACAGGCGCAAAACCACAGTAATAACGAACGATACCAAGTTCAACAAGGCCAGAATAGCCCATAACCATATCTACACCGTCTTTAGCCATAATTTTACGAAGTGCTGCAACTCTTTTTGCATATTCTTCTTTTTTAATGGTTGTGTAATTCATAAAATTCTCCTTAATAATTATATCATTACAGTATTATTGTATCACAATAACGCAATAATGTAAACTCAAAATTTTACACAAATATTCCAAAATATTCTTTTTTAATTTATTAAATAAATTATAAGACTATTTTTACTGAACGTAATAGCCAAGTAAAAATCTACTTTCCCCCATAACGGAAGTTACACCTACAAGACAATAACCAAACTCTTCTTCAGTAGAAATAGCGTTAGACGAGTAATCACTTTCAAACAAAATAGTAATTTCTGCGTTAGTAACAGTGTTACCAGATTTTATAACGTTTGATGGCGATGAAGCGCTATTATATTTGTCAACGTTGAGCCTATAAGAATATTGACATAATATTATTTTTGTAACTGTATTAGCATCAATTTTACACTCAATTAAGTACACCCCGTTCACAACACATTTTGTTGTCGGTAACGCCTTACATATTTTACTTGATGCACTTGGAGGGCTTGCCCACCCCCAATTATTTCCCACTATTATTACGTTTTCAATACAAGAAGTCGGTTGAACATACTTTGCAATTTGATAGTCGGTTACCCCTGTATTTAATCTATAAATAGATAGGTTTGTAATTTTCGCATTTGCTCCCATGCTTTTTACAAGCGTTGCTAAGCCACTTGAAGCACTAGCAGAATTATCGTAGTTAACAATGCATTTATCAAGCCTACCCGTCAAACTCGGCGTTAATATGCCATATTCATTAGTACTATAATTTGTTTGTAAAGTAATAATGAAGTTAACTTTTTTAATAATACCGGAAATTGACTTAAATACGCCGTCAAACGCCACACCGTTTTGAGACTTCAAATTTAAAACGATTTGTTTATAATTACCGTTAAGCATGCCAGCAAAATCAGCATTAAAACAATACGCACCGCTTTGAAACGTGCTTTGTGAATCAATTTGTTTATCCGTTAAAATTATGTCGTTAGCAAGTTTATATGCAACGTCTTCATTCGAAGTCATTGCGTTAATCAACTGCGAAGCGCTTGAAATTAAAACGTAGCTATTTGACTCGTTTACTGTAACAGAACAAGTTTTTGTTAAATCTTCATACCCGCAAGTAATTGTCGCGCTACCAATATCACATACAGTAACTAAGCCATTTTTTACTTTTACGACCTTTTCGTTGCTACTTGACCACGAAAAATTCACGTCATCAACTACTTCTCCGTCAACGTAAACGTTAGCGGAAAGTTGTACATCATCTGCAAATTCGTCTAAAGTTAATGAAGTCTTGTTAATCGAAAATTCTACTATAGGTTCAGGCGGTTGTCTTGTTGTGCAGGCTACTAGCCCAAAACACGTACAAATTAACGTAATAATCATAGCAATTAGGCTAGTACGTTTTTTTAGCGCAATTTTCATAATAAAACTCCAAACATGATATGTTTATTTTTATAATAATTATATCATATTCTATACATAAATATCAAGCAACTCACTACTACGATTATTAAGTTTAAGCATAATTAAACCATCTGGACGAAGTGGAGATGGGCTCCAACTACCTTTACCAATCATAACGACTGATTTGGCCTTAAACGGCAATTTTATAATAGGATGAGCAAACCAACTATCATTGTTTACAACAAGCATTCTATAATGACTTTCGCTCATTTTATAGGTGAATATTTTATAATTGCCTTTCTTATATGTTTTGGGGTAAATTGATTTCCCCTTAGCATCTTTTAACATGTATGGCATTAACCCATAAGGCATAACGTCTTCTTTATTAACAAAATCTAAAACGTCGGTAAACAAGTTGTCGTTAATGGTATCCATACGTGGAAGCATAGGCCAATGCGCATTGACAGGGTCTTGATAGTTAAGCGCAGCTTTTTTATAACCGTTATACGATTTTTTAGCCTTTTTATTTTTGGAGTTGTAAATTTTAACAGTAAAATCCCCGCATTTAAACTCAGCATTAGGCGCTTTATCTAACACTGTTTTATATCCCGCAATAACAAGTAATCTATCCGTGTTTTCAAGATAAGTTTTAACGTTATCGTCACGAACAGACTCCGCCGTAACGAGTAGTGGTCCACGAGAAAGAGCAAGCTCTTCTTTAGTAGCTCTTGCGGTAATCGGGAAACCTGCACGCAAGAAACGATAGTTAACGTAAGGCGCGTTGTGACGACGAGTGGAAATAAACTCTTTAACTTGACCATCAAGATCATCATCATATAACGCTGTAAAGCCAAGTGCTTCTATCGGTTCACCAACGTTAAAATTATCTATTACGTTATGAATTTTCTCCCACGATTCTTTATTTACGCCGTCCGACAAACAATACATTGAGCCTTCACAAGACGGAACAAGTTTTCCGCCCTTCCAAACGTAAACAACACTGCGCTTTGCAACGTTAGTTCTAAACTCGTTAGGTGCATTATCAATCAAGTTCCATTGTTCATTAGTGTCGTGAATACTAGTCATATTAACCATATGCATACCCATAGTACAACACTTAAGCGCACCTTGTTTTTCCATCAAACGCCAGTTCCAGTTCCAACGTGTATCTTCGGTAATTTCAAATTCGTTATTTCTCCAACTTGAGATTGTAACACCAATGGCATCTTCAAACATCCATTTATCTGCCCCACCTTCAGCGTATTTACGATAGTCAACACCAAAACGATAGAATGCTTCAAACGGAGAGCATGTCCAAGCATTAACAAGGCAAGTTTTCTTGCCAATGTCGTGCGCAGCTTTTATCATTTTGCTAATAAATTCACCATAGCGGTCAGCTTGAAAACGCGTCCATTCATAACGAAGATTGTTGATAATATAACGATATCTTGCTTGCTGTTCTTTGATTGTTGTTCCTGTAACATTAAACGGAAGTTTTATTCCCGTTCTAGAAACAAATTGTTCAACCAAGTCATCAGTAAAATCGCCATTAACAACACGCATGTGTGGGAAAGTTAATACGTCAGCCAAATGTATACCATCAAAACCAAAAGCCAACATAAACTCTTTTAACTTTGCTGATAAAACGTCTTCAAAATATCTGCCGTCATTTAAGCGCTTAGCAAAGTGATAAGACCCCCAATGCTTTGCAATTCTAGTCGAAAAAGCAACAAGTTCTGGGTGATCCTTTTTAAAATCATATGCGTTACCAGGGTGCGTACCACCACCGATAGTATAATATACTTCAATATTTTTTTCATGACAATAGTCAATTAAGTTTTTAAGGTCATAGTTGGTCCATTGTTGCCTTGCCCTTTCTTCACCTTTAGGAAACCCCGCACAGTCCCTTTCGTGAAGAATATATTCTCTATCCATACCAGGAAAACCAGCAACAAAATCACAGTTAACCATATGCAAATAAAACGAATCAATTTTGCCGTTAACGTTTTCAATAAATTGATCAACAGAGCCTTTAATATTATCTTTATCAAATGCAATAAGGTCAAGCCAGTAATTTTGCTCTAACGGAGTATTCGTACAAACGTTATTAGCAAAAGCCATATCTTCTAACTCATCAAGGTCAACCTTAACAAACGTTGATTTAGCCATATTAAGTTTTATAGTCTTTTCTTTTTTAGTACCCATATAATTCTCCTTATTATAGATATACTATACATTTCACTTTATAAGTAAATTATAGCATAATATTAAAATAAATCAACGCATTATCCTAATAAATAAGCAAAATATTAGCACAATCTTATCGCTTTTAAAATACAAATAACGCCCTATAAAATAAGGCGTTATTTATTAAATTATATTAAAAATAATTATATTATAAGCCCGAGTGAAAAACATCTCGGGCTTATATCATGTTTGTTGTTAGTTAATTACAACTAAATGTTACACCATAAACAATCATTAAGGATTATTCAGCAGCAGATTGTTGAACAACGATAGTGTTGATTGTTGCAGTTTCGTTAATTACCTTAATTACGTTTACAGTGCCAGCAACGTAAGTTGCATCAGTTGTGATAATGCTTGAGAAAGCTTTATCAATAGGACCAGTAGTATAAAGCACATCAATATCACTGCTTGATGAATAAGAAATGTTTAAAGGCGCACCGTCTGCATTATACTTATCAAGATCTAAAGCGTAGTCTGCTTTACCAGCAAGTAAATTAGCTACATTGTTGTAAATGTAAATATCTTTAATATCGCACTTACCGTTAGGTAATAAATAACTCATTTGTTTGCCAGGGCTATGCAACTTGTTAGATACGATAGCTATATTTTGAACTTTTGCCGTTTCATTTACGTTGTAGGCAATAAAGCTTGTAGCGATATAAGCATCTTGAACGTTAAGTACACAGTTCGTAATTTGCGCTGTGGCACCTAATGTTGCAACGAGCGAACTGTGCCCATAGCCAGAAGTATTCTTAGTATACATAGTGATTACACAGTTATCAATAATACCAGTAAACGTTTCTGCAAGCGCGCCAAGCTTGTTACCACTACCATAGGCAGTTTGAACGCTCATAACGATGTTAGCATTCTTAAACGAACCAGCGAACGTTTTGAATATACCTTTAAAGTAACCGTTAGCTTTGATGTTAAAGGTCATTGTGTGACCAGCACCATCTAACACACCGTTAAATGCTTCAAACGTTTTTCCGCCAGATTGAATTTCGTCAGTTCCACCAAGATCTGTATCAGTTACAGAAACGTCTGTTGTAAGAACGTATCTCTTTAATTCCCCAGCTTTCATTGCTGCGATAAATTCACTTGAACTGTTAATTTCTGTTGCAGGTAAGTTAGCAGGATCTACCATTATAATCGCATCCATCTTAGATGCCGCAGCATTTACATAAACGTCCGCAGATAATTGAACAACATTGAATCCATCAGGGATAGAAACGATTTCGCTTAATTGTTTTGTCACATTTGTGTCAAAAAGAACAGTAATGTTTTCATCTGCGCAATCAGATGTAGTCCACGTAATTCTTGCGGGTGTATCATCAGCATTATATTTATCGCTATTGAGTGAAACTGCTGCATCACCAGAAAAAGCTTTTGCTAGAGTTTGATATACGTAGAAACCATTTACAACACACTTATTTGAAGGTAATGCTTGAGCAAGATCCATATCAGGATACCAGAATTTACTATTACTTGCAACACCAACGTTCGTAATCTTAGCTGTCGGTTCAGCGTATTCTGCAACGATACCACCCTCAACGTAAGCGCTATAGTCAACGATAACACTGTTCTTAATTTCAGAGCCATCCATTATCATATTGATAAGTGAAATATAACACCAGTCAACATCGCCACCACCTTTTACGTTTGTGTAGTTAATGAAACAGTTGTCAATAACACCATAATGCCTTTCAGCTAATATACCCATTGTGTGTTGACCATTAAAAGGTGAAGTAACAGAAATAACAATATTGGCATTCTTAATCGTACCTTTAATAGTAGCAAATACACCAGTAAAGTATGATAATCCTCTTGTGTCGGCATTAAAGGTCATAGTATAACCATTACCATCTAACGTACCAATAAATGGTTTACCAAACATATATGCGCCTGATTGGAAAGCACCTTCAGTTTCATCACCAGTAGCCAATGCATCAGTAATAACGATATCTTTGGTTAATTTATAAGTACCAGGTTTACCAGAACCGATTTCAGCAATAAATTCTTCATTAGATTCAATTTCAATTTCGACCGAGCTAACTACAACTGAGCAAGAAATACTTGTTGCACCTAAGCTAGCAGTTATCGTAGCTTCGCCTGCGCCCATAAATGATACTAAACCATTTTCAACAGCAGCAACTTTAGCATTAGTTGTTGACCAAACTAATACAGGATTTTCAACAGGAACACTGTTTACACTTGCGCTTACAGTAAGTTGAACTGCTTCATCTCTCTCAGTTGCTTCAATAGATTCAGCGCTGATACTGAGATCAGGAACGTATACGTTAACAACAACTGTTGAACTTACAGCTGCGTAGGTACACGTAATATTAGCTGTACCTTCACCAACGATAGAAATAACGCCATTGGCAACAGTAGCAACACCTTCAGCGTCACTTGACCAAGTAAGTGTTGGAGTTTCAACAGGAGTTTCACCGTTAGCAACAGTAGCAGTTACAGTAACATCTTCCCCACCAACGATAGCGTTGATTACAGTTTCGCTAAGAGTTAACGTTGAATCGTTAACGGTAACTTCACATTCTGCAGTCTTGTCCTTATAAGTACAAGTAATGGTTGAAGTTCCTTTGCCAACGATAGTGATAACACCATCTTCAACAGTAACAACTTCTTCAGCGTCACTTGCCCACGTAAGAACAGGGTCGGTAACTTCCACGTCATTTTCCTTTGCGGTTGCGCTTAATTCATATGTTTCACCAATAGCATCCGTATAAAGAACAACAGCATTTTCACTGAGGTCTAAAGTGATTACGGGAGGCGCAGCACATGCAACTGCAAACAATGACATAGAAAGCATTAGTACGAACGAAAGAATCGATACAAGTACTTTTTTAGTCTTCATTTTTCCTTCTCCTTAAAATAAAATTTTATAACAATACATTACGTTTTTGCAATGTCTTATTATCCTTTTTCTTGTGTATATATAAATTTTAACACACAAGTTGTTGATTGTCAATACCAATTTAGAAAAACCTTTGGAAATTATTGAATTTTTTCAATAAAAGTTTTCGTAAACACGTTCTCAATTTACCAGCATTAAACTGTTAAAGAAAATACTATTTCGATAGTTATATTAGTATACGTAAAAGAAGAAAAGCGTATTCGCTTTTTAAAAGGCGAATACGCTTTTTGTTGTTTTAATTTATGTTTAATTATTAAAAATTAACATTAAGATTATTTAAAACTGTACTTGACAATTATTACGCAGCTGGTGCTTTAACGATTGTTGTAATAGTATTGTTAACAATTTCTGCATCAGAGTTTAATTGAACAATGCTTACAGTACCCGAAACGTAGCTAACTTGAGTTCCAAGAATATCAGCAATTGATTTTGTTACGTTTCTGCTATACAACGTGTCAATGTCAGCATCGGCTTTATAGGTGATATTTGCAGGTGCACCTTCGGCATTGTACTTAGTTGCATCAAGCGCATAGTCAGCTTTACCAGCAACTAACTTTGTAACAGAATCATAAACGTACACGCCGTTTACGTTACATTTAGTTGTTGGCAATATTTTGCCAAGATAGTAAGTGTTATAGTGCAATTTATTAGAAACAACTGCAACGTTAGTAATCTTAGATGTTTCACTAGCGTATTCAGCAATTACACCACCTTCGGTATAGCTGTTGTATCCAACGAGTACGCAATCCTTAATTTCAGCGCTTGCACCAAGTGTTGAAATCAAGGCCGCATAACCATAATCTTTCGCGTTTTGTGTGGTATACGTAATAATACAATTTTGGATAGAGCCTTCAAGAGTGTTAGCTAAGTGGCCAATACCGTGCTTTCCTTCATTGAAAGGTGTTCTAATACTCAATACGATATGCGCATTTTTAATAACGCCAGAAATCTTCTTGTAAACGCCTGAGAAGTATGACAAACCTTCAGTGTTTACGTTGAATGTAATAGTATATCCATTACCATCTAAAACGCCCTTAAATTCAGTGTCAAACGTGTTGCCACGTGATTGAACTTCACTATTAGCATCATACGCTGTATCGGTAATGGTTATGTCATTTTTAAGGATATAAGAGCCAGCACCGGTGTTCATTGCGTCAACAAATGCTTTAGACGTTGAAATTTCAACGGGTTTTAAGAAATCAATAACATCAAGCTTACCATCTGCTACGTTTGAATATGTCATATCAGCAACGTTATAGGTATAAGTTTTAACCGTTGCAGCGAATGATTGAACTTCGTAGCCTAAAATTTCAGCAATAGCCTTTGTTGTTGCGTATGACGTGTTGTCAACGTATAAGTCAGCAGGAGCAGATGCGTTAGCAATTTCACCGCTAGCGTATTTAGCGTTATCGAGTGCATACATATGCTTACCAGCAATAGCGTTAGCAACTGAGTTATACATGTAAACGTTAGAAACGTTAGCTTTTGTTGCAGGTAATACTTTAGCAAGTCTAGCCGTACCCCATTCGCCAGCTACTAAACCAACGTTAGAGATTTTGGTTGTAGCAGATGCGTCTCTTGCGATTTGATATTCGCCGTAGCCATTGCCATAACCAACACCAACAAACAAGCTGTTGTTTACTTGAGCACTTGCGCCCAAAGTACCAATTGGTGACGGATAGCCGTAACCACCAACACCGTTAAATCTCTTGCTAGGTGTAATATCGTATGCAAGGATAGAATTTTCAAACTTGCCAGACAATGTGCCAGCTAAGACGTTAGTCTTATTACCGCCCATGTAGTTAATTGCTTTAACGATAATTGTAGTGTCAACAATGTTACCAGAAACAGTTTCAAAAATACCGAACCAAGGATCAGCATTTCTAATTTGCATTGTAGCTACGTTAAACGTTACAGTGTGTTTACCACCATTAAGCGTACCCTTAAAGTCTACAGGGAACGTATATGCGCTAGATTGGAACGTGCTGTTTGCATCGAGTTCAGCGTCGGTAATAACGATATCGGTCTTAAGATCGAATCTTGTGCTTGCACCAGAAGTCATAGCGGTGATAAATTCTTCAACGGTGTTTACTTCTTCAAACATCTTAGAAGCTTCATCAACGACAACCTTAGTGCCTAATTTTACTCTATAGCCCTTGCGGTTTGCAAGTTCATCTTCATAGTATTCAAACGTAAAGTTATCAATAACGTCGTTTGCCTTTTCAGTTGTAGTAGCGTACCAATTAACGTCTTCTACAGAGCCGTGGGGCATTTCAGCATAGTCAAAGTTTTCAACGTACTTACCTTCGCCTTCAATAGCAGTTTTGAGTGAAGAATACATATAGAAATTGTTAAGTTCCATATGCGCGCCATCAACGTTAAATGGAAGCTTTCTCCAACCCCACGTATAAGAGCCATTCCAACCAGGAACACCTTTATTAACTGCAGAACCAACGAATACGAAGTTGTTGATAGATTGACCTTCACCACCTTTAACTACACAGTATTGGTGGATACCTTGGCTCTTGTCGTATACAACGATATTATTGAGCTCAGCATCACCTTCAACCATACCAATAATACCACTTGAAGGGCTGGTTTCATACTTGTTAGCGTATGCGTTAGTTTTGAAATCTAATTCAAACACAACGTTTTCAAGCTTGCCTGAAACGGTTTCAGCAAAAGAATATTGGTTAGCATACGGCATCGTTACGTCTGCATTGATAACAACGTTTTTCAAGACACCTGATACAGATTTGAACAAGCCTTTGAAATCTATCGCAGTATTCAATACGTAAGAGATTTTATAGCCATCACCGTCTAAGGTGGCACCAAAATCCTTATCATAAATGTAGTTTAAGCCAGGTGTAAAATAGCAATTAATGTCTTCCGTTAAAATGTAAGAATACATTGGGTCGCCACTTTCACCATAGTTAAGGTTTACAATGAAATCAAATTTTTCGTTGTTAACTCTAATGGGGTGCGCAGGAACCGTAATGGTTTCTGGCGCATTAGGACCTTCTTCGCCATCAAAGTCATAAGTAAAGTCAAGAGCAGAATCACCACCATAGTTAAGGTACGTGAATAATTGAGCTCTTGTTTCAGCCGTGCCGTCAGCAGAGAAGAAACTTGCATTGATGATAGTATTTATGCTTGCAGAAGGTAACGTTTCATTCACTGTGTAAGTTGCGTTATCTTGAGCATCAATATAGTAAGCAACTGCAGAGAAATCAAGTTCCCAGTTTGCTTCTAAAATATTGTAAAGAACTGCAGTAGCATAGTATCTATCAATACCTTCTTCAACAATCTTACTCTTGTCAACTTTAACGACAACTTTATCAGCTAAAGCGTTCATATAATCGGCAGTAATGCCATCAAAGTAAGACGTTGGTGCGATAAGGAAACCGAATTCTTTTGCAGATTCAATTTCTTCTTTAACGGTACCGTTGAAGTTAGCCTTAAATCTCAAACCAGATGGAGTTTTAATTCTAGCTTCAATTTTTTCAGCCATTGTAAATACAGCAGTGCCTTCTGCATTAACGGTATGTGAGCCGTTATATGATATAAGTGCACCAGCAGTAAACATCAAGGCAGAAATGATAAACAATATAATAATAGATTTAACCTTATTTAATCTGTTAGTCATAAGTCACCTCCTATCCCCGATTACGCCCAAGGTTTATCTTCGCCAAATCCGCCTTCTGTATCTACTCTTTCAACAGAGAGCAAAAAGTCTGCGGCAGCAATTTTGTCGCCTTTAACAGCGGTAATAGTGATATAGCAATCGCCCCTACCAACAACGGTAATCTTACCTGTCGATGGGTCAACAGTAGCAATTAAAGCATCGCTTGAAGAATAAGTTACGGTTGCACCTTCAACAAGTGTGCCGTCATTGTATTCAACTGTATATTGAATTGTGAATTCATAACCAGCATCATAAGGAATAGCAAGTTTCTTTGACACTAGTACAACCTTAAATTCAGGTTCATAATACTTACTAACAACTACTCTGCAACTTGCAACGTTGTCATCATCATAAGTACAATTAATAGCTGTTTCGCCAACTCCAACAACGTGAACAACCCCTGTATTAGATACCGTAACAACGTTATTATTGCTACTTGTCCAAGTAAGAGCAGGGTTAGATATAATCTTTCCGTCTTCTTTAACAGTTGCAACGAGCTGATAATCACTAGACTGCTCATCGAGTTCCAACAGCGTCTTGTTGAGTTTTACGATAACGGTAACGTCTTCGTCCCCACCGCCGGATCCGCCGGGAGCACCGTTGTTACAAGCACCTAAAGTGAGCGCCATCGTAACTAAAAGAACAAATGAAATTATTGTGGTTAAAATATTTCTTGTCTTTTTCATTTTCTGTCTCCTATACATATTTTTATTCATACGCCAAAAGGCATACTTGTCTAAAGTAAAAAGTTCAAGACCAAAACAAAAAACACTTTAGTCTCGCGCGCACGTGCGCATTACATAATCTATATATAAGCTTGTTGTGTCAAGCAATTATATTCAAATTTAGATAAAACTACTATAGGTGTTCCCTATTATTTTGTATCAAAAAAGATAAAACGTGCATTGTTTTTAGTTAAATTTAATAATTTTAACAAAAAACATTTTTTATAACCGCGGGGGCGGGTTTGCCCCCGCAGTTAATAAAATGATTTGATTTTTTAAGCGCTAGCTATTAGTCAGCAAAATCAACAACGTTGATTTCAGTTTGAACAACTTCAGTAATTGCACCACCGCTAAACGTAGCTTTTGGAACAATTATTGTCTTAGAAACTATATTATATCCAAGAACATCCGTCATAACAGGTACTATACCTTGATCGTAAAGCACAAGCAAGTTGTCAGTAGAAGAATCGCCTGATTTCCAAGTGATATTTGCAGGTGCGTCTTCAGCAGCATACTTATCGTTGTTAAGTGATGCGTACGTTTTGCCCGAAATTGCATTAGCAATCGATGAGAATGCGTGAACGTTTGTTATTTGACATTTTTGAGAAGGTAACAATACACCTAGGTTGTAACAAACACCGCCTTCAGCACCTAAACGACCACTAATAACGTAAATATTGTTAAGAACTGCCGTAGCATCTGCTGCTTCAGCTATAACGTATGCTCTGTACGAATTGCCCACCATGTTGATTACAGTGTTTTCAACTTTAGAACCTGCATCTAAAGAACGGATCAAAGAAGGATATCCATAGTTACCATACTTAGAAGTATCATATGAAATAACTGAATTTTCAATAGTACCCTTTAACGTATCAATAAAGAAACCAGTATGTCCAGCTCTATAATAAGTGTCTAAGTTAATTACAACGTTAATATTTTTAAACACGCCAGAAACCTTGTTGAAGATATAATAGTGCGTTACGTTACCAACACGAGTATTAATATTAAACGTTACACTGTATTTATTACCATCAATTACGCCAGTAAAATCATTAGCGAAGAATGAACCTTTTGATTGGAACGTGCTATTAGCATCTAAAGACGTATCAGTTATAACAATATCGTTAATTAACTTATATTTACCATCGGGCGCATTGGTCATATAATTTATAAATTGTTCTGCTGTTGAAATTTCATCCCAATGTTCAGTAACGGTTACAACACAAGTTGACGCAATGCCATAGTAAGTTAACGTGATAGTAACACTACCTGTACCAACAACAGTAACTAGACCCGTTTCAGAAACAGTTACAACACCTTCATTACTTAATGACCAAGAATAAAGCGCGCTATCAACTGCAACACCACCCTTTGTTACGGTAACGTTAAGTTGCGTTGCAGAACTCTTATCGGTTAGAGCAAGTTCGCTATCGATTGATACAACAACGTCAGTAGGAGCAGTGTCATACATATCAAGAACAACGTAAGATCTTTCTGTTACAGTGTAAACATTATCTGTTTTGCTATAAGTTGCAGTTTTAACCGTTTCATTCTTAAGAACGAGTTTATGACCTAGCATAGCGCTTACGTCTACGGGAGTTCCAGCATAGCTATCAAACAACGTCGACATTGCTGTACCAACGTTCATATAATAGTAAGAATGCTCTGCAGAAGAAGCTTTGTAATTTTCTTCATTAAGCTTCCAAGCATATGTACCTGCTAAAAGATCAGCTTTAGAATTAAACAAGTACAATCCATCAATGTTAGCTTTAGAAATCGGCAACAATCTACTTGCACCATTTTCAATAGCATTACCAGAAGCATCTGCCCAACCAGCAGCATTGAGAACAGCAATATTTTTAATTAATGAAGTTTCGCTTGCAGACCTTACAATAATATAATATGTATGTCCAGTATTCAAGCGCTCAACAACGTTATTTTGGAACACTGCGTTTGCGCCCATTGTGCCAATCAAGTTAACGTAACCATAGCCACCACCAATCATATCTCTATTATAGCTGATAATACAATTTTCAACAGTACCATTTAAGGTTAAAGCAAAAGTGCCGGCATTATTAGAAGATTGTGAACGAACAGCTAAAATAAAATTAACGTCGCTAATCAAACCTGATATAGTATTAAACATACCATAATAAGCAGGATATCCACTTGTCGCACCGTGAGCTGCATTAAATTTAATGGTGTGGTTGTTACCATACAACTTACCACTAAAGTCATTAATTACGTACGCATTAGCTGTAAATTGATAATCATCAGGACTAACGTTATTGTCGTTTATGGTAATATCATTCATTAATTTAAATTTACCACTTGGATTTGCTTTAATTTTAGTTACAAAATCAGCACCAGAAGTAATTTCTTCAAAATATTCTTCAACAGTGATTTCACAAGATGCACTTGCACCACCGTAAGTTGCGATTACAGTAGCTTCACCAGCGCCAACAACGGTTACAACGCCGTTTGCAACGGTTACAACGTCTTGATTATCACTAGCCCAAACAACTTCACTAGAATCAACAGGGTTACCTTTATAGGTTACAGTTGCACTTAAAGTAGTTGCAGGTGACTTTTCATTAAGAACTAATGAAGATTGGTCAAGTTCAACAGTTACAAGCGAAGCATCAAAGAACCTGAAAGCTTTCATTGTAGATGCGCCGTTTACGTTATAAATAGGAGCGTTAAAGAACGCAACGTCCTTACCACCAACGATGTCTTTTAATGCTTTTTCTTCACTTCCGCCATAAAGAACTGCAACGTCACTAGAAGACGTACTAGCAGGGTTTGCAGGAGTGCTTGCATCTGCGTATTTTTCAACATCTAACACATAATCTGCAACACCTGAGATTGCCTTATCAAACGAACCGTACAAGTAGAAACCTTCAACGTCACACTTTGTATTAGGCAAATAATTCTTAATAGTGGCATTGTTACTAACCAAGCTATCACTTACTACTGCAACGTTTTTAATCTTTGAAGTTGCATTTGCATCATAGAACACACCGTCTGCAATATAAGAGTTAGCACTGTCAACAAGAATAGAGTTCTTGATTTGGCCGTTTGCGCCCAAAGTGCCTACAATGGTGTTATAGCCATAGCCTGCTGCACCAGGAGCTGCCGTATGAAGCGAACTAACGATACAATTTTCAACACCACCATTAAGTGTGCCTACAAAAACACCACCATAGCGTGCCCCGTTATGAACAGCACGCGTAGATAAAACTACGCTTATATCCTTAATAACGCCTGACAAGGTGTTAAACGCTTTGTAGCCATAACTACTCGATAAAACGCTGATAGTTAAAGTATTTCCATTGCCATCTAAAACGCCACTAAACGTATCAAACAACTTTCCGTGTTGCGCAACTACGAAATTTTCAGGGTCTAACTGATCGTCGGTAATATGAACGTCACTTGCAAGAACGTGTTCTGCAGACTTATTGTTTGTGATGTTAGTATAAAGCTCAGTAGCAGTAGAACTATAAATAACGTCAACGTCTTGACCAGCAACAACCTCTCTTCCACCGAAGAAAATACTATAATGTCTTTGATCTGCGGTTGCCCTATCTTTTAAGTAACTACTGAATACTGTTGTAGCACTATCAAACTTATCTTCAACAATATTTTCTGCATTTAAGCCAAAACCAGTAAAGCTTGTATACCAACCGCTGTTATCCTTGTTAGTTGCAGAAGATATGGTGGTGTTATAAGTTTCGTTAACGTATCTACCAGTTCCCATATATGCACTTTGTAAATTAGGATACATATAGAAGTTATTGATGGTCATTGATTCTTCACCAGTCCATTCGGGAAGACGACGCCACCAACTTGAAGTTTTATTGTAGTTTTCACCAACGTAAACCATACCGTCAATAGTACTATTAATTTGACCAGCAACAGCAAAGAACTTATGTATACCTAAGCCTCTGTCAAAAATAACAACGTCTTTTGCCAAAGAGCCTGTATACATATTATGAACGATACCTGTTGAAATTGACGTTTCATATCCTGATGGAACAGATTCAATATGTGTGGGTGACTTATAGTCAAAGTCAAACACACAGTTTTCAATCACACCACCAAAATCCCAAGCGAAAGATGCGCCTGTACCATAAGCAAGATTAACGTCTGATTTAATTACGGCGTTTTTGATTGAACCATAGAAGCCATAAAATAAACCTCTACCCCAACCATCAGGGGAATAAATTGAGTAACTAATCTTATAGCCATCACCATCAATATGTGCTTTGAAGTTTACGTCAAATATAGTGCCTACATTTTCAGTAAGACCCAAATCAACGTCTTCTAGTAATTTGAAAGAGTAGTTCGCATCATTATCTTCGTCATAGGTGTACTTTGCTATAGTTTTGAACTGTTCTGTGTTAATGCCGATTTTGTGCGGTTCAACTTCATAAACGTCGTTTTCATCAACAACACCGTCTTCATTAACGTCTAAACCAAACTTAAAACCATCAACGGTTTTAATTTCGGTTGCGCCAAAGTTAAGACCTTCTGAAATTTGTTTTCTAATTTCAGCGTTGTTTTCTTCCGCAAAGAACTTTTCCCTTGCAATTTCGCTAATGCTTGCGCCTGCGTGGATATTGTCAGCATATACAACTGAACCTGTTCCGGTGTTTTTGTAATATGCAACAGCAGAGAACTTAAGATCCCAGTTTTGATCAAGAATGTTGTAAAGAACGGCGTTAACGTAATAACGACCTTCAACATCCTTAACTGCGGTAATCTTGCTTTCGTCAACGGGGATAACTAAACTTGCGTCCTCACCCATGTCTAAGTAATTACCGCCTGCGATTCTAATATTTTCCGCAGGTGCTACAACGAAACCGATTTCCACGTCTTCGCTATCAATAGCTTCTTTTGTTGCTTCACTCATGTAAACAGTGAAACGAAGTCCGGACGGGTCACTTATTCTAGCCTCAATAGTATCCGACATAACAAAATCGCCTGTCGTCACAGCGCTTGCCTTGGGTGCAACTTGTAAAAACAAGAAACCCGTGAACATAAGCACTGCTGTGAGCAACATTATTACGGTTAATTTAACTTTGTTAATTCTCGTAATCATATTGCCCTCCCATTAAAGCGTTTCAGACCAAATGTCCCACGTAGGCTTATCAGCCTTGAACACGTCTGCTACGCTCATCATGATAACATCCGTACATTCAACAATTTGAATTTCGGGTGCTACATATTGTACTTTTTCCATCTAAATACCCTCCTGTGATGAAAAATGATTTACTAATTAGCTCTTAGAATGAGTGCATCACTCCAAAAACTTTTTGCCTTGATTGTTTTCGCTATTTATTCTCCTTGTCTAAAATAATCTCGCACATAGCGCGCACGTAATGCTTAGATATTTGCGCCTTTTCTCAAAACGCAAATATATATAATGTATATAGATAAGCATAAATACAGCTTATTTAATATACTGCCAAAATTTTTTTAACAACTATTCACACACAAATCGCGTATAGTTGAATTTTATATAGTTAAAATTACAAATAAAACGAATATTAAGTATCGGTTTTAGTCTAAAACCACGTATGCAGGGTCAACAGGCTTGTCAAACAAATCTATGATAAGCGCTCCAGCTGGGATTAAGTACATTGACGTATCGCCTTTATTATACTTAGCATACTCGCCACGGAATTTAATCGTACAGTGTCCATTTTCCGTTTTACTAACGTTCGTGATCATGATTTTGTACTTACCGCTACCGTCTTTAGCCTTAAATTTGCTTATAACAAGCGGACGGTTGTATTGACTTTTTATTTCTTCAATAACGTCGTCTGTGCTAAAATGCCAGCTTTTAAAATTAGCAAATCTTTGATAGTAGTGATAAACTTCCTCAAGCTCATAATCTTCTAGTGGCTTACCTATTCTATCCATAAAAGCCTTGTTTTCAAACTGCATCCAATAGTACATTGGTGTTTTAACGTTATAGCTATCAATCGGGCACATACCACGGTTGTTTGCGTTGGAATTGAAAGACTGCAAATGATACCAAACAAAACCCGTCGCCCCGTGTGCTGCCGCAATGTTCATTTGCCATCTTAAATCAGTTTGAGTTGGCTCTCTAAACGACCAACAGCTAGAACACATAAGCGATGCCCAAAATGGAATTCCCTTTGCTTTAGCAACGTCTCTAAACACGTTAAGGCTATAGAAATAGAAAATATCGCCTTGTTCTTGTTCGTTTTTCTCTGAAAGCATTGGGCTATACACGTTCATAAGCAAGAATTCGGGATGAACAGAATCAACGTAATCGTTCAAAACTTCAACGTCCTTGTCGTAATTCCAAAATGGTGGACCATAAAGCGCAATAAACGTGAAGTATTCTGGCGCAAGCTCATCTATCATTGCCTTATACTTCGCACAGTTATCAATAGATTTATGCTCGTTTTGATAGCCCCAGAAAGGCTCGTCATCCATAAACACGCCTACTATTTGGTCACCATACCTTTCTTTAGCAAATTTAAGGCGCTCTTTTGCTTTTTCAAAGTTTGCTTTCATTGAAGGCTTGTTCGCAACAAAACGCCTGTCCCAATAAAGAAGTGGCAAACCAACTTCTTTCGCTTCTTCAACACATTTGTCAAGAGTTTTTTCTTCATAGCCAGTTTTATCGTAGTGCCAGTGTTGTGGGAGTTGCGCAAACGTAAACCCTAATTCTTTTTGCGCTTTCATCGGTTCCCAATCTAAGTCGTACGACGAGGTTCTATACCACCATGCACCAATTTGAAAGTGTTTAAAAAAATCTCTCATTTTTGTTACCTCTACGTTTTATTATTTCCTAAAATTTTTTCTTTGCTTTTAATTTGCCACTCAAAATCTATCTCAAGACGCCCGCAACTACACATACTACGACGTTCTATATAATTATATTATATATTTTATCAAAAAAAATAAATATGTCAACCTATTTTATTCTATATTTATTCCAAAATATTCTTTTTTTAAATATTATTTTTGCGTAAAAAAGTATAAAAAACACCGAAAACGTCATCAAATATCTACTTATTTTTATTTCTTTAAGTATTTTTACCTATTTTTGTGTTTTTACTTGACAACACTTTTATCTTTTAGTAAAATTTCTTTAAAAATTAAAAAATTTTTTAGGTGGAAAAATGTTCAAGTACGTTAAGAAAATTTTTGATATGAACAGTGAACTAAAAATTCCAGCCATGGACATTTCAGTCTTTTGCGACGGCAAACAAGTCTACCGCGAAATGCGCGGAACAAGTGATGGCACCACTCCACTAAATGGAAATGAGCTTTACAACGCTTATTCTTGTTCTAAGCCAATTACCTGCGCAACCGCGCTCACCCTTTTTGAACAAGGAAAGTTTTCTTTAGACGATAATATCGCAGACTATATCCCAGCCTTCAAAGATATGAAGGTCAAATATAACGGCGGACTTTGTAAGGCTGAAAGACCGATAAAGATTTTTAATCTTTTTACCATGACTTCGGGGCTAAACTATAACGTAAAAAGCGATGAAATTAAGCAAGGATTTATGGAAACTGAGGGAAAATGTCCCACACTTAAAATGATGGATTACATCGCCAAAATGCCACTAGAATATCAACCCGGCGAAAACTGGATGTATAGCCTTGCACACGACGTTCTTGTAGCATTAGTTGAAGTTGTTTCCGGCAAACGTTTTGGCGAATATATTAAAGAAAAAGTTTTCTCACCACTCGGTATTAAAAATATAACTTATTCCTTACCCAACGAAAGTTCACATAGAGTGTGCAATCAATACGCTTATGAAAATGATAAATATTGCGATATAGGTAAACAAATATTTTCATATAAACTTGGTAGCGAATACGAAAGCGGTGGCGCTGGAGCAGTTGTATCCACCGAGGATTACTTGAAATTCTTAGAAGGATTAAGAACAGGTAAAATTATTTCGCTAGACACACTAGAAATGATGAGTAAAGATAGACTTACCCCCGCTCAGCGCAAATCATATTGGCTGGCCGAAGGGTATGGTTATGGCTTGGGCGTTAGAGTTCCATCTAACAATTTGCGCACCGACATTGGTTGGGGTGGTGCTGCGGGAGCATTCGCTGCAATAGACCAAAAGAATAAAATTAGCGTTTATTATTCTCAACACGTATTGCAAACTCCAAATAAGGATTGGCGAAAGGATATTATCGAAGCCGTTAAACTTGACCTTGGTTTTGATGCGTTTAAGGAAGATATGTTTCACGGAATTGGAAACTTTTTGGCGTAAATTTTGTATACGTTGCAGTTTTTTTTGTTACATATACATTTGCAAAATTAAAGAGCGGTCGCTTTTTGCGACTGCTCTTTATAATTTTTTGCGCATTATTTTTTTGTTAAAAACTTATCTAGAATAGGAAAAACACTTTCTTGTGGTAACCCTACTACGTTAGAATAACTTCCATTAATTTCCTTAACCAGTTCAAAACCATCTTGAATTCCATACGAACCAGCTTTCCCCTTATACAAGCCACTTTTTATATAATAATCTATCAATTTATTCGTTAATTGATTAAAAAGCACTTTTGTTATAGAATAACTGCATATTTCCTCGCAAGATGTAACAACACAAAACCCCGTAACCACGTTGTGTTCTCTACCTGACAACGTGTTTAGCATTGAACGTGCTTCTTTCTCGTCCTTAGGCTTCCCTAATATTTTATCGTCAATATAAACAACAGTATCAGCACCCAAAACGACAAAATTATCTTTTTCTTTTAGCCCATCGAAAACCGTTCGCGCTTTTCCTTTTGCTAGACACATTGCAAGCTTTTTAGGGTCTTTTTCATTTGTATTTTCATCAAAATCACTAGACGTAATCAAAAATTCATAACCGCCACTTTGTAAAATATCTTTTCTCCTTGGCGAATTACTTGCTAAAATTAGTTGCATAATTTACTTGTTTTACTCACTTTTATCTGTTTGAACTGTAGTATCCTTTTCTTTGTTTTTTAAAAAAATAGGCCACTTTTTCCATACATGTAAAACAATCAAGACACCACCAACAAGCACAAATGCGATCGACATCCACTGTGATGGAGTTAGTCCTGGCACAAGAGCCCCACGATAATCCGAACGGAAATATTCTATTACAAATCTCCAAACACCGTAGGCAATAACATATATGGACATATTTATATTACAACGCTTAAACAACAATATTGTCATAATAACAGCAAGCGTAAACAAGAACAACGCCTCATAAAGCTGAGTTGGAACGTAATACCCCCAAAGTCTAACGTTGTCGACTGTGCCATACATCCAAATTCCACCAAAAACATAATTTCGACCAAGATATTGACCATGACAACAACCACTGCTTAAGCATCCTAAACGTCCAAAACCGTGTGCTATTACTATGCAAATTGGCGCAACTCTGTATAAGATATTAAAGAATTTAACGTGCCAACCTTTCTTTTCGTTTCTAAAATAGAATTTACCGATTAGGAAGTATAGAAGCAAAAACATTCCTACTCCACCAACCAAACCACCCATTACGGTTAAGCCACCACCAAACAGGTCAAATCCCTTGCCCGCAATCCAGTTATAAAAAGCTTGAAAAAGCATTGCAAAGAAAAAACCTGAAGCTAGCCCTCCAATTAGTATAAAGAAAACGTAATCTTGAACTGCATTTGGCATCCCCATCTTTTTGGATAAGGAAAAAAATGCTATAAGGCAACAGAGCAATCCTATGGCAATACATACGCCATAAAGGTAAATCCCTCTGCCAGCTATCTCAAAAATTGGATCTGGAAACATATAAATTCCTCCTAACATATAAATTATATAATACAGCATAAAAAAAGTCAACTATATTGTTTTTACACAAAATTTTATTTGCTTTTCTTAGCCTTTTTGTGTATAATAATTAAGCGTAAAACTTTGTTATCAATGAATTGTTTTATGGAAAGGTATCGAAGTGGTCATAACGAGCCGCACTCGAAATGCGGTTGTCGGTTTTCCGGCACATGGGTTCGAATCCCATCCTTTCCGCCAATAAAAAAGCAGGATTTTTCCTGCCTTTTTTATTGTTGATAGTTAGATGTTGAGAACAAGCGAACATTTTGCGAGCGGTGTTCGGCTTTGCCATCGTAACAACGTGGAACTGTACCCCATCCTTTCCGCCAATATTAAAACATCCATCAGCACTGCTGATGGATGTTTTTGCTTATTTACAGTTTTTATAGAATTTATCTACGGTTTTTTGTACTTGAACAGCCCTTTCAGCGTTAGTATAGTCAAGCTTACCGCTTTGAATTATACTGCAAAAATCTTGTATTTGCTTTAAGTAAAGGTTGCCTTTTTCTCCTTCATATACTTGTGGCTTATCGTACAATCTTTCTTGCTTAGCAGAATAATCGCCTTGTGGCGAATATAGATAACTAAGTTCACCAACTTCTTCTTGGGCAAGCGTACCTTTTGCAATCACGTACCCCTTGGTCCCGTATATTTCAAGCTTGCTCTCAGATGCTTTATCCGGAACGTTAAAGTTTACGTCAATTTCACCGATTACGCCCTTTTTGGTTTTGAAAACTGCAATAGCGCGGTCTTCAACCTCATAATTAAACGTTCTTGTATCAGCAAAACCTCTTACATCAACAATATCGTCGTCTAATATAAACTCTGCAAGTTCAATACAGTGTACGCCTAAATCCATAAACGCGCCACCGCCACCCATCTTTTTGTTTTGACGCCAAGCGCCTTCAATATCGGGATACCAACAGGTGAATTGTAATCTCATATTACTTACCTGCCCTATACCATCGTTAGCAATAATTTCTTTTGCTTTTACGTTTAAATTATGATATTTCATCATATAACCAACGGTAAGTTGAACGTTTTTAGCCTTAAAAGCATCTAAAAGCTTTTTACCTTGTTCGCTATCCAAACCAATCGGTTTTTCTATAAACACGCTTCTATTATATGACAAAGCAAGCATTGCTTGGTCGAAGTGAAAAACAACGGGCGTACTAATATAAACGCAGTCACATTCGTTTTCCTTTAGCATAACTTGTTCATCAGTATAGTATTTTACACCGTATTTTTCGCCTATGCTTTTTGCAACAGGCTCAATTTTATCCATTATCGCAACAAGTTCATTATTTTCATCAGTTAATAGTGCAGGGATAGTTCTTCTATCGGCTATACCACCTGCACCAATAACACACCATCTAATTTTCATAGTAAACACCAAACTAAATACCTTTTTGCATTTCTTCAACACTTTCTATTATCGCATTTGCCATATAATCGATTTGTTCATCAGTTAAACCATATATTGGCAAGTGTGTAAAGCGTTTATAGAACACTTCTTCACAGTTAGGACACGTTTTAGCGATTGCATCTGCATCATAGCCCATATCTTCAACCACTTTAAACCTATAGAGTGGACCAAAATGCGGTATATTCGTAACGCCTTTGGCCTCCAACTTAGCTTTAAGTGTCTGCACGTCTCCACCCGCTTTTTCAGGATCAATTTGAAGTTGGTATAGGTGGAACGTCGGCTTAATATCTTCATTGCCTAAATCTTGTGGAATAATAGCAGGATTTCCTTTTAATTTTTCATTTAATAAGGTTGCCGCACGTCTTCTTTCAGCAATGATTTGATCGTTTCTTTCAACTTGCAATTTCAAACCAAGCGCTTGAATTTCAGTAGTAGAATAGTTTGATGCGACAAAGTCTTTTTCTTTTCCAGGAATTGCAGTAATATTATATAGCCAATTTTTGATAGGTTTAGTAAAGTCTAAGCCTAAAAATCTCGCTCTCTTCATCTCTGGTGCAAAATTAGGAATGTTAGTAGTTACTATACCACCTTCACCAAACGAAGTAATATTTTTAACTTCATGGAAGCTGTATGCAGCAAAGTCGCCTATTGTACCAATCTTTCTGCCTTTATATTCGCCGCCGAATGCATGTGCAGCATCTTCGAGGACAATTATACCTTTTTCTTTTGCAATCTCCATAATTTTATCAAGGTCAACAGGATAGCCACCAATGTGAACAGGAACAATCATTTTTGTCTTGTCAGTAATCTTACGGCGAACGTCTTCCGGATCCATATTTAACGTTTTAGGATCAACATCGGCGAACACAAGTTTTGCGCCATGAGCTAAAGGATATGCCATAGTAGCAACAAATGTAATAGCGGGAACAATAACTTCATCCCCCGGTCCAATACCAGCATATTTATATGCAATTTCAAAGCCAGCAGTAGCATTTGTCACAAAAACTGATCCCTCTGTGCCTAGATATTCATCAACTGCTTTTTCTGCGTCATCAACGTATTTGCCCAACGAAAGTTTTCCCGGTGGAGTAGAAATTTTATCAAGTTTTTTAACACTTTCACGAATTTCTTCAATGATAGCATCATATTCTGCACCTTGTCCGCGCATCAAGAATTTAACAACTTCCATTGTATCGGCTACGTTGTAATTTTCGCCGACTGCAGGCCATGGAACTTTTGTCGCCCCCGTATTGTATCTAAAATCGGTAGTTTGTTTCATAATGTTCACTCCTTATTATTTTTACCCTAATTATATTATAGGTAAACACTAATTACAATGTCTAAAAATATACAATAAGTGTAAAATAATATATTATGAATACACACTATACTTTTGTGCACTATTTTTAAAAAAATAAAAGCACTGAACTTCAGTGCTTTTATTAATTAAAATTCTGGATCGTAATGCTCGTTTACTTCATCAAAATAAATTTCTTTTACTTCAATGTCTTTAATCTTTAAGATTGTGCAGAAAGGAGAAAAACCGATATGCCCACTTGTTAACGGTGTGTCATATTCAATATATTCTGCCACTAGTTCGTCATCTATCACCATAAAAATATGCCCGTCGATTGCGCCACAAGTTAATCTAATTTCTTTTCCAGGAACGTATTTATATGAACTAGTAATTGAACGGAAAGCAAGCTTATTCCCTTTAACGTTTCTTTCTAAGCCTGCCTTATTATCATACCAGCCACCAACGCCACAAACGTATGAATCGCCAAGGTCGTTCAAATCATAGTCCCAATTCGCACAAAAAACCGCATTTACATCTCTTGTTGCAGGCAACACGCTTGATGCCGTAAAACTTATCATAACAGGCTTATCATACCTTTCTTTTGTATAAAGAATACCGCCTTTGTTTCCGTCTTCTTTACCAATAAGATACCCATTTTCATATTTCCACTCACCCGCTTTTTGTTCAAATAAATCAGTATAATTTTCATCAGGTGAACAGGTCAACAACGTTTTACATTTATCAATTACAATTTTTTTACCTATGAGTTTAATATCTTTCATTCTTATTTTCCTCCTGAATAGAAATTAATTTTGGAAACACTTTTCTTATTGACTTAACATTAAACAAAATACTCACTACAAGTGTTGCACCTATCCCACAAAATACACCTTGTAATGTATTGCCTACAAGCGCCATCGCTCCGCCAGCAAAACCATAAAGAATACTTTCAAACAAGAAATAACCAAAAACCATTAAAAATTCACCTAAAACGGCGCTAATAATTCTTGGCAAAAAGTCCAACTTATCATTCTTTATTCCTTTTTTTATAATTAAATAAGTATAATACGAAACTATAACAACCAACGACTTTACAACAAGTGTTACGGGTGAATATATAACATACCCAGATAAAATATCTGCGAGCGCACAGCCTATCCCTGCAGGAATTGCGCCAACAGCACCAAAACACCACGCGCAAAGTAATACTAATACGTCACCAGCATTTACGTAACCATTGGGCAACGGAACAATTATAAGTAATGTTGAAATAAAGCATAGCGCACAAAAAACGGATAAATAAGCAATTTTTTTGATCGATAGTTTTTTCATGTTTCACCTTCTAAATTAAAACTACTGCCATAATTATACTCTTACATAAACTTATTTGTCAACAAATTTAATAGCATTAGAAACTTTAAATTTTACACAAAAATAACATATTATGTATCGATTTTTATAAACCGTATGCGTTTTTTTAAAAAAATAACCTCTTGCAAAACGCAAGAGGTTTTGGAGCTGATAACCGGAATCGAACCGGTGACCTCATCCTTACCAAGGATGTGCTCTACCATCTGAGCCATATCAGCAAAGTTATTATAACTTCTAAATGCTTACTTATTATATAAAATTAATGTAATTTTGTCAAATCAAAACGACGAATAATTGCAAATTTTTTTACTTTTTTATTTTTATTTTATTTATGATAATTTTTATTATAATTCAGCAGATAAAAAGGCACCGATAATCGGTGCCTTTATGGTTTATATTAAATTATTCTTCAGCAATTTCTTCGTCACTTTCAGACTTTGGTGAAATTGCAATTTTACTTACGGTTGAATCGTCAATCCTCATTACTCTAACACCCTGCGTATCACGACCAATCGTGCTTATATCTGACGCTGCAACCCTAATTATTGTACCATTGCTGGTGATAATCATGATGTCTTCATCTTCAGAAATAAGTTTTAAGCTTGCAAGTTTACCAGTTTTTGCGTTAAACACGCCCGCTTTTACGCCCTTACCGCCACGTGATTGCATTCTATAATCTTCCACACTTGAACGCTTGCCGTAGCCGTTTTCTGTCATTGTAATGACTTCACATCCGTCTTTAATTACCGACATATCTACAACGTAATCGCCTGGGTTAAGAGTCATACTCTTAACACCTTGCGTATCTCTGCCCATAGGTCTAACGTCAGTTTCATTAAATCTTATACATTTACCTTCTTTAGATGCGATTATAATTTGATTGTCACCAGTTGAAAGTTGAACTGAAATCAACTCATCTCCTTCAACAATGCTGATCGCTATTTTACCAACTTTTCTAATACTTGCAAATTCAGTTAAGGCTGTTTTCTTTATTAAACCATCTTTGGTCGCCATAACGATATAGCCTTCAGTACCTTCTTTCAAAGGTATCATTGCGCGTACTTTTTCGTTTTCACCAAGCTGGAGAAGATTTACAATCGCCCTACCCCTTGCGGTTCTTTGACCCTCAGGTATCATAAAGCCTTTCATACTGTAAACTTTACCTTTATCAGTAAAGAACAATATATCGTCATGTGTTGACGTAACAAACATATTATCTACAAAGTCTTCTTCCTTTGGTCTATGTGCAGTAACACCTTTTCCGCCACGGCGTTGAGTTCTATATTCAGCAACAGGAACACGTTTAACATAACCAAAGTGAGTTAAACTTACAACAACGTCTTCAACAGGAATAAGGTCGGCATCTTCAATATTGCCGATATCGAAAGAAATTTCAGTTCTTCTGGGAGAAGGATATTTTTTCTTAATTTCTTCCATATCAGTTCTTATGATAGCCTTTACTCTGCTATCGTTTGTAAGAATATCTTTAAGGTCTTCAATAATCTTGCTGAGTTCAATTAGTTCTTCTTTAAGTTTTTCCACTTCCATACTTGTCAAGCGTTGCAATCTCATTTCCAAAATTGCATTTGCTTGCTTGTCCGAAAGCGCAAATTCATTCATAAGCGCTTCGCTCGCAGAACTTTTGTCCGCTGAATGGCGAATTATTTCAATAACTTTATCAATATTTGCAAGTGCAACAACTAAACCTTGAACAATATGTGCGCGTTCTTCTGTTTTAGAAAGATCATATTTAGTACGCCTAACAATAACTTCTTCTTGGTGAGCAATATAGTTTTGTAAAATTTCTTTTAACCCCAAAACTTTAGGTTCACCGTCAACAAGCGCCAACAAAATAATACCGTCTTTTACTTGTAAGTTAGTGTGTTTGTACAAAGTATTTAACACAACTTGAGCATTTGCATCTTTCTTAAGGTCAATAACAATGCGCATGCCGTGCCTATCAGATTCATCACGAATATCGCTTATACCTTCAATACTCTTGTCTGTAACCATCTTTGCAATCGACTTAACAAGCATTGACTTGTTTACTTGATAAGGTATTTCAGTTACAACGATTCTTTCACGATTGCCGTTGTTAAATTCTTCAATATCGCACTTAGCACGGAGAACAAAACCGCCCTTACCCGTTCTATAAGCCTGCTTTATACCCGCTCTGCCCATCAAAACACCACCGGTTGGATAATCAGGCGCAGGGATATATTCCATAAGTTCTTCAACCGTAATTTCTGGGTTGTCCATAAGAGCAATACAGCCGTCAAGACATTCTGCTAAGTTATGTGGCGGAATATTTGTTGCCATACCAACGGCAATACCGTCTGAACCATTAACTAATATATTAGGAATTCGTGAAGGCAAAACAACAGGTTGCATTTCAGTATCGTCAAAGTTAGGATAAAAATCAACCATGTTATTATCTATTTCTTTAAGCATTTCGTTAGCAAGTTTTGAAAGCCTTGCTTCCGTATATCTGTATGCAGCAGCGCCATCGCCATCAACTGAACCAAAGTTGCCGTGACCATCAACAAGCGGGAAGTTAATAGAGAAGTTTTGAGCAAGACGAACTAACGCATCATATACAGAACTATCACCGTGCGGGTGGTATTTACCTAAAACTTCGCCGACGATTTTTGCACACTTTTTAAATGGCTTTTCACTTGTTAAACCCATATCATGCATTGCATATAAAATACGTCTATGAACGGGTTTCATACCATCACGAACGTCAGGAATAGCACGAGAAACATTTACTGCCATTGCGTATGCGATAAACGATTTTTTAACTTCGTTGTTTACTTCAACGTTTATAAGTTTTGTTTTTTCAAGAGTTTCTTTAAATTGAGCGGAAAGCTCCGGACTCATATCTTTTTTTGCCATTTGACTTCTCCCAACTAAATGTCTAAATCGGTTACAAGCTTAGCATTTTCTTCAATGAATATACGGCGAAGTTCAGGGTTGTCACCCATAAGCGTCGTAAACGTTTCGTTTGCTTCCAACGCATCTTCCATTGTAACTCTAAGCATTGTTCTTGTTTCAGGGTTCATTGTGGTTTCCCAAAGCTGATCGGGGTCCATTTCACCTAACCCCTTATAGCGTTGAATTTCACACTTACCTGCTTCAGCAAGATAATCTTGAAGTTCTTTGTCCGAATAGAAGTATCTATCTTCTTTATTCTTTGTTGCCTTGTAAAGCGGGGGTTGCGCAATATACACGTGACCTTTTTCAATCAAAGGACGCATAAATCTAAAGAAGAACGTCAAAAGTAAAATTCTAATGTGGCTACCGTCAACGTCAGCGTCAGTCATACAAATAATTCTATCATAACGAAGTTTACTTTCATCAAAATCGTCGTGAATACCACCGCCAAAAGCAGTTATCATGCTCTTGATTTCTTCGTTTTCTAAAATTCTATTAAGCCTTGCCTTTTCAACGTTCAAAATTTTACCACGTAGCGGAAGAATTGCTTGGAATCTTCTGTCACGACCTTGCTTTGCGCTACCGCCTGCAGAATCACCTTCAACGATAAATATTTCGCAAAATTCGGGGTTCCTATCCGAACAATCAGCAAGTTTACCGGGTAGCGATGCACTCTCAAGCGCGCCCTTTCTTCGCGTGCTTTCTCTTGCTATTCTTGCAGCTTCCCTTGCTCTTTGCGCCGTAATACATTTTAGCAACACTTCTTTTGCTCTTGATGGATTTTCTTCCATAAACGTCCCAAAGTGCTCATTCATAGCCTTGGTCACAAAGTTACGCATTTCGCTATTGCCAAGTTTTGTTTTGGTTTGACCTTCAAATTGCGGGTCGGTAAGTTTTACCGAGATAACGGCAACTATACCTTCTCTACAGTCGTCAGAAGAAACTTTTTCTTCGCCCTTAAAAACGTTAAGTTTTTTACCAAAATCGTTGATTATTCTTGTAAGCGTTGCCTTAAAACCTTCAAGATGTGTTCCACCTTCTTCAGTGTTTATATTGTTTGCAAACGCATAGATTACTTCGTTATAAGTTTCGGTATATTGAAGAGCAACCTCAACTTCAGTGTCACCATAGAACACGTCAAAATAAACGGGTTTTTCAAATAGCGGGCCTTTATTTTTACTCAAATCTTCTACAAAGTGTGCAATACCGCCCTCGTAATAGAACACGTCTCCACGCTCTCTTCCCGCACGTTTATCTTGAAGTTTAATAGTCAAGCCTTTGTTGAGATATGCAAGTTCACGTAAACGCGTCTTAATGGTGTCATAGTTAAAGTCAACCGTCTCAAATATTTCGTCATCAGGCATAAACGTTACCCAAGTACCAGTAAAATCAGCTGAGCCGATTACTTTTAACGGAGCTTGCGGAACACCCCTATTGTACGTTTGCTTGTAATGATTGCCATTTTGAAAAACCTCAACGTCAAGCCATTCCGAAAGGGCATTAACAACAGATAAACCAACACCATGAAGACCGCCTGAAATCTTATATCCGCCACCGCCGAACTTACCGCCAGCGTGAAGCTTTGTTAGAACAACTTCAACAGCAGAAATCCCTTCCGTATGGTGTATAGCGGTTGGAATACCTCTACCATTGTCTTTAACGGTACAAGACCCGTCACCATTGAACTCAACTATTATCGTATCGCAATGACCGTTATTAGCTTCATCAATAGAGTTGTCAACAATCTCTTGAACAAGGTGATGTAACCCACGAGTGTCCGTAGAGCCGATATACATACCAGGTCTTTTACGAACAGGGTCTAAGCCTTCAAGCACTTGAATTTGACTTTCACCATAATTGTTTTGTACGTTAACTTTTTCTTCCATACTGCACCCGCAAAAAGATTATTTTTTATTAGTATTATTATACCACAACCTGAACTTAATTTCAAGTGTTTTTTGTAAAATTAAAACTATTAATAGTTTTAAGGGAGTCGGTTTCTTAGTTGTTTATACAATTTATAGTTTTAGTGAATAAATAAATTTAAAATGCACAAATTAAGTTAAGAAAAAAAGGTGAATTTTATGAAAATTTGTAAAAAATGCAGTAATGAAATAGCTTTAGGTTATACGATGGGGTGCAAAAACTGTGGAACAAAATATTGCACAGTCTGCGCAAATGAAACGTTAAACATTTGCCCTATATGTTACTATGATTTAGAACCTGAAGTATAAAACTAAATAATCAAAAAATAAAACCGAGATAAGCTAAACACTCATTCTCGGTTTTAATATTTGCAAATATTATTTAATTAGATTTTATCTTGAACAGGCCTTGTTCTTTTTCGCGCATTCTCCACCCAATAAACCCATATAGGTCATTAAACAAAAAAGTAGAAAAGCACGCAAGAATCGACGCATTGCTTAAATCGTTAATAGTTGCAATAACCCACAAAACAATTAACACAACGTCATTAAACATATAGGCTACAGCGTAAAACGAATTTCTTCTTAGCATAAGATAGGACGCTAAAAAACTTGTAAAAACAGATATCGTGCTCACTATCAAACTCTCTGTTCCAAGCGCTTTAAGTATAAAGTAAAATGCACATGACACAGCAAATGCGCAAACACACAAAAACACCCTTTCTTTAACTTTAAGTACACAAATTTTAACCACGGGTTCGCCTTTTTTGTACGGATTCTTAATCCACGTCACTATTGAAAAGATAGCTAAGGGCAAAGTCATCACCATGCTTATAACAATCTCACCATAATATTTTTCATGGTAAGACTGAACTGAATATAAAAAGCAAAAAACAACCGAACAAACCTGTCCAAAAACGTTCCCTTTAGCTATAAATATTAGCGCCGTAACGCCTATTATAGTTGAAATCAAATTTAGCAATTTAATCTGACCAACAAGATTAGCGACCAAAACAACTACAAGCGACGACAAATACAGCACCCAATCGGCTTTATTTAGCACGCAAAACGGATTTTTCATTAGCGACCCCAAAAAAGTGCACTCTTGCTTGTTTTAATAACAAGTTGAGCGCACTTTAATTTTAATATAAACACTATTTCAACAAATAACGGTTATCGTGATATTGATGACTCAATTTTTTTAAGCAATTTAAGTTCAAAGTTTCCAATGCCTTTAATTTGCTGTTTTTCTATTTCTTTGTAACATTTTTTAATAAACGCATCAACATTTTGCGTTTCTTTAATCACATAAATCAAATAACAAAGTTTAGCGCGCAAGTTGGCAATCGTATTAACGTTGTTCAAGTATTTTTCTAGTTCATACATATAGTCATCTGCTTTTTCTTCGTTAAAATCAAACGTGCAAGCATTATATAACGCATCAGTCTTTATTGACATAACATACTCTTTGGGCAAATATTCTTCTAGCATAATTAGCCTTTCAGTAGTCTTCTTTGCTTTCTCATAATCGCCTTTATCAAGGTAATAACTATATCTAGCCGATAACAACATTGCAAACGGCAACTTATCTTCAGGCAACTGCGGTAAGTCAAAGTATAAACCCTCATCAACTTCAGCGGGAGTTTTACCTAAATATAGTTGCGATTGAATTTTAAGCATATTTATAGTAACTTTAGTCACGTCATCATTTCGCTTAATACCATATAAAACGCCACCATCGTTTCTCACCCCATAACTTTCATTAGGCAGTGCGTTGCCAAAAAAATAATATGCACCCATAGGTAATAGCATTGCCCAAATGCAATATAACCAAACATGCAGATAAGGAATAAACAACGGAACAATACCCACAACCATAAATATAAACGACGCAGTTATTCCGCCAAGAGTCATTTTTTTAAAACCAATTTCAACAAGATCGCAACGGCTTGGGACCATTTGAGTATATCCAGCCTCATTTCCCAACCAAACAAAACTGAACTTTGTTTTTTGTCCCACCTTTTGCCACTTAAAAAACCACACGACAAACTCGCTGAGTTTGTAGCCATAACGTTTACCCGCAATAAGATGCCCTAATTCGTGCGCAAAAGCATGTAGCAAGCCTGTAATGACCGCACCAATGATAAGTTTAATAAGCAAATCAATGGCGTTCTCTGAATAGTTTATGCTACACACGTAAACGACTGCAAACAACGTTGCAAGTGTTATAACTGTTGAAAGTATATAGTTTAATGCTTTAAGTTTTCTACTCATTTATTCTCCAATTTTTGAATAAGGTACCCTTCAAGATTGTCTTGTTCACTAACAGATATTTGTTGCAAACCAAATTTCTTCATAATTGAAAGCATCATTTGTGCTCCACCAGCAATAACGGGCGCCCGCTCGGGTTGTAAGCCTTTCAACCCCCTTTTTTGTTCTTCTGTCATCAAAAACAGCATTTCAGTAAGTATTTCAAGCTCGTTCAAATTTATAACAAAACTATTTACAACGCTAGGGTCATATGGCTCTAATTGCAACATTATACTCGCAAGGCTTGTAGCTGTTCCGCCTATACCATAAAAATTGCCTTTTGGCACGTCACCGAACTCTTCAATCTTTTGCTCAACAAATTCTTTTACCGATTTTGCATCTTGCCCAACCGCATCTTTGATTTTCACGACGCCTGTATCTATACTTTTGCAATAAACGGGTTTTTGAGCACGTATTACAGTTATTTCAGTGCTTGCACCACCTATATCAATAATAGCGCCGTCTCGCCCACAAAGAGCGCCTGTTGCACCAAGCAAGGCTTCATTTTGTCCAGAAACAACTTCGATATTTAAACCACAAAGGTCTTTTACTATATCGATGAACTCTTGTCTGTTCACTGCCTGACGAACTGAAGCAGTTGCAAATGCGTAAACAATATCAGCACCGTCATCTTCAGCTTGTTTTTTAAAAAAAGAAACGGCGTGAGCGGTGCGTTCTATGGCTTGAATTTTTAACGTTAATTCCTTACCCATTCCTTCCGCAAGTCGCGTCGTTTTAACCTTTTTATATAAAGTTTTATCGCCATCACTTAGCATAAGCCTAACTGAATTAGAGCCTATATCAATAACACCGTATTTCATATGTACTAATTATTGGGCTGATAAACGTAGCCTAAACGCTGAGCCTCCTTTTCAATCCACTCACGTTCAAGCCTAGCTTCAAAAACATCCGTTCCATTACCAATTAGCTCATTATAATAAGCAATGCGTTCTTCAAGATAAGCAATATTATCGTTGTGAACCTTAATGGATATCAACTGATACACCATCACCATCACTAACGTTACTAATAGAAGCACTGCGCCTACCGTGCTTGCGACCACTACTCTTTTGAACTTTTTTTCTGTCATCTTCAGTCCTTTTTAATTTAAACTTTTCTATTATTTTATTATATAACTTTTTTGTCCTTTTTGCAAGTATTATATGAAAACTTTTAAAATACGCAACAATTGAAATAAATACACCCGCTAACATATAAAATCTAAAGTTAGGGAAATTAAGTATATATGAATATATAGAAAACAAAACGCCCAAAAACGCCCAAGAAAAAACGTCAATAATGATAATTAAATATTTGTTTTTTACAAAATATTTTATGGCCGAAATTGCACTTAAAATAATCCCACACAAACCACCAAAAGCAATGCAGGCAATAAATACGTATATTTGATTTTTAGTAACAAACATTACTTAAACAACCTTTTTACTATAGGAACTTTTGCGTTACCGTATTTAATTTGATTAAACTTTCCTTCAGCGCTTAAATTACCACTAACCTTATTAAACACTGTGATTTTAATATTTTCTCCACTAATATAAACCTTATCCCCAGAAACTGTTAATTGTAAAAATGTCTCTGAAAATCCGTCAACGGCATCAACCCCTGTCATTGATAATTTAGTTCTTGACTCGAGTGTAAGTTTTTTCTCTATTATTGGTTGGTTTTGCATAAAACACTCCTTATAACTTTTAGTAATAATTTATGCAACAGATTAAAAAAATACAACAAAAGCGCATATAAAAAAGACGGCGAAAAAGCCGTCTTTTAATTGTTATTTCATTAGTCAGGAAGCTTCATGTCCCCAAACTTAATCCAGTTTTTCTTTCTCATAAATTCACTTATAACAATATTTAATATTGCAGGAAGAATAATCATCAAAAGAATTATTCCTATAATACCTAGGGCGTTAAGTTCGGTATACTTAAACAAATCAAAAACACCAACTAGACCACTTGTGCCCATACCGCCACCAGAAGAACCACATCTTAAACCAAAAACACAAGTAGAAAGCGGACCTAAAATTGCACTTGAAATTATCATAGGCATCATAATGACAGGCTTTTTCATAATATTTGGAATTTGCAACATGCTTGTTCCCAAGCCTTGCGCAATTAAACCACCAAATCCATTTTCACGATAACTAGCAACAGCAAAACCAACCATGTGGCAAGCACAACCAACCGTTGCCGCACCACCAGCAAGAAGAATTGCATCAATTTGCTGAACGTTAGGCCCCGCAAGCACAGGTGACGCAACTGCCACCCAAATTGCCGCAGAAGAAGTCGGCATTGTCAACACGATTCCCATTATAACTGATATTATTATACCCATAACAAATGGAGTAGCTTTTGTTGCTAATGCAATTAAAACGCCAAGTTGATTTACTACCCAAATAAAAGGATAAGCAACAAACACGCCTGCAAATGACAAAATTAAAGCACCTAGTGGAATTAACATAATATCAAGCTTTGTTTTGCCCGCATATAATTGAACTAATTCAACAACAAGCATTGTAACAACGTATGCCCCTATGGGATTTCCAGGAAGTGCTAACCCCATCTTGCCAGTTATTGCAGTAAATCCAGCACCACCTACTATAAGTTGATCAGCCCAAGCACCAACAGTACCTGCAACAGCAGCAGCAAAAACAAGCAATTTGTTTTTGCCAAGCGCATGCGCAATACCCACACCAATGCCAGCACCCATGAGAACTTTTGCTATATTAGCTATGTAAAGCAAAGTGTTTCCAATATAATTATCACCTATCCAGCCAGCAATCATTGCCAGAATAGTGCCTGCAATTAGTGTTACAAACAAACCTTGAGCCATACCAGAAAATGCCGTTATAAAATAGCGTTTTGGTAAAGCTTTGAAGTAGTTTTTCGTCTTTTGTCCCAATGTCAACATCTCTTCACTCATAATTTTATCTCCGTAAGTTTATTTTCTACTTGGTCACAACTGGTCAAGTAATATTTTATACCATTTTTTATAACAATCTTGTCCGCTCTTACGTTTTTTCCGTGCAAATGCCCATATATAACGCTATCAACGCCAAATTCTTCAAAAATATCCGTAAACGCTGAACTTTCTCTTTGCACGTTAAAGGGTGGAAAGTGGATGAGGGCGATAAGTTTATCCCCATCTTGCATAAGATTTTTTGCTGATTTTAAGGAAAGTTTCAACCTTTCTTGTTCCCTTAGATAAAGTTTATTATCTTGCTCATTAAAATCTGGGCTACCAGGGACACTCCAACAGCGCGAGCCACACACCACAACTCTATCAAACCTAATACTATCGTTTTGAAGCGCGAAAAAATTCTCAGGGATCATTTCCCTGACCTTACCTATTCCGCTCCACCAATAGTCGTGATTGCCCTTAATTAGAACTTTTTTACCCTTTAATTCTTTTAAACAATCAATATCAGCTTTTGCATCTTCAATATTCATAGCCCAACTGATATCCCCACCGATTAAAACCACGTCTTCATCAGTGACTTTATCTTGCCAGTCAGCTTTGATTTTATCCATATAGCCAATCCAATTACCACCAAAAACATCCATTGGTTTATCGGTATTTGTTGACATATGTAAATCGCTTATCGCAAAGATTTTCATAACTAAATAATAGCACAACGATTAAGATTTTACAAGCAATTTTTTATTTAAAATAAAAAAAGCGCGAGAATACTCACGCTCTTATTATCGAATAAATTTTATTCGGGATACATGGGCAATTCAAAGAACCCAGCACACACTTCTTGCGTGTAATCTTGGCAAGGTGGTATTGCCGCATATCCGTATGACGGAATAAGTAATTCTACTTCCATCACTATTTTCAAAATAATAGATACACACGCATCAATGTTAAACTGATTTTCAGCTGTATAATCCCCTAAAGTTGACACTAGCGAAACCACTGCTTCAACGGTATACGGCATAATCGATGCTGATGGAATATTCAATATTACGTCCTTAGTTACAGTGACTGTTGAAGTACCAACCCCTTCAACGCCATTTGCATCGGTATATGCTACTGATACGGGAATGATTACGTCAGCTTTAACTCTTGCGCAATTTGGTCGTTCTGCAAGCGGTTCAATAATTAAATTACTTATAACCCCTTGCGACGACGTGCTTTTTGCACTTATAAACGTCAACGGATATGTAGGATTTGCGGGTGTTAAGTTTGTTACGTTAAGCACGATATCGGTAAGTTGAGTTTGTTGCATACAAGCGTCAAATACTTTTTTTGCTTGAATACATACTTTTTCACACAAGCCGTTTAACGGATTTCCGCTTATTTGCCCCGGACATTTATCCGATTGAAAATTACTGAAAAACGACATTTTTTCCTCCTTATTGGCTTTCTATTTCAATATATGCTTTTAAGAAGGGTTTATGACACAAAAAAACGGAGCAATGTATGCCCCGTTTTAAGTTTACAAATTAAAAATTATAACCAAGTTCAATAGCCTTTACGTTACTATCAAGCAAGTGCGCCTTTTTTGCAGGAATCATTTGTGCTAAACTGTTTTTAATTTGATCAAGTGACAAAACGTTAGTTTCCTTTAGAACTTTGCCCAAAATTATCATATTAGCAAGACCGTTTAGTTCATTGTCGCTCGCCATTTTTGTTGCAGGTATACCTTTAATAGTAACGTCTGCTCTTTCGCCGTGTTGACCTATAAGTGAGCTATCATAAATAATATAGCCGTTAGGTTCGGTTTCGCCTAAATACTTTTCAAACGAAGGCAAGTTCATTGCAACCAATACGTCGGGTTTATCAACGATAGGAGAGCCAATAGGCATATCGCTGAGTGTTACACTACAATTTGCCGTGCCACCACGCATTTCAGGACCGTATGAAGGAAGCCAGCTAACTTCCATGCCCGCTTTAAGACCAGTAAACGCCAAAGCTTTACCAGCAAACAATATACCTTGTCCGCCAAAACCTGCTATAAGGATTTTAGTAGTTTTACTCATTATTTTTCCTCCTTATACTTGTCTTTGTATACGCCGAGTGGATAGTGTTTTTCCATATTTTCCTCAAGCCACTTAAGCGATTCCTTAGGTGACAAGCCCCAGTTTGTAGGACAAGTTGACAATACTTCAATCAAAGAGAAGCCTTTGCCTTCAATTTGGTTTTGGAACGCATGTTTAATTGCTTGCTTCGCTTTCTTGATGTTTTTAACGTTGTTAACGGCAACTCTTTCAAGATATGATGCACCGTCAATTTGAGAAAGCATTTCACAAACTTTAACAGGATAACCAACAACCGTAACGTCTCTACCATAAGGTGAAGTTTGCGTAATTTGATTAGGAAGCGTTGTGGGTGCCATTTGTCCGCCAGTCATACCGTAAATAGCGTTGTTAACGAAAATAATGGTAATATTTTCGTTTCTTGCCGCAGAGTGCACGGTTTCAGCCGTACCGATTGCTGCAAGGTCACCATCGCCTTGATATGTAAATACAACGTTATCAGGGTTAGCGCGCTTTACACCGGTTGCAACAGCAGGTGCTCTACCGTGCGCTGCTTGAACCATATCACAGTTGAAATAGTTATATGAGAATACTGAACAACCTACCGAAGCAATACCGATAGTTTTACCAGTTACGCCGAGTTCTTCTAAACATTCTGCAACCAAACGGTGAATAATACCGTGTGTACAACCCGGACAATAGTGAAGTGGATTGTCTGTAAGACCTTTTGTCTTTTCAAATACTACCATTGTTTTGCCTCCCCTTTTTCGATTTGTTCTATTTTGTTAAGCACTTCGTCCGGTGTCATTATAACGCCACCAGTTCTGCCGTAGAAGTATACGGGCTTAGCACAGTTAATAGCGAGTTTAACGTCATCAACCATTTGACCCATATTAAGTTCAACTGACAAGAAAGACTTAACCTTTGACGACGCTTTAAGTAATGCATCCTTGGGGAACGGCCATAAGGTTATAGGTCTAATCATACCAACCTTAATTCCCTTTTCCCTTGCCATCATAATTGCATTTTTAGAAACACGTGCAGCGATACCGAACGAAACGATACAAATTTCAGCGTCATCCATCATGAATTCTTCATACATAACTTCGTTTTGCTCAACGATTTTATATCTTTCGTATCTGTCGATATTCCATTGTTCTAATTGTTGCGCGTTAAGTGATAATGAGTTAACAACGTTTCTACCTTCGTGCGTTGCAGTACCTGTCGTTGCCCAGTCTTTTTTGTATTCTTTAACTTCACCAAGCTCTAAGCTAACAGGCTCCATCATTTGACCCATTGTACCATCAGCAAGAATCATTGCTTGCATTCTGTACTTATCTGCAAGGTCAAAGCCCTTAAACGTAAGGTCAACCATTTCTTGAATAGATGCAGGAGCTAAAACGATAAGCTTATAATCGCCGTGTCCGCCACCTTTCAATGCTTGGAAATAATCAGATTGCGAAGGTTGAATACCCCCCAATCCGGGGCCACCACGTTGAACGTTAACAATTAACGCAGGGAGATCACAGCCAGCAAGGTAAGATATACCCTCACTCTTTAATGAAATTCCTGGGCTGGAACTACTTGTCATAACCCTTTTGCCACAAGCGGCTACACCAATAACCATGTTGATAGCTGCAACTTCTGATTCAGCCTGTAAAAACGTTCCGCCTATTTTGGGCATACGTTTACTCATATACGCCGCAACTTCAGTTTGGGGCGTAATAGGATAGCCGAAATAATATTTACAACCAGCCATTATCGCAGCTTCTGCCAATGCTTCGTTACCTTTCATCAATACTTTTTCTGCCATAATACACCTCTACTTTTCAACGGTAATAACCGTATCTGGACACATTGTTGCACAAAATGCGCAACCAATACACTTTTCGCTATCCGTGCAAACTGCAGGATGATAGCCTTTTTGGTTAATTCTTTCATTTGAAAGCGCAATAATTTGTTTAGGACAAACGGTTTCACACAGTCCGCACCCCTTACAGCGCTCTTCGTCAAAAGTAACTTTTGCCATAATATCTCCTTTACTGCCATTCCCCATACTTTATGGGATCAATAGGCAAAATTTGTTTTAATTTTAACAATTCACCATTAATTAAGTCTTTTCTTATTGCGGTGAATACTACGGGTAAGCCCGTTATTTTTGATAGTTCGTTGGTAAACTCAACTCCGCTAAGCACCGTTTGCTCTGTAGTTTCGTTACCAAGGTTTGCATTGTTAACAATGCCTGTAAATTTTAATCCGCCACTTGCTTCTATTTCCGCCTTAATTTCAAGCGCACCTTTAATATCACGTGTTTCTGGTCTGCGATTGTTGACGACAAATAAGGCTTGATAGTTATTTTCTTTAATTATTCCGTCACGAAATCTACCAAGCGCAAGCGCACCCCTATCGTCACCACCGATATCTACAACCGCATAACGAGAAGTATCATCAAGCATCTGGTAAGACTTTGCATTCATTGCGGGAATATCAACGTTTGTTTGCGCAAACTGTGAAACAACAAGTTCAACACCCTTTTCGTTTAGCGTGTTTTTGGCGTCAATAGTCCTAAAATATGGATTTACTATATCTAAATCGTAAATGCTTACTTTCTTGTTCATTTGGGCAAGAGCTAATGCGTAATTAACCGAAATAAAAGTTTTCCCACTACCGTAATGCCCCATGAACACCGTTATTCTTTTTTCAAACATTAAATTTTAACCTTATAGCACCAGCCACGTTTATCTTCAGTCTTGCCCCATTGAATACCAGTAACTTCATCATAAAGTTTTTGTGCTAATGGGCCGATTTTGTTGTCAGCAACCGTATAGTCAACGTCTTTATAGAACAAGTGACCGATTGGTGATATTACCGCTGCTGTTCCCGTTCCCCAAGCTTCTTCTAGCGTTCCATCTTGTGCAGCAGATATAAGCTCATCAACAGAAATAAGTCTTTCGGTAACCTTATATCCCCATTCTTTCAAAATTTCAAGGCAAGATTTTCTAGTAATACCTGGAAGAACTGAACCCGTAAGCATAGGCGTAACAATTTCACCGTTGATTTTGAACATAACGTTCATTGCGCCTACTTCTTCAATGTATTTTCTTTCAACGCCATCAAGCCACAAAACTTGTGTAAAGCCTTTTTCAGCGGCACGTTTGCCAGCTCTTAAACTTGCAGCGTAGTTACCACCACACTTAGCATACCCCGTACCGCCACGAACGGCACGAACGTCTTCACTTTCAATGCTGATTTTAACGGGGTTAAGCCCTTCGGCATAATAACTACCAACCGGTGATAAAATAATAACAAACGTAGCGTTATGAACGGCGTGAACGCCTAAAGATTCATCATTACCGAACATAAACGGACGAATGTAAAGCGACGTTCCAGGTGCATCTGGAATCCAATCGTAATCTAAGTTGATAAGTTCGGTCAAAGCTTTGACCGTAAAATCTTCAGGAAGCGTAGGAAGACACAATCTTTCTGCAGAATCATTCATTCTCTTAACATTCTCGTAGGGGCGGAACATTTGATAGCCGTCTGCAGTTTTATAAGCCTTCATACCTTCAAATATCTCGGCACCGTAATGGAGTACTGTTGATGCAGGATGAATAGGAATATAATCAAACGGAACTATTCTTGCATTCTTCCAGCCTTCACCTTCTGTGTATTCCATAACGAACATATGGTCGGTAAAATACTTGCCGAAACCAAGCTTTGAAAAATCAGGTTTTTCCTTTAATACTTTTGTTTTTTGAACTTTAATTTCCATAATATATCACCTGTAAATTTATTTCATGTTTTTTATTTTCTCAATGGCATCTTCTCTCATTTTGTACTTGAGTATTTTACCCGCAGCGTTCATCGGGAACTCTTTAACGAAAATAAAATATCTCGGCACTTTATGTTTTGCCATATGTGAATTACCATATTCGCGCATTTCTTCTTCACAAGACTGTTCTCCCTTATTAAGAATTATATACGCACACGCTTCTTCGCCATATCTTTGGTCGGGAACGCCAACTACTTGCACGTCACGAACTTTTGAGTTTGTTAAGTAAAACTCTTCAATTTCTCTGGGGTACAAGTTTTCACCGCCACGAATAATCATATCTTTTAATCTACCCGTAACCTTATAGTACCCATCAGGCGTTTTACAACATATATCACCACTATGAAGCCAACCGTCAGCATCAATCGTTTGTTCCGTGGCTTTAGGCATCTTATAGTAGCCTTTCATTATATTATAACCACGCGCAACAAACTCGCCGTTTTCACCATCTGGCAATTCTTCGCCCGTTTCTGGATTGATTATCTTGCATTCTACACCGGGGAAGGCGCTACCAACCGTTTCAACACGATGGTCTATATCTTCATTAACTTCACCCATAGTACACCCTGGCGACGCTTCTGTTTGACCATATACGCTGATTATTTCTTTCATGTTCATTTCATCAGCCGCCCTTCTCATAAGTTCGGGTGGGCAATTTGCACCAGCCATGATTCCTGTACGAATATATGAAAAGTTTGTTTTATTAAAATCCGCATGGTTAAACATTGCAATAAACATTGTTGGAACGCCGTTAAAGCACGTTATCTTTTCATCATTTATGCACGCAAGTGACGATTTTGGTGAAAAGTACGGCATAGGACAAATAGTTCCACCGTGCGTCATCATATTAGTCATTGAAAGCACCATACCAAAGCAGTGGAACATTGGAACTTGAATCATCATACGGTCTGCCGTTGATATATCCATTCTATCCCCGATAATCTTACCGTTGTTAACTATATTTCTATGGGTTAACATAACGCCTTTTGGGAAGCCTGTAGTTCCAGACGTGTATTGCATATTACAAACGTCATCAGGCATAGTCTTAGACGCTCTACGACGAACTTCTTCTTGTGGAACAAGTGATGAACGCTTAACAAAATCTTTCCACTCTAAGCAACCATCCATATTAAATCCAACCGTTACGACGTTGCGTAAAAAAGGAAGTTTTTTAGAATAAAGCGGTTTTCCTGCTTGAGTAGTTTTAAGTTCGGGACAAAGTTCTTCAATAATTTCTTTATAGTTAGAGTCTTTACAGCTGTCTATCATAACGAGAGTGTGCGTGTCAGACTGCCTTAATAAATACTCCGCTTCGTGAATTTTGTACGCAGTATTAACCGTAACTAAAACAGCGCCAATTTTTACTGTAGCCCAAAAAGTTAAAAACCATTGAGGTACGTTTGTTGCCCAAATAGCAACGTGGTGACCAGGTTGAACGCCAAGAGATATAAGAGCGGCGGCAACTTTGTCAACGTCGTCTCTAAATTGAGAGTACGTTCTTGTGTATTCAAGAGTCGTATATTTAAACGCATATTGGTCTGGATAACATTCAACCATTTTGTCTAAAACCTGAGAAAAGGTCAAATCCAACACGTCGTACTTTTTCCAAGGATGCGTTCCTGTTTTTGAACGATTATAATAAACTTGTTCAACGTGATTTTCACCAGAATTAGACGACAAATAACTCTTATAGTGCGTAAGAATAATATCCGCTGAAGATATTTGACCAGAAGTCATTACTGAAACGTAACCATCATAATTTAGTGAACGAAGCGCATTGATAAAATCTTTTACAGGAAGATTTCCATCGCCAATCAAAACGTCAACACCGTCTTTTTGATCCCCCAAACGCACGTGCGCTATATATGCCCCAAGCGTTTGAATTGTTTTATCAGCATCCTCGCCTGCTTTAAAAAAAGTTTCGCGAATATTCCAACACACTTTCAATGCTATAGAACCAAAATTATTTATAACGTCTAACACTTTTTCGGTATTTGAAAGTGTACCGCATGTTTCTATTAATACGTTAACGTTGTTCTTTTCTGCAAGTGCAATTACGGGAGCTAAAACGTTTTTAATGCTTTCAATTGATTTTTCCTCATCAATTTGAACGATAACGTTTTGCACTGATGCTAGCGAAGCAAATTCAACGTACTCACAAATTAAAGTAGAGTTTGAATTGCCGTTTACCTTTTCAGGATAAGTAATCGCAGGAATTTCTATATGCCTATTTACTAATTTTCTTTTAGCGTCTGCAGTAGCTGAAGAACGGAAAATACTATCGCTATGTTCTTTCTTTTCGTTTTTCACGTCTAAAATTTCAACGCCATCAAAAGAATAACTCTTAGCGATGTTGCACAACTCCAAAAAGCTGGACGCTTTTACCATATTGCTAACGAAAGAAAGTTTCATTATTATTCCTCTCCTTCGTAAACAATTTTATTAAGTGCATTTATATACGCACGAATACATGCGCCAACAATATCAGTTGAAACACCGTTTCCTGGATAAAGTTTTCCATCAGCTCTTAATCTAATAATTGAAGAACCTACAGCGCCTCTGCCTTTAGTTACCGCGTGAACTTGGAAATCATCAAGCTCATAGTGATGACCGATAACTTGTTCAATTGCGTGAAACGCCGCATCAATAGGTCCATCACCCGTAGAAACGCCTGTCATTTTTTCACCGTCTTTTTCAAGTGTAACGTTAGCTGTAGCAGGAATAATATTACCGCTATTAACAACGTAATTAACCAAATGATAGGTAGATGGAACTTGCATTGCGGTGCTTGCAATAACTGCTTCTAATTCTTTTGTATCAATTAAATCTTTCTTTGCGGAAAGCTTTTTGAATTCTTCATAAACCTTGCCAACGTCTGCATCGGATAACTCATAACCTAATTGTTTAATAATTTCCGCAATGCTAGACATACTTGCAGTAGTCTCAATATTCCCACTAAAAACCGTTTGTGAAACTTCTTGAGTTTGACCACACGTAACGCCACAAATTGTTTGGGTAATCGCTTTTACGTTTGCAACGTCAATTTCACAATCAGCATCAAGATCGAATTTTTTAGCTCTCATAATTTCTGCAAGCACTGCCGGACAAAGATAGCTACCACAAACTGACGTAACAACACCGTCAGCCCCAGCTTGAATAGCCGAAAGTGCGCAAGATGCAGCTAATGACAATTTGTTAGACGGTTTAACCAACACGTTAACTTTGCATGTCGACTTAATTTCACTAACTACTTTTGCGTAGTCTTCGGGAAAAGCGTCCCCAGCATCATCACAAATAGTAACGCACGTTGCTCCAGCATCTACTGCTGATTTTACGCATGACAACAAAAAGCCATCTTCCGCCCTAAAAGCATCGAGAGCCGAAAACTCAACGAGTTCGCTAAATTCACGTGCTGTTTTTACAAGCGAAACAATTCTTTCTTGCATTGCAAGTGCCTTTAAGTGATATCCGTATTCCATTTGAGCCGTGGAAACAGGCATTGCAACTTGAAGGCATACTTTTTGTGCGCCTTTAACACAATTATACGCCGTGGCAATGTTAAGCTGATTATCCCCCACAGCAATTTTTATGGTTGCATTTTTCACCGATTCAGCAATTGTACGATAGATTATCTCATCTTCCTTACAGCCGGTTAGCGCAGGTAGTTCAATAGCGTTAACGCCCATTGCATCTAGGCTTTGGGCAATAGATAGTTTTTCTCTAAAAGCTAACACTAAATCTTGTTCTTTAGTCGTTTTTAATGTTGCGTCTAATACCATAATTTTTTTCATAATCTATCTCCTAATAAATAATTGTTTAAAATAAAAATTCCCCGACTGAAAGCCAGGGACGATTGATAACCGCGGTACCACCCGAATTGCCGTAAATAACGGCCACTCAAAACCTTTAACAGAGTTACCCGTAAACAACTACTAAATTCACTACAGCATTCAAAAATAAGTTAGCACTTATTTTACGAATACACGATAATCGCGTTTTCAAATCGTTTTTCAAAGCCTTCTAAACAATTTGTTTATTATATAATTATTATATAATAACCTTAAAAACGTGTCAAGCAAAATAGTGTACATATTCGTGTTTAGTACCATTGCAAATTAAATAAAAAATCCCCGACTAAAATGTCAGGGACGATTATAACCGCGGTACCACCCAAATTACTGTAAATACAGCCACTCTTTACTTATAACGGAAGCTCCGTAAACGATTACTGATGAATTTTTCACCGTTTCCACTCTGGAATGAGTAACGTTTTTTCCTTCCTTGGCTTGCACCTACCACCAACTCTCTGCATCCGTAAAAAACGTCTGTTTCCTTCATTGCGTTTTATTTTTTTGTATTATATACCCGCAAAAATTCTTTGTCAAGTATTTTTATTCGATATTAAGCAATTTTTTTATGTTTTTACTAAATATCATTTGTCGTTCTTCTTCACTAAGGTTTAACTTATTAAAACGCGCCAATTCTCCAACTGCATCCCACATAGGAAAGTCAGTTGCAAAAAAGAATTTGTCAGCACCCAAAGCGCGAATAATTTCGACTGCCTTTTCACTAGAAATAAACGGAAGTGATGAGCACGTGTCAAAATACACGTTATCCAGCCCCTTATATAAGTAAGCATCTTCCCAACAGCGATACCCACCGAAATGCGCAGCAATAAATCTTACGTGCGGGTATTTTTTTGCTATACTAATTAAACGCCTTGGCTTAGAATATTCGAACCTATCATCACCCATGTGTAAAAGAATTGGCAACTTTTCCCCAGCGCACTTATAAAACTTTTCAACGCCTGCGTCGTCGATGTTAAACTTCTGAAAATCAGGGTGAAGTTTTATGCCCTTAAACCCATTTTCAATAGCCCAATCAATTTCGTTTTGAACTTCTTGCTCGCTTAAATCTTGATGCAAGGTCATAAAGCCGATAAATTCAGGGTGCATTTGCATTTGCGACTTAATAAATTCATTTATCGAACGAACTTGATGCGCGGTTGTTGCAACCGAATGCACAACGTACCTGCTTATTCCTGCGCGTGCTCCGTCCTCAATAAGCCTATCAGCCGTCCCTGCAGGCATCTCCATTTTTATATCGTAAAAAACACCAATTGTATCCGTTGCTTTTTGAGCAATTTTTTCAGGATATATGTGTGCGTGCGCGTCTATAATTTCCATTTGTTTCACCTATAATAAGTTTGATTTTAGCACAATCACTTTTTTTAATCAACTATTTGAATATAAAAAAACGGCAATTACGCCGTTTTTCTTAGTCGTTAATATATCGCTTTAGAAAGGACAAGTCTAAAACCCACTCACTAACTTTATTCAACTCTTTATGTTTATTATTTGCTTCGCCCATAGCCTTTCTAAACTCTGCATACGAGCAATCGTTCACCTTCATAAAGTGATCTTCAGCCTTGATTGCGTCGCCTTTAATGTAGGTGCGATTTATATGCAACACGCTGTGACAATCTTTACATACTGCAATGATATCTTCTAGCTTTTGCACGCCTTTATCTACGTCGTAGCTCCATTTTTCGTGAGCTTCTAGTCGATTAGTGGTTTTGCCACAAATTGCGCACTTATTGTTTGACCTATTTTTCGCATCTGCTCTTAAAAACTCCCAAAGTTCCTTAGGAAGTAACGTGCGCAAGTTTTGTTTCCAGCATCCGTCTGGCACAAATTCAAAATTCAATTTTAAATTCATTTTAAGCCACCCTACTTTCATGGCAAATAAGATAAATTATTTGATATTCTTCACTGAGTTTTTTTACTAACTCTAAAGCGTTTTTAAGCTTTTCATCATCAAGGTTATAAAACGGGTCGTCAAGAATTATAAACGGTTTTTCGCCCGTAAACAGCACGTCGGTAAGCGCAAAACGTTTACAGATTTCAAACAAGTTTTGATAACCTTTACTGTAATATTCCGTGTTCATTTGCCCAGAAGGCTCATTTACGGTTACGTTTAAATCAATATCGATATTTGCACTACTTTTTCCACTGTCTATTAAATTTAAATATTTATTTAAGCTGTTTTGAAGGGGCAAGCGATATTTTATTTTTAAGTTCTCATCAGCAGTTTTAAGGAACTCGACGGCTAACGTTATGGTTTTATATTCACTAACATATCTCTCTAAATCTTCAGTTAGTTGCGCTTTCTTATTCTCTAAATCACTTATAACACTTTCCATTTCTTCGTGTGTTTTAAGGCTGGCCCTTTTGTTAGCAAGTGTAATTGCGTTTTGTTGATAAGCGTTTTGAACGTCATTTAATTGACTGCGCAAACTTGCAACGTCAAACTTTTGTTGCATCTTTAACCCACTTCCATCTATTGATAAATATTCTTTTAACTGCTCATCGAGCTCTTTAAGTTTTTCGATGGCAACTTTTTTATCAAATAACGCATCTTCTATAACTTTTATCGCTTGATTAACGTCTAAACTTTTATCAAAATTGTAGTTTGAAAGATAAGAATTTATTGAGTTTACGTGCATATCGCGCTGTTTAACGCTATTTTCAATAATTTGCACTTGCTTATCTATCATCAAATCATACAAATTATTATTATACTTATTGTTGGATGATTTTACAAAAAAGAACACAGCAAGAAGTATCACGCTTACAGCAACGCTAATCGCGCCAAGTATGGTAAAGTTAAGGCAAAATCCCACGATGCTAAGTATAGCAAAAACAGCACACAACGATAAAATAATTACGTTGGAATTGATTTTCGCATTTACTTTTGTTTGTGATTGTTTTTCTAGTTCAAGCCTTTCTTTCTCGGTTTTTGCTTGTTTAATAGAGTAGTTTATGCCCGACAAATCGTTTACACAATCTTTGAGTGTGGAAAGCTCTTGCGGGTTAGGATTTTTTCCGCATAAAACCATATCGCTATTGTCAAGCAAGGCTTTTGCCCGTTCTCTTTGCTCAAGCAATTTCTCTTTTTGATTAAGTTTAACAGACAAAACTTCTATTTTGCCCGCGTTGTTAATTTTATCAGTAAGTTCAAGTGAAATCTTGTTGAGTTGCTGTGTTTTCTGGGTAAGTATTTCAATTTCACTTTTAAGCGTTTTTACTATGCCCTTTGAAGATAGCGCACTGTCAATTTTTTGCTCAACAAGGTTTATTTCTCTTTTGGTGTCCGCAATAATCCCTTTGTCGCCACGTTGTTTGTACTTTTTACTCTTATCTTCTAACTTTTCAATAGCCTTATCAAAACTTTCCGTGTTTTGAATTTCACATACGGAATTAAATTTTGCAGTTAAACTTGTGTTGCTCTTTGCTTGAAAATCCTTTTGCGAAAAATATGTGGTCGATAAAAATCCTTCTTCGTCCACCTCAAAAATACGCTTACCTAAATTGTCGGTGTTTGTATACTCTTTTCCGGTAGCACCATCAAATAGCCTAACAGTGTCTTCAGCTTCCTTAGTGCCAAAATATCTTTCAAGCTTGAATTGTTTTCCGCCCCACTCAAATTCAACGAACCCACCAAACATTTGAGTTGAATTCCAAGTCCTATATTTTGTGCGCTCATTATCGGCAACGTTTCTTTTACTAGAATTTAGCCCGTAAAACATTGCTTTGATAAAGGTTGCAAGCGTACTTTTTCCCCAACCGTTATCTTGCTTTATCGTGTTAAGTTTATCATTAAAGTCATAAGAATAATTTTTAAGTTTGCCAAAGGAAGAAACGTAACATCTAATAAGTTTCATTATATTTCCTCCCCATTAAGCGCGTTAAGCCCTAAAAGAATTATACTCTTTTTTTGTTCGTCATCTAAATCGCTTTCAATTACAGCACGTACAAATTCTCCGCGAACCGACTTGTCGCTTTCATAATCTTCTTTTTCAATTTTTAGTTTTGTTTTATCTTTTACTTTTGCAAAGAAAAAATAATCGTTAAGCTTATAAGCCAAACTTTCCTTATCAATGTAAAAATCAGCACTATGTTCACCAACCAAAACTGCTTTTACTAAGCTTTCACTATTAATAGTTTTCTTTAACTGTTCAACCAGCGTGTGCGACGCGTTAGTCCAAGTATCATAGCTTTCCACGTTAAATTCAAACTCGTGCAAAGTTCTTGAGCAAAATTTTACAAACTCGGTCGTAACTTTGTTGTCGTTTACGTCTATCAAAACAAATCCTTTGTCGCCAAGCTCATCAAACCCTCTACCATCAAGACAACCCGAATACGAGTAGACGCCTCTAAAATCAATTTGACCTTTTACGTAAGAGTGAATATGTCCTAAAGCCAAATAGTCGATATTTTTTTCTTTTAATTTTGGTATGCTTATTGTTTCAGCTCCACTATCGCCCTTGTGCCCAATAATTTGACCATGAAGAGCAACAACGTTAATTTTTTCTTTTTCTAAATTTAAGCTGTCATAAATTGTTTTTGAGTTGGTTTTTGTTAGCATAACGCCATAAATGCAAACATTGCCATAGTTATACTGCGACCAATCCTGTCCAACGACTTTTACGTTTTCAGGCAAATCTTCAATTTCAAAAATAAAATTTTGCTCATCATGGTTGCCTGATAAATATATAAAATCAACACTGCTAGCCCGACGAAAAGCGCTTACCACCCTTTCTTTAGTCTTAATGCTAACGCGTTGCGTGTCAAACATATCACCAGAAATGATAACAGCGGTGATGGAGTTTTGCTCGGCATAAGAGCAAAGGCGCTCAAACGTTCTTAGAATTTCCTCACGCCTTATTCTTGATTTTTCAGTTGTCAAGCCTTCCATTTTTGAATCAAGATGTAGGTCTGAACAATGTATAAATTTCATATTTTCTCCGTAAAGCAAACGTAGTAATTGTTAATTTTTTTGTGCAATAAGCATATTCGCTGTTATGCCTAAAGCCTTAAACTTAGTTTCGTATTCTGTTTGGATATTATCGATTTCGCCTTTATTAAGCTTTTCAGTAAGGTCACTCACATCAAAACCGTGTTCCTTAAATTTAAGAAAAGAATACTCAAAAAAATCTCTATCATCGGTCTTTTGATAAACTTTTCCCCCTTGCCTTAAAAATGATTTATACGCCAAAACGTATCTATCACAAGTCAACCTTCTATGCTCGTACCCATCTTTTGGGAAGGGTTGCGAAAAGTTTAAGTAAATATTTGAAACGCTGTTTTCGGGGATATATCTTGGTAGATATTCTGCACCGCTATTTATAAACTTCACGTTAGTAATTCCACTTGCCTTTGCAAGCTCGGCTGCCATAACGATTATATTTTCAAGTAGTTCTACGGCAAGAAAATTTATGTTTGGATTGTTTTTAGCTTTTTCAACTATAAATCTTCCTTTTCCACAGCCAATTTCAAGTTCAACAGGATTATCATTGTTAAATATTTGTGAAAAATCAAATAGCTTTTTATCCATAATTGCAAGTTTTACGTTGGCTATGTCCATATCTGGAACTATAAGATATTCTCTAACATTTTCAAGTCTTTCATTAAGATGTTTTTTTCTTCTTATTCTCATAAAATTTTAGTATTGTGATTATTGCGAAATAATTTTTTAAAATAGTAAATTTGTGGCTAATTTTTGTTGCAAAAATAAAATAGTTGTGTTACAATATATCAGCAATCGGGGTATGGCGCAGTTGGTAGCGCGCTTGTCTGGGGGGCAAGAGGCCGTGAGTTCAAGTCTCGCTACTCCGACCAAAAGGCGAAGGTTTTCCTTCGTCTTTTATTTTTATCAATTGTTTATATTCTTGTTCAACGCTTATATTTTTGTAACGTTTTTAAACATCAAAGGCTCAACGGTAGGTTGAGCCTTTTGCTTTTTATTTTCTAAACAACTTTCTCATGAACGCAGGAAGTTCCCTACCTTTTGGCTGTTCTTGAACGGGTTGTTCTTCTTTAACATCTTCCTTTTCCGTTTGTACGATTTTAATTTGTTCTTGAACTTGTTCTTCTTCCAACTTTTTTTCAGCTTGCTCTATATCGCGAAGAAGTGGTGGCTCTAAAGCATCTTGTTCATCATTTACAACACCTGCAGCTACTGGTATTTGTTGCTTTATTTCCTTTTTTATAGGTTCACTTTCATTTGCTGATAAAAATCCCGTTGCAATAACCGTAATCTTAACTTCATCAACCATATCCATAGCCACGGTAGTGCCAAAGATAATATTAGCAGAATCATCAATAATACCACGGATAAGTTCAGCGGCTTCGCTAACTTCGTTAAGCGTAATGTCTTTACCCGACGTAACGTTTAAAATAACAGATCTTGCGCCTTCGATAGTCGTTTCTAAAAGCGGACTAGAAACAGCCTGTCTTACCGCTTCAATAATTCTATTTTCGCCTTTTGCTCTACCTATACTCATGTGAGCTAGGCCTTGATTGCGCATTACCGTATTGATGTCTGCAAAGTCTAAGTTGATGAGCGACGGTGTTGCAATAAGGTCTACTATACCAACAATACCTTGCTTTAACATATCGTCAGCAACTTTGAACGCTTCAAGCATGCCCGTTTGTGCAGGTAAAAATTGTAACAGTTTGTCGTTAGGAATAACAACCAAGGTGTCAACGTATTTTTTAAGATTTACTATACCCTTATTAGCATTATCGTTCCTAACCCTACCTTCAAACGAGAAAGGTTTTGTAACAACGGCAATGGTTAAAATGCCAAGTTCGCGTGCGATTCTTGCGATAACTGACGCAGCACCCGTACCCGTGCCACCGCCCATTCCGGACGCGATAAACAAAAGGTCGGTTCCTTTAAGAATTTCAACAATTTGTTCTTTTGATTCTTCCGCAGCAGCTTCGCCAACGTTGGGGTCGCTACCAGCGCCTAAACCTTTTGTAAGCTTTGCACCAATTTGCAATGTTTTGCTAGCTTTTGAAAGTAAAAGAGCTTGATTGTCAGTATTTACCGCAATAAATTCTGCGCTAGAAACGTTTGAATCTATCATACTGTTAATAGCATTACATCCACCGCCACCAACGCCCATAACTTTTATAACTGCAGAATTAACTGCGTAATTAGCATTAGTATAATCTTGTCCGTACATTTTATTTTCTCCTTAATAAACGTTAAATTTATAAAACATTAAGCATTATTTTTGTTCAAGTGCCAAATCTAACAAAGATAAAATTGTTGATTCTGTGGGCTTATCCATTAAAGGAACTTTAGGCGAAACAACTTCTACCGCCATACCAAGTCTACCAGACAAATGTTCTTTTGCACCCCTAATATACGTTATTCCCCCACCGGTAATCATAAGCGGAACGTACTCTGGGATCTTTAGTCCACTTTCTTCAATTGATTTTTCCACAAATTCGCACAACTCGTCTAAACTACTTAAAATCGCGTTTTTAACGTCGTTAATTGGATAATACTCGCCATTTTCGCCATCTAAAACGTCAAATGCGCCCGAAGCAGTTATACAGCTTAAATTTAATTTTCTTTTTAATATCTCACCGATTTCAAATGGGATTGAAAACTTTTCGACAATAGCTGCCGTCAAGTATCCCCCACCGTACGCAAAGACGTTTTGATACACTAAGCCATCTCCATGAATAACGGTTAAAGTAGTAGTAATATACCCAACGTCAACGAGCACAGCCATTCTATCCCTAGTTTCAGCTTCAACAAGATACAAAGCTTGCGCTAAAGCTGAAGAAACAAACTCCACGTTTTTCATGCCCGCGTCAACGAGTGCCGTTTTAACGGTTTCTATAAAATAATTACTACAAAGCACGAAAGACAATTTGCCGTTTAAAATTTCACTAACCGCACCCGCGGGGTTTGCTAAACGGCGAAAGTCGTCAAGTTCATATACAACCGCAGAACGATTTATTAACGTAAACTGAGATGAACCGAGCATAAAAGCACCGTCAAACAACGTGTCGATATCTTCTTCGGTTATTTTTTTCTTTTTGGCAAAAGATATTTGGCTGTCCTTAGTGAAAACTTTGGTAAAGTCCCCCGGAACGCCAACGTAAACAGTTTGAATTCCACCACCTAGCGCTTTTTTCAAACTTTGTGCAAGTTCGGTCAACACTTCTCGCGTCGCCTTAACGTCAAAAAACACGCCGTTTTCAAAACCGTCATACTCAAAGGAATATCTCCCCTTGATAATAAAAGTCTTGTTCACACCTCTTTCACCTATTACCGCCGTTATTTTAGAAGAACCAACGTCTATAACGGCAACTTGTTTCTTTTGCATACTACCACCTTTACGGATTGACCGTCAAAATATGCTCGTTATTGTAAGTTACCCTAAACACACCTTCGTACGTAACAAATGATGCGATTAGACCTGAATTTTTTTGATAATCAGTCAAAAGCTCGTCATAAGCCATAAATGCGTTAACGACTTTTTCTTGCCCCATATCTAAAACGTCCCACACACAAAGAGCAACGCCCGTGTATGCGTTAAACGTTACGTCGTATTTATCAATTTCACCGAGTTGAAGGTCGATTTTTATACTTTCAATACAGTCCGTAAGCCTTACGCTTTTTGCCATTTCAAAAACTGCGCTAAGCAATTCATCATTATCCGTTTTAATAATACTGCCAGGTTGAATTTGCGAAAAGTTAACCCCCTGGCCTAGCTCCAACTTGATTTTATTTCGCGTTTGAGTTGGCAAAGCATTGTCGCTTAAAACAAACCCGTCTTCATTAGTAACGTAAGTTTTTCCGCCGTGTTCTATTAGGTAAACTTCTCTACGTTCTTTTATGCTGACGTTAATCACGTTTGGATACTGCTTGTCTACCGAAAGGACTTCCAAATAATGGTTGCCCTTTAAAGATTCGATCACTTCTTCTTCAGTTAAAAACAGCAAGTTTTTACCAATATTTTTATCTAGTTCGTTTTGAATAGCTTGCGAGTCTGTATTTTCTGCTACGGCAAAAGTTACCCTTACTTCTTTTACGGTCAATAAACCTATACAAGAAAAAAGCGCAACTAAAGTAAATGCGATAGCTATTAAAATTACTGATAGTTTTTTAGTGTTCATATTCACCTATTCAATAGTTATATCCGCCCCAAGAGAGCAAAGTTTTTTATCTAAATTTAAATACCCGCGTTTTATGTGGCGTATGTCGTTTATAATCGTTTTGCCTTCAGCGTTAAGCCCCGCCAAAACCAAAGCAGCGCCACCCCTTAAATCGTGTGCCAACACGTTTGCGCCATTTAAGCGTGAAACCCCTTTAATTATGGCTGTGCGACCTTTCACACAAACGTCCGCCCCCATCTTTACAAGTTCAGCAATATGCTTGTATCGCATTTCAAAAACGTTCTCGGTAACAACTGAAACACCGTCACTCACACAGAGCAGTGCAGTCGTTTGTGCTTGCAAATCGGTTGGAAAAAACGGGTATGGCCCGGTGGAAAAACTAAAGCTTTTTCTACCCTTCCCACTTTTTAAATATATTATATCATTTTTAATAGTAATTTTACAAGTATTATCACAAAGTTTATGTATTAAAGCGGAAATATTTTTTGCTTGACAGTTGGTAATTTCAACTTCTCCACCCGTAATTGCTCCTGCAAGCAAAAACGTTCCCGCCTCTATTCTATCGGGCATGGGCACGTATTGTGTTCCGTGCAATTTTTCCACACCATCGATTAGTATTGTAGCCGTCCCTGCTCCGTATATTTTTGCGCCCATTGAGTTCAAAAAACGCATAAGGTCTATTATTTCTGGTTCTTTTGCAGGATTATGAATTTCCGTTTTTCCACGAGCTGTAACAGCAACTAACATTGCGTTTTCAGTTGCACCAACCGACGGATAATCAAGATATAGATCGGTCCCTTTTGTACTAAACGCTGAGCATATTATTTCACCATTAACTTCACTCACGTCAACCCCTAGTCCTTTAAGCGCACTTAAATGCAAGTCAATAGGCCTAAGCCCAATATCACAACCACCCGGAAAATACAAACTTGCTTTTTTCATTCTAGAAACAAGTGCGCCCATCATAAATACTGACGAGCGCATCTCTTTTGCCAATTCTTCGCTGATTGCGTAAGAATTTATATCTCTAGCATTCAAGGTTAAATCCCCGTCGTGAAAGTAGTACTTTACGCCTAGCCGTTCAAGAATTTTAAGCATATTCATAACATCTGTAATCATAGGACAATTTTTTATGGTAACGTCTTCATCAGTTAGTATAGCCCCAGCAAGCATTGGCAAAACAGAATTCTTTGCGCTTTCTATTTTAACTTTGCCACTTAATCTTTTCCCACCGTTTATCAAGTATTTTTCCATAAAAATCTCCTATATGTTTTTAGATATATTATATTATGGAGAATACAGCTAAAAAGTTAATGATCCTTGTTTAGAAACGTTAAATAATACCCCCATCTCTGCCATAAAAATTATTATTGAAGTATTTCCGCTCGACACTAACGGCAAAGGCAATCCAGTTGGCGGAATACTACCTGTAACGACGAGCGCATTTACAATGGTTTGTATGCCAAAAATCATCGTTATACCCACCGAAAGCATAAACCCAAACATATTCGTTGAGCGAGACGCTACCTTTAACCCACGATAAACGATAAAAAACAGCAAAGAAAAAAACATAAATAGCCCAAAAAATCCTATTTCTTCGCCTATGACTGACAAAATAAAATCCGACTCTGCAAAGGGCAAAAACGCATATTTTTGCCTAGAATTAAAAAGCCCAACTCCAAACCACCCGCCAGACCCTAACGCATAAAGCGACTGCAATAATTGGTATCCTTCTCCTTTTGGGTTAGACCACGGATTTATGAACGCCATAAGTCTACTAAGCCTATAAGGTTCAATCAAAATAAGGACAACCCCCATAAGAAAAGCCGGAATCAGTAAAGCGAAAAAGTATTTCAATTTCATTCCGCCGACTAAAAGCATCGTCATCATAAGCATTGCAACGCATACGGTTATAGACATATTGGGCTCTATAATAATCAACGCGCAAGTTGCTCCACCAAAGATTAAAACGGGCAAAACACCCACAAAACTTTTCATTTTATCCGGATGCTTACTTATGTACGTTGCACTAAATAAAATAAGCGCAAACTTTGCTATTTCGGAAGGTTGAAGTGTAACCCCAAACCCGCCTATCCACCTTTTTGCGCCGTAATTTTCCACCCCAATCCCTGGCACAAACACTAGTACTAACGTTGTAAAAGCTACAACGCACACCGCAGGCATAAATTTTTTCAATTTGTTGAAATTGTAGTTAGCAGTAAAAAACATTGCAATAACGCCCAGTGCCACGCCTATAGCTTGTTTTTTTACAAAGTAAAAAGAGTCCCCATACGTTTTTGACGCCGAATAATTACTAGCCGAGTATATAAAAATTGTTCCAACAACCGCTAGTGCTACCACTGCAACAAGCAATAGATAATCGCCGTGACCATTATCTTTTAATTGCCTTCCTTTTAGCATTTTATATTCTCCACAATCTTACAAAAAGCTTCTCCACGTTCTTGATAGCCACCAAAACAGTCGAAACTTGCACAAGCAGGGCTAAGCAAAACGCAATCCCCACTTTGAGCCATCATTGTTGCTATTTTTACTGCGTGCGTAAAATCTGCTGTTAGAGATATATTTGAATACCCCACCTTGCCCGCGCAATCAAGCATATTAAATCGTGAAGCACCCGTCAGCACAACGTGCTTTACGTTGCCTACCTTAATTTTTTCAAATAGTTCTTCATATCGTTCACCTTTTTCACTCCCACCCAAAATTAAAACTACAGGCCCCTTCATAGCATTTATAGCACATATCGTTGATGCAGTGTTGGTTGCTTTCGAATCATTATAAAAATCAACCCCAAGTTTGTTGCACACGTGCTCTATCCTATGCCTAACACCCTTAAAGTTTTTCAGCACGTCTATTACGCTCTGCTCATCTACCCCCATCAAAAATGCCGACACTATCGCAAACAACGCATCATACACGTTATGTTCACCTTTTAATTTTAACTCGCTCTCATCGATAATAAATTTATCGTAATAATAGAGTTTTCCATCCAAACAATACGCGCCTTCGACTTTCTCTTTTAACGATACCCAAACTACTTTTGCCTTTACGTCTATAAAGAATCCCCTAACCGTTTTATCATCATAATTGAGCACAGTGTATTCGCTTTCTCTTTGATTTTTAAATATACGCTTTTTTAAAAATATGTAATTTTCCATACTATAATGGCGCTCCAAATGATCGGGTGAAACGTTTAATATACAAGATACGTGTGGGCAAAATGCGTTTATACTTTCTAGCTGAAAGCTAGATACTTCCGCCACCATTACACTATTAACATCTATTTCGCTAGCCCGCTCGGTAAGCGGTGTTCCAACGTTACCAACAAGCCAACTCTTAATTCCAGCCTTATTGAGCATAGCGTCTACGTAAGTTACGGTTGTCGTTTTTCCGTTTGTACCTGTAACCGCAACAATAGGCGGTGTAAAACTTAAATATCCATACTCAAGTTCGCCAATTATTCTCTTCCCCAATCTCTTTGCTTTAACGGCAATCTCGTGATTTATGGGCACACCCGGACTTATAACCAAAACGTCGACAAGTGATATACACGCATCTTCGTTTTCATCATTAACACGAACAGCGCCCATTTGTAACAGTTGTTCAATTGCGTTATTTATACGCTCGTTTGAAAGTTGCTCGTATATATAGCAAAAACCACCGTTAGCAATTATATTTTTTGCAACGGAAAACCCGCTTTTTGATATTCCTAAAACCAAAAACTTTTGTGTTTTAACGTACATATCCACCTCATAAATAAAAAATAACGCAAACTATAACCATAACAGCCGTTACTAATGAATAACAATAGGATATTTGCGTTTCAGTATAGCCTTTAAGCTGAAAATGATGATGGAGTGGCGCCATTAAAAACACACGCTTTTTTGTCAGCTTAAAATATGCTACTTGGACAATTACAGATATGCTTGAAAGCACAAACATTATGCCGATTATTGGAATAAAAAAGCTGTTTGAAGAAAAAACGCTTATTGCTCCTAACAGCCCACCTAGCGAAAGCGAACCCGTGTCTCCCATAAATACTTTCGCCTTGTTTGCATTAAACACCAAAAAACCACAAAGTGCGCCTATTGTGCAACCACACAAAACTTGCATCGCGAAAAACTCTTCTAATTGCAAATATAAATGGTTAAACTTAACCGTTTGAATACCAATCAAAAGCGACACGCCGATTAAATAAATTATACTAACCCCGCTAGCAAGCCCGTCTAACCCATCAGTCAAGTTTACACTGTTGGTTATAGCAATAAAAATTAGAGCAACTACGACAATTGTAAAACACCCTAAATTGACAGCATTTTTCGTAAACGGTATATAAAAAACAGTAATTCCGTTATGATAAACAAACACTCCTGCAAAAATCGAAATAACAATTTGAAATATGATTTTTTGATATGGCTTTAGCCCCTCGTTTTTCTTAAACTTTACTTTAATAAAGTCATCTAAAAAACCTACTATCATAAAGGCGAGCCCTATCACTGCACACACTAAAGCTATTCGATTTTCAAACCCACAAACGATTAAAAATACTATCAACGCCGACATAATAAAAAACAGCCCACCCATCGTGGGTGTTCCGTTCTTGTCTTTATGTGTTTCTACGTATTTCAATATCGGTTGTCCAGCTTTAATTTTTCTTAATATCGGCAAACAAATTTTGCCCGTCACCAAGCTTAAAATCAGCGCAGTCAAAAAGGCTATAAGTATTGTCTTCAAACGTGTTTACTCCTAAAATATTCTTCTACCGTATATTTATCATTATACGGTTTTTTTATACCCAGAGTCTCTTGATATTTTTCACTTCCCTTTCCCGCAATAAGCACGCAATCGCCTTGTTTTGCCATATCTAAACAGTACCATATCGCTTGCTCTCTGTCTTCTATGCTTATAAATTTTTTACTAACGGATAACACTCCTTCTTCAATCTCTTTGATTATATCCATAGGCTCTTCAAACCGCGGATTATCAGAAGTTATAATGGTTAAATCGGCGTTATTTGCACTTATTTTACCCATAACTTTACGCTTTGATTTGTCACGATTTCCACCACATCCAAATATACAAATCAACCTGTTTTTAGTCGCACTACGCACTGCATTTATAGCCTTTTCTAGCCCATCGGGTGTGTGAGCGTAGTCAATAAATACCTTAAATTCTTTATCGTAAACACACTGCAAACGCCCCTCAACACATTCTACTTCATTCAAACTGTTGATTATATCTTCGCTTTTAATGCCAAGCAAAGCGCATGTACTTGCTGTTGCAAGCGCATTATACACGTTAAATTTACCCATAATTTTTAAGTTTACGTCATAAATAGAGTCAAATAGGTTTATAACAAACTGTGAGCCTTTAGCGGTGCATTTTACGTCGATTGCAAAAACGTCGGCAGGATTGTTTATCCCATAAGTGAGAACGTTTTTATATTTTGCAAGCAATTCTCTACCCACGTCATCATCACTATTAGACAGTATAAATTTGCATTTGTTTTGTTTGAAGAACTTTAATTTGGCGTTTTTATAACTATCCATATCGCCAAAAAAGTCAAGATGGTCTTGAGTAAAATTAGTAAAAATGCCCGCATAAAATTTTACGCCAAACACCTTGTCGTAATAAACTGCGTGTGCCGAGACTTCCATGACCACCGTTTTAATTCCACAGTCATACATTTCAGCAAACGTTTTATGCAATACTAATGGGTCTGGAGTTGTTAAATCGGGCTCTATATAGTTGTCTAAATAATACGTTCCTAGTGTGCCGATAACTCCGCATTTTTCGCCAGATTTTTCTAACACGTTTTTAATTAAGTGCGTTGTCGTAGTTTTGCCGTTTGTTCCTATAACCGCAATCACGCGCATTTTTCTATCCGCGTGTCCATAAAATTCACCTGCAATTTTGCTCATTGCTTTTCTAGTGTCTTTAACGATTATTTGTGGTAACGCTGTATTTAGTTTTTTTTCACAAACTATACCAACAGCCCCGTAACTTTCCACCTGTCTAATGAATTCGTGCCCATCAAAATCTCTCCCCTTCAAACATATGAATAAGCTACCTTTTCCAACTTGATTACTGTCAATGTTAACGTCTTTTACGTCAACGTCCTTAAAAGCTATGGTCTGTTCTACTTTAACGTCTTTGATTAGCTGTGTTAATTTCATGTTTTCTCCCACTATTTTACAGGTGATATGTTTTTTATGTCAATAATGCCTTCAAAAACTTGCTTTGCGTAAGGCGCCGCTACCGTGCTTCCGTAATATTGTCCCACGGGTTCGTCAATTATCACAAGAGCAAGATATTTTGGTGCACTTGCTGGAAAATACCCGACGAATGACGATACGTATTTGCCACCCGCAATAATTCCATTTTGATATTTTTGTGCAGTTCCAGTTTTTCCAGCCACCGCATAACCTTCTATGTATGCTTGCTTGCCAGATCCTTCTTCAACAACTTTTTCAAGCATTTGGTTTAATATTGATGATGCTTTGGCGCTTATCGCTCTATTTTTTACTTGTGGTTTTACTTTTTCGACAACTATCCCGTTGTCATCATAAATTTCACTTACTAGATAGGGAGTATAATAGAGCCCGCCATTTACTGCACATGCTGTTGCCGATGCTAGTTGTATTCCTGTGACCGCTATCGTTTGCCCAAACGCTATCCTTGCAAGGTCAACGTTTTGAACGACAGAAACAGGCAACACCATCCCTTGCGCCTCACCATTAAAGTCCACTCCCGTTACACTGCCGTAGTTAAAGGCTTGAATATAGTCGTACATCGTCTGTTTACCTAGCGACATTGCTATATCCACAAAAATTGGGTTACAACTGTTGTTTAGTGCGCCTTGTAAATCAAGTCGCGCATGTTTACCTTTTTCATGATTGCTCCAACACTTTACCTTTTGTCCATCTATATATCTATATCTTGACGAGTTGTAAATATGATCTAAAGAATAAGCTTTATTATTGCCAGATAAATATTCTTCAATGTTCGCCGCAGCAGTTAACACTTTAAAAGTTGAGCCTGGCTCATAAATGTCACATATAAGTCCGTTTCTATTTAACGTGTTTAATTTATCCAAGTCGTCTCTTGGCACTTCGTTTAGATTAAACGAGGGCTTCACGCAAAGTGCTTTTATTTGTCCACTATTTGGGTCTAAAACCAACATTTGTGCAGATTTAGCTTTATGAACTTGCATGGCTTCTTCCATGGCCGATTCGCAAAGCTGTTGAATTTCATAATCTATTGTTAGTTTTACGTTTAATCCGTTGGTTGCGGGAATATAACTTGCTTTTCCACCGTTAATCTCAACCCCAACAATGTCTGTTTCATATAGAATTTCGCCGTTTATCCCCGATAAATATTTATCATAATAGAGTTCTAGTCCTGCTTGACCTTTTCCATCGGTTGACGTAAACCCCAAAACCGACGTCAAAAAATCATTGTATGGGTATATGCGAGAATTATCTCTTGAATAATAAACGCCTGCTAAATTCATACTTAAAAGCCTAGATATTTTTTCCTTTCTAACCTGCTTTTTTATTGTAATTTCACTTGAAACGGTTGTTGTTAGTCGATTAAAAACTTTTTCATAGTCCATTTCTAGACAATCTGCTAAATTAAGCGCTAATTTTGCAGTGTCTTTTACGGCTGATTTTCTCACAAAAACCGTATACGTATCATCATTTGTCGCCAAAACCTTGCCGTTACAGTCCAAAATTTTCCCGCGTGAAGCCACTACGGGAATCTCTCTTGTCCACTGATCAATCGCTTTTTTTTGAAGGTCGTCTCCCCAAATCACTTGAACGTAAAACAACCTGCCTAAAACAAACAAAAATAAAAAGGTTACCGCAAGTACTAATGCGAATAACCTCTTTCGTAAAATCGTTATTGAAAAATCTTTTATAAAATCACTCTCCCGAATACTCGTATAGTTAATTGTATTCGTAAGCGAGCATTTTAATTACTTTTTAACCCAACCTTCACCAAGTTGAGAAAGAACATGTTCACTTGAAGAAACTCTATCAATTTCAGCTTGTACGCTGTTATATTCTTCAATTACACTGTTGAGTTCTGCTGTTTTTTGTGCGCCCTTGTTTGAGAGCGTTGCGAGAACGCCCGTATTGAGCATAATAAGCGCCAAAATTATCGTTACTGCTAGTGAGTATAGCACTAAAGCAACCTTACCTTTATTGTTTAATTTAACGTTTGTATCGTAAATTTCTTCAGATTTACGCATTTCTTCACGAATTTGGTCAATATCATCACCAAATTGCATGGTAGTAGAAGTAGGTCTAATATCTTCGTCTGAAAGAGCTTTTTCTGCATTTTCAACTTTCACGTTAGACATTTCTTGTTCAGCATATCTATCGTAGTTAAGCAACTTGTCAAGATTTTTTTGCATTCTTTCTTTTTGTTGGTCTTGCGTTTCCACTTGGCTTACTGAACCCATTGCGCGTGGTCTTTCAAGCACTTGTACTCCGCCAATAGCACCAACGTTTTCATATGCACTTACTTGTTCACCAGAACGTCTTGTAGTTACCATACCATATCTCCTTATTTTTAACCGTTAATTAAACTTTTTCAGCTATTCTCAGTTTGGCACTCTTTGCCCTACTGTTAAATTCCAACTCTTGTTCACCCGCAACTATCGGGTGTTTTGTAAGTATTTCTACTTCCTTTCTCTTTCCACACACACAAACAGGCAAACTTTTATCACAAATGCAATTACACTCTAGTTCTTTAAATGCTTTCTTCACTATCCTATCTTCTAACGAGTGGAAAGTTAAGATTACAATTCTTCCGCCCTTATTTAGCGACCTTGCCATATCAAGAACTGTTTGATACAACCCGTCTAGTTCATCGTTAACTTCAATTCTTATTGCTTGAAAGGTTCGCTTAGCGGGGTGCCCGTCGTTTTGAAATTTTTTCGGTATGCTTTTTTCTATTATTGAAATGAGCTCACCTATTTTTTCGATAGGCTTTTTCTCTCTTTCTTTTACTATGTTGCTAGCTATTTGTGAAGCGAATTTTTCTTCACCGTATTCGCTTAATATCTTTTGAAGTTGACTTTTTTCGTATTTGTTTATAACCGTTTTAGCATCAAGTGGGTTTTTCTTGTCCATTCTCATGTCAAGATCAACGTCTTTTGCTAAGTACGAAAATCCGCGCTCCCTATCGTCAAGCTGGAAACTTGAAACCCCAAGGTCCAATAAAATCCCGTCAAAACCGTCAACACCAATTTGCTCTTTTATTTGTAAAAAGTTTTTGAAATTGTCGTTTATTAACGTAAACCTATCACCAAACTCTTTAAGTCTTTCAGTTGCTCTTTCAATAGCGTACGTATCGAGGTCGGTTGCGATAAGTTTACTGTTTGATCCGCCTTTAGCCAATATTTCGTATGAATGTCCGCCTCCACCTAAAGTTCCATCAAAATAAATTCCGCCGTCCTTTAAGTTTAGCCCTTCTATGCACTCGTCAAGCATTACTGATTTATGGATAAGATTAGTCATTTTTCAATTCGTCCAAAGCGTCGGCAAGTTCTTCAAAATTAACGTCGTTAAAATATTCGTTCCAAACTTCTTCGCTCCATATTTCAATACAGTTAGGACCTTTGAAAACTATAACGTTCTTTTCTATTTTAGCAAACTTACGCAAATTCTCTGGAAGAAGGATTCTTCCTTGCTTGTCCTCTTCAGCTTGCCAAGTATTATATAAAATGAAACGTGCCGCTTTAAGTTGCTTTTCCCTATAAGCGTTTACATTTGTTAAGGATGACTTAACTTCACGCATTTGCTCTGCTGTATAAACGTATAAGCAACCGCCGGTACCGACTGTGATTGAATAATCAGAACCAAGTTCTTCACGCAATTTTGCAGGTATACGCATTCTATTTTTAGCATCTAATTGATGTGCGTAATTCTTGCTTGACATGCTAAGCCTATCCTCCTTTTATAAATTACAGCATTATTTTACCACACACTTTTGACCACTGTCAACCCTTTTTTGAAAAATTTTTTAGTTTTTTTGAACTTTTTTGTTGCAATTTTAACATTTTCGACCACCAAAAACCCAAATATTTTGAATTTGTTGAGCGTAATCCCCTATAAATAATATTTGATTTTGCTTGATATTTACTGATGATTTTTGTTGTTTTAAATATTTTTCTAATTGATGGACCGTGTTTTTTACTCCACTTACTATTTTTTGGGGTTGAAAGTGGTCATAAATTTGATTTTTTACAAATTCATAGTGCGTACAGCCTAAAATAATCGTACTGTAATACCCTTTTTGATCAACAAAATTTCCAACGCTATCGTCCTGCATATGTTTAACAATGTCTATGCTTGATAAATTATGCGCATTTAGTTCTATATCTCGCGCCAAACGTTTCAAACCTACTACGTGACATAATTCACTGCTTTTAAAGTTACTTGCCGTAAGATTTGTACACAAAAGTAAAGTTTTCTTGTCATAATATTCTCTAACAGGAGGAAATACTCCAAAAGTTTTTAATTTGGAATAACTTTCTATTTCACTCAACAAGTTAACACTCAAAGTATTACACGCTAAAACAAGTGCTTTTAGGTTATATTCTCTTAATGATTTAAGATTGTTTTTTACAACATCAAACAACTCGTTTTTATTTTTGTTACCATATGGGAAATTTTTTTTGTCACCAAAATATAAAAAACGCTCGTTCGGGAGAGTACGAACAAGCTCTTTAAGCACAGACAACCCACCTATGCCACTATCAACAACTGCAATAAACTGACTTTTCATATTAAATTGTATGTATAAAAAATTAAATTTAGTAAAAATAAAATAAAAAAGGTAAAATTCCCCTTAAAATGTGCTTGCATTTACTTTTAATTTATGTTAAAATGATTAGCGATATTAAAAGTAACTAAGGAGTGCATACAAAATGCCAAATATTAAATCAGCAAAGAAAAGAGTTTTAGTAAACGCAAAAAAAACCGAACAAAATAAAGCAATCCGTTCGGCTGTTAAAACTGAAATGAAGAAGGTTGATCTTCTTATAAAGGAAAACAAGTTAGAAGAAGCAAAAGCTAGCCTCGCTACTGCTTTCAAGGCTATCGATTCAGCTTGCACTAAAAATATTTATCACGCAAATAACGCTTCAAACAAGAAAGCTAAACTTGCTAAAAAAGTTGACGCTGCTATTGCTGCAGTTGCACCTAAGGCAGAAGAAGTTGTAGTTGAAGTTAAAGAAGAAAAAGTTGAAAAGAAACCTGCAACTAGAAAACCTAGAGCAAAAAAAGCTGACGCTGAATAATTTTTATGGTAAATTGTAAAGGCTTCGCACGATGTGTGAAGCCTTATTTTTTAATTTTTTCTTTATTAATGTTTTATTTTTTTAATACTTTCTTTTCTAAATGTTTTCTTTTTGAATATTAATTTTGTTTTACTTGAATTTTATTTGCGTCTTTCAGTGTAACGGTAAAAGTAGTTAATCCATCTTTGCTTTCTACGCCAACACTCCCTTTATGTAGATCGATAATTTTTTTAACGATTGCAAGTCCAACGCCACTACCATCAACGTGTTTATTTTCACTTGAACGATAAAACTTTTCAAATATTTTATTTAGGTCGTTTTCGTTTATAACATTACCGCTGTTTGCAATACTTACTAAAAGCACGCCCTTAACAATCTTAGCTTTTACTTGCAACTCACCGTTATCGTTTGAAAACTTTATAGCATTATCAATCAAATTTATCCAAATCTGTTTCAACATTTCTTCATTGCCTAAAACAGAAATCTCCTCTAGGTCAAGTGAAAGATTTAAATTCTTTTTTACCCATTTATTTTCTAGCAACAAGATTGATGAGCGAATCTGTTCAGCAACGTTGAATTTAACCACGTCAGTCAAAATGTTTTGTTTTTCAACTTTAGTTAAATTTAAATAATTAGAAGCTAAAACCGCAAGTCTATCCGCTTCTTCTACTATAATGTTTATATATTCTTCTTTTTGTTCTTTCTTTATACGCTTATCGGCTAAAAGCTCCGCAAACCCTTTGATTGAAACTATGGGTGTCTTAAACTCGTGGGCAAATTCGTTTATAAAATCCGAACGAAGCATTTTTGTATCTTCAAGTTCTTTTGCCAATTTGTTAAAAGCGTTTGAGAGTTGAACGTGTGCTTTGCTTTTTCCAATATTTATTCTTTCACTGAAATTACCAGAAGCAAGCCTATCAAGTCCTTCAACAACCCTATTCGACGCTTTTAATACAAACTTACTGACAAACAATGAAAGCACCATACCTAAAACCATACTTGACCCACCAAGTATAAGAATTAACAGCCACGTTGGAATATCAACTGATTCAAAGTGTATAATCCCCACAGACCTTAAAATGTAAATAGCGCCTATAAGCAAAGTCACAGTCCCCGCTAAAATACCAAATATGGTAAATATAAACACCATATTCATGTTGCGAATATTGTGTGATTTTTTGGTTTTATTTTGCATTGTTTCTTACCGCCTTATAACCTAAGCCCCTAACCGATTGAATTTCAAACTCTTCCCATCCTTCAAAATGTTTTCTCAGCCTAGCAATATGTACGGTTATCGTTTCCCAACCCGTATCACAATCCATACCCCAAACTTCATCCATGATTTGTATGCGAGTAAATATTTTATTTGGATAAGATAACAACATGTATAAAAGTTGAAATTCTTTTTGTGGCAATTCTATAACCTTGTCCTTCTTTGTAACAGTAAAGCTTTCGCTATCAACTACAACGTCCCCTATAACAATCTTCTTCTCATCGTTTATCTTTGAACGGCGCAAAAGTGCTTTGATGTGCAACAAAAGCTCTTCCATATCGACGGGCTTAACCATGTAGTCGTCAATCCCCAGCACAAATCCTAACTTCCTATCTTCTGCCAACTGTTTTGCTGAAACCATTATGACAGGTAATTCTTGGTTAGACACTCTAAGCACACGAGTAAACTCATATCCATCCATTTCAGGCATCATTATATCGACAATCGCAAGATTTACTTTAACGCCGTCAAGAACTCTTAGTGCAACGCTTCCATTTTCAGCCGTATAAACACAATATCCTTCTCGTTCTAAAACTACACGCATGAGTTTTCGTATATTTTTATCGTCATCTACTATCAATATGTTTATCATATCTTTCTCCGTTGGTATATATTTATTGTACCATTATGTAAACCTACTGTCAAGTCAAATTAAAAAACGGCGCGTTGCGCCGTTTTTTTACAACAAATCTTTTACGCTATTTAATACAAAAGTTGGCTTAACCTCACTTTCATCTAAGTCTTTCATAGTCGCTTCACCGCTAAGCACAAAAACAGTATCAACACCTGCATTGACGCCTGAAGCGATATCGGTATAAAGCCTATCGCCAAACACAACCGTTTGCGCTTTTGTCGCCCCAAACTTCTTCATTGCGCTATATATCATTTCAGGCATAGGCTTTCCTATAAATATAGGCGCTTTCCCCGTAGCCTTTTCTATACCAAAACACATTGAACCGCAGTCGGGAATATATCCAAAATCAACTGGACATACCCAGTCAGGATTCGTGGCATAATATGGAATATCATTTTCAGTCAACATCTTACACGTTGTACGAAGCTTTTCCATATTAAGCTCGGTATCAAACCCCACTAATACAGCACTTGCATTCTTGTCATATTGTTCTGTAATGTTAAGCCCGCTATCCGTCAACTCTTTGATAAACGAACGAGTACCTTGAGCATATATAAGTTTGTCTTTAAACTTTTCCTTAAATAACATTACAGATGCCTGAGTAGACGTAAAGAAATTTTCTTTCGTAACGTTTACTAGTCCCATATCGTTTAATTTTTTTACATAATCAACAACTGATTTCGAGGAGTTATTTGTAATAAAAACATAATTCCCGCCACTAGTGGTTATCTTTTTCAACAACTCTTCCACGCCATCAAAAAGTTTGCCGTCTAAATAAATAGTTCCATCTTGATCGAATAAATACAACTTCTTTTCTTCAAGCTGTGTATAGTCTTTTCCTAAAACGTCAATTCTCATTTTTATCTCCGCGTACACTTTCAAATAAAAAATTAGAAATCGTCATCTTGACGAGCAATAGATATAACGTTTGGATTTGTAATCAAAAATTCGTGAATTTCAGTTGCGCTAATCGCTTTATCCGTACTTATTACAACACTGCTTATTATATCGTCACCATCTCTTTTTGAATTGACCTTTGAAAAACGTTCAACATTAAACATTTTCTTAATTTCTTCGCTTTGTTTTCCATCAACGTCTTTATAAATAATATTTATCTTTACAAAATGACGAGAGTGGAACACCCTAAAGTTTGTGTGCATGATGCATTGTAATAAAATAATTAAAAGCGTTACGACTACTGATATAATATACCAACCAGCACCTGAAGCCATACCTATAGCAGCTGTAGCCCAAATACCAGCTGCAGTTGTTAAGCCGTGTATTGTTTCCTTATGATAAAAAATCATACCTGCGCCCAAAAAGCCTATACCCGTAACAATTTGTGCAGCAACACGCGAAGTATCCGCCCCACTAAACGCAAACATAGATATTACCATATAAAGACATGAACCAATAGACACGATAGTGTGAGTCCTTACTCCAGCTTCTTTAAAACGCATCTTTCTTTCAAACCCGATAGCAAAGCCAAGCACTAGCGATAGCACAAGCCTAAGCAATACTTCTAATAACAAGTTGTCTGGAAAAATAGTTTGACCGACCATAAAACGAGCCCCCTATGTGATAATATTTTTAATATTATAGTTTCATTTAGTTGAAATGTCAAGTGTTTTTAAAAAATCGGTGTTTTTATATTATTCTAAAAATGTTATAGCAATATTACAAAATTTAATT
>JAZNKV010000001.1:0-48938 GCA_045578765.1 Christensenellaceae bacterium | reverse complement strand
CTTCCCCGTACCCGTGCTTACAATGAAGATTTCTGCGGCAAAGAGTGGGGAAGAAGACAAGGTTTTCCAAGGTCTTAACCGTTTAGCCGAAGAAGATTTGACCTTTAAGGTAGAAAAAGATAAAGACACGGGCGAAATGGTTATTCGCGGTCAAGGCGAAACCCAACTCGACGTTTTATGTAAAAAACTCAAAGCAAAATTCGGTTGTGAAGCCGTTCTTGCTGAGCCTAAGGTTGCCTTTAAGGAAACGATTACGGGCAAGGCGGAAGGCGAAGGTAAACACAAAACGCAAACGGGTGGCGCAGGTCAGTTCGGTGTAGTTAACATTAGGTTCGAGCCGGGCGCAAGCGACGGTGAGTTTGAGTTTGTGGACGAAACGGTTGGCGGTTCAGTTCCAAAACAGTTTATTCCCGCGGTTGAAAAAGGTTTAAGAGAAGCAATTCAAAAGGGTGTGCTTGCAGGATATCCCGTCGTTAACTTAAAGTGTACCTTATTCGACGGTAAATATCACCCCGTTGACAGTAAGGAAGTTGCGTTTGTTTCGGCAGCAAAACTTGCATACGATGATGGTATTCGCCGTGCAAAACCCGCTATTTTAGAACCTGTTTACAGCTATAAGATTTTAGTTCCCGATGCATATACGGGCGATATTTTAGGGGATATGAACAAGCGCCGTGGTCGTATACTTGGTATGGAAACGGTTGACGGTTTGCAAGAAATTTATGCAGAAGCACCGCTAATTGAAATGCTTAAGTACGCAACCGACCTTCGTTCTATGACGCAAGGTAGGGGCAAGTTCTCTGCAGAGTTCTTAAGATATGAAGAAGTTCCATTCTCAGCTCAAGAAAAAATCATAGCCGACGCTAAGAAATAGTATTTAAGAGCGGTTAAAGAATAGAATAGACCATCAAACAATAAAAAAGTTTTACTTTATCACAAAGTATAAAGGAGCATAAAATGATATTAAGTATATGCCCGAACCCCAGTATAGACTGCACAATTGAGCTTGACAGTCTTAACGTGGGCAAGCTCAACAGAGTAGATAATAAAGTTGAGACCTATTCGGGCAAAGCGCTTAACGTTGCGGTGGGCGTGGCAAGGCTTGGCGAACAAAGTTTTGCAACAGGCTTTATGTTTGACGCGCACGCAAGGTTATTTGAACACGTTTTAGATAAAGAAGGCGTAAAGCATAAATTCGTTTACAATAAAGGAAACACAAGAACCAACTATAAAATTATAGATAAGCGTTCTATGCTCACCGAAATAAACGATAGAGGCGAAAGGGTTACTGAAGAAAAGCAGAACGAACTGATTGAAGTAGTTAAAGAGCTTTCCCCAGACTATCAAATCGCCGTTATGAGCGGGAGCTTGCCTAAAGGCGTTGCACCAGAGTATTACGGTCAAGTTGTAAAAGCTATTCCCGACAACGTTAAAGTGATAATTGATACTGAAAAACACAATATGTTAAGCGCGCTTAGTGCTAGAGAGATTTTTATGGTAAAGCCAAATCTTCGCGAGCTTGAAGAGTTTACGGGCAACGTGGTTAGAGATTTACACGATATGGTCAAGGCTTCAAAAAAATATCTCGACAAGGGTGTTAAGTACGTGCTTGTTTCGCTTGGAAGCGAAGGTGCTGTATTAACTGACGGCGTGGACAGTTATTTTTGCAAGAGCGCAAACGTTGCCGTTAACTCGACGGTTGGTGCGGGTGACAGTATGATTTCAGCCGTGTGCGTGGGGCTTACGAAAGGTGTCAACATGCCGGAGTTGCTAAGAATGGCTGCTTCTGCAGGAACGGCGGCGGTTACCACTAGCGGAACTAACCTTTTCTATTACGACAAATACAAAGAAATTTACGCAAAAATTCAAGCGGAAAAAATTTATTAAAAGCATAAACAGTCTGCAAAATACGCAGACTGTTTTTGTATGCTAAAACGAAAAATTTTCTACCTATTTAAGCTTCTATCAGTAAAAAGACTAACAACTGTTGCGGGTGCGTGGGTATATTACTTTTTAATAAGTGCCGTGCCGCTTGCCTTTTTATTTATAACGGCGTTTGGTGTGTTTGGCGTTGACGTTGCCGAGCAAATAGTTTCTCGCCTTCCTTTAGAGTTTCGTTCAGCAGGGCAAGCGATTGTCAACACGGCAAAGAATGTCAGCGATAGTATAACAGTATTTTTTGTGGGCACGGTAATTTTTTCCGGCACAACGCTTCTTAACCAAATGTCAAAGGACGGAGACTATATTTATGCAAGTTTATCAAAGAGTAAAAGGGGGCTGTTAAGGCGCGTTTGGGCTGTTATGGCTTTGGTTGCGCTTTACTTGTTTTTTTTAGTGCTAGCAGTGTTTTTTGTGTTTGGCAATGCTATTAACGTGGGGAAAGTTTTTATAGGAAGAAGTTCAATACTATTGACAGTAACTGCTTTTTTGTTTATAATTATATCAAGTTATTTAGTAATAATTGTGTTAAATAAGTTTATTTGCCCGTTCAAATTAAGTTTTTATCAAACGGCAATTGGCTCGCTCGTGTCGTTATTCGTTATGGTTATCGGCACTATAATATTTATCATTTATATTAGATTTTTTGCTAGTTATAACGCTTTTTACGGGAGCCTTGCGGGCGTAATAATCTTTTTATTATGGACGTATATCTTAATGCTTGGCTTGGTGTTAGGGGCGATTATAAACAGTGAGTTAGCAAAAAAATCACGGGGTAAAAAGTATGTTAAAAATTCAAAATTTCACAAAACGTTACGGACAATTTCTTGCGGTAGACGACCTTTCACTTCACGTTAAGAAAGGGGAAATTTACGGTTTTATTGGTCATAACGGGGCTGGCAAGTCAACCACGATTAAAGCGGTAGTCGGTGCGCTTGGCTTAGACGGTGGCGATATTTTTATTGACGGAAAAAGCATAAAAGAAAGCGCCATGGACTGCAAAAGAAAGATTGCATACATACCTGATAATCCCGACGTTTATGATTTTTATACTGGCATTCAGTATTTAAACTTTATTTGCGATATTTTTTGTGTGGGCGACGAAAGGAATAATTTGATTAAAAAATACGCGTCGCTTTTTGAGATTGAAAACTCTTTAGGCGACTTAATATCTTCATACTCGCACGGAATGAAGCAAAAGCTCGTACTTATATCCGCGCTTATTCACAGTCCCGACCTTTTGATTTTAGATGAACCGTTTGTTGGATTAGACCCTATCGCTTCGCACAACTTAAAACAAATAATGAAAGAATTTTGTGCTAACGGCGGTGCGATTTTCTTTTCTTCGCACGTTTTGGAAGTGGTGGAAAAGCTTTGTGACCGCGTTGGCATTATTAAAAAAGGCAAGCTTGTTGCTGAAGGTACAATGCAAGAAATAGCGGGAGATAAGTCGCTTGAAAGCTTGTTCGTGGAGTTGCAAAATGGCTAACTTTCGCTCTCTTGTAAAAGCTCAGTTGTTTTCTACTTTTAAGCTGAACAAAATTCTCAACGCGAAATCGCGCAGAAAAAGGCTAAGCATTGCAATAACTGTAGGGTTAGGCTTATTATTATGCGCAACTATTTTGGGCACGGCGTATATGTATGCTTATCTTTTTGCTCAAGTTCCAAATGCGCAGATAGAAACGCTTTTGCCACAAATGTTTAGCTTGGGTGCGTTAGTGTGCTTAATTTTTTCTTTTTACTCAACTGGCAACGCGCTTTATGGCACAAAAGATTACGATCTTTTATCGTCGTTACCCATTAAAAAGCCCACGATTATACTAAGCAAACTTTCGTTTGCGTTTGTTGTAGATTTTTTACTTGGGATTTTACTTATAAGTCCATCAATAATTGTATACGTACAGTTTGGTGGCGTTGTAACCGCACCAAAAATGATAAGGCTTTTTTTGATGGTGGTGTTTTTGCCCGTTATCCCAATGGCAATATCAGTAGTTTTAAGTGCGTTGTTTTTAATTATCAGTTCAAGATTTAAGCGCTCTGGTTTAATTCAAACCGTGCTATTTATTTTCGTTTTTCTTGCTTATTTAGTTTTAAGTTTTGTTTTGCAAAGCGATAATATGGCAGGCATAACAAGCTTATACTTTATGCAAGATATGGTAATAAAAGGCTTTTTAGGGTGGGATTACGCGCTTATTTTTATCGGCATAAACCTTTTGCTTTGCGCGGTTGTGTTTGTTATAACAACAATTACGTTTGATAAAATAAACACGATAATTAAAGCAAAGAAAAGATCAAAAAGGTTTAAGCTTGGCAGTTATAATTCGGCGGGCTTAACAAGAGCGCTATTGAAAAAAGAAATGAAAATGCTTTTGCATTATCCAATGTATGCAATGAATACGTTAATCGGCCCGATTATGTGCTTAATTATGCCCGTTGTTTTAATAATTTTGGCAAATAAAATACCAGAAATTAGCGTGTTAACCATATATATTTTGCCCTTAATATATCCGTTCTCGCTCTTTATGAGCCCGTGTACAGCTTGCTCCCTTTCGGTTGAAGGTAGCTCGTTCTGGGTGATGAAAACTTCGCCCGTGTCCGCAAAAAGAATAATAGTGGTAAAGTTATTATCAAACGCATTGCTAAGCGTTATTCCTGCAATAATATCTTGCACCATAGCAATTATCTTTGCGCATATTTCGTTCGAGTATAGTATTTTGATGGTTGCGATAGCATTGCTCAGTGCGCTCAGTGCCAGCAACGTAGGCTTAATACTAAATCTTTTGTTCCCGGTTATGAAATGGGATAGTGTAAATAAACCGGCAAAACAAAGCGTATCAATATTGTTGTGTTCGGTTTGCGCACTTGTGATGACGGTTATAACCGCCGTGTTGTTTTTTGTTTGGAATTATCAAAATTTACTAGTTAAATATATCATTACTTCATCAATACTTTTAATGATTACAATTGTTACGTCTATTGTATTGGCGCTAAAGGGAGAAAAGCTATTAAACAACAATATTCAACTGTAAAAACATTAATAAATAAGGATTATTTTTTAATTAAACGCTTGACAACCTTAAAACAATAGGCGTATAATTAAAACAATTAGAGGCAAAAACTATGAAAAATTTGAAATCATACTTTTATTTTTACTTTAATAACAGGTTTTCAATATCGCGTTAGTAATTACTATACGGATTGTTTTTGCGTGAAACAAAAAGCTGATGACCTTGTAGTAGTTGCTACAAGGTCTTTTTAATTTGATTATATACTTCGCAATACTGCGTTTAATTAAAAGCGTTTTGACTTCGATAAAAAACATATATAAATATTGACCAAAAATCTAAAAATCCAAACTAACTTTTCGGAGAAAAGAAAAATGATTATAGTTGTTAAAAATTCTTGTGAAAAAACTCAATTTGACAATCTTGTTGATTGGATAAAAGAATTAGGGCTTGATATCCACGTTAGCCGTGGTGAAATGTCAACTGTTTTAGGTTTGGTAGGGGATACCAGCAGAGTTGATATGGACCTTATATCTTCGCTTGATATGGTAGAAAAGGTTCAACGTGTGCAAGAGCCTTACAAAAACGCTAACAGAAAATTCCACCCAGAAGATACCGTTGTTGAAGTTGGCGGGCACAAGATAGGCGGGCTTAATTTCCAAGTTATAGCAGGTCCTTGTTCTGTTGAAAGTGAAGAACAAATTATTGAAGTTGCAAAGGCTGTTAAGGCATCGGGGGCAACCATGCTTCGTGGCGGGGCGTTTAAGCCTAGAACTTCGCCATACGCTTTCCAAGGCTTAAAGAGTACGGGTATTGAACTTCTTCTTAAGGCTAAGGCTGAAACGGGGCTTCCTATTGTAACTGAACTTTTAAGCGTTACCGACCTTGATTTGTTCCGTGACGTTGACGTTATTCAAATAGGCGCAAGAAATATGCAAAACTTTGAACTTTTAAAAGAAGTTGGAAAAACGGGTAAACCCATTTTATTAAAGCGTGGGCTCGCAAACACTTTGCAAGAATTGCTTATGAGTGCTGAATATATTATGTCTGAAGGGGATAGCCAAGTTATCCTTTGCGAAAGGGGGATAAGAACGTTTGAAACTATGACAAGGAACACGCTTGACCTTTCTGCAATTCCAGCATTAAAGGACAAAACGCACTTACCTATTATAGTTGACCCCAGCCACTCTACAGGGGTTGCAAAATACGTTGAACCCATGTCGCTTGCAGCGGTTGGTGCAGGGGCTGACGGGCTTATTATTGAAGTTCACAACAACCCTCAAAAAGCGCTTTGTGACGGGGCGCAATCACTTAATCCCGCTCAGTTTAGCGAACTTATGGGCAAGGTTAAAACAATGCTCTCTATTGTTGATAAAAAATTTGATTAAACGGTAATAAAATGAAAATAGCAATTATAGGGTTAGGTTTAATAGGCGGTTCGCTCGGTAGAGCAATAAAAAACAAGACCGAACATACCGTATATGCGTTTGATATATCTTCCAGCGCAATGAGTGACGGAAGGTTGCTTGGAGCGTTTGATTATCCGTTAACTCAAGACAACGTGGGCGATATGGATATGGTGTTCTTTTCATTGTATCCTGAAGTGCTTGAAAAAGTTTTAATTGAGTACTGTCCCAAATTAAAAAAAGGCTGTTTGGTGATGGACTGTTGTGGTAATAAAAGGCGAGTGGTTAACCAAATGCAAGGGCTTGCAAAATCCTATCCACACCTTGATTTTATAAGTACGCATCCAATGGCTGGGCGTGAGTTTTCGGGGGTAAAGCACTCTACGTCAAACTTGTTTGAAAAAGCATCAATGATATTAGTGCCTGTAAAGGCTGATATCAAGCGCATTGCTCAATTAAAGGCGTTTTCTTTAGAGCTTGGGTTTGGTAGCGTTGTTATAACCACCGCACAAAATCACGATAAAATAATTGCATTTACTTCGCAATTAGCGCATCTTGTTTCAAGTTCATACATTAAAAGTCAAACAGCAAGCGAGTTTATGGGCTTTTCTGCAGGGAGCTTTAGGGATATGACAAGGGTTGCAAGGCTTTCGCCTGAGATGTGGGCGCAACTAACCGTAGATAACGCTGATTTCTTGGTGGGCGAAATACAAAGCATAATAGATAGCTTAAACGAATATAAAACAGCCCTTGAAAACAAAGATAAAGACAAAATGTTTGCCTTGCTTGCAGACGGCAACGAGAAAAAGCTTTTAGCAGAAAAAATGAGAAGAAGTGGTAAAAATGAAAAATAACGAAATTAAGTCAATACGCGTTAAAACGGACAAAGAGTACGACGTTTTGATTGCAAACAACTTAATAGAAAAATCGGGCGAGTTGATAGCTAAGGTTGTTGCGCCTTGCAAGGTTGCGTTAATAACGGACGACGTTGTTGACGCTCTTTATTCTTCAACCGTAGAGAGTTCGCTTTTAAAGAGTGGGTTTAAGGTATATAAATATGTGTTCCCTCACGGCGAACAGAGCAAAAATCTACAAACGTATTGCAAAATAATTAACTTTTTGGCGCAAAACGAGTTTACACGAACAGATATAATTGTTGCTCTTGGCGGTGGCGTTACGGGCGATATGGCAGGCTTTGCTTCCGCAACCTTTTTGCGCGGGATAAAGTACGTGCAAATCCCAACCACGCTTTTAGCGCAAGTAGATTCTTCGGTCGGTGGAAAAACGGCGGTTGACATTGATGCGGGTAAAAACTTAGTTGGCGCTTTCAAACAGCCTTCGCTTGTTATATGCGACCAAAACGTTTTAAGTTCGTTAAGTAAAGAAGTTTTCTTAGACGGTATGGGTGAAGTTGCAAAGTATGCGTTGCTTGATAAAAAAGTTTTTGAACTTTTAGAAAAGGGCGAGTATGAAATGCAAGAGCTTGTTTATCTATGTGTAGACTATAAACGAATGATAGTTGAAAAGGACGAGTTTGAAAAGGGGGATAGAAAACTTCTTAACCTCGGCCACACCATAGCGCACGGCATAGAAAGGCTGAGTGAATATACCGTGCCACACGGCAAGGCGGTTGCAATGGGATTAGGCGCAATTTTATCGGCAAGTAAAAAGCACGGATATATAAGTAGAACCGAATATGAAGATATGCTTGCTGTTGTTGAAAAGTGCGTGGGCAGAGTGGAATTGCCTTTCAGTATGCAAAAAATTTGCACAGCATCGTTAACGGATAAAAAACGTGCAGGCGAATTTATAACTTTAATAGCCGTTCACGGCGTAGGCGATTGTCGTGGGCAAAAAATAGAAATTGAAAAAATGACGGAGTTTTTAAGTTGATAGTACAAGTGCGAAAAGGGACAATCGACGGAAAAATAAACGCAATCCCTTCAAAATCGTATGCGCATAGAATAGCAATATGCAACTTTTTAGCGGGCAAAGATTTGCTCGTTGACTGTGGGGGCTTTTTATCAAAGGATATAGAAGCCACCATTAGTTGCCTTACTGCGCTTAAAAGCGGTGCAAACAAATTATATTGTGGCGAAAGTGGTTCAACGTTAAGGTTTTTAATTCCACTGTGTGCTTGCATAGGCGGTCATTTTGAACTTTTTGGGCGTGGCAGACTTATGGATAGACCTAACGACGAGTTGTTTTCGGCGCTTAACGGTCACGGCGTAAAGATAGAACAAACTGACAAGGTTAAAATTGATGGCGCTCTATCTGGTGGGCAGTTTTTTATACGTGGTGATATTAGTTCCCAATACGTTTCGGGGCTTTTGATGGCGCTTCCCACACTAAAGGAAGATAGCGAAATAATTTTAACTTCACCGCTTGCATCTAAGCCTTACGTTGATATTACTTTAGAAGTTCTTTCAGGTTATGGAATTAAAATAGAAAAAACTCCAAACGGTTTTTTTGTTAGGGGCGGACAAAAGTATGGTGGTAATTTGTTACCCGAAGGCGACTGGTCGAATTGTGCGTTTTTTTTGGCACTTGGTGCTCTTTTTGGAAAGGTTACGGTTAGCGGACTTAACTTAAACAGTGTTCAAGCCGATAAGAAGATATTAGACGTGTTAAGAGATGCAGGGTGCTTAGTTGAAGCAAAAGAAAATGCTGTAACAGTGCAAAAAAGCACGCTCAACAGTTTTGTTCTAGATGCCGAAGACTGCCCAGACCTAGTGCCTATCGCAAGCGTTATAGGTGCGTTTGCTGACGGCATGACGGTTATTAGTAATATAGAAAGGTTAAAAATAAAAGAAAGTGATAGAGTAGAATCTACTATGGCAATGCTAAAAGCGTTTGGGATTACGTGTGCAACCGACGGGCACGCTCTAGCAATTTATGGCAGAAAGGTCAAAGCGGGTAGAATAGATTCTTTCAATGACCACAGAATAGCTATGGCAAGCGCAGTGCTTGCGTGTGGGGCTGAGGGCGTAAGTGAAATTTACAACGCTCAAGCGGTGAATAAATCATACCCGAATTTTTTTGAACACCTAAAAGCGATAGGGGGGAACGTAAGTGAAGTTTAGTGATAATCAAAAGTCCGTATATAATGGTAAAAAACTTAAAATAGAAATATTTGGCGCTTCACACGCACCCGAAATAGGCGTAAACGTGGTTGGGCTTAAAGGGCAAAAGGTTGACTTAAACGCATTGCAAGAATTTGTTGATAGGCGTAAGGCTAAAAACACGGCATACTCAACAAAGCGCTTAGAAAGTGATATAATTGAAGTTAAAAAAGGCGTTAAAAACGGCGTTTTAGGTAAATGCTTTAGTGCGGTTATTAAAAACAGCAAACAAATTAGTACCGACTATGATAACGTTAAAAAAATACCCCGTCCAGCGCACGCGGATTACGTTGCGTGGACTAAATACGGAAACGGCTTTGATTACCGTGGCGGTGGCAAGTTTTCTGGCAGAATGACAGCGCCTATGTGTATTGCGGGCGGAGTATGCAAGCAAGTTTTGGATAAAAGCGGAATAAAAATAAACGCTCACATAAAAGAAATAGGCGGGGTAATAGGCAAGGGATACTTTGATTTGCCTAACGCTGACCTTAGTGAGATTGATAAAGACTTTCCTTTGTTGGATAGTAGTGTAAAAGCTGACGTTGAGCTTGCTATTGAGCGTGCGCATAGCGAAGGCGATTCTGTTGGCGGGGTAATAGAGTGTGTTATTAGCGGTGTTCCCGTTGGTGCGGGCGAATATATGTTTGACAGTTTGGAAGGCGTTATTTCAAAACTCGCTTTTGCTGTTCCCGCGGTAAAGGGTATAGAGTTTGGCGCGGGCTTTAATATAGCAAAAATGAAAGGGAGCGAAGCCAACGATGCGTTCTATTATGATAACGAAGTAGTTAAAACAAAAACCAACTTTAACGGCGGAATTAACGGCGGGCTGTCAAACGGTATGCCGATTGTGTTTAGAGTAGCAATCAAGCCAACTCCGTCAATAGCAAAAGAGCAAGACACCGTTGACCTTGATAAAAAACAAAACGTAAAATTAAGTATAAAAGGCAGGCATGATTCGTGCATAGTGCCAAGGGCTGTGCCCGTGATAGAAGCTATATCTGCTATGGCCATTTACGATAGTTTGGGAGAATAAAAATGGAACTTGATAATATAAGAAGTCAAATAGACGTAATTGATGATAAAATAACCGACCTTTACAAGCAAAGAATGGACTTGGTTAAACAAGTAAGTGATGCAAAAAAACAAAGCGGAAAAGCTACTTTTGACCCCGATAGAGAAAGAAAAATCTTGCTCCGCGTTAGCGACAGGGTTGACGAGGACATTCAAGTATACTTAAAGAGAGTTTTTGAAACGGTTTTTGAAACTAGCAAGGCTTATCAAACGGCTAACGCCGACTACCGTTCAAACGTTGCCGAAAACATCAACCAAGCACTCTTAAAGGGCGAACTTACGTTCCCTGCAAAAGCAAAGGTTGCTTGCCAAGGCGTTTCTGGCGCATATTCTGGGATTGCAGCGGATAGGCTTTTTGAACTTGCGGACATAACGTATTTTAAGAATTTTGACGGCGTGTTCCAAGCCGTTGAAAAGGGCTTTTGTAAGTACGGAGTTTTGCCGATTGAAAACAGCTCTGCAGGCTCTGTAAATCAAGTTTACGACCTTATGAAAGCGCATAAGTTCTACATTGTTAAAAGCTTGCGCGTTTCAGTTAACCACAACTTAGTGGTAAATAAAGATACCGAACTAAAGGATATAAAAGAGATTTTCTCACACGAGCAAGCGCTTTCGCAATGTAAAAAATATTTAGAAAAATTTCCGCTTGCAAAAATTACGGCTTGTCCTAACACGGCAGTTGCCGCAAAAATGCTTGCAGAGTGTGGAAGGAAAGATGCTGCGGCCATTTCTTCAAGAGAATGTGCCGACCTTTACGGCTTAAAACTTTTAGAAACTAACGTGCAAGATAGCGACAACAACTATACTCGTTTTATTTTGATTGCTAAGGATATGGAGTTTTATGCGGGGGCAAACAAAATAAGCATAATGACGACTTTGCCCCAAAACTCTCCGGGTAGTTTAAATAAGCTCCTTGCAAAATTTTCCAACCTAGGCATAAACTTGACCAAGCTTGAATCTCGCCCCATTGTAGGCTCGTCTTTTGAGTTTATGTTCTATTTTGACTTTGAGTGTGACGTTAGAGATAAGGCTGTTCAAAACTTGTTGAGCGAACTTGACAATTCAACCGAACAGTTTACTTTCCTTGGCGCGTATAGTGAAAAAATGTAGTGATAGATTATGCAAAAATTTGGTTTAATTGGAAGAACGTTAAAGCACAGCTATTCTAAAATAATACACAATCTTTTGGGTGAGTACGAATATGAGCTCTACGAACTAGAACCTGAAAATCTTGGCGATTTTGTAAGGAACAGTGGGCTAAAGGGGTTTAACGTAACTATTCCATACAAAAAAGACGTAATGCGCTATCTTGATAGAATAGACCAATCGGCAAGCTTAATCGGTGCCGTCAACACGGTCGTCAACAATAACGGGGTGCTGACGGGTTATAACACTGATTTTATGGGAATGACATATATGCTAAGGCGTGCGGGCATTGACGTTAAGGGCAAAAAGGTTATGATACTAGGTAGTGGTGGAACTTGTAACACTGCCGTATCCGTGGTTAAATATTTGGGTGCTAAATACATATTGGTCGTTTCGCGAACGGGCGAAGTTAATTACGACAATTATCTTGAGTTTAACGATGCGGAAATTATAATAAATACCACGCCTGTTGGAATGTATCCAAACAATTACGCTTGCCCTATAGATATAACTACTTTTAACAACCTTAGCGGAGTTGTTGACGTTATTTACAACCCTAACACTACAATGCTTAGCTATCATGCAAAGCAAAAGGGGATAAAGTATACCAACGGCTTACCTATGCTTGTTGCGCAAGCAAAGTACGCATACGAATATTTTTTTGGCGAAAGGAAAAGTGACGTCGTTATAGAAGAGGTGCTTAGCCAGATATTAAGGGACACGCTTAATGTCGTGCTTGTTGGCATGGCTGGCTGTGGAAAAAGTACGGTGGGAAAAGCACTTGCAAAAGAACTTGGTTATGAATTTATTGATACGGACGATTTAATTATTAAACGTGTGGGGCAAGATATTCCCACAATATTTAAACAACGTGGAGAAGAATATTTTAGGGATATAGAAAAACAAGTTGTATTAGACGTTGGAAAGATGGCTAAAAAAGTTATCGCAACGGGTGGCGGAGTGGTCAAGGACAAAGAAAATTATTTTGCCCTAAAATCTAACGGCAATATTTTTTGGATTGATAGAAAGGTTGAAAATCTTGCTTTGACAAATAGACCGCTCTCTAAAGATATTGAAACGGTAAAAAAGCTTTACGCAGAAAGACAACCGCTTTATTCGGCGTTTGCTGACTTTAAGGTTGACAACAACGGTGACGTAAATCAAACGGTAAAAGGAGTTATTGATTTATTATGAAAATTTTAGTGATAAACGGCCCTAATCTAAATATGCTCGGCATAAGGGAAAAGGGCGTTTACGGCGAAAAAAACTATAAAGAACTTATTCGTATTATAAAAAATGGCGCAAAAGAGAAAAAGGTAAAAATTAAATGCTATCAATCAAACTTTGAAGGTGCTATTGTTACCAAAATTCAGCGTGCGTATAAAAAGTACGATGGAATTATAATAAACCCCGGTGCCTACACCCATACGAGCATTGCTATTTTAGACGCGCTAAAAGCGGTGCAAATTCCAACGGTGGAAGTGCATATTTCTGCGGTAGAAAAGCGTGAAGAATTCCGCCAGATTTCTTACGTGTCAAAGTATGCGTTCAAAACGATAACGGGTCAAGGCTTTGACGGTTATTTGCAAGCCATTGATGCCATTAAAGAAAATAAGTAACGCTAACAAAATTAGTAAACTAAACCCCCTTGTGCAAAACTACGCAAGGGGGTTTAATTAATATAGTTTCAAATTTTTATTCGTTTGGAGTTGTGTTTTTTTCAAAACAAGAATTGTTAAGTTTGTTTAGTTCCATCTTGAACGCTTTTGATGAAAAGATAAGAACGCCAGCAACGATTACTAAAATAACGTCGAATAAAATAACTGCGTTTAGAGTTAGACTTACCGTTAAATTTGCTTCCCAAGCAAAAATACCCGCCATTACACTTGAGATAAATCTAAACGTAACGGCAATTATCGCGCATATTGAAAACTTTAGTTGTGGCAAATTGTTTAACACCTTAAAGTTAGATAATGCGCCCGCAAGCCCAACCATAGAGAATGCGATGGGATAATCTAATAAGAATTGTGCGGGGTGAACTATCCACGGCTCTTGCACTGCTTGTAGTATTCCGTATATAAAACCTATTAAAAGACCTTTTTTCATACCGTAAACGTAAGAAAAAAGCATTACGGGGAAAAGTGAAGCAAGCGTTACTGAGCCACCTGTTGGCGGGTCAAAAAGTTTAATGTAAGATAAAACGAAAGAAAGCGAAACGCAAATTCCCGCAACGGTCAAGCATTTGGTGTCAAACTGTAAAGAACCTTTTTTGTCAAGCAATAAACTCGCAATAATTGCTCCTATAAACAACAAAGCGCTTCCTACCCAAAGAGCAACGTTGTTATACTTATACCAGTCGCTAGTGTTATTTGCGTAGTAAACGTAAATTAAAACCAAAGTAGTTGTTACCAAAACGAACAATACTGAAAAAAAGATTGCCCAAAGCGTCTTTGATAGGTGTGGCTTTTTCTTGGTTAAAATGATGTTTGTAATAGCCAGCCCAAGAGCTAATAAAAAAGTTATCAAAATGGGCAAGAAAACGTAATAAACAACGTCAACGCTTAGTCCGTTTTCAGCAAGGCTTTCGCTGTTAAATTCATTGATTATTCCAAAAATCAACAGCAATATTCCGTACAGTAACAAGTAGGATAAAAGAATTATTCCCAAAACTTTGGCGTGTTTTTTGGCGATATTTTTGTTTACTAATGCCGTTATGAGCATTACGATAGCGAATAGTAGAATAGCGCCTGCCACAAAGTAAAGGGCATTGTTTGACAAAAAGTCAAACGTGTTTGTGAGTAGTAGATTAGACATAAAACCTCCTTTTACTCGCTATGTAACGGAATATAAAAAGCGCGCCCTTAAATTTAGGGTGCGCTTTAATTAGCGTTATAATTTGCATTTCCTTCAAGCATTACCTTGCGGATTCAAATGGTATAATCTCAGCCAAAAACGGCACCCATAGCGAATATTAAAAAATATTTTTGATAAACAAATGATAGCACTAATATTTTATTGCGTCAAGCAAATTTATGTGATAAAATGTAAATCCACATAAAAATTATGACAAGCGGATAGCAAGGGGGATAAAGATGTATAAGTTTTTCGCGTTTTTAAACAGGATGAAATATATTAAGCGCTGGTCGCTTATGCGTTCCGTAAGGGAAGAAAATATTATGGAGCACAGCCAACAAGTAGCAGTAATCGCGCACGCGCTCGCGCTTATAAACAATAAGATAATGGGCGGAAAGGTTGACGTGAACAAGGTTGTGCTTTTAGCGCAGTATCATGAAGTGGGCGAAGTTATTACGGGTGATCTACCTACGCCGATTAAGTATTTTAATCCTGAAATAAAGTCGGCATATAAAGATTTGGAAAAGAACGCGTGCGAAAAAATTCTCGGCATGTTGCCCAAAGAATTGGAAAGCGAATACAGAGAGTACGTTATACCTAATGAGCAAAGCGAAGAATATAAACTTGTTAAATGTGCAGATAGGCTATCGGCATATTTAAAGTGCGTTGAAGAGGTAAAAGCGGGTAATTCCGAGTTCAAAAAAGCAAAAAACACTATAGGTGCAGAGCTTAAAAAACAAAATAGTTTAGAAGTTGACTATTATCTTAAAGAGTTTGCACCCGCATACGAGTTGACGCTTGACGAGCTTGATTAGTATTTGTGCAACTTATACAATAAACGGCATTATATTTATGAAAAATGCACTTGTTAAAAGTGAGCAAAAGTAGTAAAATATAAGAGTAAATAAAGGCGCGGGAATAGCGCACGGAGGAAAATTATGGCAAGTTTAAATCTTAAGAACATTTACAAGGTTTATCCGTCAGGCGTAACTGCAGTTACTGACTTTAACCTTGACATTGAAGACAAAGAGTTTATCGTTTTCGTAGGACCTTCTGGCTGTGGTAAATCAACCACTCTCCGTATGATTGCTGGTCTTGAAGAAATTTCTTCTGGTGAACTCTATATTGACGGCGTATACGTTAACCACCGCGCTCCTAAAGATAGAGATATCGCAATGGTTTTCCAAAACTACGCTCTCTATCCCCACATGACTGTTTATGAAAACATGGCGTTTGGTCTTAAGCTCCGTAAGGTGCCCAAGGCTCAAATCGACGTTAGAGTTAAAGAAGCTGCAAGAATTTTAGGTCTTGAAATGTACTTATCAAGAAAGCCTAAGGCTCTTTCAGGTGGTCAACGTCAACGTGTTGCTTTAGGCCGTGCAATCGTTCGTGAACCTAAGGTATTCCTTCTTGACGAACCGCTTTCAAACTTGGATGCTAAGCTCCGTTCTCAAATGAGAACCGAAATCACCAAGCTCCACAACAGACTCGCAACCACTTTCATTTACGTTACTCACGACCAAGTTGAAGCTATGACCATGGGTACGAGAATCGTTGTTATGAAAGACGGATTTATGCAACAAGTTGATACGCCTATGAACCTTTATGATCACCCCATCAATCAGTTCGTTGCAGGGTTTATTGGAACTCCCCAAATGAACTTCTTTGATGCTAAACTTACTGGAACTAAAGATAAAGTATACGTTGAATTTGGAAACGAAAAACTTCTTCTCCCCAAGGAAAAGGTTGCGTTGATTGTTAACCTCGAAAAATACCTCAACACTGATAGACCTATCGTGTTCGGTATTAGACCGGAAGACATTCACGATGAAGAAGCATTTGTTAAGAGCAAGGCATATCCTATGATTGAAGTTAAGGTTGACTTCATTGAAGCTCTCGGTTCAGAAACTATTTTGTACTGTAAGACAATGGATAGAGTTACCAGCGACGATGATGAAAAGATTGTTGACAATGCAAACAACTTAATTGCAAAGGTTGATTCAAGATCTGCTACCGTTGCTGGTACTGTTTCTAAAATTGCCGTGGATATTGCAAACGCTCACTTCTTCGATAAGGAAACTGAAATTACTCTCCTTGCTCGTGATGAAGCAAACAAGGCTGATATCGAAGCTCTTCAATTAAAGCGCGAAGAAGAAGAAGCTAAAAAGGCTGCTGAAGCAGCAGCAAAACTTGCTGAAGAAGAAGCAAAAGCTGCTTTAGAAGCTGAAAAAGCAAGACTTAAGATGGAAAAGAAACTTGCTAAGAAAGCTCCTAAAGCACAAGAAGAAGTTCCCGCTGAAGAAGCTCCTGTAGATGAAGCTCCTGCTGACAAAGAATAATTCTTTACTACTATTAAAATTAAGCCCAAGGAAAATCCTTGGGCTTTTTCGTTGACCGTTTTAATTTTTTATGTTTTTGTAAAAGTTAAGATTTTGTCAGTAAAACTATAGCGAAATTAACGTTTAGGCAAAAATCGGAGATTTAAATTTTTTGTGCAAACTGCATAAAAGTAAAAATTTTATTTGTAATTTACACAAAAAAATGTTATTATCATAATAGTTATTTTATTATAGGGTAAAATTATGGATGCAGATATAAGAATTTTTATCAACGGAATACGTGAAAAAACAGGCATTGACTTTTCGGTTTATACTGCAAAAGGCGAATTTATTGCCGGCAAAGGTCAAATAGGCGATACCGTTCCTATTGACGTTGATTCAATAGTTGCTGACACCGCTAACCAAAGAACGCTTTTTTTGATTAAGTATAAAAGTAAGTGTTTTATCGGTAAAATTGACGGGGTGGGTGAAACTCAAAGAAACTACGCATATTTAATTGGCGAATTAGCAGAAAACTCTTTCTTCAAAGAGTCGGGGCTTTCGCGTGCGGAGTTTTTTAAGGCAATTCTTATGGGCGAAACCAATCACGCTCAAATTTCAAGATATATGAGAAAGTACGCTATAAAAAATATGCCTGCATTCGTTATGATTTTGGGCGCAAACGCCGGCGTAATTGATGATATTGCAGTTATGCTTAGCAATTATAGTGCTGACGGAATGGATTTTGTCGTTAAAATTGACGTTGAGCAACTTGCGTTCGTTAAGTTTATGGATGATAGAGAAGAATATCAGTCATCAACAGAGTATGCCGAATTCCTAAAGATGACCATTTATGAAGAAATGGGTGTAGACGTAAAGATCACTATAGGCGGAACTGTTAAAAACATTGCAGATCTAAGCACTTCCTTTACGCAAGCAACTTCTGCTGTTAGAATGCGCAATGCTATTGAGGCGCGCGGAGATATTCACACATTCAAAGAATACGTTTTGGTTAAAATGCTTGAAGACTTGCCTAAGTATAAACTCAATGAAAATTTAGAAACGCTTTTAGATTCTGGCGCAAAAGAAATTTTTGAAGATGCCGAAATGATAGATACGGCTGAAGAATTTTTAGAAAACAGTTTAAACGTTAGTGAAACTTCAAGAAAGCTTTATTTGCATAGAAACACGTTGGCATATAGGCTAGATAAAATAGAAAAATCGACGGGATTAAATATAAGAAAATTTTCCGACGCCGTTACTTTTAGGCTTATAACTATTCTTTCAAGGTTGGTAAGATAATTTATGGGGAAATCTCCAAACAGCATGAATAAAAAAACAAACAAGATAATAAGCTCTTTGCTTGTTTTCGTGTCGATAGTTACGTCATTTGCGCTCGGCTTTTTTATGCGAGGACTGTTTGTTCCGCATAGCGTTGGCATAACGAGTGACGTTGTTAGTATTATAGATTCGGTAGGCTTTATTATTGACCCTGTCACAGGTCAACCAAGGCAACTTACCGACCAAGACTACGTAAACGCAATATCATCGGGGATACTTGACAAGTATTCAAGGTATTACACGCCAGAAGAATATGAAAAATTCACTAAAGAAAAATCGGGCAGTTACGATGGGTTTGGCGTTTCATTTGTTGGTGAAAGCAATGTTATTTATTCAGTCAACGGCAATTCTCCGCTAGACCATGCGGGAGTTCAAAGTGGCGACGTTGTTACTGGATTAAGAATAGAAGGCGGTCAAACGGTAAATATAACCGCTTCAAAAGACGTTAGCGACTTCTTAAAAGCTAACGAAAATTGCGATACGGTTACGTTTATTATTGACGGGGCAAGAGAATATACCGTTACAAGAAGGCAATATAAAGTAAGTTACGTTACCTATTTCGACAACACAACAAAACTATGCTTTAGAGAAGATGAAAATGGTGCTTTAGCTAAAACCGTTACGGTAAGCGACAAAATGAGTGGGTTAAATGCCGACGTTGGTTATATTAAGTTTGACCATTTCGAAGCTGATTCAGCCACTCAATTTAAGATTGCACTGACACACATGCTAGACAACGGAAAAACAAAGCTTATTTTCGACCTAAGAAACAACGGTGGCGGAATGATGAACGTTTTAACCGAAATGGCATCTTATTTAATTTATAACGGCGGAAAAAAATCTTCACTCGTTACCAAAACGCAAACAAAAATTACCGACGGCAGTTATTATACAGGCGCAAATAGGTTTGACCAAAGATTAGAAAAGATTGTCGTATTAGCAAACGAAAACACAGCGTCCGCTTCAGAGTGTTTGATAGGTGCAATGCTACATTACGGCGACAAGTTTAGCAAGGATAAAACCGACCTTGTCATTGAAAAAAACGCCGATGGTATTGCTAAAACTTACGGTAAGGGCATAATGCAAACCACGTATCTATTAAAAAACGGTGGCGCGTTTAAGCTTACGACAGGCAGAGTATTGTGGCCGGACGAACAAACGTGTATACACGGCACGGGAATAGTTGTAGACGGGCAGAACGCCGTTACAAAAGAACAAGCCATTTTGCGTGCAACGCAAATTTTAAGCAACTAAGGTATGCTTAAATATTTATTAAGCGTATAAATAATTTCCTTATCAGCTATGTTAGCTAAGGGTGCAAGCCCTTCACCTTGCCCGACAAATTCTGTCGGGTTTTTTTGTGCACTAAAACTCAAAAACTCGCTTATAAAAGGTAAAATAGTTTTTATGTCGATACTGTTTAATAAGTTCTTTATATTAAACGTACCATTTTGAAATGCACCTATAAGGTTGGTTACTTTATTCAAGTTCTCTTCGTTTGATAAAAAAGACGTTAAAAATTGTAATATTTCCATACTATCACCACTAACATTACAATATATGACTTACATACAATAAAATTGAAAGTCTTTTAAAGGAGAGTGCTATGGATTTTAATCAATACGCAAAAAACGGCGGTAAAAAAAGTGAAAGCAACAAGCAAAATGATTACGGAATGGATGGAAATTTATTCAATCTAGTGAACGCTATAGCAGGCAAGTATAACGGTAAAAGTCAAACCGAACTGTTAAAAGCCATTTACGAAGAAGCAAAAAAAGGCAAAGAGCGTGGCACGCTTACCAACAAAGATATTGACAATTTCGTAAACATGCTTTCGCCCATGCTCGACGAAAAGAAACGTAAGATTTTATATAAGGTTAGCGACGAGCTTAAAAAGATATAGACGTTTAGCGTGTGGATTAATTATCTTGCGCAATTTTATTTATAGAGCGCAAAAAGAAATCTATTTCACGCGTGGTGTTTTGAACAGCAAGCCCTACACGAACCAACCCTAAATCAGTTGTGTTTAAGTTTTTGTGCATTAAGGGCGCGCAGTGATATCCGCCACGCACGGCAATATCAAACTCGCTGTTTAAAATATCAGCGACAAAACTACTTGCAAGATTTGAAACAGAAAAAGCAACAATGCCCGCAGGGTTTGGGAGCGAATAGGTTTTTATTCTTTCAATCTTGTTTAGTTTTTCCAATATATAAGCCGTTTGTTTTTCAAGGTGAGTGGAGAACATTTTTCCGTTTTCCATTATGTATTTAGTGCCTTCTAAAAGTGAGGATATTGCGGGCAAACTAAGTGTACCCGCCTCAAGCCGTTCGGGGTAAAAATCAGGCTGATTAGTATTAAAGGAATCACTTCCCGTTCCGCCAAACGTCAACGGGGATAATTCAACGTTGTCACTCATTATCAGTGCGCCAACCCCCATAATTCCGTAAAGCCCTTTGTGACCGGCAACGGCAATGAAGCTGGCGTTAAGTTCTTTTAGGTTGAGCTCAACGTGGCCAGCGCCTTGCGCGCCGTCGATTAGGTATAATAAATTGTTTTCTTTTGCAATTTGTCCAATGTTCTTTAATGGAAGTGCGTAACCCGTAACGTTAGATATGGCGGTGGCAACAATTAGATAGGTGTTGCGTTTTATTTTTTCTTTTATTAAAAGTTCAAGCGGGGTATCGTCTTGTGGAAACACAACGTCAAGCTCTATTACACCACTTTGTTGCAGATGATAGAGTGGGCGAAGCACTGAGTTATGTTCAAAAGCGGTTGTTATAACGTGTCCACCATGAACAGCGCTACCTAAAATTGCAAGGTTAAGCGCTTCGGTGCAGTTTTTTGTAAAAACAACTCGCTCCTCAGTTCCGCCGAAATAGGTGGCAAGAATTTGCCTTGTGTTTTCAATAATTTTAGCGCCCGTTAAAGAAAGTCTATGTCCGCTTCTTCCGGGGTTAGCACATAAATATCTTGTAATGGTGTTAACCGTGTCCGTAACTGCACGTGGCTTAAACCCACCTGTTGCTGCATTGTCAAAATATATCATAAAAGCTCCTTAAGGTAACAAAAATTACGCGTTTAGTAATATTATATTGTATAAGGGAAAGCCCCCTTTTATGCAAAGGAGAAGTAATTATGGAGTATATTGTGGTTGCCTTCCGTTCACGTGCGCATACAGTAAAGTTTTATGAAATTTTAAGGACCTACGGCAGTTATGCCGAGATTATAAATACGCCCAAACAAGCGGGTGTAGGGTGTGGGTTAAGCGTTAAAATTAAAAAAGAACAGTTAATTTTTATAAAAGACTTGGTAAAAAAGGTTGCGCTTTCTTCATTTGCCGGTTTCTTTTTGGTTAAAAATCAAAGTGGAAACACGTTTGTTAGAAGTATTTAGGTAAAAGACCGAATAAAACGCTTGTAAAATTCCCGTTGCTTGTGTTAAACTATTTGTGGTAAAATTATGAACAAAAAAACCGCAAATGAAATAATACAAAAGCTATCGGGAATTTTTTTAGACAAGCCCGCGTTAAATTTTAACACGCCTTACGAACTGCTTATTGCAGTAATATTATCTGCGCAATGTACGGATGAGCGTGTGAACAAAATAACCAGCGTGCTTTTTGAAAAATACAATACTCCCGAAAAGATGCTTTCTCTTTCTCAAGAACAGTTGGAAAAATATATTTTTTCGTGTGGGCTTTATAAGTCAAAAGCACAGCACATACTAAGCGCAAGCAAAGATATTATTGAAAAGTTTGGCGGGAACGTTCCGTGTGAGTTAAGTGAGCTCACTTCGCTTGCGGGTGTTGGTAGAAAAACGGCAAACGTTGTATATAGCGTTGCGTTTGGTGGACAGGCTATCGCTGTGGATACACACGTTTTTAGGGTGGCTAACCGCATAGGTTTAGTTAAGGCAAGCAACCCCTTAAATACTGAAAAGGGGTTGATGAAAATATTAGATAAAAACGACTGGTCAAGGTCGCACCACTATCTAATATATTTGGGTAGAAGTTTTTGCAAGGCGCAAAAACCCGACTGTCAAAACTGCCCGATTAGTGAGCATTGTTTAAAGAAAATTAAAAGGTGAATTATGTTTATAGATAGAGCTTTAATTACGATAAAAGCAGGTGATGGCGGAAGTGGAATTACGTCTTTCGTGCATTATAAAGGAAAGGTTTCAGGCGGTCCTGACGGTGGTGACGGCGGAAAGGGTGGCGACGTTATATTTGTTGCCGACCAGCATTTAACCAGCCTTGCTGATTATTATTACAAAACTAAATACGTTGCTGAAAACGGCAGTGCGGGCGGGCCTAAAAACTGCTTTGGTAAAGCGGGGCAAGACTTAGTGTTAAGAGTTCCGCTAGGTACTGTTATAAGAGATAGAGAAACGGGCAATATAATTGCGGATATGTTTAGCGACGGGCAAAGAAGGCTTGTTCTAGTCGGCGGTGACGGCGGTAAGGGCAATGCAAGATTTACAAATGCTAGAAGGCACGCCCCGCATTTTTCACAAACGGGCGAAAAGACCGAAACTAAGCAAGTGATTTTAGAGCTTAAAACGATAGCTGACGTTGGGCTCGTGGGCTTTCCAAACGTTGGGAAGAGCACTATATTAAGCAAGATTACACGTGCAAGACCAAAGATTGCTAATTATCATTTCACCACTCTATCGCCAAACCTTGGCGTGTGCGACTATTACGATAATCAGTTTGTCGTTGCCGATATTCCAGGGCTTATTGAAGGCGCAAGTGAGGGCGCAGGGCTTGGCATTGAGTTCTTAAAACACATTGAAAGGACGCGTATGCTCGTGCACGTTGTGGATATTTCTGGCGTTGAAGGTAGAGATGCTTACGACGATTATTTGAAGATTAACGCTGAACTAAAAAATTACAGCCCAACCCTTGCAAAGTTAAAGCAAATTGTGGTTGCAAACAAGTTAGACGTTTTCGGCGCAGAAGAAAAGCTAAGCGAGTTTAAAAAACAAATAGGCAGAAAGCACAAGATTGTGTGCGTTTCCGCCGTTACGGGTGAGGGGCTTGACAATCTTAAGAAAGCAATATTCGATATGCTTTCTAAATTACCGCCTGTTAAACCGTTAGAGTTTGAAGAATTTAACTACGTTAAACCGGATAGGCTTGATTATGAAATATTTAAAGAAGGCGAAACGTTTGTGGTTACAGGCACGCTTGTTGACGTGTTGAAGAGAAACGTTGTGTTAGACGACATGCACTCTTTGGCGTACTTCCACAAAGTTCTTCGTGACCGCGGTATTATAAAAGAACTTCGCGCAATGGGCGCAACTGAAAAGTCGACTATAATTATCGGCGGGGAAGAATTTGAATTTGTAGATTAAAAAGGAAATTACTAAAGGAGAAATTATGCTTAATTCAAAACAAAGAAGTTTTCTTCGTTCACTTGCTCAAAAGATTGAGCCGGTAACGCAAGTAGGTAAACTTGGCGTGAACGACGCGCTTATAGAAAGCCTTGATAAAGCTATTGAAAAAAGAGAACTTATAAAAGTTACCGTACTTGAAAACTCTGACCTTGTTCCTAAGGAAGCAGGCTTTGTTATTGCTGAAAAACTTGGTGCGGAATTTGTGTGTGCAACTGGCAGAAAACTTGTGTTTTACAGAAGAAGTAAAAACGCTAAAGTGGAACACATTGAGTTTTAGTCAGTTTGTTTAGTTTTGCCATACAGTCGTGAAACAAGCGCTAAAAACAAGAAAATGCATCCGCAACAAACGTAATAAAGTTTAAGTGAAACAAAAGAACTCATAAACAAAAACACAGCGCCAAAAGAGAGATACCTTTTGGCGTTTTTTCTTTGTATAAATGTCTTAAAACTTAAAACGGCTTTGGGTTTTTTGTCAAATAAATCCACTTTACTTTTGGGCAAACAGTCGTTGTTTTTTAAGAACTGATATACCTTAGTGCCGTCAACGGCGATTATTTTTTTACCAAACTTGTCAATGAACGATAAAATATCACTTGTGAAAGACTGTGCCAAAATATATGCCTTAAAGTCTTTTGGAATATGATTAAAAGCTTTAACTACGTCGGTCTTTCTTATTCCGTCGAAAGAAAAATTAAAAAACAACGCGCACTTATGCGCTTTTATAATAAGTGCACCGTTCTTTTTTTCAAACAAAACGCCTTCTTTTATTAATGCGCTTTGGAAAAGACTAATAATCTCTTGTTCGGTCATTAAACTTAAAGCAAAAATACAGTTTTCTTTTTCTATCTCTTGCCGTTTTTTTAGTGTGGTAAGCAAGTTTTTATCCCAAAGTTTTTTTAGGGCGAGCGTAAATACGGGGATTGATAAAAAGAAAGATAAACTAATAGCATAAACTTTTTCAACAAAAAAGTTGATAATCAAAAAGAAAAGAACAAAAGCAATAAGCGCAGAAAAAAGCGCGTCTAATATAGAAAGAAACCTAATTTTCATAACACACCTAACGTATTTTTTTTGATTATTGCCAAAAACACAAAAAATATTCGTTAAAAGGGCAATCGCTAGGCAAATTAAAAGTAGAAAAAGCATTGATTTTTATTTGAAAATATGCAATAATAAATATATGAAGAAAGTGGGTATTTTAGGTGGCACGTTCAATCCCGTGCACGTTGAACACGTGGATATAGCAAGGTGCGCCATTGAACAACTTAATTTGGACAAATTGATAGTGATGCCTACTTATATTTCGCCACACAAAAATTCACTTCCAGCCCCTGCTGAAGATAGGCTAAATATGCTTAAAATTGCATTTAGTGGGTGTGAAAAGGTAGAGGTTAGCGATTATGAGATTGCAAAACAAGGTAAGAGCTACACTTACTTAACGGTAGAGCATTTTGGCGAGAATAAAGACGTTGAGCTTTATTTTATCGTTGGCGGGGATATGCTTACGAATTTTAAGACTTGGAAGTTTCCCGATAGAATTTTGCGTGCTTGCACGCTTGCCGTGTTTGATAGATATGCTGTTTTTACAGACTTTAAAAGTGAAGAAAAGTATTTTAACGACGAATTTGGCAAAAGTTTCGTTAGGTTAACTTATAGTGGGAACGGGGTTTCTAGCACGAAAGTAAGGGTGTATTCAGCGTTTGGGTTAGATTGCGAATTTGCGCCAAAAGGCGTTAACGAATATATAAAAGAAAAGGGCTTATACGCCCCAGATAAATATCAAAAGTTTATTATGGAAAACTTGCCTTATAAGCGCGTTAAACACACAGCGGACGTAGTTGTGTGTGCTTTGAAAAAGGCAAAGGCGCTTGGGCTTGACGAACAAAAAGTAGTTTTAAGTGCAACACTTCACGACTGCGCTAAATATATTGACGCAAAAACAGTGAAAGGTTTTAGCCTACCAGAAGGCGTACCCGCGCCTGTTGAACACGCGTTTTTGGGTGCGTTTATTGCAGAAAACGTTCTTGGCGTAACCGATAAAGACGTTTTAGATGCAATACGCTATCACACTTCTGGGCGCGCGCAAATGAGCACGCTAGAAAAACTTATATTCGTTGCCGATATGGTTGAAGAAGGAAGAAGTTATGAAGGCGTGGAATATTTAAGGGCACTATACGAAAAGGATGATTTTGAAACTTGTTTTAGAGAGTGCTTGAAAGAAGAAATGGTGCATTTAATAAACAAAAAGCAATACATTTACAACAAAACGCTTGAAGCGTATGATTACTATAAAGGAAGGAACTAAAATGACATCGAAAGAATTAGCTGAAAAAATATGTAACGTTTTGAGTGACCGCAAGGCACAAGACATAATTAGTGTTGACGTTCAACAAAAGACCACCGTAACCGATTATTACGTTATCGCAAGCGGAAGGTCGATGGCGCAAACGCGTGCTTTAATCGAACACGTTGAAGAAAAAATGGACGAGCTTGGCATTGCACCTACTCGTAGGGACGGCGTGCGTGAAGGTAGATGGGCCGTGTTAGATTACGGCGACGTTATCGTGCATATTTTTAATGACGAAACAAGGCTTTTCTATCATTTAGAAAATCTTTGGGGTGACGAAAGTAATATCGTTAAATACGAATAATTAAGAAATTTTTTTGACGTAAATACGGTCTATTTCATCAGGGTTTATCTCTATACTGCGAACGGGTTTTTGTACTTGCTTGGGGGGTGTGGCGTGTTTTTTATGTCTTTTGACCACATTTTTATCGCTTAAGGTAGGTGGTGTAAAGGCAAGTTTAAGTTTTATGTAAACGGCCTTAACACCGACAACGATAAAAAAACACAATAAAAACAAACATAGCGTACAGCCCAATCCGTCAAAAAAAGAAATAAAAACGTTATTCATAATTCACCTTGGTTTATTTTAACATTTGTTTAAGGGTGATTTTATTAAGGTATTTGTTGATAAATGATATATTTTATCGTAAAAGGAGCAAGTAGTAAATGGGCAAGTTGCTTAAAAAAGAGAATATAGAGTTAGGCGAAGAACTGTGCGAAAATGCAATAGTTCCCGTTACAGCTGTAACCGAAAAGGGTAAAAAAGGGAAAAACAAACAAAAGAGTGAAGACGTGGTTGACGTTGATAGATTCAGCGACCTTTCGCTTCTAGTCGGCGTGGCGAAAGCCGAATTAGAAGACGAGTTTTTTGCTTTTCACATAAAAAAGATTTTATCAAACGTAAGAAAAGTTATCGTAAGGGAAGAAATTACCGACGCTCAGCTTGAAAAGGCGTTTCTTTTAGCAAACGATTTATTCTTGGGCGGGCTTACTGTTGCGCCAATACACCTTTCGTCAATGGCGAAGTTTTCTAAAAGGCACAATATATCACAAATGAAAGTAGGCACGCTTGTTGACTTTCCGTTTGGCGAAAGCTCGCTTAAAAGCAAGTTGGCGGATGTTAAAGCGGGCATAATTACGGGCGCTGACGACGTTAGCGTTACGCTTCCAAACGTAATGCTTTTGACTGAAAACGAAAAGATGCTTAAAAAGCAAATAAAAAAACTTGGAAAAATTTATCGTGACAGTATTGGTATAACCGTAAATGCATCAGACTTGGCTATTGATAAACTTAAAAAAGTCGTGACGTTTTTCAAAAAGAGCAAGCTTGTTTCAATAACGTTTGCGTTTGGTGGGGCAAGTTTTAACGAAGTTAAAGAAAAACTTGCCGTTATCAAAGATTTTGATAAAAAAGGTAAAACTATTTGCGTTCTTGCTGACGTTGATAGTATTGAAGGGGTTAGAGAAGTTAGAAAACTTGGCGTAGACCTTGTGCTTACTCCGCACGCAGACCAAGTGGGCAAAGACCTTGTTAAAAGATTTAAGCTTAAAAGCGAAAAATTAAAATAAATTGCTTTACAAAAAAGCGAAATAATATTAGAATATACTTAATTAAATAAAAATTCTTTGGGGCGGGGTGCGATTCCCCACCGGCAGTAAAAGTCTGCGAGCCTAAACAGGTTGATTTGGTGCAATTCCAAAACCGACGGTATAGTCCGGATGGTAAAAGAATAAAAAGTTTCCGTACGCGGAAACTTATTTACGTTTAAGATAAACGCTCCAAAAACAAATTGGAGCGTTTTTATATGAAGAATACGTTTACTACAAAAAACATAGCTGGCATGGCTGTTTTTACTGCACTATCATTCGTTTTATACTTACTTGAAATACCTATTTTTGCAAACACGCCTGCAAGTTTTTTACAGCTCGATTTCTCCAACGTGTTAGTAATGCTTGGCGGGTTTATGTACGGGCCTATTCCCGCGGTTATTATTACAGTATTAAAGGAAGTTATCCATATTACAGTTGGTACTACAGGCGGGGTGGGCGAACTTGCGAATATAATTATTACAACGTCTTTTGTGCTAGTTCCATCAATAGTTTATCAGCACAAAAAGGGATTTAAAACAGTTATTTTAACGCTTATAATTGCATGTGTTATTCAGTCGGGAATATCACTTTTGGTAAACAAGTTTATAAACTTTCCGTTTTTTATGGGAAGCGTGCCGTTTGTGCCAAACGCAACAAGTGAAAGTGCGTTTAGTTCGCTTTGGGTATACGTTTTGGTGTTTAACGCAATAAAGAGCGTGGCCGTTTCAGTAATTACTATATTATTATATAAAAAAGTATCTCATTTATTTAAGAAAATCAATTTGCAAAACTCATCAAAAGATGTATAATATAAGTATGGAAAAAATTTCAAACAGCGAACAACAAACTAGAGAGATTGCTTTTGAATATGCAAAAACGTTAAATAAAGGTGACGTGGTGATATTAAACGGCGATTTGGGCGCGGGCAAAACTGCGTTCGTTAAGGGCGTTGCGTCATACTTTGGGCTAGAAGGCGTAACAAGCCCAACTTACGCATATTTAAACGTATACGGCGATTTTATTTATCATTATGATTGTTATCGTTTATCGTGTGGTGAAGATGCTGAAAGGTTGGGGCTTACAGACTACTTTAACGGAGATAACGTTTGCCTAATAGAATGGGCGGAAAATATAGAAGACGTTTTGCCCGACAACGTAAAAACGGTTACCATATTAAAGACTGGCGATAGCCAAAGAAAGATTATTTTATGAATTATTTAGCGATAGACACAAGTGGAAAAAACCTTACGGTTATAATTTGCAAAGATGGTGAGATTTTTTCTTACTACGACGAAAACTGCGGTGTAAATCACTCTGTTAATTTAATGCCAAGGGTAGAAGAGATGGCTTTAAATGCGGGCTTTGATTTTTCAAAAGCCGACTTTTTTGCATGCGTTGTTGGCGCGGGCTCTTTCACAGGTATAAGAATAGGCGTTGCTACAATTAAGGCAATGTGTTTTGCCTTCAATAAGCCTTGCTTATCAATCACTTCTTTCGATACTTTGGCATATAATATAGACGGTAGAGTGCTTGCGGTAATCGACGCTAAACATAACGGCTTTTACGTTTGCGGTTACGATAACGGGAAAGTGGTTTTTGTGCCTAAATACGTTATGAGAGATGAACTTAGCCAACTAATTTTAGATTACACCGCCGTTGTATGCTCTACCGAAATTGCGTGGATAAACGCAAAAAAAGTTAGCGTTAAAGACGGGCTTATTAAAGCAATCAGCAAAAAGTCAAACTGTACAGACAGCGATATTGAATCGCTCGTTCCGTTATACGTTAGAAAAAGTCAGGCGGAAGAAGGAAGATGAGTTTAGCTGTTTTAACCGTGGCAGACGTCGATAAGATTGTTCAGCTTTATGACGGCAATTTTAGTGACGGCTGGTCAAAAAATATGCTTGAAAGCGCGTTTAGAGGTGGAAGGTTTTTAGCGCTTGGTACTTTTGAAAATCAAAAGCTTATAGGGGTTATAACCTTATCTATAGCTATTGACGACGCGGATATTGAGGGCGTAACGGTAGATAGTCTTTATAGACGAAAGGGCATTGGAGAAAAGCTGGTCCGTGGTGCGATAGCGCACGTTTTATCAATGGGGATTAAGAAAATTCTACTTGAAGTAAGGGAGAGTAATGCTCAAGCGATAGCGCTTTATGAAAAAGTAGGGTTTAAAAATATCTCAGTCCGCAAAAATTACTATCAAGATGGCGAAAACGCTTTGGTTTTTTTGAAGGAGAACTAATCATAGAAAGTAAAATCGGTTTTACTTTAGATAAACAAATTTTATTTTTGCACGGGTATCTTTCGTGTGGGCAAAGTTTTTATCAGCAATTAAGGTTTTTTGAACGAGATTATCAGGTCTTTGCGCCCGATTTTAAGGGGTTTGGCAAAAATCTAGGTATGGAATATCCTTATTCGCTTGACGATTATATATTAGACATCAAAGAATTTATGTATAAAAATTCAATAGTTTGTCCGCACGTTATAGCGCATTCGTTTGGTGGGAGAGTTGCGTTAAAGTGCGCAAGTCAAAACCCGAAAATATTTGACAAAATGGTGCTTACTGGTTGCGCGGGATTAAAACCCAAAACTACGCTTAAAAAGCGTGTTAAAAAAACGATATTTTCAGTTTTTAAAAGATTTGTTGATAAAAAAAAGCTTTCGCGGTTTTATTCAAGTGATTATCTTGCGCTTGACGACGTGATGAAAAAAAGCTTTATAAAAATAGTAAACGAACATCTTGACGGCTGTTTAAATAAAATAACAAACCCAACACTTTTGGTGTTTGGTAAAGATGACAAACAAACACCGCTATATATGGCAAAGCGGTTAAATGCGGGCATAAAAGACAGTCGGCTTATTGTTTTAGATAATGCAGGGCATTTTTGTTTTTTAGATAAACCCATTAAATTCAACACGGAGGTAAAGGAGTTTTTACTCTCGTAAATTATGTTTCCTATCGGCATAGAAAGTTTTTCGCAATTATTAGCTGGTGATCAAATTGCAATTTACGCTATAATGAGCGTTGTTAACGCCGTTATACTTTTTTATGCGTCAATGAAATTTATTCTTGTTTTGCAACAATGTGGTTACCGCGGTAAAAGATATTTTACTTGGCTGGGAAATAAAGATACGCCTTATATGTCAAGGTTAATGCTGTTGGTGCTTTCGTCCGTGTTGTTTTTTTGCGTGCTTAACATGACGTTTGAACCTATCTTTACTCAAACTTGGGCATCATACTTTGGGTTTATGGCTTACCTTTTGTTTGCTATAGTTTATATCAATTCCGAAAGGCACGTTAACGCAAAAGTTCCGCTAAAAATAACAAAACGCTTAATTAGGCTTTGTATAACGTTCGCTTTGCTTCTTGCAGTCGTTACCTTTGGGTTAATAGTATTGCTTAATTTTGTTGCGTTTTCTATCGGTAGTGAAGTGTTTGCACTGTTAAGGTTTGCTATCATATGCGCAACGCCGTTGTTAGTGCCTTATATTTTGTTTGTTGCTTACCTTGTGAATGAGCCGTTAGAATTTTGTATTAGGAAATATTATTTAAAGCAGGCGGTTAATAAACTCAACGCAACCGACGTTATAAAGATAGGTATAACGGGGAGCTTTGGTAAAACTAGCGTAAAGGAAATTTTGAAAACAATCCTTTCACAAAAGTTTAGGGTTTTGGCAACACCCGCATCATATAACACACCGCTTGGCATTGCGCTTACTGCGCGCAATCTTGACAGCACGCACGACGTGTTTATTGCGGAAATGGGTGCAAGGCAAAAGGGCGATATAAAAGAATTGGTAAAGTTAGTTAATCCAAAGATAGGCGTTCTTACTGGCGTTAACAACCAACACCTTGAATCGTTTGGCACACAAGAAAATATAATCAACACCAAGAACGAACTGTTTGAATATATGACTAAAGATGGTATGGGAATTTTTTCTGCGGATAATGAAAATGCGGTTAATCTTTACAATGCGTTCGTTGGGGATAAGTATCTTGCAGGTATAAATGGCAATGACAATGCCGTTAGTGCTACCGATATTACTACTGATGTTAAGGGTATGACATTTACTTTGAATTTTAAAGGCGACAAGAGTGTTAAGTGCTCTACCGTACTTTTAGGTACGCACAGCGTTAAAAACGTATGCTTAGCGGCGGCTGTTGCGTATAAACTAGGGTTAAGCCCTGAAGAAATAGCGCAAGGTGTGAACAGAATTCAATCGGTTGGGCACAGATTGGAACTTTTGCCCAACAATAAAAATATAGTTATAATAGACGACAGTTACAATTCTAACGTTGATGGATTTAATGCTGCAATGGAAGTGCTTGATACTTTTTCGGGCAGAAAAATCGTTTTAACACCTGGGCTTGTTGAACTTGGCAAGATGGAAAACGTTACTAACCTTGAAATAGGCAAAAAGCTTGCAAAGCATGCAGACTTTGTTATTGTGATAGGTAAGCACAATGCGGAAATGATAATAAACGGGCTGATTGACGGCGGTATGCCAAGGGAAAATATTAAGTTTGCAAAAAGCTTTAATAAAGGCAACGATATGCTTAACGAAATGATGATCGAAGGCGACGTTGTTCTTTTTGAAAACGATTTGCCAGACAACTACAACTAAACGTAGTTTAGAAACGGATAAAAACTTAAAAACACCAAAGCTTAAAAATAAAGCGGAGGTGTTTTTTTATGAAAAAAATTGTAGTTTTTTTTGGTGGAAAGTCGGTTGAAAGTGAAATTTCAATCATAACTGGGGTTATGACGGCAAATGCTATTTCAAGAGAAAAATATGAAGTTATTCCCATTTTGGTCGGTCAAACGGGTGAGTGGTTTACGGGCAAAAGCCTTTTAGATATTGATGATTATAAAAATCTTGATTATCGAAAGCTAGACCGTGTAACTTTTGTTTGTGGGCAAAACGTTTTATACAAGGTAAAAAATAAAAAACTTAAACCTATTTCACCTATATACGTGGCGGTCAACTGCATGCACGGTGGCTGGGGTGAAGAAGGTGGTTTGGTGGGGCTAATTAGTGGTTGCAATATCCCCACGCTCAGTCCGCCAATGTTAGCAAGCGCTATCAGCCTAGACAAAAGCTTTACTAAGACCGTTCTAAAGGGGCTTGGTGTATCGGCTTTGCCTTGCGTGACCGTGCAAAGCGCGGTTAAAGTTAGTCAAGTAAAAGATAAATTAAACTATCCCGTTATAGTAAAACCTAACCTTTTGGGCTCAAGCATAGGTATAACTAAAGTTTTAGATAGTAGTGCGCTTGAAAGTGCGGTAAATAGTGCCTTAAGGTATGGAGCAAAAGCTATTATAGAGCCGTGTTTAACCGACTTTACTGAAATAAATTGCGCAGTTTATCGCGCGTCAAATGGAGAAATTGTGCTTTCCCCATGCGAACAGCCCGTTGGTAAAGACAACGTTTTATCCTTTGACGATAAATACAAATGCGGAAAGCGCATTTTCCCTGCGAAGATAAGTAAAAAATTAAGCGATAAAATTCAGCGAACAACTAAAAAAGTTTACGAAGGCTGTAATTTTTCGGGTATAATACGGATAGATTACTTGGTTAAAGGCGATAATGTGTATTTAAACGAAATAAACGCGGTGCCCGGCTCGCTTGCGTATTATCTTTTTTGCAAAACATTGAAAGATTTTAGTGTATTGCTTGACGATTTAATTACTTGTGCAGTAAAAGAGTATGCACAAAAAAGCACGTTTACTTGTAATTTTAAGTCGGGAATACTATGCAGTAGCGGTGCAAAGGGCGTTAAAAAAAGTAGTGCAAAAAGTTAATAACAAAGTCGGGTTATAAATACTTGAAATTTATTTTACGTTGTGATAAAATGAATAGGAAATAGGAGAAATACATATGCAGAAAATCAAAATGATAACCCCGCTCGTTGAAATGGACGGGGATGAAATGACCAGAATTTTATGGCAATGGATTAAAGAAATTTTAATTGAACCGTTCGTTGACTTAAAAACGGAGTATTACGATTTAGGGCTTCCTGAAAGAGATAAAACCGACGATAAAGTAACTAGCGATAGTGCGCTTGCAACAAAAAAATACGGTGTTGCAGTTAAGTGTGCGACCATAACCCCCAATGCGCAACGCGTTAGTGAGTACAACTTAAAGAAAATGTATAAAAGCCCAAACGGCACGATTAGAGCAATGCTTGACGGTACGGTGTTCCGCGCGCCTATTTTGGTTGATGGAATTACCCCATATATTCCCACGTGGAAAAAACCTATCGTAATCGCCCGTCATGCTTACGGCGATATTTACAAGGCTGTTGACGGTAGTGCAGGCGCAGGCAAAGCAACTCTTTCATACGTTGATAAAGATGGTAATGCTGTTACTAAAGAAATTTTCGATTTCAATGGCGACGGTGTAGTTATGGCAATGCATAACACCGATAAGTCTATAAAGAGTTTTGCTAGAGCTTGCTTTAACTACGCGTTTGATATGAAACTTCCTTTGTGGTTCTCAACTAAAGACACCATAAGCAAGGTTTATGACGGTAACTTTAAGGCTATCTTTAATGAAATTTATGAAAATGAATATAAAGAAAAGTTTGAAAAAGCCGGCATAGAATATATGTATACGCTCATTGATGACGTTGTTGCAAGAATAGTTAGAAGTGAGGGCGGAATTGTTTGGGCGTGCAAAAACTATGATGGCGACGTTATGAGTGACATGGTTGCCACAGCTTACGGTAGCCTTGCAATGATGACAAGTGTACTCGTTTCACCTGATGGCGTTTATGAATATGAAGCCGCTCACGGTACGGTAACCCGCCACTACTACAAGTATATCAAGGGTGAAGAAACTTCAACCAACCCCGTTGCAACTATATTTGCTTGGTCTGGCGCGCTTAGAAAACGTGGCGAACTTGATAACCTTCCAGAACTTATGACCTTTGCCGACCGCTTGGAAAAAGCAACTATTTCTACCATTGAAAGTGGGGAAATGACAGGGGATTTGGTTGGCTTATTCAAAAAAGAAGGCGTTGTGGCTAGAAAACTTAACTCTAAAGATTTCTTGAAAGCAATCGCTTCAAGAATTTAATAAAGGCTAATAAACATCGTTATCCTGCGTTACTGCTCTTTTCAAAACGACTTCGATGAACAGACGTTCTATCTCATCCGTTTTGAGAGCGAGCCTTGGCTAACTCGTTTCTAATCCTTTATTACGCAAAGGCTAATAAACATCGCAAAGCATGTCAAGCCCATATCACAAAAAGTATGCGCCCAGCGTAAACACTTGCTTTCCTACTCTTGCTCGTTTCTAATCCTTTATTACACAAAGGCTAGTAAACATTGCAACATATCAACTAATTTCAATAAAAAACAAACACGATAGAGTTTTTCTATCGTGTTTTTTGTTTTGTTGATTATAAATTTAGCTTAATCGTATTTTTTGCCGTAAAGCTTTGCGCCCATGCGAGGGAGCGCAGTCTCTGCACTGCCAAGTGGCTCTAAAGCGTTTCGATAATCGTGTTTAACGCAAAACTTTTTTAAGTCGTTTTGCAATCTTTCCATATTTCTATTTTGAACGCCACCGATAACGGTTAAATATTCTTTTGCGCCAAAGCCAGCGAAAGACGAGTATTTAAGAAGTTCAGCATAGTGGGGAAGGCAGAAACCTTTGCTTGCAATAAGCGTTTTATAAAAGTTCTTTTCTTTGGTAAACATTTGCGCAATGGTCTTATAATACTTGATCATGCTTTCTTCAACCAAATCGCAAATAACGCATTCGTTTTGACCTTTTTCAATCTCGCTTGCAATTTTCTTTGCTTGAGAAACGCTTTTTGCGGGTGAGAATAAGTGTTTTATTTTGTCTACACGAGTGTCTATTTGCAAAGCAACTGAAAGTTTGTTTTGGCGGGAAAAGAGCATGTCAAAATGCTTGGCGCAAAAACCTTGTTTGCCAACTTTAATGCGGGTGTTGTCTTCCATAACTGCGTCGTTTAAGAATTCGTGCAAAAACTGTTCTTCAACAATTTTTTTGATTTCGCACAACGGGCATTCGCAATCCACCCCGAATTTTTCATAAATTAATCCTGTATCAATATGATATGCCATGTGATTATTGTACCAAAAAAAAACAAAAAAAACAAGTGAAAGGTTGAATTTTTGTTTTTTATATGCTAATATAATACTGTTGACTAAAGGAGAATGGTCTATGAAATCATTTAAAGTTGATTTATATAAATATTTCGGTTTAACCCGCGATGAAAACACGACAGGGTTTTTGACTGCTTTTGTTGCTGAACGAAATGGTTTTAACTTAAACCGAATTCGCCCTGCAATGCTCGTTATTCCAGGCGGTGGATATAGATTTGTCTCTGATGCGGAAAGTGATACCATTGCTTTTGAATATTTGTCAAAGGGATATTCAGCTTTCGTACTTGATTATACCGTTGCGCCCGCAAGCTATCCTACGCAACTTTTAGAAGCTTGCATGGCTATGATTTATATTAGAGAAAATGCAAACGAGTTCCATATCAGTGCAGATATGGTTGGCGCAATAGGCTTTTCGGCTGGTGGGCATATTTGTGGCTGTCTTGCAACGATTTGGAATGAAAAAGAGATAGTTGACGTTTTGGGTGAAAAAGTAAAGCTAGCTCGTCCCAATGCCGTTGTTTTGGCATATCCTGTTGTTTCTATGGATGAAAATATTGCGCATAAAGGTAGCCGTAATAACGTTACCGGCGGAAGGGCGGAACTCGTTGAAAAGCTTTCCTTAGAAAAGCGTGTTAACGAAAATTCAGCCCCAGCGTTTATTTGGACAACGCTTGGCGATGGCACTGTGCCTTGCGAGAACAGCATGTTGCTTGCAATGGCTTATAAAAAAGCTGGTGTTCCGTTTGAATTTCATCTTTTTGAACGTGGTAGGCACGGTTTAGCCCTTGTTAATAGAGAGACCGAAAAGGAACTTTACCCCGCAAAAGAATGGGTGCAAATGTCGCATACTTGGCTTAAAGAAAAGGGGTTTGACCTAATTGATTAATAATCTTTAACAATGTTAACGATAAACAAATTCTAATTTTTCTTTTTTTGTAATTAAAAAAGTTGATATTTTAAAAGTTTTATGATATTATAATCAAGCGCAAAGATAATTGCGCTTGAATTTTGCTGGTGTGGCTCAGTCGGTAGAGCAGCTGATTCGTAATCAGCAGGTCGCAGGTTCGAATCCCGTCACCAGCTCCACGTCAAAGCAAGGCTATTTGGTCTTGCTTTTTATTTTTCGATAAAAAGCAAAACTTGTTAGCCTGCTTTTCCTTATCCCAAAAATTTCTAGCGACAATTTTTGGGAGCCCTATATAATATAGACACCCTTTGGAGTGTCTTTTCTATTTTGCAAACCGATAACGGTTTGCCTGACCTGCGAAGGTCGCAGTCTGCTCCGTTATACTACGCAGGGCTAGTCCGTCAAGGAAGAAAGGTCAAAGTCGCCCAAATCCCTAAAAGGTGGGTGCTGTTTTCTTTTTTAGTTGGTGTTTCGGGTGAGAATCTTAGTTCGCCCGTCATATCACGGACAAGCGGATGATAATTATTTTTGTCATAAAAAGTCGAAAGCGCACATAAAATTTTACTACTATCTATAAGAGGAGTAAAGTTTTGTGTGTGAAGATATAATTGAAAGAGTTATAAAAGAAGCAGAATACATTGCGTCTACGGGTGCAACGGTAAGGGCGACGGCAAAAGTGTTTCATTTTTCAAAATCAACCGTGCATAAAGACGTTAGTGAACGGCTTAAAGAAATAGACGTTGAACTTTATAAGCAAGTAAAAAAAGTGTTAAACGTAAACTTATTAGAACGTCACGTGCGGGGTGGGGAGGCAACCAAACGAAAATACGCTAAAAATAATTGACTTTTTTTGCAAAACGTAATATTATATTATTGTAAAATACCTAAACTAAAAGGTGCGCCTGACAGTAAAGGGATAGATAATGGAATTAGCAAGGCTCATTTGGGGTCTTGATAAATCACGTTCCGCCCTTACTGCACTTTTCAGTAGGGGCGTTTATATTTTAATTTACTTTAATGACTAACTAACGTATAAGGAGACACAATGAAAAAACTTTTAACAGTATTTCTTTCGCTAATAATTTGTTGTTTATCGTTTGGCATAACTTCATGTTCTGCGCCACAAAAGGATGCAGTAAACGTAAAGTATTATCAAGAAGCAAAGTTTTTTGCTCCGTTAATTTTGTCTGGTGGGGAAACTATAGGGCTTATTCCTGAGCCTGCAGCGACGAACTTGCAAAAAAATGCCTTAAAACAAGGTAAAACGATATATAGATTAGACTTACAAGAACTTTATGACAGTGAAGAAAAATCTTATCCACAAGCTGTTTTAATGGTAAAGAAGAGCGTGTTGGGCGAACATGCTGATTTAGACTTGGCTTTATCTCAAAAAATAGAAAACAGTGTTTCTTGGGCAAAAGCAAACGTAGATAGTGCGATAACTGCTATAAGCAACAAGGGAGCAACTACGTTAGATCCAAACTCCATTACGCCCGAAGTTATTGATGCTTGCAACATTTCTTGGCAAAGCGCAAGTGATGCAAAAGAAAGCGTAAATAAATATATCAACTCAATTATTGATATTGACGCATCTAATGCTAATAAAGTAGCTGACGACTTCTTTTATTCAGGCAGTTCGTATTCGCACGGCGAACAACAAAGCTATTCTTTTATTACGCCAGATGGTGCGCCCGCACTTGCTATATCAAAGCTTATGTATGATAATGATGATTTATCCACGGGTAAAACCATCAATTATAGCGTTGTTCAAAACGCCGTAATGCAAAACTCGTTAAAAACAGGTGGGGCAGACTTCATTTTAGCGCCGGTAAACCTTGCAAGCAAATTTTATAAAACGTATGATGCAACAAACCATTACGTTATGGTTGCTGTAATAACTCACGGTAATTTTTATATAATGAGCACCGAGCCGTTATCTTCTGTTGATGATTTACAAGGCAAACAAATTGCCGTTCCCATGATGGGCGCAGTGCCCGACTGGACGCTACAAATGGTGCTTAAAAAATACGCGCTTCCTATAAACGTTATTGAATAATAGATTTTAGAAATGAAAAAAGGCGATAAAATATTAAACTTAATACTGCCTATATTAACGGTGGGGTGCATACTGCTTGTGTGGACGGTTGCATCGCTTTCAGTTAATAATGAATACGTTTTGCCATCAGTTGTGCAGACGCTGAACGAGCTTTTCTTGCTTTTAGGACAAGCTAAGTTTTATATTGCCTTTTTGTTCACTCTTTTAAGAAGCGTAATTGCTTTTTTAATATCATTCATTTTAGCAAGCGTACTTGCTTTTTTGGCGCACAAAAGCAAAAAAGCCGAACGCGTTGCGTTTACTATTACGAGTATTTTAAGAGCATTGCCTACCGTGGCGATAGTGTTACCTTTGTTGTTTTTAACAAGAAGCAATACTCAAGTTACCCCTGTAGTAGTTACAATGCTTGTCGTAATGCCAACTACTTACACTCACTTAAAGAGCGCGCTAGACTCGGTTGACAAAAGTGCGGTTGAAGCAAGTATGGTAGACGGGGCAAGTAAAATCCAGTCGTTTATAAAAGTTGAATTGCCACAAATTGCACCTGCAGTTTATAGCGCGGTTGGGAGCGGGCTTTCGCTAAACTTTAAGCTTATGGTTGCTGCAGAAGTGTTAAGTGCGACCGTAAAATCGCTTGGAAACTTGCTGAACGTTGCAAGTTTTAACGGGCAAATTGCCAGCATGATAGCTATGGTTATCGTTGCCGTAATATTTGGTTTAGTAGTTGAAGCAATTTTTAACTCTATAGCAAAGAGAACTGGGAGTTGGAGAGAATAATTAGTTAAAAAATAAAAAACCACGTTTTATCGAAAAAACGTAGTTTTAATATTTATTAAAAATTTACTATTGTATACTCGGCGTCGTGCAGGGTAAAATCAACGTCTTTAAATTTGTTTGTTATAATTTGTTTACTTTCCCCATCATCATATATGGCATAAACCATACAGTTTGGATATAACGTGATTAGCTGTTTTAAAAAGCTTATTAGGAGTGAACTATTTTTATCTTGCGGGTTGTGGTCGAGTAGGCAACAAGCAGTTGTTAAGGCATCTGCCACAGAACCGTCAACGCCAAGCATAGTCACTGAAACTACGTTTGTGGTAGTGGGCTTACCTGTAGATGGGTTAATAATATGTGAATACGTTTTTCCATTTACGGCATAAACTTTTTCGTAATCACCGCTTGAAGAAACACTTAAATTGTTGTAATTTTCAGTGTTTACGGTAATAATTCTAGGCAAAGTATTACTGCGGGGGTGGCGCACGTCTAAAGCGTTAGAATTAAGGAATTGCAAGCTACTGCTCCCGATGCTAACATAACCGCTTGTATGATTTTCTTCTTTTAGAATATCAAGCGCTAGTTGGCTTGCATATCCTTTTAGTATTCCGCCAAAGTCTATTTTAACGCCAGCCTTAGTTTTGGTTATGGTTTGTGCGTTACTATCAAGCACCACGCTATCAAAATCAACTAGCGGTAAAACGGCTTGTATTTGGCTATCAGTTGGCGGATAAAAGTTTATAACGGGGTAGTTTGGTGCAAACTGCCAAAGCTCAACAAGTGGATATATTGCGGGGTTAAAGAGCTCGCCCGTTAACGTGTAGCACTCTTTAGCGAGTTCAAAAACGGCTGTCGCTTGTGCGGAAAGATTAAAAACTGCGCCTTGGTCTGCATTATTGAATTTGTAAATTAACGAATTTTGGTCGTTAGGGTCAAACTCCTTTTGCAAAGAAGAAAATAAATCATCAAGCTTTGTTTTTGCATCAATAGACAAAGGCTTGTCGCCAAGAAATGCCGATATTGAAGTTTTGAAGTAGTATCCGCGATAACTGCCCGTTTGCTTTGCGCACGAAGCGGTACAAAACACTATCAATATACTAAGCAGGGCGGATAAAAGTCTTATAAGTTTTTTAACCATCTATGATACCTATCTAAATCTTATAATATTATTATATATAAAAATAATGCAAAAATCAAATTTATATTGACAAAATAATAAGACTTTGGTAAAATAATAAACGTATTCGTTAGAGTATAAAAATGGTTAACGGTGGGGTATGAGTAGGTATAAAATTGCCGATTTGGTTTTTGAAATGAATACCGTATACGATTACTCGCATACGTATTGTAAAGATTACTATTATAACGGTGAAAAGCCCACTCAATTTATAATTACAACCACGCAGGAAGATATTTTAGCTGAAAGGCAAAAATCGCAAGTCGATGCGCCTGATGCTTATTTAGAAAGTCTTGCGCTATTTCGCAAGTTTTGCGACAACGCGCTTGAGATTTCTAACACTATAGTGTTTCACAGCAGTGCCCTAATGGTCGATGGTGAGGCTTTTTTATTTACAGCGCCAAGTGGAACGGGTAAATCCACTCACGCTAATAATTGGCGCAAGCTGTTGGGCGAAAAAGTTACAATGATTAACGATGATAAGCCTTTGGTTAGATTTGTTGATGGGGCGTTTTACGTTTATGGTAGCCCATGGCAAGGTAAACACGATTTGGGCAATAACTGTAGGGCAAAAATAAAGGCTATTTGCAAGCTTGAGCAAGCAAAAGAAAACAAAATCGCGCCTTGTGCCGTTAACGAAATGCTTTTAACAGTGCTCAATCAAACGGTAAGGCCAAGCGATTTGTCAAAAATGGATAAAACGCTTAAAATTATAGAAAGATTATTAAATGAAGTTAAGCTATACAAACTCGGTTGCAACACGGAGTTACAAGCGGCTGAAGTTAGCTACAATGCAATGAGAAAAGGGGGTAAAAATGAAGATTAAAAAAGGGCTGATATTAAGGGAAGTTGCGGGCAGTTATATAGTTGTTGCCGTTGGGAATATGGCAAAGAATTTTAACTCAATAATCAACCTTAACGAATCGAGTGCGCTTTTATGGAAAGAACTTGAAAAAGGCGCAGAGAAAGATGATTTAATTGAAGTTTTGCTCTCGAAATATCAAGTAGAAAGGGCGTTGGCGCAAAATGATGTTGAAAAGTTTTTACTTAAACTAACGGAGGCTGGGCTGGTAGAATAACAGCAAGATTGATTACTATGGAAAAACGTGCGTTTGACAATAAAAAATATCTTGAAATGCAATCGGCAAAAATTTTAGAGCGTGTTCAAGCGTTTGGCGATAAGCTCTATTTGGAGTTTGGCGGTAAACTATTTGACGACTATCACGCTTCACGCGTTCTGCCTGGTTTTGAGCCAGACAGTAAAATTAAAATGCTTTCTCAACTTAAAGACAAAGCGGAAATTTTAATCGTCATCAACGCTGGCGATATTGAAAAAAACAAGCAAAGAAGTGACCTTGGCATCACTTATGATATGGATGTTTTAAGGCTTATCGATATATTCTTAAGCAAGGGTTTTTACGTTGGTAGCGTAGTTCTAACGAGATTTACCTTCCAAGCGGGCGCAATCGCTTTCCAAAAACGCCTTGAAATGCGTGGTATAAAAGTTTATAGGCATTACCCAATAGAAGGCTATCCTTCGGAAGTAGAAAAAATTGTTAGCGAAGAAGGATATGGCAAGAACGAATACGTTGTAACTACACGACCGCTCGTGGTCGTTACAGCTCCCGGTCCTGGCAGTGGTAAAATGGCAACCTGTCTATCACAACTTTACCACGAAAATAAGCGCGGTGTTAAAGCAGGGTACGCTAAATATGAAACGTTCCCTATTTGGAACTTGCCGTTAAATCACCCCGTAAACGCTGCTTATGAAGCTGCAACTGCAGACCTAAATGATATGAATATGATTGACCCCTTCCATTTAGAAGCTTACGGGCAAATGGCTGTCAATTATAATCGCGACGTGGAAATTTTCCCAGTGCTTAGCGCAATGCTTTCTAAAGTGCTTGGTGAATGTCCGTATAAGTCGCCAACGGATATGGGCGTTAATATGGCTGGGTATTGCATAGAAGACGACGAAGTTTGCCAACAAGCTTGCCGTCAAGAAATTATTCGTAGATATTACTCTGCTTTATTAGAAGCGAGAAAAGGTACTATAAGTAAAGAAACTATTTCCAAAATAGAAGTGCTGATGCAAAGAATGCGCATCACTATTAACGATAGAAAAGTGGTAAAACACGCGCTCGATAAAGAAACGTTAACGGGTGGTCCGTGTTGCGCGCTCGAACTTCCCGATGGCAAAATAGTAACAGGTAAGACGGGGTCACTCATGGGTGCAAGTGCGGCAACGTTGCTTAACGCATTGAAGATTTTAGGAAACATTGACGATTCTATTGACATTTTAGCGTGTGAAGTAATCGAGCCTATTCAAAAGCTCAAAGTAAACCATATGGGCAGTGTTAACCCAAGATTGCATACAGATGAAATATTGCTATCTCTTGCAGTTACAGCATCAACCAACCCAACGGCAAAGTTAGCGCTTGATCAGCTTTCAAAGCTAAAAGGCTCTGAATTGCATTCAACGGTAATTTTATCACACGTAGATACAAAAACGCTCAAAAAACTTGGTATCAACGTAACGTGTGAACCCAAGCGCGTTTAGTTTGAAGGGTCAATAACAATTTAATAATTCTTATAGACTAATAGAAAAGGCTTTGTGTTTTCACAAAGCCTTTTTATGTTGACTTTTAGGTTGTTTTTTTAGTATTTTTTTACATTGAGCAAAGAGCGTCTTTCCCGAAACAAGCCCAAAACCAACGTATAAAAGAGCGTTGAACACTATCATTATCGCTCCGCAAACGGCTAACGTAAAGAACAAGCCAAGTCTTGTTATTAACATTTTTTCTAGCATTAGCCCTAAAATTGAAGTGGGGATTAATAAAAGCGCGGAACAAAGTAAAAAATTCAAATATTCTGGCTTCTTCCCGCAATGCTTGTGTATCAAGATTAAGTTTAACACAGTTGCTAAAATATGCGTAAACGCAAAACCTACTAGCAGTGAGTAAATGCCCATTATCGACGGCAAGAACCAAACGGAAAGTAGCATATGCACTCCGCCTATAACAAAGAAGATAAGCGTCTTGTTTTCTAGTCCCATTGAGTTGAGTATGCTCGTAGTAATATTCGATAAACTCATAAACAGCATTAAAACCGCAGAAGCGGTGAGATATTTTCCGCATTCGTGGCTTCCAAATATAAGTATGCCAAGTTCTTCACCACAAACGAAAAATACGGGAATAAATAAAGAGGTTAAAAAAGTTGTGAACTTTATAGCCTTCTCTATATCACGTTTTAAGTAAAAATATCGTTTAGTATAAAAATTTTCCGCAACTTCAGGGATTAAAACTAGTGTAAACGACCCTATGAGCGTGGTTGGTATATAAAGCAGGGGAATTGCTTGCCCCATTGCAGAGCCTATAACGCTCATTGCTTGGGCATTCGTGTATCCTGCAAGCACTAATCTTAGTGGTAGTACAACTGATACTAGCGACATTGAAAGAGAGTTTGCTGTGCGCATAAACGTTACGGGTAGTGCCGAAACAATTAACGGTTTGAAAAGTCCTTTGGGATTTCTCAGTTTATGTTTTCTTGCGAAGAAAACAATGGTTGCGAGCGTAAATGAAAACACGTAAGATACTAGCACTGCAATCCCTGCGCGATAAGCGCCTTGATAAACGTCGGTTACTTGGCTGATGAGGATTATTCCAACCACTATCATACATATTTCTTCCAAAAGTTCGATTATGCTATACGGCAAAAAGTCTTTATCCCCCCAAAATACACCGCGAAGCACAGAGTACACCGAAGTAAAAATAAGTCCAGGTAACACCACCATGAATATATCCGTACACCTAGGGTCTGTGAACAAGAAGGAAAAACTGTCGCAAAACAAGAAAAATATTAAACAAAGTGGCAGGGCAACGGCAAGAGTAAAGCTTAGCCCAGCGGTTATAATTCTATTAGCTTTTTCGGGCGCGTTTTCAGCACGATACTTTGTCATAAGTCTAGAAACGGTCACGGGTGTACCAGCACAGCAAGCGGTTAGAAGCAGTGCAAATACAGATAACGCCACTTGATAAACGCCCATGCCCTCTGAGCCTATTGTGCGAGATAAAAATATGCGGTACAAAAACCCCAAAAACTTTTCGCTTATTGAAAAAACCGTTACTATTGCAACCGTCTTAAAAAATTTTCTCAAACAAAAACTCCTTTCAAAAGTCCTTAAAGTATTCTATTCGCAACACTTTTTAAATATAATAAGTGTATGGAAAAGATTTTTTATCGCGTAAATCTTGGTGACACAGTTTTAGGCGTTGCCGAGCGCTTTAACGTTCCTGTAACAAAGATAATTAAAGACAACAATCTTGATAAAGAGATAGAACAAGGCGACATGCTCTTAATTCAAAAAGATAAATGTCGGCTTTATAAGGTTCTTCCTTTTGACACGCTTTCTTCTATTGCGCAAAAGTTTAACCTAAACGAACAAGAGATTTTATTAAACAACGGAATAGAATACGTGTTTTATGGTTTGACTATCAAAGTGTAAAAGTGTTGGTAATGATTAAAGGCGACGGGTTTTTCCGTCGCCTTTAATGTTTATGTCTATTTAATTGTTTTTTTGTTGAGTGCATTATGTTGCTAATATTGATTATAGAAATTCTTCATTGTAAATAGCGCGTATGCCACCAATAAACTTGGGGCGTACGCGTACGGCTGTTAAATGTGCTTCGCCAATCTTATTTATGCTAAGCCTTACAGGAACGGCTACTTTCTTTAGATGCATGCCAATGAACGTGTCGCCAATATCAAGTCCTGCATCAGCCTTTATTTCTTCTACAACGATAGGCGAGCTGAACTTTGAATATGCAACGGTTGCCAAACTTCCGCCGGCTTTCTTTTGTGGAACGACGTTAACGGGCTCGGCAAAAGGGAGTGCGTTTTTTTCAACCACTATTGCGCGGTTTAAGTGTTCGCAACATTGCACGGCAAGATAAACGCCTTGCTCGTTAACAGCAGAACTAAGACCGTCAAAAATTTTTTCAGCTGTGTTGGGGTCGGAATTTGTGCCGATTTTACTACCCACAACTTCGCTTGTTGAGCAACCAACCACCAAAATATCGCCTTTTTGAAGTTTTGCAAGTTTTATAAGCTCTTTTACTGCCGTTTGGCATTGAATTTTAATATCCATACCCATCTCCTTGAAATCATAATAGCACAAAAAAAGCAAAAAATCAATAAAAATAGTGTGTTTTAACAGCTTGCATACTATATATTCCGTATTTAAAAAACAAGTGAAAAAAAGTTTTTTAAAATTTAAAAAATGTCAAAAAAATGCTGGTTAAACGCTTGACATCGTTTTTTATAAATGGTAATATATATTGGCTATCGCGTGAGGTAGCAACATTTTTGTGGCGTAATTTATGCCAAACTTTGACCGTAGTCAAAGCACCGTAGATTGACAACTGCATAGAAAATAATTTAAGAGAGATAAGTTTGTAAGAACAAATCAATCGAGAAGACTTAATTTTTTTAGTACATTAAGGCAAAAGAGCAAAAAGACTAAATAATATTTTAACGAAAGGTTAATACGAAAAGAACGTAGGAAATCATTCACGAAAATAAGAGTAGTCGAGTAAAGTCAAGGAAATGTAAGCAATTCGACGTATTGCGAAAATGCAATAACGATAAAGATCAAGCTACAAAGAGCATACAGGAGGATGCCTTGGTACATGGCGCCGAAGAAGGACGTGATAAGCTGCGAAAAGCTACGGGGAGTCGCAAATAGACCGTGATCCGTAGATATCCGAATGAGGGAACTCACCATAAGTAATGTTATGGTATCATTACATGAATAAATAGTGTAATGAAGGGAACCCGGGGAACTGAAACATCTAATTACCCGGAGGAAAAGAAAGTAAAACAACGATTCCGAAAGTAGTGGCGAGCGAAATCGGAAGAGCCCAAACCATAGGTAGCAATATCTATGGGGTGACGGACTCCATAATCCATTCAAAAACGATAATCGAACAGTGTTGGAAAGCACGGCGAAACAGGGTAAAAGCCCCGTAGATGAAATTGTTTAAGAGGAGGGAGTATCCAGAGTACGGCGGGACACGAGGAATCCTGTCGGAATACGCGAGGACCATCTCGTAAGGCTAAATACGACCATGTGACCGATAGAGTATAGTACCGTGAGGGAACGGTGAAAAGAACCCCGGGAGGGGAGTGAAAAAGAACCTGAAACCGTATGCTTACAAGCAGACAAAGCACCACACGAGTGTGATGTCGTACTTTTTGTAGAACGGGCCGGCGAGTTACGATGTGTTGCGAGGTTAAGTGGTAAAGCCACGGAGCCGAAGCGAGAGCGAGTTCTAAGTGAGCGTAAAGTAGCATGTCGTAGACCCGAAACCTGATGACCTATCCATGAGCAGGTTGAAGCAGCGGTAAAACGCTGTGGAGGACCGAACACACGCCTGTTGAAATAGTCGGTGATGACTTGTGGATAGCGGAGAAATTCCAATCGAATCAGGATATAGCTGGTTCTCCTCGAAATAGCTTTAGGGCTAGCCTGTCAAAAGATTAATGAGGGTAGAGCACTGATTTGGCGCGGGGGTTTCGCGACCTACCAACCCATATCAAACTTCGAATATCATATAATTAATTTGGCGGAGTCAGACGGTGACAGATAAGTGCCATCGTCAAAAGGGAAACAGCCCAGATCCACAGCTAAGGTCCCAAAGTATAGGTTAAGTGGTAAAGGATGTGTCATTGCACAGACAACCAGGATGTTGGCTTAGAAGCAGCCACACATTAAAAGAGTGCGTATTAGCTCACTGGTCGAGTGAAGATGCGCCGAAGATTCACGGGGCTAAAACCTAACACCGAAGCATGGGGATACGTCAAACGTATCGGTAGAGGAGCAATGTATACGGGCAGAAGCTGTACCGGAAGGGGCAGTGGACTGTATACAAGAGAGAATGCCGGCATAAGTAGCGAGAGCATAGTGAGAATCTATGCCGTCGAAAGTCTAAGGATTCCTGGGGAAGGTTCGTCCGCCCAGGGTAAGTCGGGACCTAAGTCGAGGCCGAAAGGCGTAGATGATGGACAACTGGTAGAGATTCCAGTACCACCAATAATCGTTTAAATGAAGCGGTGACACAGAAGGATAGGTGAAGCACGGGAGTGGAAATCCGTGTCTAAGGCGAGGTAGTGGCAGATAGTGAAGTACGTCTGCTAGAAACTATTGCGCTGATGGGGAGTGAACAGAGTAACGAAGTCACTGAATCCACGCTGGCGAGAAAAGCCGCTAAATATGGTTAAAGGTGCCCGTACCGCAAACCGACACAGGTAGACGAGAAGAAAATTCTAAGACGAACGGGAGAACCCTTGTTAAGGAACTCGGCAAAATTACCCCGTAACTTCGGGAGAAGGGGAGCCACCGCGAGGTGGTCGCAGTGAAGAGGCCCAAGCGACTGTTTACCAAAAACACAGGTCTCTGCGAAAGCGCAAGCTGACGTATAGGGGCTGACGCCTGCCCAGTGCCGGAAGGTTAAGGGGAGATGTTAGCGCAAGCGAAGCATTGAACTTAAGCCCCGGTGAACGGCGGCCGTAACTATAACGGTCCTAAGGTAGCGAAATTCCTTGTCGGGTAAGTTCCGACCCGCACGAATGGCGTAACGACTTGGGCGCTGTCTCAACAGGGGGCCCGGCGAAATTGAAGAATGCGTGAAGATGCGTATTAACCCGCGACTGGACGGAAAGACCCCGTAGAGCTTTACTGTAACTTGATATTGAATCACGGTAACGGATGCACAGGATAGGTGGGAGACTAGGAAGTGCGGGCTTCGGCTTGCATGGAGTCGACCTTTGGATACCACCCTTCTGTTGCTGGGATTCTAACGGTCAGCCATAAACTGGTGAACGGACAGTGTCAGGTGGGCAGTTTGACTGGGGCGGTCGCCTCCTAAAGAGTAACGGAGGCGCCCAAAGGTTCCCTCAGAATGGTTGGAAATCATTCGCAGAGTGTAAAGGCAAAAGGGAGCTTGACTGTAAGACAGACATGTCGAGCAGATACGAAAGTAGGGCTTAGTGATCCGGCGGTAGAGAATGGAATTGCCGTCGCTTAACGGATAAAAGTTACCTCGGGGATAACAGGCTGATCTCCCCCAAGAGTTCACATCGACGGGGAGGTTTGGCACCTCGATGTCGGCTCGTCACATCCTGGGGCTGAAGCAGGTCCCAAGGGTTCGGCTGTTCGCCGATTAAAGTGGCACGCGAGCTGGGTTCAAAACGTCGTGAGACAGTTTGGTCCCTATCCATCGTGGGCGTAGGATACTTGAGAAGGCTTGTCCTTAGTACGAGAGGACCGGGATGAACGCACCAACTGTGCA